>NZ_CACSJO010000010.1 GCF_902706195.1 Novosphingobium sp. 18050 | reverse complement strand
CCCCCCAACCCACCGACCGGCAAGCCTTTGCCGCCCACCGGCAAATGCCCGCCCGAGGCTGAATTTGCCGCTTGCCGCCCCGTTCTCTGCTTCAAATGGAGTACGGCCGATGATCTCCCACACCCTGTTCGACCCTGCCGGCGCCGCGATCGTCGTCGGGGGCACCTGCCTTGCCACCGTGCTTCGCTGTGGTGTGTGGGATACCCGCATGGCCTTCGCCGGAGTGGCCCGGTTGTTGCGCCCGCGCTTTCGCAGCGCCCAGGCGCGGGCTGAGCTGGCTCCGCAGGTCCAGGAAATTCAGCAGGACGGTGTCATCCGCGCCGAACCCCACCACTTCGGCGACGAGGAATTCGATGCCGTCACCGATGCGCTGATCGGCTCGCGTTCCATGGGGGGGCTGCAGGGCGCCCACGCCTCGCACAAGCGCCGCCGTGTCGACCAGAGCCGCCGCGCGGTGCGCACGCTGGAGCAGGCGGCTGAACTTTCGCCGGTGTTCGGCCTCGCCGGTACGCTGGTCGCGCTGACCCGCCTGCCAGCCGATCCCGGCGCGGCGTCCGACTTCACCAGTGCCATTTCCATGGCTGTGCTGACCACGCTTTACGGGCTGCTACTGGGCAACCTCCTGTTCGCGCCGCTCGCGCGCATGATCGCCCGCCGCGCGGCGCAGGAGGAGCATGAGCGTCAGCGCGTGCTCGACTGGCTTGAAAGCCAGGTCGCGGGCGCTTTGCCGGGTGGGGGCAAGCGGTGAAAGGCACCAGTTCGTTCGGTTGGCAGACGTCGCTGGCCGACCTGTCCCTGATCCTGTTCATGCTGAGCGCCGCCTCGCTGCAAAATCGCCCGGCTGAGCAGGCAAAGGCTGACGCCCATCCCTCCGCGCAATCCGAACCTCTCGCGGTCTACCACGCCGCTGCCGATGCCCCGCCGCTGGGCGTGTGGCTGGAGCAGCAGGCGGCCGACCCACGCCAGCAACTCACCATAACTGCCCGCTACGGCGCCGCTCCCGGCGCGCGCGAGGCGGCTCTGACCCAGGCTGCGCGGCTGCTTGCCGAAGCCGGGGCGCAAGGCCGCGCCGCGCGCATCGTGGTGGAGCCGGGCGCTGGTCCCGCGCGTGTCGCACTGGCCTATGACGTGCCGGGGCGCTGAGAAGCTGGCACGGGACTTGCTGTGAGGGGGCGGTAGCTTCCTTACGCGCAAAGGTATCCGAATGCCCGCCAGTCTGTTCCTCCTTGCTACTGCCGTTTCGGCGCAGTTCGCTGATCTCGACGCCATAGACCGCCAGATCGCGAGCTTCACCGGCGCCCCGGCAGGCGAGATGGGCGGCGCGTCAACCCCGGTGGATCGCCGCCTGCGCCTTCAACCCTGCCATGCCGGCATCGCCATGTCGTGGCGCACGCAGGCGCAGGACAGCGTCGTCGTCCAGTGCGGCGACCCCTCCGGCTGGCGGCTGTTCGTGCCGGTCCGCAGCAACGGAGCCGGCGCGGGCGGCCCCGCCGTCATTTCGCGCGGCGATGCCATCGCGATAGCCGTTTCGGGCGATGGCTTCACCGTGTCCCAACCCGGCGAGGCGATGGAATCCGGCCCCGTAGGCGGCTGGATCCGGGTCCGGCCACTTGCGGCTCCCGGCGCCAGCCTTGCCGCCCGCAACCAGATGATGCGCGCGCGGGTCGAGCGGCCGGGGCTGGTTTCCGTGCCCTTGCCCTGACCGCAAATCCTGCCGGCAACCGGCAACTGGCAAAAACCTGCCGCCCGTCCCCTTTAAACTGCCGCGCCGATGTCGTTCTGGAAGACAGGACATCTCAAGGAGCGGCACATGCCACCTATCGAACTGGGATCCGCGCAGCGCATCGGCGCAGTCGATACCCGGCTGGCCCATGTGACGGGCGGTGACACGACCACGGTCAACGCCGCCGATGCGGTGGCGAAGGCCCGGACAACCACTTCCGTCTCGGCGGCTCCGGCCGTGGAGACATCGCAGGCCTTGAACGCGGGGGCTGCCCCCATCGACACCGACCGGGTCGCACTGATCCGCAAGGCGGTGGAATCGGGCAATTACCCCGTGGTTCCGGCCAAGATCGCCGACGCCATGATCGCGGCCGGCATGTTGCTCAGGAGTGCCCACTAAATGCCGACTTCCCAACTTCGCCCAAGCGAGCTTAGCGGTGCCCTGCGGCAAATGCTTGCCGTTCTGGAAGACGAGCGGCAGGCCCTTGCCGGTCTGGACCTCGACGCGATCGTCGGGACCACATTCGACAAGGACCGCCTGTGCGGGGCGCTGGATAGTCTGGGCGCGATCCATCTGGATGAGGAATGCCGCTCCATGCTGGACGCCGCGCGGCGGCTGAACGAGGTGAACCGGCAGGTCCGCAACATCATCGCGGCGAATGTGACGCGGCGGTTGAACGCGCTGACCGGCAGCCCGCAGCTCTACCGCATCCCGCCGGGCTACGCGATGGCGGCCAGGGGCTGACCGCCCGGACGCGCTTGGAAATCTGGCACGGCTCTTGCTGAAACGCTCCCGGTACATGGTGTGCCGGGAGTTTTGGTTTGAGCGACGGACAAGTCTTCGCAGGCATTGCCACCCGCGCCGTATCCGGCGGCTCGCAGGTACGCGCCGCGATCGCCCATGCGGCCGAGGCCACCGGCGTCGATTTCCAGTACCTCATGGCGCAGGCCAAGCTGGAATCGAGCTTCGATCCCAGCGCCCGCGCCGCCACGTCCAGCGCGGCGGGGCTGTACCAGTTCACCGCCGGGACCTGGCTTGCCACGATGGGCCGCCACGGCGCCGAACACGGCATGGGCTGGGCCAGCGACGCTATCCAGGGCGGCACGCTCGATGCTGCCACGCGGGCGCAGGTCATGGGGATGCGCTACGATCCGCAGGTTTCGGCGCTGATGGCGGGCGAACTCGCCGCCGACAACCGCGACGACCTTACCGCGCGCCTTGGCCGGGAACCTGACGCCGCCGAACTCTACCTCGCACATTTCCTTGGCTCGGCGGGGGCGGGGCAGTTCCTCGAAGCCCTGGCCCAGAACCCGAACCAGAGCGCGGCGGGTATCCTGCCCAAGGCCGCTGCCGCCAATCGCGGCATCTTCTTCTCGGGCGGCGCGCCGCGCTCGGTCGGGTCGGTCATGGCGCTGATGCGGGGCAAAGTCGCGGGCGCGATGGAGGACGACTTCCCGCCCGGCATTGGCGGGGAATGGACACCCGGCTCGCCCAGCCTCGGGTATGAGAACGTCGCCATGGAAGCCGCCAGCTACCAGCCCTCCGGCCCCATCGCGCGCGAGTTCAATGCAGGGCTTCCCGCCGCTGCCGCCGCAGGCCAGCGCTCGATGGCAGACACCCTGCAAGTCGCCTTCGGTACGTCCGGCTCAGCCGCCAGTGGACATGTCCGCGATGCTTACTCCAAGCTGGCGAGGCTTGGTCTGTGAACCTGCTGGGACGTATTCGAAACGCCGGAGCCATCGCGCTGCCGGCGGGCATTCTCGTGCTCATCGTGCTGATGATCGTGCCGGTGCCGGCTTTCGTGCTGGACGTGGCCTTCGTGCTCAACATCGCTTTGTCGGTGGCGGTGCTGATGGCGGCGATGAATGCGGAAAAGCCGCTCGATTTCTCGGCCTTCCCCTCGGTCCTGCTGTTCGCCACGCTGCTGCGCCTGTCGCTCAACGTCGCTTCCACCCGCGTGGTGCTGGTTCACGGGCACGAGGGCGAGGCGGCCGCCGGCAAGGTGATCGAGGCCTTTGGCGCCTTCCTCATCGGCGGCAATTTCGCGGTCGGCATCTTCGTGTTCCTGATCCTTGTCATCATCAACATGGTGGTGGTGACCAAGGGCGCGGGGCGCGTTTCGGAAGTGTCCGCGCGCTTTACGCTCGATGCGCTGCCGGGCAAGCAGATGGCTATCGACGCCGACCTCGCCGCCGGGCTGATGACCGCCGACGAAGCCAAGGCACGCCGCCGCGAAGTGGCGACCGAGGCCGACTTCTACGGCTCGATGGACGGTTCCTCGAAGTTCGTGAAGGGCGACGCGATCGCCGCGCTGCTGATCCTGGGCGTCAACATCATCGCCGGCTTCTGCCTGGGCATGATAAGCCACGGACTGACCGCGACGCAGGCCGCGCAGACGTATATCACGCTGGCCATCGGCGATGCGCTGGTGGCGCAGGTGCCCTCGCTGCTGCTGTCGATCGCCGCTGCGGTCATCGTCACCCGCGTCTCCGACAGCCGCGATCTTGCCGGGCAGATCGGCAACCAGTTTGCCGCTCCCGGCACGTGGTTGCCGGTGGCCGTGGTGCTGGGCGCGATGGGCATGATCCCGGCCATGCCGCAGAGCATCTTCCTGCCCGCCGCCGCGCTGGCGGGATGGATGTGGTATGCCCTGCGAAAGCGCGCCGAACGCGCCCTTATCGCCTCGGTCGAAGTGGCGGAACCTGCCGCCCCCGCAGACCCCTCGCGGATCGAGCTGGAGGACGTTTCCGACCACACCCTTGTCACCATCGAACTGGGTTACGGCCTTGTGCAACTGGTGGACGAGCGGCGCGGATCGCCGCTGGTCACGCGGGTTACAGGGGTGCGCAAGCAACTCAGCCAATCGTTCGGTTTCATCATGCCGCAGTTCCGGGTGCGCGATGCGCTGGACATGCCGCCGCACGAGTACCGGATCGTGCTGGGCGGCGTGAACCTGGGCGGCGCCGCGATCCGGGCCGACAAGGTGCTCGCCATCGATGCGGGTGAGGCCAGTCCCCGTCACGCCCTGCGCGGCGAGGCGACCTGGGATCCCAGCTTCGGCTGCCCCGCCCTGTGGATCGACCCCGCCGCGCGCGACCACGCCACCGCCGAGGGGTTCCTGACCGTCGATCCCGGCACCGTCATCGCCACGCACCTTAACCAGTTGCTCTCGGCCCGCCCGCAGGATCTGCTTGGCCCCGATCAGGTGCGGGCGCTGATCGAATCGCTCAAGGAGCATTCCGCCGGTCTGGTCGAGACGGTGTACCCCGCGCCGCTGGGCCTTGCGGGCGTCACCCGCCTGCTGCGCGCGCTGCTGGAGGACTACATTCCGATCGCGCATCTGGTGCCGATCTTTGCCAGCCTCTCACGCGCCGTCCAGCAGACTGTGGACCATGATCGCCTGGTCGAACTGGTGCGGGCCGATCTTGGCGCGCTGATCGTCGGGCGGGTCTGTCCGCCCAGCCAGCGCCTGCCGGTGGTGACGCTGGATGCCGGGCTGGAGGCCGCGATCGTGCAGGGCATGGTCGATCCCGCCACCGGCCAGCCGGTGATCGAACCCGACCTCGCCCGCATGATCGGCGAGCGTATCACCGCCCTTGGCGAGGCGCGCGGCCCCCACGCGATCCCGCTGACGCTGGTGGTGCAGCCCCGCGCGCGCCGGGCGCTGGCGGCGCTGCTGCGACTGCGCGCGCCGGGGTGCCTCGTCCTCTCGATTTCCGAACTGCCCGCGACCCAGCCGATCGAAGTCATCGACGTGATCGGCGCCGCCGCTCCGCCGCAGGAACCGCGCGGCCTTCCCGCACCTGAAAACGCCGAAAGCATGGCTGCATGAACCAGATGTCCTTTTCGACCGCTTCCCCGTCCGCTTCCCCGTCCGCTTCTCCGGCCGCGATGCGCGCCTATCGGGGCGACGTGGCCGACCGGGTGCGACGCTTCCTGCCGATGGTGCGGCGGCAGGCCTGGCACGTCCACGGCAGCGGACGGCCGGGGATCGAGCTTGAGGATCTCGTCCAGGCGGGCCTCGTCGCGCTGACCGAGTGCGCGCAGAAGCACGCCGGGCCGACCGAGGACGGCTTTGCCGCTTACGCCAAGATGCGCGTGCGCGGGGCGATGGTGGACATGATCCGCCGCAGCCTGCCGATGTCGCGCGGGGCGGGAGAGCGGCGGCGCCTGCTGGCCGAGAAGGAAACTGCCCTGCGCGGCAGCCTTGGCCGTGAACCACAGCCGCGCGAACTGGCGCAGGCGATGGGCATCGGCGAGCAGGAACTGGCCTCGCTGCGCGCGTCCAGCCAGCCGCTGCGCTTCGATTCGCTGGATGATGCCTATTCCGACCAGAACATGGCCTTCGCCGCCGAGACGCCCGACAGCTTCGCGATGCTGGCGGGCGAGGAAACGCGCGGCGCGGTGATCGCGGCGATCACCGACCTGCCGGACCGGCTGAAGCTGATCGTCCAGCTCTACTTCGTGGAGGAACTCAACCTGGCCGAGATCGCCGAAGTACTGCAGGTTTCGGTGCCGCGCGTGCATCAACTGAAAGCGCAGGCGATCGAGAAGCTGCGCGCCAGCCTTGAGGGCGTGGCCGAGGTTCTGTGAAGGCGCCCGATGCGCCGTGTCAGGCGGTGGCGGTCTCCAGCCTGGCTTTGGCCTGCCTGGAACGGGGCAGCCGCAGCCCCAGCCAGCGCGTCAACGGTCGCTCGAGGCAGACGTGCAGGGCGAGGCCTGCCGCGGTACTCAGGAGGACGTAAAATAATACGGCGGCGATCGGAAGTTCGCGTGCCAATGCTTCACCCCCGATGCGTTTGACGACCCCGAACAGCAAGGGGTGGACGAGGTACAAGCTGTAGGACGAGTCGCCCGCCAGGATGAGCCAGCGCGGTACTTTGACGTGGCTGGATGCAAGGATCGCCGATGACGCGAGCACCGCTCCCAATGCCAGCACGGCGATCCGCCACCAGACAGAAGCGCTATGATCCGGGACAAGCGCCTGCTGCAATATGAGCATGACGACGCACCCGGCAGCGAGCACCAGAAACGGACGCCGATTTTGCAGCGAGGGGTATGATTTGTGAAGTACGGCCAGACCGATACCCAACAGGAATGGCAGCAGCAGAGGGTCTGTCCACTCCTGCGCGAGCGTTTCGGGATCATGGTAGCGCCAGATGGGATTTAGAATCTGGTCGGTGAGGAGGAGCACTCCCAGCGTGCAACATAGCAGCATCAGGCCGCGCCGGACGAGAAGCGACACCGCGAACAGCACGTAGAAGAACATCTCGAAGTTAAGCGTCCAGCCGACGCCGAGCAGCGGGCGTATTAGATGGCCGTGGACGATGTAGGGAATGAACAGCAGCGATTGCATCACCTGGACCGTTCCCACGGGTTCGGCATTTCGCAGGATGACCGCCAGGGCGAGCATGGTCATCAGCCAGTATAGCGGGACGATGCGGATCAACCGTTTCTGGAGAAACGAGACGGAGGCTCCGGGCATCCCGAACGTGCCGCGGCTGATGTAGACCATGATGAAGCCGCTGACGGTGAAGAACATCAGAACGCCAAGTGAGCCCAGCAGATCGTACGATTGAGCCGGAAGCCCGAGCGAACCGTAGCTACCGGCCCAGGCTGCCCCGTGAGCGATCACGACGAACCAGGCCGCGACAGCGCGTAACCCTTGTACGGCGTCCAAACGTTGCATGTAGCCCCACCTGATTGCCTCGTTCCCGCTACTAGGTTCCCGGATTTCCGGACGTAAAATAATGGGCAGTGCTAACCGGGTAAAAGTATCTACCCCAAAGCACCGGCGCCGCATTGGTGTCCGGTGCCGTCCTGAGAGCAAGCCACTCATCGATAGGACAATGTCGCTCGCCGCCTGAATTCCAGTGCTAGCGGTATCCGCGCGCTGGCAAGGGACGCTCATTCGAGTCGGTCGGTGCGCGCCGATATGCACTTGCATCGCAGATTTAACCGTGCGGCGATTCTTGCCGCCGCTGCAGAGCGCGCGTCAGCCGCCGGGAAAGCGTACGGCGATGCTGCCTGGGAAGTAAGCCGGCCTGCCTTGATGTTTCACCCCTGCCTTCGCGGGAGAGGCGGGGCTTAACTTCCCGCCTTTTCCGCGAGCAGCGCCGGGGTCAGTACCTGCGGCAGAGTCTCGGGTTTTCCGCCCTTCGCGTACCACACGTAAAGCGGCACCCCCGCCGCACCTTGCGCGGTGAGGTAGCGGGTGATCTCGGGATCGCGGCGGGTCCAGTCGCCGCGCAGGACGACGACCCCGGCCTTCTCGAAGGCCGCCTTCGTGTCCTCGCGTTCGATGGCGACTTCCTCGTTGACCTTGCAGGTCAGGCACCAGTCGGCGGTCATCCAGACGAAGACCGGCCTGCCCTCACGCTGCGCCCTAGCCAGGGCGTTGGCCGAGAAGGGTTTTGCGTTGATGATAGACGAGGTTTCGCCGGGCTGATGCTGCGGTTCGGGCATCGTCAGGACACCGACGGCAAGGATGGCGAGAGCCAGACAGGCAGGCACCAGAGCCCGGCGGCCGCGACGCTGGTTTCGCCCGGCAAGCGCGAGCAGTGCGACCAGCATGGCCGCCAGCGCCAGCACGTATGACAGCGTGGCCGAGCCGCCGAGACGCCACACCAGCCATGCCAGCGCCAGCGCGGTCAGCGCCATGGGCACGGCCATGATCCGGCGGAAGGTGACCATCCACTTGCCGGGACGGGGCAGGCGCCGACGCAGGGCCGGTACGAAGGCGATTGCGAGGAAGGGCAGCGCGATGCCCAGGCCCAGCGCCGCGAACAGCGTCAGCGCAGGGATCACCGGCAGGAGCAGGGCGGCACCCATCGCGCTTGCCATGAACGGGCCGGTGCAGGGCGTGGCGACGAAAGCGGCGAGCAGGCCCGTGGCGAAAGAACCTTGCGCGCTGCCACCGCTGGCGAATCCTGGCACCGCGAATTCGAACAGGCCAAGCAGGTTGGCCGTGATCGCCACAGCCAGCGCGAAGAGCGTGACGACGACTGCCGGTTCCTGCAACTGGAACGCCCAGCCGACCTGCTCGCCGCCCGCGCGCAAGGCCAGCAGGCCCGCGCCGAGGATCAGGCAGGCGGTGATGACACCGGCGGAATAGGCCAGTCCTTCGATCCGTGCATGGGCTTCGCTTTCGCCGGCCCGGGCCAGGCTCAGCGCCTTGAGCGACAGGATCGGGAAGACGCAGGGCATCACGTTGAGCAGCAGGCCGCCTGCCACTGCCGCCAGCAGCAGCCACGGCAGGGGGGGAAGCTCGGGCGCTTCGGTATCGCTCGCCACCGGCTCGCCGCCAGTGGCTACCGGTCCGGGAATGGCGGTAAGGGCGATGCCGTTGCCGAAGCCGTCGAGGCGCAGCACGGCGTCTACCGTCCCGGCCTCGCGGGCGGCGAAATCGGCGCGCGGGATGGTTACGAGCAGGAGGTCACCCTTGCGGCTGAACATCTGCGCCGCAGCGTAGTTGACCAGCTTGTCCTCGCGCACGAACAGGTGCGGCATCTCCAGCTTGACCGAGGCGGGCAGGGGTATGGCGAGGCGCAGGGTCTTATCGGTCAGCGCGAAGGCGGCAGGTGCATCGAGCGGGGCGGGCAGGGCGCGTGTCCACTCGTCGAAGCGCTTGGCGGTCTGCTTGTCCGGCGCCGCGCCGACAACGATCTCGGTGGCGAGTTCGGCGCGTTCGGGGACGCACAGCTGCTCGGTACAGGCCAGCCACTGTGCCTTGACGCGGATCGGCAGGCGGGTGCCCGCAGCCGCCTTGGCGGGCAGCGCCACCGGCAGCAGGACCGCATATTCCTTTTCGTAGACGTGGTTCATCAGCCCCTGCACCACCAGCGTGCGGGGCACCGGGTAGGCCGGCTCGCCAACGCTGGCGCCTTCGGGAAGCTCCCATGCCAGCTGCATGCCCAGGCCGGCGTCGCCGGGATTGATCCAGTAGCCGTGCCAGCCTTTTTCGGGCGACATGCGGATTGCCAGCGTCGCCTTGCCGTCCACGGTCGGACCGGCGACCAGCTCTGCCGCGATATGGGTGGGTGCCGCCCGGGCCGGCAGGGCACTTGCGAGAAAGACTCCCAAAAGCGCCGTGAGTTGACATAGAACCGTCATAAGGGCGGCGTAGCGGCGCGAGGTCATGATGCTTCCCGTGTGTTGGCCAATGGGCTTGCACTACCCATGCACGCGGGCGGCGGTCCGATCACCGATGCATTTGCTCTCAACGCGCAGACTTTTCAAGGAACCTCCCCCAAATGCGGCTCCCCAAACTTCCGATGGCCTTTTCATCGCTCGCTGTTGCCCTGGCGCTTGGCGTTGCCGCTCCGGCCTTCGCGCAGGAAGCAGACGCTACTGCGCCCGCTGCCGCGCCTCCCGCCGCCCCCGCTCCGAAGACGCCCCCGAAGCTGATCGTGGCGATCTCGGTGGACCAGTATTCCGCCGACCTTTTCCAGCAGTACCGCGAGCGCTACACAAAGGGCCTCGCGCGTTTGCTGCAGGGCACGGTGTTCCCCTCAGGCTTCCAGTCTCATGCCGCGACCGAGACTTGCCCCGGGCACTCCACCCTGCTGACCGGCGTACACCCCAATCGGACGGGCATCATCGCCAACAACTGGTTCGTTCCCGGCATCGGCCGCGAGGACAAGCAGGTCTACTGTTCCGAAGACGAGACGAATCCGAAGAGTACCTCGGAGGATTCGGTCATCAGCCCCGATCACCTCAAGGCGCCGACTCTGGGCGATCTGCTCAAGAAGAAGAACCCCGCCAGCCTCAACGTAGCGGTTTCGGCCAAGGACCGCGCGGTGGTGATGATGAGCGGCCACACTGCCGATGCGGGCTACTGGCTCAAGGGCAAGGGCTTCACCAGCTTCGAGGGGCGCAAGCTGTCCCCCGCCGCGCTGGCCGAGAACAAGGCGCTCGCCGCCACGGTCGCCGCAGGTGCCGGTGAGCTGCCGGTGCCGGGCTGGTGCGGTGACGTCGATCGGCCGACCAATGTGGGCGGTTTTACCATCGGCACCTACCGCTTCCCGCTCAAGGCAGGCGATATGAAGGGCTTCGCGAACAGCCCGCGTATGGATGAGGCGACCACCGACCTCGCGATCCGCCTGCTCGACGAGATGCCGCTGGGCAAGGACGATGTGCCCGACGTGCTTTCGGTCAGCTACTCTGCCACCGACAAGGTCGGCCATGCCTACGGCAACGAGGGCGTCGAGATGTGCATCCAGATGAACGTTCTCGACCAGACGATCGGCACGCTGCTTGGCGCCCTCGATGCGCGCGGGCTGGACTATGTGGTCGTGCTCAGCGCCGACCACGGCGGCGCCGACGCGCCCGAGCGGATGAAACTGCAGGGCGTACCCGAAGCTGCGCGCCTTGACGTGTCGCTGACCGATGAGGGGCTTTCGGCCTCTGTTTCCAAAGCCACGAAGATTACCCCCAGCTCCGGGCCGTTGCTCTACGGTGCGGGCGGTTCCGGTGATATCTGGCTGAACGCAGGGCTCACCTCGGCGCAGCGCAAGAAGGTGATCGCCGAGCTGGTCAGGCAGCTCAAGGCCAATCCGCAGATCTCCGGGGTCTACACCGCGGAGGAACTGAAAAACGTCAAGGTTCCCCGGGGCAATCCGCAGGACTGGAGCGAAATCGAGATCGTTGCTGCCTCCTTCGATCCCGAGCGTTCGGGTGAAGTGCTGATGATGACGAAGCGTGCCATCGTGCCAGGCACCAAGGCCGTGCCCGGCTATACCGCCACCCACGGCAGCCGCTGGGACTACGATCGCCGCGTGCCGATGCTGTTCTGGCGCAAGGGCCAGGTCCGCATGGAGCAGGCGCAGCCGGTGGAGACGGTGGACATCGCGCCGACGCTCGCCGCGCTGGTGGGCCTGAGCGAACCTGCGGGAACTTGGGACGGCAGATGTCTCGACATCTACGCCGGGGAGTCCGATAGCTGCTCGTGATGAGCGACTCGAATACGACTGCACCGAATACGGCCACTACGCCCTCCACGGGTGAACGCCGTGACCTGATCATCCTGGGGGGCGGCCTCGTTGGCATGACGCTGGCGCTGGCCGCCGCCCGGGCCGGGATCACTTCCCACGTTATCGACCGGGCCGACCCGGCCGATCTCGTGGCCGAAGGCGCCGACGCGCGCGCCTCGGCGATCTCGACGGCGAGCTGGAACCTGTTCACGAATATCGGCCTCGCAGGGCGGCTTAAACCGCTCGGCTGCCCGATCGATTCCATCGCCGTCACCGACGGGATGAAGCCCGGCCGGATCGACTTCACGCCCAAGCCGGAAGAAGGCTCGCTGGGCCGCATGTTCGCCAATCGTGACTTGCGGATCGCCTTGTTCGACGCCGCGCGCGAGGAGCCCGCCATCGCCTGGCATGTGAAGACCGAGGCGGTGCGCCGGGATCGCGGTCCCCACGGCGTCGAGGTTGAGCTTGCTGACGGGCGCGTACTTACCGGCTCGCTGCTGGTGGCTGCCGAGGGCCGCCAGTCGCCCACCCGCGACGAGGCGCGCTTTGCGCTCGCCAAGTGGGACTACAACCACCGCGCCACCGTGGCGGCGCTGTTCCACGAAAAGTCGCATGAAAACACGGCCTGGGAAATCTTCTACCCCGCTGGTCCCTTCGCGCTGTTGCCGCTGCTCGACGATGAACAGGGGCGCCATCGCAGCGCGCTCGTCTGGACCGTGGCCGAAAAGGATGCGGCCGGGGTCATGGCCATGCCCGAGGCGATGTTCGTCAATGAGGTGGCCTCGCGGATGCAGGGTGTGCTGGGCGCGATTTCGCTCGCGGCACCGCGCATGAGTTATCCCTTGCGCTTCCACCATGCGGGCCGCGTGGTGGACGAGCGCCTTGCGGTGATCGGTGATGCTGCGCACGGGATGCACCCGATCGCGGGGCAGGGGCTCAACCTCGGCCTGCGCGATGTCGGCGCGCTGGTGGAAGTCCTTACCGAAGGCATGCGCCTGGGGCTGGAACCCGGCGATGCGCAGATGCTCGCACGGTATGAGAAGTGGCGCAGCCTCGATGCCTTCATGGTGATGTCGGTGACGGACGGGCTGACCCGCCTGTTCGGTATTCCGGGCCGTCTGCCCAGCGCGGCGCGGCGTCTGGGCATGGGCGCAGTGCAGCGCCTGCCCGCGCTCAAGCGCTTCTTCATGGACGAGGCCCGAGGCATGTCGGGCAAGCTTCCGGAATTGCTGCGGGCATAGCCGCTGAATCGTCGTCCCGGATCACGTCCGGGACGACGATGGCCTCAGCCTCAGTACGTCCGTTCGAGGATCTTGTTGTCGCTGGAGGCACCGCCCTCGAAGTATCCCAGCCCGTAGTCCCCCTTGATCGTGGTTCGCTGCATGCGCCGCGCATACTGCGGATCGTGGCCGCTGACCGCGTGAAGCACGCGCCAGTTGTCCCAGATCAGCATGTCGGTGGGCTTCCATTGGTGCCAGTAGGACACTTCCTGCGCCTGCGCGAAGATGGCTTCGCTGACGGCATCCAGCAGCGCGGCGCCTTCGGACGTCTCGTTGCCCTCGATCCCTTCTGCCATCCAGGGAGAGACGTGGAGCACCTTTTCGCCGGTCTCCCGCGTCCACACGGCGGGATGGACAGCGCGCGGTGTACCGCGAGCGGCTTCCATCACCGCTGCGGAGCCGGGGTTTTCCGCAAGACAGCGATAGTCCTTCGGCGCGCCGAAGTGGAAGTCCTTCATCACCACGTTCATGCGGTAGAGCACGTTGCGTCCCTCGATCGCTTCGCGCAATTCCGGAGAAAGCCGCTTGTAGAGTTCGATGCCGTCGACGAAGCCGGTCAGTCCCCCCTCGGGCGGAATGTCTATCGCGCGCAGCACCCCCGCGCGGTTGAGTTCGTTGTTGTACGCATGGTCGAAGTGCCAGGGCAGCCACTGTGTCACCTCGCGGCCACCCACAAAGATCCGTCCCTCGGGAAAGGGCCGGCACACCATGTCGATGACGCCCGGCATGGCGTTCGCGTCGACGCGCGGCACGGCCTTGCTGGGGTGGTCCTTCATCGGTCCGAATATATCCGACAGTGCGACGTGCATCGCCCCGCTCGGCTCCACGTTCTCGAACACGATCATGCCGTGGCGGGTGAACAGCGCGTTTATCTCGTCACGCACTGCCTGGTCCTGGGTCTCGGCGAGGGTGATGCCGCTGACGCGTACGCCGAAGTCGCGGCCCTCAATCAGTGGGCGGATGCTTGGTTGGGCCATGGTTTTTCTCCCGTTACGAATGCACCAGTCTGGCGCCCTGGGGATTGGCCTCGGGCGTGCCGTGCTTCGCGTGCCATTCGTCTGCCGCATCGTAGCAGGCCTCGACAATTCCCGAATAGGTACGCCTGAAGTGGGTGCGCTGGTCGGGGTGATCGAAAACGAAGGCGCGATTGGCCATCACGGCCTCCAGCACCATCGGCGCGATCGCTTCCGGCGTGTAGAAATCGTGAGAGTGGGCAACGCTGGAGGCCGAGGTGACTTCCAGTTCACCCTCTCCGGGGCCGCCGAAGCGGGCCGGGCGGTAGCGGGGGTTGTTCTCCTTCATCCCGGTGGCGACGCCGCCCGGACAATAGCTGGTGGTATGAATGCCGTGCTCGGCCAGTTCGAGGCCGAGGTTCATCATCAGTCCGATGATCCCGGCCTTTGCAGCGGAGTAGGGCGCGTGGAGCGGAATCCAGCCCGGCAGCAGGCCTGCCATCGAAGCTGTTGCGCATATATGTCCTTCGCCCGCAGCGATCATATCGGGCAGGAAGGCGCGCGTGGTGTTCATGACCCCGTGGAGGTTGACCTGCAGAATCCAGTCGACGTCATCGTCGCTCATCTCGGCCAAGGGGTCGAACGAGGTGGCTCCGGCATTCGCGAAAAGCAGCTGGACCGGGCCGAAGGCCGCATCGACAGCGTTCTTCATTTCACGAATTGAGGCGCGGTCGCAGACGTCACAGGCGAGCGCGATGGCCTCGCCGCCCTCGGCGCGGATCATGGCGGCGACCTTTTCGGCATTGTCCGCCATGATGTCCGCCACGGCTACCCGGGCGCCCTGCCGCGCAAGTTCTTTCGCCAGCCCCATGCCGATGCCGTTGCCGCCGCCGGTGACGACGGCGGTACGTGCCGAAATCTGGGTCATCGTTTCTCTCCCGTTTCAATTGCGCGCCGGTTGTCATTGCGAGAAGGCGAAGCCGGCGGCGCAGTCCGGGGCCGTTTGGGGCTGCCCCGGATTGCGGCACGCCTGCATCGGCTCGCAATGACGGGCGATGCTACGCCATCACCGGCTCTTCTGCCTTCAGCAGCGGCATGACCTTGTCGGCAAAGAGTTTCATCTGTTCGTACACGTCTTCGTAGGGCATGCCGCCGAAGCTGAAGTTTGCGATGATCTCATAGTCCCCGACCATCGCCTTGCGTTCGAGGTGCTTCTCGTAAAGCTCCTCCGGCGTACCGATCAGGTTGCCGTTCACATAGTCCTTGTATGCCTTGTCCGGCCCGCCGCGCGCGGCCGCCATGTCGCCCATGTAGGCATAGGTCGCGTAGCTGGGCAGCTCCTTGAAATGCGGGCTCATGAACTCGTAGTGGCTCGCGACCTGCTGGAACTGCGCGGCAAAATACTTGTCGGTATAGTCGACTACCTTGGCGCGGTCGGCGAAGCAGACCATGAAATCCGAGATGATGAAGGGCGGCGCGGTCTTGCCGTGCAGGGCCTTGAAGGTGTTTCGGTACTTGTCGATCTCGGGCATGGCCTTGGACCAGTCGCCCTGGCTGAAACGCAGCGCCTTGAGGCCGTATTCGGCGGCGATTTCGCACGAGGATGGCGACATCGACACCATCACGCAGCGGTCGCGCGTCCAGTCCTGCGGCCGGGGCCGGATTTCGGCGCGGGGCTGCTGGTACCACTTGCCGTTCGCCTCGACGATGCCGGTTTCCAGCCCCTCCATGATGATGAGAGCGGCTTCGTCGAACATTTCGCGCGAGTCGGCGAGAGTGACGCCGAACTTGTCGAACTCGCGGCGCGCCGCGCCCCGGCCCATGCCCAGATACAGCCGGCCTTCGCACAGGGCGTCAAGCATCGCGACTTTCTCGACCACCCGCAGCGGGTCGTTCCAGGGCAGGATGACGGCGGCGGGCATCAGTTTGATGGTCTTCGTCTTCGCCGCGACCCAGCTTAGAGCCTGCAGCGGGTCGGGGCAGGCGGCGTAGTCGGTGAAGTGGTGTTCTACCATCGCCGCGAAGTCGAAGCCCATCGCCTCGGCCTCGACCGCAAGCTGGGTTTCCTTGCGAAAGAATTCGTAATCGGGCAGCCCATGAAGATTCTGGTAGCCCAGGTGTACGCCGACCTGCATCGCTTCTTCTCCTGATCGCTTGTTTTTTACGCGGCGGTTTCGACCGCCCGCTCGGGCGCGGTGACGGCTTCCTCGCCATTGAGCGTGCACCGATGGAACTCGCGCTTGCTTGCCGCCTCGAAAGGCATGGCGCGGTGCATCATCCCGGTATTGTCCCAGATGGCGAGATCGCCCAGCTGCCACTGGTGCCGGTAGGTGTATTTTTCCTGGGTGGCATGGGCCATGAGCCGCTGGAGCAGGTCGTGGCTCTCGGCCGGGTGCATTCCCTCGACCCAGGCTGCCGAGGTGCTGAGCACCAGCGACTTGCGCCCCGACTTGTGCTGCCACACCAGCGGGTGCGAGCGCTGCGGGTAGCTGGACCACATCGCGAACTCTTCCGGGGTACAATCGCGTTTGGCGGGAAACAGCGCGGCCTGCATCGTGTGAACGACGCGCAGGGTGCCCAGCCGTTCGCGTTCTTCAGCCGGCAAATCCTCGTAGGCCGCGTAAGTGCTGGCGAACATCGTGTCGCCGCCTTCCTGCGAGAGGCAGTACGGGGTGAAGAGCGTGGCGAAGGGCGGCACCTGTTCATATGTGCCGTCCATGTGCCACAGCAGGTTGCCGAACAGGTATCTGGCGTATTCCGGGTTCACCTCGGGGTCGAGGCTTACCTTGAGAACGCCTTCTTCGCCTTCTTTCAGCACTTTGCCGTCCGCAGCGCGTTTCGCCGATCCGATCCGCAGATCCCCCAGCGAACGCGCGGCGGTGCGCAGCTCCTCGTCGTCGAGGTGCAATCCGCGAAACACCAGCACGCCGCGCGAGACCAGCAGTTCGCGAATATCCGAAGCCAGTGCGCCGCCCAGAAGCGCGGCCTTGTCCAGCCTGACTTCGGACCCGATCCTCGGCGTCAATGGGGTCGACGTGAAAGCCATCGTCCATCCTCTCTCAAACAGTGCGGTCCGGCGCCGCTTTGCGTGACGTCCTGTTACCGTATGTTACCTTGATCGTTTCAATAGCACTGATTCGACGCCTAGTCACGGCTAAATTAGCAGGGGGATCCATAATAAGGCTCTGCCATCGTTTCAAATGGGCGTTGCGGGTCTTTGTCGGCGGCGCTACCGTGGCTGGGATTTGGGGCGGAAAGGGTGTTTGGTGCCTGACAGCGATTTAACGGAAGGGCAGGCCCGACGCCGGCCGGGGCGTCCTTCGCTCAGCAACGAGGAACTGCTCGACAAGGCGCTCGACCTGTTCCTCGAAAAAGGGTTCGCGGGCACCAGTATCGACGCCATCTGCGCCGCTGCCGGTATGGCAAAACGCACTGTCTATGCCCGCTACGGCGACAAGGAGACCCTGTTCAAAGCCGCGCTCAGCCGTGCCATCGAGGACTGGCTGGTCCCGATCGACCACTTGCGTGCGCAGGAAAGCGAGGACTTCGAGGCCAGCTTGATGCGGATCGGCGCTATTCTGGTCGAGAACGTGCTGGGTGCGGCGGGGCTGCGGCTCTTGCGGCTCACCAATGCGGAAAGCGTGACGATGCCCGAGATCGCGATGGAGAACGTGCGCCTCGGCACCGACCCGACCCTGCACTATCTGGCCGATCTTTTCCGCCGGCATCTCGGCGGCCCCGAGGGCGACTTTGCCGAAGCGGACGATGCCGCACAGGCGTTTCTCAGCATCGTGGTCGGGGGGCCGGCGAGCAATGCGGCATGGGGCATGCGCATGGATACTTCCGCGATCGGGCGGCATACTCGCTATTCGGTGCGGCTGTTCCTGCACGGAGTGCTTGAGCGCGGCAGTCTGCTGCCCGTACCGGGGGAGGGCGACGAACTGGTGCGTTTGCTGCGCGAGGCGGAAGATGGCCTGACCCTGGCGCGGCAGCGGGTTGAGCAGGCGGGACGACTGTTGCGCGACTGATTTTCGGCGGTAAGGCGGGACCGAACAGGCGGGATCGAATTCGTGCGCCTGAACGGTCGGCTGGACTCTAGGCCCGCGCCAGATCTTCCGGGCGGTCCACGTCGAAATGGATTGCGGCGTCGGCGCAATCGACGAATATCACATCGTCCCGGCGGCGCAGCAGGCGTCCGGCGCCTTCGTCCCCGGTGAGGACACAGATGTCGGCAAAAGCGCGTGAGGACAGCAGAACCGGATGGCCGGGGCGGCCGCCCTGGCGCGGCATGGCCGCATAGGCCGGGCCGATCGCTGCGGCGAGGCGCGCGGCCAGCCCGTGCGGGATTCGCGGCATGTCACCAAGGAACACAAAGGCGCCTTGGGCACCGTCGGCCGAGGCGATGCCGGCCTTGAGTGTGTCGGAAAGTGCCGCGCTGGCAAGACGCACGACCTCCACCTCGGGCTCGTCGGGCCACAGGTCGAGGGGGAGGCCGGGCCGCGCGACGACCACGACTTTTGCGACGGGCGCGGCGCGGGCGGCGCGGATCGCGTGGGTCAGCAGGGGGACGCCGTCCAGCAGAGCAGAGAGCTTGTCGCTGCCGAAACGGGCGGCGTGGCCGGCGGCAAGGACCACCGCCACGAAAGAGGTGTCAGGCGGGATGGCGGGCGGGCGATGATCGGCGCTCATGCGCGCTCACGCGCCGGATTGAGAGCCTGCATGATTTCGGCAATGATGCCCGTAGCCACTTCCCATGGCGATTTGCCCAGGCCTGGAACGCCCGGTGAGAGGTGCAGCCGGGCCAGTTCCTCGGCGCTGGCGCCTGCCGCTTCCAGCGCGGCAAGGCGTTCGCCCGCGCGCGACTTTGCGCCGATCATGCCGACATATCCGGCGTGCCCCCGTAGCGCGGCAAGGCAGCCGGCCAGATCGTGGTGATCCTCGTGCGTGGCGCCAAGATAGGCCGTCCAGCGATCGACCTTGAGCCGGGTGAGCGCTTCGGAGGGTTCCTCGCGCAAATACTGCGCTACCGGGAAGGGGGGCGGCGCGTGGGGGCCGCCGGGGCGCAGTACGATCGTCTCGAATTGCGCCATCGCTCCCAACCGGGCAGCCGCAAGCGCGCCGGGATCGCCGCCCGACACGATCAGCCGGCGCGGCGGGTCATAGCGGCGGGCGATGCGGAACGGTTCGTTCGTGAAGGACAGCAGCGGGCCGGCATCCTCGGTGACGGACTGCGTCTCGCCGTCGCTGACCCAAGTGCAGGAGCGGCGCTCAGCTGCGTGCCGCAGCAGGCTGCGCAAGGCGGGCGAATCGCTCGTGACGCGTTCGAGAAGGACGTGGAGGGCGCCGCCGCAGCGCAGTCGCAAGTCTATCCATGGACTGCCCATGCCGTAGTGCAGCCTCCGGGGCTTGCCATCGGCGAGAACTCCGGCGGCATGGCTGGCGACATCGCCTTCGATGCAGTCGCCCGAGAAGTAGCCGCTTGCGGAGACGCCGCCATCGACCCCGGCCGCAAACAGCATCTGCGCGCCCGGCCCTCGCGGAGCGCTGCCGGCGACCTGATATAGCGTCGCCAGTGCAGCCGGCCGGCCGGCCGCAACGTGCCCGGCAAGCGCGGGACGGATATCGTCGACCCAGCCGAACTCGGGCCAGTCGGCGCTTTCGATCTCGCCGGTGAGGGGCTGGTCGACGAGGATTGCCATCAGGCCCCCGCGGGCTCGCGCTCCCCGGCGCCGCGCTCAAGCGTGTCGCCGACCAGGGGAGCGATCACAAGGCGGTGCAGGATGTTTGCGACCTCCTGCGGTGAGGGCGAGGGGCTTGCGCTGGAGTCGGCCTGTGCCAGCCACCATGCCAGGATGTCGAAGGTCGAACTTGTGCCATGGACTACGCCCAGGTCCTGGGGCAGCCAGTCCTTGGTCGGGGTAGTATCGTCGACGAGGCCGCGCGCCTGCCGGATGAATTCCTCACGCACCAGTCCCGCCGCGCCGCCCGTCAATAGCGCCGACCACAGCAGCGCATGATCGGCGACATGGCGGCACAGGGCCATCGTCGATTGATAGCTGTTAGCTTCGTAGAGGATCGGGATCGTCCGTTCGAGCAAATCGGCGATTTCGGCCGAGGCGACATCGGCTAGCAGCGCTTCCTTGGTGGGATAGTGGCGGAAGAAGGTGGCATAGCCGGTGCCCGCGCGCGCAGTGATCTCGCGGATGGTGAGCTGGTCGAAGGATTTTTCCTCGAGCAGCGCAAGCAGGGCGGCGTTTAGCGCATTGCGCGAACGTACCTGCCGGGCATCGGTGGGGGCACTGCGTTTGAGGCCATTGAGGCTGGTTTCCATGATCCACCCCGTATCATTGGGAGGGTCCCGTGTCTAACCGGCCTTGACGTTTGTCTGTTGCGTGGGCGGAGGATCAGCCTTCGCCGATGCGGTCCGCGAACAGCAGGCGTCCACCCGAGATGTGCCAGAGCGCTTCGTTGAAGTCGGTATTGCTCATAGCGAAGCAGCCTTCGCTGCGACCGAGCTTGCCCCACTTTTCGATCATGGTGGGGTCCACGTACCAGGCCGGGTGCATGACGATCGCGCGTGGCAGCGCCATTGAGTTGTCATTGTCCAGCCCGACGAGGCGGATTGAGGTGCCGTATTTGCCCTTGTACCACTCTGCGGTGAGGTAGGCCCCGCGCGAGGTGGCCTCGGAGCCGGGGGTGTTGGAAAAGCTTTGCAGCCAGCCACTGTGCGCCGGGTCGGAGCCGCGTCCGTGGGCGACCAGGAACGAGCGAACGGTCCCGTTCTCCAGATTGGCGAAGTGCAGGCGCGGTTTCCACGAGGGCTGCGCGAAATCGACGATGCCGACGATGTCCGCGCGCCACAGGTGCCCGCGCACGCGCTGCGCCTGAAGCGAGGCGACCTGAAGGACGCGGTTCTGATATGAGGTCAGTCCGCTGGCCAGCGCCGGAGCGGAGGAAAGGCCGGTCGGGAAGGTGCTTGCCAGAGTGGCGGGAGCGCCTTCGCCGGGTGCTGCCACGCCGGAATTGAGTTCTTCCGCCGCGAAGGCGCGGGATGGCAGGGCGAGGCCGAGGCCTGCGACCAGACTGCCCTGAAGTACTTTCCGCCGGGAATGGGTGCGATCCATAGTTGCACTAATAACACAACAGGTCGCAGCGATCTACCGTCTCGTCGAGCGGTCGGCGCACCGGCGGAGCGCTCTGGCGCAACTGCGCGGGGCGGCGGCAATCCATAGGAATGCGTGGTCCCGGTCCGTGTCCGGGACCACGCGGGTTCTGCGTCAGGCCACAACTTTCAAAGACTTGCGGCTGTGCTGGGCGATCCAGTCTTCCACCACCGGGGCGATTCGATTGCGCCACTTGCTACCGTTGAAGATGCCGTAATGACCCACTTCCTCGGCGAGGTAGTACTTCTTGCGCTTCTCGGGCAGGTGGCTCGCCAGGTGCAGAGCGGCGCGGGTCTGGCCAATGCCGGAGATATCGTCACGCTCACCCTCGACCGCCAGGAGTGCCGTGTCGCGGATACCCGACAGATCGATGACCTCGCCGCGGTGGACGAATTCGCCCTTGGGCAGCGAGTGCTTCTGGAACACGTGTTCGACAGTCTGAAGATAGAAGTCGGCGGTCATGTCGCAAACCGCGCGGTATTCATCGTAGAACGCCTTGGTGGAATCGGCGCTGTCGCCGTCGCCGGCAACCATGTGCTTGAACATGCCATAATGGCTCATCATGT
This sequence comes from Novosphingobium sp. 18050, assembly GCF_902706195.1. Lineage (GTDB taxonomy): Bacteria > Pseudomonadota > Alphaproteobacteria > Sphingomonadales > Sphingomonadaceae > Novosphingobium. The sequence goes on along the minus strand of NZ_CACSJO010000010.1, from coordinate 148,509 downwards.
GGCTGCCCAGGTTCATCGCCATGAAGCCGGCCAACTGCAGGAAGCCCGGATAGACCTGGCGGCCCGCACCCGGATACATCTGCGGCACGGTGGCGACGACGTTGTTTTCGAACCATGACAGCGGCTGCTGCATTGCCACGTCGTTGACGCTGGTGGGTGCTTCGCGGGTGTCGATCGGGCCGCCCATCATGGTCAGCGTGGCGGGGCGGCAGGGGTGTTCCTTCGCGCCCATGATCGCGGTGGCCGCGTAGGCGGGGACTGAAGGCTGGCACACCGCCAGCACATGCGCACCGGGCCCGATGTGTTCGAGGAAGCCGATCACATAGTCGATATAGTCGTCGAGGTCGAACCTGCCGGCGCTGGCGGGAACCAGCTTGGCGTCGGCCCAGTCGGTGATGTAGACCTCGCAGCTTTCCGCCATGCGTGCCACGGTGCCGCGCAGCAGCGTGGCGTAATGGCCACTCATCGGTGCGACAATCAGCAGCTTGGGGACATTTGCGGGCAGGCCCGGATGCTCGAATCGCAGCAGGTTGCCGAAGGGACGGTGGACCACGATCGATTCGGTCACGGGATAAATCTTTCCGCCCACGGTCACCGTCTCGATGTCGAAAGCGGGCTTGCCGCGCGGCGCAGCGGCGTGTGCGAATACGTCCAGTGCCGAGGCCATGACGGGGCCGAAGCCGAAGTAACCCATTGGAAGCTTGGGATTGCTAAGCATTTCCGCGCCGACCGAAGCCCAGGCGGCGGCGCCGCTCAGCATCGTGCGCTGCAATTCATAGGCGTTGTAAAGCAAAGTGATTCTCCTGGCCGAAATTCGGCCGTCAATCGGGCAATTAATCCACGATCTGGGCACTAGGGCTTGATGGTGCAATGCGGCAATTACGAAATCAGTCAGTCTTATTTCGCGCAACACCATCGCTTCGTCGCGAAGCTGCCATGTTCTGACGCTCTGGCTTGCCGGCAGCCCTTGTACGAAGGGGGCCTTTTCCTTGGCGGCGCTAGGCTGTAAGGGCGCGCAATGGACGCGACGCAGGGCATTTCCGCTTCATCTGAAGACACAGCCGCACCGGCACAGCGCAGCAGGAGCCTTGGCCCCTTGCGCATGGTCTGGCGAGAGATGCTCAAGTATCCCGGCTGGATGGCCACGGCAGGCCTGGCGCTGATCACCACGGCGACCTCGACGCTGGCGATCCCCTTCGGCTTCCGGCAGATCATCGACCAGGGGTTCGCGAAGGGGGCCGATCCTCATGCGATCCGCTGGTGGTTCGCGGCTCTGCTCTGCGTGGTGGTTGTGCTCGCCGTCGCGACCGCGATCCGGTTCTATTCGGTCTCGTGGCTGGGGGAGCGGGTCATCGCCGACATCCGCCTCAGGGTGCAGCGGCACATGCTTACGCTGGCCCCCGGTTTTTTCGAGGAAAACAGTCCCAAGGAAATCTCCTCGCGCCTGACCGCCGACACGGCGATCATCGAACAGATCGTGGGCACAACGGTATCGGTCGCGCTGCGCAATGCCATCATGGCGATCGGCGGGGTATTCTACCTCTTTGCGCTGGAGCCACGGCTGACCGCGGGTCTGATCATCGCCATTCCCGTTGTGATCGTGCCTATCGCCATTTTCGGACGGCGGCTGCGGGCCGTCTCGCGATCGAGCCAGGACCGCGTTGCTGACATCGGTGCGCTGACCGGCGAAGTGCTTGGCGCGATAAAGATAGTGCAGGCGTTCAATCAGGAAGGCCGGGAGCATGAGCGTTTCACGGCTGCTGTCGAGCGCACGTTCGATACCGGCAAGAAGCGCATTTTTATCCGCTCGGTCATGACCGCTGTGATCATGTTCCTTATCTTCGGTTCGATCACCGTCATCATGTGGTGCGGAGCCGTCGGAGTCGCCGCCGGCTCGATCACGGGCGGCACGATTGCCGCCTTCGTGGTCACGGCGGGCATCGTCGCGGGTGCTTTCGGCTCGCTGACCGAGGTCTATGGCGACCTTGTGCGCGGTGCAGGCGCGGCCAGCCGCCTTGCCGAACTGCTGGGCGAGCGCCCTGCCATTGCCGCGCCTGCCCGCCCCCTGCTGCTGCCCGAGCCGCCGCGCGGCAAGCTCGCGTTCGAGCGGGTGACGTTCCGTTATCCCTCGCGTCCCGAACTGCCGGCACTGCACGATTTCAGCCTGACCATAGAGCCGGGCGAGACGGTAGCGATCGTCGGCCCCTCGGGTGCCGGCAAGTCGACACTGTTCCAGCTGGCCGAGCGTTTCTACGATCCGCAGAGCGGCGCCATCAAGATTGATGGAGTGCCGCTCGCCTCTGCCGATCCGGGGCAGATTCGCGCGCGGATCGCGCTTGTCCCTCAGGACGGAGTGCTGTTCGCTGCCAGCGCCCGCGACAACCTGCGCTATGGCAACTGGCAGGCGGACGACGCCGCGATCTGGGAAGCGGCCAAAGCGGCCAACGCGGAAGGCTTCCTGCGTGCGCTGCCGCAAGGCCTGGATACGTTCCTGGGCGAAGACGGCGCACGGCTTTCGGGCGGCCAGCGCCAGCGCATTGCGATTGCCCGCGCGCTGCTGCGTGACGTGCCGATCCTGCTCCTCGACGAGGCGACCAGCGCGCTCGATGCCGAGAGCGAGCGACTGGTGCAGGACGCCCTCGAAAAGTTGATGGCCCACCGCACCACTCTGGTCATCGCCCACCGTCTCGCCACTGTGCGCCAGGCCGACCGCATCATCGTCATGGATGACGGCCGCATCGTCGAACAGGGCACGCACGAAAGTCTGACGCGGGCCGGCGGCCTCTACGCGCGCCTTGCCTCACTGCAGTTCGACAGCCCGCCGATCGTTCCGCTGGGCTGAAGCCTGCCCGAACAACACATCCACGAGTGCGATCAATGGTGGGCGCAGCCTGTGTGGGCGTCTCCTCGCGGACACACGTCTGCCGCGTTCGAGCGTGATTTGGGCGCTCACCGCAAGGCAGAGCCGATCTGACGCCATTTTCGACTGGCATTGCGCGACATGACAATTATGTTGCGCGCCATCGAGGGCCTTCGTGGCCCTGCCGTAATATCCTGTCGTAACCCCCAATTTCACGAAAAGGTCAGGACATGCCCCGCTTCTCCAGCAAGGTGCTCGCTTCGAGCGCCGCTGTTTCCGTTTTCGCTCTTGGCTTTGGCCTTTCCGGCATTGCCACCGCGCAGGAGGCTGCACCTTCCGCAAAGCCGTCGCTCGCGCCTTCGGCCGACTGGGGCAAGTTCGGCGTCCAGACCCAGTGGATCGACAAGTCGGTCAAACCGGGTGACGATTTCGATGCCTACGTCAATGGCACCTGGAACAAGACGGTTGAGCTGCCCGCCGACCGCACGCGTTGGGGCTCGTTCCTCGAACTGAACGACCTGTCCGAACAGCGCGTCCACGCGATTCTCGACGAGCTGGTCGCCTCCAACCCCGCACCGGGTTCCGACGCTGCGCGCATCGCGGCCGCCTACAAGGCGTTCATGGATACCGCTGCGATCAATGCGGCAGGCCTCGCTCCGGCCAAGCCCTACCTCGACCGGATCAAGGCGGCGAAGACCCCCGCCGATCTCGCCCATCTGTTCGGTCAGCCCGGCTACGCCTCGCCGCTCGGCGCCTATGTGGGGGCCGACGACAAGCAGAGCGACATCTACGCGCTCAACATCGGCGTCTCCGGCCTTGGCCTGCCCGACCGCGACTATTACCTCAAGAACGACGAGCGTTCGGTCGCCTTGCGCGCCCAGTACCAGACTTACCTCGCGTTCCTGCTCGGCAAGGCCGGCTATGCAGACGCGCAAGGCGCGGCCAAGGCCGTGCTCGCGCTGGAGACCAGCATCGCCCAGGCCGACTGGGACCGTGCCGCTGCCCGTAACCCAGACCTCACCTACAACAAGCTGCCCGTGGCCGAATTCGAGGCGATGGGTTCGCCCGGCGTGGTGAAGGGCTTCCTCACCAGCCTCGGCGCGCAGAAGGCGACTTATGTGCTGGCCGCCGAAATCCCGCCCACGGCCGAGGAACTGAAGACTGCCCGCATCGATGCGGCAAAGGCGCAGACGCTGTTCGGCGGCGGTGTGCCGGCGGTCATCAAGCTGGTCGACACCGTGCCGGTCGCGACCTGGCAAGCCTACATGGCGGCGCACTTCCTCAGCGACAACGCCACGGTCCTGCCGTCCGATATCGACGACGCGCGCTTCGCGTTCTACGGCAAGACGCTCTCCGGGCAGCCCGAGCAGCGCGCCCGCTGGAAGCGCGGCATCGCGGCGGTCGAAGGCATGGCCGGTGAACTGGTCGGCAAGATCTACGCCGCGAAGTATTTCCCGGCCGAGCAGAAGGCGGCGATGACCGACCTTGTCGCCAACCTGCGCAAGGCGATGGGCGTCAATCTCAAGGACCTGGCGTGGATGAGCCCCGCCACCCGCGTCGAGGCGAAAGCCAAGCTGGACGCCTTCACGCCCAAGATCGGCGCGCCGGCCACGTTCAAGACCTATGACGGGCTTGCCTTCTCGCCCACCGATCCGCTGGGCAACGTGGTTGCTGCCGGTGCCTGGCAGAGCGCCTTCGACATGAACCGCATCGGCCAGAACGTCGACCGCGCCGAGTGGGGGATGCTGCCCGAGACGGTCAACGCCTACTACAATTCGACCTTCAACGAGATCGTCTTCCCCGCCGCGATCCTGCAGCCGCCGTTCTTCAATCTTACGGCGGACCCGGCGGTCAACTATGGCGGTATCGGCGCAGTGATCGGCCACGAAATGGGCCATGGCTTCGACGACCAGGGCGCTAAGTCCGACGGCACCGGCAACCTTCGGGACTGGTGGACCCCGGCCGACAAGGCCGCGTTCGAGAAGCTGCAGGACAAGCTGGCGGCGCAGTATGATGCGCTCTGCCCGTTCGATGACGGCAAGACCTGCGTCAACGGTCACCTCACGATGGGCGAGAACATCGGCGACCTCGGTGGGCTCAGCCTTGCCTACCGCGCCTACAAGCTCTCGCTGAACGGCAAGCCGGCGCCGGTGATCGACGGGTTCACCGGTGACCAGCGCTTCTTCATGGGCTGGGCGCAGGTCTGGCGCTCGAAGGTGCGCGAGGCACAGGCACGCCAGTTCCTGATCACCGATCCCCACTCGCCGCCGCAGTACCGCATCAACGGGATCGTTCGCAACTTCGACGAATGGTACAAGGCGTTCGGCGTGAAGCCGGGTCAGACGCTGTACCTTGCGCCTAAGGACCGCGTCCGTATCTGGTAAGCCCCTGCGCAGGCTCACCCCCGGCCCCTCCCGCTTGCGGGAGGGGAGCGGGATTGCCGAGCCGTCAGGCGAGGGCAGTCGCGGCCGGGTGGGCCATCGGAGCGCCGGCATTTTCAATGCCCGGCAAAATTTCCGCATCGCAGCACGTCACCGGTTGACTTGGCACCGCCGTACGGCATGACCTCGTGCTCATGGACCTTACCTTCACCGCGATCCTCCTCGGCATTGTCGAGGGCCTCACCGAGTTCCTGCCCGTCTCTTCGACCGGCCATCTCATCCTTGCCACCCGCCTCTTCGGCTACGATTCGAGCCAGTGGGCGACATTCAACATCGTCATACAGCTGGGCGCGATCCTGGCTGTGATCGTGCAGTTCTGGCGCACTTTCTGGGCCGTCGGCACGGGCCTTCTCAAGCTCAATCCCACCTCGATCCGCTTCGTGCGCAACGTGCTGCTGGCATTCATCCCCTCGGCCATTCTCGGCCTCCTCCTCAAGAACTACATCGACGCGCTGCTGGGTGAGCCGGCCGTGGTTGCCTGGGCGCTGATCATCGGCGGCTTCGCAATTCTCGGTGTCGAGAAGATCGCCAAACCGGGCCCGCTGACAGGCGTGGCCGAACTGCCCGCCAAGCAGTGCATCGGCGTCGGCCTTGCGCAGTGCCTCGCGATGGTGCCGGGCGTCAGCCGTTCGGGCGCGACGATCATGGGCGCGCTGGCGATGGGCGTGGAACGCCGCACCGCCGCCGAATTCAGCTTTTTCCTCGCCGTTCCCACGATGGTCGGCGCGACCACGCTGGAACTGCTGGGCGCGCGCGAGGAACTGATGGCAGGCACTGGCGTTGTGGGCTGGAACGAGATCGCAATCGGCTTCTTCGTTTCCTTCGTGGTGGCGCTCGTTGTCATCAAGGCGTTCATGGCCTTCGTCAGCAAGTCCGGTTTCGCGCCTTTCGCGTGGTATCGCATCGTTGCAGGAGCGCTGGCGCTGTTCCTTCTATCGAGAGTGTAAGCAGGCATGGGTGAGGGCAAGCTGGGGCGCAAGGATTACGACAGGCTCCTCGAACCGATGGAGGAGGAGCTGGTCGCCATGGCGCGCTGGGCGCAGAAGACCTCCGCTCGCATTCTCGTCCTTTTCGAAGGGCGCGACACTGCCGGCAAGGGCGGCGCGATCAAGGCGCTGTCCGGCCAGCTCAACCCCCGGCAGTGCCGCACGGTGGCGCTCGCCGCGCCGAGCGAGCGCGAACAGGGGGAGTGGTACTTCCAGCGTTATGTCCCGCACCTGCCTGCGCGTGGAGAGATCGTTCTGTTCGACCGCTCATGGTACAACCGGGCCGGGGTCGAGCGGGTGATGGGGTATGCCGACCACGGCCAGGTGGAGGCCTTCCTGCATCACGCTCCGCTGTTCGAGAAGGCGCTCGTCGACGACGGCATTCTCCTGTTCAAGTACTGGCTCGCCTGCGACCAGGAGAAGCAGGAGGAACGCCTTGCCGAACGCGCCGCAGACCCCCTAAAGCGCTGGAAGCTCTCGCCCGTCGATATCGCTGCGCGGGAGAAGTATGACGAGTACACTCTGGCCCGCGAAGCGATGCTGGAGGCTACCCACACGGCGCATGCGCCATGGACGCTGGTGGACTTCAACGACCAGAAGCAGGGCCGTCTGACCCTGATTCGCGACTTCCTCGATCGCCTGCCCGATACTGGCATCGAAGCCCCGGAACTTCACCTGCCAGCGCTCGATGGAAAGCCCCGGCGCGAGAAATTCGGCGTTCTTGAGCCGATCAAGTCGTTTCCATTGTCCTGAATTGGCGTCCGGTGCTTGACTTTGCGGGCCCGATTCTGCATGGGCCGCAGCCTTGCAGGGCAGCATGCAGATGCGGCCCTCGTGGTATTGTTTAAACGCCGGCCTGCCAGGGCGGCTGAAACTTAGAGAGTACAGGAACCGCCATGGCGAAGCCCGCAACCGTCAAGATCCGTCTGGTCTCGACTGCCGACACCGGATTTTTCTACGTCACGAAGAAGAATCCCCGGAACACCACCGAGAAGATGAGCTTCAGCAAGTATGATCCCGTCGTGCGCAAGCATGTCGAGTTCAAGGAAGCCAAGATCAAGTAAGGTTCACGGTCGGTTCAAGGCTGTGAACCCATTGGGGAAGCCATGAACCGTACCAACAGAACTTTTCGATCCTGCGTTGGCGCGGCCGCTTTGGCCGCGCTTTCCATTCCAGCCCTCACGGTTTCGATCCCGGCAATCGCGGCGCCGCCCGCCACTGCCGATGCAAAGCAACTCGACCAGGCGGTCGAGGCGCTGCGCGGGGTCGACAGCATGAAGGCGGACTTCGTCCAGACCGACCGCTCCGGCCAGTCCGTGAACGGCGTGCTGACGCTCAAGCGCCCCGGCAAGATTCGTTTCCAGTACGAGAAGAGCGCCAACATGCTCATCGTCGGGGACGGCAAGGCGCTGACCCTCATCGACTACGATGTACGTCAGGTGCAGCGCTGGCCGATCAGCAACAGCCCGCTCGGCGCGTTGCTCGACCCCAAGCGCGATGTCGCGCGATTCGGCAAGGTGCTGCCTACCGGCAACCCGAATGTGGTCAGCATCGAGGTGCGTGATCGCACCCATCCCGAATACGGGGTCATCACGCTGATCTTTACGCGCAAGGCCTCGGCTCCCGGTGGGCTGGAACTGACTTACTGGATCGCGCTCGATTCGCAGAACAAGCGCACCACGATCTCCCTGTCGAATCAGCGCTACGACGTGCCCGTCACCGACAATGATTTCCGATGGAACGACCCGCGTCCCCGGAATCGCCGTTAACGGGCTCGTCGCCGTCCCGGAACGGGTTGGCGCAGATTGTGCGCACTTAGCGACAAACAGCGACAGTTTTCTGACTTTCGTTCACTTGGCAGCAAGGCAATCCATCCTACATAGGAGTTGTCAGAGCGGTTTTGAGGCGGGTTTCCCCCCTGTTGCCCGCGCCTCCTGAGTGGCCGCTCTGATGCTAGCGTGACGAACGCTTACAGGAACCCTCGAGCCTCTGCCCCCGGCTCGAGGGTTTTCTGTTTGGATGGCCGGCTTTTGCCCCATCCCGGCCTTCCCGCCTGAAACAAAATCCGACCATCCGAGGCGCCGCGCGTACCCTGATGCCGGCTAAGGGCCTCTGGCAATTCGCGCATCGCGTGCTTAAAGCCAGCCCCATGAAAATCGCCACCTGGAACATCAATTCCGTCCGCCTGCGTATCGATCAGGTCGAGCGTCTTCTCACCGAGCAGGCGCCCGACGTGCTGTGCCTGCAGGAGATCAAGGTTGCGGAACCCCTGTTCCCGCATGAGATGTTCGAGCGGCTCGGCTATACGCACCGCGCGATCCACGGCCAGAAGGGCTATCACGGCGTCGCCACCGTCTCGAAAGTGCCCTTCCGCGACTTTTCGAAGTACGACTGGCAGGACAATGGCGAGGCGCGTCACATCGGCGTTGAACTGCTCGGTCCCGGTCAGGGAATGATCCTGGAAAACGTCTACATTCCCGCCGGCGGAGATGTTGCAGACCGCGAGGTGAATCCCAAGTTCGGCCAGAAGCTGGATTTCCTCGAACGCATGACCCGCTGGGCCGAAAAGGTCGACCGCCCGACCCTGATCGTGGGTGATTTCAACATCGCCCCGCTCGAATCGGACGTCTACAACCACAAGGCGCTGCTCAAGGTCGTCAGCCATACACCTCTCGAGGTTGAGACGCTGAAGCGTTTCCAGGACGCCCACGGCTGGGTCGACATGGGCCGCCACTTCATCCCCGCGCCCGAGCGGAACTATTCCTGGTGGTCCTACCGCAGCTATTGGCGGGAGAAGGACCAGGGGCGCCGTCTCGACCATATGTGGGCTTCGCCCGATCTGGCCGCGCAGGCGCGCGGTCATCACTTCGTCGAAGAAACGCGCCGCTGGGAGCAGCCCAGCGATCACATCCCGCTCATCACGGAGTTCGAACTCTGAGCGGTAGCCTGCCCTCAGGCGGCGCCCGCCGCGTCGCGCTGGCGCTCGATGCGCTGCGCCACGGCTGGCCGATTCGCGTTGACGGCGGGGATGTATTGCTCCCCGCCGAGACCGGGTTCGCCGAGGGTGTAACGGCCCCGCGCATGTTGATTTCGGCTGCGCGGGCGGTGACGCTCAAGCTGGCCAACCAGCGCGAGGCTGCCGTGCCGGAGGCTCCCGTGCTGATTCGCGCCGCCGAGCCGTTCGACCTCGAAACCGCGCGGGCCGTCGCCGACCCGGCGCTCGACCTCGCGAACCCCATGAAAGGGCCGTTCGCGGCCCAACAGATTGGCGACCGCGACGCAGCGCGCATGGCAATGGAACTGGCGCGGCTCGCGGGCATCTTGCCTGCCTACCTCGTCGCCCCGTCGCTGGACGGCGAAGTGCAGGCAGTGTCCTCGGCCGACCTGACCGAGTGGAAGGACACGGCCCGCATCCAGATCGCCAGCCGGGCACACTTGCCTGTCGCGGCCTGTGAGGCGGCGGAGATTGTCGCCTTCCGTGCACTTGATGACCTGCGTGAACATGTCGCGCTGGTCATCGGCACGCAGGATGGCGGGCGCCCGCCATTGGTGCGCCTCCATTCCGAATGCCTCACGGGTGACATTCTCGGCAGCCTCAAGTGCGACTGCGGTCCGCAGCTCGACGCTGCATTGCGGGCGATGGCGGACGAGGCTGGAGAGGGCGGCTGGGGTGTGCTCCTCTACTTGCGGCAGGAGGGAAGGGGCATTGGCCTCGTCAACAAGCTGAGGGCCTACCGACTGCAGGACATGGGCTACGACACGGTTGATGCGAACAATCGCCTCGGCCTGCCCACCGAGGCGCGCGACTTCCCGGTGGCGGCACGCATGCTGGACCTCCTGGGCGTGCGCGCGATTCGCCTCATGACTAACAACCCGGCCAAGGTCGATGCGCTTCAGGGGGTTGGCGTGGACGTGATCGAGCGCGTGCCGCACCAGTTGCCGGCCAACCCGCACAACGCCCGCTACCTCGACACCAAGCGCGACCGGACGGGACATCTACTCTAACCATTGGCGCGGAGACGAACTGGTCCTATCTCCCGTGGACGATGCCAGAGCTTCCAGAAGTAGAAACCACCGTACGCGGCCTTGCGCGTTTTCTTGAGGGCGAGCGGATCGCCCGTATCTCGCTGAACCGCGCAGACCTGCGTCGCCCGTTTCCGCCGGATCTCGTCCAGGTACTCACCGGCGCCAGAGTGACGGGCATGGGGCGGCGCGCGAAATATGGCCTTATCCATACCGACCGCGACCAGACCATGGTCTTTCACCTCGGCATGTCCGGCCGCTGGCGAATCGAGCCCGAGACGCCTGACAGGCATGACCATCTCGTGCTGGAGACCGGCAGTGGCCATGTCCTCGCGCTCAACGATGCCCGGCGGTTCGGCTCGGTCGATCTCGCGCCTACGGCGGGCCTCGAAACATGGGGCCCCTTCGCTACGCTCGGCCCGGAGCCTTTGGGCGATGGGCTGACAGCCGGGCACCTTCGCAGCGCCCTCGCGGGGCGAATCGCCCCGATCAAGCAGATGCTGCTCGACCAGACGATCGTTGCCGGGCTGGGCAACATCTACGTGTGCGAGGCGCTGTTCCGCGCCGGCATCCGTCCCGACAAGGCGGCAGGGCGCGTCACGCTGCCCTCGCTCGCCCGGCTGGTTCCGGTCATCAAGGACGTATTAAGCGAATCGATCGCGGCCGGCGGCTCCACCATCCGCGACTATGCGCAGCCCAATGGCGAGTTGGGCTACTTCGCTGCCGCTTGGCAGGTCTATGGCCGCGAAGGCGATCCCTGCTCATGCGGAGCGCCAATTCTGCGCTTCGTACAGGGGGGGCGAAGTACCTTCTGGTGTCGCAAATGCCAGAAATAGGGGGTTTGCGCTGGCTCGTCCGGGTTGACGGGAACCCCCTTCATCGGTAAGGGCCGCGCTTTCCGGCGAGTCCGCTCGCCAAGAGTAGATTCGTTAGGCATAGGGCCGCGTTCCCACCAGTTGGGCGGCCAGACAGAGGAAATTCGATGGCCAATACGCCGCAAGCCCGCAAGCGCATCCGTCGCAACGATCGCCGCGCCGAGATCAATACCAACCGCGTCAGCCGCATCCGTTCCTTCGTGAAGAAGGTCGAAGCAGCTCTCGAGGGTGGCGACAAGACCGCAGCGGCCGACGCACTCAAGGCTGCACAGCCTGAGCTGGCACGCGGCGTTGCTCGCGGCGTGCTGCACAAGAACACCGCGTCGCGCAAGCTGTCGCGCCTGACCAAGCGCGTCGCAGCGCTCTGAGTCGGCGCTCCTGCTTTCGCAGGAGGTGATTCGCAGTATCGGGGAAGCCGCTGGTCGGTGGGCCTGAGTACGAAACAGGAACGGAGTTGGGATCATTGATCCCGGCTCCGTTTTCGTTTTTGCTGCACCGCAGCACGGCCTGGCATAAACTCGCGGAAATGCTGCGATTCGGCACGCTGCGGCGCGGAACATTTTGAAATTTAAGCACATTACAGTTCAGCGACGGATTTCGGCGGGGTCCTGCTGAGTCAACAGCCATAATTTTATTTATTTGGGGAGCGCCGTCTTGCCTGCGAGGCAAAGGCCTTCCTAAAAGGGCGCTCGGCAGTTGCGGAACTGGCCGGGGAATCAGCGATAGCGTCTGGAGCGACAGCCGTGAACATGCGTTCACGGTTGGGGGAAGGTTTACCCTTCCTCCGTTGCATGGCGTCGTCGTTGGGGGCTCCCTTGCTGCCGCAATCGCGTGGGTGTTAAAGCGGGCTAAGGGGGTTCGACCGGTGTCAAATACGTCAACAGGTCAGCCTTCGGTGGACGCTTCCCATGTGAACCGACCCGCGGTGAGTAGCGGGGGCGATCAAGGTGTGAACAGTGTGAACAGGAAGTCCAAGGTGGTGCGAGTGGCGGTCGAAGAAGATCAGGAGGCCGTTAATCTGGCGGCAGACTGGGCTGACATCAGCCAGGGCCTGCGTAAGGACCTGGGCCATCAGGCGCACAGCCAGTGGATCAAGCCGATCCAGCCGGGCAGCTACTGCGGGGAAACGGGTACGCTCGATCTGTACCTGCCGACCGAATTCTCGGCCAACTGGGTAACGGACCGATTCGCCGACCGGCTCTCGCTGGCATGGAAGATCGCCCGACCCGACGTGCGCCACGTGCGCATTTTGGTCCACCCGGGCCGCCGCCAGCTCCCCGAACTGCGTCTGGGCAACGGCGGACGCCCGTCGAGCGCGCCGGCCAACGATTCGGCTGTCGGTTCCTCGGACCCGCTCGCCGCCGCTCTGGCTGGCGAAGCCTTCGCCTCACTGGGCCAGGGTCCTGCCGGCATCGACGCCTCGCAGACCTTCACCAGCTTCGTGACCGGCACGTCCAACGTGCTGGCCTGCAACGCTGCGCAGCGCATGTCTGCGACGGAAACGCCGCAGTTCTCGCCGCTCTACCTCAAGGCCGCGACCGGGCAGGGCAAGACGCACCTGCTGCACGCGATCGGCCACGCCTATCTTGCCAGCCACCCGCATGCCCGCATCTTCTACTGCTCGGCCGAGCGCTTCATGGTCGAGTTCGTGCAGGCGCTGCGTCAGAACCAGATGATCGAGTTCAAGTCGCGCCTGCGCGGCTTCGATCTGCTGCTGGTCGACGACATCCAGTTCATCATCGGCAAGGCTTCGGCGCAGGAAGAACTGCTCTACACGATCGATGCGCTGCTTCAGGAAGGCAAGCGTCTTGTCTTTGCCGCTGACCGCGCGCCCCAGGCGCTCGACGGTGTTGAGCCGCGCCTGCTCTCGCGCCTGTCGATGGGCCTCGTCGCCGACATCCTTCCCGCCGACATCGAACTGCGCCGCTCGATCCTGGAAAGCCGTCTTACGCGCTTCGCCTCGGTCGAAGTGCCTGCCGATGTCATCGAGTTCCTTGCTCGGACCATCAACCGCAACGTGCGTGAACTGGTCGGCGGCCTCAACAAGCTGATCGCCTATGCCCAGCTGACCGGCCAGGCCGTGTCGCTCCAGCTCGCCGAGGAACAGCTCACCGACATCCTCTCGGCCAACCGCCGCCGCATCACGATCGACGAGATCCAGCGCACGGTTTGCCAGTTCTACCGCATCGACCGCACCGAAATGAGCTCGAAGCGCCGCGCCCGCGCGGTTGTGCGGCCGCGCCAGGTGGCAATGTACCTCGCGAAAGTGCTTACCCCGCGTTCGTACCCTGAGATCGGCCGCAAGTTCGGCGGGCGTGACCACTCGACGGTGATCCATGCGGTTCGCCTCATCGAGGAACTGCGCACCCGAGATGCCGACATGGACGGCGACGTGCGCTCTCTGCTACGCCAGCTGGAAAGCTGAGTTTTCCCGGACTTGTGCCGGGTTCATTCACAGAGTTACCCACAGGGGCCGGAGGCATAGCGCCTTCGGCCCCTGTTTGTTGCCGGATCGCCGCGGGGCTGCGCTTCGGCATGACCCGGAGGACGCAGAAATGGTCAAACCTCTCACGGCCGGGTCAGGGCGGGTTATGATGGCCGATCTCGCCGCTCATGGCGGCAATCGGGCGCCCCGGCGCATAAGTTAACACTTCGATAAGCCCCTTTCCCTAGCGTGAAATGTAAGTTTCGACATTTCATTCTCAATTTACGGAAAGAAGGCATTTCCCCCATGCGCTTCTACAAGGCCACGGCATTTCTCTTCCCTCGCAGTTATGAGCGGCGGGTCCTGTTCTTCTGCTTCGGCGCAGTCCATTTTCCGCTGCTCGCCTGTATCGTCCTCCAGGCGGTGACCGGGCACTGGCAGCTCACCACGCTGCTGACACTGCTGGTCGCCACGCTGGTCGGCACCGGCCTTGGCCTGGCTGCGATCAATGCGCTCCTGGCACCTATCGGCGAGGCGACGGCCATGCTCGCGGCAATCCAGAACGGCGAGCGTATCGTTGTTGTCCCGACGGGCGGAGAAGATCTCGTCGGCCGGCTGCTCACTGGTGTGACAAGCGCCGCTAATGAGACTGCCGCGCGTATCGAGCAATTGGTGGATGCCGCCGAAAGCGATCCGCTGACCGGCATTCGCAATCGCCGCGGGTTCCTCGATTCGGCGGAGCAGATCCTGCGCGGTCGGAGCAATGCGGTGCTGGCGATCATCGACATCGATCACTTCAAGTCGATCAACGACGAGTTCGGCCATGACACCGGCGACCAACTGCTCAAGTCGCTCGCCCGCAGGATCGAGGACTACCTGCGTCGCAGCGATATCTGCGCGCGCTGGGGCGGCGAGGAATTTGCGGTTCTGCTGCCTGACACCACGCTCGACGAGGCGCGATTGGTCATGGAACGTTTGCGCGCCACGGTAGCGCTCGACACCGGACTGGGCGTCGAGAACCGGGCGGTGACCTTCTCTTGTGGTCTTGCGCCGGTACGTACTTTTGCGCAGCTGGGCGATGCGACCAAGCAGGCCGATGCAGCGCTTTATGCAGCCAAGAACGCCGGTCGCAATCAGGTTCACGTCACCGGATCGTGATGCGCCTGGCATGGGGCGGGGGCCTGCTCCCTCCCTTTGCCGCTTCACCCCTTGGCGCACATGCTGTAGGCGCTGGCTCGATGATTCCAGCCACTTTCGGACAAGCCCTATTGCGCGGCATTCGCGGCCGCTGCCCGCGCTGCGAGCAGGGGGGGCTGTTTCGCAAGTGGCTCAAACCGCGTGAGCGCTGCCCCGTCTGCACGATGGATCTGACACCGCAGCGCGCCGACGACTTTCCCGCCTATATCGCCATGATCGTCACCGGCCACCTGATGGCGCCGCTGATCATCATGCTTTCTCTCGATTTCGAGCTGGGGCCAGTGGCGATGATGGCGATCCTGGTGCCGCTGGCGCTGGTGATGATGCTGGGTATGCTGCAACCAGCCAAGGGGGGCGTCATCGCCCTGCAGTGGTGGTTCGGCATGCATGGTTTCGTCAAGGAGCGCCTGCCCGAGGACACCCCCGAATCATGAGCCTTACTCCGGACCGTCTCGCGCGATTCGCCCGTCATATCGTGTTGCCCGAAGTGGGCGGCGTCGGTCAGGTCGCTTTGTCGGACGCGCATGTGGTGCTTGTCGGCTGCGGCGGGATAGGCAGTCCTTCCCTGCAATACCTCGCTGCAGCCGGCATAGGCCGACTGACGCTGGTGGACGATGACGTCATCGACATCAGCAACCTTCAGCGCCAGACGATTTATACGCCATCGGATGTCGGCAGGCCCAAGGCGGAAACGGCAGCCGAATGGGTGCGGCGTTTTGATCTTGGCCTGAAGGTCGAACCCGTGGTCGCGCGGATGGCGACTGGCAACGCGCACGAAGTGCTTTCCGGCGCCGATCTCGTACTGGATGGCTGTGACAACTTCGCGACTCGGCTGCTGGTGTCAGATACCTGTGTGGAACTGGGCATCCCGCTGACCAGCGCGGCGATCGGCCGGTTTCAGGGGCAGGTCGCGAATTTCGCCGGGCACTTGCCGGATCATGCCTGCTACCGCTGCTTCGTGGGCGATGCCTTCGACGCGGTGGACTGCGATACCTGCGCTGCCGACGGAGTACTGGGCGCGATGGTCGGCATGGTCGGCACATTCGCCGCGATGCAGGCGATGCGGATTCTGCTGGCGGGCCACGCGGCTTTCGGCGAACCGCAGTTCGGAACGCTTCATCTCATCGACGGAATGGCGCCTTCGATGAGGCCGCTGAAGATCGCCAAGGACCCGGCCTGCACGGCTTGCAGCTGATCCCTCTCCTTTAGCGGGGAAGATTGAGCATCTCTTCCACCCAGTCCGAAACCACCTGCGTCGCCGGGCCATGGCGCGCTTCGTCGAACCATCCCGTGCCCTGGCTCGGTTCCAGGTTGAGTTCCAGCGTCGCAGCGCCCAGTTCGCGGGCGTTGCGAACGAAGCCGGCGGCGGGGTAGACCGCGCCCGAGGTGCCGATCGAGACGAACAGGTCCGCGTCCTCCAGCGCTTCGAAAATCTCGTCCATCCGGTAGGGCAGTTCGCCGAACCAGACGATGTCAGGGCGCAGCGCCGCCTCGCCGCATGAAGGGCAGGGCGGGCGTTCGATCAGCGAGCCTGTCCAGCGCGAGCGCGCATCGCATGCGGTGCACCAGACGCTCAGGTGTTCGCCGTGCATGTGCAGGACGCGGCTAGCCCCGGCGCGCTCGTGCAGGTCGTCGACGTTCTGGGTGACGATCAGAAGGTCGCGGCCATCCTGCCCCGCCCATTCCGCGTCCAGCTTCGCCAGAGCGAGGTGGGCGGCGTTGGGCTGCTTGGTCTGGATCGCCTCGCGCCGCATGTCGTAGAAGCGCAGTACCAGTTCGGGATCGCGCTCGAATGCTTCGGGCGTGGCGACGTCCTCGACCCGGTGCTGCTCCCATAGCCCGCCTTCCGAGCGGAAAGTGTCGATGCCGCTCTCGGCAGAAACGCCCGCGCCGGTGAGGATGACTATCTTGCGGATATCGGGCATCGGATTCCTTGTTCGTCACCCTGAACTTGTTTCAGGGCCCATTGTGCGCCATTCGCTGCGCAGAGTTTGGGGCACGATGGATGCTGAAACAAGCTTTGTCCCGAGCGGGGACGAGGGGTTCAGCATGACGCCCGCCTGGAGACAGTTGCGTGACACGAATCGGAATCATCGGCAGCCACGGGCGCATGGGTCAGGCGATCGCGGCAGCTATCGCCGATGCGGGCGAAGATCTGGCGGGGGGCGTCGACAAGGGCGGCGATGTTTCCGCCATCACCGGCGCGGCCGATATCCTGATCGACTTCTCCAGCCCCGGCGCGCTGGAAGGCAACCTTGACGCTGCGATTGCGGCCGGGCTGCCCATAGTCATCGGCACCACCGGCCTCGAGGAACGCCACCACTGGCTGATCGACGCCGCCGCCCAGAGCATTCCTGTCCTGCAGACCGGCAATACTTCGCTCGGCGTCACCCTGCTCGCTCACCTCGTGCGCGAGGCCGCCTCGCGCCTCGGCGAGGATTGGGACATCGAGATCGTCGAGACGCATCACCGCATGAAGGTGGACGCGCCCTCTGGCACCGCGATCCTGCTGGGCGAAGCCGCCGCGCAGGGGCGCGCCGTCACGCTGGCCGATACGGCGGTGCGCGGGCGTGACGGTATCACCGGCAAGCGCGAGCCGGGCACCATCGGCTTTGCAGCGCTGCGCGGCGGCACCGTGGCGGGCGATCACACAGTCCACTTCCTCGCCGACAACGAGCGGCTCTCGTTCTCTCACCTTGCCGAGAACCGGGGCATCTTTGCGAAGGGCGCAGTGCGCGCCGCGCAGTGGCTGATCGGCAAGCCGGCGGGCCGCTATACGATGCCGGAGGTTCTGGGCCTTTGAAGAAGGCTGACGTCTTCGAATTCTTCCACCGTCTCGCCGAGGCCAATCCCTCGCCAGAGACGGAGCTGGAATATGGCAATACCTACCAGTTGCTGGTCGCGGTGACGCTGTCCGCGCAGTCCACGGACGTGGGCGTTAACAAGGCGACGCGCGCGCTGTTTAGCGAAGTGAAGACGCCTGCGCAGATGGTCGAACTGGGCGAAGAAGGCCTCAGGCAGCACATCAAGACCATCGGCCTGTTCAACACCAAGGCAAAGAACGTCATCGCCCTGTCGCAGATTCTCGTCGACCGGCACGGCGGCGAGGTTCCGGCGGACCGGGACGCCATGGTCGAACTGCCGGGCGTGGGGCGCAAGACCGCCAACGTGGTGATGAACTGTGCCTTCGGGGCGGAGACTTTCGCGGTCGACACCCATATCTTTCGCGTCGGCAATCGCACCGGGCTCGCCAAGGGCAAGACGCCGCTGGCGGTGGAGAAGCAGCTTGAGAAAAAGGTGCCGCAGCCCTTTCGAGTGGGGGCGCATCACTGGCTGATCCTGCACGGCCGCTACATCTGCAAGGCGCGTACGCCCGAGTGCTGGCGCTGCCCCGAAGTGGATCTCTGCGCCTTCAAGGACAAGACGCCGGAGCGGAGCGGGAAAAAGGCAGCTTCGTGACGGCTCCGTCTTGCAGGTGAGGGCGGAAGGGCAGACACTTCGCCCCGCCGCCTGCAACGAGAGGATAATGCCATGAACAAGGCCCCCGCAGTTCTTCTGCTTCTGGCGCTGGCCGCCTGCACCCAGGGCGAGACGCGCGAGACGCCCGCTCCGTCGCCCGCTGCCGAGGCGATCGGCGAGCCGCGCGACTGCCTGCCGCTGACCCAGTTTTCCAATACGCGCATCCGCGACGATCATACGATCGACTTCATCGGCGGCGCCGGAAACAAGGTGTGGCGGGTAACGCTGCCGAACCGGTGCAGCGGCCTGAGGTCGGCCGGTACGTTCACGTACGAGACATCGCTCTCGCAGCTGTGCCGGCAGGACATTATCTATCCGTTACAGCAACTGGGTAGCAGCTGGCAGCGCGGTCCCGGTTGCGGTCTGGCGCCGTTCGTGCCTGTGAAGCTGGCCAGGTAGGGGGCGTCATCCCAGCCTACCGCCGGGATGACGCCTGCATTTCATGGCCCTGTATGCGGGCGTGACCAGATACGGTCAGCTTTCGTATTGTACCGGGTCGATGTTCAGGCCTCTGCGCCCCTCCGACGACGTATTGGAGGGCGAATGGGGCATTTCCTCGTCGGGGTCGACGAGCGGCTGCAGCATCCCCTCGCTGCGGGTGATGACGGCGGTTGCGACGGCGTTGCCGACCACGTTGGTCGCCGAGCGGCCCATGTCGAGGAATGTGTCGACGCCCAGCAGCAGGGCAATGCCTTCTACGGGCAGGCCGAACTGCGTGAGCGTGGCCGCGATCACCACTAGGCTGGCGCGCGGCACTCCCGCGATGCCCTTGGAACTGACCATCAGTGTCAGCAGCATCAGGATCTGCGAGCCGATCGGCACATGGATGCCGTAAGCCTGGGCGATGAACATCGACGCGAAGGTCATGTAGATCATCGAACCGTCGAGGTTGAAGCTGTAGCCCAGCGGCAGGATGAAGCCCGAAATCCGGCGCGGTACGCCGAAGCGGTCGAGCTGCTCGAACAGCTTGGGAAGGCTCGCTTCGGAAGAGGCGGTCGAGAAGCTGAGGAGCAGCGGCTCGCGGATATAGCGGAACAGGGTGATGACGCGTCCGCGCAGGAAGATCGCCCCCACCAGGAACAGCAGCACCCAAAGCAGCAGCATCGCGAAATAGAACTCGGTGACCAGCACGCCGTAGGTGACGATGATCCCCAGGCCCCTCGCTGCGATCACGCTGGCCAGCGCGCCAAACACCGCGAAGGGCGCAAAACGCATCACGTAGCCGGTGATCTGCAGCATCAGCTCGGCAAGAGCCTCGGTGACGGTGACGATGATCGCGCCCTTTTCACCGATGGCGGTGAGACCGACCCCGGTGAAGACCGAAAAGACGAGGATCTGGAGGATGTTGTTGTTCGCCATGGCATCGATGGCGCTGCTCGGGAAAATCTCGAGGATGAAATGGTGAAGCGTCAGCTCGCCCATTTCCAGCGTGCCGATATCGTCACTTGTCTCAAGTCCCGCGCCGACGCCCGGCTTGAACAGGTTGACCAGTACGAGGCCCAGCGCCAGCGAGATCAGGCTGGCCGAGATGAACCAGGCCAGCGCCTTTCCGCCGATCCGGCCCAATGCCGCACTGTCGCCCATGCCGGCGATGCCGGTAACGATGGTGGCGAAGACCAGCGGGGCGATGATCATCTTGATCAGCTTGAGGAAGACATCGGGCAGAAGCTTGAGATATTCGGTCCACTGCGCCAGCCGCGGATCCCCCGCCGGCAGGCCCGCATGGAGCGCCCAGCCCACGATGAGGCCGAGCACCATGCCGATAATGATATAAAGCGTCAGGCGCTTGCCCATTCGAACCCTCGCAATGAAATTGCGGCGGAGAGTAACAGCGTAACCTCTCCGGTCAACGACGCTACACCCGGTTTTTCCCGGTCCTTCAGGGGCGCGGTATTCAGATTTGGGCGAGGGCCGCCCGGGTCACGCGGTCATAGATACGCACGAGCGTTTCGAGATCGGCAACCGCGACCGCCTCGTCCCGCTTGTGCATCGTCGCGTTGCACAGGCCGAACTCGATGACTGGCGACAGGTCCTTGAGGAAGCGGGCGTCGGAAGTGCCGCCGCTGGTCGAAAGCTCAGGCGTTACGCCGGTCTCTGCCTGGATCGCTTCTGCCAGCATGGCCGAAAAGGGGCCGGGCTGGGTCAGGAATGCTTCGCCCGAGATCACTGCGCGGGCGCTGCCGCCGTGGGTCTGCGCGATTTCGCTCACCCGGCGGGCAAGGCCCTCGCCGGTGTGCAAGTCGTTGAAGCGGATCGAGATGCGCGCCGAAGCCTTGGCCGGGATGACGTTGGTTGCGGGATTGCCAACGGTCAGGTCGGTGATCTCAAGGTTGCTCGCCTGGAACCAGTCGGTGCCTTCGTCGAGGACGATGGCGTCCAGGTCGGCGAGCATCGCGACCAGCTTTGTGATCGGGTTGTCCGCAAGGTGGGGGTAGGCGACGTGACCCTGCACGCCCTCGACCTCGAGCCAGATGTTGACCGACCCGCGCCGGCCGACTTTCATCATGTCGCCCAGCCGGTTTACCGAAGTAGGCTCGCCGACGAGGCAGAGGTCGGGGATTTCCCCCTTTTCGCGCATCAGGTCGATCAGCGCGAGGGTGCCGAAGCGTGCCGGACCTTCCTCGTCGCCGGTGATGATGAAGCTGATCGTGCCTGCATCCGCAGGGATCTGCGCCACCGCCGCGACCATCGCTGCGATGGAACCCTTCATATCCACCGCGCCGCGGCCGTAGAGCAGCTCTCCGCGCCGTTCGGGCAGGAACGCGCCGCTGGTCCAGCCTTCGCCCGGCGGGACCACGTCGAGGTGGCCCGCGAAGGAGAAATGGCGCGAGCCTGCCGGGCCGCGGCGCACCGCGAAGATGTTCTCGACCGGTCCGTCCGGCGCTTCACCCGCAAGGAATCGGGTCACTTCGAAACCGAGCGGTGCCAGCTGGCCCTCGAGGCAGTCGAACACCATGCCGGTGGCAGGGGTGACGCTGGGGCAGGCGATCAGCGCTTCGGCCAGGTCGAGGACGCTTGCGGAGAGGGATGCGGTCTGGGACATAGGCCAGCGCCATCGCACAACACCTTATCCATGACCATAGGGAGCGCAGCGCGGGATATGCCCAAACTCGACATTGAAACTATCGCGCCGTCGAACCGCACCGGCTACCCTGCGCCTTTCGATGCCGCGGTGGAGGGCCGCTGGTGGCGGCGCCTCGCCCCTGCCGGGGGATTGACGGAGATGGGTGCCAGCCATGTCATCCTGAAGCCCGGCGCATGGTCCAGCCAGCGGCACTGGCACGACGACGAGGACGAACTGCTGATCATGCTGACCGGCGAGGCGGTGCTGGTGGAAGACACTGGCCGCACGGTCCTGCGCCCCGGCGACGTCTGCGCCTGGGCGAAGGGAATTACCAACGGGCACCATCTCATCAACGAGACCGACCTGAACTGCACGTTCATCGCGGTGAGCGCGGGCAACCCGGACGGGTCGGGCGCCTATTCCGACATCGACATGCAGTTCGGCGAGGCAGGGTACTGCCACAAGGATGGCACGCCTTACGCCGCCGAGCGCCTGCGGTAGAAGGGCCTCTGGAATCGCAGCGCATTTCGGCCCATATCTGTCGGCAAAGGAGCCCTTGCATGACCGACAAGATCGAACTCACCGAAGCCGAATGGCGCGACCGCCTGACGCCCGAGCAGTACCACGTCCTGCGGCAGGCCGGCACTGAGCGGGCGTTCACGGGCAAATACGACAAGAACAAACAGGAAGGCCTCTATACCTGCGCCGGCTGCGGGGCGCCGCTGTTCGCTTCGGACGACAAGTTCAATTCGGGCTGTGGCTGGCCGAGCTACACCGCGCCCGTCGAAGGCACTGCGGTCGAGGAACACCGCGACCTGTCGCACGGCATGGTACGTACCGAGGTCAATTGCGCGAAATGCGACGGCCACCTGGGTCATGTGTTCCCCGACGGCCCCGGACCCACTGGCCTGCGCTACTGCATCAACAGCGCTTCGCTGGATTTCGAGCCCAAGGATTGATGGGCCTGACTCCTCCGCCGCCCGCGCAGAGGGCGGCGGAGGGTGAGTGTTCACCTCGGGTTACAAATTCCCGTGCAAGGTGTAGGACCGACCGTCACATCTGTTTTATATCGGGGTTTGTACCTTACCCATGGCCAAGAATTCCGGCCGCGACCGCGTAACGCGCGGCGCATCCACGCAGCCTGCCAAGAAGCCGCTGTGGCGGCGGATAGTGCGCGGCGTCCTTGTCTGGGGTGCCGCGCTGGGGCTGCTGGGCGCGATCTTCCTCGGCACCGCGATCTTCTTCACGATGCGTGAACTGCCCGATTACAGCGCTCTCAAGAGCAGCCAGAACGGCCAGATGATCGTCGTGCGTGCGCGTGACGGGCGCGAACTGGTGTCGCTCGGGCCGAGCTACGGCCGGTGGCTGAGCTACAACGACATTCCGCCCATCATGCGCGACGCATTGGTCTCGGTCGAGGATCGCCGTTTTCGCGAGCATCCCGGTGTCGATGCGATCGGTCTGGTTCGCGCGGTCTACGTCTCGTTGACCACGGACAGCCGCGCCAAGGCGACGTCGACGATCACCCAGCAACTCGCGCGCAACATCTTCCTCAACAACACCCGTTCGTGGACCCGCAAGGCGCGCGAAATGGTGCTGGCGCTGGCATTGGAGCGCAAGTTCAGCAAGGAACAGATTCTCGAGCTGTACCTCAACAAGGTCTATTTCGGCGGCGGCGCTTACGGCGTCGACGCGGCCAGCCGCAAGTTCTTCGGTCACCCCGGCACCGAACTGTCGACCGCCGAGGCTGCGATCATCGCGGGTCTTGTCAAGGCGCCGTCGAACTACTCGCCCACGGCCGACGTCGAAGCGGCGATCGGGCGCGGCAAGGTCGTGCTAGGCCTGATGGCACGCGCGGGCGTGATTACGCAGAGCGAGGCTGATAACGTCGATTTCACGAACGTCAGCGTCGCGAAGGAAAAAGGCCAGAATTCGGTCCGCTACTTCACCGACTGGGCGCTCCCCCAGCTCGATATGCTGCTTCCCGAGAACAACGAGCCGATCGAGGTCTGGACCACGCTGGATCCGGTCATGCAGAATGCCGCGACGAAGGCGGTCGATGCCAACGTGCCCAAGGGCGCGCAGGGTGCGCTCGTCAGCCTCGACCGTGACGGTGCGGTTCTCGCGATGGTGGGCGGCACCGACTACGTCAATTCCAACTACAACCGTGCTACCAGCGCGCTGCGCCAGCCCGGCTCGGCGTGGAAGCTGTTCGTCTATCTCGCCGCGCTGGAAGCCGGATACACGCCCGACGACCACGTGGTCGATGAGCCGGTGACGATCGACGGGTGGAGCCCGCAGAACGCCGGGCGCACGTTCGCCGGGCAGATCGATATCCGTACCGCCTTCGCCTATTCCAAGAACACCATCGCCGCGCAGCTGGGCAACGAGGTCGGTTTCGGTACCGTCGCCAGCATGGCTAAGCGCTTTGGCATAACCAGCCAGATCAACACCAAGCCGGCCATGGTGCTGGGCACTTCCGAAGTGCGTGTGATCGACATGACCCGCGCTTTCGCCGCCGTTTCGGCCGGCGGTACCTCGGTAGAGCCCTATGGCATCGTCAAGGTGACGACGACGTCGGGTGAACTGCTCTACGAGCACAAGTCGGTACGCGGTTCGGTACTGGTGCCGCACTATGTCGCCGCGGGCATCACCGATCTGCTGCAGACTACCGTTGCCACCGGCACGGCGCGCGCGGCACAGATCGGCCGACCGGTCGCGGGCAAGACCGGGACGACCAGCTCGAACAAGGACGGCTGGTTCCTCGGCTTCTCCAGCGGGGTCACCACCGGCGTCTGGATGGGGCGCGACGATGCCAAGCCGGTGCCCGGCCTGTCGGGCGGCCATGCTCCGGCGCGGGCCTTTGCAGACTATATGAAGGTCGCCGTTGCCCAGCGCCCGGTCGAACAGTTCGACACGCAGCTCAAGCTCCCCGAGTGGCAGCTGGAGCCGGACGACGAGCAGATGCAGGGCAACCCCGAGGACTATTACTACACCGACGAGAACGGCAATATGGTGCGCCCCGACGTCGGTCCGGGCATCGGTGACCAGCCGCGTTACGAGGACGGTTCGGAAGGTCCCGGACCTGCCATGGTGCCGGATTACGGCCCGCAGGGCGGCGGGCAGGGCGCACCGCCCCCGGCCGTTGGCGAAGATTTCCTCGACCGGGCGACCGGACGCGGGCGCGGACGCGAGGACCCAGGGCTGAGGCAGGGCCAGGGCCAGGGCGCCGCTTATCCGGGCACGCGGCCCACACAAGCGCCGCTGCGCGTCATGCCGACATCTCGGCCCACGGCGGCGGCGACACCTGGCACGCAGTTCTGAACGCCTAACGCCGATCCTCTCCGTCGCGGGGAGGGTCGGTTAGGTCAGGGCTGACGGTTTCCCGCTCGCTGGCGAATATCAGGCAGACGGCGGAGCGGTTCTTGAGGGGGCGTGGACGTCTGGTCTGCGCCGACGCATGCGAAGCGCCGAGTAGCTGGGGGGAGTCCGGCTCACCTGCATCCTGGCAGCACCTCGACCCGTCGCAGCTCTTGCACAAACGAAAACGCCCGCCGGATTGCTCCGGCGGGCGTTTCGCATCAGGTCTTCGTGGCGGTCAGCGCAGGCGGACAGGCACGAAGGTTGCGGGCTGGCCGCGCGGCTGGACGCGTAGCAGGATTGCAGAACGCCCATCGGCCTTGACGGCGGCGACTGCTGCGTTGAGGTCGGCCTGGTTGGTGACGGGCTTGCCGTTGGCTTCCAGGATGATGAACCCACGCGCGAAGCCCTTCTGGCCGGCGTCCGAGTTGGGGTCGACGGCGAGGACGACGACGCCCTTGGTCCCATCGGCTGCCCCCAGCTGGCGAGCGATCTGCGAGGTCAGCGGGGTTACCGACATGCCCAGCGACTTCTCCACCGCGCCCTGCTCCTGCTGGGTCGGTGCGTTGCCGAAAGCATCGTCGCCCTGATCGGAGTTGGCGTCAAAGGACTGCTGCAGTTCCTCCTCGGTCGGGCGCTTGGCGACCGTGGCGTTCAGGGTCATGCGCTTGCCGTTGCGGATCACCTCGATCGGGATGCGGGCACCCGGAGCAACGTTGGATACCAGGAACGAGAGGTTCTGGTCGCGCGTAACTTCCTTGTTGTTGACCTTCACGACGACGTCGCCAGCCTGCATCCCGGACTTGGCAGCCGCGCCGTCAGGCTCGACCATCTGGATGAATTCGCCCTTGTTGTGCTCAAGGCCGAGCGAGTCCGCGAGGTCCTCGTTGATCGGCTGGATGCGCACGCCCAGGTATCCGCGCTCGATCGCCTCGCCCTTGATGAGCTTCTGGACGAGCGGGGCGGCGGTCTCTGCCGGAATGGCGAAGCCGATGCCGACGCTACCGCCGGTGGGCGAGAAGATCGCGTTGTTGATACCGATGACCTGGCCGCTCATGTCGAACATCGGGCCGCCCGAGTTGCCGCGGTTGATCGAGGCATCGGTCTGCAGGTAGCGATCGTAAGCGCCGCCCGCGCCGGTGTTGCGGTAGACGGCAGAGACGATGCCCGCCGTTACCGTGCCGCCGAGGCCGAACGGGTTGCCGATGGCGATCACCCAGTCGCCTACGCGGGCATTGCGGCTATCGCCGAACTTCACGAAGGGGAGGGGCTTCTTGGCATCGATCTTCAGCACGGCGAGGTCCGATGCGGCATCCTTGCCGATGAGCTTGGCGGGATATTCGGTGCCATCGGGCATGGTGACCGTGATCGATTCGACCTGGCCCTTGCCTTCAGCGGTGATAACGTGATTGTTGGTCACGAGATAACCGTCGGCGGAGACGATGAAGCCCGAACCCAGCGACTGCGCTTCGCGCGTCTGCGGGGCACCGCCACCGCCGCCGCCGCCGCCGAAGAGGCCCTCGAACGGGGTGCCGGCGAAGGGATTCGCACCGGCGCCGCTGGCGACCTGCACTTTCTGGCGGGTCGAGATGTTGACGACGGCCGGCGCAAGCTGTGCCGTCAGGTCCGCGAAGCTGGCCGGGGCGCCTGCGCGCGGGACCATCTTCGACATCTCGCTGGATTCGTTCTGGGCCACCTGCGCGCCTGCGGGGTAGCCTGTGACGAGGGTGGCAGCTGCGCCTCCAAGAAGGAGCGCGCTGGTCAATCCATAAACGTATCGCACGGGCTTCACGTCCTTTGATTCCTCCGTATGGTCGCTGCTGGCGCACCGACCGGGCGTATGATCGTTTGCTTTCGCACCGACCGGGAAACTCACCACCGATTGAGGCCCGGTGAGCTTAACCGGATTTGAATGATGCGCTATCCGCTATTCTGCAGGCTTCGGGCGACAGCGAACCAGCCTCAAACTGACGGGAGCGCTTACGGCTCCCGGAAATGATTCAGATAGGCGTTGTCGGGTGAGAGCAGGATCGTCTTGCCGCCCTGATCCTTGGCGAAGGACACCGAGTAGCTCTGCATCGCACGGTAGAAGTCGTAGAACGAAGGGTCCTTGCCGAAGGCTGCGGCGTAGATCTTCGATGCCTGGGCATCGGCGTCGGCGCGGATGATCTGGGCGTCGCGCTGGCCGCGTGCGGCGATCGTCTTGGCTTCTTCCTGGCGTCCGGCCTCCATGCGCGTGAAGGCGGCTGCCAGCGCTCCCTCGGGCAGGTCGGCGCGCTTGATGCGCACGTCGACAATCTGGGCACCGTATTCGCGTGCTTCGTGGTCGAGGCTCTTGCGGATATTTTCCATCGCTTCGCCGCGCTCGGCAGTGAGCAGCGACTGGAAGGTGCGCTTGCCCAGTTCCTGACGGACGGCCGAGGACAGGATCGGCTCGAGCTGCTGCGTCACGCGCTCGGCGGTGCCGGCGCTTTCGACCATGCGGATCGGATCGACAATGCGGTAACGGGCATAGGCATCGACGTTGAGCCGCTGCTGGTCGGTGGAGAGTACCTGCTGCTGCTGCATGTCGACGGAAAGCAGCCGCTTGTCGATGCGGATGACCTGTTCGACCAAGGGAATACGAAAGTGGACGCCGGCATCGGTCTGCCCGAAATCGGCCTTCTCGGAATACGCGTTATAGACGTTCACCGGCTTGCCGGTGCGGACCACCACGGCCTGCTGGTCCTCGGGGACGATGATGACGCTGAGCATCAGGCCAACGGCTACGACGCCGGCGGCGATCCATGCTGCCTTGTAGTCCTGCAGGAGGTTGCTCATCACAGGCCTCCCTTGGTGTCGGCAGGCGCCGGGGCGGGGGCCGACACGGCGCCTGCCGGGGCGGCGGCGCTATCGGCAGGCGCACGGCGCTTGAATTCGGACAGCGGCAGATAAGGGGTCACGCCTTTTTCGGCGACGACCGTATCGTTGTCGCGGATCACGCGTTCCATCGTCTCGTAATACATGCGGCGTTTGGTGACCTCGGGTGCCAGCTTGTACTGCTCGTAAACCTTGTCGAAGGCGGTGGCGTCGCCCTCGGCGCGGGCGATGACCTGCTGGGCCCAGGCGCGGGCCTCCGAGCGGTCGCGCTCTGCTTCCTGCTGGGCGACGTTGACCTGGTCGAAGGCGCCCTTGGTCTTGCTTGGCGGATCGGCCTTCTTGATCTCGACGCCCTGGATCGACACGCCCGAACGATAACCGTCGAGGATGCGCTGCATCCGTTCGCGCACGTCCTGCTCCACTTTAGCGCGGCCGGAGCCGGAGAGAGCGTCGGATAGCGTGATCTGGGCGATCGAGGCACGCATCGCGGCTTCCGCCACTTCGCGCACGGTTTCCTTGGGGTCGGCCAGGCGGAAGGTGTAGTTCTTGAGATCCTTGATGTTCCAGCGAACCAGATAGCTGAGATCGACAAGGCTCTTGTCGCTCGTCAGCATCAGCTTCTCGTTTTCGTCGTCGGGGATCATGTCCACCGAGAACGAGCGTACGTCGGCCACCGCCACCTGTTCGATCGGCCAGGGCAGGGTCAGGCTGGTGCCGGAATCGATCGTACGAGAATATTGGCCGAGGCGTGTCACCACGCCCTGCTCCTTGGGGCCGAGGATGTGCAGGCTGGAAATGCCGAGCACGACGACGACTGCCGCGCCGATACCCAGTGGCAGCCACGAGGAACCGTCGGGCCGGCGCGGGAAGTTGGGAAAGCCTCCGCCCATTCCGCCGCCGCCGCCGCCGCTCGAACGGCGCGGGTCGCGGCCGCGGAAGATGTCCTCGATCCCGGCAGAGCGCCGGGGCGGCGGAGTGTCGCCGCTGGGAAGCCAGGGGTTGCGCGGGCCGGGCCGGCCTTCCTCGCCCTTGGGTGCGGGCGCGCCGGGGGAAGGCGCTTCGCCTTCGTCACCGGGCTGCCCGTCGTTGCCGGCATTGCCGGACCCGGTGTCATCGCCTCCATTGCTGCCGCCACCACCCCATGGGCTGTTGCGGCCGGCCATGGCCAGGACACCCTCTTGTGCTGCGTCGTCTCCGGGCGCGCTGCCGCGCGTTCCTGCTCCACCGAAAGCTTTCATGAGGCTATCTATAAGAACACCTCGGGCAAATAACAGTGCCTCTCTTGCCCTTTTTCCTCGGGTACGCCACCTGAGCGGCGTGATTTGGGGACAGGTCCCCAGCCGGAAGCAAACCGGAAACATCCCGGAGACAAGAGTGAACAGCGGCGAAGGAACAGGCGATGGTAGCGGAGACGGGCTGAAGGCCCTGCTGCCGGGAGACGCCGGAGCGCGCCTGCAGTCGTTGCGGCTGGTCGGCGGCCGGGCGATCCTCGTGCTCGACGCTGCCGGATTGGGCTCGCTGGCCCGCGAAAGGCTTGAGGCCGAGATCAAGGGCGCGCTGTCCGGCGCACCGGGCGTATCCGAAGTGCACGTGGCGATGATGGCGGACAAGGCCGAGCCTGTCCCCGCGCCGCGACAAGGCCCGCGCATCATCGCGGTCGGCTCGGGCAAGGGCGGTGTCGGCAAGTCGACGCTGGCTGCCAATCTCGCCGTTGCGCTGGCGCGTGAGGGCCGAAAGGTCGGCCTTGTCGACGCGGATATCTACGGGCCTTCACAGGCGCGTCTGCTCGGAACCGAAGGTACCCGTGCGGTCGCGCATCAGGGCAAGCTGGTGCCGGTGCAGAGCCCCTGCGGCGTGCCGGTGCTGTCGATGGCGCATCTTACGCCGCCGGGGCAGGCAATCGCCTGGCGCGGTCCCAAGATCGCGGGGGCGCTGATCCAGCTTGTGGAGGCGCATTGGGATAACGCGGAACTGCTCGTCATCGACCTGCCGCCCGGCACCGGCGACGTGCAGCTGACCATGCTCCAGCGCTTCAAGCCGGCCGGTGCGGTGATCGTCTCGACCCCGCAGGACCTTGCGCTGATGGACGCGGCGCGCGCCGCCGAACTGTTCACCAAGGGCGGCGTGCCGGTGATCGGCGTGGTCGAGAACATGGCCGGATACGCATGTCCCCACTGCGGCGAGGTGAGCGATCCGTTCGGCTCCGGCGGCGCGGAACTGGCTGCCAGGGAGATGAACGTGCCGTTCCTGGGACGCATTCCGCTTCATATAGCGATTCGGCGCGAGGCCGATGCGGGCACACCCACTGCCGCAGGCGAGGGCCCCCAGGCAGAGGCCTTCGCCGCGCTTGCGCAGGCGGTGGGCGACTGGCTGGACAAGGCTCCCTGATGGCGGTCACGCGGCGCGGCATTCTTGTCGGAGGGCTGGCCGGGGGCGGTCTTGCGCTCGGCTACATGCTGCGCCCGCGCCGCTACCCCCTGCCGCTTGAGCCGGCCAAGGGTGAGTTCGCCTTCGACGCCTGGATCAAGATCGGCAGCGACGGCGTCGTTACCGTGGCTGTGCCGCAAGTCGAGATGGGGCAGGGTATCACCACTCTCATCCCCCAAGTGGTCGCTTATGAACTTGGCGCGGACTGGCGGCAGGTCGCGGTGGAACAGGCCCCGGTCAGCGCGCTTTACGCCAATCTCGTGCTGGCGGCGAAGTGGGCGCCGCTGTGGATGCCGCTGGCTCCGTCCCTGGCAGACGAGCCGGACGACCTTTTGACCAGGCGCTGGGCGCAGGACCGCCGCTTCAACGTTACCGCAGATGGCACGGAACTGGCGGCTTACGAAGGCCCGGCCCGCGCCGCCGCAGCTTCGGTGCGCGCGATGCTGATGCAGGCGGCGGCGGCCCGCTGGAACGTCGGCTGGGAGGAGTGCGAGGCGGCGGACGGCTTCGTGACCCACGAAGGCAAGCGCCTTCCATTCGGTCCGCTCGCCGAGGAAGCCGCTGCCTTCTCTCCGCCCTTGCCCCCGCCGCTGCGGGCGCTGGCCATTGCAGAGCGACCGGGCGAATTCCCCCCCGGCGCGCCGCTGCGCTATCCCCGGCTTGACCTGCCCGCGAAAGTCGACGGCTCGTGGACTTTCGCGGGCGACGTGCGCTTGCCCGGAATGGTCCACGCCGCGATTGCACACGCGCCGATCGGCTTGAACACGTCTATTTCTGGCCTCGACGAAGCGGCCGTCAAGGGAATGCGCGGTTTTCTTGGCATCGTGCGCGGCATGACGAACGGCGGTGCCTGGGTCGCTGCCGTTGCCACCGACGGCTGGACCGCGCAATCCGCCCTGACCCGCATGGCGCCGCGCTTCAAGGTTGCCGCCGGGGCCGATTCCAACCTGGTGGACGCCGCGATGGACGAGGCCATGCACACCGTCGACGCCGCGACGATCCATGCACAGGGCGACCGGGAAAGTCTGCGTGGAGGGCTGCCGCTCCAGCTTCGCTACGAAGTCGCCCCGGCCCTTCACGCGACGATAGAGACCGCCGCTGCCGCTGCGCATTTCAGCGAAGGCCGTCTCGAACTCTGGGCCGGAACCCAGGCGCCTGAGGCGACCCGCGAGGCTGCCGCCCGCGCCATTGGCCTCGATACGCGTGCCGTCGTGCTCTATCCCATGGCGATCGGAGGCAGTTTCGATCGCCGTCTGGAAAACGAACCTGCAGTGGAAGTGGCGGTGATAGCAAAGGCCATCGGCAAGCCGGTTCAACTCACCTGGACTCGGCGCGAAGAATTCCGTGCCGGGCTGCCTCGGGCCCCTGTCGTCGCGATCATGGGCGCTCGGGTGGACACCGAAGGGGCTGTCGCCGGGTGGCGTGCCCGCGTCGCCGTTCCCGCCACCGCGCGCGAATTCGGCCGACGTCTGCTGGGGGGCGATACGCCTTTCGACGCCCTTGATGCGGTTGCGGGCAAGGCGGACCCGATGGCCCTCGAAGGCGCGGTGCCCCCTTACGACATTCCCAACATCGTGGTGGACCACGTCCCTGTGAAGATCGGGCTGCCCACGGCCCGGATGCGCGGCAATGCCCACGCCTGGACTGCCTTCTTCAACGAGAGCTTCGTTGATGAACTCGCCCACAAGGCGAACCGGGAACCGCTGTCCTATCGCATGGCGATGCTGGGCAAGGACACCCGCCTTGCGGAGTGTCTCCAGCGTGTCGCGGCGCTGTCGCAGTGGGGCGGCGGGGGCGATGCGAGCGGTCAGGGCATCGCCTGCCATGTAATGGGAGAGGGGCGCATCGCCGTTGTCGCCAGCGCCCGGCGCGATGAAAACGGCGTGCGCGTGGACCGCCTTAGCGTCGTTGCCGACATCGGCCGCATCGTCAATCTCGACATTGCCCGCCAGCAGATCGAGGGCGGCCTCGTCTTCGGCCTCGGGCTCGCGCTGGGGTGCGCTGTCCGTTATGAGGGCGGCCGGCCCGATGGCGACAGTCTTGCCGCGATGGGCCTGCCCACTCTGGCGGACTGCCCCGCGATCGAAGTCGAGTTCATCGATAGCAAGGCGCAGCCCGCCGATCCCGGCGAACTGGGCGTTGCCGCTGTCGCCCCGGCGGTCGCCAATGCGCTTTATTCGGCGACGGGCCTGCGCCTGCGCCGCCTGCCCTTCTTTGGTGAGGATTTG
The DNA here is from genome assembly GCF_902706195.1 of Novosphingobium sp. 18050. GTDB lineage: Bacteria > Pseudomonadota > Alphaproteobacteria > Sphingomonadales > Sphingomonadaceae > Novosphingobium. The sequence continues at coordinate 116,245 of NZ_CACSJO010000010.1, read as the reverse complement.
TGATGCCCCCGGTTACTTCTCCCGATACCTCGAAGGTCGGCGTCCTGCTGGTCAACCTCGGCACTCCCGACGCGCCGACCCCGGCGGCGGTACGGCGCTACCTTGCCGAGTTTCTTTCCGACCCGCGTGTGATCGAGATTCCGGCTCTCGTATGGAAGCCGATCCTCCACGGCGTTATCCTGCGCACCCGTCCCGCGAAGTCCGCCTATGCCTATGCGCAGGTCTGGACGGACGAAGGCTCCCCGCTGGCCGCAATCACGGCCGCGCAGGCACGCGCCCTTCAGGTAATGCTGGGTGACGGCGTGAAAGTCGACTGGGCGATGCGCTATGGTAACCCTTCGATCCCCTCGCGCATTCAGGCGATGAAGGATGCAGGCTACGAACGGGTACTCGTCGCGCCGCTCTACCCGCAATATTCCGGGGCAACCACCGCCTCCGTGATGGACAGCCTGGGCGATGCGCTGGGCAAGATGCGCTGGCAGCCAGCGCTGCGCACCCTGCCGCCTTACCACGGCGATCCGGGCTACATCGAGGCGCTGGAAAACGACCTCGCCGCGCAGGTGGAGGCGCTGGACTTCGTGCCGGAACTGCTGCTGCTCTCGTTTCACGGCATGCCCGAGCGTACGCGCGAACTGGGCGATCCCTACCATGCGCATTGCCTGAACACCGCCCGCCTGCTTCGCGAGCGGCTGGCCGCACGCCTGCCGGGCCTGCGCATCGAGACCAGTTTCCAGTCCCGCTTCGGCCGCGCCAAATGGCTTGAACCCGCCACCGAAACCACACTGGAGAAAGAGGCGAAAGCCGGCACCCGCCGCATCGCCATCGCTGCGCCGGGCTTCTCGGCCGATTGCGTGGAAACGCTGGAGGAACTGGCGATCCGCGGCCGTGAAGTTTTCGAGGAAGCGGGCGGCGAAAAGCTTGCGGTCCTTGCCTGTCTCAATGACGGGGCGCCCGGAATGGCCATGCTGGAGGCGCTGGTGCGCCGCGAACTGGCGGGCTGGTGGGCTTGATGGTTGCAGCATTTTAACGGCTGCGGGGCGTTGACCTGACTCTATTATGTTCCAACAATGTTCCGCTATGGAAACGGAGTTGGAAGCGATGCGCGACATGGATTTCATCCAGCCGGACTTCGCCTATGGCGCGGCCCCGGGCGCAGCGCGCAGCGGGGCGGGCGATGTTCCCGTCCGCCTGTCGATCTATGCCGACCGCCCCCATCTGCGCGCCACGATGCGGGAGGATGCCGGCGCCGCAGGTCTGACCGTCGCGGCGGCGGGCGCTCTGGCCGACCTTACGGAGGACGCCGGCAGGTCGCTTGGGGATATCGTTCTGGTGGATTGCCCTCAGGTTGATGCCGCATCGCTGGCCGCGTTGGCGCGGCTGGACATGCGCGCGGGGCAGGGCGGACCGCGCCTGATCGTCTCAACCAGCGTCGATGCGCTTGAGGACGTCTTTGCCTGCATGGACCAGTCGTCCCCTGTGCTGCTCGTCGACCCCGATCGCGCTGAACGGGTCATCGCACTGGGGCAGGTGCTGGCGAGTTTTCCTTCGGGTCGGCTGCGCGAACTGTCCGAGGATGACCGGTTGATGTTGCTGCGCCTGACCGAACAGGTCGGCCAGATTGCCGGTCGCATTGACCGGCTCGACCCTCGCGGAAGCGCCGCTGCGGTGGGTAATGCCGTCGCCGAGAGGCCGTCCCCTCCGGGGGCAGCGCCGCGCGCGAAGGCGCAGCTTCCCGATGCGAAGCTGGTACGCCGGATCATCCGTCAGCGCCAGCTGCGCGCCCGCTTTTTCGACGGTGACCTCTTCGCCGATCCCGCCTGGGACATGCTCCTGGATCTCACCGCCTCGCGGATCGAGAACAAGCAGGTGTCAGTTACCTCGCTGTGCATCGCCGCAGCTGTCCCGCCGACGACCGCACTACGCTGGATCGGCCAGATGGTTGAAGCCGGCCTATTCGCGCGCGTAAGCGACGCAGGCGACCGCCGGCGCGCCTTCATCGAACTCAGCGACAAGGCCGTCGCTGCCATGGCCGGCTACTTCGCCGAAATCGTCATGACTGCACCTGTCCCGGTATAGGGGGCGACGCAGAGCCGCTCTGCGCCGGTGGGTGGAGTTCTCGTTCAGGGGTGATGACGCTCCGCCTGCGCCAATGACTGCCCCGGTTTTTGGTCCGGCACGATTGGTGTCTTGTATGCAACGATGGCTGAGAGTGCGGTGGGGGGATGGTAGGCGCCATGCCATCGCAATGGCGGCAAGATTGCATGAATGCGTCTGCGGGTGCGTGTTGGCGACCTAGTCGCTCAGGCAGAACGTTGTGCAAGGCGCCTGGGGCCATTTCCATCTGGCCGATGAATTCCCAGCGAGTGGGAGCCGGAAGATGCTCAATCTGCAAAATTGAACACTTTTGCAGCTTGGCTGCAAAGAAGTTGGAGGCCCGAGCCGGAATCGAACCGGCGTGCGAGGATTTGCAGTCCTCTACGTCACCACTCCGCCATCGGGCCGCCGTGTGGAGGAATGCGCGCCTAGCAACCGATCGGAGGGAGCGCAATGGAATTCGCGCGATTTCGATGCAAATTGCTGTGGGCTTGCGGCGGAAAGTGCGAATGCGGCCAGGGATGTCTATCTGAGCGGTAAGCGCAAGGTGCAGACCCGGGAGGAACAGGGACGGCATTCGGCACTTCCTCTTCAAGAGAGACGCGGGCTATGCTTGTAGGCTCGCCGCTTGTTTCCCGTTCGCGAAAGGGTTGCCGCATGATTCTCGGAGCTGTCCTGGCCGGGGGGCTGTCCAGCCGCTTCGGCAGCGATAAGGCACTTGCCGAACTGAATGGGCACACGCTGATCGCACTGGCGGTCGATGCCCTGTCGGGTTGGTGCGAACATGTTGTCGTGGTCGGGCGTGAGACGGCTCCGGCGCCAACATTGCCGGATTGGCCGCGACCGGGGATGGGCCCGCTTGGTGGGCTGGCGGCGGCACTGCACCATGCGCTCGATGAGGGTTATGAGGCGGTTCTGACGTGCGGCGTCGACGCGGCGCTGCTGCCCGATGATCTTCCGGCGCTGCTGGGGCCAGCGCCCGCCTGTCTTGCAGCGCAACCGGTGATCGGGATGTGGCCGGCGTCGGCAGCCCCCGTGTTGGAAGCGCTGCTGCAAAGCGAAGAGCGCCATTCGATGTCTGGTTTTGCGGATCGCATCGCTGCGCGGCGGGTGAAGACGGCGGCGTCGATCCCCAATATCAACACCCTCGACGATCTTTCAGCCCTGACGAGACGTATGCGTCCCTGAATTCAATAACCCGGCGGTGCGACCCGGAAGGGCTGTGGGCATTTTGCCCCTGCCTGGTTTAAGCTGTCGCCTGGACGGCGTTCGTCGCGGCAATCGCGCGCGAGGAGGTGGGTTCGCTACGGCGTTCGACTGGCGGAACCAGGCAATAACCGCCCGCCGCGGCCGTGGTGATGATGCCGGACATGCCGACGAAGCCGAGCTTGCGGCGCAGGCGCGACATGTGGACGGCAATGCTGTTCGTCTCGGGCACGAAGCCCATGCGCCAGACGTCGTGGATGAGTTCCTGCTTACTGACCGGCTCGCCGGGAGAATCCGCCAGTCGCCAGATCAACGCGAATTCGCGCGGGTTGAGGTTCAGCGCCTTGCCGTTGCCGAAAGCCTCACGCGCAAGCAGGTCGAGTTCGAGCGGGCCCAGCTGGCGATGGCGCGGCAACCAGCGGGTCAGTTCCGCGAGGCGGCTGGCCCGAGCTTCGAATTCGCCGAGCTCGATCGTGTCGGTGACGGCTTCGCCGAAACCGGCCTGAAGCAGTCTGGCACGCTCATGCGCCGTGGTGGCGCCGAGTACCAGGGTGAAGCGACGTACTTCATCCGGGAAGGTCAGGACCTGCTGCCAGTCCGCGCTGTCGAGCCTGCCGGCATGCGCTACGCCGATGCATTCGCTGGACGGGGCCCCCGTCTCGTCCAGCGCCCATCCGCGATGTCTCAGGTCGAACAGGTGAGGAATCCTTCCGGAGCCCAGCCATCGAAAACTGTAAGGTATGTCATCCCGTCTAAGTAGATTTGCCATGTGTCCCCAATTGCAGGCTTTCCAATGCGATGGTGGGCAACAATGACGTGAATCAGGGGCTAGGAACAACACGTAGAATCTTACAGGCTTACCTAAGTATTAACCCCAGTTAATCGCTGAAAAGTAGGATTATCTTCGGCGTGGGCCTTACGATGAAGGCATGTTCACACCCATCGACACGAGGTAACGCTTCACGTTTCGGGCCGCCTGGCGCAGTCGCTGCTCGTTTTCGACCATGGCGATTCTCACGAAGCCCTCGCCGTCCTCGCCGTAGCCGACGCCGGGCGCCACAGCCACTTCGGCATGGGTCAGAAGCTGCTTGGAGAACTCCAGACTGCCCATTTCCTTGAGGGCCGGGGGCAGGGGCGCCCAGGCAAACATCGAGGCCCTGGGCGGGGGGATATCCCAGCCGGCGCGTCCGAAGGCTTCGACCATCACGTCGCGGCGCTTCTGGTAAAGCTGGCGGTTACGCTCGACGATATCCTGAGGCCCATTGAGGGCAGCGCAGGCAGCAGCCTGGATCGGCGTGAAGGCGCCGTAGTCGAGGTAGGATTTCACGCGGGTCAGCGCCGCGATCAGCTTCGGGTTGCCCACCGCAAAGCCGATACGCCAGCCGGCCATCGAGTAGGTCTTGCTGAGCGAGGTGAATTCGACCGCTACGTCCTTAGCGCCGGGCACCTCGAGGATCGAGCGGGTCGGATTGCCGTCGTAGTAAAGCTCCGAATAGGCGAGGTCGGACAGGATCCAGACCTTGTTCTCCTTGGCCCAGGCGACGAGGCGCTCATAAAAGGCCAGGTCGACCGTCTCGGCCGTGGGGTTCGACGGATAGTTGACGATCAGGATCGACGGACGCGGCACCGTGAAGGCCATCGCGCGATCGAGCGAGCGCCAGTAGTTCTCGTCTGGCGTGGTCGGCACCGAGCGGATCGTGGCGCCGGCGATGATGAAGCCGAAGGTGTGGATCGGGTAGCTGGGGTTGGGAGCCAGCACCACGTCACCCGGCGCGGTGATCGCGGTGGCGAGGCTGGCGAGGCCTTCCTTCGAACCCATCGTGACGACGACTTCGGTTTCGGGGTCCAGTTCGACGTTGAAGCGGTTGGCGTAGTAGTTCGCCTGGGCGCGGCGCAGACCCGGGATGCCCTTGGACTGCGAGTAGCCATGTGCGTCGGGCTTTTGTGCCACTTCGCACAGCTTGTCGAGGACATGCTGGGGCGGCGGCAGGTCGGGATTGCCCATGCCGAGATCAATGATGTCCTTACCGGCCTGGCGGGCTGCGTGCCTCATCGCGTTCACTTCGGCGATGACGTAGGGCGGCAGTCGCTTGATGCGGTAGAACTCGTCTTCCATGACCTCAGATATCCATATGCGTCGCGGCAGAATGGCCGCCGGGCCCCTGTAGGGTATTCCGCGGTTCGCGCAAATGGGCGATCTTGAAAGATCATTACCCAATTCGGCCGTCCCGAAGGTGAGAACGGGACTCGACAGGAATCGCCCATGCGGCCAAACCGTAAGCGAACGATTACGGCGTACTATCAGGAGAGCGACCGGCCATGGCTACCACGACGGCTTCCGGCCCGATGCCTTCCGGCAGCGGAGAGCTGCTGAGTGATGTCATGCGCGGTCAGGCACAGGGTATTACCACGATCCTGGGGCAGATGATTCCGGCTGCGGGTACGCCTGAGGCCGAGGCTACCGTGCATTGGGCAGAGATCGCCGCGCGCCTGCACTCAATCTGGACCGAATTCCAGGTCGAACAGCTGAACAAGGCTTCCGACAAGGCTCCGCATTTTGCCGACCCCGCCAGATGGATCGGTACAGCCGAGGCGGTGTTCCGCCAGCTTCCCTTCACTAACCCCGAGGTTCAGCAGAAGCTTTGGAACGAAGGGCTGACGCTCGTCAACACGGTGTTCGGGCAGTACGGGCTAGGCGCTCAGGCCAAGGCGCCTGCCGGCGAGGGGGCAGGCGACACGCAGGCCGAGGAAATCGATCTTCCGCGTAAGGACCGGCGTTTCGCCGATCCCGAATGGCGCCGCCAGCCGTTCTTCGCGTTCCTTCATCAGGCCTATCTGATGATGAGCGAGCAGATGCTGGGTATGGCCGAGGCGGTCGAAGGGATGGAGCCGGGGCGCAAAGCGCAGCTGGTGTTCGCGACGCGTACCGTGGTCGATGCGCTGAGCCCTTCGAACTTCCCGCTGACCAATCCGGTGGCGCTGAGCAAGGCGGCAGAGACACGCGGCGAAAGCCTGGTGCGCGGTTTCGAGAACTTGCTCGACGACATGCGCAAGGGCCAGCTCACCCACACCCGTCCCGGCGCTTTCGTGCTGGGCGAGAACATCGCGGTGACACCGGGTAAGGTGGTGTTCGAGACGCCGCTCTACCAGCTCATCCAGTACACACCGACCACTGAGAAGGTGCTCAAGACCCCGTTGCTGGTTTTTCCGCCGTGGATCAACCGCTTCTACATCCTCGACCTCAATGCCAAGAAGAGCTTCGTGCGCTGGGCGGTGGAGCAGGGGATTACCGTCTTCATGGTCTCGTGGAAGTCGGCCGATGCCTCGATGGCCGACGTTTTGTGGGACGACTATATCGGTGCCCAGATCGAGGCTATCGACACGGTGCGCGAGCGCCTGAAAGTGCCATCTGTCCACACTATCGGCTACTGCGTGGCGGGTACGACACTGGCTGCGACGCTCGCGGTGCTGGCGCGCAAGGGTGAGGCCGAAAAGGTCGCGAGCAGCACCTTCTTTACCGCGCAGGTTGATTTCGAGGATGCCGGCGACCTCAAGAACTTCATCGACGACCAGCAGATCGAGACGGTCGGGCGCCTGTCTCCCGAAGGATATCTAGACGGGCGCTATCTGGCCGCCAGCTTCAACATCCTGCGCGGCAACGACCTGATCTGGAGCTATGTTGAGAAGAACTATCTCAAGGGCGAGGACTATCCCGCCTTCGACCTGCTCCACTGGAACGGTGACGTCACCAACCTGCCGGCGCGCTGGCACCGCGACTATCTGCGCGACCTCTACCGTGACAACCGCCTTGCCGTAGCCGATTCGCTTTCCGCCTGCGGTGTGCCGATCGACCTTCACCGCATCACGACCCCGGTCTATATCCAGGCCGGGCGCGAAGATCATATCGCACCGCCGAGCAGCGTCTGGAAACTGACTCGCTATCTCGCCGGGGACTGGACGTTCCTGCTGGCGGGCTCGGGCCACATCGCGGGGGTCGTCAACCCGCCATCCTCGGGCAAGTACCAGTACTGGACCAACGACGGTTCGCCCGAAACCCTGGAGGACTTCGTCGCAGGTGCGAAGGAGCAGCCCGGCAGTTGGTGGCCGCATTGGGCGGAGTGGCTGCGCGGACGTGATGGCGAAGAAGTGTCTGCGGGGGGCAAGCGTAAGCCCGGCATGCGCGGGGACCGGGTTATCGAAGATGCTCCCGGCCGATACGTGGCCGGGCGATAGGTTACTTCAGATTACCACCACTCTTGTTGTAATTTAATTCACCGCTTCCTTCGGGAAGAGGGTTGCTGACACACGACTGCAATCGAAGACTGGCCTAAATTCAAAGGTGCGGTGGCTGAATGGCGAAATTGTGCAGTGCAACATTTTGTTGCATCGCAACATAAGGCTGTTGACTTCGCTGGTGCAAAAACTTATTTTGCATCGCAGCAACGACAAAGACGAATCGTGTGTTGTTCCGGTGCTGGGCTCAAGCTCGGCTGATGTGCAAGTTTTCACCTAAGGCTGGATTTTGAACATGGCCGACCATGAAGACCCCAAGGACAAGGCCCCGGCCGTAGCGGCACCCAAGGTCGCGGCGGCGGGGGATGTTTCGCCCGCGCCGGTGGCAAAGCCGCCTATCGCTGAGAAGCCTCAACAGGCAGCCAAGCAGAACGACGCAAAACCTGTCGATGCTAAGCCCGTCGCACCCGTGCCGGTTCCTGCCGCAAAGGCGCCCGAGCCGGTCGCGCCGAAGCCTGCTGTGCCGATCAAGGCAGATGCTCCTGTTCCGGCCAAGGCTGCGGCCGTGCCGGCCACGCAAGCGCCGGCTGTGAAGCCCCCGCTCGCGAAGAGTGCCGAGGTCAAGATTCCCGAGGTCAAGGCTCCCCCCGCCAAGGCGAAGCCGGGCCCGAAGCCCAAGATCAAGCCGGTAGTTCAGACGAAGCCGGTTGAAACAGTTGTTCCGACGAAGGTCATTCCGACCAAGCCGGTCAGCAAGGTTGCCAAGGACGTGAAGGCCCCGGTTGCGGCGGTCACGGTTCCGGAGGCGGCCACTCCCAAGGCGGCACCAAAGACCGCACCTAAAACCAAGCCCGTCTTCGCAGGACTATTCACCAACTTCATGCTCGAGGAAACGAATATGGATATGAGCACTAACTTCGCCGGCCTTCAGGACGCAATGACCGAAGCACAGGCCAAGGCCAAGGCCGCCTTCGAAAAGAGCACCAGCGTACTCGGCGAAGTGACCGAATTCACCAAGGGCAATGTCGAGGCATGCGTTGCTTCGGGCAAGATCCTTGCTGAAGGCGTTCAGGGCATGGGTTCGGAACTGGTGGCTGAAGGCCGCACCGCGTTCGAAGCCATGACCGGTGATATCAAGGAACTCGCCGCCGCCAAGTCGCCGACCGACTTCTTCAAGCTTCAGGGCGATATGGTCCGCAAGAACTTCGACAGCGCCGTGGCGTACAGCTCGAAGAACAGCGAAGCCATGCTCAAGCTGTTCAGCGACTCGTTTGCGCCCATCTCGGGCCGCATGAGCATCGCCATGGAAAAGGCGCGCTCGGTCTCGATCTGAGCCGGGCCTGGCCGCTGCGATCGGTCGGTTGAAGCGATTCTTCCGACCATCGGAGCGCCGAATCCAAGAATATGGACCGGGGCATCTTGTTATAAGGTGCCCCGGTACGATATTCTGACCATCATGATTCCCCCTATCGCCGAATCCGACCTTTTGCTCTCCCTGAGCGTGCCTGCATGGCCTTTGCCGATGCGGCCCGTCGCTGCGGGGGATGACGGCGATTCCGCTGGCGGTAACGGTGGCGGCGACGATCATCAGATCGGCATCGCCACCAAGACGCGCGCCAAGCCGAAGAAGCCCAGCCAGTTCAAGGTGTTGATGCTCAATGACGACTACACCCCGATGGAATTCGTGGTGATGTGTCTCAAGCGCTTCTTCAACATGGACCTTGAACAGGCCACGCGCGTCATGCTCCACGTCCACCAGAAGGGCGTCGGTGTCTGCGGTATCTTCCCTTATGAAATCGCCGAAACCAAGGTGAACCAGGTGATGGATTTCGCCCGGCAGAACCAGCACCCTCTGCAGTGCACTCTGGAAAAAGCCTGACATTTCCGCCCTCCCTTGCGGAAACCTTGGGCGCGCCCCGGCGTTTCGGCTTTGCCCGCGCGAGAATTTCAGCCTTTGCAGGCGGCGCATGGCGGGGCCGATCAACCGATTGGTGACAAATGGCTTTGCCCTTGGGGCTGCGAGCCGTTAAGGGCCGGAAGAGGGACGTTCAGTGACGCCGGTCGGAAAGTGCACTAGTTGAAATTCATCAGCGCCATCGACCGCTATATCCTGCGCCTCGTGCTTATGCCGATGCTGGGTATCTTCCTGCTCGCCGCATCGCTGCTCGTCATGGACAAGATGCTGCGGCTGTTCGATTTCGTCGCGACCGAAGGCGGGCCGATCGACGTCGTCTTCAAGATGCTGGCGAACATGCTGCCCGAATATGCCAGCCTCGCGATCCCGCTGGGGCTCATGCTCGGCATTCTGCTTGCCTTTCGCAAGCTGGCGACCAGCAGTGAACTCGATGTCATGCGCGCGGTGGGCCTCAGCTACACCCGCATGCTGCGCGTACCCTACATCATCACGCTGGTGCTGATCGGGGCAAACTTCGCCATCGTCGGCTATCTCCAGCCACTGTCGCGCTACTACTACGAGGAACTCAACTACGAACTCAAATCGGGTGCGCTCGGCGCCTCGATCAAGGTGGGGGAGTTCACGGCGCTGAAGGACCGCATCGCCCTGCGCATCGACGAGAGCCAGGACAACGGCCAGCGCCTGATGGGCATCTTCGCGCGCGTGGCCAACCAGAAGGGCCAGGTCCTGTCGATCTCCGCGCGCGAGGGGCGCTTCCTCGCGCTCAAGGACCAGCCCGATACGATCATCCTGCGCCTGCAGCAGGGTCAGATTATCCAGGACATGCCCGGCAAGATGCCGCGCGTCCTCACTTTTACCCGCCATGATCTGCCGATCGAACTTCCCGCGATCGAGAAGTTCCGCCAGCGAGGCGGTCAGGAGCGTGAATATCTTCTGCCCGAGTTGCTGAAGCTGGGCTGGAACAAGGGGGCATCGGCAGAGGAGCGCGCCTCCAGCCAGGCGAATTTCAGCTACCGTATGGTTGAAGTTGTGATGATGCTGCTCTTGCCGCTGCTTGCAGTGGCGCTGGCGATCCCGCCCAAACGTTCGACGTCTGCGCTTGGCCTGTTCGTTTCGATCGTGATGGTCGTCGCCTACCACAAGGTCAATCAGTATGCGAACGACGTCGCCTCACTGGGCAAGATCAACCCGATCCTGGGGCTGTGGGGGCCATTCGTGGTCTTTGCACTGATAATCCTGTGGATGTACTGGCGCATCGCCTACGTGCCCGGCGGGCAGCCGCTCGGCTGGCTCGAAACCGCCTCGACCAAGGTGGTGAAGCGCCTGAAGTCGCTGCTGCGCCGGACACGGCGCGGCCCGATCCTGCCCACTCCGGCGGACCAGACCTGACATGCAGCTTGAATTTTTTCCGTCGCGCTCGCTGACGTTCTATCTCGCGCGGCTGTTCGTTACCCGCATCCTGGCGGTTCTGATCATGCTGGTGCTCGTGCTCCAGGTGCTCGACCTGCTGGGGGAGAGCGGCGATATCCTTGCCCATCCTGGCAACGGGCAGATGCAGTTGCTTTACTACGTGACCCTGCGCGCGCCGCAGCTGGTCGCGCGGTTTCTGCCCTATTCGGTGCTGCTGGCTACGATCATCACATTGGCCACGCTCAATCAGAACAGCGAAGTCATTTCGATGAAAGCGGCCGGCCTGTCGGCGCATCAGGTCCTGGCGCCGCTGATTTTGACCGCGCTGGTGATTGCGGGCTTCAGTTTCGCCTTCAACGAGCGCGTTGTGACGCGTGCGACCGCGACGCTCGACGCATGGGCGGCGGTGGACTACGGCCCAGTTCCGAAGGCTACCGGCCCCAAGGCAAACCTCTATCTTGCCGACGGGCGCGACCTGCTGCTGGCCCAGTCCCTGACCGGCGAGGGTAATGCGCTGACACTGAATGGCGTCACTTTCTACCGCCGCGATGCCAACGACATGATTGTCGAGCAGTTGCGTGCGGACCGGGCGACGTTCATGAATCCGGGCTGGAAGCTGCAGAATCCCGTCAAGTTCGACGTTGCCAGCACCACGACCAGCCGCCCTGCCTTTGTAACGGTGGCGCCGGGGATCACGCCGGCCAAGATCTATATCTCCAAGGTCGATGCCGATGCGCAGGACATCTTTACGCTGTCGGCTTCGATCGCCGCCGTGCGTGAGGCGGGACGGCGCACGACCGATCTCGATGCCGCCTGGTGGCACAAGCTGTCCGGGCCGCTGTCGTCGGCGCTGATGCCGCTGCTGGGCGCGGTTGCGGCCTTCGGCCTTGCGCGTTCGGGCGCGCTGCTGATTCGCGCGGTGATCGGGATGTCGCTGGGCTTTGCCTATTTCGTGTTCGACAATGCCGCGCTGGCCATGGGGAATTTCGGCGGTTACCCGCCCTTCATTGCCGCCTGGGCGCCGTTCCTGCTCTTCGCGCTGATCGGCGAGACAGTGCTGATCCGCACTGAGGAGTAGGGTTTCCCCTCTTTGGGAAACTTCATGCTGGAGTGGAGAGATGCTCCCGCGTTATGCGGCGCCTGATTGAGGCCGAGCATCCCCTCCATCGACGGATTTACGCCGACATGCCCCCGTCCTCAGGGACGGGGTTGGCTGATTTACCTGGCCGTCATCGTGCTGCGCGCCAGCCGTGCCAGCAGCGGGCTAAGGCCGGGATAGCTCGCCTTGCGATAGGTCGAGGAGTCACTCAGATGCGCGCCGAGGCGGCGGTGGGCCTCGGCCAGCGAGTGATAGGGCATAGAAGGAAGCAGGTGATGCAGCGCATGATAGCGCAGGCCGACCGGAGCCCATAGCCAGGAAAGCAGCGCTGGCGGCGGTACGTTCACTGAATCGAGATACTGCGCGGTGACGGTCATCGCCTCGCCGTCGTTCTCCCAGAGGTGCGCGACCAGCGTGCGGACCTGGTTGAGGAAGGCCGTCAGCGAAACCACGCAGAGGGCGATCACCAGTGGGCGCCAACCCCAGGCGATGCTTGCTGCGACGATGGACAGTGCCCAGACCGAGCAGCTCAATTCCTGCCAGAATACCATGCGCGCGAACTCACCTTCGGGCTTGCGGCGGCGGTACTGCGGGTTGATGGCGAGAGCCGATGCGCGCCCCCAGACCTGCGTGCGCAGCGGTGGGATCAAGGCGCCGAGCGGTACCAGCAAGGCGGAACGGACCAGCAGGGCAGGGGGCAGCAGGATCGCGGTGAGGGCGAACACCGGCAGGCTCCACGGCTTCATCAGCGCCAGCGGCAGGTATTCCGGGTCTTCGAGCGTGCCGTAGCGGGAACGGGCATGGTGCTGTGTGTGAACGCCCTCGTACATGAACGAAGGGATCAGCATGGGGATGCCGACGAGCAGGTTCCAGGTGAAGCGAAAGCCGGGGAGCGCGTCCTTGTGGATGTGGGTAAGCTCATGGATGAACAGCAGTGCGCGGTAGAGCGCGAGCGCCGAAAGCACGCCCAGCAGCACCGCGATCAGGGGATTTCCCACCAGAATCGCGCCCGCCAGTGCGCCATAGCCGACGGCCGTGCTGGCCAGCATGTCGGTCCAGTAGATGCCGGGACGGGCAGCGGAGATGTCGCGCGTCAGTTCGACGGCAGCGCGCAGCATCTCCTTGTCGTCCGGCATTTGCGAGTGCCACGTGGAAGACTGCGCGGAATCGCGCGGGTCGTTCGTGGTCAGGTCGATCGCGTTCTGGGCATTCATCGTCAAAGAGTTCCAAAGGCATCCGGGCAAAAACATGCCGCAGGCGGGGTTTGCCGTGTGTCGCCGCACAGCTCGGCCAGGTAGTGGGCTTGACAATGTGCTGCTTGGCGCAGCACGTCGCGCTCACGCATTCCCATAAGCCGAAACAAAGGCAGCATCGTGGCCATGGCCGAACTAGTGATCACTCCCGTCTCCAGCAAGGCCGATCGCGCCGCTTTCGTCGATGTCGCCTATCGGCTCAATGCGGCAGATCAAAACTGGGTGCCGAATTTGCGCTCGGAAGAGATTTCCAAGTTCACCCCGGGCAAGAACCCCTATTTCGAGCACGCCAAGGTTCAGCTATTCCTGGCGCGCCGTGATGGCAGGGTCGTGGGCCGCATATCAGCACACATCGATGAACTGGCACTGAAACAGCCGGTCGAGCAGGGCATGGGGCCCGGCACCGGCAACTGGGGCGCGATCGAGGCTGAAGACGAGGATACCGCGCGCGCGCTCATCGCCGCTGCCGAGGCCTGGCTTCGCGCGCAAGGCATGACGCGAGTCGTTGCGCCCATGAACCTCTCCGTCTGGGAGGAGCCCGGCATCCAGGTATCGGGTCACGATCACCCGCCGATGGTCATGATGGCGCATCACAACGCAGCCTATCAGGGCTGGATCGAGCGCACTGGCTATTCCCTGGTGAAGATGCTGCGCACTTTCGATCTCGACGTGACGAAGGAGTTCCCGCCCCTGATCCAGCGCATCGTCTCCTCGGGGGAGAAGAATGCGCGCATTCGCATCCGCGAGGTGGAGCTCAAGCAGTTTGAACGCGATGCCGCGATCATCTGCGAGATCCTCAACGATGCATGGTCGGACAATTGGGGATTCGTGCCCTTCACGCCCGAAGAGATCGCCTATACCGGCAAGGCGCTCAAGCCGCTGGTCCATCCGGCACTGATCCACATCGCCGAATACGACGGCGAACCCGTGGCGTTCATGATGACCCTGCCGGACCTCAATGGCATCCAGATGCGAGTGAACAAGCGCAGCGGCAAGCCTTCGATCCTGGGGCTGCTCAAGCTGCTGCTTTGGCTGCGTAAGCCCAATCCGGCCGATATGCGCGTGCCACTGATGGGCGTTCGCAAGAGCCTGCAGTCCTCACGCCTCGCCAGCCAGCTGGCCTTTATGATGATCGAGTACATCCGGCGCGCCGCGATCGCGAGCTTCGGGACCAAGCGCGCCGAGATCGGCTGGGTTCTGGACGACAACCAGGGCATGGTCGCGATTGCTGATGCCATCAACAGCAAGGTCAACCGGGAATACGCGGTCTACGACAAGGTGCTGTAAGCCCTTTGCGGGATTGGCCTTCGTGCGTTCTGTGAAGCTGGCCCGCCCTCGTTCGGTAACTGGCCGGGCGAGGGCGGGGCTGATCTGGTCCTGTTTCGCTTCTAAAAATGCGACTTAGCTATTTTTGAAGGGTCTCTGGGAGCTGCGGGCGCCGGAACAATCAGGAAGGCTTCAAGCAGCAGCCAAGTGCTTGGGAGAAGGTCATTTCGAGGGGCCGCAGCGAGCATTTGCGTCTCATTCGACATGCGGTGGGTCGCCAAAAAACGAGGCATGACGCGAGCGCCTGCCCTATTGCATTGCAGCATGAATTCTCCGATGAGGGCTAGGTGCTATTCCCGATTACATCGAAGTTTGGTTTGTTACGATTTCAGTGAGTTGCGTTAGGGTTCTGCGCCTAAATGTTAGGCAACTCTATGATGCTTCAATTTTAGGGAGGCTTTCTTGAAGCCTCCCGATTTTGTGTAAGTTCGTCTGCTGAAATTCTTGTGGCAATTTGGTGATTTCAGAAAGGGGTTGGAGTTGAGAAAAGGTATCATTCTCGCAGGTGGGTCCGGGACGCGCCTTTATCCGCTGACGCGGGGCGTTTCAAAGCAGTTGATGCCCGTCTACGACAAGCCGATGATCTACTACCCGCTCTCGGTCCTGATGCTGGCCGGAATCCGGGAAATCATGATCATCACGACCCCGCACGACCAGGCTGCCTTCAAGAGCGTACTGGGTGACGGTTCGAACTTCGGTGTGGAACTGCAATACGCGGTCCAGGCCGAACCGGCGGGCCTTGCGCAGGCCTACCACATCGGCGCCGACTTCGTGGGTGACAACCCCTCCGCGCTGATTCTTGGCGACAACATCTTCTACGGCCACGGCCTGCCCGAACTGCTCAATAACGCGGATTCGCGCGACAAGGGTTCGACCGTTTTCGGCTACTACGTCAGCGATCCCAAGGCTTATGGCGTCGTCTCGTTCGACGCCGAGGGCCGGGCCGAGACGATCGAGGAAAAGCCGGAGCAGCCCAAGTCGAACTACGCGGTCACCGGGCTCTATTTCTACGACAACCAGGCCGTCGCCATGGCCCGCGACCTCAAGCCCAGCCCGCGCGGCGAGTTGGAGATCACCGATCTCAATCGCCTCTATCTCGAACAGGGCGAGCTTTCGGTGGAGATCATGGGGCGTGGTTATGCCTGGCTCGATACCGGGACGCACGGCTCGCTGCTCGACGCGGCGAACTACGTGCGCATCATCGAGGAACGCCAGGGCCTCAAGATCGCCTGCCCCGAGGAAATCGCCTGGCGCAAGGGCTTCATCGACGATGCCCAGCTTGAACAGATCGCCGCACCGCTGGTGAAGAGCGGTTATGGCGCCTACCTGCTGAACCTGCTCCAGAACCGCAATGCGTTGCTGGAAGGGGTTGGTGCGTGAACGTAATTCCGACCG
The DNA here is from genome assembly GCF_902706195.1 of Novosphingobium sp. 18050. Taxonomy (GTDB): domain Bacteria; phylum Pseudomonadota; class Alphaproteobacteria; order Sphingomonadales; family Sphingomonadaceae; genus Novosphingobium. Next base: position 100,314 of record NZ_CACSJO010000010.1, on the reverse strand, counting down.
AGATCGAAGGCCTGGTCATCATCGAACCGCGCGTGTTCGGTGACGACCGGGGGTTCTTCATGGAAAGCTGGAATCGCCAGATATTCGCCGACCTAGGCCTGGACCTGGACTTTGTGCAGGATAATCACAGCCGTTCGGCCAAGGGCGTGCTGCGCGGGCTGCACTATCAGCAGCCCAACCCGCAGGGCAAACTGGTGCGCGTGACTGCCGGACGCGCCTGGGACGTCGCGGTTGATCTGCGCGCTGGTTCGGCGACTTACGGCAAGTGGGCCGGGGTGGAGCTTTCGGCCGAGAACAAGCGGATGTTCTGGGTGCCGCCCGGCTTCGCGCATGGCTTCGTGAGCCTCGAAGACGGCACTGATTTCCTCTACAAGTGCACTGCCTTCTACACCCCCGCCAACGAGCATTCGCTGATGTGGAACGATCCTGAAGTGGGTATCGAATGGCCGCTGGAAGGCATCGAGCCGCAGCTTTCGGCCAAGGACAAGGTCGGCAAGCCGCTGAGCGAAGTGGAGGCTTTCGCATGAAGGTCCTCATCGTGGGCGGAAAGGGGCAGCTTGGCAGGGGCCTGGCGGCAACCGCCCCGGCCGATGCCGAAATCGTCAGCCATGACATCGACACGCTCGATATCACCGACCCCGCCGCCGTCCTTGCCGTGGCGCGTGAAGTGCAGCCGCAGGTTGTCTTCAACGCCGCCGCCTATACCGCAGTCGACAAGGCCGAGAGCGAGGAAGACGTCGCTCTTGCCGTCAATGCGACCGCCGTGGGCCATCTGGCCGCAGCGGCCCGTGATGTCGGCGCACGCTTCGTCCATGTCTCGACCGACTTCGTGTTCGATGGCCTGTCCGGCGTGCCCTACCGTCCCGACGCGCCGACCGCGCCGCTGGCCGCCTACGGGCGCACCAAGCTGGCGGGAGAGAAGCTGGCCGGGGAAGATGCGCTGATCGTGCGTACCGCCTGGGTTTATGCGCCCACGGGCGGGAACTTCGTGCGTACCATGCTGCGGCTCATGGGCGAACGTCCCGAGGTTCGCGTCGTGGCCGACCAGATCGGCACGCCGACTTATGCGCCCGGCCTTGCCGCTGCGTTGTGGACGATGGCCGGCAAGGGCATCTCCGGCATGCACCACTATACCGATGCGGGCGCTTGCAGCTGGTATGATTTCGCGGTGGCGATCCAGGAGGAAGGCCTTGCAGCCGGCCTGCTGGACAAGGCCGTCCCGGTCATCCCGATCAATGCTTCGGAATATCCCACGCCGGCGACCCGTCCGCACTATTCGGTGCTCGACAAGACGTCGACTTTCGCAGTCCTGGGCGGCCCCACGCCGCATTGGCGCGCCAACCTTCGTAAGATGATTGCTGAGATCAAGACCCATGGCTAATCTGATTGTCACCGGCGGCGCGGGCTTCATCGGCGCCAACTTCGTCCATTATCGCAGCAAAGTCGCACCCGAGGACAAGATCATCGTCCTCGATCTGCTGACTTATGCAGGCAACAAGCACAACCTCGACGGGCTGGACGACGTGCTCCTCGTCGAAGGCGATATCTGCGACACCGATCTGGTCTCGTCGATCATTGCCGATCACGAGATCGACACGATCGTCCACTTCGCGGCGGAAAGCCACGTCGACCGCTCGATTACCGGTCCCGATGCTTTCGTGACCACCAATGTCATCGGCACGCACAGCCTGCTGAAGGCGGCTAAGAAGGCCTGGCTGGACGGCGACGGCAAGCCGCACCGCTTCCACCACGTTTCGACCGACGAAGTCTACGGCTCGCTCGGTCCCAGCGATCCTGCCTTCAGCGAGACCACGGCCTATGCGCCCAACTCGCCCTATTCGGCATCCAAGGCGGGCAGCGACCATCTCGTGCGGGCCTACCATCACACGTATGGGCTGGAGACCACCACGAGCAACTGCTCGAACAACTACGGTCCGTTCCAGTTTCCCGAGAAGCTGATCCCCCTGTTCACGCTCAATGCCCTGAACGGGAAGGCGCTGCCGATCTATGGCGACGGCATGAACGTGCGCGACTGGCTGCATGTGGAAGACCACTGCCGCGGCATCGAGGCCTGCCTGCGCAAGGGCAAGTCGGGTGAAGTCTACAACATCGGCGGCGGCCAGGAACTTCCCAACCTGACGGTCATCGAGGAAATCTGCCGCGCGGTGGACAATGCCTTTGCGGCCGACCCCTCGCTGGCGAAGCGCTTCCCGAATGCCCCGGCGGCACAGGGACGCCCGAGCGCGGAGCTGAAGACTTTCGTGACCGACCGCATGGGCCACGACCGTCGCTATGCCATCGACGAGACCAAGGCACGTTCGGAACTGGGCTATGCCCCTGCGCGGGACTTCCCGCAGGGCTTCGCCGAGACCCTCGCCTGGTTTCTGTCGCGCGAGGACTGGTGGATGCCGCTTCTCGAGCGTGCCGCGATCACGCGCTGATATCGGCAGAACCGGCCGCGCGTCTCTGGCGCCGGCCGGTATTCCCTTTTTCTGATTATCGGCAGGCGGTGTAAACTTGGCTGAAAAGCATCTTATCGTTTTGGGTATTCGCGGCGTGCCGGCTGCACATGGCGGTTTCGAAAGTTTCGCCGAGCGGTTGGTGCCCTGGATGGTCGAGGCCGGTTGGCGCGTCACCGTCTACTGCCAGGGCAGCGAGACCGGCGAGCGCTACGAGGATACCTGGGAAGGGTGCCGCCGGGTCCACATCCCGGTGAAGGCCGAAGGTGCCTTGGGGACCATCGAGTTCGACATGAAGTCGACCATGGCTGCCGTGCGGGAAAAAGGCCTGCTGCTGACGCTGGGCTACAATACCGGCTTTCTTTCGGCCTATGCCCGCCTGCGAGGCCGTTTCAATCTCATCAACATGGATGGGATCGAATGGAAGCGGGCGAAGTATTCCACGCCGCAGAAGATCTATCTGTGGATCAACGAGCGCCTTGCCGCTGCCTCAGGCAATGCGCTGATCGCCGATCATCCGCAGATCGCGAAGCACCACGGCGACCATGCCCCGGCCGACAAGATAACGATGATCCCCTACGGCAGCGATCGGATCGAGAGTGCCGACGAGACGCTGCTGGCGCGCTATGGCATCGAGCGCGACCGTTTCCTGACCGTAATCGCCCGCCCGGAGCCGGAAAATTCGTTGCTGGAGATCGTGCGCGCCTTTTCCCGCCGTCCGCGCGGTATCAAGCTGGTGGTGCTGGGCAAGTACAGCCCCGACCATGCCTACCAGAACTCGGTGCTCGCAGCGGCCAGCGACGAAGTGGTGTTCCCGGGCGCGGTCTATGCCAAGCCCGACCTTCACGCGCTACGCCTCTTCAGCCTGGCCTATGTACATGGCCATCAGGTGGGCGGCACCAATCCCTCGCTGGTCGAGGCGCTGGGAGCCGGTAACGGGGTCATCGCTCATGATAACCCGTTCAACCGATGGGTTGCAGGCGACGCCGGGGTCTATTTCTCGAACGAGGACGAGTGCGAAAGGCACATTGAGGAACTGGCTGCCAGCCCGGGACTGCGGGATGAATTGCGTGAGCATGCCCTCAGGCGCTGGACCGAGGAATTCACCTGGCCCCAAATCCTCACCGCCTATCAGGCCCTGATCGAGCGCTGCAACAGCATCAAGTGATCTGAGCCGCCCAGGCCTGCACGCGGGCTGCGAGCCCTGCGGGCATATGCGCAGGCAGGGTGTCCAGCGCGAAGAAGCGCGCTTCGATGATTTCGCGGCCGTCGGCGCGGGGTTCGTCCCCGGTGCGGCCAAGCACGATGCGCACGGCATTGCTGCTACCGTGCAGTTTCTCGTCGCTGATCTGCAGAAGGCGGGCCTCGGTGAGCCGGCAGCCGGTTTCCTCCACCAGCTCGCGCGCGGCGGCGAGCAGCGGGTCCTCGCCGCGCCGCATGCCGCCGCCGGGGGGCATCCACTTGTCCGAACCGTAAGAGTGGCGGATCAGCAGGACACGCTCCTGCCGGTCCAGCACGAGGACCCGCACGCCGTGCACATCAGGCCGCCATATCCGCCAGACCTGCACGCGCAGTGCATGGGCCAGCCGGTAAAGTGCGCGATGCAGCGGCGCTGGGATCAGGTTCAGCAGAAACAGGTGACCTTGTGCCGCGCTGCTTTGAGCAGGCGGGCGACGGGCAGGTCGTGTTCGCCTTTCACGGCGGCGTCGAACACGGCGCGCTTGTCGGTGCCCCGGATCACGAAAACGATCTCGTCGCTGTCCACCAGTGACGGGATGGTCAGGCTGAGACGGTCGAACGGCGCTTCCGGGGGAAGCGGATCGGGCGTCAGGCGGCGCACCGCCTGAGGATCGTTAGCGCGGGGGTCGGTGTTGGGGAACAGCGAAGCGATATGGCCGTCGCCGCCCATGCCCAGCCAGGCGATCGCGAAATGAGGCGGCTGCGCATCCTGCGCCAGAGGCACGATGCAGGCACCGGCGGGCTCCAGTCGGGCGCGGATTTTGCCGACGTTGCTGGCGGGGTGATCCTCGGCGACGATGCGGTCGTCGCCCGGCCACACGGAAATGCGCGGCCAGGGCAGCGCTTCCTTCGCGAGCCGGTCAAAGATCGGGAACGGGGTGGAGCCGCCGGGCACGGTTACGGCGATCTCGGGAGACATGGCAAGGGCGGCGCGCAGGCGCTGCGCGAACCAGGCGGCGATGGCGCCGTCGTCGGCGCCTTCGATCAGTTCAAGCTTGGGCATGGGGAAGCTTTAGCACTCCCCGGTGCGTAGCGAAACGCCCCAGAGCATCGCAATAGTTGCAACCTGCCCTTCGCCATTACGAGCTGAACGAAGCAATCCGGGGCGGTTTGTGGTGCCCGGGATCGCTTCGCCGTTTTGCCGCTCGCAATGACGAAGATGGAAGGAGGCGTTTCTTAGGCCATGATCTCGCGCAGGAACCAGGCGCGCTGTTCGGCCTGGTCGGTCCAGTCGTCGATCACACCGTCGGTGGCGTTGTCGCCGGCTTCGCCTGCCAGTTCCTTGGTCGTCTTCAGCGTGGCGACGTAGGCGGTGTTTTCCTTGAACAGGGCCTTTACCATGGCCATCGCGTCGAGCGTGGTGTCGTCCTCGTCCTTGACGGTGGTCTTGGTGCTGATCGCGCCGATCGAGGTCAGCGTGGTGCCGCCCAGCTTGCGCACGCGCTCGGCGATGAGGTCGGTCAGGGCGAAGATCTCGGTCGCCTGGGCGTCGAACAGCAGGTGCAGGTCATGAAACTGCGGGCCGCGCACGTGCCAGTGGAAGTTCTTGGTCTTCACGTAGAGCGCGAAGGTATCCGCCAGAAGCCCGTTGAGGCTGTCGATCAGTGCGGCCTTCGAGTTGTCCTTGGAAGTCATGTCGGTTCCCTCTTCTGCGGTTCGTTGTAGGCGGTTCTATAAATTGGCAACGCAAATGAAAAGGATAGGTTGGATCGTAAATTGCGATCATAGAATGCCGAATTCCGAAAGGAACATCGTGATCGCGGCGACCACAAGCAAGCCCCCGACCACCCGCCGCGTCCATCTTGCGGGAGGGGTTCCCAGCAGTTCGGGCCGGGCCCAGGCGAAAGTGACCAGAATGACGCCGCTCAGTATGCCCGCGGCCCCGGCATGCCAGGGCGCGGCATAGCCCACTGCCATGCCGAAGATAACGAAGCGTGCGGCGTCGGTCACCTGCTGGGCAAGGAGTACGATCGCCAGCGCGCCCAGCGAATTGGTCGGTTCGCGCGGGTCGCGACGGGGCGCGAGGATCATCGATTCGAGCCCGGCCAGTCCCAGCGCGATCGCGGCGAAGATCGTCCGCGCGGGCGGCGGCAACTGTTCAAGCATGAAATGTGCGGCATAGGCTGCGAACGAGGCGGTCAGCACTGCGCCTAGTATGGCGACGACCAGCACCGCGGGCCGCTGGCCTTGCCGCAGGGCCAGTCCCGCTATCGTCACCTGATCGCGCGCACCGAAGCCGGCTAGCAGTACTGCGATCAGGGTAAGGTAGAATGCGGGCATCAGGTGTTCTTCATGCCCGCATTCCCCGCCTTGCGCTACGGCTTAGCCGGCTTTCTGGCAGGCGATGATGGCGGTGATCACATTGGCGGTATCGGCAGCGTCGCGCACGCAGACCGTGTCGAGGCCCATGGCCTTGGCCGGGTAGTCGTTACCGCCGGGGAAGATGGCATCGCCGATGAACAGGATGTCCGCCTCGGCCACGCCGCTGCGTTCGGACAGGCGGCGCAGGCCCCATGCCTTGTCGATGCCGGGCTGGGTCACGTCGACCGAAGTCGCGCCGCCCAGATTGATCGAAACACCGGGCAGGCGCTTGATGAGATCGGCCTGGATAACCTTGCGCTTGGCGAAGTCCGGGTCCCAGTGCTCCTTGGCGTCGAGCGGGGCCTGCTGGCCCAGCGCCGAGAAGGTGATCTGGCTGCCGCGATCCTCGATCCGCTCACCCCAGACTTCTTCCGGGGTGAAGCCGGTGGCTGCCAGCGAAGCGTCGAAGGCGGCGAGAATCTCGGCCTTCTGCTCGTCGGTGAAGAGTTCTGCATAAATCGCTTCCCAAGCGCCTTCGCGGTGAAGGTAGAGCTTGGCGCCGCTGGTGGGCAGCATCCACATACGGGATACGTCGGCATGGGCGGGCAGGCGGCTGGCGACCTGCTTTTCGAACTGGGGCCAGTCCCCGCCCGAGATCACGGCGACTTGCGCCACCGTCAGCAACTGGGCCAGCAGTTCGGCCATCTCGTCGGTCAGCGGCTGCTTGCTCAGCGCCAGGGTCCCATCGAGATCGAACGCCACTATTTTCTTCATTTACACGCCTTTCGCGCCAGTTCGGCCATTCATCCGCGCCGGTCTCCGGGCACGTACCGGCGCATCCAAAGCGCGGCGCGGACCAACAGGCAAGAGCCAATGCGGCAGGTAGGCCTTCGGTTACCGCGATTTCATTCGCGGTTGCAAAAAAGTTTCAATCCGAAGCGGTCGATCCATGGCGGTTTAGCACCATATCATGGCGAGCTTGTTGCACTGCGGCGAAAACTGGCGGAACAAAGGGAACAACCCGCGCCCATGGCCGTTCGGCTAATGGCCCGGGTGGTGGAACGGGGTCGCCCGGCCCGTGCGTGGTTTTCGATACCGCGCCGCTGATCCATACCAAACCGGGGGCGAAGCGAGCACCGATGACCAATTTTCAAGCGAGCCTTCCAGCGGCCAGTGAGCCGCCGATGGCCAGTAAATCGCCGATCGAGCGCAAATTCGCTGCGGAAGGCGACCTGCCGCTTCCGCCTCCGCTCGATCCTGGCGCGAACATTGCCCTGTTCCTCGACTTCGACGGTACGCTGGTGGAGATCGTCGATCATCCCGATGATGTCGTGGTCGGCCCCCGCCTTGCCGGCATGATCACCGCACTTTCGCAGCGTCTCGGCGGCCGTCTGGCGATCGTCACGGGACGTTCGATCGCGGCGCTCGAAGCGTTGATCGGTCCGGTCGAAGTGGCTGTCGCCGGTTCGCACGGGGGCGAATTCCGCCCCAGGAGCGGCGCCGAGGTCGAACCGCTGGCCGATCCGCTGCCCGCCGCGGTGGTCGCTGCGCTGGAGAATTTCGCTGCGACCAATGGCGGCCTGCTGGTCGAGCCCAAGCCGTTCAGCGTCGCGGTCCACTATCGCCGCCATCCCGAGGCGCTGGAGGGGCTGCTGGCCTGCGCGCAGGCGCTTGCGGAGAAGCGCGGCCTGGCGATGAAGCACGGCAAGCAGGTGATCGAGCTGGCGATGCCGGGGTCAGACAAGGGCACTGCCGTTGTCCGTTTCATGGGGCTTCCCGCCTTTGCCGGCGCTGCGCCGCTGTTCTTGGGCGACGACGTTACCGATGAGGATGCATTCCGGGCGGTTCGTCACCTGGGCGGGCAGGGCGTGCTGGTGGGGCCGATGCGCGCCACCGCCGCCGCGCTGCGCCTGCCCGGCGTCGCCGCCGTCCATACCTGGCTGGAAGGCGGGCTCGCATCCCTGCCCGTCGCCGAGCCTGAAGGAGAGACCCGCCCATGACGACCGCCCCGACATTCGCCACGACGCCTGCCGTGTCGTCGCCAGATCCTGTCAGCACTCTGGAGCTATGGCCGATCGGCAATTGCCAGGTCAGCGGACTGATCGACGAGGCGGGCGCGATCGTCTGGGGCTGTGTGCCTCGTGTCGACGGCGACCCGACGTTCTGTGCCCTGCTGCGCGGCGACAAGGGGCAGGACGCTGGCACCTGGCGCTTCGAGTTGGAGGGCCAGGTCTCGGTCAGCCAGCACTACTTGCGCAATACGCCGATCCTCGTGACCCGGCTGGAAGATGCCAATGGCGGCGCGGTGGAGATCTACGACTTCGCGCCGCGTTTCGAGCGCGACGGGCGGATGTACCGCCCGGTCGCCTACGCGCGGATAGTCCGCCCCGTTTCGGGCGCTCCGCGTATCCGCACGATCCTTACCCCGATGAGCGGCTACGGCGCCAAGCTGGCGCCGATCACCCAGGGGTCGAACCATGTGCGATACCTGGTGGAGCGTAACGCCATGCGCCTGACGACGGACTGCCCGGTCGGCTACGTCCTCGACGAGCGCTGGTTCCGGCTGGAAAAGTCGTTGCACTTCTTCCTCGGCCCGGACGAGCCGTTCAACGGTAATGTCGAGCATGACGTGGATGCCATGCTGCAGAAGACAGGGCACTACTGGCGCATGTGGGTGCGCGGCCTCGCAACGCCGCTGGACTGGCAGGATGCGGTGATCCGCGCGGCGATAACCCTCAAGCTGTGTCAGCACGAGGAAACCGGCGCGATCGTCGCCGCGCTCACCACATCCATCCCCGAGGCGCCGGGCAGCCAGCGCAACTGGGATTACCGCTACTGCTGGATCCGCGATGCCTACTACACCGTGCAGGCGCTCAACCACCTTGGCGCGCTCGACGTTCTGGAGAAATACCTTGCGTACTTGCGTAACATTGTTGCCGATGCCCCTGGCGGCGTGGTCCAGCCGCTCTATGCGGTGAGCGGCGCCAAGGAGATCATCGAGTGGGAGGCACCCGACCTTCCTGGCTATCGTGGCACCGGCCCGGTGCGCGTGGGCAATGCGGCCTACTATCAGGTGCAGAACGACTGCTATGGCCAGATCGTCCTGCCCTCGATCCAGGCGTTCTGGGACCAGCGGTTGCTGCGCGTTGCCAATGAGGATGATTTCCGCAGTCTCGAGCAGATCGGCGAGATGGCGTGGAAGACCCACGATCAGCCCGATGCCGGCCTGTGGGAACTGCGCACCCGCACGGCGATCCACACCTATTCCAGCGTCATGAGCTGGGCCGCCTGCGACCGTCTCGCCAATGCCGCCGAGCACCTGGGCTTGCATGACCGCGCCGCGCTCTGGCGCGAGCGTGCCGATACCGTACGTGCCCATATCGACGAGGGCGCTTGGCATCTGGTCGAGGGCCACGACGCGGGCGGGCACTATGCCGCCAGCTTTGGCGGATCGCAGCTTGACGCCAGCCTGCTGCAGATGGTCGAGCTGCGCTATCTGCCGGCAGCCGATCCAAGATTCCAGGCGACGCTGAAAGCGGTGCAGAAGTCTCTGCGCCGGGGCGAGCACATGCTGCGTTATGACAGCGAGGACGACTTCGGCCTACCGGAAACCGCGTTCAATATCTGCACTTTCTGGCTGATCGAGGCGCTTCACCGCAGCGGCGACGACGAAGAGGCGCGCCGCATCTTCGAAGCCATGCTGGCGCACCGCACGAAGTCGGGGCTGCTTTCCGAGGACATGGATTTCGAGACCGGCGAGTTGTGGGGTAATTTCCCGCAGACATACTCGCTGGTGGGGATCATCAACTGTGCCGGGCAACTGTCCCGGTCGTGGCGGGACTGGCGTTGAAAATGCCGGATATCCTGCCCTTCCATGCCTGCGCCGAGAGGCGCGGATTTACCGCGAGGCGCCCTTTACCGGGCGCGACAGGGGATTACACATGAGCCGATTGATCGTCATTTCGAACCGGGTCAGCGTACCCAAGGCCGCGGGCGCCGCCGGGGCCCAGGGCGGACTGGCGGTGGCCCTCAATTCGGCGCTGCGCGAGCACCGGGGCATCTGGTTCGGCTGGTCGGGGCAGGAGACCGCCGAGTTCACCGGGCACCTCGACATGCAGCGCAATGACGATGTCACCACGGCCACCATCGACCTCGAACCGCAGGACATCGACGAGTACTATAACGGCTACGCCAACCGCACGCTCTGGCCGCTGTTCCACTACCGCATCGACCTGACAGAATACGACCGTAATTTCGGTGAGGGCTACGAGCGGGTGAACGAGCGCTTCGCCGGGTCAGTATTGCCGCTGATCGAGCCGGAGGACCTCGTCTGGGTCCACGATTATCATCTGCTGCCGCTGGGCTCGATCCTGCGCGGCAAGGGCGTGAAGAACCGCATGGGCCTGTTCCTGCACACGCCCTGGCCGCCCACGCGCCTGCTTGCCTCGTTACCGTTCCATGAGCGGCTGGTCGCCTCGATGCTGGAATACGACGTGCTTGGCTTCCAGACCACCGAGTGGCTGGAAAGTTTCCTGCACTATGTGCAGAAGGAAATGGGCCTCAAGGTCAATCTCGACAATTCGATCGACTACAAGGGCCGCAAGGTCGTCGCCCGCGCTTTCCCGATCGGCATCGACTTCGCTGAATTCACCGAGGCCGCCGAAAGCGAGGAGGCCAAGGAAGCCTACAATGTCCTCAAGTCCAGCGTGCGTGGCCGCAAGATTCTGATCGGCGTCGACCGGCTGGATTATTCCAAGGGTCTGGGGGAGCGTTTCGAAAGCTTCGCCCGTTTCCTTTCGGACCACCCGGAGCTGGCCGGCGATGCCGTGCTGCTGCAGATCGCGCCGCCAAGCCGGGGCGATGTCGCCAGTTACCAGCAGATTCGCGAGGACCTGGAGCGCAAGACCGGCCATATCAACGGCGCTCACGCCGACGTGGGCTTTGTGCCGATCCGCTACGTCAATCGCGGCTATCCCCGTGCGCAGTTGGCGGGGTATTACCGTGCCGCCGAGATCGGGCTCGTCACGCCCCTGCGCGACGGCATGAATCTGGTGGCCAAGGAATACGTCGCGGCGCAGGATCCCGAAGATCCCGGCGTGCTTATCCTCTCACAGTTCGCGGGTGCGGCGCTGCAGCTCAAGGATGCGCTGCTGGTAAACCCGCACTCGGTCGAACATGTGGCCGAGACGATCAAGCGCGCGCTCGACATGCCGCTGGCCGAACGAAAGCGCCGCCATTCCAAGCTGCTCGCCTCGGTGCGCAGCGAAGACGTGATTCACTGGCGCGAGCAGTTCGTGAAAGCGCTGGCGGGGAAAGAGAAGGAACCCGCAGACAGCAGCCTGTCGCAAAACGAAGTCGCCTGAGCGAGCCTGAACGAGCGGGCCTTCCGGGAATTCGGAGGGTCCATTCGTCCATCACAAAATTGACACTCGCCTGAAACCGTTCTGACCTTTAGGAGGCGTATCAGGAGTGGGTGCGGGGCAGAACCTCGCTGGCTGGGCGAGGCGATGCCTGGATCAGCCGACCAAAAAAACAAAAAGAGGACGCCGGGCAACCGGACGGCTGAGCGATGATGGCGATGATCCTATACGGCGAGTGCGTGAGCGCCCGCGACAAGGCGCTCGTGCGCATCTGCGAATTGGCGGACGGGGGCTGTGACCTCGAGACCGATGCGCCGCAGGGCTTTTTCGATGCCGATTTTTCCTTGTGGATCGGGGCGATGGGACCTTTCGCCGCGACTGCCACGCAAAGAAACGCCCGCCGGATCGCGGTGCGATTCAAGGAGCCGCTGGACGGCAAGATTTTGCGACATTTCAACGCCCGTTAAGGCGAGTTCCCGGATTTCAGCCGTGTCGCCGGCCTTCGTCAGTTTACTGCCCACTCAGACCGGGCAAGCCGATTTACGCCCCCGACCCGCAATAGTCCGGTCAGCGAGGCGAAGCTTTACCGCTACTGCGTGCGCGGCACCGGAGCCGGATCGGCCGGGATGACAGGATCGCTGACGACATCGTCTTCGGACGCGGTCGATGCCGTTACAGCGGGCCTTGCGGTACGCGGAGCGCTGTCGTGCAGCCCGGCATCCGGGGCCGAGAGAGAGGCCTGCGAACGCACGGTGTCGTAAGGCAGCATGTCGTCGCTCGCCGAACGCGGCAGCAGGTCGCCGCCGGCGGCGGCCTTGGGCTGGTCGTCGGCGCTCTTGTTGCAGCCGCCCAGTAGCAGCGCGGCGCCGGCCGCCAGGATCATCAGGCGCGAAGCGGTCATTCTGCGATCTCCGAAGGGGGGCAGGGGCTTTCGAGTGCGGCAAGGAACGCCGGTGCGCGGGCGATCATTGCCTCGTCCCAGGCGGCGAAATCCACATCGCGGCCGAGGCGTGCGAGGCTGGTGACGCCAAATTCCTCGATACCGCAAGGCACGATGCCGGTGAAGTGCGACAGGTCGGGGCGGATGTTCACCGAAAAGCCGTGCATCGTCACCCACTTGCGGATGCGCACGCCGATTGCGCCGATCTTCGCCTCGCGGCTGTCGACATCGGTCGTCCAGATGCCGATGCGGCCTTCGGCGCGGAAGCTCTCAATTCCGAAATCGCGCAGGGTCTCGATCACCCAGCCTTCGAGGCCGTGGACGAAGCCGCGCGCGTCGCGGGCGCGTTTCCTGAGGTCGAGCAGGACGTAGCCGATGCGCTGCCCGGGGCCGTGATAGGTATAGCGTCCGCCGCGCCCGGCCTCGACCACTTCGAAACGCGGGTCGAGAAGTTCGTCCGAAGCAGCGCTGGTGCCGGCAGTATAGACCGGCGGATGTTCGAGGAGCCATACCAGCTCGCGCGCTTCGCCGGCGGCGATGGCAGCATTGCGCGCGGTCATCTCCTCAAGCGCTTCGCGATAGGGGACCGGCTCGCTGGAGATGCGCAGCTCGATATCACCCGGAAGAATTGCGGGAATCGTCATGGCGCGTTGCGTGGCGTCATTCCCTGCGGTTATCAAGTGTCTTTAGGCGAACCCGGCTCTACACTAGGGCAAAGCCTTGGTGTGGAGTGAGTGATGAAGTTCGACAGCAACCGGGCCTGGGGCGACGCCATGGCCGCCGTTCGCGCAAATCGCGAGGTGCTGCTGGCGCTGGGCGGCGTGTTCTTCCTGCTGCCCACGCTGCTTTCCACCGTATTCCTGACCGAGCTGCAGACGCAGATCATGGAAGCCATGAACAAGCCGCAGGTGATGAACCGCCTGATGAGCGACAACATGGGCATGCTCCTGGGCTTCGGCCTGGGCGGGGCGCTGGCGCAGATGATCGGCTATCTTTCGGTCACGGCGCTGATCAGCGGCCGGGGACGGCCGACGGTAGGCGAATCGATCGGAGCAGGCCTGCGCGCGCTGCCTTCGCTGTTCGCGGTCGGCGTGGTCGGAATTGTCGGCACGATGCTGGCGACAATCGTATTCTCGATGCTGCTGGTGGGACTGTTCACGCTGGTCGGCGCAGCTGGTGCGGGTTCGATCCTGGCGGTCGTTCTGGTGCTGATGGCGCTGACTTATGCGTCAGTGAAGTTCTCGCTGGTGGTGCCGGTGATCGTCAAAGAGGGAACCGGCAATCCGATCGCGGCAATGGCCCGTTCATGGCGACTGACGCGCGGCAACAGCCTGCGTCTCTTCGGCTTCTACACGTTGCTGACGGTGGCGTATTTCGCACTGGCGCTGATCTCGACCCTCATTCTGGTCGGGCCGGTGATGTTGGTGCTGGGCCAGGGCAATATCGCGGTACTGGTAATGGGTCTGGTTTCCGGTGCGATCAGCGCGGCGGCAAGTATCGTTCTCGCTGCGGTGCTGAGCCAGACGCACCGCCAGCTGGCCGGACCTTCCGCAGAGACGGTCGCGAGCACGTTCGAGTAGATTGCCTAGCAAGACTGGGAGCCAGCACCGCAGGGCAGCGTAAAACGCCCCGGGGTGCTAGCTCGCACTGACAAATGACCGGTGTAAACTTGCGCCAGCTGTCAGAAATCGAACTCGAAGCGCGTTGCGAAGACATTGGCGTCGTAGTTGCGGTTGCCTGAGGGAAGGGCGGTCGCGCCGGTGTATTGCAGCAGCGCGTAATTGACGTTGAAGCGCAGGTACTGGACCGGCGACCATACCAGCGCGGCGATATAGCCGTTCTGCGTCCCGCCCCGGATGTCGCGGTCGTTGAGATCGAGCCAGTCGTACCGCAGATTGACCTGGATCGAACCGATGCCGCCGTCCCCCAGCGGATGGGCGGGGGCATTTGTGGTGAAGATGCCGCCCTTGTACCCGCGCGTATCGCCTTCGGTCAGGAAATACCCGACCTCGCCGTAAGCGCCGTGGAAGGCGACCGAGGGCAGGTCCACGCGGTTGGCGTTGAGGGTGTAGTATTCCGCCACGCCGTGCAGGCGCCCCGAAATCGCGGCGAGTTCCGCGCCGTACATCGTCTCGTCCTCGACGTTCATCGCGGGCGTGCCGATCAGGCGGGTATTGGTGCTGTGCACGTAAGGGCGCTGGCGGTAGCGGGTGGTCGCGTCGGCCAGCCGGCCGAGGCGGCGCCAGTGGCCCGAGGCGCCCAGATGCAGCTGCACATCGCCCAGCTTCGGCGCGAAGACCAGCCTGCCGTCGACGCTGTAGCTGTTGTTCTCGTCACCGCCGTTGACGCCGTCGCTGCTGTTGGCGAGCGCGGTGATGTCATCGGTGAAGACGCCCAGCTGCGCGATCAGTGCGCCCTTGCTGTACTGCGCACCCAAGCCAAGGCGGCGCTCGAAGGCAAAAGCATCGGTGAAGGCGGCGCGTTCCATGGTGCTGCCCGAGGTGTCGCCGGTCAGTTCGTCGAGCGACCAGAAGGGGTTCTGGTTGCCCAGCTGCAACTGCCACGGACCGTCCTTGAAGGTGATGAAAGTATCGACGAGGTCGACCGCGTTGTCAGACAGTTCCAGTTCCAGCTTGTAGGACAGGTGGTTGCTGAAAGCGCCTTCGCCGCCAAAGCGGATACGGCGCATCTCGCTGCCGAAGCCCAGCCCCCTGTCGTCCAGGCCCTTGGGCGCGGAAACGTAGTTGGCGTCGGCCTGAATGCGGCCCTTGACCTTGAATGCATGGTCGCCCTGGACAATCTGCGGGCTGCCTTTCCACTGGATTTTCACTTCATCCGCCGGCTTTTTCGCCGGGACGGCGGCGGCAGCGGCAGTTCCCGTTGCTGCGAGTGCAGGTGGCTGCGCGGCGGCATCGGCCTGGGCCGTGGTCGGAGCGCCGAGACGGTTTTCCAGAGCCTCGAGGCGGGTGCGAAGCTCGCGAATCTCTGCGCGCATGGCATCGGCTTCCTGGGCATCGACGGCCTGTGCAAAAGCCGGTTGCGCGAAAGTGGTTGCCGTCATCGCAGCCGTGCCGAGTAGGAAGGTACGCATGGGAATCGCCGTCTTTCGCAAGAGTTTCGTCTTGCGAGTGGTCAATATGACCCAAAGATGACTACTAAATGACACTTCCGAGACACAATTCCCGGCTGCTCGTGCTGCTTGGTGTGGCATGCCCATTCCCCCGCCGATGTCGTTATATGCCCGGCCCCTGATACGGTCAGATATAACCTAGCATTGGCTTGGCAACATGGGCGCAAGATTACAGTGTCGCCTGCCGCCGCCCTTCACGCCCGCTAGCGGGCCAAAGCGAGGCAGGCGTGCGCCGTGGAGAGGGGCGGGTGGAAGGTCGTTCACGAGCGAGCGCGCTTGCCATGAGTCGTAGTGAGTTCTAGATCGACAACAGGCGCAAGCACCGATCAGGCGCTCCATATCCGGTCGGGCAGTCAGCGGGCAGGTCGCCGGGAACCTGTCACAATGGCTGCCAATTCGCCGGATACCGTCGTGTTGCCAAACAAAACCGGCGCTGTCCCCGGCAATGTCACTTTATCGTCATGGAAGTGTCATCGAAGGCCAATAGGGGCATCCCACAGTAGAAGCCCAAGGGGTATTCATATGCGTTCGACCAAGACCATCATCTTTGCCGCCGTTTCCGTGGCCGCGCTCAGCGCCTGCGGTGGTTCGGGCTCGTCCGGCTCCGGTGCGCGCGATTTCGTGCGCGGCGTCGGTTCCTCGACCGTGTATCCCTTCGCGACCGCCGTCGCCGAGGCCTATGCCAAGTCCAGCGGCGCCAAGTCGCCGGTGATCGAATCGACCGGAACGGGCGCGGGCATGAAGCTGTTCTGCGCCGGTGTCGGCGCCCAGCACCCTGACATCGAGGACGCCTCGCGCCGGATCAAGAAGTCCGAGTACGAGGAATGCCAGAAGAACGGCGTCAAGGAGATCGTCGAGGTCCAGGTCGGCATCGACGGTATCGCCTTCGCCGAATCGAAGAACGGTCCCGGTTTCGGCCTGACCCCGACCGACATCTACAAGGCGCTCGCCGCCAACCCGTTCGGCAAGCCCAACACCGCCAAGACCTGGAAGGACGTCAATCCTTCGCTCCCGGCCGAGCCGATCCTCGTCTACGGCCCGCCGTCAACCTCGGGCACGCGTGACGCGCTCAAGGAGCTGATCCTCGAAGCCGGTTGCAAGACCGACGCCGCCACCAAGGCGCTCAAGGACACCGACAAGGAAAAGTACGAGGCGACCTGCCACAACATCCGCGAGGACGGTCCCTATGTCGACGCCGGTGAGAACGACAACCTGATCGTCCAGAAGATCTCGCAGAACCCCAAGGCCATCGGCATCTTCGGTTTCTCGTTCCTCGAGGAGAACCCCGACAGCATCAAGGGTATCCCGATGTCGGGCATCGAGCCGACCTACAAGACGATTTCGGACTACACCTATCCGGGCGCTCGTCCGCTCTACATCTACGTCAAGAAGCAGCACCTGGCGCCCATCAAGGGCCTTCAGGGCTACGTGGCTGAATGGGTGAAGTCGTGGGGTGCTGACGGCCTTCTGAAGAAGAAGGGCATGGTCATCGCGCCGGAGGACGTTCGCACCAAGAGCGCTGATATCGTCGCCAAGATGACTCCGCTCGATCCGTCCGAGCTGAAGTAAGCCAAGATAAGAAAGGGCCGGGCGGCCAGTCATGATACTTACAGGAGTTCTCCTGGCCGTCTTCGGCCTGGGTCTGGTCGGCTGGTTTGCCGCACGAGGCCGGGCCCGGCTGCTCTACACGGGGCGGGGGTCGATGCATTCGATGCCCGCCTACCACGGCTGGCACATGGCGCTGTGGATCCTCGTTCCGGCGCTGATCGCCTGGGGCGTGTGGTCGGCGATCATGCCCGGGCTGATCGAAAGCACGGTTTTCGCCAACCCCGTTGCCGCCAGCCTGCCCACCGACCCGATGACCCTGGGCGCGGTTGTCGCCGAGGCGCATAACCTCGCATCCGACCCTTCGGCGGTTGCCTTCCACGCCGAGTCGCAGGTCCTGGTCGAGCCGATCCGCGCCGCGCAGTTCCGCTTCGGCCTGATCGGCGCGCTGCTCGTGGTGGTCGTCGCGGTCGCCGGGGGAGGCTATGGCTTCACCCGCATCCGCGCCGACTTCCGGGCCCGTACTCAGGTGGAGCGTGCCGTGATGGCGCTGCTGCTGGCCGCTTCGCTGATGGCGGTGCTGACCACCTTCGGCATCGTCGGGTCGCTGGTGTTCGAGGCCGGACTGTTCTTCAAGGACGTCTCGCCGATCGCCTTCCTCACCGGCACCCACTGGTCGCCGGCGAGCACGATGGGCGCCAACATCAACGACAACTTCGGCGCCGTGCCGCTGTTCTGGGGCACGATCTACATCGGCGCGATCATCGCGATGATCGTCGCGATCCCGCTTGGCCTGATGAGCGCGATCTACCTGACGCAGTATGCCACGAGCAACGTCCGCAAGTGGCTCAAGCCGATGCTCGAAATTCTCGCGGGCATCCCCACGGTGGTCTACGGCTACTTCGCCGCGCTGACCGTGGCGCCGATGATCCGCGATTTCGCCGCCTCGATCGGCATGCAGAACCCCTCGACCGAGAGCGCGCTTGCCGCCGGTCTCGTCATGGGCGTGATGATCATCCCCTTCGTCTCTTCGATGGCCGACGATGCGCTCGCCGCCGTGCCGCGTGCGATGAGCGACGGTTCGCTGGCGCTGGGGTCTACCAAGTCGGAGACGATCAAGAAGGTGCTGCTTCCCGCCGCACTGCCCGGCATCGTTGCAGGCGTGATGCTGGCGATCAGCCGCGCCATTGGCGAGACGATGATCGTCGTCATGGCTGCGGGTGCCGCCGCGCGCCTCTCCGCAAACCCGTTCGAGACGATGACCACCGTCACCTACCAGATCGTCCAGATGCTGACCGGCGACCAGGAGTTCAACAGCCCCAAGACGCTGTCGGCCTTCGCGCTGGGACTCGTGCTGTTCGTCGTCACCCTCATTCTCAACATCGTCGCCCTGCGCGTCGTGAAGCGGTTCCGCGAAGCCTATGAGTAAATCAGACTGGAATTCGCCCGAGGCGTTGCGGCGCATCGCGCGGCGCAACGCCTCCGAGCGCCGCTTCAAGATGATCGGCCTGGGCGCAATCGTCCTCAGCCTTTCGTTCCTCGCATTGCTGCTGGTCATCATGCTCAAGAACGGCGTGACCGGCCTCGACTGGAGCTTCCTGTCGGGTTCGGACTCGACCGATGCCACCGTCGCCGGTGTCTGGGGTGCGACCAAGGGCTCGCTGCTGACGATGGCCGTCACGCTGCTGCTCTCGTTCCCGATGGGCGTGCTGGCCGCGATCTACCTTGAGGAATTCGCGCCGAGGAAGCGCTGGATCGAATGGATCGAGGTCTCAATCAACAACCTCGCTGCGGTGCCTTCGATCATTTTCGGTCTGCTGGGCCTGGCGGTGTTCATCAACACGATGGGCATGCCGCGCTCGTCGCCGCTGGTCGGCGGTCTGACCCTGGCGCTGATGACCATGCCGGTGATCGTGATCTCTGGGCGCAATGCCATCAAGGCGGTGCCGCCTTCGATCCGCGAAGCTGCTTACGGCATCGGCGCGAGCAAGGTGCAGACCACGTTCCACCACGTCCTGCCGCTGGCTCTGCCGGGTATCCTTACGGGCACCATCATTGGCATGGCCCGCGCGCTGGGTGAAACCGCGCCGCTGCTGATGATCGGCATGCGCGCCTTCGTCGCCACTCCGCCCGACGGCCTGACTTCGCCGTCCAGCGTGCTGCCGATGCAGATTTTCCTGTGGTCTGACGAAATCGACAAGGGTTTCGTTCAGAACACTTCCGCCGCCATCATCGTGCTGCTGGTCTTCCTGCTCGCCATGAATGGTATTGCGATCTATCTTCGCAACAAGTTCGAAGTCCGCTGGTAGGGACATGACAGACACAAAGCTCACAGCCCGCAACGTCGACGTCTTCTACGGACAGAAGAAGGCGATCAACGACGTCTCCATCGACATCGACAACGGTATCGTCACTGCTTTCATCGGGCCTTCGGGCTGCGGCAAGTCGACGTTCCTGCGTACCCTCAACCGTATGAACGACACCATCGCCGGCGCCCGCGTCGACGGTGAGATCCTGCTCGACGGCGAGAATATCTATGCCGCCAGCATGGATCCGGTCGCCCTTCGCGCCCGTGTCGGCATGGTCTTCCAGAAGCCGAACCCGTTCCCGAAGTCGATCTTCGAGAATGTCGCCTATGGTCCGCGCATCCATGGCCTGGGTTCGTCAAAGGCGGACATGGAACAGATCGTCGAGCGCGCGCTGACCAAGGCCGGACTGTGGGAGGAGGTCAAGGACCGCCTGACCGACGCCGGCACCGCGCTTTCGGGCGGGCAGCAGCAGCGCCTGTGCATTGCACGCGCCATTGCGGTCAGCCCCGAGGTGATCCTGATGGACGAGCCGTGCTCCGCGCTCGACCCCATCGCCACCGCGCGCATCGAGGAACTGATCGACGAACTGAAGGAAAGCTTCGCCATCGTCATCGTCACCCACTCGATGCAGCAGGCCGCACGCGTTTCGCAGCGCACCGCCTTCTTCCATCTGGGCAGTCTCGTCGAATATGGCGAGACCGACCAGATCTTCACCAATCCGCGCGAAGTGCGCACCAAGGACTACATCACCGGCCGTTATGGCTGAGTGATGCTCTGACAGGAAAACGCCATGGTCGATCATACCGTCAAGGCCTTCGATAGCGAGATCGGCCAGCTTCGTGGCCTTGTCGCCGAGATGGGCGGGCTTGCCGAAGTCGCGATCCGCGATGCCATCACCGCGCTCGTCCAGCATGACGAGGAGCTTGCCGCGCAGGTCGTCGCCGCCGATGCCCGGCTCGATGCGCTGGAAGCCGAAGTGGACCGCCTGGCGGTACGCACCATCGCGCTGCGTGCGCCGATGGCCGACGATCTGCGCGATGTCATCGCCGCGCTGAAAATCTCCGGCGTCATCGAGCGCATCGGTGACTACGCCAAGAACATCGCAAAGCGCGTCAATGCCCTGGAAGGCCGCACCAAGATCGATCCGGTGACCCTCGTGCCCACTATGGCCGAGATCGCCGAGAGCATGGTGCGCGATGTCCTCAACGCCTACGGTTCGCGCGATGCGGCGCTGGCGGTTGAAGTCATCCGCCGCGACCAGAAGCTGGACCAGTTCTACAACACGCTGTTCCGCTCGCTGCTGACCCACATGATGGAAAACCCGGCGACGATCACCAGCGCGGCGCAGCTGCTGTTCATCGCCCGCAACCTGGAACGCATCGGCGACCACGCCACCAATGTGGCCGAGATGGTCTACTACGCCGCCACCGGCGAGTATTGCACCGAGCGCGATTCGCTGACCGACGATACCTCGGGCATGATGGCATGAGCGCGACCGCTTCCGTTCTCGTCGTCGAGGACGATGTCGCCCTGTGCGAACTCCTCACCTGGAACCTGAGCGCCGAAGGGTACGACGTGCGCTCTACCGGCGACGGTGAAGAGGCGCTGGTCATGGTGCGCGAACAGGTGCCCGACGCCATCGTACTCGACTGGATGATCGAGCAGGTGCCCGGCATCGAGGTCTGCCGCCAGCTGCGCAAGGACAAGGAAACCGCGCAGATCCCGATCATCATGGTCACCGCGCGCGGCGAGGAAGAGGACATGATCCGCGGCCTCAAGACCGGGGCGGACGATTATGTCACCAAGCCGTTTTCCCCGCGGGAGCTGATGGCCCGGATCGAGGCACTGCTGCGCCGCGCACGTCCGTCGCTGTCGGGCAGCGTGTTGTCGTGGGGCGATATCGAGCTTGACGCAACCAGCCACCGCGTCCGCCGCGCCGGCGAAGCGCTGCACCTGGGACCGACCGAATTTCGCCTGCTGCGCTACTTCATGGAACGCCCGAACCGGGTGGTTTCGCGCCAGCAGATACTCGACGGCGTGTGGGGCATGGACTCCGACATCGACGAGCGTACCGTGGACGTTCACATCCGCCGCCTGCGCAAGGCCATCAACCGCGACGGCGACACGGACCCGATCCGCACAGTGCGCGCCGCCGGATACGCGATGGACGTGGCGTAATTTCCATTCCTCCCCGGCCTTGCTCGGGGAGGAATGATCACTCATCGCCCCCGCGCCTTGCCGCAACGTTGGCTGCGCCTAAACCTTTCGCCCGAGGAACTTGGACCAAGGGCTTGGGAAAGGGCGCGCATGACCGGCAAGATGAGCTTCGGCTACCTTTACGACTTCCGTAACCCGGCCCCATGGCACCGCGACCCCGAGGCGCTCTACGCCGAGACGCTCGACGTCATCGCCGAAACCGAGGCACTGGGCTTCGAGGGCGCATGGGTGCCCGAACACCACCTGGCCGATGACGGCTACATGCCCTCGCCGTTGGTAACGCTGGCCGCCGTGGCCGCGCGCACCCGCCGCATGAAGCTGGGCACCGGCATTGCGCTTGGCCCCCTTTACGAACCGCTGCGCTTTGCCGAAGACTGCGCGGTACTCGACATCCTCTCGGGCGGACGGCTCCAACTGGGCCTCGCGATCGGCTACCGCGCCCGCGAATATGCCGCTCACGGGCTGGACTTCACCAAACGCGGCGCCCGCTTCGATGAATTCCTCCACCTCGTGCGCCGCCTGTGGGACGGCGAGACGGTGGATTTCGAAGGCCGGTTCTTTACCCTCAAGGGCGCGCAGGTCCGCCCACTCTCCAGCCGGGGCCAGATTCCGCTCTACATCGGCGGCTTCGCGCCCAAGGCGATGGAACGCGTCGCGAAATACGGCGACGGTTACTTCGGCAACACCGAAATCTGGCCGCTCTACCGCCAGAAGCTTGAGGCTGAGGGCAAGGACCCGAGCCGTGCGAAAATCTGGATTCAGGGGCTGATGCTGGTCGTCGCGCAGGATAAGGCGGCGGCTATGGAGGAGCTTGCGCCCTACTTCCTCCACGTCAACAACAGCTACGGTGCGTGGATGAACGAGGATCAGGCGATCGGCCTCGAAGGTGCAACCCTGAAACCCATGGACCTCGATGCCTTCAAGGCCAGCGGCATCCTCCAGATACTTACGCCGGAGGAGGCCATCGCTCACTTGCGCGGTCTGCAGGAAAAAGCGCCGGTGGAGCATTTCACCATGATGATGCCGCCCGGGCTTCCGGCGGAGCGCTTCCTCGCATATGCGGGAACCTTCGCCGGGCAGGTTTTGCCGGCATTTCAGTGAGGGCAGGTTGAGCGCGGAAGACCAGAACGCGGACGCAGAGAAGGGGGAGGACCGCCGCGGCGGATCGCCCCAGTCGGTCACGCGGGTCATCCGCTTGCTGGAGGCGCTTTGCGCCAGTAGCGAGGCGGTCTCGCTCGCCGACCTCAGCCGCCGCCTCGCGACGCCCAAGAGCAGCCTGGCGGCCCTGCTGCGCGGCCTTGCGGATGAGGATTTCGTCACTTCGGCCGAAGGCGCCTGGCGTCTGGGGCCCGGTGCCTTCGGTTTGGGCAGCGCTTTGACCGAAGCACGGCGGCGCTTCCAAAGTTCCGACCTCGTGCGCGAAGGCATGCGCCGCCTGTGCGAGCGCAGCGGCGAAACGGTGCTGCTGGCGGTGGGCGATCAGGATGGAGATCAGGTGACCTATGTGGACCTCGTCGAGAGCCGCAATGTCGTACGCTATTCCGTCTCGATCGGTGACCGGCGCCCGTTCTACGCGACGGCGGGCGGACGAGCGCTGCTGTCGACCTGTTCGCCGACTGCGGTGGATGCCTATCTCAAGCGGGCGGTGCCGAGCCGCCTCGCGCCGGGCACCGTGACCGATCGTGCCGAATTGGCGAAGATCGTCGATCAGGCACGCGAAAGGGGCTATGCGCAGACTGTCGACCAGGCGGCCGAGGGCGTAACCGGCTCGGCCAGCGTGATCCGCGATGCCTCCGCCCGCGTCGTCGGGGCGCTGGTCATCGCAGCGCCCAGCGGCCGCGCACAAGGCCGGCTGGACGAACTGGGGAGGCTGGTGCAGGAAGAAGCCGCCGCGATCTCGCGTAGCCTCGGTTTTCGTTAGGCCGCGGAGAGCAATCCGCGTTCGGCGTGTTGCAGTGCGCCTTCGATGGCAGCCAGGAACTGGTCGGTTGCGCGTTCCCACGAATAGAGGTTGCCTAGTGCGGCCGCGTCATTGCGCTCTGCCGTGAGGGCGCCTTCGATGGCGCGCGCCAGCGAGGTGTCGAGCGCACCGGCTGCCCAGCCGACGCGGTGATCGACGCCGCGTCCATCGGGGCCGAGGATATCGATCGGGCCGGTGACGGGGAAGGCTGCGACCGGCGTGCCGCAGGCCAGCGCCTCGATGATGACGAGGCCGAAGGTGTCGGTCAGGCTCGGGAATACGAAGCAGTCGGCGGCGCGGTAGGCGCTGGCAAGTTCCTGCCCGGAAAGAGCACCGAGGAACAGCACTTGCGGATAGCGGCGCCGCAGCGTGTCCAGCGCAGGGCCGTCACCGACGACGACCTTGCTGCCGGGCATGTCGAGATTGAGGAAAGTTTCGAGGTTCTTTTCCGGCGCGACGCGGCCGACGTTGAGCAGGACCGGACCGGGCAGGGCGGCCATTGCCGGATGGCTCGGGCCGTCGGGACGGAACTGGGCATGGTCGATGCCTCGGCTCCAGGCCCGCGTCGGGCCGATGCCGCGCTCCGCCAGTTCTATGGCAAGGCTGCGGGTGGAGACCATCACCGCCTGGCTTTCGGCATGGAAGCGCTGGAGGATCGGCCAGAAGTATTCCGCCGAAAGCCCGGTGCGCACAGCGGCATATTCGGGAAAACGGGTGTGGAACGCCGAAGTGAACGGCACGCCGCGCGACAGGCACCAACCGCGCGCGGCCCAGCCGATCGGGCCTTCGGTGGCGATATGGACGATGTCCGGCGCCGCCTTGTCGAGCATCCGGCGCACCCCGAAGCGGGGCGCCATCGCCAGCCGGATAGAGGCATAACCGGGCATCGGCAGGGTCAGGAAGCGGTCGGGCGTAACGGTCTCGACCTGATGCCCGCGCCGGGTCAGGTGATCGACGGTGGAGGTCAGCGAGCGGACGACGCCGTTGACTTGCGGCAACCAGGCGTCGGTTGCCAGCGCCAGCTTCACGCTGACGCCTCCGCGAGGACGCCCGATGTCACGGTATGCCCGCCGGTTTCGGCGATCCAGTCGATGATCGCGAGGTGCCCGGTGAGGTCTTCCGCCAAAGCTGTGCAGCTTTCGACCCAGTCGCCGTCGTTGTAGTAGGTGATGCCGCCGAATTCGCGGATTTCGGCGCAGTGGATGTGGCCGCAGACAACACCGTCGAAGCCGCGGCTGATTGCCTCGTTAGCGACCGCTTCCTCGTAGCTGCCGATGTACTGGACGGCGTTCTTGACCTTTTTCTTCATGTAGGCGGAAAGCGACCAGTACGGCATCTTGAGGCGGCGGCGTACTGCGTTGAAGGCGATGTTGGCGCGCAGCAAGAGGCCGTAAGCCTTGTCGCCCAGGAAGGCGAGCCAGCGGGCGTAGAGCACCACGCCGTCGAAAGCATCGCCGTGCGTCACCAGCAGGCGGCGGCCGTCAAGCGTGGTGTGGACGGCTTCCAGGGCCAGTTCGACACCGCCGAAGCTGAGTCCGGCGTAATCGCGCAGCATTTCGTCGTGATTGCCGGCGATGAATATCACTCGGGTGCCGCGGTGCGCCATCTTGAGGATGCGGCGCACCACTTCGTTGTGGGCGTCGGGCCAGTACCAGCCCTTGCGCAGGCGCCAGCCGTCGACGATGTCGCCGACGAGGTAGAGCGTCTCGCACTCGACCGCGCTCAGGAAGTCCACCAGCATGGCGGCGTTGCAGCCGCGCGTGCCCAGGTGGATGTCCGAAATCCAGATCGTGCGGTATTTGCGTTTTGGGCGGAAGCCCTTGGGCTCGGGGATGTCGAGCCAGGCCGGAATGCCACTCCGACGTTCGGCGTCACGTGCGAGAAGGGTGTCTACATTGTCGCGCATTGTCAGTCGTCCCCGGCTGTCTGCTGAGGTTCCATTGCCATCAAGGCGTTGCGCGGGCGTGACGGTTGCGGGTCAGTTCAATGACATGGGAAGGCCTGTCTTTCGGGTTTCACGGCCATGTCACCGATATGTCACCCGTTCGTCACACTGGGGATGCAAAAGCCCGGCCGTGCGACGCCCCACAAGGGGGCAGGGCGCCGGACAGAGGGCGGTCAACGGGGCGATGCGGCGGATCGACATATTGCTGGCGAGCGAACTCTCGGGAGGAGCAGCAGGGGCGCTTGCGCCTTTCCGGCACGACCAGTTCGACGTGGTGCTCCACCGCTGGACCGACTTTTCCGAGCTGCCCCTGATCGAGGGCGCGCTGTGGATATTCATCGACTGGGTACTGCCCGAGATGTCAGGCCTGGAACTGTGCCGGCGTCTGCGCGCCGATGCGCTGACGGCGCATGCGCACGTCACCATGGTTCTGGAGGAAGACAACCAGGATGACCGCAAGCGCGCGCTGCGCATGGGGTCCGACGACTATATGGTGGGGCCGCTGTCGCGCACCGCGCTGCTGGACCGTGTGCTGGGCGCGAACCTTGGCGAACAGGACAGCGCGGGCATCCGCGTTGTCACGCAGGGCGACCTGATGGTGGACGTGGCGGCCTTTCAGGCACGCTTCCAGGGCAAGCCGATTCTGCTGATGCCCAACGAACTGCGCCTGCTGCGGTATTTCATCGAGCATCCGGGACGCGTATTCAGCCGCGGCCAGCTGATTTCCGCGCTGGGCAAGCAGGAGCCGCCGGTGGATGAGCGCACGGTCGACGTGTGGATCGGCCGCCTGCGCCGCGCGCTCAAGGGCGTAGGGGCAGGAAACCCGCTGCGCACCGTGCGTTCGCTGGGGTATGTCTTCGATACAGTGTGATATCGCGCCGCCCCGGGGGATCCCGGGACGGCGCGGTGATCGTCAGCCCAGTAGGCCGGATGTCTGCGCCAGCAGCCACATGCCGATCACCAGGAACAGCAGCGCCGCGACCGTGCGCACGACGCCCAGCGGCACCCGCTTGATAAGCTCGTTGCCCAGGAACACCGCAGGCACGTTGGCGATCATCATGCCGATGGTCGTGCCGATCATCACCGGCACCACGCTCTGGAAGCGGGCGCCCAGCGCGATGGTGGCGATCTGCGTCTTGTCACCCATCTCGACCAGGAAGAAGGCGATTGCGGTCGCCACGAACGGGCCGAAGCGGCTCGGCTTGGCCTCTTCATCTTCGTCGAACTTGTCGGGGATCAGGGTCCAGGCGGCCATCAGGATGAAGCTGGCAGCGACGAGGTAACGGAACCACAGGCCATCGAGGAATGAGGCCGCCTGTTCGCCCACGAGGGCGGCGAGGAAGTGGTTGGCGATGGTCGCGACGAAGATGCCGCCCACGATCGGCCACGGCTTTTTGAAACGTGTCGCCAGGACGATGGCGAGCAGCTGGGTCTTGTCGCCGATTTCGGCGAGCGCAACGACCGCTGTGGAGGTAAGCAGGGCTTCCAAGGCAAGGTACTCCGGGCCGGGCGTAGACAAGGCACAACGACGCATACGGAACCCGCCCGGCCGAGCGGAACCGCAAGCGTCATTGGTCTCGCCCGGACGGATGGACCGTCCTCCTGCGCGCCATGGCCTCTCGGCCAAGTATGTTGACGGCAGGTCCCGCGCGAAGCCTTTGCAGGCCGGGAAACGCGGGCGGCTACTCCCCAGATGACTCGCGCTCCTTACGCGCGCCGCGCAGCCTTGGGAAGCGCAAAAAAAGGCCCGGGTGCATCGCTGCACCCGGGCCATCCAGTTTGCAGGGGAGGGCAGGTCCCTCCCTTTAAAAATCAGAAGTTCAGCTGCGCCGAGAAGGCAATGACACGGCCGACGTCGTAGGTGTTGAACTCGACGGTATTGGCGCCACTGGTCTGGTACTCGCGGTGGCGGGTGCCCAGGAGGTTGCGTGCCTCGAACTTGAGTTCGACGTCCTGGCCGAGGAAGTCGGCACCTTCGCGCATCACGAAGTCGAGCTGGACGCCCGGCTTCTCGATGACGTCGGGCTGGCGGACCGACCCGTTGAGGCCACGGCTGACAACGCGTTTGCTGGCAAAGCTGACCAGCAGCGTCTGCTGAGAAAGGCGCTCGGTATTTTCGAGGCCGATCTGCAGGTTCAGCAAGTGGTCGGACTGACCCGTAAGAGGGGAGCCATCGAGGAAGTAGTCCGTGGCGATACCGAATGACGCGCCGTAGACCGAGACAGTGTCGTCCGCCGCAACCTTGAGGTTGGACTTGGTATAAGTATAGTTCGCCATGACGAGCGCGCGGCGGTCGGTCAGCCAGCCACCTGCAGACGACAGGTCGAAAAACTTGGTAGCTTCGAATTCCACACCGTAGAGCCGGGCTTCAGGCGCATTGGCGTAGCTGGTGACCAGGGCGTCGGAGAGTACCGTGATGTAGGACTCGATGGGCTTGTCGAGCTTCTTGTAGAAGCCCGCGATCGACACGCGCTGTTCTGGAGCAAAATAGTATTCGAGGCGCGCCTCAGCATTGTAGAGCTGGCTGTCGGTCAGTAGCGGGTTGCCCAGGTACTGGCGGTTGCTCTCGGGATCGAAGAACGGCTGGTAGATCAACTCGCGGAATTGCGGGCGAGCAATCGTCTTGGATGCACTGAGGCGTGCCTGAAGTTCAGGCTGGATCTGCCAAGTCAGCGTGGCGCCGGGCAGCCAGTATTCCTTGTTCAGCGCGGGCGTCGGCGTGTAGTTCGGCGGCGTGGCGAACACCTGCAGAGCGGTCACTTCCTGCCTCGCCTTCTCGAAGCGGACGCCGGCATCGAGGCTCAGGTCATCGGTGAACTGCACGTTGGCCTTGGCGTAACCCGCCCAGTTGCGCAGCTTGCCGCGGAAGGCCGGAGTTGCCTCGTCGGGTTCGATAAGGTCGATGCCGCCTACGGTGGTGTTACCATTGACAGTGCCATTGATGAGACCCGGCGACAGCAGCAGATCCGGCCGCAAGACGGCAGCTTCGGTAGGGAAGGTGCTGGACGCGCGGAACACGAACTGGCGGCGCGAACTGACGCGGTTGGTATCACTGAAGGCGCCGCCTACCGTCGCCGTGATCGCAGGATTGAACCTGTAGCTGACATCGAGTCCGGCCGACCACAGATCTTCGTTGAGGTCGGAGAAGGTAACGTCTGCATCGCCCACGTTGCCGTTCAGGCGATTGACGAAGAGGTCGCCATAAGGATCGCCGGGATTGTTGGTGCGGGCATATTCGATGGTGGTTTCGTAGGGCGCTTCTCGCTGCGAGTTGGCGTAACCGCCGCGCACTTCAACCGACAGATCCTTGGCAGGCTTGAACTCGCCGACGAACTGGGTGTCCATCAACTGGCGCTCGTACCAGCCGGTATTCTGCTGCATGTACGTGAAGCCGTTCTGCGCACGCCCGCCGACGCCCAGACGCCCCTGCTTGATGGTGTCGCGGATGTAGAGATTGGTCCAGCGGATCTTGTTTTCGCCGAATTCCAGACCAAGCCCGATCAGGCCGTTGGCGACGATGCGATTTTCCGTGGTAACACGGTTGAAATCGGTCTGCAGCGTGGACAGGTCGCCGCTGAACGAGGTTTGCTGGAGCGCCTGGCGGTTGAGCCATTTGTTGCTGAAGCCAGCTGCGGCAATGAGGCCGAGATCGGCGCCGCCGAGATCGAACGCGGTGCCTCCGGTGATCGATGCCGAGAAGTTCACCGGCAGATCGCCGACCTTCTGCAACGTGGCGCGACTGAAGCGTACCAGTTCGGAGCCGATGGCGCGGGTGTTGACGGTCCCCGAGTTCATCGAGGCGCCGCTGTCGAAGAAAGACTGCAGCGCGGGTGGCACATCACGGCTGCCGTTGTCGAAGCCGGTCCAGTCGCTCTTGGCGCCGAAGTAGCTGTAGCCGAATTCGCCGGTCGTTTCGGAATCGACCTGGAAACCGCCGCCGACGGTGAGGAACGATTCCGTGGGCACGGCCTTGGTCGTCAGGTTGATGACGCCGCCGCCGAATTCGCCCGGGAAGTTGGCCGAGTAGCTCTTCTGGACCAGCGAGGAGGCGATTACGCCACTCGGGAAGATGTCGAGAGGGACGACGCGGCGTAGCGGCTCAGGGCTGGGTAGCGGCGAGCCGTTGAGCAGCGCCAGCGAGTAGCGATCGCCCAGACCGCGTACGTAGACATAGCCGGAACCCACGACGCTGAGGCCGGAAAGGCGTCCGAGAGCGCCGGCGATGTTACCGTCGCCGGTGCGGGCGATTTCTTCGGTGGTCAGGATCGAAACGACCTGGTTCGAAGACCTGATGACGTTGCGGTTACGCGAGCCGGTGACGACGATTTCGCCGCCGCCGCCCGGCACCGAGATATCGACCTGTCCATCGTCCTGCGCAGCGTCGGCTGGCGCGGATACGGCGGAAGGGCTTTCGGCCCCGGTGCCGGTGGATGAGGGCGCAGGATCGATCTGCGCGAAAGCCATGGTTGGCGAGACGAGTGCCGACGTGATCAAAAGACCGCCAACGAGCCGCGACGTCAAAGACATCGGAATTCCCCCTAGTTCCAAATGCAAGGACGGGGGCAGCCATTGCGACTGCCCCCGCGTATTAGTCAGGCAGTCCCGTATCAGGTCGTTGGCAGCGAGGTGCAGTTGCCCGAGTTGCCGGTGCCGAAGTTTGCAGTCGCGCTGTTGCAGGTCCAACCGGCGTACCAGTTGTCGGCAGCGTTGCGCACTGCGCCAATCCAGGTGGTGGTGTCGAAGAAGGTCGCCGCCGAACCGGTCACCAGCGACTTGGGATCGGTGGCCACCACGGCGTTTTCGTTCGCGCCGTTGATGAAGGTGCTGGTCAGCGTGTTGGTGAAGTCGTCCCGGTTGTTGAAGTTACCCGGGTTGAAAGCGGCCTGGCTCTGAGCGGCGGTGTTGATGACCACGCCCGCAGAGGTGTTGCTGCCAAGGTACTTGGCGGCGTTGCACTGCATCACGACCGAACGCGCGGTCAGTGTGACCGGCGTAGGAGCAGAGGTGTTGATACGCACGCATTCTTCGTCGGCGGCAACCAGCAGTCCGTTGACAAGCGTCGTGTCCGAGTTGCCGCGGAAGAACAGCGAAGCCCCGTTGCTGGTGCTGCCGCTGGTGCCGGGGGCCTTCAGGAAGGTGAAGTTCGCGACAGTCAGATTGGTGCGCGGCGCATCGCTGGCGTTGCCGTCGCTGTCGATTTCCATGATGCCGTCGCCGAAGCCTGCGCGCTGGGCGATGAGCGCGTACTGGACGAGCATCTGGGCGCCGGTGTCGACGTCGAGGCTGTCATCGTCAGAGCCGACCGAAATGTAATACTTCATGCGCGGGCTGCCGCCGAACCATTCGGAGCCGTCATCCGAGCTGTTGACGCTCTGGAAGTGGTCGATCGTGGTGCCCGTGCCGATGCCTTCGCCGGTGAGCGACTGCAGCTCGATGTTGTTGCCCAGGATGAAGCCCGAGTAACGGATCTGGAAGTACTTCATGACGCCGGCATTGTAGGCCGAATCGGCGCCGCCGAAGCGTGCCGGGTTGGGCGCGCCCTCCGTCTGGCGTTCGCAGGTGCCCGAGGCGAGGGTGCCGACGGTGCAGTCAGTGACCGGCGCGCGGCCCATCAGAACGACGCCGCCCCACTGGCCCTGCGAATTGTCGTTGTTGATGCCCAGGACGTTGTCGCGGCTGGTGAAGATGATCGGGGCTTCGGCCGTGCCGGCTGCGTTGATCTTGTTGCCGCGGTTGACGGCGAGCCAGGACTGTCCGGTGCCGCCCATGATGATGACGCCCGGCGCGATGGTCAGCGTGACGTTGGTGTCCGCTGTCAGCGTCGAGGTGGGGCAGCCGACGGTCGTGGTTGTGTAAGCGGTCGTCGAAGTAGGAGCTGTGAACCCGCCGTCGCAGCCGACGTCGACGCGACCTGGCAGCTGATAGATCAGGCCCGCAATCTTGGGCAGCGTCGAGGAGGCGCTGATCACGTTCGGCAGGTTGCAGACGCGCCAGGTGCCGGTCGGGCCGGTCACGGTGCCTGCGTCGTTGGCAACGGTCGGGCAACCGCCGGCCGGCGTCATGAGACCTTCACCGGGGGTCGGAGTCGGCGCCGGAGTCGGCGTAGGCGAAGGAGTGATGATCACGTCGCCACCAGTACCGGGCGAAGCGATGTCGCTCGGGCCACAGCCGGCGAGTGCGAGAGCGCTGCAGCCCACGAGCAGCAGACCAGAAATATTCTTCACGATGGATCCCCCGTGTTCAGGTCGAACGTGGCGGCGATTCCGCCCCCGTCACCGGAGGGCGTCTAAGGGGGGTGAATGACATTATGTTGGCGATACGATGACACTAAATTACGGAAATACGACGGTAAGACGACAATTAAGCCGTGAGTGGCGGCGGGGACCGCGGGGGAGTCCTCCAGCTCTTGCCAGCGAATCGTCGCTTGATCGGCGGCCACCGTGAATATTGCATTTTTATGACAGATTCGTCATTTTGTTGATGGACGGCGAATTCACGCAGACGATGTGGGCAGCCAACATATGAATGGGAGAGTTGTCATGTCGCTTTCGGTCCTTCTTACCGCTGCTTTGCTGGGGCAATCGACCATCTCGCTAGCGATAGACCGTCCTACGTCCGACGTGACCGAAGTCGCCTATCGTGAACTTTCTGAAGGTCGGCCGCAGGCTGCGGTGCGTAAACTCGAAGCGAACGGCGCGGCGCGGTCGGAGGACCCGGCGGCTCTCATCAACCTGGGTGCGGCCTATGCCCGCGCCGGGCAGGCCGACAAGGCGCTGGCCGCCTATCGTGCTGCGGTGGCGTCTCCTGAGCGCTACGATCTGGAGCTTGCCGACGGTAGCTGGGTGGATTCGCGTCAGGCAGCGCGTACGGCGCTGAAGGGCCTTATGGCTTCGCGGAGCGTCGCCGCTCGCTGATTCGTCGCAATCCGCCACCGGGATATCGCAAAACAACAGACGATTTCTGTAGATTTATTCGCGATTTTAACCATTTTTACGCTGATATTTCAGGCACGAATTGCACCTGTCGCAAGGACAGGGCATTTTGTGCCTAACCGGCGTTTCACGAATTTGGAAACTTTCTTGTGATACATGCCGGCAACCATGACGGTCTGCCGCGCCATCGTCACACACCTGTCATCCGGGTGGCGCAGTTGGCCGTCATACGGAGGACATGGTGATTCGATACGTAAAGTCTGACGGCCGCAAATCGCGCGCCTTCCTCTCCGCTCTGGGCGCCGCGCTCGGCGTTTTTGCACCTTCTCTGGCCCAGGCACAGGCAGTTGCCCATGACCCGGCCGGTTCGGGTCCGATCGTCGCCGCACTCGGCTGGCTGCAGGGCACGCTGCTGGGTAACGTCGCCACCGCCGTTGCCGTTATGGCGGTTGCCGCTGTCGGCTTCATGATGCTGACTGGCCGCATGAACTGGCGCTTTGGTGCGACCGTGATCATCGGCGTGTTCATCCTGTTCGGTGCGGGCGCGATCGTAACCGGTATCCAGTCAGCGGCAGTGGGCTGAGGGACGGGCTGATGAGCCTGGCCCGCTACCCCGTGCACCGCGCGCTGACCCGCCCGCAGATGTTCGCGGGCGTGACGTACAGCTACTTCATCATCAACGCCGCGCTGACGACCGAAATCTTTCTTATTACCAAGAGCTTCTGGACAGTGCCGGCGGCGCTGGTGATCCATGGGGCGGGATATCTCGCGTGCCTGCGTGAGCCGCGGGTCTTCGACTTGTGGATCGCCAAGGTCAGCAAATGCCCGCGCGTTGCAAACTGGCAGCGCTGGGGTTGCAACAGCTACGCGCCGTAACATCGAATACGCGCCGGCATCGAAACGGCGTGGGGGAACGACATAATGGCCAAGAGCTTCAAATCGCCGCTGAAGGGCTGGGGAGCGAAGGAAGTGCTCGCCGGCGACCGGCTGCCCTATGCCGCGCTGGTGGACGAGAACGTCGTGCGCCTGCGCGATGGCTCGGTCATGCTCTCGCTCATGGTGCCGGGCCTGGCATTCGAGACTGCCGACACTGACGAACTCAACGCCCATGTCGCCACCCGCGAAGTGCTGCTGCGCTCCGCGCTCGATGCGCGTTTTGTACTCTACCATCACGTTATCCGTCGCCGCGTGGAGATCGAGATGGATGGCCGGTTCGACGATGCGCTCTCCGCGCATATCGACGCGCGCTGGCGTGCGCGCACGTCCTCGGGCGCGCTGTTCGTCAACGACCAGTTCATCACCCTGGTGCGCCGTCCCGCACGCGGCAAGGCGGGCTGGGCCGACAAGCTCTCGCGCATGATGAAGTCGAAAGCCGAATCGGTCGAGGCCGATCCCGGTGACGTCCGGGCGCTCAAGGCTGCCGCTTCGGCGATGGTTGCCTCGCTCGGCGCTTACGGCGCGCGGCTTCTGGGCGATTACGAAGGAGCGGCCGGGCAGTACTCGGAAGTGCTTGAACTGCTTTCGGCGCTCTACAACGGCGAAATGCGGCCTGTGCGCCGTCCCTCCGACGACACTGACATTGGCCACATGCTGCCTTACCGCCGTGCCAGCTTCGGCATGGATGCGCTGGAACTGCGCGGGGCGACCGGCGGTGGCTTCGGCTCGATCGTGTCGCTGAAGGACTACCCCGATTCGACCGCGCCGGGCCTGACCGATGCGCTCCTGCGTCTGCCCTGCGAACTGGTGCTGACAGAGACATACGCCCCGTCCGACCGCCAGATCGCCCGTGAACGTATCGACCTTGCCGTGCGCCGCCTGCGTAGCGCCGATGAGGAAGCCTTGGCCGAACGCCGCGAGATGTCGGCCGCACGCGATGCTCTGGGGACCGGCGCCGTCGGTTTCGGCGATCATCACCTGTCGGTTCTGGTCCGCGCCGACACGCTGGACCAGCTCGACGAAGTCACCGCTTCGTGTGCGGCTGCGCTGGCCGACGCCGGCGCGATCGCGGTGCGCGAGGACGTGAACCTGGAACCCGCATTCTGGGGCCAGCTTCCCGGTAACGAGAGTTTCATCGTGCGCCGCGCGCTGATTTCCAGCGCAAATATGGCGTGCTTCGGAAGCCTTCACGGCTTCGCGATGGGGCAGGCGAGCGGCAACCACTGGGGCGATGCGGTCACGCTGCTGTCGACTACCAGTTCGACGCCGTTCTTCTTCAACTTCCACCAGGGTGACCTCGGTAACTTCACCGTCATCGGTCCGTCGGGTTCTGGTAAAACGGTCGTCATGAACTTCCTGGCCGCACAGGCGCAGAAGTTCGCGCCGCGCACCATACTGTTCGACAAGGATCGCGGCGCTGAAGTGTTCCTGCGCGGTATCGGCGGCACCTACAGCCGTATCGCTGCGGGACACCCGTCCGGTTTCAATCCGCTTTCGCTGCCGGATACCGCCGCTAACCGCGCTTTCCTGCGCGACTGGCTGGGCGTGCTGCTGGCCGCGAAGGGGCCGGAGGAATTGACGACGATCGCCGGCGCGGTCGACGCGGCCTACCACAACGATCCGTCGCTGCGCCGCCTTTCCCACTTTCGCGAGCTGCTCGCAGGGGCCCGCCGGCCCGAGGCGGGGGACCTTGCCTCGCGCCTCGACGCATGGCTGCAGGGCGGCGAGCATGGCTGGCTGTTCGACAACCAGCACGACCGGCTAGACCTCAGCCAGCGCGTCCTCGGCTTCGACATGACCGCACTGCTGGAAAGTCCGCGCCTGCGCACGCCGGTCATGATGTACCTGTTCCACCGCATCGACGAGCGCCTCGACGGCGAGCCGACGATGATCCTCATCGACGAAGGCTGGAAAGCGCTGGATGACGAGGTCTTCGCCGCCCGCATTCGTGACTGGCTCAAGACGCTGCGCAAGCGCAATGCGCTGGTCGGCTTCGCCACCCAGTCGGCGCGCGATGCGCTGGATTCCAAGATCGCCACGGCGTTGGTCGAACAGACTGCGACGATGATCTTCATGCCCAATTCGCGTGCCCGGCCCGAGGATTACTGCGAAGGATTCGGCTTGTCGCAGCATGAACTCGACGTCATTCGCACGCTGCCGGTGCATTCACGCTGCTTCCTGATCCGTCAGGCCGATACTTCGGTAGTGGTGCGCCTCGACCTTGCCGGTATGCCCGAAGTTCTCACTGTCCTGTCGGGCCGCGAGAGCACCGTGCGCAAGCTCGACCAGCTTCGTGAACGCTATGGCGATGCGCCCGAAGGCTGGTATCCGGTCCTGACCGGAATGCAGTGGCCGGCCGAAGGTGAAGGCGGCGAGCTCTGGACCGAGGCGGCGGAGTAGCCCCATGGCGAACGCCTGCGAACAGCTTACCGAAGTCGCTTCCGCCGGCGTCGCCCCGGCGCTGCGCGCGGTTGACTGCGTGGCCAACGAGATGGCCGCCTCGGCATTCGGACGGCTTTTCGGCGCCGGCGGAGCGATGGGCCCGGTGCTCACCATCCTGCTCACGCTCTATATTGCCTTTTTCGCGTTCTCGCTGCTGACTGGCCGATCGAGCCTTGGCATTTCGGCGCTTACTCCGCGCATGTTGCGCCTCGGCGTGGTACTGACTTTTGCCACCAGCTGGATCGCCTACCAAGGTGTGGTCTGGAACCTCGCCGTCGGCGGTCCGGACTGGATCGCGGGCGTGCTGATGGGTGCGAAGGGCTCGGCGACACAGCTTTTCGGTGACCGGATCGACATCGTTTTCGGCGCCATCAACGATATTTCCGAAGCCACCTCCAAGGTCGGCGGCGCAGCGCAGGACGGGGGCGGCGCGGCTGCTGCCGGTGCCGCCGTCGCCGCCAAGGGCGCGGGCGGGCTGTTCACACCCGAAAGCGTTATGTGGATGGGCGCGCTGCTGCTCCTGCTGGGAACCGTGGGGGTGCTGCTTACCGCGCGCATCGCGCTGGGCGTGCTGCTGGCGCTGGGTCCGATTTTCGTCATCATGGCGCTGTTCGGCGGCACGCGCGGACTGACCGCCGGCTGGCTTCGCGGTGTGGTGCTGACGGCGGTTACCCCGCTGTTCGTGGTGCTGGGCGGCGGGATCACGCTGGAGCTGCTGGTGCCGATCATTTCCGGCCTCGTCGAGAACGCCAATGCCGGTGAAATCGACGGGCGCGGGGCGATGGCGTTCTTCCTCGTCGCCTCGGTGCATGTCGCGCTGATGGTGATGGTGGTGAAAGTGGCAGCGACGATGGTGTCGGGCTGGCAGGTCTTCGGCTTGGGTGCCGATAATGAGCGAGAGCGCTCCGGCTCTTCCGGGCAGGCCGCTGCGCCGGCTGCGGCCAGCGCGCCCGCGCCGGTGGCCTCAAGCTATCAAGGCCGTACTTCGGTGATCGCGGCGGCGGGCGCTTCCGCCATGGCCGAGGTTTCGGGGCAGGGGCAGAGCGGCGGCGGCGGCCGTTCGGGCGACCGCCGAACCGTGGTAACGCAAGTCGTGGGCGGCGGCATAGAACCTCTGCGTCAGGGCGACTCGGCTCCGCGCGCACGCGGGATCGGCAGCCGTTTCCGCGCATCTAACGACACCGGCAGATCGCCGGCGAAGGAGAAGACACGATGATCCGCGCAACCCTGCGCAACTTCGCCGCTGCAGTGAGCCTGGGCGCGCTGGCGCTGACTGTTCCGGCGCAGGCCGACGAGCGTCTTGTCGCCCATGCCTTCAGCGACAACGAGGTCGTGCGTATCGACGGCCGGGCCGGCGTGCAGGCGACCATCGCCTTTGGGCAGGGCGAGGCGATCGAGAACGTCGCGGTCGGCGATTCGCAGGCCTGGCAGATCACGCCGAATAAGCGCGCCGACCTGCTCTTCGTGAAGCCGTTGGAAAGCACCGCGCGCACCAATATGACGGTTGTAACCAACCGCCACACCTATTTCTTCGACCTTGTCGCCACCACCAAGGCGAAGCCGCTCTACATGCTGCGCTTCACCTACAAGGACGAGCAGAAGCCGGGCGCAGGCTCCGCAGGGCTTGCATCGCTAGACCCGGCAGAGCAGGCACTCGCCGCTGGCAATGCTCTGGGCATGCCTACCGACCCGGCCGCGCTCAACTTTGCCTGGAAGCGCGTCGGTGTTGAGAAGCTGATGCCGTCGCGCGTCTACGACGATGGCATGTCGACTTATCTGCTCTGGCCGGACAAGGCGGCGATCCCGGCGATCCTCGTCACCAACGAGAAGGGCGACGAAGGTCCGGTCAACTACGCCGTGCGCGGCGCCACTATCGTGCTGGAGGACGTGCCGAATTCGATCGTCCTGCGCTCGGGGAAGGCGAAGGCGGAACTGGTGAATTCGCTGCCTCTCGCCTCGCGTCCGGCACCGGCAGCACCTGCCGCCACATCGGCCCCAACGCTCAATCCTGCCGTGGCGACTGCTTCTTCGCCCACGCCGTCCGTCGGGACAGCGGCACCCACCTCCTCGGGGAACTGATACATGGCGCCGAACTCCTCGATCCGCGAACGCCTTTCCTCTGCCGACGCAACCGATCCGCGTGACGGTGAAGGTGCGCAGGTCATCGACCTGGCCACCCGCAACGTCCTGCCGCAGGTCAGCCAGCGCAAGAAGGGCGATGGCCTCGGCCTTGCCGCCGGTGTCCTGATCGTGGCGGCGCTCGGCGGGTTGACGCTATGGTCGATGGATTCGGCGCGCAATCCGGCTGGTATCAAGCCGGCCGTCCCGGCGCCGCAGCCGGTCCCGGCGCCTGCCGCAGTGGTTCCTGCGCCCGCCCCGGCTGCCGTGCCCGACCCGCTTCCCGAGCCTGCCCCGGCGCCCGTGCTAGCTGCGCCGCCTGAGGCGGCCGCCGGTCCTCAGGCCAATCCTTATGCAAGTCCCACGGTCGTTTTCGACGCGGGGACCGGTGCGGCCGTGGCCCTCGCGGGGCCTGCGGGCGAAGCTGCGAAGGGCGGCAATGCCAACGACGATTTCGCCGCCCGCATCGGCGGCACCGGGGCGACCGCCTCGGCCAGCCACTCGTTCGATCCGGCCACCACGGTAACGCAGGGCACTTTGATCCCCGCCGTGCTGGAAACGGCGATCGACACCGATGTACCGGGTTATGTTCGCGCCATCGTTTCGACCGACGTGCGCAGCTTCGACGGCAAGCGCGTGCTGGTCCCGCGCTCGTCGCGCCTGATCGGCCAGTATAAAAGCGGGCTGACGGCGGGCCAGAAGCGCGCCTACGTCATCTGGTCGCGCCTGATCCGCCCGGACGGCGTCTCGGTGAATTTGGGTTCGCCCGCAGTCTCCTTTGGCGGTGAGACGGGCCTTCCCGGCAAGGTCAACAGCCACTTCTTCGAGCGTTTTGGTTCGGCGATGCTGCTTTCGGTGGTCGGCGGGCTGACCACACTGGCGTCGAGCGGTTCGAACGTGATCGTATCCGGCGGCGGTTCGGCAGCATCCAGCGCGGTGCAGAGCGGCGCGCAGATCGGCCCGACCATCCGCGTGCGCCAAGGCGAACCAATCCGGGTGTTTACCGCCAAGGACCTGGACTTCAGCCAGGTCCAGTGACGCACCATGGCAGACGTTCTCACCTTGCAGCCGCATGTCGCGCAGGTTCCCGTGGCGCCTGACGCAGCCGCCGCGCGCAGCGTCTATCTCGACGCGTACCTCGCGCCATTGCGCCCGTGGCTGGAGCGCGAGACGGTGACTGAAATCCTCGTCAACCGCCCCGGCGAGATCTGGGTGGAGGATGCCGCGCTTTCGGGCATGCAGTGCGTCGCATTGCCGCAGATGGACAACCGCCTGCTGCAGCGCCTCGCCGAACAGGTCGCGCGGATCAGCCATCAGGGCATTAACCGTGAACACCCGCTGCTGTCGGCGACGCTGCCGGCCTATGGCGGGCAATCGGGCGCGCGTATCCAGCTCGTCGGTCCGCCTGCCACGCGCGCCAACTGGGCGTTGGCGATCCGCCGGCACCGGCTGCTGGAACTGCCGCTGGATGCTTACGATCGCGGGCCGATTACGGTGCCGGTCGAAGCGCCGACGCCTGATCCCATGGCCGAGCCGATCGCGTTCCTGCGCGATGCTATTCGCCGCCGCCGCACGATCCTGATTTCGGGGGGCACGTCGACGGGCAAGACCACGTTCCTCAACGCCATGCTCACGGAAATCCCGGAGCATGAACGCGTCGTGTTGGTGGAAGATACTGCCGAATTGCGCCTGCCGGGCGCTAACGGGGTGGGCCTTATCGCTGTGAAGGGCGAACTGGGCGAGGCCAAGGTCTCGGCCAACGATCTGCTTCAGGCAGCGCTGCGCCTGCGCCCCGACCGTATCGTGCTGGGTGAGCTGCGGGGCACAGAAACGGTGAGCTTCCTGCGCGCCATCAATACCGGACACCCGGGTTCGTTCTCGACCGTCCACGCCAATAGCCCACGCGGCGCGCTGGAGCAGATCGCGCTGATGTCGATGCAGACCGGCATCGGCCTCACGCGGGCGGAGACGCTTGAATATGCATCTTCGGTGATCGATATCGTCGTGCAGCTGGACCGCAGCGGCGGCAAGCGCGGCATTTCCTCGATCGCCCAGAGTTCAACACTGGTTTGACCGTCCTCCAGAGCCCTCCCCGGAAGGGGAGGGTTCTGGCCAATCAGGCCTCGATCAGTGCGCCTTCACGCGTCTGCACCCGCCATGTGAGGCCGAGCCAGTCGGCAAGAGCCTTGAGATCCTTGCCGTTACTGGGGCCATAGAGCGGGCGCGCCGGTTCATCCAGGGACAGTACCAGCACATTGTCCACGATCGCCAGCCCCGAAGCGGCCATGCCGCGCGGCGTGCCACCGGTCAGGCGGCGGCAGAGGCGCACCGCCAGGCCCCATCCGATCGCGCGGTCGAGGTCGGCTTTTTCGGCCAGACGGGTAAAGTCGGTCGGCGCAGCAGTGAGGCCGGAATTGGCGAAGACGGTCATCGCCATCATCCCGCGTCCGCGCATGTCGAGGCCGATCCAGCGCTTGCGCAGGGCCCAGGTAAGAGCTTCTTCGGTGCGCATGTTCGGCTCGGTGCGCATCGCGGCGAGGGCGAGCAGCCCGGCGGCGGTCCGCAGGTCGCGGTCGGCGTCGGCGCGCGGGCAGGCTGGCGCGGTCCACCGGGCCACGCGCGCCGCATCGTCGGCATCGACGCGCGCACCTTGCGCAAAGGCGGCGACGCTTGCGAGCATCGGGCTTTCCTGCTGGACCGCAGCGGGCAGTTGCATGTGCAGCAGCCCCTCACGCAGACCCCACGAAGAGAATACCAAGTGCGAGGGATGCAGGTTGCCGACCATCTGCGCCATCAGCGCAGCGGCATCGGGCAGGGTGGCCAGGCGCGATCCCGAGATGCGCGGGTCCGGGTTCTCCGGTTTACCCTTCGCGAATTCGCGGGCGAGGTGGAGCGCTTCCGAGGCTGGAAGTTCGAAGCCGTGCGGATCGTCCACTGGCCAGCCCAGCACACGCATCGCCTGCAGCGCCAGCGCGCGCCACGATCCGCCGACGATGTAGAGTGGCAGCCCGCGGGCGCGGTTGCTGGCCGCATCCCAGCCCCGTGCATCAAGTCCCGAGCGCACGGCACCGGCGAATTTCTGCGGGCCCAGCGCGCGCATGTCAGCCAGGAGCAGAGTACCGAAGGGCAGGGTGATGCCGCCCGGGCGGATGCCCCGTGCATCGACTTCCACCAGTTCGAGGCTGCCGCCGCCAAGGTCTGCCACCACGCCTCGCGCGCCGGGGAAGGCGGCGATCACGCCAGTGGCGCTGGCGCGGGCTTCTTCTTCGCCGGAGAGCAGGCGCGGCGAGAGGCCGAAGCCGCGCACCGCGTCGAGGAATTCAGGGCCGTTGGCTGCGTCGCGCGCGGCGGCGGTTGCGACGCACTCGACGTTGTCCACCCCCATCAGCCGCAGCAGCGCAGCGAAGCGTGAAAGCGCAGCCAGCGCAACGCGCATCGACTTGTCTGAGATCGCGCCGGTACGGCCAAGGTCCTTGCCGAGCCGGGCATTGACCTTTTCGTTGAGCACGACGACGGGCGCACGCGGCGCGCCGTTATACACGACAAGGCGGACCGTGTTCGATCCGATGTCGATGATGGCGCGCTTGGCGCTGGACTGGCTAATGCCGATCATTATGTTCAATACGCACCGTAGGGGCCGAAGTTGCGCCGCCCTATGTCAGATAGTGCCGCGTCTTAGC
Organism: Novosphingobium sp. 18050; assembly: GCF_902706195.1. Lineage (GTDB taxonomy): Bacteria > Pseudomonadota > Alphaproteobacteria > Sphingomonadales > Sphingomonadaceae > Novosphingobium. Next base: position 58,801 of record NZ_CACSJO010000010.1, on the reverse strand, counting down.
GAGAGCTTGGGCACTTTTCGTCCACTGTCGAGTGCCGCACCGCGCCCGGAAAGCGACGGATTGGTCATGAAGTAGCGGTGCAGGTTGAACGGGTACTCCACTTCGCCCACGCGTTCGTAGGTGCCGTCCGGCGCGCAGATCCAGCTTTGTTCGGTGTCGATCAGGTTGGCGAGCATCACCTGGTCGAGAATCTGGTCATGCACCGTCTTGTTGCGGATCGGCAGCAGCACTTCCACGCGGCGGTCCAGGTTGCGGCTCATGCCGTCGGCCGAAGTGATGAACAGCTTGGCGCGGCGGTTGGGCAGGTGCGCGCCATTGGCGAAGGCCCAGATGCGCGCATGTTCCAGGAAGCGGCCGATGATCGACTTGACCATGATGTTCTCGGACAGTCCGGGAATGCCGGGGCGCAGGCAGCAGATGCCGCGTATCACCAGGTCGATATCCACCCCTGCGCGGCTGGCGGCGTAGAGGCGGTCGATGATGTCCGGATCGGTCAGCGAATTAAGCTTGGCCCAGATCGCGGCAGGCTTTCCGGCTTCGGCATTGGCGATTTCCGCGTCGATGCACTCATTCAGCGTCGAGCGCAGCGAGATCGGCGAGATAGACAGGCTTTCGGTGCCCTTGGGCTCGACGTAGCCGGTGATGAAGTTGAACAGCCGCCCGACATCGCGGCCCGCCGCCGGATCGGCGGTGAAGTAGGAAATGTCGGTATAGATGCGCGCGGTGAACGGATGGTAGTTACCGGTGCCGAAGTGGCAGTAGGTGCGATAGCTCTCACCCTCGCGGCGGACCACCATCGAGACTTTGGCGTGGGTTTTCCAGTCCACGAAGCCGTAGATGACCTGGACGCCTGCGCGTTCCAGCTGACTGGCCCAGAGCAGGTTCTGCTCCTCGTCGAAGCGGGCCTTCAATTCGACCACGGCGGTGACGGACTTGCCCTGCTCGGCCGCGTAGATCAGCGCGGAGATGATCGCCGACTGCTTGCCCGCGCGGTAGAGCGTCTGCTTGATCGCCACCACGTCCGGGTCGCGCGCGGCCTGGCGCAAGTAGTCGATCACCACCTCGAAGCTTTCGTAGGGGTGCTGGATAACGATGTCTTTCTCGCGGATGGCGGCGAAGATGTCGCCGTCATGCTCGAGGATGCGTTCGGGGTAGCGCGGGGAATAAGGCTCGAACTTGAGTTCGGGGCGGTCCTCGTCGCAGATCGCGGAAAGGCCGGAGAAGCCGATGATGCCCTCGGTCTTCATGATGAGGGCCTTGTCCAGCCCTAGCTGCCGGCGCAGTAGCTCTTCCGCTGCCGGGTCGAAATTGCCCTGCAATTGCAGCACGATGACGAGGCCGCGGCGGCGGCGCTGGATCGCGGTGCGGTAATAGCGCACGAGATCCTCGGCATCCTCCTCGATCTCGATGTCGCTGTCGCGCAGGATGCGGAACACACCGTGACCGTTGAGGCTGAAACCGGGGAACAGTTCCGCCGTGTTGCGGCAGATGATGTCCTCGATCGAAATCCACGCCGCCTTTTCACCGGGGATGCGCACGAAGCGCGGCAGCGGCGCCGGGATCAGCACCATCTCCATCACCGGCGCGTCGTCCGCCACGCGGGTCAGCGAGAACAGCACGCCGATGCCCTGGTTCGCGACGAACGGGAAGGGGTGCGCCGGGTCGATCGCCTGCGGGGTGATCACCGGCATGACGTGTTCGATGAAATAGTCGCGCAACCAGCGCTCACGCTCCCGGTCGAGCCTGTCGTTCTCGCCGATGACGGCGACCCCGGCTTCGGCCAGCTGGACTTTCAGCGCTTCCCACGAGTTCTGCTGGACCTGTTCCAGCTCCAGCGCTTTTTCGTGCGTGACGGCCAGCGCCTGCTGTGGCGTCAACCCGTCGATCGAGATTTCCTCGATCTGGCGGCGCACCTGCCCGGCGAGGCCGGCGACGCGCACCATCAGGAACTCGTCGATGTTGCTGCCCGAGATCGACAGGAAGCGCAGACGTTCCAGCAGCGGATAGTTGGGATTGGAGGCTTCGGCCAGAACCCGCTCGTTGAAGGCGAGCCAGCTGAGTTCGCGATTGAAGTAGCGCGCGGGCAGGGTGCCCAGATCGGCAGCTTCACCGCTTTCGGCGGTGATTTCGGTCTGGTCGCGAACGTTCAGCATATCCATCTTTTTCACCCGAGTGTCTCTTACATGACACGATGACACTTTTGCGACAATCGTGCAGGATGCGACGAATTGTTGCCGCGTCGTCTTTGCACTCACCAGCCGCCGCGGAGTTGATGCGCGCCGACTGTGTACTCTGGTCGCCAAGACCCGGCCCGACCGCTGTCAGCGGTGCCGGATCAAGTTCGAGATGGCGTATTGTTATCGTATTGTGCCGCGTCTTGCGAATTAAGCAACCTGCACAAGTGAACATCGTTGCGGTGCAGCATTGTTTCGCGCACACTACCTCCCGATGATCAAGGCCGCCCTGCACCACCTCACCCGCTACCGCTATTCGCGGCGCATTCGTCTCGGCCCCCAGGTTATCCGGCTTCGTCCGGCGCCGCACAGTCGGACGGAGGTTCCCAACTACTCGCTGACGATCAGTCCGCCCGAGCATTTCCTGAACTGGCAGCAGGATCCGCACGGAAACTGGCTGGCGCGGGTGGTGTTCCCCGATCCGGTCGACCACTTCTCCATCGAGGTGGACCTGCTGGCGGAGCTGGCGGTCATCAATCCCTTTGATTTCTTCGTGGAACCCGAGGCCGAGGAATATCCCTTCGCCTATTCGCCAGACATGAAGACTGACCTCTCGGCCTATTTCGAGGTTGAGGAACAGGGGCCGCTGTTCGAAGCGCTGGTTGCCGCCCACGCCGATTACGAAGGCCGCACGGTCGACTTCCTGGTCGACATCAACAGCAAGCTCCAGCAGCGCATCGGCTATGTGATCCGCATGGAAACGGGCGTGATGGAGCCGGAGGAGACGCTGGACGTCGGCATTGGTTCATGCCGCGATTCGGCCTGGCTTCTGGTGCAGTTGCTGCGCCGGCTGGGTTTCGCAGCGCGCTTCGTATCGGGCTATTCGATCCAGCTGGTCGCCGACGTGCTGCCCAAGGAAGGGCCGGTCGGCGTGCTGCAGGACGTCACCGACCTCCACGCCTGGGCCGAAGCCTACGTGCCGGGCGCGGGCTGGATCGGCCTCGATGCGACGTCGGGCATGTTCGCCGGAGAGGGCCACATTCCCCTCTGCGCGACGCCGCACTACCGCTCCGCGACCCCGATCGAGGGCATGGCGGAGCCAGCCGAAGTCGACTTTGATTTCAAGATGGACGTCAGCCGCATTGCCGAGGCTGTGCGGATCACCAAGCCGTTCACCGACGACCGCTGGGAAAGTCTCCTCGCACTCGGCGACAAGGTGGATGAGGACCTTGACGCAGGCGGCGTCAACCTGACGATGGGCGGAGAGCCGACCTTCATCGCCGCCACCGATTTCGAGGCAGACGAGTGGAACTCCGGCGCCGTCGGCCCCACCAAGGCCGCTTACGCCGACAAGCTGATCCGCTTGCTGCGCACCAAGTTCGCGCCCGGCTCATTGCTCCATCACGGGCAGGGCAAGTGGTATCCCGGTGAGACCCTGCCGCGCTGGGGCTACTCGATCTATTGGCGCAAGGACGGCGTGCCGATCTGGCAGGACGACCGCCTGATCGCCGGCGAAAAGCCGCTGGAAAAGGGCGGTGATCCCGATCCGCTGCCCACCATCGACATCCTTTCCGCCGCGAACATGCTGGCCGCTGCAGCAGAGGGGCTGGGCCTCGACGCGGACTTCGTCCAGCCGGTCTTCGAAGACCGCGGCGTATGGATGCTGCGCGAGGACGAACTGGCGGTGAACGTCACCCCGCTCGATCCCAGCATCGAGGACGAGGAATTGGCCCGCCGCTTCCGCCGCACGTACCGGCGCGGGCTGGACAAGCCGGTGGGCTTCGTGCTCCCGGTGCAGCGCTGGAACAGCAAGGACCAGTCGATCCCGCGCTGGCGCTCCGAACACTGGCGCGTGCGCAAGGGCCTGCTGACGGCGGTTCCGGGCGATTCTGCCATTGGCTACCGCCTGCCGCTAGGTTCGCTGCCTTACGTGGCGCCGAAGGATTTCCCCTATATCCACCCGCGCGACACGGCGGAGGAGCGTGAGCCGCTCGCCGATTTCCGCGTGCAGGTGACCGAGCAGGCAAACTCGAACCAGACCAATGACGGCGGCCCGCAGCGCTTCCGCGCCGTGCCCGAGCCGAAGTCCTTCACCGAACCGGCGGTGGAGGCGGACATCATCAAGGGCGCGGTGCGCACCGCTGTCACCGTTGAGCCGCGCGGCGATTACCTTGCCGTGTTCATCCCGCCTACCGAGGCTTTGGAAGACTACCTCGAACTCGTCGCCTCGATTGAGGTCGTGGCCGAGGAAATGAAGCTGCCGGTTCGGATCGAGGGCTACGGCCCACCGCCGGACCCCCGCCTCATGGTCCTCAAGATCACGCCCGATCCCGGCGTCATCGAGGTCAATATCCACCCCAGCGCCTCGTGGCGCGAGACGGTGGAGATCACCGAAACGCTTTACGACTGCGCGCGCGAGATCGGTCTGACCGCAGACAAGTTCATGGTCGACGGCCGCTCGATCGGCACCGGCGGGGGCAACCATATCGTGCTGGGCGGGCCGACCCTGCTCGACAGCCCGTTCATCCGCCGCCCGGACATGCTGAAAAGCTTCGTCACCTACTGGCAGCGGCATCCTTCGCTCAGCTACCTGTTCTCCGGCCTGTTCATCGGCCCGACCAGTCAGGCTCCGCGCATCGACGAAGCGCGCCACGATTCGCTTTACGAGTTGGAAATTGCGCTGGCGCAGGTTCCCGGTCCGCATGAGGCGCAGCCCGCGCCCTGGGTGGTCGACCGCCTGTTCCGCAACCTGCTCGTCGATGTGACGGGCAATACCCACCGCACTGAAATCTGCATCGACAAGATGTTCAGCCCGGACGGCCCCACGGGACGCCTCGGCCTCGTCGAGTTCCGGGGCTTCGAGATGCCGCCCGAGCCGCGCATGTCCTGCGCCCAGCAACTGCTGATCCGGGCGCTGGCGGCGTGGTTCTGGCGCGAACCGGTCGAAGGCCCGCTGGTCCGCTGGGGCACGCAGCTTCACGACCGCTTCATGCTGGGCGAATTCGTCTGGGCCGACTTCCTTGGTGTCCTCGACGACCTGCGGATGGCGGGCTACGATTTTGACCCGAAGTGGTTCGAAGCGCAGCGCATGTTCCGCTTCCCGGTCCACGGCGAAGTCGAGGGCGGCGGCGTGTCGCTGGAAATCAGCCATGCGCTGGAGCCGTGGAACGTGCTGGGCGAAACCGGCGCTATCGGCGGCACCGTGCGCTATGTCGATAGTTCCACGGAGCGTTTGCAGGTGAAGGCCACCGGCATTGTCGCGGGCCGCCACGTCATCACCTGCAATGGCCGTCAGGTGCCATTGACGCCGGTAGGGCCGGGAGAACGCGTGGGCGGCGTGCGATACAAGGCGTGGTTCCCGGCCGAATGCCTCCACCCGATGGTGCCTGCGCATCCGCCGTTGACGTTCGACATCTACGACTTGTGGAACGGCCGCTCTTTGGGCGGGTGTGTCTATCATGTCGCGCATCCGGGCGGGCGCAACTATGATACGATGCCGGTCAACGGCTACGAAGCCGAGGCGCGGCGCAAGGCGCGTTTCCAGGAACACGGCCATTCGCCCGGTCCGTTGCCACGCCCGTCCGAGGAATCGGCGAGCGAATTTCCCTACACTCTCGACCTCAGGCGGCCTGCCCGGCTAATGTAGGGGATGCTGCCCGCGTTTTTCGTTTCCTGTTTTTCAAGGTCCTCTCCCTCAGGAGAGGGCCAGCATATTTCGCGCGCCCGTCACCGTGAACCTGTTTCAGGGGCCAGAGCGCTCCAGGCGCCGCGTATTGATGTCGTAAACCGCTGGTGCGGCTGGCGAACCGCGCGTGCGGGCAATGCTCTCCGATGGAGCCTGGAACACGTTCAGGGTGACGATAATCGGAGAAGGCGGGTTGGCGACGCGCATGCGTTCACCCCGCCTTCGAGGCAGTGGTTATGACTGCCGACACCAAGCCCGAAGCCGCCCCTCCACCCGGATGGCTTGACGGCTATTCCGCGAAGGGATCGGGCGGCGACCTCTACGGCGATGCCTCGCCGGTGGTGGCGGAATGCTGGCGCAAGGTCGCGTCAGGCCTCGCGGGACTGACCGATGGTGACCCTTCCGCCCTTCAGGACGCAACCGCGCGCCACGCGGCCGACCTTGGCCTCGCCTTCCGCCTTACGGGCGACGAGGACGAGCGGTCCTGGCCGCTCAACGCGATTCCCCTGATCGTCGGCGCTGACGAATGGGCCGAGGTCGAACGCGGCCTAGTCCAGCGCGCCGAACTGATGGAGACACTTGCCGCCGATATCTACGGTCCGCAGAAGCTGGTGAAAGACGGACTCCTGCCTGCCGCAGTGGTCGCCGGAAGCCCGTTCTTCGCGCGCAAGATGATCGGCCGCAGTCCGCCGGGCGGGCGTTTCATCCACGTCTACGCCGCCGATCTGGCGCGGGGGCCGGGTGGGCAGTGGCGGGTGCTCCAGGACCGCGTGCGCGTGGCTGGCGGCATCGGTTATGCGCTGGAGAACCGCCTCGCGATGTCGCGCGCGGTGGGCAATCTGCTGGCGGATGCCCATGCGCGCCGCCTGTCCGACTTCTTCTCGCAGATGCAGGGCGGCATGGCCTCTGCCTGCCGCCGCGAGAACCCGCGTATCGCGCTGCTCACCCCCGGCCGCTTCAACCAGACATATGCCGAGCAGGCGCACCTCGCCCGTTATCTCGGCCTGCCGCTGGTCGAGGGACGCGACCTTACCGTGTTGGACGACCGGCTCTACGTGGGCACGATCGCCGGTCCCAAGCGTGTCGACGCGCTCTGGCGCTGGATCGACACCACTGCGCTCGACCCGCTTTCGTTCGATGCGAAGTCGCAGCTTGGCGTCGCCAACCTGTTCGATGCCTGGGCCGGCGGCGGCGTTGAGATGGTCAACTGGCCGGGCGTCGAAGTGCTCGAATCGGCCGCGTTCGCTGCGTTCATGCCGCGGCTTTGCCGTGTCCTGCTGGGCGAGGCGCCGATCCTGCCCAATGTCGCGACATGGTGGTGCGGGCAGGCGGTGGAAAGCTCGACCGTCGCCGCGCGGCTGGACGAACTGGCACTGCTCCCCGCTTTCGGCCAGCCGATCGAGGGGCTGGAAAGCCGCGATCCCGTCGCCGGGGCCGGCCTCAGCGATGCCAAGCGCGCGGCGCTGATCGACGCACTGTGGCGGCGCCCGATGGACTATTGCGGGCAGGAGATCGTGCGCCTTTCCACCACCCCAGCGATCATCGACGGGGAGATCGTGCCCCGCCCCTTCACCGTGCGCGCTTTCGTGGCCCGCGATCCCGATGGCGGCTGGAGCGTGATGCCGGGCGGCTTTGTGCGCCTGTCGTCGAATTCGGCCCTGCCCACTTCGCTGATGGGGGCGGGCGACCTGTCGGCGGACTTGTGGATCGTCGATGAGAAGCCGACCAGCCACCACCTCGGCAGCCGCGTGGCGGGCGAACCGCCGATTTCGCGCGGGGGCGGCATTTTGGCCAGCCAGGCGGCGGACAACCTGTTCTGGTTCGGCCGCTACAACGAGCGCGCCGAAACCATGGTGCGCATCGTGCGCGCCATCCTCGCCAGCCCGGCGGAGAGCGATTCCAGCCCCAGCGAAGACGGCGGGGTGCTGCCGCGCCTGACCGCGCTGCTGCTGCACTGGGGAGCGATCAGCCCGGAGACAGCGAAGATGTCGGTCGCCAAGATATGCGCGCGCGCGCTCACTGAAACGCGCCTGCCCAGCGGCGTCGCCTCGCTGATGCGACGGCGCCAGCAGGTGGGCATGGCGCTGCGCGAACGCCTTGCGCGCGATTTCTGGCGGATCGTCAGCCGCCCGATGCCGTCGATCAAGGTGGATCAGCCGCAATCCATGCTGACCAACACACGTTGGCTGACCGAGCATTTCAGCGCACTTGCCGGACTGATCTCCGAAAACATGGTGCGCTCCGCCGCGTGGCATTTTCTCGAGATCGGCCAGCGGCTGGAGCGCGCGCAGGCGATCTGCCGCATGGCGCGGCAGTTGACCGCCGAAACCGGGGACGGCGATCCCGCCGCCGCGCTCGGCTTGCTGCTGGACCTGTGCGACAGCCAGATCATCTATCGTAGCCGATACCTTACCGGGCCTGTCGCCAATCCCGTGCGCGATCTGGTGCTGCTGGACCCTGACAACCCGCGCGCGCTGGTGTTCCAGGTGGACGAGATCGTCGACCATCTCGCCGCGCTGCCTAGCTTGCGGGATGACAACATTCCCGAAGCGCCCCTACGCGCCGCCCGCGCTCTGCTGGGCGAATTGCAGGCGGCGACGGCTTCGGAAATGACGCCTGAGCGGCTGGAGGGGATCGAGGACCAACTGCTGGGCCTGTCGGATGCGATTTCGGCGCGCTACTTCCTCCAGCTCGATTCCGAAGAAGCGGAAAGGCGCTCGCGGCTCCTGTGATGCGCTATTCGGTAAGCCATATCACCACGCTCAAGTATGCGCAGCCCGTGCGCATGGCGCAGTTCAACTTGCGGCTGCGCCCGGCGGACTGGGCGGGGCAGAGCGTCTCGGACTACATCCTGAGCCTCGAACCGCAACCGGGGCAGGTGATCGAGGGCCCTGGCGGCTACCACGTCAACGAGGCGCGGTTCGCCCTGCGCGAGCCGACCCGGCAGTTGACGATCGAAAGCCGCTTCGTGGTCGAGGTCGAGGCACTTCCCTTCTTCGTGCGCGATGCGGCAGGACCGGGACTGGCCGAGCTGCGCGAACGGGCGATGAAGAAGCCGGATCTCTCAGATCTTGCGCCGGCGTCGTACATCTTCGCTTCGCCGATCGCCCAGCCCGAGGCGCAGATCGCGCAGTGGGCGGGATCGTTTCTCGACGAGGCGATGCCGGTGATGGCGGCAGGTCGCGCGCTGATGTCCGCGATCCACAAAGAATTTACTTACGATGCCGACGCCACCGAGACGGATACCCCGCCGCTGGAGGCTTTCGTGAAGCGGCGTGGGGTCTGCCAGGACTTCAGCCACGTGATGATCATCGCCGCGCGCGCGCACGGCATCCCGGCGGCCTATGTCAGTGGCTACCTGCGTACTCTGCCCCCGCCGGGGAAGGAACGCCTCGTCGGTGCCGACGCGATGCACGCATGGGTGAACCTGTGGTGCGGCGAGGAACTGGGCTGGATCGGGTTCGATCCAACCAACGACTGTCTGGCCGATACCGACCATATCTTCCTGGGCATGGGCCGTGACTATTCCGATGTGGCGCCGCTGGACGGCACGTTCCGGGGGTCTTCGGGGCAGACGATGTTCGCCTCGGTGGATGTCGCCCCTCTGGATTGAGCATCCGTCTTTCTCTCGGACGTGCCTGCTTCGGCGAAGGTCGGGAATCGGTGCCGCTCGAAACTTTCCATCCGCAGGGAGCGAGGCCGGTCTCCGCCAGCGCATGACCTGCGCTGCCTGATTTCGCACTAGACCAGCTGAAGAGGGGCGCCTCAGTGGGCGCGACCCTGATTCGCACTGTTGCGAGTGGTGGGATTTGCGGGACCGGCGACCGGCTCGCCCGGAAAGATTCCTGCGATGGCCATCGTCGCGCCGATTCGCGAGAGCGTTTCCAGCAGGTCGCCGATGCTGTCCTCGATCACCACCAGTTCCAGCGTTTCCCGAGTCGCGGTGGGACCACGGTCCCGCAGGCTGGTGATGAGTTCGAGAATCACCGCCTCATGCTCGGACACATGACTGCATCCCAGCGGGCAGAATGCGAGTGTATCAAGGGCATCGCGATTGAGCAGCATCATCGCACGGTGAAACGGCTGGAGTCCTCCGATCATGCGCCAGCGGGCGAATGCGGGCGCCAGAAGCTGGGCAGGACAGCGCTTCTGGCCAATCGCAGTGACCCATGCGCGCATGGACCAGACGAGGAACCGGCAGCCTTCATCGAGGGTGCTGAGCGGGCGGTCGACGTATTGATACATGCAGTGACTCCTTAGGGCTTGCACATGCGAATGATTATCATTAGCTACTGTTGCGCGGCTTGCTCCTCTCGTCAAGCCTGCACCAAGCCCGGAGGAACGCTTGTCATGGGGCGTTCTTCCCATCCTGTGACCTTTGGCCGGGGCGGCTCCTTGCCTTGCTCGCCCCGGCCTTTTTTTCGAAGGTCACAGGAAACTGCCAGAAGGGCGGAAATCAGGGGCCCTCTGACAGTTTTCCGGTGATTTTACAGAGATCCCGCACGATTGCCGAGGCAGCCCGCAGCGCGATGCGCGCCTTCGGCGGGGCTGCATCCCAAGGCCGCGGGCAGTACGTGCTTATACGCAGCGCGAATCACAGTTAGGATGGCGCGAATCGCTTACGGACCGCGCTTTTCCCTCCCTGCTCACAGCTTTTGCCGAATTTATCCACAGACTCTTGCACGGCGAAGAGGCTTGCATCAGCGCCGTGCATCAGCGCCGTGTTTCAGCGATAATCGAACCCGCCCTTAGGCTGGATCTTGAGCGAGTTCTGCTGCAGCGCCGTCATCAGGTACGAACCGATCAACATCGGATATTCGAGCATCTGCTTCTCGTCGTAAGTCTGCGCCAGCACGTCCCAGGTCGAATCGGCGATGCAGTGGTCGGACAGCAATTCCTCAACGCCGCGCAATACGGCCGATTCGTGAGGCGTCCAGCCAGGGGCTTCGGAGCCATCGAATATGCGGTCGATTTCCTCGGGGGTGACGCCGAAGGCCTTGCCGATGTCGACATGCTCGCACCACTCGAACGGTGCGCGGGCGAGCAGGGCGAGGCGCAGGACCGCCAGTTCGCGCTCGCGGGCAGGGATGGTGCCTTTGGCGGCGAGTTCGATGCCCAGTACCATCTGGCCCTTGAACATTCCGGGGTGGCGCAGTGTTATCAGGCTGACGTCGGGGAAGGGGCGGCTTTCAGGGATCGAGAAAGCGGTGCGAATCGCGTCGACCTGTTCTTGCCCCTCCGGGCTGACCTCGCTCAGGGTCAGAGGGGAGTAGCGAGGGCCATGCGTCACTGTTTGGGCAATGCGTGCATCTGCGTCGAATTCGTACCGGCCGGTAGTGGGCTGCGTCATTGTCATGCTTGTCCTTTAGGAAGGGAAACCGCTTCAGGCCGCTTCTGAATAGGGGGCCCAGCGGTCCATATGGTGGAGATAGTCGGCGAAGCGCGCGCGCACGGCACCGGGTTCGAGGCCGAACTTTGCGGGGTCGAGCTTGGCCATGCGTTCGGTGCTGCTGTTGGCCTCCCACCATGCCGCCATGGCCGCTGCGAAAGCGGGCGACACGTCTTCGCCCAGCCAGGCGTAAAGGCCGCGCACATTGCCCAGCGGATCGTCCAGCATCGCGCGGAAGTGGATGTCGAAGAAGCGGTGATCGTTGCCCTTTTCCCGGAAGGCGATCGCACGGCCCATCGCTTCGGACCAGCAGCGCACGTTGAGTTCGCCGATGTAGGCATGGTCGACGTGGTCGGTGAATTTCTCGATGATCTGGGTGTAGACGGACGCTACCGATAGCATCACGTCGGTCGGATCACGGTGCGTCATTACGAAGCGTGCATCGGGGAAGGCGGTGTTCAGCGCATCGAGATAGAGCATGTGGGTGGGTGCCTTGAGCCGCCACGGCCGTGCCGTTCCGTCCTTCGACTGGCCCCATTGCAGCAGTTTCAGCACGCGCTTTTCGTAGAGGTAGGTGCCGGTATGGTCGGCCTCCAGAAGCCAGTCGGAATAGCTGGGCACCTGCGCGAAAGCCTGGAATATCTGGCTCTTGAAGTCGAGCGCCATGAGGTCCTGGCACTCCATTGCGCCGTCGATCCCGGTGGGTGTGCGCTTGCCGCCTTTCAGGCGTTCGTCGGCGGCGCTGGCGCTGGTTCCGCGCCGGGGGTCCGGGCCGGTGACGGTGGAGGGGGGCGGGCAGGGCTGCGAACTTTCCCATACCCTCAGGTAACGGACGCCGGGGTCGCTGGAGAGCAGATACGACAGCGCCGATGAGCCGGTGCGCGGCAGGCTCACGCCGAAAAGGGGCGCGGCAATCTGTTCGTCCTCGATATCGGGATGGCGCCTGTACCAGTCTTCTACCATCAAGCGTTGGCGCAAGTGGAGCAGGATGCGGTCGCGCAGTGCATGGTCGCCGGCGGCGTTCAGCCGAGCTTCGGTGTTGAGTGAAAAGAGCAGGCGGTCCAGCCCTTCGCGAAAGCCGTCGTCGCCAAAGTCGGACAGGTTGGTGGCGCCCTGCGCCGCTGCCATCAGGGTCTTGCTGTCTTCCATGCCTGCCGCCTCTCCGTCCGGTTTGTCCGGTTCGCGAAAGGTACTATGCGCGGGCGCACCGTGGCCGCCAAACGCAGCAGCGATGTTGGCGTGTCAGCCGCGCGCGGCGCGTACTGCGGCTCCGCCCGCGAAAGGGGCGATGGCGATGAGGACAAGGCTGGCGGCGGCAGTGAGGGCTAGGCCGCTCGCACCGCCGGTGCCCAGGCTCCCGGCTCCGAAGATCAGCACCGGCACTGCCATCGGGATCACCAGCAGGCCCGACAGAGCTGCCCCGCCGCGCAGGCCCGCGGTCAGTGCGGCGACCGTCACGCCCAGCGCGGCGAGGCCGGGTGTACCTGCCAGCAGCCCGATCTCGACCACGCGCAGGGTCTTTCCGTCCAGCCCCAGCAAGGCGGCGGCGGGGAGCGCGGCCAGCATCAGCGGCGGGCCGAAGCTCAGCCAGTGGGCGATCACGCGCACGGCAATCACCATTTCCTCGGAAATGCCGCGCAGGGCCCACTGGTCGAACATGCCGAGTTCGATGTCCGGTTCGACGAGCCGGTCGAGCGGCAGGATCGCAGCGAGCAGGGCGGCGACCCAGATCACGCCGCCGCCGGTGCGGGCCAAAAGCGGTGCGTCCGGCCCCACTGCGAAGGGATAGAGCATCGCTACGGAAAGGAAGAACAACACCGGAAGCATCGCTCCGCCTCCGCGCCCTCCCAAGAGGAGGCGCGCAAGGTCGCGGCGCAGCAGGGCGAAGACACGGCCGTTCACGCTGCCTGTTCCCGCACTGCGAAGTCGGACAGCGGCAGCATGCGCATCGCCGGAAGCCGGAATGTCTGGTGCGAGGCGATTACGGCGATCCCTCCGGCGGCGCAGTGCTGCGCGGTTATTGTTTCGGCCAGTTCCACGGCGTGTCCGTCCAGCCCGTTGAGGGGCTCGTCGAGCAGCCATACTCTGGCCTTCTGGCCTAGTAGCCGGGCTAGCGCGGCGCGCTTCTTCTGGCCGGTGGAGAGATAGCGCACCGGCACGTCCAGCAGGGAAGCGAGGCCGAGCCGGTCAAGCTCGTCGCCCGCCTGTCCGCCCTCCGCAAGTCCGTCGAGCGCGCGCCAGAACGCCAATGCACGCCCAAGCGGCAGGGCCGGGTCGAGCGCCGGGAGTTCGTCGAGCAGGCCGACGGTCCCTTCCACGCTGACGGACCCGGCGAAGGCGGGGGCAAGGCCGGCGATGATGCGCAGAAGGCTCGATTTGCCGATGCCGTTATGCCCGGCAACCTGCAGCGCTTCGCCGGCGTTCAGGGCAAGGGACAGGTGGGAAAAAAGCACCCTGTCACCTCGGCGGCACGCCAGATTGGTCACGGCGATGCTCGTCGGGGAAAGGGCGGCCTCTTGCATGGGGGCGAGCGATAGGAGAAACCTGCTCACCTGCCAAGGAGACCTGAATGTCCATTGCCCGCCTGACCGACGCCGAACGCGGCGATGCGCTGGAAAGCCTGCCGGGCTGGTCCCTGCGCGAGGACGGCCTCGCCATCGTGCGGGAACTGAAGTTCGCCGATTTCAACGAGGCTTTCGGCTTCATGACCCGCGTGGCGATCCAGGCCGACAAGGTCGATCATCATCCCGAGTGGTTCAACGTGTACAACAAGGTGCGCATCACCCTGACCACGCACGATGCCGAAGGGCTGAGTGCCCGCGACGTGGCGCTGGCGAAGTTTATCGACGGGATTGTCTGAGTTCCTGTCCGGGGAGGAGTAACCCGGTGCTTTTTCGTCTCAAAGCGCTGGATTGTTATAGCAGTGCCAGGTGAAAATCGCCGCGGCGCCCCGGTGCGGGCGCCAGCTTTCCGCCAGTTCGCGGGTCAGCTTCTCGCTGGGTCGCTCGTTCAGTCGCAGCAGCTTGTGCAGGCCGGCCTGCACGGCAAGGTCGCCGGCCGGCCAGATGTCGGGGCGGCCTTCCGCGAAGAGAAGATAGACCTCCGCCGACCAGCGGCCGATGCCCTTGATCCGCACGAGCTGGGTGATGGCCTCCTCATCGTCGGCGGGCAGGTCGTCGAAGTCGAGGCTGCCGGCGATCACCAGTTCGCACAGCGAGCGGGCATAGCCCTGCTTCTGGCGCGACAGGCCGCAGCCGCGCAGTGCGTCGAATTCGGCGGCGAGCAGGGTTTCGGGGTGGATACCTTCTCCGAGCAGCGCCTCCAGCCTGGCCCACACAGAGGCCGCTGCGGCGACGCTCACCTGCTGGCCGACGATCGTGCGCAGCAGGGTGGCATAGCCAGTCGGGCGTATGCGCGGCTCGGGGTAGCCGGCAACTTCCAGGGCGCGGGCCATGGACGGTTCGATTCGTGCGATGGCGTCCAGGCCAGAACGGAGTTGGTCCGCGGTCAAACCCATGGTTTCGGCTACCTTGCAAAAGAGGGTTGCAGCCTTTAGCAGCCTGCGGCAAGTGCGCATACAGCAGCATTATGATACAGGATGTATCAAAGGGGAATCGAGACCATGCCGCAGATCATCGTCGTCAATCAGTCTGGTGAAGAATCGAACATTGAGGCTCCCGAGGGCCGTACCCTGATGGAAGTCATCCGCGATGGTGGCTTCGATGAATTGCTGGCGCTGTGCGGCGGTTGCTGCTCGTGCGCGACCTGCCACGTTCACATCGCCCCCGAATTCATGGACAAGCTGCCCGCCATGAGCGAGGACGAGAACGACCTGCTCGACAGCTCCGACCACCGCAACGAATATTCGCGCCTGTCGTGCCAGGTGGCGATCACCTCGGCCCTCGAAGGCTGCAAGGTCACTATCGCGCAGGAAGACTGAGGCTCCGTCTGAGAATGGGCGCAAGCCCGTTCTGCTGCGCCAGCCTGCTCCCCCACCAATTCTGCCGTTGGACGGCCGGGTGGGGGAGCGGGCCGGTATCGCATTTTCAAACGGACTTTGAGGGGCGAACGCGTTGATTTGTGCTGGGCAAGGCGCAAATCAATTGCACCTTGGCGAAGAGCTTCCTAACTCTCGCGCCATGACCTCATCCAAGACTGTCGCGCCGCAGGCGCAGCCTTCCACGCTCGACCTCATCGGCAATACTCCGCTCGTCCTCCTCAAGGGGCCGAGCGAGGCTGCCGGCTGCGAAATCTGGGGCAAGTGCGAATTCGCCAACCCCGGCGCCTCGGTGAAAGACCGCGCGGCGCTGTGGATCGTGCGCGATGCCGAGGCACGCGGCACGCTGCAGCCGGGCGGCACGATCGTCGAGGGTACGGCCGGCAACACCGGCATCGGCCTGGCGCTGGTCGCCAATGCGCTTGGCTACAAGACCGTGATCGTCATGCCCGAGACTCAGTCGCGCGAGAAGATGGACACGCTGCGTGCGCTGGGCGCGGAACTGGTCCTGGTTCCCGCCGCGCCGTTTTCGAACCCCGGCCATTTCGTCCACACCTCGCGCCGCCTGGCCGAAGATACCGAAGGCGCGATCTGGGCCAACCAGTTCGACAATATCGCCAACCGAAAGTCCCACATCGAAAGCACCGCGCCGGAAATCTGGGAGCAGATGGAAGGTCGTATCGACGGTTTCACCTGCGCGGCCGGCACCGGCGGCACCCTGGCGGGCACCGGCATGGGCCTCAAGGCGTTCGACGAGAGCATCACCATCGCGCTTACCGATCCTTACGGCGCAGCGCTTTACAACTATTACGCGCACGGCGAACTCAAGGCCGAGGGTTCCTCGGTCGCCGAGGGTATCGGGCAGGGCCGCATCACCGCCAACCTCGAAGGGGCGCCGGTAGACACACAGTTCCGCGTTTCCGACGAAGAAGGTCTCGAATGGGTCCGCCGTCTGCTGAGCGAGGAAGGGCTGTGCCTGGGCTTGTCCTCCGGCATCAACGTGGCGGGGGCCGTGGCGCTGGGCCGTAAGCTGGTCGCCGAAGGCAAGGGTGAAGCCCGCGTGGCGACGATCCTGTGCGACACGGGTTTTCGCTACCTCTCTTCGCTCTACAATGCCGAGTGGCTGGAAGCGAAGGGCCTGCCGGTCTTCCCCTGGCTGGCGAAGTGATGTAGACGGTCTGTCTATGGCAGGAAACATTCCGCCTTTTATGGTCGATCCGCAAAGCATCCTCGAACCGCTGCAGGCGCCTACGCATTTCATGCCGCCGTCGGCGCGTGAACTGCGTTCGCAGGCCGTCTACAGGTTGCAGATTGGCCTGTTCGGCCTTTGCGCGATGCTGCTCATCGTGGGCCTCGCCAACATCATCCGCGACCGGCTGCGGCTGGTGGATACGCAGGACCCGATCCAGCAGGTCGTGGCGGTAGACGCAAAGCCCACCAAGACGGCCAGCGATCCGCTCGCCGATATCGGCGTCGTCCCCGCTGCTGACCCCAGCCCGGCGCCCGCTGTGTCTCCGACGCCAGAGGCATCCGGTGAACCGGGCGCGCCGCTGGCGCCTTGACCTCGTTCTGCTTGCCGCCATCGCGCTTGCCGGTTGCGGCGAGCGCGATACGGCGCCGCCGCGCCGCGTTGCGGCGATCGGGCTTTACACCAGCTTGCCGATCACCTGGAACGAAAGCGGCGACATTCGCGGGTTGCTCGCTGACAACGCCCCGCCGCACTGGGCGCTGGAAACACTGCGTGCGCACGGCCCCGTTACCGCGCTCGATACGCTGGCGCCGCTTTCGTTTCCCGCCGAAGGTATCCTGATCCTCGCGCAGCCGCGCCCGCTTACCGCGCAGGAGAACGTCGCGCTCGACGCCTGGGTGCAGGGCGGCGGACGCGTGCTGCTGTTCGCCGACCCGATGCTGACCGCGCATTCGCTGTTCGGCCCCGGCGATCCCCGCCGCCCCCAGGACATCGCAATGCTTTCGCCGATACTCGGCCGGTGGGGGCTGGAGCTGGCGTTCGACGATGCGCAGGCCGCCGGAGAGCATGCCGTGACCGTGCCTGACGGAGATATCCCGGTGAACCTGCCGGGGTTTTTCCGCTTTCCGGGGAATTCCGGGGAAGGGGCGGATTCGGGGAAGGGACGGGATGCGGTTGCCCATTGCCGGCTTGAGGCTGCCGGGCTCATGGCAGAGTGCAGTGCCGGAAAAGGCCGGGTTCTGGCGCTGGCAGATGCCGCGCTACTGGAAATTCCCGAGGATTCGCTGGAACTGCCGCAGCGGCAGGTGATTCTTGGCAGATTGCTGAATCGGTTGTCCGACCCGGCACGTTTCGGTGATTAATGGGGATGGGAGGGGTGAAGCCAGGGTTCATTGGGGATGACCTTCGATTCCTCACAAAACCATTGCGATTCAAGGGAATTATGGTCATAAGTGCACCAGGATGCACAAGCGATTTCCGTTCGGTTCGTCGCCGATGGCTCTATTCGGCGGATAAATAACCGCTGATCCCTATATTTCCCTTTAATCCCCACATTTCCCGATATAGAAGAACGGTCAATCGGAATGACTGAGTCTTGCCGTGTCCCGTTCGGGCACGGGACCTGGGTGCACGCGTGTGCGGCTGGGCGAGGCCCGGCCATGTCCGAGACGGTCACCTCTGGGGCGAAAACAGGCGGATATGGCGGGGCAGCCATTCATTTACAGCGGGCAGGGCTTTTCGCTTCTACGCGACAAGAACCGTTTCGTGCTGCCCAACGTCCTCCGTTCGACCGTGCGCGATTCGAGTGGCAAGGATGTCCTGTGCCTTGCCAAGCACTCCGAATGGAAGTGCCTCGTCGGCTTCGGCCTGTCGCGCGTCGATGAATTCGAACCGCAGCTCGATGCAGAGCAGACCCGTGCGGACAACGCCGGGCGCACCTTCAACCGCGATAAGCGCGCGATGCAGCTCTACAATTTCCAGCAGGTGCCCTTCGACGGCAGCGGCCGTTTCACCATGCCCGAGGCACTGACCAGCCTCGCCAACTTCGGCGAGCAGCTGTTCTTCCAGGGCATTGGCCGCTCCGGGATACTGATCTGGAACCCCGAGGAGCTTTACGCCCTTGGCGACGACCCTGATTTCGAGGCGGCCATCGCAACGTGCCGCTCACTGGCGGAAGCCGAAATTACCAAGGCGAAGAAAAAGTGAGTTCCCCCCAGCAGCCCCATATTCCCGTGCTCCTTGAGGAGGTTGTCGCCGCCCTGAACCCCCGGGGCGGCGACATCATCGTTGATGCGACGCTGGGCGCGGGCGGCTATACGCGCCGCCTGCTGGACACGGGCGCGACTGTGCACGCCTTCGACCGCGATCCAGACGCGATCGCGACCGTTCGCGCGAACCCGGGCAAGTGGCCGGAACTGGCGGAAGTTCCCCCCCGCCTGGTGCTGCACGCGCGCCGCTTCTCGGAAATGGTCGAGGGTCTGGCCGAAGTCGACATCGACCGGGTCGACGGCGTGGTTATGGATATCGGCGTGTCCTCGATGCAGCTCGACCAGTCGGAGCGTGGTTTTGCGTTCGGTTCCGACGGTCCTCTCGACATGCGCATGAGCCAGGACGGCATGTCCGCCGCCGACTTCTGCAATGAGGCTGACGAAGCCGAGATCGCCGACGTGCTCTTCCTTTACGGTGAGGAGCGCCAGTCGCGCCGGGTTGCCCGCGCGATCGTGGCGGCGCGTCCACTGGCGACGACGATGGATCTGGCCCGCGCGGTACGCAAGGCACTGGGCTACAACCCTGCCTACAAGGGCGGCGGGGTCCAGAAGGACCCGGCGATCCGCAGCTTTCAGGCTATCCGTATCCATGTGAACGGCGAACTGGACGAACTCGACGCAGGCCTTTCCGGCGCGGAGACGCTGCTGGGTGAGGGCGGCCGCCTTGCGGTGGTGACGTTCCACAGCCTTGAGGATCGCAAGGTCAAGCGCTTCCTGCGCGATGCCAGCAGTGCAGGCCAGACCACCTCGCGCCATCTGCCGCAGGCGGTCACGGCGCCTGCGCCTTTTGCTCAGCTTTCCAAGGCGGTGCGCGCCGGCGACGAGGAGCTTTCCGTCAATCCCCGCTCACGCTCCGCGACCCTGCGCAGTGCCGTGCGTACTTCCGCCTCCCCTCGCAATACCGATGGTTCCCCCAGCCAAAGGACTTCCGCATGAACTTCACCAGTGACCGTGTCCGCTCTATCGGCTGGATTTCCGTGCTGGTGATCTGCGGCGCGGTGTCGATCGCGCTCACGCTGCGCGTCAATGCCGTGAAGAGCCAGGTTCACGACACCGAAAAGCGGATGGTCTGGGTGCAGCAGGACATCGACTTCCTCGAAACCGAGTTCCAGACCCGCTCCAACCAGCAGGCCCTGAAGCAGCTCAACGACCTGGAGTTCGGCTACAAGGCGCCGATCGCCGGGCAATACATCGAGGGTGAGCGTCAGCTTGCCGCGCTCGGCAAGGCGGCGGGGCCTGGTGCGCCGCAGCCGATCCGCTACGCCAATGCCGAGAAGCCGGAGGATGGCGACGGTTCCTCGCTCCTGGCGATGGTCTCGCCGGTGACGGGTGCTACTGCCGCCGCGCTGCCGGACAGCACAGACAAGCCGGGCGTCAAGGGCCGCGACCCCGAGCGCGAGGCGATCGCGCGTGACGCTGCCGCCATCGGCAAGCGCCTGGCCCGCATCGAAGTGGCGGAGGCTGCCCAGCAGTGAACGCCCCGGCGTCCTTCTCCCTCGGCTCGATCCCGACCACTGTCTCGACCGGCCGGCGCAAGCTCGTCAACGTTCGCCAGCGCTCGCTGCTGGTGGCGAAGCTGCGCACCTTGTGGATTCTGGGCGTCTTCGTTCTCGTGACGGTGGGCGCTCTGGCGCGCATTACCTACCTTGGCTTTACCGGCGTCACGCCGCGCCACGGCGAGCTGGGCGATCTGCTGATCCCCAACCGGGGCGAGATCGTCGACCGCAATGGCGTGCCGTTGGCGCGCGATTTTCGCGTTTATTCACTCTGGTTCAATCCCAAGGCGATGACCGAAGGCTCTGCGCTGATCCAGAGCCCCGAGGAGGTCGCTGCCCGCCTGGTACGTATTTTCCCTGATCTCGATCGGGACGAGTTGCTTGGCAAGCTGCGCTCGGGCAAGCCGGGATACCTGCGCAAGTCGATCCTGCCCGAAGACGCCAACAAGGTTCATGCGCTGGGCGAACCCGCGCTCGAATTCCCGCTGGAGGCGACGCGTTTCTATCCGCAGGGTTCGATGGCGGCTCACGTCCTGGGATATGTCGATAGCTACGGCCACGGCAAAGTGGGCATGGAGCAGGCCTTTAATGACCAGCTCATCAGCCACGAAGGGCGCACGACGCCATCGGTCCTCTCGATCGATTTTCGCGTGCAGAGCGCCCTGGAGGACGAACTCTCCACCGCCATTACGCTGAGCAAGGCAAAGGGCGCGGCAGGCGTCATCCTCGACGTGGATACGGGCGAGATTCTGGCGCTGGCTTCGCTGCCATCCTTCGATCCCAACCACGTCAAGCCGACCGACATGGTGATCTCGGCGGAAGAAGCCGCCAATGGGGACGTTCCGCACGGCTTCAACCGCGTGACCAACCAGGTCTACGAGCTGGGCTCCACATTCAAGCCGATCACCGTCGCCTCCGCGCTGGATGCGGGCGTGGTGTCCGATCTGGGCAAGCAATGGCCGGCGACGCCGCTGCACGTCGGGCGCTTCACGATCCACGATCTTCACAACTATGGCGCCTCGCTCAATGTGCCCGAGACGCTGATCCATTCGTCCAACACCGTCACGGCCCGCATTGCCGACGAATTGGGCGGCGTGCGGCTGAAGCAGACCATGGAAGCGCTGGCGATGAACCAGCGGCCTTACGTCGAACTGCCCGCGCGCGGTTTCCCGATCTGGCCGAGCGGCGAATGGCCGCGCCTGCGCACCATGACAGTGGCTTACGGTCACGGCATCGCGGTGACGCCGCTGCACCTCGCATCGGCTTATGCAGCGCTGGTCAATGGTGGCATCTGGCGCCCGGCGACGCTCAAGAAACTGGGTGCTTCCGAGGTGCCGGAAGGACGCCGCGTGTTCAAGGCGTCGACCAGCGCGCGTATCCGCCAGCTTTTGCGCATGATCGTCCAGTACGGCACGGGCCGGAAGGCCGACGCACCGGGCTTCCGGGTGGGCGGCAAGACCGGATCGGCCGAGAAGCCGGGTGCGGGCGGCTATCGCCACCATTCGCTGATCGCGACGTTTGCCGCCGCCTTCCCGATGGACAAGCCTCGCTTCGTCGTCATCGCCATGATGGATGAGCCACAAGGCACGGCTGCAACCTCGTTCCAGCGCACCGCAGCCTGGAACGCGGCGCCGGTCATCCAGCGCGTCGTTCCGCGCATCGGGCCGCTGCTGGGCATCATGCCCGACGAAACGCGCGATATCGACATCAGCGACCTCAAGCCGCTGGTTCCGCAAGGGAGCGACGGGGAATGAAACTGAACACGCTGTGCGCCGCCGCCGGCATCGCCCCGGCAGGCACGGACGCCAACGTGACCGGCTTTGCGATCGACCACCGCAAGATCGCGCCGGGCACCGTATTCGGCGCCTTTCGCGGTGCGCGCTTCAACGGTGAGGACTTCATCGACGCCGCGATCAAGGCCGGGGCGGTGGCTATCGTCGCGCACCCCGACGCCAAAGTCGAAGGCGCGGCCCACTTCGCCGATGCCGAGCCGCGCCGGTTGTTCGCGGCGCTCGCCGCGCCGTTCTTCGCGCCCCCGCCCGAAACGCTGGTCGCGGTGACCGGCACCAACGGCAAGACTTCCACGGTCGAACTGGTCCGTCAGATCTGGCGCATGGCCGGCCAGCGCGCCGCCTCGATCGGCACGCTGGGCGTCACCACCAGCGACGAGACGGTCTCGACCGGGCTGACCACGCCCGATATCGTGACCTTCCTCGCCAACCTTTCAGGCCTTGCGCGCGAAGGCGTGACGCACGTCGCCTACGAGGCATCGAGCCACGGGCTGTCGCAGTTCCGCAGCGAGGGGCCGCGCGTTGTTGCGGGCGCGTTCACGAACCTCAGCCGCGACCATCTCGATTATCACGCAACGATGGACGAGTACTTCACCGCGAAGATGCGTCTGTTCGACGAAGTTGTGACCCCTGGCGGTATGGCAGTGGTCTGGGCGGACGATGCCTGGTCGGACAAGGCGATTGACCACGCGAAAGCGCGCGGCCTGAAGCTGTTCACGGTGGGTATGAAGGGGGCGGATATCCGCCTCGTCAGCCGCACCCCTACCGCGCTGGGGCAGAAGCTGGAGATAGAATACCTCGGCAAGGTGCGCCTGATCGACCTGCCGCTGATCGGCGCGTATCAGGCCGCCAACGCGCTTGTCGCGGCGGGGCTCGTGCTGGCTTGTGGCGGTGATGAACACCTGACGTTCGACGCGATGAAGCGCCTCGTCACGGTGCGCGGGCGTATCGAGCGGGCGGCGATCACGCCTTCGGGCGCGCCGGTCTATGTCGATTACGCACATACGCCCGATGCGCTGGAGGCGGCGATTGCCGCGCTTCGGCCGCACGTCACGGGCAAGCTGATTACGGTCTTCGGCGCCGGCGGCGACCGGGACCAGGGCAAGCGGCCCGAAATGGGCCGGGTGGCAGGCGAGGGGGCAGACCTCGCCATCGTCACCGACGACAATCCGCGCGGGGAAGACCCCGCCGCCATCCGCGCCATGGTATTGGCAGGCATGGCAGCAGGGGCGCGGGAAGTGGGCGACAGGCGCGAGGCCATTGGCCTCGCCGTCGCCGAGGCCGGGGCAGGGGACGTGGTCCTCATCGCCGGCAAGGGGCACGAACAGGGGCAAATCATCGGCAGCGGCGACAACGTGCGCGTCCTGCCATTCGACGATGTCACCGTGGCCAGGGAAATGGCTGGCTCGCTGGGAAGGTAGAACGACGATGGTAGCTGTTGCCCGGATCCTCGATTGGCCCCTCGATGCGGCAGAGGAGAACCTTCACGTCCTGTGGGACGCAGGCTCCATCGCGCGCGCCGTGAAAGGCGAGGTGCACGGAGCATCGGGGGGCGAATTCACCGTCTCCGGCGTCGAGATTGACAGCCGCGACGTCCAGCCCGGCGACCTGTTTTTCGCGCTCAAGGGCGAGGCCATGGACGGCCACCGCTTCGTCGAGATGGCCTTCGCCAAGGGTGCCGCCGCCGTGGTGGTGGACCGTCCGGTAGACGGTCCGCATATTCTTGTCGCCGACACGATGGAGGCGCTGGAACGCCTTGGCGCGGCGGCCCGCGCGCGCGCTCGCGGCCCGGTGATCGGGGTTACCGGATCGGTCGGCAAGACCGGCGTGAAGGAAATGATCTTCGCCGCGCTCGATCGCTCCAGCCGGGGCGATGCGCATCGCTCGGTCAAGAGCTACAACAACCACGTCGGCGTGCCGCTCAGCCTTGCCCGGATGCCGGGGCGCAGCCGCTTCGGCGTGTTCGAGATGGGCATGAACCATGCGGGCGAGATCGCCGCGCTGACCCGTCAGGTCCGCCCGAACGTTGCCGTCATCACCACGATCGCGCCCGCACACATAGAGATGCTGGGCTCGGAAGAGGCCATCGCCGACGCCAAGGCCGAAATTTTCCAAGGGCTGGAGGAAGGTGGCACCGCCGTCATCCCCATCGACAGCCCGCACTATGCCCGTCTGCGTGAAGGCGCGCTGGCCTGCGGAGCGACGGTCGTTTCGTTCGGCAAGGCGGCGGATGCCGATGTGCGGCTGCTCGACACGGTGCCCGCGATCGGTGGCGGCTCGCTCGTCACCGTCGACATGGGCGATCGCCGCGTGTGCTACACCGTCGCCGCGCCGGGTGAGCATCAGGTCATCAACTCGCTGGCCGTCATGGCCGCGGTACGTGCCGTCAAGGGCGACCTCGGTGCCGCTGGGGTAGCGCTGGCCGAGATGGGCGGCATGCCCGGCCGCGGCGCCCGTGTTGAAATCGATGTCGAAGGCGGCGAACCGGACGCCAATGGGCAGCGCAAGGCCCTGCTGATCGACGAAAGCTACAACGCTAACCCGGCCTCGATGCGGGCCACGCTGGCGCAGCTCGGCCGCACTCCGGCGCGTCGGCGAATCGCTGTTCTGGGCGCGATGAAGGAACTGGGCAGCCACGGCCCCGACTATCACGCCGCGCTGGCCGAGCCGATCCGCGAAGCGGGCGTCGACTACGCCCTGCTGGTAGGCGACGAAATGGCCGCTTTAGCCGAGGAATTGGGGAAATCCGGCCCGTCCGACCTTGGCAAAACCGCGCCCTTCGCGCATTGCCCAAGCGTGCGGGAAGCTGTCGAAACCTTGCGCGCGTTCGGGCTGGAACGGGATGATGCCATCCTCGTCAAAGGCTCGAATTCGGTAGGTCTGTCAGCTCTCGTGACCGCGCTCAGCAAGCAGGAAGGGTAGGGGTTAGGCCCCGCAAGATGTTGTATCTCATTGCAGAATGGTTCCATTTCGAGGGACTGTCCAACCTCTTCCGCTACCAGACGTTCCGTTCCGGCGCGGCGCTGATGACGGCGCTGGTGATCGGCCTGATTATCGGCCCCAAGTTCATCAACATGCTGCGAATCCGGCAGGGCAAGGGCCAGCCGATCCGCGAGGACGGCCCGAAAACCCACCTCGCCAAGCGCGGCACGCCCACCATGGGCGGGCTGATGATCCTGACTTCTCTGATTATCACCATGCTGCTGTTCATGGACATGACCAACCCGTTCGTCTGGGCCTGCGTGGCCGTGACCGTCGGGTTCGGGATCATCGGTTTCCTTGACGACTACGACAAGGTGACCAAGCGCCACCATGCCGGCTTGTCCAGCAAGGTGCGCCTGCTGCTCGAATTTATCGTCGCGGGCATCGCTTCGTACATCATCGTCAGCCAGCTCAACACCAACCTCTACGTGCCGTTCCTGTCGGGCCGGTACATTCCGTTGGGTCCGTTCTACTACGTCTTCGCCGCCGTGGTGATCGTGGGCGCGGGCAATGCGGTGAACCTGACCGATGGCCTCGACGGTCTTGCGACGATGCCGGTCATCATCGCGGCGGGCACCTTCGCGATCATCTGCTACCTCGCTGGCCGCGTCGACTATGCGACGTATCTCGGCATTCCGCACGTTCCGCGCGCGGGCGAACTGGCGATCTTCTGCGCCGGGATCATGGGGGCAGGCCTTGCCTTCCTGTGGTTCAATGCGCCGCCTGCCGCTGTGTTCATGGGCGACACCGGCAGTCTTGCGCTGGGCGGCGCACTGGGCTGCATCGCCGTCGCCGCGCACCACGAGATCGTGCTGGCCATCGTCGGCGGGCTGTTCGTGCTGGAAGCCGTTTCGGTCATCATCCAGGTCTTCTGGTTCAAGCGCACTGGCCGCCGCGTCTTTCGTATGGCGCCGATCCATCACCACTTCGAGCAGAAGGGCTGGCACGAATCGACTGTCGTGATCCGTTTCTGGATCATCTCGATCGTCCTCGCCGTGCTCGGCCTCGCCACACTGAAGCTGCGATGAGGGTTCTGGGCGCATGATCGTCTCCCCCGTCTTTGCCGGAAAGCGCTACGCGGTCCTCGGCCTTGCCCGCTCGGGGCTGACCGCTGCCACGACGCTGGTGGAGAGCGGGGCGCATGTCATGGCCTGGGACAGCCGCGACGAAGCGCGCCAGCAGCTGTGCGAGTGGACCGACTGCGGCAAGGTCGAACTGACCGACCCTGTCGCCGCAGACCTGACCGGCTATGACGGCGTCGTCGTCTCGCCGGGTATCCCGCTCAACCGCCACCCGATCGCCGAGTCCGCCGCCCGCGCGGGCGTGCCGGTGATCGGCGATATCGAACTTTTCGCGCTTGCGCGTGGCGACCTTCCCCCGCACCGCGTCGTCGGCATCACCGGCACCAACGGCAAGTCGACCACGACCTCGCTGGTCTGCCACCTGCTCGAGTGCGCCGGGGTGACCGCGCGCGTGGGCGGCAACATCGGTGTGCCCGTGCTGGGCACCGAGCCGCTGCCGGCTGGCGGCGTCTACGTGCTGGAACTGTCCAGCTACCAGATCGACCTGACCTATAGCCTCGACTGCGATGTGACCGCGCTGCTCAACATCACCCCGGACCACCTCGATCGCTACGACGGGTTCGAGGCTTATGCCGCCTCCAAGGCGCGCCTTTTCGCGATGCAGGGCAGCGGGCGCAGCGCCGCCTTCGGCACTGGCGACCGCGAGACGCGCGCCATCGCCCACATCGAGGCAGCGCGCCGCGCGCCGGGCCTCGTGCGCATGGTCGACGGCGCGGACCTTCTTCCGCTCCAGAAGGAATGGCCTTCGCTGCAGGGACCGCACAACCTTCAGAACGCTGCCGTGGCCGTCGCCATCGTCGAGGCGCTGGGCATCAAGAAGCCGCAGTGGCGCAAGGCCCTGCGCACCTTCAGCGGCCTGCCCCACCGCATGGAGCGCGTGGCCGAGGCGAACGGCGTCACCTACATCAACGACAGCAAGGCGACCAACCCGGCCTCCACTGCGCCCGCCATCGCCGCATTCCCGCCCGACCCGCAGCCGCGCATCCACTGGATTCTCGGCGGCTTGCCCAAGGGTGACAACCTCGACGAATGCGCGCCATTCTTCGGCAACATCGCGGCTGCCTATACCATCGGTGATGCCGGGCCGCGTTTCGCCGAAATTCTGGCTCCGCACATTCCGGTTCACAATTCCGAGATGATGGCCGAGGCGATCCGCGAGGCTATGGCCGCCGCGAAGCCCGGCGACGTTGTCATGCTTTCCCCCGCCTGCGCCAGCTTCGACCAGTTCCGCGACTACGAAGCGCGTGGGCAGGCTTTTCGCCAGATCGTCGAGGCGCTCCTCGAAATCGGCGAGAGCGCGTCCGGGGACGGACGGGCCTGATGGCGACCATCGCCCCCAACCCGGCGGCAGCCTCGCAGCGCTATAACCGCAACCGGCGCAGCCAGCTTGCGATCTGGTGGCAGGAGATCGACCGCACGACACTGGTTCTCGTGCTGATCCTCATGGCGATCGGCGCGGTGGCAGTGGCGGCGGGTTCTCCCGCCAGCGCGCGCCGTCTGTCGACCTCGGCGGAGAAGCTGTCGCAGCTTCACTTCTTCTACCTGCACATGCGCTGGCAGTTGCTCGGCCTGATCGCGATGTTCTGGGCCTCCACTCTGACCAAGGACAATGCGCGCCGCTTCGGCATTCTGCTGGGCGGAGCGATGCTGATTGCGCTGGTGCTGGTGCCGCTGGTCGGTTCGGAAGTGAACGGCGCCAAGCGCTGGCTGCGCTTCGGCATCTCGCTCCAGCCGTCGGAATTCCTCAAGTGCGGCTTCCCGATCCTGCTCGCCTGGATACTGTCGTGGCGGGCGCGCGATCCGAACATTCCGGTGGTGGGCATCTGCTTCGGCCTGATGGGCCTGCTGGGCGCTCTGTTGATGCTGCAGCCGGACTTCGGTTCGACGATGCTATTTTCCGGCGCCTTTCTGGTGCTGATCCTGCTTTCAGGGATCGATCTGAAACGCATCGGCATGTTCTTCGGAGCGGGCATTGCGGGCCTTGTCCTGATGTATTTCACGTATGACAACGGCCGCAACCGCATCGACAACTTCCTGTTCGGCGGCACCGCGTTCGATCAGGTGGACCTTGCACAGCGCACGATCCTCAACGGCGGCTGGACCGGGCTGGGCTTCTGGATGGGCACGCGCAAGCTGGCCCTGCCGGAAGCACATACCGACTACATCTTCTCCGTCATCGGCGAGGAGTTCGGACTGCTCGCCTGCATGATCATCGTCATGCTCTACCTCGCCATCCTGACCCGCGTGATCCTGCGGCTGGTTGAGGAGGAGGACCTGTTCACAGTGCTCGCCGCATCGGGCTTCGCCGCGCAGTTCGGCGGGCAGGCGTTCATCAACATTCTCGTCAACCTGCAGCTGTTCCCGTCCAAGGGCATGACCCTGCCGCTCATCAGCTACGGCGGTTCGTCCACCGTGGCGATGTGCCTCAGCATGGGGCTGCTGCTCGCCGTCACCCGGCGCAACCCGTTCATCAAGCGCGAGAAGTTTTCGCTGCGCGCTATCGGAGAGTCGCAATGAGCCCGGTAACCGGCCTCGTCTCCCGCCACTATGTCCTCGCCGCAGGCGGGACCGGCGGACACCTCATCCCCGCTTTCGCGCTGGCTGCCGAACTGCACGCACGTGGTCACCATGTCGCACTGGTGACGGACGAGCGCGGCGCCGCGATCCCCGGCAAGCCGGACTACCTTCCCGCCCACGTCCTGCCTGCCGGCCGGATCGCGGGGAAGAACCCGCTAGGTTGGATCAAGGGCGCCAGAGGCGTGCTGGAAGGCCGGCGCATGGCGCTGCGCCTGTTCGATACGTTCGAGCCTACCGCTGTCGTCGGGTTCGGCGGCTATCCCGCGCTCCCCACGCTGCTCGCGGCGCGCGCGGCGAAGCTGCCGACGGTGCTTCATGAACAGAACGCGGTGCTGGGCCGGGTGAACCGCTACTTCGCCAAGCGCGTGAATGCCATCGCCACCTCCAGCGAGCGCACGGATCGGCTTGACCCGTCGCTAGATGCCAAGGTCACGCTTGTCGGCAACCCGGTGCGCGAGGAAGTGCTGACGCTGCGCGACGAGCCTTTCCCAGAGTTCTCGGAAGACAGCCTGCTGCGCATCCTCGTGACCGGCGGCAGCCAGGGCGCGCGGGTGCTTTCGCAGATCGTGCCCGAGGGGCTGGCCATGCTGCCCCCGGCGCTGCGTTCGCGCCTTCAGGTGATCCAGCAGTGCCGCCCCGAGGACATCGAGGGCGTGCGCCAGCGCTATGCCTCGCACGGTATTCCGGCCGAACTGGCGACCTATTTCGAGGACATGGCCGACCGGCTTGCCGGAGCGCACCTGTTCGTCGGCCGCTCCGGCGCCTCGACGATTGCGGAGTTGACCGGCGTGGGCCGTCCCGCAATCCTCATCCCGCTGCCTTATGCGACCGACGACCACCAGACCGCCAACGCGCGTGAGATCGTGGCGGCGGGCGGTGCCCGCGTGATCCGCCAACCGGCGATCACCACCGAGGAGCCCGACCACTACAAGGGCGACAAGCGCAACGCGCTGCTCTCGAAGCAGTCGGAAATCCATCAGCAGATGGCCAAGGATCTGTGCCTGCAGATCCAGGCCATCGCGCAGCACCCCGATACGCTGGCCAATGCGGCCCATGCGGCCTGGAACTGCGGTTATCCCAACGCCGCCAAGGATCTCGCCGATCTGGTCGAGAGCTTTGGCGCTGCCCCGATCATGGACGTGATCCGCATGGAAAAGGCCGCTGCGCCGCAAGGCGGTGAAGCGCTGGCGCGGGAGTCTGCGCAGTGATCCTTCGACAAGCTCAGGATGAGCGGACCTTGGTGTATTTCGCCTATATGAACTCTACGCATTTCTTCCCCTCCCCGCTCATGCTGAGCTTGTCGAAGCATGTTTCGCACGGAGCCGCCGCATGAAGGGCGTCGGCACCGACATCGGGACGATTCACTTCGTCGGCATCGGCGGCATCGGCATGTCCGGCATCGCCGAGGTCATGCACAACCTGGGCTATTCGGTGCAGGGCAGCGACATCGCCGAAGGCTACGTGATCGAGGGCCTGCGGACACGCGGGATCAAGGTCATGATCGGCCAAGTGGCGCAGAACGTCGAGGGGGCGGCGGTCGTCGTCACTTCCACGGCGGTGAAGCGCGACAATCCGGAAGTCGTCTACGCGCTCGAACACCGCATCCCCGTGGTCCGCCGGGCCGAGATGCTGGCCGAACTGATGCGCCTCAAGAACACCGTGGCGGTGGCCGGCACCCACGGCAAGACCACCACGACCTCGATGGTCGCGGCGCTGCTCGATGCGGGCGGGGTCGATCCCACCGTCATTAACGGCGGCATCATCAACTCTTACGGCTCAAACGCGCGCCTTGGCGCTTCGGACTGGATGGTGGTCGAGGCCGACGAGAGCGACGGATCGTTCCTGCGCCTCGATGGCACCATCGCCATCGTCACCAACATCGATCCCGAGCATCTCGATCACTACGGTTCGTTCGACCGGATCAAGGAATCGTTCGTCGAATTCATCGAGAACGTGCCGTTCTACGGCGCGGCGCTGCTGTGCATCGACCACCCCGAAGTGCAGGCGATCATCCCCAAGGTGCGCGACCGCCGCGTGGTGACCTACGGCTTCTCCGCCCAGGCCGACATTCGCGGCGAGAACGTGACCCCGATCCCCGGCGGCAACCGCTTCGACGTGGCCCTGCGCCAGCGCGATGGCACCTTCCGCCGGATTGAGGGCATCGAACTGCCGATGCCGGGCCGCCACAACGTCCAGAACGCGCTCGCTGCGGTGGGCGTGGCGGTGGAGATGGGTTGCTCGGATTCCTGCATCCAGACCGGATTTTCCAAGTTCCGGGGTGTCAAACGCCGCTTCACCAATGTCGGAGAGGTCGCGGTCGAAGGCGGATCGGTCACCGTGATCGACGACTACGGCCACCACCCGGTCGAAATCCGCGCAGTCCTTGCGGCCGCGCGAGAGGGCGTGAAGAACCGCGTGATCGCTGTGGTCCAGCCGCACCGCTTCACCCGCCTTCGCGATCACATGGAAGATTTCCAGGGCGCCTTCAACGATGCGGACGTTGTCTATGCGGCCCCGGTCTACGCGGCAGGCGAACAGCCCATCGAGGGCGTCGACAGCGCCGAAATGGTCGCAGGAATGAAGGCACGCGGGCACCGCTCGGCGCAGGTCATCGCCGGAGCGGATGCCCTGGCCGATGCGCTCGCGGGTACGGTGCAGGCGGGTGATATGGTCGTGTGCCTCGGCGCGGGCGACATCACCAAGTGGGCGGCCGGTCTGGCCGAAGCCATTCGGGTGCGGAGCGCTTAGGTGATTGAGGCGGCAAGCCTTCCTTCCGTTCGTGGCAAACTGACGCCGAACGCGCCGCTGGCGCCGCTCGTCTGGTTCAAGGCGGGCGGTCATGCGCAGTGGCTGTTCGAGCCGAAAGACATGGCCGACCTGCAGGACTTCCTGCGCGGTCTTGATGCGGCAGTGCCGATCATGGCGCTGGGCCTCGGCTCCAACATGATCGTGCGTGACGGCGGGGTGCCCGGCGTCGTGATCCGCCTCGGCAAGACGTTCGCCAAAGTGACGGCGGACGACGTCACGCTCATCTGCGGCGGCGGGGCGAGCGGGATTCTGGTCTCCTCCATCGCGCGCGATGCAGGGGTGGCAGGCGCCGAATTTCTGCGCTCGATCCCCGGTACAGTGGGCGGTTTCGTGCGGATGAACGGCGGTGCCTATGGTGGCGAGGTCGCGGACATCCTCATCGACTGCGAGGTGGTGTTGCGCTCGGGCGAACTGGTTACGCTGACCGTCGCCGATCTTGGCTATACCTACCGCCATTCCGAATTGCCCGAAGGTGCGGTCGTCGTCTCCGCACGTTTCAAGGGCCGCCCCGGCGAACCGGCGGCGATCCAGGCCGAGATGGACCGCATTTCCGCCGCGCGAGAGGCCAGCCAGCCGCTGCGCTCGAAGACTGGCGGCTCGACTTTCAAGAACCCGGATGGCCACAAGGCTTGGCAACTGGTCGACGAAGCCGGCTGCCGGGGGCTCCAGATCGGCGGCGCGCAGGTCAGCGAGAAGCACACCAACTTCCTGCTCAACACCGGCGATGCGACCGCCGCCCAGATCGAGGATCTGGGCGAGGAAGTACGCCGCCGCGTGAAGGACCGCTCGGGCGTCGACCTCGAATGGGAAATCCAGCGCGTGGGCCTCAAGTCATGAGCGACGAAGACTCGATGAGCGACCACGACTGGGAACTCTCCCACCACGAAGACCAGATTCTCGACAATATCGAGGAGTTCGGCTGCCACATCACCGTCGTCTCTCCGCCCGATAATGACGGCATGGGCAATGACGGCGAGGAGGACGAAGACGACATCGACGAGGGCGAGCGCTTCGCGTATTCGGTCGGCTTCCCTGCGTCGGTGCATCAGCCCGAAGTGATCGTCTTCGGCTTCTCCGCCGAACTGTCCGCCGCCGTCATCAACGGCGTGCTCGACCTGTGCCGCGAGGGACTGGTGCTGGAGGACTGGATGGAGATCGAGGGCATCCTCAAGGGGCATCGCTGCGTGCTGCGCGAAGTCGAAGCGGAATGCCTGATGCCCTACTACTTCAACTCCGCCATGTGGTTTGCCGAGACTGAGCTGGAAACCGAATTTACCCGCGCCATGCAGATCGTCTGGCCCGGCGTCGATGACGGCCTGTTCCCCTGGGACAAGGGCTGCTCCGATGAAGTGCGCGACCTGCAAACCCCGCTTTACAGAACGAGTCTGAATTCATGAGCCTCTCTACACTCCATGTCGCGGTCCTGATGGGCGGTTGGTCGAGCGAACGCCCGGTCTCGCTGATGAGCGGCGAGGGCGTGGCGAAGGCGCTCGAGAGCAAGGGCCACAAGGTCACCCGCATCGACATGGACCGCGATGTCGCACTGCGCCTTGCAGAGGCAAAGCCGGACGTGGTGTTCAACGCGCTTCACGGCACCCCGGGCGAAGATGGCACGGTGCAGGGCATGATGGACCTGATGGGCCTCACCTACACGCACTCCGGGCTCGCGACCTCGGTGATCGCCATCGACAAGGAACTGACCAAGCAGGCGCTGGTCCCTCACGGCATCCCCATGCCCGGCGGCCGCGTGGTCAAGTGCGCCGAAATCCACGAGCGCGATCCCCTGCCGCGGCCTTATGTTCTGAAGCCGGTGAACGAGGGTTCGTCGGTGGGCGTCGCCATCGTCACGGCCGAGGGCAATTACGGCAACCCCATTGCGCCGGGCGCGAAGGGTCCGTGGCAGGAGTTCGACGAACTGCTGGCCGAGCCGTACATCCGGGGCCGCGAACTGACGACCGCCGTGATCGGTGACCGCGCCTTGCTGGTGACCGAACTGAAGCCCAAGTCGGGCTTCTACGACTTCGATTCCAAGTACACCGAGGGTCTCACCGAGCACATCTGCCCGGCCGAGATCCCCGACGAGATCGCACAGGCCTGCAAGGATTTTGCCCTGCGCTCGCACCAGCTGCTGGGCTGCAAGGGCACCAGCCGTGCCGATTTTCGCTGGGACGATACGCAGGGGATCGAGGGCCTGTTCCTGCTTGAGGTCAACACCCAGCCGGGCATGACCCCGCTCAGCCTCGTTCCCGAACAGGCGCGCGCCTGCGGCATGGAATACCCGGAACTGGTCGAGGCGATCATCGCCGAGGCACTCGCGGACGCGAAGCCGAAAGCAGGCGCAAAATGAGCCAGACGATCCGGCGCAAGGGCACGACAGCCCGCAAGGCCGCCGCCGCGCAGGGGCAGCAGCGCAAGGTGCGCGCGGCAAAGGCACGCACCGGCTCGGCGCTCGATACGGCGATGGGCTGGCTGCCCTTCACCGAAAAGCAGCTTCAGCGCATCTTCCTTGTCGCCATTCTGGGCGGCGCGGTGGCGCTCGTCTGCGTGGTGGCTTCGTTCGCGGGGCTGCCGACGCTGGCGGGCAAGCAGATGGCGCTGGTCGCAGGGCAGACCGGCTTCGAGGTCAAGCGCGTCGAAGTGCGCGGTGTGAAGAATATTAACGAACTCAAGGTCTACGAAAAGGCGCTGGCCGAACGGGACCGGGCCATGCCGCTCGTGGACATCGAAGGTCTGCGTCAGGACCTCCTGGGTCTCTCCTGGGTCAAGGACGCGCGCGTTTCGCGCCAGCTTCCCGACACACTGGTGATCGACATCGTCGAGCGCGAGCCGCACGCGGTATTGCGCAAGGCCGATCGCTTCGTGCTGATTGACGAGACGGGCCATGAACTGGAGGCGATCAGTCGCAAGAACGCAGGCGGCAAGCTGATCGTTTCCGGCCCCGGCGCGGGGCAGCAGGTGACAGTACTGGGTAAGCTGCTGGAAGCTGCGCCCGCGCTGAAGCCGCGTGTGCAGGAAGCCGAGTGGATCGGCAACCGGCGCTGGAACCTGACTTTCCAGTCCGGTCAGGTACTTGCCCTGCCGGAGGGCGACCGGGAATCGGCGGGCGCACTGGTCACCTTCGCGCGGCTCGACGGCACCAACCGCCTGCTGGGCGGCAAGGTCACCGCTTTCGACATGCGCGCGCGCGACCGCATCTACCTGCGCGTGCCCGAGCAGGAAGGCCAGGAACTGGCGCTCAAGGCAGGTTCGGTGCCGCACACGGCGGTCCCGGCTTCCGAGGGCGGCGAAACGGAAAACCAGTGATGGGGGCAGAACTCTAATGGCCACGCAGCGCATTTCCCGCGTTTTCGGCGCGGTCAACATCGGTTCGTTTCGCATCTCGGCCATCGTCGCCGGGATCAACGAGGTGGGCGACATGGTCGTGCTCGGCTCGGGCCACCGTGCCAGCCAGGGCATCAAGCGCGGTTACGTCACCGACATGGCCGCCGCGACATACGCCGTGCGCGACGCGATCGACCGCGCCGAGAAGATGGCCGACACCGCCGTCCAGAAGGTGTGGATCGGCTGCTCCGGCGCGGGCCTTGCCAGCCGTATCGACCAGTTCGACGCGGAAATCGGCGGCCGCCGCATCGAGCAGGAGGATATCGACCAGCTGCTAATCTCGGCGCGCGACGTCATCCAGCCCGACGGGCGCATGGTCCTGCACGCCCAGCCGGCGCAGTACCGGCTCGACGGCGCCCACGGCGTCGGCAATCCCAAGGGCCTCCATGCCGAGCGCCTCGGCGTCGACATCCATATCATGCTCGCCGAAGGGGCGCCGATCCGCAATCTGACCGAGGCGGTGCAGAACGCGCACCTCGAAGTCGAGGCGGTGGTCGGCTCGCCGATCGCGGCGGGGCAGGCCTGCCTTTCACCCGAGGAACGCGATCTGGGCGTCGCCCTCGTCGAGTTCGGCGGCGAGGTGACTAACGTGGCGATTTACGAGCAGGGCATGCTCAAGGACATGATGGCGATCCCGATGGGTTCGGCCGACATCACCGACGCCATCGCCTCGGCCTTTGGCATCCGCCGTTTCCAGGCAGAGCGCCTGAAATGCGTCAACGGCTCGGCCATCGCCAACCCGACTGACCACCGCGAGATGATCCCCGTCAACGCGCCGGGTGAGGAGGGCACCGGCCCGATCGCCCGCCATGCCGACGACAAGAACCGTATCCCGCGCGCGGAACTGATCGGCGTCATCACCGGCCAGCTCGGCTCGCTGATGGAGGAGATCAACAAGGCGCTCAAGACGATGCGCTTTACCGGCCAGCGGGGCAAGCAGGTGGTCTTCACCGGCGGCGGCGCGGAACTGGTGGGGCTGGCCGACTATGCCCAGGCGGCAATCGGCAAGCCGGTGCGCATCGGGCGGGTGCCGCACCTTTCGGGCCTGGCCGAAGCGCACGTCAAGCCGGGCTTTTCGACGCTGGCGGGGCTGGTCCTATACGCAGCGGCCGATCCGGTCGATATCCGCGCGATGGGCAGGGGCCACACCCGCACGGTGAAGCTGGGCGGGATGGGCATGGTGGGCCGTGTCTATCAGGCGCTGCGAGAGTATTTCTAAGGCTGGGCTGTGGCGTTGAGACTTCGAGAGGGCCAGCTTGAGCGGAATGAGGAGGATGGCTTCGAGAGCGTTCCCTATCTGCCCGAAGCCGCTCAGACTGAGCTTGTCGAAGCCCCATCGCGCCGCCAGCCGCCCAGCCGTGCAAAACCCCGGCCAGAGCGGCGAGAACGGCGGTTTTGGCTGTGGACAAAGGTTTATGATGCTTTGCTTCGACGACTCGAAGCGTGCCATCAGACAAGTCAATAATTTTTCTTCGCGCACGTGCCTGCCAGGAGAGCGAAATGAGCATTAACATCGGACCCCCGGCGATCGAAGAGCTTCGTCCGCGCATTGTCGTCATCGGCGTCGGCGGCGCGGGCGGGAACGCCATCGCCAATATGATTCAAGCGCAGATCGAGGGTGTCGACTTCGTCGTCGCCAATACCGACGCGCAGGCCCTCAACAACTCGATCGCGGAAACGCGCATCCAGCTTGGTCCCGACATCACGCAAGGCCTCGGTGCCGGCGCCCGCCCCGAAGTGGGCCGCGCTGCTGCCGAAGAAACGCTTGAAGAGCTGGAGCGCCTGCTCGACGGCGTCCACATGGTCTTCATCGCGGCCGGCATGGGCGGCGGCACCGGCACGGGTGCGGCCCCGATCATCGCCGAGGCAGCACGCGCCAAGGGCGTGCTGACGGTTGGCGTGGTTTCCAAGCCGTTCATGTTCGAAGGCACGCGCCGCATGCGCGCCGCCGATTCCGGGATCGAGGAGCTGCAGAAGCACGTCGATACCCTGATCGTCATTCCGAACCAGAACCTGTTCCTCATCGCCAAGGCCGAAACCACCTTCAAGGAAGCCTTCTCGCTCGCCGACGAAGTGCTCCAGCAGGGCGTGCGCTCGATCACCGATCTCATGATCATGCCGGGCCTCATTAACCTCGACTTCGCGGACGTCCGCTCGGTCATGGGTGAAATGGGCAAGGCGATGATGGGCACCGGCGAAGGCGAAGGCCCGAATCGCGCTCTTGAGGCGGCGGAACGCGCGATTGCCAACCCGCTGCTCGACGGCGTGTCGATGCAGGGTGCCAAGGGCGTCATCATCTCGATCATCGGCGGCGACGACATGAAGCTGCTCGAAGTCGACGAGGCCGCGAACCACATCCGCGAACTGGTCGATCCTGACGCGAACATCATCTGGGGCTCGGCATTCAACCCGGACCTGCAGGGCAAGATCCGCGTGTCGGTCGTCGCGACCGGTATAGAGCAGACCACCGAGATGGCCGAGATCGCCTCGCGCCCGCTGAACCTCGGTTCGTCACGCGGTCCGGTGCGTCCGCAGACCCAGGCGCCGTCCTCGATGTCCTATCAGGCCTCGCCGGCGCCCGCTCCTGTGGCGGCTGCGCCGATCCAGGCTCCTGAGCCCGCGTCGTTCTCCGCTCCGTCGCAGGCTTACGAGCCTTCCGCCGAACTCGAACTGGGCGCCTCCGACGAAGCGGACGAGCCGTTCGAGCTGGGCGTGGAAGCGCCGGCAGCGCCCGAGCCGGCTCCCGCGCCGCGCTCGCGCATGCAGGACGAACTGCGGCTCGACGGCGTTCAGGCTCAGCCCGCGGCGCAGGTGCCTCAGGCCCCGGTGCCGCCGCGCCCCAAGCCGGCTGCCGGCGGTGGCAGCACGCTGTTCGAACGCATGACCAGCCTGTCGCGTCCGCGCCCCGGTGCGGAAACCACGGGTGAGGACGATGACGCTGGATCAATCAGCATCCCGCGCTTCCTCGGCCGTCAGAACAACCAGTAATACGTATGCCGCGTCGGGGGCAGGGCCAGTCTCTCCCCGACGTTTTGGCCGATGCGGGACGGGCCGGACTTCTTTGAAGTGCCGGCTCGTTCGCGTTTCGGCCCTGTATCGCCCCACGTTCGCTTGCGGTTCATCGGGCACCGCGCATGGGCGTCGCTGCGCGGCTCCGCGCGGCGGCTCCGGCGCTGATGGCCCGGCCGTCCAGGTAAGCCGCCGGAACATGCCTTGTGGGGAGGCTGGCCGGCGGGCAGGATGACGAAGGACTTGCGGGTGGATCACTTGGTTTCGCGCTGGCTCTGTGGAGCAGCACTCGCCGGTATTGCGGCATGGTCGCCGGGCGTTTCGGCTCAGAGCGCGCCAGTGGTTTCGCGTCCCGTTGTCCAGGCCCTGCCGAGTGCTGACAGCAAGCGCCTCAGCGCCGCCCTCGCCACGATCGGCCGCAATCCCCGCGATGTCCCTGCACTCATCGAGGCGGGCGATGCGGCGCGGGCGATGCAGGATTATGCTGCTGCCATCGGTTTCTATCGCCGTGCCGACGAGGCTGGCCCTGGCAATGCCCGTGTCAAGGCTGGGATGGGCAGCGCCTTTGTCCTCAGCGGCGACCCCGTCAGCGCCATCCCCCTGTTCGACGAGGCGGAGAAGGCCGGCGCTACCGCCGGGCAGATCTCCGGCGACCGGGGCCTCGCCTACGATCTTGTCGGTGACAATGCTTCGGCCCAGCGCCAGTACGCGATGGCCCTGACCGCGACCTCCGGCGCTGTCGCTGATGAGGTTCGTACGCGCCTTGCCGTCAGCCAGGCGATCGCCGGCGATGGCGGCACGGCTTACCGCACGCTGTTGCCGCTGCTCAACAAGCAGGACAAGCCCGGCTGGCGCACCCGCGCCTTCACGCTCGCGATCGAGGGCAATACCAATGAAGCGGTCGACGTCGCGCAGAAGATCCTGCCGGCTCCGCTCGCCCAGAACATCGCGCCGTACCTGCGTTACATGCCGCGCCTGACGAGAGCCCAGCAGGCGGCTGCCGCTAACCTCGGGCGCTTTCCCCGTGCCTCGGAGGTCGGCCGCGACGATGCCCGCATCGCCGCCTATGCGCCGCCGCGCGCCAGTGCGGCAGGCGGCGGTCTGATCCCCAAAGGGGAGCCGCTCGGTACGGGCGGAGTAAAGGCAGGAACGAAAGTTGCCGCTGCCGCCACGTCGAAGTCCGGCAGGATGGCAAGGACGGTCGGCCCTCGCACACGCGGCGCCAGGGATGAAACCGGCAAGTCGGTTCCGGTCGCCGCGCGCCCCGCCGCGCTTGCTGCGGCCGATCCGGACCGGGTTGTGCCACCTGAGATAAATCCTACCATAGAGCGTGACGGCGGAGAACTGCCGGCGCTGGGACGCAAGGCGGAAATGCCCTCGACGGTCGAGACGTTCAAGCCGACCCTTGCCCCGAATCCGGGTCTGGCTCAGGCGCCGACGCCGGTTCCGGCCCGCGTCGCTCAGGCTGTCCCGGCGCCAGTTCAGGCTCCGGCAACGCACTCGGTTGCCCCGAAACCTGCGGCGTCGGGTTTCGATCTCTCGCAGGTTCCTGCCTCTGCCTCGCAGGCCCCGTCAGCGCCGGCAGCGCCGCCGCCGGCAAGTACACCGCCTGCCGCCGTGAACGCGCCCCCGACGCCCGGTCCCGGCCAGCCTTCTCTTGCTGACATCTTTGCCGATCTGGGCAAGCCGACTGCTGCTGTCCTCCCGGCGCCGGGTGCGGTTGATATCCGCATGATAACCCCGGCTGCGCCGCCGCCCCGGGTCCCGCCCAAGATCGAGCTGCCACAAGTCGCCGAAGCCGATCCGGTCGAGGAGAAGGCGAAGGACGTCAAGGGCAAGCCCGATCCCAAGGCAAAGGACGCAAAGGCGGTCGATACCAAGGCGAAGGACGCAAAAACCAAGGCTGCCGAAGCCAAGGCCGCCGAAGCCAAGGCTGCCGCGGACGCCAAGGCTAAGGCGAAGAAGCCCGCGCCGCCCTCGCACCCAAGTCGGATCTGGGTCCAGATCGGCGTTGGCCGGGATAAGGCGGCGATCGCCTTCGACTGGCGGCGCTACAACCGCGAGACGCCTGAACTGTTCAAGGGGCGCGAGCCTTACGTCAGCGAGATGGGGCGTACCAATCGCGTGCTGATCGGGCCTTTCGCCACGCAGAAGGCGGCTACTGCCTTCATCGCCGATGCCCGTAAACAGGGGTTCTCCGATACATTGCCATGGACCAGCCCGGCGGGTCAGGTCGTGGATGCGCTTTCGGGTAAGTGATGGCGGGATAATTATCGACAAACCGTTCAGGAAAAGAGGCGGTTTTTCTTTGTGTGAACGGGCGTTCATTCTTATCCACACCCTGTGAACAGGCTTGTGCAGTTATGCGCAGGCGATCACCCTGTGCCGGATTGTGCTATCCCGCCTGCAGGAAGCATCCATGCACCGTATTCGCGGAGGGTTGATGTCACAGGTTATGAGGACGGTTCAGGACGATATCGATCGCGATGACGACGAAGCCGCGCCCGTCGAGATGCTCGCCTCTCTGTTTGAGGCGCGTGACTGGCCCTTCGAGTATTCCGGCGAGGATGAAATCTCCGCCGAAGTGAAGGGTGCCTGGGCCAGTTACCAGATTCAGGCGATCTGGCGTCCCGAGGACCGGGTGCTGCAATTGCTGTGCCTTCCCGACATCCGCATCGCCGATGGCAAGCGCGCAGCCGTCTACGAAGCGCTGGCGCTCATCAACGAGCAGCTCTGGCTGGGCCATTTCGACGTCTGGTCGAACGGGGGTGTGGTGCTTTACCGCCACGGCCTGATGCTCGGCCCCGAGGGGCTGCTGGGTCCGGGCGAGGCGCAGATGGTGGTGGAAGCCGCGATCGAGGAGTGCGACCGTTTCTACCCGGTGTTCCAGTTCATCCTCTGGGGCGACAAGACCCCGGCAGAAGCGCTCGCCGCCGCGATGGTCGACGCCGCCGGAGAAGCCTGAGGGCCGCCCAGTGAATACCCTGCGGCGCGCCTGAACCGACCCGGCTTTGGTCTTGGCAGGTCTATCGCGCTCGCCTAAGCCGCGCGCCGAACAGGCGTTTTGCGCAAGAGGATTATGGACATGGACCGGTTTCAGAACATCCTGCTCGTAGGCTGCGGCAACATGGCCGGGGCGATGCTGACGGGCTGGCTGGCAGGCGGTGTGCCGGCTTCGCGTTTCACCGTTGTCGATCCGAATCGCGATGGCCTCCCTGAAGGCGTTACCCTGCTGCGTGAGCTTCCTGCCGAAGGCCACTTCGATGCCGTACTGCTGGGCGTGAAGCCGCAGGGGCTGGACGATGTCGCGCCGCTGCTGGCGCCGCTGCTGGGCCGCCAGACGGTTCTGTTCTCGATCCTTGCAGGCGTCGAATTCGACAGTCTTGCTGCGCGTTTTCCCGTGGTGGGGGCTTCCGTGCGGGTCATGCCCAATCTTGCCGTCGC
The DNA here is from genome assembly GCF_902706195.1 of Novosphingobium sp. 18050. Classification (GTDB taxonomy): domain Bacteria; phylum Pseudomonadota; class Alphaproteobacteria; order Sphingomonadales; family Sphingomonadaceae; genus Novosphingobium. The sequence continues at coordinate 17,750 of NZ_CACSJO010000010.1, read as the reverse complement.
TATAGGCAAGTCGCCCATCGCGCTCGATGCGCGCGGTCTTGACGAGACCGGCCGCGCTGCCGTTACCGCGCTGATGGCGCCGCTGGGTACGCCCGAATGGCTCGCGGGTGAGCACTTGTTCGATGCCGTCACTGCACTTGCGGGCTGCGGACCGGCTTTCGTCTATCGCTTCATCGACAGTCTTGCGGCCGGCGCCGTCGCGCTCGGGCTGGATGAAGCGCAGTCGCAGCGTCTCGCGCTTGCCATGGTCGAAGGTGCGGCGCAGCTTGCGGGTGCCTCCGAGTTTTCGCCGGGCGAACTGGCAGACAAGGTTGCCAGCCCGGGCGGTTCGACCCGCGCGGGCATGAACGTGCTCGATGCGGGCGGTGCCCTCGCTGAAGTCATCGCTGATGCGATGACGGCGTCGCGCGACCGCAATGCCGAGATGGCAGCGGCAGCCCGCAAGGGCTGACGGCAGGGAACTGCTCCGGAAGGGGTAGGCGCGCGGGGCTAAGTGGACGTTTATACACTTTGTCACAAATGGCCGGGCCCGGTTTTCCTTGAAACTTCGGCGGGGCGGGGCGATATTCCCTCTCATGCGGGTCCGCATTGTGCTGTGACCCGCGAAAGGGAGTTAGAAATGGCGAATTGGAACGACCCCCAGCCCCGCAGGGGCTTCGGTGCGTCTCCGAGCCTAGACGGGCAATCCGCCGGCCGGACTACGTACGATGCGGGTCTGCGGCGGCATATGCTGTCTATCTATAACTACATGGCCTCGGGCGTGCTGCTTTCGGGCGTCGTCGCAGTGCTTTTCGCGAATTATGGTCTGACGCAGGCTGTGATGGCGACCCCGCTCAAGTGGGTCATCATGCTCGCTCCGCTGGGCTTCGTCTTCGCGATCAGCGGCGGTGCGCAGCGTTTCAGCGAATCGACCCTGAAGGTGCTGTACTGGGCCTTCGCGGCAGTTATGGGCATGTCGCTCTCGACGATCTTCCTGATCTACACCAGCTCGTCGATCGCAACCACGTTCTTCGCAACGGCAGCGGCTTTCTCGGCGCTTAGCCTCTATGGCTACACCACCAAGAAGGACCTGTCGGGCTTCGGCACGTTCCTCATCATGGGTGTGGTCGGCATTCTGATCGCGTCGCTGCTCAACATGTTCCTCGGCTCCAGCACGCTGCAGCTGGCGATTTCGGTCCTCGGTGTGCTGATCTTCGCGGGCCTTACCGCCTATGATACGCAGATGCTCAAGAACCAGTACGCACAGCTTCGCGGTACCGACTTTGTCGGCAAGGCCGTGATCCTGGGCGCCCTGAGCCTCTATCTGGACTTCATCAACATGTTCCAGTTCCTGCTCAGCTTCCTGGGCCAGCGCGACTGATACGTGCAGGATTGATCGCAACCGAAGCGGAGGAAACTGCCTCCCAAGCGATTAATCCACAGTGCAGATTGCAAAAGTCATGATGCCCGGTGCGTTTCGTCGCACCGGGCATTTGCTTTACGGGCTCGTAACGCTAAACATTTTGCGCTGTAATGGAGAACTTTGGGTGAGCAACGCGATGGACATAAGGGCTGGCGAACAGGGCATGCGTCGCCGCCTGTCGCTGCTGGCGGGCTCGGCAGTCGCCGTGACCCTTGCGGCGCTTGCAGGCTGCGCGAAGGCTCCGCCTCCGCCTCCGCCCCCACCCCCGCCGGTTGTCGTCATTCCGCCCATGCCAAGCCCTCCGATGGGCGCGCCGCTGGAAATGAAGGTTCCGCCGGTCGCGGAAGATGGCCAGCGTCACACCGTGAACTACGGAATTTCCACGTCGCAGACGATCTGGAACCTGCGTTCCGGCTATAACGTTGCCGCGTTGAACTGCATCGAGCCTCAGTTTGCGCCGATCCTGGACGGCTACAAGCGCTTCCTGAAGACGTACGACAAGTCGCTGGACAAGGCGTCGAAGGAAATCGACCGCAGTTTCCTTACCCAGCATAAGGGCCGCGCTGCGATCGTTGCGCGCGAAACCTACCAGACGCAGGTCTACAATTTCTTCTCGCTGCCGCCGGTCGACGCGGGATTCTGCAAGGCGGCCATGGAACTCAGTGCCGAGCTTGTCACGGTCGAGCCGGGCCAGTTCGAAACCTATTCCTATCAGGGCCTCGCCAAGCTGGAGGCGCCGTTCAAGGAGTTCTTCACCGCTTACGAGCAGTACCGGGCAGACCTTGCCGCATGGCAGTCGCGCTATGGTGCAGGCGGGCTGATCACCGTGCGACCCACATCCGAACAGACGCTGGCGCAGCCGGCCGCGCAGACGCAGGCTTCCGCCCAGTAAGTCTTTCGCATGGCGCGCGGCTCTTGTGATTCGCGCGCCATGCATTTTTGCCCTTTTCGGGCGCGGTTCTCTTCGCTAAAGGGACGCACCCGATACGGCGCAAGCTGCATTGGGGGCGTAGTACTGGAACGGGGCCGTAGCTCAGCTGGGAGAGCGCGTCGTTCGCAATGACGAGGTCAGGGGTTCGATCCCCCTCGGCTCCACCAGTGAGGACGAGCATTTAGAGTTTTAGGCATGTTCGGAAATCATCCGGGCATCACCCGGCCCGGAACACGGCCGGGTTTTTTGTTTATCTGCGGCAGGTGGCACATACGGGACGGTTTCGGGTCCCGGCAGCCGGGGCCAGTCGCAAGTTAGGCGCCGTAGTAGCGCCGGAAGCGACGAACCATGCATTTTCTAGATCAGGCCAAGATTTACACTCGTTCGGGCGGCGGCGGTCCCGGTGCGGTCAGCTTCCGGCGCGAGATGTACGTCGAATACGGCGGCCCTGACGGCGGCAACGGCGGCAAGGGCGGCGATATCATCTTCGAGGCCGTTGCAGGCCTCAATACGCTGATCGACTTCCGCTATACCCAGCACTTCAAAGCCCCGCGCGGCGGCCACGGCATGGGCCAGAACCGCAACGGCGCGGCGGGCAAGGATCTGGTGATCAAGGTTCCGATCGGCACGCAGGTCATCGCCGATGACGAGGACCGCGATACCGTGCTCCTCGACCTGACGCAGGCCGGCCAGCGCGTAGTCTTCATGGAAGGCGGCATGGGCGGCCGGGGCAACGCCAGCTACAAGAGCAGCACGAACCGCGCCCCGCGCCAGCACCAACCCGGCATTGCGCCTGTTGAGCAGTGGGTGTGGCTGCGCCTCAAGCTGCTGGCCGACGTCGGCCTGGTGGGCATGCCCAACGCGGGCAAGTCGACCTTCATCAACAAGCTGTCGAACGCCAAGGCCAAGGTGGGCGATTACGCTTTCACCACGCTGCGACCCCAGCTGGGCGTCGTTACGCACAAGCACCGCGAGTTCGTCGTGGCGGATATTCCGGGCCTGATCGCCGGCGCCGCCGAAGGCGCGGGCGTGGGTGACCGGTTCCTCGGCCACATCGAGCGTTGCCGCGTGCTGGTGCATCTCATCGATATTTCCAACGCCGATCCCGTCGAGGCGATGCATATCGTCGAGGAGGAGCTGGAAGCCTACAGCGAAGAGCTGTCGGACAAGCCGCGCCTGGTCGCGCTCAACAAGTGCGACCTTGTCGACGATGCGCTTGCGGCGGACTTTGCCAAGCTGCTCCTGAAGGCTGGGGCCGACGAAGTCTTCCCGATCTCCGGCGCCACCGGCAGGGGTATGTCCAAGCTGCTGGACGCGATCATCGACTATCTCCCTGCCGCGACGGTGACCGAGCGTCCCCAGGGCGCACAGGAAGAGCTGGACGAAAAGCCGTGGTCGCCCATCTGAGGTAGCTGCGGGGAGGCGGGCGCGGAGGCTTCGACAGGATCGGCCTGAGCGGAGGCTAGGTGCAGTGCGCTCCGGGTGGCAGGCCGCCGCACGGAGCCGGCTCGAATATCGCGCACCCGGTGCAGGCTTGGCCTGCCAAAGCCACCGCCCCGCGCACCCCGGCTTTAGCGTCTCACCCGTTCCTCGTCCGCGTCCATCCGCGTAAGCTCGTGCTTTCCTCCACGTGGCGATTACCCTAGAGGCTGGCGTTCCCATGCCCATTTCCCGACTCTCCGACCTTTCCGACGCATCCCTGTCTCCCCGTCTTGTCATCAAGGTGGGATCGGCGCTGCTTGTCGGCCCGGAAGGTGTTCGGCGTGCCTGGGTGGCGGGTCTTGTCGCCGAGATCGCCGAGGCGCGCAGCCGGGGTCAGGACGTGATCGTCGTGTCTTCTGGCGCCATCGCGCTGGGCGCGGCGACGCTGGGGCTGGAAAAGGGCGGACGCGGCAGCCTTGCCGATGCGCAGGCCGCCGCCGCGGTTGGCCAGATCGCGCTTTCGGGGCTGTGGGCGCAGCTGCTGGGCAGCCACGGCATCACTGCCGCGCAGATGCTGCTCACGCTGGAAGATCTGGAAGACCGCCGCCGCTACCTCAACGTTACCGCCACGTTGGGCCGCCTTCTCGATGCGGGCGCGGTGCCCGTCATCAACGAAAACGATTCTGTGGCGACCCAGGAAATCCGCTTCGGCGACAACGACCGCCTTGCCGCGCGCGTGGCGCAGGCGGCGCGGGCGAGCGCGGTCGTACTGCTTTCCGACATCGACGGTCTATACGATCGCCACCCCAAGCTGCCGGGCGCGCAGATGATCCCGGTGGTCGAGGGCGTGACCGCCGAAGTGCAGGCAATGGCCAGCACCGAATCGAATTCCGGCATGGGTTCGGGCGGCATGGTTTCCAAGCTGCAGGCCGCCGAGATCGCGCAACTGGCAGGCATCTGCCTCGTCATCGGCAATGGCCAGCACGACAGGCCGGTCGAACGTATCATCACGGCAGGCATCGGCACTCTGTTCGTGCCGCGCGGCAAGGCCGGTGCGCGCAAGGCGTGGCTGGGCGGGCGTCTGCGGCTCAAGGGCGAACTCATCGTCGACGACGGAGCTGCTGCCGCATTGGGTCGTGGCTCCAGCCTGCTGGCCAAGGGTGTCACGGCGGTCGAGGGTGTGTTCAGCCGGGGCGATCCGGTGGCCATCGTCGACGGGGAGGGCCGCGTGCTGGCGCATGGCCTGTCCGAGTATGACGGCGCTGAATGCGCGGCGATCGTCGGTCTCCATTCCAGCGATCAGGAACGCGTGCTCGGCTATGCGCCACGCTCGTCGGTGGTCCACCGCGACCAGATGGTGATGAAGTCTCAGGTGGTCACGAAGTGATAGAACGCCCCATCATCGCCCTGACCGGCGCGACCGGATTTGTTGGCCAGGCCGTGCTCGAGGCCGCGCTCGAGGCGGGCTATGCGGTGCGCGCGCTGACCCGGCGCACCCAGCCCGAGCGCCGGAACGTCGACTGGGTCGGCGGCGACCTGGGCAACCGTGCCGCGCTGGCCGACCTCATGCGCGGGGCCGAAGGCGTGATCCACGTCGCCGGGGTGGTCAATGCGCCCGATGCCGCCGGGTTCGAGGAAGGTAACGTCACCGGCACGCTCAACATGATCGAGACGGTGATTGAAGCCGGCGTGCGCCGCTTCGTCAACGTTTCCTCGCTCTCTGCGCGCGAGCCTGAGCTTTCCGCTTACGGCGCGTCCAAGGCCAAGGCCGAGAAATACCTTATGGCCAGCCCGCTGGACTGGACCATCGTGCGTCCGCCCGCGATCTACGGACCGCGCGACAAGGAAATGTTCGAGCTTTTCCGGGCTGTACGCTGGGGCGTATTGCCAATGCCCAAGGACGGGCGCGCCTCGATGATCCACGTCGAGGATCTGGCGCGGCTGCTGGTGGCACTGGTCCCCGGCGACGGCGAGATGGTGGGCGAAGTGACGGACGGCGTCAGCGGCCGTGTTTTCGAGCCGGACGACGGCAAGCCGCAGGGCTGGGACCACTACGAGACAGCGATGGCGATCGGTTGGGCCATGGGCAAACGCCCGCGCGTGATCGGCATGTCGCGCCGCATGCTGACCGCAGTGGCGCGCATCGACAATTTTTTGCGCGGCACCCGCGCAAAAATGACGCTCGACCGTGCCGCCTATTTCAGCCATCCGGACTGGGTGGTCTCGCCCGAGGCTGCGGTTCCCGCCACGCTCTGGCAACCCCGCATCGAAACGCGAGAAGGCCTGAAGGCCACCGCGCAGTGGTATCGCGAGCAGAAGTGGCTTTGACGGTTAGGACGTAATACCGATGAAGGCTCTGCTGGCGCGCTTGAACATTGATCCTTACCTGTTGTTGCTGGTTGGCACGGTCGGTCTGGCTTCGGTGCTTCCCGCACGGGGGATCTGGGCCGATATCGCCGCCGGCGTGGCCGATGCTGGCATTGCGCTGCTGTTCTTCCTTCACGGCGCCAAGCTCTCGCGGCAGGCGGTGCTCGATGGGGCGAAAGCGTGGAAGCTGCACTTGACGGTGGCGGCCACTACCTTCGTGCTGTTCCCGATTATCGGGCTGGGCGTGCGGGCGATACCCGGTCTCGAACCGTCGCTGGCGACGGGCGTATTATTCCTGACGCTGCTGCCTTCGACCGTGCAGTCGTCGATTGCGTTCACCGCGATTGCCGGCGGCAACGTGGCGGCAGCGGTGTGTAGCGCCTCGTTCTCGAACCTCGCGGGCATCTTCATCACGCCGGTGCTGACCGCCTTGCTGATTACCGGCAAGAGCCAGGGCTTCTCGGCAGATCCGGTCATCGCCATTGCCTCGCAGCTGTTGCTGCCGTTTCTGGCGGGTCATTTCCTGCGCCCCTGGATCGGCAAGTTCGTGACGCGCAACAAGAAGCTGCTCGGATACGTCGATCGCGGCTCGATCTTGCTTGTGGTCTACACCGCATTCGGGGCCGCCGTGATCGAGGGGCTGTGGCAGAAGGTGACGCTGGGTGAACTGGGCCTGATCGCGCTGCTTTCGCTCGGTGTGCTGGCAGTGGTGATGGTGGCGGCGTCGCTGGTCGGCAGGATGCTGGGCTTCCCGCGCGAGGACCGTATCGTGCTGCTGTTCTGCGGTTCCAAGAAGAGCCTGGCAACGGGCGTGCCGCTGGCCGGGGTGTTGTTCCCGGCGGCGCAGGTGGGGGCGATCATCCTGCCGCTGATGTTCTTCCACCAGATCCAACTGATGGTCTGCGCCGTTCTCGCCCGCAAATTCGCGGCGGAGAACGAAACCGCCAAGGCTGTGGCGGCAGAGTAGCCCTCCGCCTTTCGTCATTGCCAAATTAACAAAGCAGCCCGGCGCGGTTTTACGCGGTCCCGGGTTGCTTCGTTATGCCTGCAATGACGAGGAGGGGTTCGAATGCTCCTGATTGAGTAGCACTTGCGCACTATCTGTTTTCCGCCCGGGCGATGGGCGCTCTCTGGTCGCATAAGATAGTACGTACTATCAATATCGGCGACTCCCCGATAAATGGGGGCAGAGCAAGGAGAGCGGTGCGATGCTGAACCTCGATGGCCTGGGCTATGGCGGCAAGACGGTGGTGGTGACCGGCGGGGCCTCGGGGATGGGCGAACAGGTTGCGCGCATCCTCAGCGAACTGGGCGCGCGCGTTCATATCGTCGACATTCGCGCGCCAACGGTCGCGCACGAGAGTTTTCACCAATGCGATCTCGCCGATTTCGCGGCCGTTCGCGCCGTGGCCGAAGCGCTTGGCGCGCAGGCGCCCATCGACTTCGTGTTTCCCTGCGCTGGCCTGCCGCCGAGCGTGAAGGGCCCGCTTTACTGCATGAAGGTCAATTACATCGGCACCCGCTATTTCGTGGAGTGTCTGGAGCCTGCCCTGGGCGACGGCGCGGGGATCGCCCTGATCTCGTCCGACGCGGCGCTGGGCTGGCAGAAGAACCTGGTGCAGAGCCTGGAAATGCTGGCGATCGCCGACCCGGATGCCGCTACGGCGTGGTGCGAGGCAGACCCGGCCAACCGCGTGCGGGATGGCTATACCTCGTCCAAGGAGATGCTAGTGGTCTGGGTGCAGAACGCCGCCGTGCGCTTGGGCAACGAGCGACGCATCCGCCTCAACGCAATCGGTCCGTGTCCGACCAGGACAGCCTTCATGGACGAGCAGGGGCAGCACCTGCCTGAGGGCTTCCTCGATGCCTGGCCTTACCCCTCACTCGGCCGGATGGCTACGGCGGAGGAACAGGCCTGGCCACTGGTACTGCTGAATTCGCGCCTCAATGCCCCCGTCACCGGGGCTTTCCTGCTGACTGACCAAGGCTTTGCCAGCGGTGTCTACACCGGCGCCATCGACCCATCCTTCATGACCGGCGGCCGCTGAGGAGAATGAGCATGCAGATCGAGCACAGCATCCTTTCCTATCTCGCCAACCTCGAAGGCGCGGTCGACAACCTCAAGGATACCTGGCGGCCTGACGATCCGGCATACCGCGCCGACGTCTATCGGCAGTCGATGGCCAGTCTGTCCTATTCCTACTTCATGTATTTCCACGCCGATTCCGAGCATCCCGACTGGGCGCCGCTGTGGAATCCGGTCTACACGCTGCAGCCCAACCCCGACGACATCTACGTCCAGTCGCCGATCCGGGGCGACCTGACCTACCGGGTCTCTGGTAATCGGGGCACCTGCCGCATCCTGTCCTTCACCACGCAGGCCGCGCTATCGGGCACGGTGGACGAGATGCCGCGCCCCAATGGGCACAACGAACTCGACACCAATGATCTTGGTATTGCTCTGGGTGAGGATTTCTCGATCATCTTCAGTGCCAGGCGGCCAGACGGGTATGACGGCCACTGGGCACCGATCGACCCATCCGCGCGCGGTATGTTCACGCGCTATCGGATGTATGACTGGGCGAATGAGATCGATCCGGTGATCTCGATCGAGTGCCTCGATGCAGTAGGTCCGAAGCCGCGGCTTTCGCCCGAGGAAATCCTGCGCCGCATCCAGGAGATGGCTAAGCTGCCGGCACGCAAGACGGCGCTTTATTATCCGATGCAGAACGGGGTGAAGGAGAGCGTGGGCTTCAACACGTTCCAGCCGGTCCGCTACCCTGGCGCGCTGGTGAAACAGACTTACTGGCCGGCCTGCTTCCAACTGGAGGACGACGAGGCACTGATCATCGAGACGGACATTCCGGCGCGCGCGCCTTACTGGAACGTCCAGCTCAACGATCCTTATTTCAACGCGCTCGAATACGTCTACCGCCTGAGTAGCACCAATGGCGCGATGGCTACGCTGTCCAGCGACGGGAAGTACCGGGGCGTGATCGCACTTACCGATCCGGGCGTCCCGAACTGGCTGGACCCCGCCGGCTACACCGAGGGCGGCATCTATGGCCGCTGGTACGATTGCGACAGCGAGCCGGTCCCCACGATCACGCGCGTCAAGCTGGCGGACCTGCGCGCCCATCTTCCCTCCGATACCCCCGCCGTAAGTCCCGAGCAGCGCGCCGAGGAAATCCGCCGCCGCGTGGTTGCCTGCCAACGCAGGAGGCGCTGGTGAAGGAACGGCGCAGCGCATGGACCTGAGCTACGATCCGCCCGGCGCGTTCCGCCATTCGCTGGCCCAGCTGCACGAAATCGTCGCGGCCGAGGTCGGCTCGGACGATTTCGGTCCGGGCGACTACCTGCCCGGCCTCACTGTGCTGCTGCAGTCGATGGACTACGATCCGCGCTTTTCGGACATGGGGCGCCGGGCCGCGTGGGGGATGGTCGTGGGCGTACTGCGCGGGCGGGCGCAGGCGGTCGCGGCGATGAAGGCCAATCCCGGTTTCGACGCGCGGGGGATCCTCTCGCCCGTGGTCATCACCGGAGTGCCGCGCACCGGCACCACCGCACTGCACCGGCTGCTGGCGGTGGACCCTCGGTTCCAGGGACTGGAGACGTGGCTGCTCGACAGCCCGATGCCGCGCCCGCCGATGGAGCGCTGGGCCGAGTATCCGCAGTACCGCAAGACCGTGGCCGCGCTCGACGCGCAATATACCGCCGCGCCGAATGCCAAGGCCGCGCACTTTCGCGCCGCCGAGGAAGTGCACGAATGCTGCATGGTACTGCGTCAGTCGTTCGTCTCAAACCTGTGGTCGTGCGGCTGGTCGGCCGCGACCTATGATGCCTGGTGGCAATGCACCAGCGAGGCGGGCGCCTATCGTCACTTCCACCGCTGCGTCCAGTTGATCGGCGCGAACGATCCGGGCAAGCGCTGGCTGCTCAAGAATCCGGGACATATCGAGCATCTCGACCTGCTCTTTGCAGTGTTCCCCGATGCGCGGGTGATCCAGACACACCGCGATCCAGGCAAGGCGTTGCCGAGCCTCGTTTCGCTGCTGATGAACCTGAACGGCCTGATGGAACCTGACCGGACCCGGCAGCGCGCAGAGAACCTGCTGCGCCGCGAAGTCGCCAAATGGGCGAACGCGGTGAAGAAGGCGGACGCGGTACGCGCAGCTTTCCCCGGACAGGTGCTCGATGTCGTCCATGCCGATTTCCATGCCCGGCCGATGGAGACGGTGGAGGCGATCTATCGCTTCATCGACATGGAGATTCCCGAGGAAACCCGCGCGGCGCTGGGGCGGCGTATCGATGAAAAGCCGGAACTCAGCCGGGGTGTCCACCGCTACTCCATTACCGATTACGGCATGAGCACGGATGAGGCGCGCGCGCCGTTTACCGACTATATCCAGCGCTACGACCTGCTGGAGAAAAGGTCATGAAGGCAGCAATATATCCAGGGCAGGGCAAGCCCATCGTCATCGAGACGATCGCCGATCCCCAGCCCGGCCCCGGCGAACTTCTGATTCGCGTGGACCGCTGCGGCATCTGCGGCACCGATCTGTCGATGACGAGGGGCGGTGCCTGGGACTTTGGAAACGGGGTCCAGTTCGGGCATGAATATGCCGGCACCGTCGCCGAAGTGGGCAAGGGTGTGACGGGCTGGAAGGTGGGCGACCCGCTGGCAGTCCTGCCCTCGGTTGCCTGCGGGAGCTGCGAGATATGCACGGCCCACGGCAACAACGTGCTGTGCCGTGAGAGCACGGTGACGGCCTCGGTCGGCTTCGCCGAGCTGGCGAAAGTCCCGGTGAGCGTGGCAACGCGCCTGCCCTCGACGCTCTCGATGGCGGACGGTGCACTGATCGAGCCGATGGCGATCAGCCTCTACGGCGCGCAGATGGCCAGGATTCGTCCGGGCGAGCGGGTTCTGGTGCTGGGCGGCGGGACGGTGGCGCTTTACGCTATCTACTGGGCGCGGCGGCTGGGCGCGGGGCGAATAGTCGCGATGTCGCGCTCTTCGCGCCGGAAGGACCTGTGCATCGAGATGGGCGCCGACGCTTTCGTCGCTTTCGGCGACAATGAGGTGGGCGAAGTGGTCGAGGCTCTGGGCGGGGCGCCGCAGGTGGTACTCGAATGCGTAGGCGCGGAAGGGATGCTCGGCAGGTCGGTGCTGCATGCAGCGGCGTTCGGGCGGATCGTCAGCCTTGGTTTCTGTACCTCGCCCGATCCGGTGATCCCCGGCATGGCCAGCTACAAGTGCGTCTCGATGCACTTCGCGGTCGGCTATTCGATGCGCGAATTTCTCACCATCGCGCAGATGCTCGACCGGGACAGCATCCACGGCGGCGGCCATGCCGACCCCAAGGCCATCGTCAGCGGACGTGTGGGCCTCGCCGATCTGCCGGCGATGTTCGAGAACCTGCGGGGGCCGAATGCCGAAACGAAAGTTCACGTCCACTGCAACGGGCTTTGAGCCTGCCGCCCTGAACCCCTGTCGCCGCTCATGAGAAGCGGACGGTGGGGCAGTATTCAGGGCGGATCAGCAAGGCGTTCAGGCCGGCGTCGGCTCCCCGACGACTTCGACGTGCGCGGGGCGGCGCAGCAGCAGAAGCAGCAGCGAGCCGATCAGTACCGATGTCCCCGTGATGACGAGGAACGTGTTGAAGCTGCCGGTGCGCGCCAGCGTCAGGCTGAGCAGCATCGCTCCCGAGGCCGCTGCCAGCGAGCATACACCCGTCAGCAACCCCAGCACGCTGGAATAGATGCCCGAGCGGAAATGCCGTGCGACGAGATAAGCCAGAATGTCGCCTTCCGCGCCCACCGCGAAGCCCAGGCTGAAGATGGCGGCGGTAACGACCGAAGGCGCGTCGTAGCTGGTTGCGAGCACGTATAGCCCGATGCCAGGCAGCCCCAGCGTGAAGAAAGAGACCAGGTTCGGCGCGAAACGGTCGAGCGCGACGCCGGTGATGAACCGCCCCAGCAGCATTCCCAGGGCCAGCGCGGTGAACATGATCGAGGCGCCTTCGCCGGTGATGCCGTTGTCGAGCACCAGCATCTTGAGCTGCACCAGGATCAGCGTCAGCGGCAGGTTGCAAAGGTACATCGAGGCGAAGAGAATCCAGAACGCCGGCTCGCGGAACACTTCGGGATAGTCGTCGCGGGCGCGGCGCTTGGGGGTCAGGACGGCCAGCGCGTGGTTGCGGCCGGTGGAAGGGATCAGCAGGAACGTCACGACCCCGGTGACCGCCACGAAGACCGCCAGTGCACGGTAAGTTGCCGCCCAGCCGTTGGCCTCGACGAATTCGTTGAGTATCGGCCCGCCGACCGCGCTGAACAGCGCCGGTCCGCAGGCGACGATCGCCAGAGCAAGCCCGCGTGCATGGATGACGTGCTGCACCACCAGCCGGGTATAGACGGTGGCGGTGGTCGTCACGCAGACCACGCTCTGGAAGATGAAGACGGCAAGATAGATCCGAAACGAACCGCCGTTGAAGCTGTAGGCCAGGAAGGTCAGCGGCATGGCGACGATGCCGATCAGCGCGGTCAGCTTGACCCCCAGAACGTCTGCCAGGCGCCCGATGAACGGCATCGCCAGTGCCGTCAGCAGGCCCAGCGTGCCCACCATGGCGAAGTCCGCCTTCGACCAGCCGGCATCGGTGACGAGCGTGGGCGCAATGGCGCTGGTGACCGTCCCGATGATCGACATGCCCGTGCCCATGCCCAGCGTCGCGGCGAGCAGCGGGCGCCAGGCGGCCGCGATTTCCGATAGATAGCGCAAGGTTTCGTCTCTCCCGGGAAGTTGGTCTCCCTTGGCGCGGACCTTGCCAGTTGCACCCGCGCGGCAAAAGCACAGCGCCGTCAGACATCGGGGTTTTCGCAACGGGGCAACTCGAAATCGCCCGAGCGTTGCGGGCGGACATGTCCGGGCCTGACGAATGCTTGCGTGCCGCTTACGGGGAACACCGGGGGGGACGTTGGAAGGCTGCGCAAGGACCGCTTGGTAAACGTCTGCCATGAGCAACGTTCACCATACCCGCACGGCTCCGGCCTGCCTTCGCCCCCTTGCCGCCGGGCTTGTCCTGGCCGCTGGTTTCACCCTCGCTCCCCAGGCCGCACTGGCGGCAACGGCGACCGACACCATCGCGGTGACGGCGACCGTGCAGGCTACCTGTACCGTCGTGGCCAGCCCGCTGGCCTTCGGGACCTACAATCCGATCTCGACCGCCAACGTCGATGCATCGACCACGCTTAACGTGACCTGCACCCAGGGCACGGCCTATAACGTCGGCCTCAGCGCTGGCGGGGGCACCGGTGCCACCACCACCGTGCGCAAGCTGACCAGCAGCGGCCATACGCTCAACTACGCGCTTTATCAGGACACCACCCGCGCCACCAACTGGGGCAACACCATCGGCACCGACACCGTGACCGGCACCGCCGGCACCACTGCCACCGCGTACACCGTATACGGCCGCATTCCCGGCAGCCAGAACACCACCGCCGGTGCCTACACCGACTCCGTCACCGTCACGGTCACTTACTGAGATGACCAGCCGGCGCGTACCTGTATCGACCGCGGCCGTGCTCGCGCTCGTTGCCCTGTTCGGCGCGCTTGGCGCCGCACCGGCGCGGGCCGGTTCGCTCAGCGTCATGCCGGTGCGCGTCGATGTGGCTGCGGGCCGCCGTTTCTGCTCGCTGACCCTGGGCAACAGTTCCGACCAGCCCGTGACGGTGCAGATCCGCAGCTATGCCTGGAGCCGCGACGAAAGCGGCGCCGACATCCTGGGGCCCGACCCCGGTTTCGTGATCAATCCCGCCATTGCCGCGATCGCGCCGGGCGCTACCCGGCTGGTGCGGTGCAGCCTGCCCGCCGATGCTTCGGCAAACCCGGCCGAACGGCAGTGGCGCCTGATCGTCGACCAGCTTCCCGATCCCGCTTTCGACGTTCCCGGCACCGTGCAGACGCTGCTGCGCATCTCGATCCCGGTATTCCGCGCGGGCGACAAGGCCGCGCCGCACCTGACCGCCTCGCTGTCCGGCAAGGCGCTACGGCTTGCCAATTCGGGCACTGCCCACGTCAAGGTGCTGACCGTCGCCCTGAAAGGTGCAGGCGGCGACGCGGTTGCCACCGAGCGCGCCTTCTACCTTCTGGCGGGCAGCGCGCAGGTGGTGCCGGTGGAGCGCTTGCCTGCCGGCGGAGTTTCGGCCGCGCATGTACGCGCCGAAGAGGGCGAATTCGACGTCGCTCTCGATCCTGCGAAATAATGGGCCCGGCCGATGCCGCTCGCGCCCCGACATATGAGGGCCGCCCTGGCGGCAGTTCTCGCCCTGCCTTCGGCCATGGGCCTTGGCGCGGGATGCGTATCGGCGCAGGAAGCGCCCGGCGCGGCCGCGCTGCCGATGCCGGTCGGCGTGGTCGTCAACGGGCAGGTGATGGCAGAGCCCGGTCTGCTTCTGGTGCATGAGGGCCGCCTGCTGGCGCGGCGCAGCGATCTGGAGGCCTGGGGCCTGACCGGGAGGGTGTTCACACCCGCGCAGGTCCTCGAAGGCGAAAGCTATGTCTCGCTCGACGGGGTGAAGGGCCTTGTCGCGCATCTCGACACGGACGGCGGCATCCTGCGCGTGGACGCCGATGCTACGTTGTTCCCGCGCCTCGTCATCGATGCCGACCATCGCAGGGTGCCGGTCGCGCCCGCTGTGCCCGCGCAGTTCTTGGACTACGACCTGACCGCCTCCAACTGGAGCGGCAAGGCGCAGCTGAGCGGGCTTGTCGATGCCGGTTTTTCGGGCGGCTGGGGCGTCGCCGATTCCAGCTTTCTGGTGGACAGCGGCAACCGGGGCGTGGTGCGGCTCGACACGGCGCTTCGCCGCGATTTCCCGGACCGGCGCATGCGGCTGGTGCTGGGCGATACGGTGGGCCGCGGTGCGCCGTGGAGCCGGCCGGTGCTCTATGGCGGCGTGTTTCTGGGTACCGACTTTTCGCTCGACCCGCAGGCGATCAACTTTCCGCTGCCGGTAATATCGGGCAGCGCGCTGACGCCTTCGACGGTGGAGCTGCTTTCACAAAGTTCGCGCCAGTCGCTGGGTGTCGGGCCGGGGACGTTCGATCTTGCCCTGCAGCCGCGCCTGACGGGCGCCGGGCAGGTGACGATGAGCGTGCGCGATCTGGCCGGAAACACCCGGCAGGTGACGCGCAGCTTCTATGCCAGCCCCAACCTGCTGCGCCCCGGTCTCAGCGAATTCGCGGTGGAGGCGGGGGCGCTGCGCAAGGACTACGGCTTTGACAGTTTTGCCTACGGGCCGCTGTTCGCCGCTGCCGGGCTGCGTCGGGGCCTGACCAATAGGCTGACCGTGGAAGGGCGCGTCGAAGTCAGTCAGGCAACGCGCATGGCCGGGCTGGGCGGGGCCATGGTCATCGAACCGCTGGGTGAAGTTTCGCTCTCGGGCGCGGTTTCGCAGGGTAGCGCGGGCACCGGCACCCTGATCCGCGCGCAGGCACAGCGCATCACCGCAGCCTATACCCTGAGCGCCAGCTACGAGCACGCCGACGCCCGGTTCCGGCAAGTGGGCGAGGCACGCCAGAACGGCGGCGGACGCAGCGAACTGGCGGTGGCGGGTGGTTTGTCGCTGGGATGGGTGGGCAACATCAACGCCAGTTATGCGCGCCTGCGTCAGGGTATCGGCGGGGAAGCGCCGAGCCGTTTCGACCTTGCCTCGGTCTATTATTCCACGAACCTGCGGGGCGGCTACCTGTCGGTCGGTGTCCAGTACACCGCGCGCGGCAGCGAGCCGCGCCGGGAGAGGCAGAGCGATCGTGGCAGCCGGGATCTGGGCTTTTTCGGCTCGCTCACCGTGCCGCTGGGGCCGCGCCGCCATGTCAGCGCTATCGCCGAACAGGGCCGCGCTGCGCTTACCTATGACCAGAGCCTGCCCGACGATAGCGGCATGGGCCTGCGCGCGCTGGCCGGGGTGGACCGGGGCACCGCCTGGGTAGAAGGCGGGGTGTCCTATCGCACCGGCGCGGGCGACGTGCGGATCGACGCGGCCCAGCGGCAGGGCCAGCAAGGCGTGCAGGTCAACGCGCGCGGCGGACTGCTGCGCGTGGACGGCACGCTGCTGGCCACCCAGCACATCGATCAGGGCTTTGCGCTGGTCGATGTAGACAGCGATACGCCGGTCACCGTGCTGGTGGAGAACCGCGCCCGGCCCCGCAAGGCGCAGACGGGGCGGCGGGTGATCGTCACCGGCCTGCAGCCCTATGCCGAGAACCACATCGGCGTGGACCCGGCCGACATGCCCGTCGACGAAGGGCTGGATGCGGCGGCGCAGGTAATCGCGCCCGGCTGGCGGCAGGCGGTGCGGGTGTCCTTCGGCGGCGCGGCCGAGCAGGGCGCGCGGCTGCGGCTGGTCGACAGCCACGGCAATCCGATCCGCATCGGATCGAGATTCGCCTGGGCGGGGGGCATCGGTGTCGTAGGCTACGACGGCGAGGTTTGGATCGACGCCTATGTCGGCGGCGCTGCGCTGCGCGTGTCAGGCCCGGCAGGATCGTGCCGTGCGATCATTCCTCAGCTGTCGGGCGAGGCCCGGCTGACCGCCATCACGCCGACCGCCTGCGTGTCCGATACCGAATGGGCGCAGAAATGAGAGCAGAAGGACACAAGGTCATGAGCCGTGCCGCCTTTATCCGTTCCGCGCTGGCTTTCGGCGGGCTGGCCGGAGGGCTTGTGCCGCCCGCGCCGGCTTCGGCGGCGGGCTGCATCGTGTGCATTTGCAGCGTTTCAGCCACCAACCTGAGCTTCGGGACCTATAATCCGGGCAGTAGCAGCCCGGCAGCCGCCACTGCGACGGTCAATGCCAGCTGCATCTCGGTCAGCGTGCCGATGACCGCCACGGTCGATCTGGGGCTTAGTGCGGGCACATCCACTACGGCGGCGGCGCGGCAGATGGCCAACGGCACTGCGCGGCTGGGCTACAACATCTATCAGGACAACGGCTATGCCGCGATCTGGGGCAACGGCAGCAACGGCGGAACATCGCAGACGATGACGATCAACAACCTGCTCAGCTTCAACGCAACGAAGACGGCCTATGGGCGGATACCCGTAAGCCAGTACGTAAAGGCCGGCGCCTATGCCGATTCGATCGTGGTGACCTTCACGTTCTGAAGCAGCGGGTCAGACCGTCCGAGCCGCTTCGACGATGCCGGTGCAGGCCCCGAAGCCGATGGGGCGGAAGCCTTCCGCCTCGAATCTGCCGGACAGTGCCAGTTCGTCGCCGTCCTCCAGGAAGGCACGGGTTTCGCCGGTGGGCAGGGTCAGCCGCTTTGCGCCGCTGCGGGTGATTTCCATCAGGCTGCCTTGCGAATCCTCGCTCGGGCCAGAGAGAGTGCCGGTGCCGAGCAGGTCGCCGCTCTGCAGGGCGCAGCCGTTGGAGGCATGGTGGGCCACCATCTGCGCGATCGTCCAGTACATCGCATCTGCCGAGCCATGACTGAGGCGCAGCGGTGCAAGCCCCTGTTCGCGCATCGCCGCGCTCGACAGGTGGACCTCAAGGTTCAGCGCGAAGGAGCCGGCGGCCTGGTCGGCCTCGTCCCACAGGTACGGCAGGGGCCGGGGGTCGCCCTCGGGG
>NZ_CACSJO010000009.1 GCF_902706195.1 Novosphingobium sp. 18050 | reverse complement strand
CCCCAGGCCCCTGACCCCGCCCCCACGTCGACCTCCGGCACCGGCGGCCCCTCTCGAATTCCCGAAATCCGGGTGCCGGGGATGCTTACTCTGGCCGGGCTGGTCGCCGGATTGCTGATCGGCCTGATGATCGCGGACAAGCCGGTCGCGCATACCGCGCTGGCAGTGGCCGGCCCGGTCGGTGCACTGTGGTTGCAGGGCCTGCAGATGACGATCCTGCCGCTGGTCGCCGGACTGCTGTTTTCCGGCATCGTCGAGACTGTCGCTGCCGCCCGCGCCGGGGCCATGGCGCGCCGGACACTGGGGATCATCGTCGGCTTTCTGGCTTTCAGCGCGATGCTTGGCGCGGCGCTGATGCCGCTGCTGCTGGACCTGTTCCCGGTGCCCGCCGGGGTCAGCTTCGACCACGGCGCCGATCCGGGCAAGGTTCCCGGACTGGCCGATTTCCTGTCCTCGCTGCTGCCCGACAACGTCGTCTCTGCGGCGGCGGCCAGCGCGATGCTGCCGGTCATCGTCTTCGTGGGCCTTTTCGCGCTGGCCTCCACCAAACTGGCGGACGAACCGCGCCGCAGCCTTGCGGTACTGTTCGAAGGACTGGCAGGCGCGATGATGGTACTGATCGGCTGGGTGTTGATGCTCGCACCGATCGGTGTCTTCGCGCTGGGCCTGACGCTGGGCGTGCGCAGCGGAGGTGCCGCGCTGGGAGCACTGGCGCATTACATCGTACTGGTGACGGCAGTGGGCACTGTGGTGATGATTGCGGGCTATACCATCGCCGTGCTGGTGGGGCGCCGCAAGCTGGGGGCCTTCGCAGCCGCCATCCTGCCCGCGCAGGTCGTCGCGATCTCCACGCAGTCGTCTATCGCCACCCTGCCTGCGATGCTCGCCGCCAGCCGCAAGCTCGGCACCGCGCAGACGACCTCGGAATTCGTGCTGCCGCTGGCGGTTACGCTGTTTCGTGCGACCGGCCCGGCGATGAACATGGCGGTCGCCATCTACGCCGCGAAACTGGCCGGGCTGGAACTCACCACCGGGGCGCTGATGGCAGGGACCTTCGTGGCCTTCGCGACCACCTTCGGCGCCGTTTCGCTTCCGGGCACGATCAGCTTCGTTTCCTCGATCGGCCCGATCGCAGCGGCCATGGGCGTGCCGCTCTGGCCGCTGGGCGTATTGGTGGCGGTCGAAGTCCTGCCCGACCTCATGCGTACAGTCGGCAACGTGACGATGGACGTAGCGGTGACGAGCGCCGTGGATGCCGGTGTAAAAGACCCTCAACCGGCTGAAACCATCCACTGAACGGGCCCGCAGGCGGCCCCTATTCCTCCAGCTCGATGTCCCAGTAAAGCCAGTCGCGCCAGGTTTCGTGCAGGAAGTTGGGCGGGAAGCCCCGGCCCCGCTCCTGCAATTGCCAGCTGGTCGGCCGGATCGGCGGAACCAGCGGCGGCATGTTCGCCTGCTTGGGCGTGCGACCGCCTTTCCTGAGGTTGCACGGCGCGCAGGCCGTCAGGATATTCTCCCAGGAGGTGCGCCCGCCCAGACGGCGGGGCAGCACATGGTCGAAGGTCAGTTGATGCGGGCTGCCACAATACTGGCAGGAAAACCGGTCGCGCAGGAACAGGTTGAAGCGGGTGAAGGCGGGAAATTCGCTCGGCTTCACATATTGGCGCAGCGCGATCACCGAGGGGATCTGCATCGTCCAGCTGGGGCTGTGCACCGCGCGTTCGTAGCTGGAAATGATGTCCACCCGCTCCAGCACCACTGCCTTGATCGCGGTCTGCCAAGGCCACAGGCTGAGCGGGTAATAGGAAAGCGGCGTATAATCTGCGTTGAGAACAAGTGCAGGGCAGTCGGAAAGACTACGAGAGGGGTCTCCCTCTGCGCTGCGGAATCGGGCCGCGCGCTCGATCAGGTCCGACCTGAGCATGGCCTCCTGTCGCAGGCTCTCATTGCTGTTTGATGGCAACGCATAACCGCATTTGCAGCATTTGCGGGAGCCCGCGTCAAGGTCGCAGTTTGCCAGGCCGCTTACGCAATCCACAGGATCGCTTGCGACTGCCGTCTCGGGCGCTAGGACGGGCTGACATGACGCGCACCCGCTTCGCACCCAGCCCCAACGGACCGCTGCATCTGGGCCACGCTTATGCGGCCATGATGGCGCATGACACCGCCCGCGCGCGGGGCGGGACCTTCGTCCTTCGCATCGAGGACATCGACGGCGCCCGCAGCCGCCCGGAGTTCATCGAAGAATTTTTCCGCGACCTCGAATGGCTGGGCCTCGCATGGGACGGAGACGCGGTGTTCCAGTCGCACCGGCTGGCCAGTTACGCTGCGGCGGGCGAGCGACTCAAGGCCATGGGCCTCCTCTACCCCTGCACCTGCACCCGCGCCGAGATCGCCGCAGCAGCCTTTGAAGCCGGCCCAGACGGCCTCGTCTATCCCGGCACCTGCCGGGGCCGCGATGTCGATCCCGCGCAGGCCGCGTGGCGCCTCGATGTAGCGAAAGCGGTGGCGCTCACCGGCCCGCTCGAATGGCTGGACGAAACGGCGGGCCGCCAGACCGCCATTCCGCAAATATTCGGCGACGTCGTGCTGCTGCGCAAGGACCTGCCCGCCAGCTACCACCTCGCCGCCACGCTGGACGATACGGCCGACGGCATCACCCTTGTCACGCGCGGGATGGACCTGTTTCCCGCCACCCACGTCCACCGCCTGTTGCAGGCCTTGCTCGGCCTTCCGGAGCCGACCTGGCTGCACCATCCGCTGCTGATCGAACCGGACGGACGCAAGCTCGCCAAGCGGCGCGGCGCCCCCTCGCTGGCCGATCGGCGCCGCGCGGGAGAGAACGGGCCCGCCATCGCCCGGGCACTGCGCGATGGACGCCTGCCCACTGGCCTTTCGCTTTCGCAAGGCGTACATCAGGCGCCATGAACTACATCCTTGTCCCCATCATCGTCGTGCTGGTGATCATGGTCGTCATCAGCCTCGTGCGCGGCATCATCGCCTTCCTGAACAGCACGAAGGAAGACCTGAACCGCGATCCCACCGCGACCGGGCCGACCGCCAACCAGCTGTTGCAGAACAAGATGATGTTCAACCGCATCAAGTATCAGGCCGCCGCCGTGCTGGTCTGCGCCTTGCTGCTGGCGATGGCGCGCTGAAGTAGCGGTTTGCGGCGGGGGCTTCGATAGGCTGAGCCTGTCGAAGCCCCCGCGCGACTTCTCCCGAAAACCTAAGGAACGCTCTTGGTCCGCCTGAACAAGATCTACACCCGCACCGGCGACGACGGTTCCACCGGCCTCGTCGATGGATCGCGCCTGCCCAAGCATGCGGCGCGCATGGAAGCGATCGGCGCGGTGGACGAAACGAACAGCGCCATCGGCCTCGCCGTCTGCGCCCTGACTGGCACGGCGCACGCCGCGAACCTCACACGCATTCAGAACGATCTGTTCGACCTCGGCGCAGACCTCGCCACGCCCGGCGATGACTTCACCCCCGGTGAGATGACCCTGCGCATCGTTCCCACGCAGGTCGACTGGCTGGAAACCGCTATCGACGCGGTCAACGATCACCTCTCGCCCCTGCGCAGCTTCATCCTGCCGGGCGGCAGCGAGGCGGCCGCACGCGTCCACATTGCCCGCGCCTCGGCCCGCTCCGCCGAACGGCGCGCCGTCGCACTGGCAACGGACACTTTGGTCAACCCGGCGGCGCTCGCCTATATCAACCGCCTGAGCGATTACCTTTTCGTGCTTGCCCGCGCGGTCAATGCCAATGGCGCGGACGATGTACTTTGGGTGCCGGGCCAGAACCGATAGATCGAATCGCTAGGTTCCCTCCCTCGCCGCAAGCTGTTAAGCGCTCGGTTAAATTCTAGAGGGAGTTTGGCAGTGCAGACAGTCGGCATCATCGGCGCAGGAATCATGGGCGCGGGCATCGCCCAGACCGTGGCAGGCAAGGGCATGGACGTAGTCCTGACCGACGTAAGCCTGGAAAATGCTGAAAAGGGCAAGGCCGGCATCGCCAAAAGCCTCGCCAAGCTGGTCGCCAAGGAAAAGATCTCCCAGGCCGACGCCGACGCGCTGCTCGCTCGCATCACCCCCGCCGCCGACTATTCCGCCATGTCGGGCGCCGACCTCATCATCGAGGCCGCCACCGAGCGTGAGGACATCAAGCACAAGATCTTCGAAGCCGCCGGCAAGGTGCTGGGCGCCAATTCCATCATGGCATCGAACACCAGCTCGATCCCGATCACGCGCATGGCCGCCAGTTCGCCCGACGCAGGTCGGTTCTGCGGCCTGCACTTCTTCAACCCGGTGCCGGTAATGGGCCTGGTAGAGGTTATCCCCGGCCTCGCCACTTCGCAGGACACGATCGACCGCATGAAGGCGTTCGGTGAAAAGCTGGGCAAGACCGTGGTCCTCGCCGGTGACGAACCCGGCTTCGTCGTCAACCGCATCCTGTGCCCGATGCTCAACGAGGCGATCTTCGTTCTTGGTGCAGGCATCGGTTCGGTCGAGGATATCGACGCCGGCTGCAAGATCGGCCTCAACCACCCAATGGGCCCGCTGACGCTGGCGGACTTCGTCGGCCTCGATACGCTGTACGAGATCATGAAGGTGTTCCAGGCGACCACGGGCGATCCGAAGTACCGCCCCGCGCCGCTGCTGCAGAAGTACGTCGAGGCAGGCTGGTACGGCCGCAAGTCGGGTAAGGGCTTCTACGATTATTCCGGTGAAGTGCCGGTTCCCAGCAAGTAAAAGAGCAGGCGCAGGGGGGGCACCTCCCCTGCGCCCATTACTGTCGTCGTAGCGCGAGCAGCGACGTTACGCGCTCCTTACTGCCGCAGGCTATCAAGCCTCCCGACTCAAAGTGGGCACAAGGGGGGCTGCACGCACCGCCTCGACATTTTCCGGGGTCTGGGGCGATGGCCCCAGGTCTTCCTAATCCCGCAAACCTCGATGATCCCCGGAACCCCGCGCTCGGCCCGTCCGTTACTCCTGCAAAGGAGATTTCCCGATGACCGAACGCCCCGACGACCTCGCCCCCGAAACGGTGAACGACGAGCAGGAAGACGAAGAAGCGCAAGCGCAGTCGGTAGCCGAGCAGGCTCAGGGCCGCACCTCGGGCAATACGGGTCTTGGAGATACCGAGAAGGTCAAGGGCGGCATCGGGGACGAAGATGACATCGAGGATGTCGTCGATCACATGAACCAGATGGACACAAGCGGCACCATCGACATGTCCGCGTATGACGGCGAGGAGACGATGGACGATCTCGAAGGCCGTTACGGCAAGAAAAATGCCGCCGACAAGGATTTCGCGAACGACGATTCCTGATCGTCGTCGGCGTACATCAATTTCCCGCGGTCTCCGGCGTTTTCAGCGCCGCAGTGATTTGCTGCATGGTCTTGGCCTGATCCTGCCCATCGTCGTGATCGGGTGACGGGATGGAGCAGTAGGCCGTCAGCAGCACCCCTGCGGACCAGAACAGCGCATTCCAGCGGCTACGGAAGACAGTGGTGATCTTGGGACCTATCATGGGCTCGGGATATCCCGCCCAAGGTTAAGACTCCGTGCCTGCCTCACGCTTGAGATCGTAGAGGATTTCTAGCGCGTCGCGCGGTGACATGGCATCGACGTCCAGCGTGTTCAGCTTGTCGCGCAGGGCGTCGGCCGGAGCTTCGCGAATTTCCTGCACGGCGGCGAACAGCGGCAGGTCGCCAAGGCCCGCCGCCAGACCGCCGGTTTCCGTGCGGGCTTTTTCCAATTTTTCCAACACCGACTTGGCGCGGCTGATGACCTTGGGCGGTACGCCTGCAAGCCGGGCCACGGCAAGGCCGTAGCTGCGATCCGCCGGGCCGCTCGCCAGTTCGTGGAGCAGGACGAGGTCGCCCTTCCATTC
The DNA here is from genome assembly GCF_902706195.1 of Novosphingobium sp. 18050. Classification (GTDB taxonomy): domain Bacteria; phylum Pseudomonadota; class Alphaproteobacteria; order Sphingomonadales; family Sphingomonadaceae; genus Novosphingobium. The sequence continues at coordinate 170,330 of NZ_CACSJO010000009.1, read as the reverse complement.
GCGCGCGCGGACATGGTGGAGCGAGAGCGCCTCGCAGGTTTCCGCCAGCCGCGCCAGTTCGTGGTAGTGGGTGGCGAAAAGGCAGCGGCAGCGGTTGGTTTCGTGCACCGCCTCGGCCACGGCCCATGCCAACGCGAGGCCGTCGTATGTCGAGGTGCCGCGCCCCACTTCGTCAAGGATGACGAAGCTGCGGTCCGTCGCCTGCGCAAGGATGGCGGCAGTTTCCACCATCTCCACCATGAAGGTCGAGCGGCCCCGCGCGAGGTTGTCGGAGGCGCCGACGCGGCTGAACAGGCGGTCGACCATGCCGATCCGCGCCGACTTCGCAGGAACGAAGCCGCCCGCCTGCGCGAGCAGCACGATCAGCGCGTTCTGGCGCAGGAAGGTCGACTTACCGCCCATGTTGGGGCCGCCGATGAGCCAGAGCCGGTCGTGGCTGGCTAGACGGCAGTCGTTGGAAACGAAGCGCTCACCCTGTGCTTTGAGCGCGGCTTCTACCACCGGATGGCGCCCGCCCTCGATATCGAGCGAGATGCCTTCGACCACCTGCGGACGGCTCCAGCCGCCCTCCGCCGCGCGTTCGGCCTGCCCGGCGGCCACGTCGATGCGGGCCAGCGCGGCGGCGGTGCGGGCGATGGTCTGGCGCGCGGCGACGGCTTCGGCCACCAGCGTTTCGAAGTGCCCCTCCTCGGCGGCGAGGGCGTGGCCCCCGGCTTCGGTGATGCGCGCGGCTTCCTCGTGGAGGGCAACGGCGTTAAAGCGCATCGCGCCCGCCATCGTCTGGCGGTGGGAGAAGCCGCTATCGGGCTCCATCAGCTTGTCGGCGTGGCGCTGCGCCACTTCGATGAAGTAACCCAGCACGTTGTTGTGCTTGATCTTGAGCGAGGCGACGCCGGTTTCCTCGCGGTACTTCGCCTCCAGCGCGGCGATGGCGCGCCGTGCGTTGCCGGACATCATCCGCAATTCGTCGAGCGATGCGTCATAGCTGCTGGCGATATAACCGCCCTGCCCGCGCTCGGTCGGCGGGCTCTGCACCAGCGCGCGGGCGAAGTGATCAACCAGTTCCGCGTGTCCGCCCAGCGCCGGCAGCAGCCGCTCCAGCAGCACAGGTAGATTGTCCATCATCGCCAGCCGCTCGCCGGTGGTGCGGGCGCCCGCAAGGCCGTCGCGCAACTGGCCGAGATCGCGCGGAGAGCCGCGTCCCGCCACCACGCGGCCCAGCGCGCGGCCCACGTCGGGTAGCGCCCGCAGCGCAGCGCGCAGGTCTTCGCGCAGCAGCGCGTCGCCGTGGAGCCATTCGACCAGTTCCAGCCGCTCGGCGATGGCCATGCGGTCGGTCAACGGGGCGGAGAGATCGTCCGCCAGCTGGCGCGCACCGGCGCCGGTCACGCACCGGTCGATGGCGTCGATCAGGCTGCCCTTCCGGCCGCCTTGCGACGATTCGAGGATTTCCAGACTGGCGCGCGTTGCCTCGTCCATGGCCAGCGCGGCATCGCCGGACCGGGCCTCGGGCGGGAGCAGCAGCGGCAGGTTACCGCGCCCGACATGATCGAGATAGGCGATCAGCCCGCCCGCTGCCGCCAGCATGGCGCGGCTGAAGGTCCCGAACCCATCGAGCGTCGAGACGCCGTGGATCAGCTTTAGCCTCCCGTCGCCGCCATCAGAGGAAAATTCGTGGGCCTCGCGCGCGATCACGCCGTCCGGAGCAGCGTCCCAGCCGCCGGGCGCTACCAGTTCGCTTGGCCCCAGCCGGGCCAACGCCGCCGCCAAACGCTCGGGCGCGCATTCTTCCAGTTCCATACGGCCGGTCGAGATATCGCACGAGGCGATGCCCACCACGCCGCGCACTTCACAGGCCGCCGCCAGCACGTTGGCACGGCGCGGTTCGAGCAGCGATTCCTCGGTCAGCGTCCCGGCCGTGACGAAACGCACGATATCGCGCGCAACCAGCGCCTTGGAGCCGCCGCGCTTCTTCGCCTCGGCAGGCGTCTCGGTCTGCTCGGCAATGGCGACGCGGCAGCCCGCCTTGATGAGGCGCGCGAGGTATCCTTCCGCCGCGTGGACCGGCACGCCGCACATCGGGATCGGCTGCCCCTGGTGCTCGCCCCGCGTCGTCAGGGCAATGTCGAGGACCTGGCTCGCGGTCTTCGCATCGTCGAAAAACAGCTCGAAGAAGTCGCCCATGCGATAGAACAGCAGGCAATCGTCCGCTACCTCGCGCAGGGCGAGATACTGGGCCATCATGGGGGTCACGGGTGCACTCATGCCGGAAGCGTTAGCCCCGCGCTGCGCGTTTTGGGAAGCACGACAGCCATCCTTTCCCCTATCGCGTCGCCATCAGATTCGTTAGGGCCCCAGGCGAAGCCGGGGAGATTACACTTGTCCGATAAGTCCAAGGTCCAATTCACCGAGCGCGAGGCGCTGTTCTACCACCAGACGATCCGTCCGGGTAAGATCGAGATTATCGCCTCTAAACCGATGGCGACGCAACGCGACCTCAGCCTGGCCTATTCGCCGGGCGTCGCCGTACCGGTGCAGGCCATCGCCGACGATCCCGCCACCGCCTACGACTATACCGCCAAGGGCAACCTCGTGGCCGTCATCTCGAACGGCACCGCGATTCTGGGCATGGGCAATCTGGGCGCACTGGCATCCAAGCCCGTGATGGAAGGCAAGGCCGTCCTGTTCAAGCGCTTCGCCGACGTCGATTCGATCGATATCGAGTTGGCCAGCGAAGACACCGAGGCCCTGATCGAAGCCATCGCGATGATGGAGCCGAGCTTCGGCGGCATCAATCTGGAAGACATCAAGGCGCCTGAGTGCTTCATCATCGAGCAGGCCCTGCGCGAACGCATGAAGATCCCGGTCATGCACGACGACCAGCACGGCACGGCGATCATCGCCGCCGCCGGCCTGATCAATGCCTGCCTCATCACCGGCCGCAAGCTGGATGAGGTCAAGGTCGTGGTGAACGGTGCCGGCGCTTCGGCGCTGGCGTGCACCTCGCTCATCAAGTCCATGGGTGTGAAGCACGAGAACGTCCTCGTCTGCGACACCAAGGGCGTGATCTATCCGGGCCGCGAGCGCGTCGACCAGTTCAAGTCGACCCACGCCGTCATGACCGACCGCCGCACTCTGGCCGAAGCCGTCGTCGGTGCCGACGTGATCCTTGGCCTTTCTGCCAAGGGCGCGGTCACCGCCGACATGGTCAAGTCGATGGCGCCCGAGCCGATCATCTTCGCAATGGCCAACCCGGACCCGGAAATCACTCCGCCGGAAGCCAAGGCAGTGCGCCCCGACGCCATCGTCGCCACCGGCCGGTCGGACTATCCCAACCAGGTCAACAACGTGCTTGGCTTCCCCTTCATCTTCCGCGGCGCGCTCGACGTGCGGGCCACCGCGATCAATGAAGAGATGAAAATCGCCGCCGCCACCGCCATCGCCGAACTGGCGCGCGAGCAGGTCCACGAAGACGTTGCCGCTGCCTACGGCGGCGAGACCCAGGTGTTCGGGCGCGACTACATCATCCCGGCGCCGTTCGATCCGCGCCTTATGGAAGTCGTCCCCATGGCCGTTGCCAGGGCGGCAATGGATTCGGGCGTGGCCCAGAAGCCGATCGAGGACTTCGAAGCCTATCGCCACCAGCTGAAGGCCCGCCTCAACCCTACCACCTCGGTGCTCACACGCGTCTACGAGCAGGTGAAGGCCAACCCCAAGCGGGTGATCTTCGCCGAAGCCGACAACGAAGTCGTCCTGCGCGCCGCCGTGCAGTACCGCGATTTCGGCTATGGCGAACCGGTGCTGGTCGGCCGCACCCAGACCATCCTCGACCGCATGGCCGAACTGGGCGTGCCCAACCCGGAGAGCTTCCACATCGAGAACTCGATGGTCTCCGAACATGTGACGCCGATGGTCGAGATGCTCTACGAGCGCCTCAAGCGCCGCGGCTTCCTGAAGCGCGACGTCCAGCGCATGGTCAATACCGACCGCAACATCTTCGCCTCCGGCCTGCTCAAGCTGGGCGTGGGCGATTCGATGATCACCGGCGTGACCCGTCCCTTTGCGCAGTCCATGAAGGAAGTGCGCCGCGTGCTGGACCCGGCTGAGGGCAAGCTGCCCTTCGGCATCCACATGCTGGTCGGCAAGAACCACACGGTTTTCATGGCCGATACCACCATCAACGAGCGTCCCAGCGCCGAGGAACTGGCCGTCATCGCCACCGAAACGGCAGCCGTGGCCCGCAAGCTCGGCCACGAACCGCGCGTCGCGTTCCTCAGCTACTCCACCTTCGGCAACCCCGCAGGCAAGTGGCTGGATGCAACGCGTGAGGCGATCCACATCCTCGACGAGCAGCAGCCCGACTTCGAATATGAGGGCGAACTAGCTCCCGATGCGGCGCTGAACCCGAAGGTGATGGCGCTCTATCCATTCAGCCGCCTGACGGCTCCGGCGAACGTGCTGATCATGCCGGGCCTGCAGTCGGCCAATATCTCGGCCAAGCTGCTGCGCGAAATCGGCGGTACGACCACCATCGGGCCGATGCTGCTGGGTATGGAAAAGCCAGTGCAGATCGCACCGATGACCGCCATCGCACCGGATGTGCTGACGCTGGCAGTGTTGGCGGCGGCAGGGATCGCCGGCTGACGTCCAGCCTAACGGTTGAAGGGGAGAAATGCAGGGGCCAACGCCCCTGCACCCCAACCCCGGCATTACCGCGCGCGTACTAGCGCCGGGCTATTCACGCAGAGATGCTCCTCTACGACGACATTCACGGGGTCTGGGGTAATGACCCCAGGACTTCCCCTATTTCCGCTTGTACCGGAAGTACCAGACCTCATGCCCGTAGACGGTCCGAGCCTTGTTCTCGTAGCGCGTTTCGGGCCAGCCGCTGGGCCGGACCTGGAAATCGCCGGGCTTTTCGCAGAGCCAATCGAACTGGTCGGTATGCCTCTGCATGACCATCAGCGCGTGGCGAACGTAGACCGCGTGATCGGTGCCGAACCTAAACTCCCCGCCGGGCTTGAGCTTCGCGGCAAACATGTTCACCGGGCCATCGTTCATCATCCGGCGCTTGGCGTGACGTGCCTTGGGCCAGGGGTCCGGGTGCAGCAGATAAAGGAACGACAGCGATCCGTCGGGGATACGCGCCAGCACTTCCAGCGCGTCGCCATGGTGGATGCGCACGTTGCCGATCGGCGGGTGTGCGCCGTTGTCTCCGCTGACGTGAGTGAGGGCCTGGGCCACGCCGTTGAGGAACGGTTCGGCGCCGAGGAAGCCGTGGTCGGGCAGCATGTCGGCGCGGGCAGCCATGTGTTCGCCGCCGCCAAATCCGATCTCGAAGTGGAACGGGCGGTCCGTGCCGAACAGGGCAGTCGACGTGACCGGGCCTTCTTCGGGTACGGAGATGCGCGGGAGAAGGTCGTCGACCAGGCCCTGTTGCGCGGCGCGCAGGGGCTTGCCCTTGGCGCGGCCATAGAGGCGGTTGAGCGTGGTCGGATCGCCGGATTTGTGTGCCGTCATGGCGCGCGCCACTGGCACTCATGGGCGCATCAGTCAATAAAGAGGGGCGATATGCCGCGTGAGGGCGACGAAGTTGCGCGGCGCAACTCCGTTTGACCAAATTGCCGATTGCCAGCGCAGGCGATGCCCTGCTTAACCGCAGGAATGCTGCGTGCGATCTTCCTGCTTCTTGCCTGCCAACTTGCCGGTGAAGCGATTCACAGACTGACCGGGCTTGCCCTGCCAGGGTCGGTGATCGGGATGGTGCTGCTCGTCGGCTGGCTGGCGCTCGTCCCGCTTGAACGCCCGGGACTGGTTGCCGTGGCTGGCTGGCTCACCGCACATCTTGCCGTCATGTTCGTGCCGGCGGCGGTTGGGCTGATTGATGAAGGCGCGGCGCTTTCCGCCTATGGCATCGGGCTGGTGGCAGCGACCATCGTTTCGACCGTGCTGACGCTGGTGGTCACCGCGCTGGTGTTTCGCTGGGCGCTGGCCCGTTTCGTGACCGAGGACAGTGCATGAATGACGCCGCGCTACTGGCCGCGCCCCTGTTCTGGCTGACCGTGACTTTGGGGGTGTTCGAGTTTTTCGACACCGCCTCGAAGCGCAGCGGCCGTCATCCGCTGTGCCATCCGGTGCTGTGGTCCACACCGGTGCTGATCGGCGTGCTGCTGGCAACGGGCACACCCTATACGGCGTACAAGGCCGCAACGATGCCGTTGAGCTTCCTGCTCGGTCCGGCGGTCGTTGGTCTTGCGGTGCCGATCTGGGCGGAGCGGGTGCGCATCCGACGCCTTGCCGTGCCGATTTCTCTGGCGCTTCTGGCAGGAGCAGTGACTTCGATCGTGAGCGCGGTGGGCATCCTCGCACTATTCGGGGCGCCGCGCGAAATCCTCGCCTCGATCGCTCCGCGCGCGACGACGACGCCGGTAGCCATGGCGGTTGCCGGACATCTGGGCGGTATTCCGGCCTTGGCGGCGGTGATCGTGCTGTTCGCAGGCGTGGTCGGCGCGATGATTGCAACGCCGCTGCTCAATGCGCTGGGACTGCGGGACTACCGCGCACGGGGATTCGCCATTGGCGTGGCAGCACATGGCATAGGCGCAGCGCGGGCGTTTCAGGTCGATGCTACCGCGGGGGCGCTCGCCAGCCTGGGCATGGCGCTCAACGCAGTGGTGACGGCTGCCCTGCTTTCAATCGCGGCGCTATTGCTCTGACACAAAGAGAAACGGCCCGCCCCTCGTGAGGGCAGGCCGCCGTTTCCTGCAAGGGGTGCAGGGTAGTTTCGTATCGGTCAGGCCGCTTCGGCAGCCTCGTCGGGATCACGCAGCACGTAGCCGCGGCCCCATACCGTCTCGATGTAATTGGCGCCGCCGCAGGCGTGGGCCAGCTTCTTGCGCAGCTTGCAGATGAAGACGTCGATGATCTTCAGTTCGGGTTCGTCCATGCCGCCGTAAAGGTGGTTGAGGAACATTTCCTTGGTCAGCGTGGTGCCCTTGCGCAAGCTGAGCAGTTCCAGCATCGCGTATTCCTTGCCGGTCAGGTGCACGCGGGCGCCATCGACTTCGACCGTCTTGGCGTCGAGGTTGGTGACCAGCTTGCCGGTACGGATAACCGACTGCGAGTGGCCCTTCGAACGGCGGACCACGGCGTGGATGCGGGCAATCAGTTCTTCGCGGTGGAATGGCTTGGTCACGTAGTCGTCCGCGCCGAAGCCGAACGAGCGCACCTTGCTGTCCATTTCCGAGATGCCCGACAGGATCAGGACCGGCGTCTGCACCTTGGCGACACGCAGTTTCTTGAGCACGTCATAGCCGTGCATGTCGGGCAGGTTCAGGTCGAGCAGAATGATATCGTAGTCATACAGCTTGCCCAGATCGAGACCTTCTTCGCCAAGATCGGTCGAGTAGACATTGAAACCCTCCGCCGTCAGCATGAGCTCGATAGCCCGGGCCGTGGTCGGTTCATCCTCGATCAGCAGCACTCGCATGGGTCAGTGTCCTTCTTGCCCCGATGTCCCGGCGCTCTCGCGACCTTTAAGGACATTGCCGTGTATTAACCATATGACCAATGATCATTAAAGGTTAATTTGCCGTAAACGCAGGATTGTCCCTTAAGCCTTTGTACGGAACGAAACTGCGTCATGCCGCGCGAACCGCGCCATTGCAGACGATAACGGCCGATGCTGGTTAATGTTAAGGATGGCAGGGAATAAAGCGCAAACGTTTTGAGGCGAGCCGAGTCCTATCCCGCAGCGGGAACCCGTACCTGCATCTTGCGGGCGCCCGGGCGCTGGGCACGTTCCGGCCCCGATATCCGCTTAAGGTAGCTCCACAGCCCGCACTGAAGCCCGATCAGCATCAGGATGAAAGGCTGGAAGGCGATACCCACGAACAGCGAGCCGATCAGGTAGACCACCTGGGCCAGTTGCAGCGCGACGGCGAGCGGAGCGGCCCAGGCTTCGTCCGGGTCGGTGCGGTCCTTCCAGCGGCGGCGGATCATCTCCATCTGGACGAGGCCCGATATCTGCAGCGTCAGCCACAGCGCGAGCCCGGGGAAGCCCTGTTCGCCCAGCATCTCGAAGTAGCTTGAGTGGAAGGCCCGGCCTTCCTCGACCACGCGGGTGCGCGAAATCGTCACGTTGCTGCCGCTCGTCTGGCTGGAGACGGTGTCGTATTCGACCTTGCTCGACATGTAGACTTCAAAGCCGCCGCCCAGCGGATGGTCCTTGGCGTAGCCCATGGTCCACTTCCACACGCCGATTCGCGTCCCCGCCGACTGATCGGACTGGTGATTTTCGATCGTGTTCATGCGGGCGAGGTAGGATGCGGGGAGAAACGGAACCGCCAGCATCGGCGCCAGCGTCATGCCGGCCATGATGACGAACCGATGCTTCGAGGTCCTGAGGTAAAGGACGCAAAGGATGCCCAGACAGACAAGGCCGGTACGCGCCTGCGTCCCCACCGGGATCAGCGAACAGGCGAAGATCAACGCGATGGTGAAGGTCCAGACCCGCCAGTCGGCCGGGAAGATCGTGCCGTATTTCGCCAGCCAGATCGCGATCGGGATGATGGCAATGGCCACGCAGGAGATGATCGAGCCTTCGTAAAGCCCGGTGTTGTTCTCGATGAAGATGATGAGCGAGCCATAGCCGCCGCCGCCCATCGCGGTCTTCAGCCCGCCGTCGATGATCAGCGCGCTGGCCGAGAGCACCATGGCAAGCGCCACCGCCTCGATTCGCAGGCGTGTGCGCAGGGTCAGCGGCAGGAACATCGCGAAGACCAGCGCCTTCCACACCCACGACCACTTGGTCAGCGCCTCCACCGGATAATCGGCGGTGAGGGTGCTTATGCCGCAATAGACCAGCAGCGCGGCCAGCAGGCCCTGCCGCCAGGTAAACCGCGAATCGCGTTTGTCGTCGAAGATCAGCCAGCCGAGGAATGCCGCCGCAAAAGCGATCAGCGATGTCGGCATCTGCGTGAGGAAACCCCACGAGATGAGCTGCGGCGCAACGATATCGACGTAGAGGTAACACAGCACCCACAGGAACGGCCGCTTGAAGCCGAGCAGGATCATGGCGCCGAAAAACGCGGTCAGGCCGAGGTTAAGCATCGCGGCCCCCCGATTCCCCGCCAGCCGATTCGCTATCGGCAGGCCGTCCAGTGCGCATGACCCGGGGGGCCCCGCGAATCGGAGTGCGCCCGGTCGGCTCGGGCGCCTCGCCTTGCGTTTCCCCCCGCACTTCGACATCGAGATCCGGCCGCCATACCAGCCGCCAGGCGGCAAGCAGCAGCAATCCATGAGACAGGGCAAGGGCAAGGATGTCGACCATCTGGGCGGTGCGATAGCAAACTCGAGTTGACGGCGCGTTAAGCGTTCGCAAGCTAGGAATTACGCCATGACCCGCATTCTCCATGTACTCGACCATTCGCTGCCGATCCACAGCGGCTATACCTTCCGCACCCGCGCGATCCTCAGAGCCCAGCAGGCACTGGGGCTTGAGGTGCGCAGCGTCACCGGCCCGCGCTACAACAAAGTGGAAGCCGCCGACGAAGGCGCAGTCGATGAGCATGACGGTCTCCTCTTTCACCGCACCGGCGGCAGCGCCTCTGGCCTGCCCGGCCTTCTGGAATGGCGCGAGATCGCTCTTTTCGCGCGGGCGATAGAGCGCGTCGTGAAGGAATGGCGCCCGGACGTGATCCACGCCCACTCCCCGGTCCTGTGCGGTCAGGCGGCCCTGCGCGTGGCGCGGAAATACGGAATTCCACTGGTCTACGAGATTCGCGCCTTCTGGGAAGATGCGGCGGTCGGAAACGGCACCGGCAGCGAAGGTTCGCTGAAATACCGCCTGACCCGGATGCTCGAAAGCCATGTGGTGCGCAGCGCCGATGCGGTGGTGACGATCTGCGAGGGCCTGCGCCGTGATCTCGCGCTGCGCGGCACGCCGGAAAGCAAGATCACCGTCATGCCCAACGGGGTGGACCTCGAACTGTTCGGCAGCCCCCTGCCGCGCGACCCTCAGCTTGCCCGCGAACTGGGCTTCGACGGCCCGAACGGTCCCTGCCCGGTGATTGGCTTCATTGGCAGCTTCTACGATTACGAGGGGCTCGACGACCTGATCGAGGCGATGCCCCATCTCGTCGCCCGTCAGCCCGATGCCCGGCTGCTGCTGGTCGGCGGCGGTCCGCGCGAAGAGGACCTGCGCGCGCAGGCGGCGGCGTCTCCGGCGGCGGCGGCGATTCGCTTCGTCGGCCGGGTGCCCCATCATGAGGTGGACCGCTACTATGCGCTGTGCGACGTCATGGCCTACCCACGCAAACGAAGCCGGCTGACCGACCTTGTGACCCCGCTAAAGCCGCTCGAGGCGATGGCTCAGGGCAAGTTGGTGGCGGCAAGCGACGTAGGCGGCCACCGTGAACTGGTGACCGACGGCAAGACCGGTGTACTCTTCACCCCGGACGATCCGAAAGCCTGCGCCGATTCGCTGGCGCGGCTGCTGGAAGAGCGCAGCGATTGGGACGCCTACCGCCGCGCGGGCCGAGAACATGTCGAAACCCGCCACGATTGGGCCTACAATGCCCGTCGTTATCCTCTCGTTTACCAAATGCTGGCACCACAGTCCGCTCAAAGTGGGCTCGAAGCCGCCGCCTGACGAAAGCGACGGCACTAGCGAGCGGGTCCATCGAAAAAGACATCACGAGGTAAGATCAGTGGGCGAGCAAAAACGCAGGAACGCAGGCGCAGAGCCGATCAGCCGTCACCCGCTGTTCCCGGCGATCGTGGCACTCTGGTGCGGGGCCCTGCTGGGCCTTGGCAGCATCATGGTCAGCCCCGCAGCGATAGAGGGTCTGGTGCTGGCCACCGGCATCCACAAGGTGATCCCGATGGCGGCGCCGCCACTCGGCACCACCACGCGCATCCTGCTGGCCCTCGCAGCCACCGGTCTCGGCGCTGCGATCGGCGCTGTCATCGCCCGCCGGATCGCCCGCCCCAAGGCTGCACACGAACGCACCCGCCCGGCGCAGCAGCTGGCTTCGCACGGCTCCGAAGCCGCTGAAGCCACCCCGGCAGACGCCGCCGTCGAGATGGCCGAGGCCGCCCCGGCTGAAGCCACCCCGGTCGAAACACAGCTGGCGGAAGCCGTCCGCCCGGGCCGCATCCCCGGCCGCCGCCGCGCGCTGGCGCTCAACACCGAGGACGACGTCAGCACTTACGAGGACCGCGCACCGATCCCCGGCCGCGATACCCCGATACTGGACGCGCAAATCCTGAACGTCGCCGAATTCGACCTCGACGGGTTCGATCACGACGCGTCCGCCGACCCCGCTTTCCGGGCTACTCCGCGCGCGCCGAGCCTCGAAGTCGCGGACGACGGCGCCGACCTGCCCGCCTGGCTGGATGCCGAATCGGCATGGCACGAACCCGAGCAGGACGACCGCGCCAACTTCGCGCCCTTCATCCCAGCGGACGCGCAGATCTTCCAGCAAGGGTTCCAGGCTCAGCTCAACCGCGAGGCCGACGATATCGAGGGCGCCATCGAGACGACCGACGTCGGACTGCCCAGCGGCCATCCCTTCGCACCGGTGACCAACCGCCTGTTCGAAGCCTACTCACGCGAAGTCTCCAGCATCACCGCAGATCCTGCCAGCGCCGAGCCCGGTTTCAAGCTGCTGCCGCGCCTGCATTCGGGCGCCTGGGGCAAGGAAGAGGCCCCGCTGGTCGCCCCCTTCTCCGCCGAGGCCGAAGCTGACGAGACCAGGTCTGGCGAGCCGGAAAATGTGACCGAAATCGGCACCTGGACGGAAAACGCCTTCGATGCGCCGACGATCGCGTCCGGAATCGAGGATGCGCCCGCAGCGTTCGAGGTAAACATTGCCGCGCCGCAGGCCTTCTCACCGATCTTCGCCGAAACGTCCCTCGCTGAAGAGGCCTTCGAGTCCGAAGAGACGTTCGAAGAAGCGAACCCTGCGCAGGCAGTCGCAGTTTCGCCCGAGCAGCAGGCATCCGCCCGAATCGCCGAGGCCAACCTCGACACTCTGTCGCATGTCGAACTGCTCGAGCGCCTCGCCCTCGCCATGGCCGGCCGCCGCCAGCAGATACGTCGCGCTGCCGAAATCGCCGCCGCGCCCATTGCTGTCGAATTCGCACCCTTGCGCGAAGTGCCCCCTGCCGACGCCGCTTCGGACGAGTTCACGCCGCCGGCGTTCGAAAACCTCGCCCCCGAACCGTTCGCCGATGTCGCCTCGTTCGACCCGCCGGTGATCGAGAGCGAAGCGGCTTTCGAGGAAACCATCGACACGCCAATCGCGCCGGTGCCGGATGCCCCGTCCGCCGAGGCATTCGATGCCGGGTTCGACCCGTATCAGTCGATTCCCGCCGCGCTGCGCCCCGTCACCTTCGAGGACTATGCCGAGGACTATGGCGCGGACGAAGCCCTGCCCAGCTACATCCCGCCGCGCCATATCGGTCTGACCCCTCTCGACACCCATTTCGACAACCGCTTCGAACAGGATGGCCAGCACGATGTGGAGGCCTCATTCGCCCCCGCATCCTTCCCCGCCAGCCCGTTCACGGCGGAAGAGGAAGGAGAGAGCGACGAGGAAGTCGTGCTGCAGCAGGGCTATTCCTCGCTCCTCAACCTGTCGCGCCACGCCGCCGCCCCGCGGCGCCAGTTCGCCGAAATCGAGACATTCGAGGAAGAAACCGAAGAACGCGGCACGGTCCATGACCTGCTCGGCCAGGAAGCTCGCGAAGCCGTACCCTTCTCGCGCCCCACGCTGGCCCCTGCCCCGATAAACGATGCCGCGCCCGCGGAACGCCTGTTCGACAGCCCCGGTGCCCGTCCCGACCAGGAAGCCACCGAGCAGGCCCTGCGCGCCGCCCTCGCCACGCTTCAGCGCATGAGCGGCGCGGCCTGATCCAACCTGCGGGCCCGCTCGACCGGCCCGCTCTCAACCGGCGTCATCCTACCCCAACCCCGCTCAGGCCCTTTGAAGCAGAGCCCGGGCGGGGTTGTTTGCATAATAAAATGCCGTGAATTCTGCCGATCAGGCATGCAATCCTGCGCAAGCGATGCGTTCGCAGTTGCAAAACCGTCCTTCAATCGTCATGGGGACGGTGGGGTCATGTGCCGCGTGAGACTACGTGAGGTCGTCGCACGATTCGTGCGCGACTGCGGGCAAGCGCGGTGACCCCATTTGAAAAAATGTGACAGGATGGGTTTATATCGATGGGATTTCCTAAGCCCCAGGGCCTCTATGACGCGCGTAACGAACACGATGCATGCGGTGTGGGCTTCGTCGCCCATATCAAAGGCCAGAAAAACCACGCGATCATTACCCAGGCCCTGGAGATTCTGAAAAACATCGACCACCGCGGTGCGGTGGGCGCAGACCCTCTGCTCGGTGACGGCGCCGGTATCCTGACCCAGCTTCCCGACCAGCTGTTTCGCAGCTGGGCGGCCGGCGAAGGTCTCGAACTGCCGCAGGCCGGCGACTATGCCGTCGCCATGTGCTTCCTGCCGCAGGACAAGGCCGCGCACGATTTCATCACCGCCGCCTTTGAGAAGTTCATCAAAAAGGAAGGCCAGACCCTGATCGGCTGGCGCGACGTCCCCGTCACGCTCGACGGCCTCGGCAAGACCGTGCTCGAATCGATGCCGGTGATCCGCCAGTGCTTCGTTGCACGCGGTGAAAACTGCGCCGACCAGGACGCGTTCGAGCGCAAGATCCTCGCGATCCGCAAGCAGACCCAGAACCCGCTCAAGGCGCTGGCCGTCAAGCACGACATGCCCGGCCTGACCGAGCTGTACATGCCCAGCTTCTCCAGCCGTACGATCGTCTACAAGGGCCTGCTGCTGGCGACCCAGGTCGGCTCTTTCTACGACGACCTGCGCAACCCCGAGTTCGTCTCGGCGCTGGGCCTTGTGCACCAGCGCTTCAGCACCAACACCTTCCCCAGCTGGAAGCTGGCCCACCCGTTCCGCTTCATGGCGCACAACGGCGAGATCAACACGGTTCGCGGCAACGTGAACTGGATGAACGCACGCCGCCGCACCATGGAAAGCGAGCTGCTCGGCGCCGATCTCGACAAGATGTGGCCGCTGATCCCGCACGGCCAGTCTGACACCGCCTGCCTCGACAACGCTTTCGAACTGCTGCTCGCCGGCGGCTACAGCCTTGCCCACGCGATGATGATCCTCATCCCAGAGGCATGGTCGGGCAACCCGCTGATGACCGCAGAACGCCGCGCGTTCTACGAATACCACGCCGCCCTGATGGAGCCGTGGGACGGCCCCGCCGCCGTCGCCTTCACCGACGGCCGCCAGATCGGTGCCACCCTCGACCGCAACGGCCTGCGCCCGGCGCGCTTCCTCGTCACCGACGACGATATCTGCGTAATGGCCTCCGAAAGCGGCGTTCTTCCGATCAAGGAAGACAACATCGTGCGCAAGTGGCGTCTCCAGCCCGGCCGCATGCTGCTGATCGACTTCGAGGAAGGTCGCATCATCGAGGACGAGGAGATCAAGACCAAGCTGGCCGAGGCCGAGCCTTATGAAAAGTGGCTCGACCAGGCGCAGTACAAGCTGGCCGACCTCGACGTGATCGAGCCGGAACTGGCCGAACTGCCCAAGGCCACCGGCACGCTGCTCGATCGCCAGCAGGCCTTCGGCTACACGCAGGAAGACGTCACCCGTTTCCTCGAACCGATGGCCGTCAACGCCGACGATCCGCTCGGCTCCATGGGCACCGATACGCCGATTCCGGTGCTGTCGTCGAAGTCGCGCCTGCTGTACGATTACTTCAAGCAGAACTTCGCACAGGTCACCAACCCGCCGATCGACCCGATCCGCGAGGAACTGGTGATGAGCCTTGTCACCATGATCGGCCCGCGCCCGAACCTGCTGGGTCACGATGCCGGCACGCACAAGCGTCTGGAAGCCAGCCAGCCGATCCTGACCGACCTTGGCCTTGCCAAGATCCGTTCCGTGGAGGCCGCGCTCGACGGCGCTTTCCGCACCGGCACGATCGACATGACCTGGGACGCCAAGAGCGGGGCCGCCGGCCTTGAGCAGGCGATCAAGGAAATGTGCTGGGCCGCGACCGAAGCCGTGCTGGCGGACAAGAACATCCTTGTCCTGTCCGACCGTGCGCAGGGCCCGGACCGCGTACCGATGCCGGCGCTGCTGGCGACGGCGGCGGTGCACCACCACCTCGTCCGTCAGGGCCTGCGCATGCAGACCGGTCTTGTCGTGGAAACCGGCGAAGCGCGCGAAGTGCACCACTTCTGCGCTCTGGCCGGCTACGGCGCCGAAGCGATCAACCCCTATCTCGCGCTTGAAACGATCGAATCGATCCGCGTGCGCAAGAACCTGCCGGTAACGGCCGAGCAGGCGGCGAAGAACTACGTCTATGCCGTGGGCAAGGGCATCCGCAAGGTCATGTCCAAGATGGGCATTTCGACCTACCAGTCTTACTGCGGGGCGCAGATCTTCGACGCGGTTGGCCTCTCCACCGCCTTCGTCGACAAGTACTTCAACGGCACCGCCACCACCATCGAAGGTGCCGGTCTGGCCGAGATCGCGGAAGAGACCGTGCGCCGCCACTCGGCAGCCTACGGCGACGATCCGATCTACAAGTCGATGCTCGACGTGGGCGGCATCTACGGCGCGCGCGTGCGCGGCGAGGAACACGCCTGGACGAGCGAGAACATCGGCCTGCTCCAGCACGCCGTGCGCGGCAACGTGCCCGAAAAGTACCGCCAGTTCGCGCAGACCATCAACGACCAGTCGGAGCGCATGCTCACGATCCGGGGCCTGATGGAATTCAAGGCCGGCCAGGCGATCGACATCGATGAGGTCGAACCGGCCGCCGAGATCGTCAAGCGCTTCGCCACCGGCGCGATGAGCTACGGCTCGATCAGCTGGGAAGCGCACACCACGCTGGCCGTGGCGATGAACCGCATCGGCGGCAAATCGAACACCGGCGAAGGTGGCGAAGATCCCAGCCGCTTCAAGCCGATGGCCAACGGCGACACCATGCGCTCGTCGATCAAGCAGGTTGCCTCGGGCCGCTTCGGCGTCACCACCGAGTATCTGGTCAACGCCGACGACATCCAGATCAAGATGGCCCAGGGCGCCAAGCCCGGCGAAGGCGGCCAGCTGCCGGGTGACAAGGTCAACAAGACCATCGGCGCCACCCGTCACTCGACGCCGGGCGTCGGCCTGATCTCGCCGCCGCCGCACCATGACATCTACTCGATCGAAGACATCGCGCAGCTCATTCACGATCTCAAGAACGTGAACCCGACTTCGCGCGTCTCGGTGAAGCTGGTGTCCGAAGTCGGCGTGGGCACGGTTGCGGCGGGCGTCTCCAAGGCGCGCGCCGATCACATCACGATCTCGGGTTATGAAGGCGGCACCGGCGCTTCGCCGCTGACCTCGCTGACCCACGCGGGTAGCCCCTGGGAAATCGGCCTTGCCGAAACCCAGCAGACACTGCTGCTCAACAACCTGCGCAGCCGCGTGGTCGTGCAGGCCGATGGCGGCCTGCGCACCGGCCGCGACGTTGCCGTGGCCGCGCTTCTGGGCGCGGACGAGTTCGGCTTCGCCACTGCTCCGCTGATCGCGGCGGGCTGCATCATGATGCGCAAGTGCCACCTCAACACCTGCCCGGTGGGTGTGGCGACGCAGGATCCGATCCTGCGCGGCCGCTTCACCGGCCAGCCCGAGCATGTGATCAACTACTTCTTCTTCGTCGCCGAAGAACTGCGCGCGATCATGGCCGAGCTAGGCTTCCGCACCATCCCCGAGATGGTCGGCCGCGTGGACATGCTCGACATGAAGAAGGCGGTCACGCACTGGAAGGCCAAGGGCGTCGACCTGTCGAAGCTGCTCTACCAGGCGCCGCTGGGTGACGGTCCGTCGCTCAACTGGTCGCAGACGCAGGATCACGGGCTTGAGCACGCGCTCGACAACCAGCTGATCGAAGCGGCCACCGACGCTCTGGAAAACCGCGCCGCCGTGCGCATCGAAAAGTCCATCATCAACGTCAACCGCACGGTCGGCGCGATGCTTTCGGGCGAAGTCGCCAAGCGGTACGGCCATGCCGGCCTGCCCGACAACACGATCAACGTGAAGCTCACCGGCGTCGCCGGCCAGAGCTTCGCCGCCTGGCTTTCCCACGGCGTCACGCTCGACCTGACCGGCGATGCCAACGACTATGTCGGCAAGGGCCTTTCGGGTGGCCGCGTGATCGTGCGCCAGCCCGGCCACGTCGACCGTGATCCGCTCAAGAACATCATCGTTGGCAACACCGTGCTTTACGGCGCGATTTCCGGTGAGGCGTTCTTCAACGGCGTCGGCGGTGAGCGTTTCGCGGTCCGCAACTCGGGCGCGATCACCGTGGTCGAAGGCTGCGGCGATCATGGCTGCGAGTACATGACCGGCGGCGTCGTCACCGTTCTGGGCAAGACCGGCCGCAACTTCGCGGCAGGCATGTCTGGCGGCATCGCCTACGTCTACGACGAGGATGGCCAGTTCGAACAACTGGTCAACGGCTCGATGGTCGACCTGCTTCCGATCTCGGCCGACGCCGACGAAGATGAGGGCACCGGCCGCCCGCAGCAGCGCACCGTCTCGGTCAACGACCTGGGCATGGGCGATCCGCTGCGCCACGATGCGGAGCGCCTGCGCATCCTGCTCGAACGCCACCACCTGCACACCGGCTCGAAACGCGCCCGCGCCTTGCTCGACGATTGGAGCAACGCACTGGGCAAGTTCGTCAAGGTGATGCCGCGCGACTACGCGAAGGCACTCAGGCTGCTTGAGGCTGAACGCCTCGAAGCCGCCTCGGTCGCAGCAGAATAATTGGGATACGCATACGATGGGTAAGGAAACCGGCTTTCTCGAGCTTGACCGCCACGACCGCAAGTACGGTCCGGTTGACGCACGACTGAAGAACTACAACGAGTTCGTCATCCCGCTTAAGCCGCAGGCGCTCAAGGACCAGGCGTCGCGCTGCATGAACTGCGGCGTGCCGCACTGCCATACCGGCTGCCCGGTCAACAACATCATCCCGGACTGGAACCACCTGGTCTACGAGGACGACTTCCGCAACGCGCTGGAAGTCCTCCACTCGACCAACAACTTCCCGGAATTCACCGGCCGCATCTGCCCCGCTCCGTGCGAGGCGGCCTGCACGCTCAACATCATCGACGAGCCGGTGACCATCAAGTCGATCGAATGCGCGATCGTCGACAAGGGATGGGCCGAAGGCTGGATCACGCCGCAGGTTCCGGCCAGGCGCACCGGCAAGTCGGTCGCGGTCGTGGGTTCGGGCCCGGCGGGCCTCGCCTGCGCCCAGCAATTGGCGCGCGCCGGCCACTCCGTCACGGTGTTCGAGAAGAACGACCGGGTCGGGGGGCTGATGCGCTACGGCATCCCCGACTTCAAGATGGAGAAGCACCTCATCAACCGCCGTGCGGCGCAGATGGAAGCCGAAGGCGTGGTGTTCAAGACCTCCACTGAAGTGGGCGTGACCGTGTCGGTCGCCTCGCTGAAGGAGAACTTCGACGCCGTGGTATTCGCCGGCGGCGCCGAGGAAGCCCGCCGTCTGGACATCCCCGGCGCAGAACTGCCGGGCGTGCGTCCGGCGATGGAATTCCTGACCCAGCAGAACAAGCGCAACGCCGGCGACGACGAACTGCGCGCAGCCCCGCGCGGCACCATCTCCGCCACCGGCAAGCACATCATCGTCATCGGCGGCGGTGATACCGGGTCGGACTGCGTGGGCACCTCCAATCGCCAGGGCGCGGCTTCGGTCACCCAGCTGGAAATCATGCCCAAGCCGCCGGTCATGGAAGACAAGGCAATGTCGTGGCCGTTCTGGCCGCTCAAGCTGCGGACGTCCTCCAGCCACGAAGAAGGCGCGGAGCGCGACTGGTCGATCCTGACCAAGCGCGTGGTCGGCAGCAACGACGTCACCGGCCTGGAATGCGTCCGCGTCGAGTGGGCTGGCGGCAAGATGACCGAAGTGCCCGGCAGCGAGTTCACGCTGCAGGCGGACCTGATCTTCCTCGCCATGGGCTTCACCGGCCCGCGCAAGACCGGCATGATCGACCAGTCGGGCGTCGAGCTGGACCCGCGCGGCAACGTCAAGGCCAACATGCTCAAGTACCAGACCAGCGATGAGCAGATCTTCGCCTGCGGCGACATGCGCCGCGGCCAGTCGCTGGTCGTCTGGGCGATCCGCGAGGGCCGCCAGTGCGCCCGCTCGGTCGACGAAGTGCTGATGGGCGCCAGCCTGCTGCCGCGCTGAACTTCAGCCAGATCGAACAAGAAAGGGGCGCGCCGCGAGGTGCGCCCCTTTTTGTTTGTTGAGCCACAGCCTGAACCCGTCAAATGCCCCACCCGCCGAGGCGATCACTTGGCCCCGCAACTTGACCATCCCCTTCGCCGCCGGTTCACTACCTGCGAGAGGGAGATCAGGAATGCTGCTGGAAATCGCCGAAATCGAAGTGCGCCCGGGCGCGGAAGATCAGTTCGCCGCCGCCATGCGCGAAACCGGCGTCGCCCACCTTGCCGCCTGCGACGGTGTGGTCACGGCCAGTTTCGGGCGCGGCGTCGAAAACCCCTCGAAATTCACCTTCAACGTCGTGTGGACATCGATGGAAGCCCATCAAGCCGCCCGCACGCTCGAAGCCTTCGGCAAATTCCGCGCATGCTTCGGCGACATGTCGATTGGCGGCGCGATGAGTCACTACCAGATGGACGCAGCGCTCACCGGCCCTGCGGCCTGACCGTCACCAGTCGATCGTCCCGCGTCCGTTCTTGCTGAGGAACTCGTTCGCGCGGCTGAAATGCCTGCAACCGAAAAAGCCGGTATAAGCCGAAAGCGGGCTCGGATGCGGGGCCATCAGCACGAGGTGGTGGCTTTCCGCCAGCCCAGCCATGCGCATCGCCTTCTTCTTCGCGTGGTTGCCCCATAGCATGAAGACGCAAGGCTCCGTCTTGGCGGCAACGGCAGCGACGGCCGCATCGGTGATCGCTTCCCAGCCCCGGTTCTGATGCGATCCGGCCCGCCCCTCCTCGACGGTAAGGGCATTGTTGAGCAGCAGTACGCCTTGGCGCGCCCAATGCTCCAGATTCCCGTGCCCCGGCGCAGCGACGCCGCAGTCGGTGGCCAATTCCTTGTAGATGTTCGCGAGCGAAGGCGGCACCCGCACGCCTTCTGGCACCGAAAACGAAAGCCCATGGGCCTGCCCGGCCCTGTGGTAAGGGTCCTGTCCCAGGATCACCACGCGCACTTCGTCCAGCGGCGTCAGCTCGAAAGCGCGCAGCCGATTGGCGCGCGTCGGAAAGATCTGCTTGCCGACCGCCTCTTCGGCAGCGAGCCAATCACCGAGGCCGCGCGCCTCTGGCGTGGCCAGTGCGGGACCAAGCGCCGCGGTCCAGCCGGGCGGCGCGCTCAGGTGCTGTGTTGCCATGATGCCCTCACCCTCCCGAAAAACCTGCGCACCGGCGCATGGCAGGGCTTGCGGCCATTGCGAAACACCGGCCCAGTCCCTAAGCATTTCCGGCATATGGCTGTCTATCTCCACGAAGAAGATCTCCCCGAAGGCGTGCTCGCGCCGGGGCCCGTCGCTGTCGACACCGAAACGATGGGTCTCATCACCCCTCGCGACCGGCTCTGCCTTGTGCAGATTTCGGATGGCAAGGGGGACGAACACCTCGTCCGTTTCGCTCCCGGCAGCGCTTACGATGCGCCCAACCTGAAGGCCGTTCTGGCCGATCCGGCGCGCCTCAAGCTTTATCATTTCGCGCGCTTCGATCTGGCTGCCGTGGAACACTACATGGGGGTCACCGCCGCGCCGGTGTTCTGCACCAAGATCGCCAGCAAGCTGGTGCGTACGTACACGGATCGCCACGGCCTCAAGGACCTCGTGCGCGAACTGCTCGGCAAGGAAGTGTCCAAGCAGCAGCAGTCGAGCGACTGGGGCGCCCCGGAACTGACCGACGCGCAGAAGGACTATGCCGCATCGGACGTGCGTTACCTGCACGCCATGCACACCATCCTGGTGACGCGTCTCGCCCGCGAAAACCGCACAGAGATCGCTCAGGCCTGTTTCGATTTCCTGCCCGCCCGCGCCCGGCTCGACCTGGCAGGCTGGCCCGACCACGACATCTTCAGCCACGAAGCAGCCTGATCGCTCCAAGAGAGTTGCGTAACCAGACATGTCCGTAGAAGCCGTAGAGATCCGCAACCGCCGTCGGCACTTTGCCGCGCCCGGTGGCTCGCATGATCGACTTGTCGGCTTCCTCGCCAAGGCGCTCCCCGCAGGGATCGGTCTGGTGGCAGCGGTAATGATCCTGGTGCCGCTCTCTCCGCGCGGCGAAATCAGCTTCCTGCTGGATCGCAACAAGGTGGCCATCACTAACGAGCGCCTCGTGGTGAATGACGCCGCCTATCGCGGCAAGGACGACAAGAATCGCGGCTTCGTGGTCACTGCCGGTACTGCCGTGCAGCGCGCCGCCGCCATTCCGGTGGTCCAGATGCAGAAGCTCAGGGCCCTGCTCAGCCTTAACGACGGCCCGGCTGAAATCGTCGCGCCGAAAGGCGCCTACAACTACGACACCGACAAGATCGCGGTGGCCGGCCCGGTGAACTTCGCCGCGCCTGACGGCTACAAGATGACCACCAGCAGGGTCGACATCGACGTGAAGAGCAAGGTCGCCGTCGGTTCAGGCGGGGTGGACGGGACGGTGCCCACCGGCACGTTCCGCTCCGATTCGATGAGGGCTGACCTTGAAAGCCGCACCGTGACCCTTGAAGGCAGTGCCCGGCTGCGCATGACGCCCGGCAAGCTGAGGATTCCCCAATGACCCCCGCCCGCAAAAAGCTCTTCCGCGTAGCGCTGGCCGTGCCGGTACTGGGGCTGGCTGCCCTTGGCGCATCGCCCCAAATCGACGCCCAGGTCCTTTCGGGCCATAACTCCGACGCTCCGGTGGACTATGCCGCCGACCGTATCGAGCTTCAGGACAAGCAGAACCGCGTAGTCCTGACCGGCAACGTCGACGTGAAGCAGGCCGAACTGCGCCTGCGCGCCGCGCGCACGGTGGTAAACTTTACCAACGCCGGCTCGATGCAGATCCAACGCATTACCGCATCGGGCGGCGTCGTCGTCACCCGCGCCGACGAAGTGGCGACGGGCGACGTAGGCATCTACGACTTCAACCAGAAGATCATCACGATGACCGGCAATGCCACGATCAAGCGCGGCAACGGCGACACCCTGCGCGGCGGCCGTCTGGTCGTCGACCTCAAGAGCGGCGTCTCTTCCGCCTCCGGCGGCCAGCGCGGCCGCGTTTCGGGCACTTTCAGCGTACCCAAGCAGAACGGCAACTGAAACCGGGGCACGCCCCCGATTAAAGCAAGTTAACTAAAAGGCATTTTCCTACACGCACCGACGTGCGTATCTGGATTCGGGTCTCACCCAATGAGGAGCCCCCATGTCCAACAACCCTATTTCCTTGCCCGGCGGATATGCTCCGGCGTTTGCAATTGGGTTCGCCGATGCTCAAAGCGGTATGCTGTCCCTCGTCGATGGTGCGCGGCCGCTTCCCGTTCAAACCGTCACGCCAGCTGTGGCCCAGAGCCTTGAAGGAACCGCTTCCGTCAACGGCTCTGTAGGCCCGTTCGTACCGGCACCAGGAAGGCCGGTCTACATCACTTTGGCGGGTAACTGGCAAGGCACCGTCACCGTCCAGCGTTCAACCGACGTAGGTGCCACTCGCTATCCCCTGACGGTAGGCGGCCAAGCCTGGGGAATCTACCAAGCCAACGCCTGCGAGCCGATCTGGGAAGAGTACGAGAACGGCGCCGCGCTCTACCTCTCCATCGTCATGACCGCAGGCTCGCTGCGTTATCGGTTCGCGCAGTAGCAAGCACGCTGCTCCTGCCCTGCTGGCAGGCCGCGTTCATTCTCTCTCCACATTTTTGGAGGCAATCATGGCCAACGATTTCACCGCACGCGGCATGACTATGACTCAGCGACGCGATCTCGCCTCTGCAAGCACCGGCAAGGGTGCCGCGCTTGTCGGTGTGGAGGGGGGCGGGACGATTGCTGATACACTCCCCCCCGCCCAGAAACACACCCCGACCGCGACCGGCTCCGTATCGATCTTCGTGAAGGACATTCTGGAAAAATACCTTTTTCCAGAACAATTCGGCGCTACCGGGAATGGCATAAGTGACGACACCGCTGCCTGGCAGGATGCGATCAATGCCGCATCAATGCTCAAAAAGCCGATCATGTTTCCTTCGGGCACCTGCGTGGCGGATGGCCTTGCGCTCGCCAACCGAGTTCAGATCAGGGGGATGGGTCGCGCGCAATCGCTTTTCAAGGCAAAAGCGGGTTCGGCAAACCCGATGTTTAAACTTCCCATGGGCCAGGTACAGGGCTTCGCTCTTCGCGACGTCGACTTTCAGGGTCTTGGCGCGCAGAATGCAGGGCAGCCGTGCTGGTCCTTCACTTCACAAATGGACGCTGGCGGAAATGGCGGAATGTGGACCTGCAATTTCGAAAATATTGAAATTCGCGGATTTGACGGCGATTCGATAGCATTTCGCGGCGGTCATGATAATTTCATCCGCCCACACCAATGGGTAACGCTAAGCAAGATCCAGGTCGAACGTCCGCGCAAGGAAAGTGGGTACGCGCTCTATATGTCCGGACAGTGCGAAGCATTCACCTTCAATACATGCCGGTTCGACGGTAACGGCAGCGGAACATATGTGGCAGGGGCGAGCGATCAAGGTATCAACGTCTACCTTGGACGCGAGTTTGGCGGCACTTCTGCCGCACTTGGCGACAACGCCCCCGACATGATAAAATTTATCAACGGTGTGTGCCAACAGGCAACCGTAGGGATGGTGATCGACCGCTGTGAAAACATCGACATCGACACTTGCCGCTTCGAAGACCTCGGCAATGCCATCCGGGTCGGCAGCAGCGCGATCGCCCGCATTCACGGATGCAGATTCGGCGATGCTGCAAATGTAGTGAGCAGCGGAACGGCACTTTCAGTAACCGGTGATGCGCGGGTCGTCTTCGGCCCTGGCAATCGTTTTCTGGGGGTCACGACTAAGTCGGTGACCACTGACGGGGCCGGGTCTGTCTACATGTCTGGACCGACATGGGGCGGGTTGGGCGCAGAAGCGAACGTCATCCCCACTCGAACCGTCAGTGCGGGCAGCACTCAGCTACTAATGAGGTCGGCGCGCGGAGTGTACCTGTCCGCGAATGCCGAGGGGATCATCCTGAACAACCTTGCCTCGGACCTGTCTCCGGGCGAGGATTTCTTCATCCAGATGAATCCTGGATCGAACACCGTGACCCTTAGCAATAGTGGCGGCAGCTACCCCAATACCATCAATCTCGGCGCTGGAATCCAAAGCTTACCGATGTTGGGCGGCGAAACGCATTATTTCCAGCGATCCAACGTGACACGCGGCTGGAATTACAAGGGAAAGACCTGACGATCAAAGAGTTCTATCGGCGCATTGCCGAGAACGATCAAAACGCTCGGTCGTGGACCAGCACGCGCATGGTTAGCAGGATGATCTGGATGTCGCGCATGATTGTCCAACCCTCCAGGTACTCGAGGTCGGCCTGGAGGCGGTTGACGAGATCCGATTCGTGGTCGGTAGCGCCGCGGAAACCGCGGACCTGGGCCAGCCCGGAAAGCCCCGGCTTGAGCGAGTGACGCTGCCAGTAGCGAAGGTCGATTTCCCAGAACAGCTTGTCGCCCGCAAGCGAGCCCGTCGCGTGCGGGCGCGGGCCGACCAGGCTCATGTCGCCGAGCAGCACGTTGAACAACTGCGGCAGCTCGTCGATGCTGGTCTTGCGGATGAAGCGACCGACGCGGGTTATGCGCTTGTCGTCTTTCGAGGCCGAGACGCTGCCGGTCGCATCGCCCAGCGACTGGGTCATCGAGCGGAACTTGTACATGTTGAAGAAGCGGTTGCCCCGGCCCATGCGGCGCTGGGTGAAGAACACCGGACCGCCATCCTGCAGCTTCACCGCCAGAGCCACCGCGATCAGCAGCGGCGACAGGGCCAGGACAGCGCCGCCTGCGAAGGCGACGTCGAACATGCGCTTGATCGCGCGCTCGCGCAGGCCAAGCGGACCAGCCGAAACCAGCAGTAAGCCATGCTTGCCGACCACACGGGCGCCCTGCGCACCGAGGCGGGCGACTTCGTCGTCAAGCACTTCGCCGTCGACATTGGCGCCCTTGAGCATCATCGCCCACTCGACGCGGCGCCCCGAAGGGCAGCTAACGACGACACGGTCGATGTTGCGCAGGATAAGGCCGATACGGTCCAGCGCGTGCGGATCGTTGAGGTTGGGACGCAGGCCCATCGCGGCGGCCGATACGCGAATCGCACCGCGCAGGTTCACCTGCGGACCGCCATCGTCGATGATCAACTCGTTCATCACGCTTTCGCCGCAGCGCCAGCGCACGAAACTACGCAGTTGCAGACGTCCCCAGGAAATCACCAGCATCGCGCAGATCGCGCCGCCGTTGAAGCCTATACGGGAAACGTCGGAGTCCGGGCGGATCAGGAACTGCACGAAGACAACCACCACGACGGCGATCATGATCGCCACCATCGCCCGAAAAATTCCGGTCCAGCCTTCCTGCAACGTGGTCGTGGAATAGGAGCCGTTGTAGAGCGCGAGAGTAAGGTAGATCGGCAGGATCAGCTGTGCGTGAACAAGGCCTTCGCCAAGCCCTAACCCGCCGGCAAGCAGATAGCCGGTCGCAGCAAAGCCAAGGAATATTGCGAAGACATCTGCAACCACTAATGCGAGATAACACTGCAACCGCCGTCGCTCACGCGAGGGCGCGACCAGCAGGTCATCAAAGTGCGACTGCTCCTTTAGGAGCGGTTCCGCGGCAAATGGCGCATTCATCGGCCCAGCCCTCCTGCTCGCGAACTCACGCCGATTTTTCCTCACACAAACTCATCGGCACTCGCGACATGGAGCCATGCTGCGGCGCAATACGTATAAGCCCGTAGGAACATTGCAGGCAACTGGAAAAGAGAAATACGTCAGACCGTTATAATTGTCCGCTATCTGGTATTCGGACGGGCCGAACGGGCAATTGTCAATAAACCGTCAGCCAACAGAATTTCCGCATTGTGACTATTTGCAAGAAGAGCCTGGTGCAATGCGATGAGTCGCGCAACCAACCGCTCCAGCCTTTGACCGCGCCAAAGTTGCAATTGCACCGTCAGAGCAGGCTGGTCTTTCCAGAAGACGCGCCGTGCGCCGGCTTCGACCTTCAGGAACCCGGCAACGTCCCGCCCATCGCCCAGCCGCGCGTTCAGCCCGGCGAGTTGCGCCGCGCGCCGCTCGAACGCCAGCAGCAGACCAACCGGGTTCATTTCCTGCTCGCGCATGCGCCGCAGTTCCGGTCCGACCGCGTCGCGGCGTCCGCCCAGAACAGCGTCGACGAGCGTGGCGAAACCATCGTCCTCCGTCGAGGCGCCAACCGCGTCGAGATCCGCCATCGTCACAGGGCGCGGCGTTTCCGGCGATGCATCGATATAGAGCGCCAGCTTGGTCACTTCCGAGCGGGCGATGCGCGTATCAAGGCCTGCCCCGCGCGCGATCCGCTCCGCGATCTCGCTACCCAGCTTAAGCCCGGCGGCATTGGCCATGGTGCGCACCGATGCCGTCACCGAACCGAGGTCCGGCGGATAGAACATCGCGACCAGACCGTCAGGGCGGGTCGCAAGGAGCTTGGCGGTGCGCGACTTGTCGGTAGCCCCGGTCGCGACGATCAGAACCGGGCAGCCCTCCACGTCGTTTTCCAGCAGGGTCTGGACGGCATCATGCGCCTCGTCGCCGGCAGCACGTACCCAGATGTGGCGGTTGCCGCCGAAAAGGGAGGTCGACCGCGCCTCATCCCCCAACCGGACTGGATCACGGCGCAAGTCCGCGCCTGCCATCTCAACCCGCTCGCCAGGATCATCCAGCAGCGAGACAATGCGGGTGGCGGCGTCGAACGCGCTCGATTCGTCAGGGCCGCAGAAGAAGAACACGCGGGCCTCGCGGGCGGCACGGGCAGCTAACCCTGCAAACTCCTTCTGGCTGGCCTTCACGGGTCCTTACTGATTCGTATCGCCGCGCAGGCGCAGCGCGACATTGGTGACGATGCGGTTCGCAACGTCCTTGGCCATGTTTTCAAGCGCGGTCTGTTCGGCCGCGATCGTCGCATAGTCGGACGAAACCACGTCGATACCCGCATCCGAACCGGCAGTGGCGTCGAGAACGATTTCGCCGCTGGCCACGTCGACCAGCTGGTACCGTGCGCGCAAGGTCCGGCGTTCACGGCCAACGGTATCGTCCGAGAGCAGCGCGAAGCTTTCCAGCTTGTCGTCGAGGCGGATGTCCAGACGGTACTTGGGCGCGGCCTTGCCAGCCATGCCCAGTTCGTCGACCAGGGCATTGCGGACCAGCCAGCCGGCCCGCCCCTCGATCGCCGAGACCTGCACACCGGCAAGCCCCTGCGCGACGGCGGCATTGCCGCCGCCCGCATACATCGGCTGCAGCCCGCACCCGGCAAGCAGCATGGCGCCAGCAAGAACCGCGAGAACCCTCACGCGACGATATTGACCAGGCGGTCGGGCACGACGATTACCTTGCGCACTTCAGCTCCATCGAGGGCACGCTGCACCTTCTCGCTGGCGAGGGCAAGCGCCTCCAGCTCTTCCTTGGGCATACCCTTGGGAACGGTCACGGTATCGCGCAGCTTGCCCTTCACCTGAATGGCGACGGTCACTTCGTCGTCGACCAGCAGGGCCGGGTCGACTTCGGGCCAAAGTGCGTCGGCGATCAGGCCCTCTCCGATACCGGCCCAAGCCTCTTCGGCAAGGTGCGGCATCATCGGTGCGACCAGCAGCAGCAGCGTGCGGATCGCGGTCGAACGGCTTGCTGAAGGCGGCGCCTTTTCGATCGCGCCGGTCAGTTCGTAAATACGGGCCACGGTCTTGTTGAAGCCCAGCGATTCGATGTCGCGCGCGGCGGCATCGACGGTCTGGTGGGCCTTGCGATCGAGCGCCTTGTCCTCACCCGTCGCCGCAGCGTCGAACTGGCCGAACAGGCGCCACAGACGCTGTACGAAGCGGCCGCAGCCCTCGATGCCGGCTTCGGACCACGGCAGATCGCGCTCTGGCGGGCTGTCGGAAAGCATGAACCAGCGGATCGCGTCGGCACCGTAAGTCGCGACGATCTCGTCGGGATCGACCACGTTCTTCTTCGACTTCGACATCTTGATCACGCGGCCTACTTCGATCGGAGCGCCGTCTGCCTTGAGCGACGCGCCATCGGACCTGCGCTCGACCTCGCCGGGCGTGAAGTACACCGGCTGGCCGTTGGCGTCGTTGATGCGGAAGTACGTTTCGTGCGTGACCATCCCTTGCGTGAACAAGCTGCCGAACGGCTCCTTCACCTCGATCTTGCCGATCCGGGCTAGCGCGCGGGTCCAGAAGCGGGCGTAGAGCAAGTGCAGGATCGCATGCTCGATGCCGCCGATGTACTGTTCCACCGGCAGCCACTCGGCGATCTTGACCGGGTCGAACGGACGGTCGCCGGGCTGGCTGGCGAAGCGCAGGAAGTACCACGAACTGTCGACGAAAGTGTCGAGCGTATCGGTTTCACGCCGCGCGGGCGCGCCGCACTGCGGGCAGTCGACATGCTTCCAGGTCGGATGGCGTACCAGCGGGTTGCCGGGCGTCTGGAAATCGACGTCATCGGGCAGAGTTACGGGCAGGTGCTTCTTAGGCACCGGCACCACACCGCAGACCTCGCAGTGGATGAAGGGGATCGGTGTGCCCCAGTAGCGCTGGCGCGAAACGCCCCAGTCGCGCAGGCGCCATACGGTCTTGCCCTCGCCCCAGCTTTCGCTTTCGGCGCGGGCGATCACGGCGGCCTTGGCATCGGCTACGCTCATGCCGTCAAGGAAGCCCGAGTTTACCAGAATGCCGTCTCCGGCCTCCGACTCGCCGTCGAACGGCTTGTCGGCGTCGGCGGCGCTGGCGGCGACCACGCGCAGGATCGGCAGGTCGTACTTGGTGGCGAATTCGAAGTCGCGCTGGTCGTGCCCGGGAACGGCCATGACCGCGCCGGTGCCGTAATCCATCAGCACGAAGTTGGCGATGTAGACCGGCAGATCAGCGCCCGTGAACGGGTGCTTCGCGGTGATCCCGGTGTCGAAGCCCAGCTTCTCCGCCGTTTCCAGCTCGGCAGCGGTGGTGCCGCCCTGCTTGCACAGGGCGATGAAGTCATCGACCTCGGGGCGGCCAATGGCGGCGGCCTGCGCGATCGGGTGGTCGGCGGCGACGGCCACGAAGCTGGCACCGAAGATCGTGTCGGGGCGGGTCGAGTAGACTTCCACGCTGCCGCCGGTCGACAGCGCGAAGCTGAATTGCAGGCCCTGCGATTTGCCGATCCAGTTTTCCTGCATCGTGCGGACCTTCTCGGGCCACTTGTCGAGGCTGGAGAGACCTTCGAGCAGTTCGTCGGCGAAGTCGGTGATCTTGAGGAACCACTGGGAGAGCTTGCGCTTCTCGACCAGCGCGCCGGAACGCCAGCCGCGTCCGTCGATAACCTGCTCGTTAGCAAGCACGGTATGGTCGACCGGATCCCAGTTGACCGCCGATTCCTTGCGGTAGACCAGATCGTGGGCGTAAAGGTCGAGGAACAGCGCCTGTTCGTGGCCGTAGTATTCCGGCTCGCAGGTCGCCAGTTCGCGGCTCCAGTCGAGCGCGAAGCCCAGCCGCTTGAGCTGGGCCTTCATGTTCGCGATGTTCTCGCGCGTCCAGCCGCCGGGGTGCACGCCCTTTTCCATGGCGGCGTTCTCAGCCGGCATACCGAAGGCGTCCCAGCCCATCGGGTGGAGAACCTCGAAGCCGCGCATCCGCTTGTAGCGGGCCAGCACGTCACCCATCGTGTAATTGCGAACGTGGCCGATGTGGATGCGCCCCGAGGGATAGGGGAACATCTCAAGCACGTAGCTGCGCGGCTTGGAGGACGTGTCGTCGGCGCGGAAGCTTTGCGCTTCGTCCCACGCAGCCTGCCAGCGCGTGTCGGCCTGAGCCGGATCGAACCGCTCGGTCATCTTAGTATCTTCTCCTGCGGACCTATGGTCCTAGGGTTGAAAATCCGCCGCCGACGGATTTTGCGGCACCGGCCCGCTCCTCCACCCGGCCTTCCACAGTTTATCGTGATGGAAGGCCGGGTGGGCGAGCGGACCGGTGCTGCGTAAAACTACTTACCCGCCGATCGAATCGCGACGAAGGTCGCGGGCGCGGGTGAGAATGATGTCTTCCAGCTTCTGCACGGTGGCCGCCTGTACCGGGGCCGGGGCCCAGCCGCCGCCCTGCGACACTTCACGCACGGCCGTTACCTTGAGCGCGTCGGCCCGCAGGTTCTGGTCGAGGATCATGATCGAGACCTTGACCCGCTCGGTCGGGGTCTTGGGGTTCACGTACCAGTCGGTGATGATGACGCCGCCGTTGCTGTCCGACTGGAGCAGCGGCATGAACGACACCGAATCGAGGCTGGCGCGCCACAGGTAGCTGTTTACGCCGATCGTGGTCACCTGCGAGGGCGCAAGCGAGGTCTTCGCCTTTTCACGCCCACCGCCGCAACCGGCCAGCGCAAGCGCCGCCACGGCGCAGAAGCCTGCGGTTGCGACATTACGCAGGGTAAGAAGGCCGGTATCCGTGCTGCCTGTCATTGTAATTCCCAGTTTCGTGCCAGGTTCGTCGGAGCGGTCCCACAAAAAATGGACGCGCGGGCGAACCCATCGTCAAAAGCCTCTATAACCGCCGCAGTGCGGGCGGCAAGTGCGCCCGAAGCCTTTGCGCCAGCCATGGATGTTCCTAAGCGAAACCACGCTGAGCGCTTGCTGAACGATTGCGCGGCGGCAAGGCGGCGCAGCGAGGCCCTTCCCTATGGCGCTCAGGACGTGTTAATCTCATGCCGCTCTATGTGAAGCCGTCCCGAGATGATCGTGATCAGGACGGTTTGCAGAAGATTTGCGAGAGGCGACAAGGCGTTATCATGGTTACCGAGCAGGTTTCCGCATCAAGGAGCAGCATGACGGGCAGTCTGCTGCTAGCCGGCTGCGTCGGCCTGCTTGCCCTGCCCAGCGCGGTCCTGGCGTTCTCCACCAACTTCAAGTCGCATTCCGGCGCGCCCGGTCAGATCGATTCGCTCGATCCGGAGACAAACCCCGAAAACCTCTCCCGCGCGATTGCCATGCGGTCGCTCGCCAAGGGACAGCAGTTTCCGTTCACCCCGGCCGGCACGCCCAACCGGCAGGACCGTGCGGTGACCGTGGCCGTGCGGGTCGATCCCGAGGCGGCGCAGGCGATCATCGTTCACGGTCGCTCGCCAATGGCGCAGGCAGCCCAGGACGCCGCTCCCATGCGGATCGTATCCACGGCATTCAACCTGGGCGTATCGCGCGGGTACCAGAATTTCGCGCAGAACCTCGTCCCTCAGGCTCCGGCCCGGCCGATCGCGGAATTGCCCGACCTCAAGAAGTTCAGCCTGACGCCAGGCACGGCGGCGAAGGACCCCTCGCGCTTTTCACCGCGCATCTCGATTGACGAGAAGCGCACGCCCGGACGCGCGCCGCGCACGTTCTCGGGAGAGGCCGGCGAAGTCGAACTGGGCGGCGCTTACCGGGTGACCGATAACCTCGATGTCACGGCCGGCGTGCGCTATTCTCAGGACCGTGAGCGACTGGTTCCCCTCACCGATGGCAAGCTCGATGGGCAGGCCGTTTACGTAGGAACACAGTTCAAGTTCTGAAACGAGCAACCACGGTTGCGTTTTCCGCACTTAAAATCGTCGATTACAACCGCGTTTAGGTCAATACTCAGCCTTGCGGCCGTCATATTCATTTCATAGCACTGTACACGGTGGATGTACTGAAATGGGAAAGGCTTGATATGGCGCGCATTGCAATTGTTACCGGCGGCACCCGGGGAATCGGCAAGGCAGTATCACTGGCGCTTCAGGAGCGCGGTCACACAGTTATTGCAAATTATGCAGGCAATGAGGAAAAGGCCCTCGCCTTCACCGCAGAAACCGGCATTCCCGCCTATCGGTGGGATGTCGGCGATCACGAAGCGACGCAGGAAAGCTGCGCGCGTATCGCTGCGGAAATCGGCCCGATCGATATCGTCATCAACAACGCAGGCATCACCCGTGACGGCGTGCTGCAGCGGATGAGCTTCGACGACTGGAACGACGTCATGCGCATCAACCTGGGCGGCTGCTTCAACACCGCCAAGGCCACTTTCGCCGGCATGCGCGAGCGTGGCTGGGGCCGCATCGTCAACATCGGTTCGATCAACGGCCAGGCCGGCCAGTACGGCCAGGTGAACTACGCGGCGGCCAAGTCCGGCATCCACGGCTTCACCAAGGCGCTGGCGCAGGAAGGCGCCAAGTACGGCGTCACCGTCAACGCCATCGCGCCGGGCTACATCGACACCGACATGGTCGCGGCCGTGCCGGCGCCGGTGCTGGAAAAGATCGTCGCCAAGATCCCCGTCGGCCGCCTCGGCAGCGCTTACGAGATCGCGCGTGGCTGTGCGTTCCTGTGCTCGGAGAATGCCGCGTTCGTCACCGGGTCCACGCTCAGCATCAACGGCGGGCAGCATATGTACTGACGGTCCGAGCGGAGTAGCGACACCGTTCGTCAGAACGGCAAGCTAGTCCGCGGCACCGCAAGGCGCGGACCGACACGGCCGGCGGGGCGGCGGACCTTCAAGTCCGCCGAACCCGTTCGACGTCATGGCGGCGGCTCTGCCGTCGCCATTTTACGGCACACTCTAAGGCGCGATCATCGCCTCGACCGGCGCAGGCTCGGCTTCCGGCCCGCGCGTCAGCACCGCGCCGATCGCAGCGCAGACCACGCATGACAGCGCGACCATCTGCCTGCCGGTCAGCACTTCACCCAGCAGCACATAGCCCGCCAGCGCGCCGATCGCCGGATCGATGCTG
The DNA here is from genome assembly GCF_902706195.1 of Novosphingobium sp. 18050. Lineage (GTDB taxonomy): Bacteria > Pseudomonadota > Alphaproteobacteria > Sphingomonadales > Sphingomonadaceae > Novosphingobium. Next base: position 137,243 of record NZ_CACSJO010000009.1, on the reverse strand, counting down.
AGCACCACGCCGTAGGTCCGCTCCGGGATATGCCTGAGCGAAATCATCTCCAGCGAATAGGGTATGGCGCTGGATAGCACCGCAACGATCAGGCCAAGCACCACGGCATGGATGTTGAGCAGGCCCGCGCCCATCGCCGCGATGCCGAAAGGCGCGACCGCCAAGGTGGCGAACACCATGCCCATCGCCACCGTCTGTCCGGGATGGAGGTGCGCCACCTTCTTGCCGCAGACGATATAAAGCCCCCAGCACACCGCCGCGCAGAGCGCGAAACCGATGCCGACCGGGTCAAGGCCGCTCTTCACGTCCCCCATCGGCAGCAGCAGCGCCAGTCCTGCCAGCGCCAGGGCGATCCAGACGAAGTGGAGCAACCGCCGCGAATTGAACAGCGCCACACTTAGCGGGCCAAGCAGTTCGATCGCGATCGCCAATCCTAGCGGGATCGTCCGCAGCGCCAGATAGAAGCTCAGATTCATCATGCCCAGCACGGCGCCGTAGCGGATCAGCAGCAGCAGTTCGCCCCGCGTCCAGCGCCGCCGCCAGGGGCGCCACATCGGCATCAGCAGCAAAGCTGCGAAGCCCACGCGGTACAGCGTCGTGCCCGCCGCGCCGACCATCGGGAAAAGCTGTTTCGCCGCCGAACTTCCGGTCGCGAAAGCCACCATGGCTGCGAGCAGCGCTGCGTAAGGCAGCAAGGCGGAAAGTTCGCTACGCGGAGCGGAAAGGGATGTCGGGGTCTGCATGGCGCGGAGAGATAATACAAAGGCGATTGCGGGTGCCGCCGAAATTAGGCACATGAGTGACGGAATTCGCCATAATGGTGCCTCGAACGATGAAATCCGCCACTCTCGATTCTTTTGACCGCAAGCTGCTTGAATGCGTGCGGCGCCACAATCTCGAACCGGCGCGCAGTCTGGCTGAAAAAGTGGGATTGTCCGAATCGTCCGTGCTGCGGCGGCTCAGGCGGATGCGGGCGGAAGGGGTCATCATCGGCGACATCGCGCTGGTCGATCCCGCGCTCACCGGCGGGGCGATCACGATGCATGTGCTGGTGCAGCTCTACAACGACGGCCACATCCGCACCGATGCCTTCGCCCGCAACATCGCCCGGCGCGAAGAAGTGGTCGCTGCGTGGAACGTGGCCGGTGACGACGATTTCGTCCTCATCGTGCAAGTTCCCTCAATGGAGGCCTACGACGCCTTCACGCGCGAGGAACTGAGCGAGCAGTCCCACGTCCGCGACTTCAAGACCTTGATCTCGATCCGCCCGGTTGTCGACAACATGATTTCGCGCCGCCCGCTCAAGGTCTGAAGCTCGGCGCATTTTCTAAATGCCGGAACGAAAAAAGGGCCGCGGTTTCCCGCGACCCTTTTTTGTAAGCCGAAGCTCTGGAAGCGATTAACGCTTCGAGAACTGGAAGCTACGACGTGCCTTCGCACGGCCGTACTTCTTACGCTCGACCACGCGGCTGTCGCGGGTAAGGAAACCGGCTGCCTTGACGGCTGCGCGCAGCGCAGGCTCGTACTTCGACAGCGCCTGAGCGATACCGTGCTTCACAGCGCCGGCCTGACCCGAGAGACCGCCGCCCTTGACGGTAGCGATCACGTCGTACTGGCCTTCACGACCAGCGACCTGGAAGGTCTGGTTGATAACCAGACGCAGGGTCGGACGTGCGAAGTAAACTTCCTGGTCACGGCCGTTGACGATGATCTTGCCCGAACCGGGCTTGACCCAGACGCGGGCAACCGCGTCCTTACGACGACCGGTCGCGTAAGCGCGGCCCTGGGCGTCGATCTGCTGCTCGCGCAGCGGAGCGTTCGAAACGGGGGCCGCAACGAAGTTGTCGTCAGCGGTGACTTCGCCCGTGATGTCCTTGAGGTCGGACAGGCTCTGAACGGTTTCGGTCTCGGACATTATGCGCCCACCTTGTTCTTGCGGTTCATGGAAGCGACGTCGAGCGCTTCGGGCTGAGTGCCACCGTGCGGATGCTCGGTACCTGCATAGAGGTGCAGGGCACGCATCTGATCGCGGCCAAGCGGACCACGGGGAACCATGCGCTCGACAGCCTTCTCGAGCACGCGCTCGGGGAAGCGGCCCGCGAGGACCTTGTCAGCGGTGACTTCCTTGATGCCGCCGGCGTAACCGGTGTGCTTGTAGTAGGTCTTCTGCTTCAGCTTGTTGCCGGTGAAGCGCACCTTCTCAGCGTTGATGACAACGACATGGTCGCCGCAATCAACGTGGGGGGTGTAGCTCGGCTTGTGCTTGCCGCGCAGCAGGTCGGCGATGATGACGGCGAGACGCCCAGCCACCAGACCGTCAGCATCAATAAGATGCCACTTCTTTTCCACCTCGGCCGGCTTGATCGACCGGGTGACCTTCGTGAGAGCCTTCATGGCTGGTCTATCCCTATGTGTTCGTTCGTGCCGTGCCGGATGGTCGCCCTTGCGAATCCCCGGATGCACGAGAAGGCGGGCAAATCGTCGAAACCACCCGGCAAGTCAAGCTTGGCGCGGGATTCCAGAGAGGTAAAATAATACCTCTCCATCATTTCGCTTCAGGTGCGACGCCCCAGAGCGTGCGCGCCCCAGACTGTTGCGGCGACAAGTAGCGCTCCGCACAGCTGGTGCGCCACCGCCAGCCACAGCGTCACGCCGGACCAAACGGTGAAGATGCCCAGCAGCACCTGCGTGCCGAATGCGGCGTGTACTGCGACGGAGACCAGCCGCTCGCGCTTAGCCTTCAGCTTGCGGCCCATGACGACCAACACCGCCACGATGGCCCAGGCCCACCACCGATGGACGAAATGCGTGAGATAGGGATCGTTCACCAAGGCATGGAGCGTGCCTTTCGCCCACTCGACACCTTCGGGGAAGAAGCTGCCCTGCATCAACGGCCAGGCGTCCCAGCTCCACCAGCCGGCACCGGCGACGACGCCGGCGCGCAGGCCCGCCACCATCGCGCCCATGAACAGCTGGATCGTCAGCATGCCCAGCGCCAGCAGGCCAAAGCCGGTCAGGCGCGCGCGCGGTTCGCCCCGCTCCATCGCCTTGAGATCCAGCGCGGTCCATACCAGCCCCCCCAGCGTGAACAGCGCGACCAGCAGGTGCGCGGCGAGGCGGAAGTGGCTCACCCGGTCGAGCGCCTCGGCGCTGAGGCCCGAGGAGACCATCCACCAGCCAACCACGCCCTGAAGCCCGCCCAGCGCCAGCAGCGCCAGCAGGCGCGGCTTGTAGCCGCCGGGGATCGTGCGCTTGAACCAGAACCACGCCAGCGGAATCGCGAAGATCAGCCCGATCACGCGGGCGAGCAGGCGATGGACCCATTCCCAGAAGTAGATGAACTTGTACTGCGCCAGCGTCATACCCGCCGGGCCGTTGACGTCGAGATACTGCGGAATGTGCTTGTAGCCCGTGAATTCGGCCTGCCACTGCGCATCCGTGATCGGCGGGATGAACCCGGTCAGCGGCTTCCACTGGGTGATCGACAGGCCCGATTCGGTCAGGCGGGTAATCCCGCCGACGGCCACGATCAGCACTACCATCACAGCCACGCTGAGCAGCCAGCGCACCATCGGGGCGATATCGTCGCTGGTCCCGATAATCGGGCGACCGTCGTTCACTCTCATGCTTCTGCTTCTTTCGTCATGTCGGCGGTCACTGCGGTCTGATCGAAGTTAACGCAAGAGCAACATCGGAGCGTCGCGGTGCCGGGCACCGTACGGGCGGCGCCCCGGACGCCCCGCGAGACGAGACGAGACGAGACGAGTTGAGCCCGACAGGGGTTGCAAGATGTTACAACGTTACATAAATGGCCGGTCATGCGTAGCGCCATCATCGCGATTCGAAGCCGTCTGGACCGTGCCGGGATCATCCTGAGCGGGCTATGTGCGGTGCATTGCGTGCTGGGCGTCGTTCTGGTCGGGTTTCTCGGACTGGGCGGAGAAGTGCTGCTGTCGCCGGAAATCCACCGCATCGGGCTTGGCCTGGCACTGGTCGTCGGGCTTGTTTCGCTCGGCTTCGGTGTCGCGCGCCATGGCCGCATCGCGCCGCTCGTCATCGGCGGTATCGGCCTGTCCCTGATGGGCGCGGCGATCCTCGTCGGCCACGGCTTGCCCGAGGCGGTGCTGACGATCCTGGGCGTGAGCCTCGTCGCCTTCGCGCACATTCGGAACTTGCACGGCGCCTGCTGAACGCTATCTGCGCTGCATGGCCGACGAATACCTCCTCACCGTCAACGGGGAACCGCGCCGCATTGCGCCGGGCTCCAGCATCGCCGATCTCGTGGCGAGCCTCGGGCTCGATCCCGGAAAGGTCGCTGTCGAGCGCAACGCCGAGATCGCTCCGCGGTCCACGCTGGCCGACGTGATCCTGACCGACGGCGACGTGCTGGAGATCGTTCACTTCGTGGGCGGCGGCTGAACACCGCACCGTCCGCTCCCTTCCGTTTACCGCTCCCGAAAGGACGCGCTTCGTGACCGATTCTGCTGCTGACACCCTGGCCCCCGACACCTGGACGGTTGCCGGCCGTACTTTTACCTCGCGCCTGATCGTGGGCACCGGCAAGTACAAGGACTTCGAGCAGAACGCGGCCGCCGTCGCGGCATCGGGCGCGGAGATCGTCACTGTGGCAGTGCGCCGCGTCAATGTGTCGGACCGAAACGCGCCGATGCTGACCGACTTCATCGATCCGAAAAAGATCACGTACCTGCCCAACACCGCCGGCTGCTTCACCGCAGACGACGCCATTCGCACCTTGCGTCTGGCGCGCGAGGCTGGCGGCTGGGACCTGGTCAAGCTGGAAGTGCTGGGCGAGGCCCGCACCCTCTACCCCGACATGCGCGAAACGCTGAAGGCCACCGAAATCCTCGCCAAGGAGGGCTTCCTGCCGATGGTCTACTGTGTCGACGATCCGATCGCCGCCAAGCAGCTGGAAGAGTGCGGCGCCGTTGCGGTGATGCCGCTGGGCGCGCCGATCGGCTCTGGCCTTGGCATCCAGAACAAGGTCACCATCCGTCTCATCGTCGAAGGCGCCACGGTGCCCGTGCTGGTCGATGCAGGCGTCGGCACAGCCTCGGAAGCGGCCGTCGCGATGGAGCTGGGCTGCGACGGCGTGCTGATGAACACCGCCATCGCCGAAGCGCGCGATCCCATCCGCATGGCCCGCGCGATGAAGCTGGCGGTACAGGGCGGGCGCGATGCCTACCTCGCCGGACGCATGAAAACGCGCCGCTACGCCGACCCGTCCAGCCCCCTCGCCGGCTTGATCTGACCCCGCTGTCCTCCCCATCCCGGGGAGGATATTCACCGCTCGCCGTCCCACCAAGGGAAACTACACAAATAATCGATTGCATAGTAAACGAGCTGGTAACCGCTATCGTGGTTTACTTCGAATCGCGGAGGGAGCACCCTTTGCGAAACAGGAACCACGACAATGGCCTATTCGGGAACGGCTACTCTGACGATCGGCGAACTCCGGGAGTTTGCCAGCTTCACTTCGTGCGAACAGCGCTACATCCGCCGCAGCCTGGATATCGGACTTGGCCGGCAGGATGCTTTCAAGATCTAGGCGCGCGACGCGGATGAAATGGCCTCGATCCGAAAGCAGTACGCCGCCTATCAGGACCTGAAGCGCCTGCGCACCATGCGCCCCGACGACATCGCCTTCGAAGATATCGAAGTGTTCATGGGCAAGCTGGTTCGCATAGCCGCCTTCGACCTCGCACAGGACAAGATCGAGAGCTTCTCGGCCTTCCGCTTTCTTTACGAGCGCCTGCTGGGTGCGTGGGCGCGGCCGTGGCTTCCGGGCGCCTTCTGCGGTGCGGCCGCACTGCCGCAGATCCGCCCGGACAAGCGCAAGACGCTGCTCCATTCGATCAGCGAAGCCGCTGCCACGGCACCGGGCTGGTCCGACCGCGAACCCAGTTTCTATCCCGAGTTCATCGAGAAGGAAGCCGCCTGAACCTGAGCGCTCAGGCCGCGACCGAAGTGCCCGCCTTCACACTCTGGCGCGCCTTGTCGACGAGGGTATGGACGTAATCCAGCTTGGCGACGATCGCGTCTGACAGGTGGAACGGGTAAAGGTCGGGCAGGCCCATCGAGCGATTGATCGCGTTGACCGCGAAAGACAGCGGCCCCATCGCATCGACCAGCGCCCGCGTGTCGGCGGTATAAGGGTTGAAATCCAGTTCGACTTCCAACCCGTCCGCCTCGCCGGGCAAGGCCGCCAGCGACAGGTCGAAACCGCCCGCTGCCGCCAGCACATCGACGATGTGCAGGTAGTGCGCGAAGGTCTCGGCAAAGTCCTCCCACGGGTGGGAAGTCGCGTAGAAGCTGACGTAAGCGTCGGTCCAGACCTTCGACCCATCGTCGGCATAGTGGGCCTGCAGGCTCTGCTGGTAGTCCACCCGCTCATCGCCGAAGACCTTGCGGAACGCCTCGCATTCGGCAGCATCCGGTGCAACAAGCCGCGACCAGTAGTGATGCCCCACCTCGTGACGGAAATGGCCCAGAAGGGTGCGGTACGGCTCACCCATGGCGTGGCGCATGCGTTCGCGCTCGACATCGTCCGCCTCGATCAGGTTCAGCGTGATGAGGCCGCCGTCATGGCCAGTGGTTATCCGGGGCGTACCGGCCTTCTCGGCCGCAGCATCGTAGAGGAAATCGAAAGCAAGGCCCTGCGCGCCCGGCCCTGCTTCGGCCCTGGTCTCCAGCGGCAGGCCCAGCTTCAGCAGCGAGTGAAACAGGCGCCGCTTGGCCGCCTCGATCTTGGCCCAGCGCGGCGGCACCGAAGGCTCGGACAAGTCAGGGATCGTGCGGTTGTGGCGACAGGCCCGGCACATCGGCGTGGCATCACCCGTCTCCACCAGCCAGTTGCAGATCCGGTACGCATTGTTGTTGGCGCAGACCACGACATTGGCCGTCCCGCCCTTGCTATCGCGCCAGACGGTGGCCTTGTCGGCAAGGAACCGGAAAGCGTCGATAGACGGGTCGTAGCCGAGCGTCGCCTTGCAGCCGGGGCAGACCCGGACCTCGAAATGGTTGAGACGGCGGCAGTTGGGACAGGAAAAAGCGCGCATTTTTGGGGATTTTCCATATCAGTATTCGAGTGAGGTTGCGGCAGACAACGCCGAAACCCCCGCAAGCGTTTCGTAGTGGTGAATGAAAAAGTGTATCCCGGTGAAGATGAGCGCCTGGCCGGTGAAGATCAGTGATTACGGCCGAAGGGTTTCCACTCCGTGTCGATGGGTTGCCCTGCATGCACAAAGTCGCAATCGGACATGCGCAAGACTGGTCCTGCGGCGGATCGCACCTATAGTCAATCGATGACCCAGCCCACCGAGACCGTCGATCGGCCCCAACCGACTCCCACACCGGCACAGGCCGCGCGCTTCCCGACCTTCGGCCTCGCGCCCTGGTCGATAGCCGTACCGCTGCTGGCACTGGCCGCGCTGGCGCTGGGAAAACCGGCGGGGGTCAGCCTTGTTGTGGTCCTGGCGCTGGTCCTGTGCGCGGCGATCATCTCGGCGGTCTACCATGCCGAAGTCCTCGCCCATTACCTCGGCGAGCCGTTCGGCACCCTGCTGCTGGCTTTCGCGGTAACCGTGATCGAAACCTCGCTGATCGTCTCGATCATGATGAGCGAGGGCAGCGGCGCACAGGCGCTGGCGCGCGACACCCTGATCGCCGCGATCATGATCACGATCAACGGCATCGTCGGCATCTGCCTGCTGGCGGGCGGCGGGCGACACCACGAACAGAGCTATACCCAGAGCGGGGTCACCCACGGGCTATCGATGCTGGCGACGCTCTCGGTCGCGACGCTGGTGCTGCCCAACTTCACCATTACCCAGAGCGGTGCGTTCTACTCCAGCTTGCAGCTGGGCTTCGTCGCGGTGATCTCGCTTATCATCTACGGCACTTTCGTGGTTGCCCAGACGGTGCGCCACAAGGACCATTTCCTCCATCCTGAGGAAGCCGACCATGCCCACGAAGCGCCCGTGCCCAAGGCGCGCGCGGCGGCGTCGGCGGTGCTGCTGGGTTTTGCTCTCGTTGCGGTGGTGCTGCTGGCCAAGATGCTGTCCCCCTCGATCGAGGCGGGCGTCGCGGCAGTGGGCGCGCCCCAGGCGATGGTCGGCATCATCATCGCCGCGCTGGTCCTTGCGCCCGAGGGCTTCGCGGCACTGCGTGCGGCGCGGGGCAACCGGGTACAGACCAGCCTCAACCTTGCCATCGGCTCGGCACTGGCGACGATCGGCCTGACCATCCCGGCGGTCGCCGTCACTTCACTGATGATGGGGCTGGACCTCGAACTGGGCCTGTCGATGCGCGGCATCGTGCTGCTGGCGCTGACACTGCTGGTCGCCTCGATGACGCTGGGGACCGGCCGGACCACGGTGGTTCAGGGCACGATCCACCTCGTCATCTTCGCAACCTATCTGTTCACGACGCTGGTGCCGTGAACAGATAGGCTCTCCTATTTGTAGAGCCCGTCCAGCCGCGTGCCGTAGCGTTCCTTTACCTTGTGGCGGCGGATTTTGAGGCTGGGGGTCATCTCCTCGTTCTCGATCGAGAACGGCTCGTCCGCGAAAGCGAACTGGCGCACCTTTTCGATTACCGAGAGGTCGGCGTTCACCCGGTCTATCGCGGTGCGGATCGCCGCGCGGAACGAGGGCATGGTCTGCAACCTGCGGAAATCGAAAGCCTCGCCGTTGCTTCGCGCCCATTCCAGCGCCCAGTCGGCATCGGGCACGATCAGCCCGACGATATACGGCCGCCGGTCGCCCGAAACCATCGCCTGTGCAATCTCGGGCTGAAGGGTGAGCATCGATTCGACCTTCTGGGGCGAAACGTTGTCGCCCTTATCGTTGACGATCATGTCCTTCTTGCGGTCGGTGATGGCGATGCGGCCCTTGTCGTCGAAGTGGCCGATGTCGCCGGTGTGCAGCCAGCCATCCTTGAGCACGTTGACGCTCGCCGCCTCGTTTTGCCAGTAGCCGGCCATGACCACCTCGCCGCGCACGAGAATCTCGCCGTCTGCAGCGATGCGCACCTCGACGCCGCGCAGGGGCGGGCCGACAGTGTCGAACTTGACGCCCGCGGCCGGGCGGTTGCAGCTGATGATCGGTCCTGACTCGGTCTGCCCATACCCCTGCAGCAGGGTAAGCCCCATCGCATCGAAGAATACGCCGATCTCCGGGTTCAGCGGCGCGCCGCCCGAAACCAGCGCCTTCATCCGCCCGCCGAAGCGCGCGCGGACCTTGGGGCGAAGGGTGCGCTCGATCAGCATGTCTAGCGGATAGTCGGTAAATCGGCGCTTGCCGGACTGGCGGCGCTGCGCCCCTGCGACCGCCCATTCCATGAGCCGGTTCGCGGTCCCGCCCTGCTTTTCGATCTGGCGCATGATGCGCGTGCGCAGGACCTCGAACAGGCGCGGCACGACGACCATCACGGTCGGGCGCACTTCCTCGATATTGGCGGCCAGCTTGTCGAGGCCTTCGGAATAGTAGATCTCGCCGCCCAGGCCGATCGGCAGGAGCTGTCCGCCGGTATGCTCGTAGGCATGGCTGAGCGGCAGGAAGGAGAGGAATATCTCCCGCTTCTCGGGCCCTTGGTCCCAGCCGAAGTCCTGATCGATGATCTGCGCCGCGCCCGCCACGTTGGACAGCAGCATTCCGTGGTGCTGGCGCACCCCGCGCGGAGCGCCGCCGGTGCCGCTGGTGTAGATGATGCAGGCCAGATCACCGCGCCCGACATCCGCCATGCGCGCATCGACTTCGGCACGGGCGGCGGCAGCGTCGCCTTGCAGCAATTCGTCCCACAGCTGCGTCTCGTAGGCCCCGCCCTGCATCGGCACCAGCGGCTCCATGCCGATGACGTGGCGGCACATGTCGGTCTGCACGATCGCCGGCAGCAGGGTCCGGCCCAGCTTGGCGGTAGAAACGATCGCCGCGCGGGCGCCCGAATTCTCCAGGATGTGGATGTGATCGCGCGTGGTGTTGGTGGTGTACGTCGGCACCGTCACGCAGCCCGCCGCCATGATCGCGAGGTCTGCGATGCACCACTCCGGCCGGTTTTCGGACACGATCACCACGCGCTCGCCCGGCCTGAGGCCAAGCTGGCGCAGCGATGCCGCCAGCAGGCACACGCGCCGCGCGGCCTCGGCCCAGCTGATCGCGGTCCACTGACCGCTCTGCTTGGCCCGCAGCATCGGCGCATCGCCGAGCGCATCGGCGCGGGACAGGAAGAGCGACACGATATTCGCGCTCCTGTCGAAGTCGGCAATTTCCATGGCTGCCCCTAAATCCTCTCAGCGTTCCGAGTTTGTGCAACGTCTAGGGGGCTGCGCAGGTTGCGACAACCGCCTTGCCGGCGCCCTCTATTGAGAGACCGCGACACCTTCGCTACGCGGATCTCCCGCCCCGACGAGACGGCCATTGACCACCGCGACCGCATTGGTCTTGAGCGGCATCTCCAGCGCCCGGACCGAACCATGGCCAAGCGCGGTTAGCTGCGGGATCATCGCCTCGAGTTTCGATCCCTTCTCGACGTTGATGGTGTCGGTCGGAGCAAAGAGGACCGGCAGCGCCAGCGCTTTGTCGACGGGCAGCTTCCAGTCGAGCACACCGATCAGGGCGCGGATCACCTGCACCGGGATCGTCGCCCCGCCCGCCGCACCGACGACCAGCAGCAGCTTGCCGTCCGGCCCGTAGACCAGCGTGGGCGCCATCGAGCTGCGCGGCCGCTTGCCGCCCTCGACCCGGTTGGCAACCTTTGCGCCGTCCTTTTCGGGCACGAAGCTGAAATCGGTCAGCTCGTTGTTGAGGTAGAAGCCGCCGACCATGATGCCGGAACCGAAGGCGCTTTCCACCGTCGAGGTCCAGGAAGCGGCATTGCCCTGCCGGTCGATGACGACGAAGTGCGAGGTGCCATGCTCCTCATAGCCCTTGCCCAGCGCCAGATGCGGCGCAGGCAGGCCTGCCGTGACCTTCGCCATCGTCCTGTCCGCCGCGATCAGCGCGCCGCGCCGATGGAGGTAGGCGGGATCGAGCAGCGCCTTGACCGGCACCGGGACAAAGTCCGGGTCGGCAAGGAACAGCTCGCGGTCGGCATAGGCAAGGCGCTGCGATTCGGCGATCAGGTGCCAGGCGACCGGCGAATCGGGGCCGAGCGCGCCGATATCAAAGCCTTCCAGCTGCACCAGCGTCGCCAGCACCGTGGTCGCGCCGGAGGACGGCGGACCCATGCTGCAGATCTTGTAGACACGGTACTTCGCGCAGACGCCAGGGCGCTGCTTCGCGGTGAAGGCGGCTATGTCGTCCGCAGTCATCTTGCCGTCGGACGGTGTTTCGGCGGCGACCTTGGCGGCGATCTCGCGGGCGAGTTCGCCCTTGTAGAAACCCTCGGGCCCCTTGGCGGCGAGCATCTCCAGCGTAGCGGCGAGCGCGGGGTTGCGGATCGTGGTGCCCTGCGGCAGCGGCTTGCCGTCTGCGCCGTAGAAAATCGCGCGGGCCTGCGGATCGTGCGCACCGCTGTCAGCCGAACGGGCAAGCGAGTTATAGCCGCGCGGCGACAGCATGAAGCCGTCGCGGGCAAGGCGGATGGCGGGCTGGAACAGCTGCGCCCAGGGAAGCCTGCCATGTCCGGCATGGGCCTTTGCAGCCATGGCGATATTGCCGGGAACGCCGACGCTGCGGCCGCCGATCACCGCGTTACGGAACGGCAGCGGCTGGCCCGAGGCATCGAGGAAGCGCGAAGGAGTCGCGGCTTTGGGTGCGGTTTCGCGGCCATCCCACGATTCGACGTGGCCCTGCTCATCGGCCAGCAGCAGGAAACCGCCGCCGCCGATGCCCGAGCTTTGCGGCTCGACCACATTCAGCGCCAGCATCGTCGCGATCGCCGCGTCGGTGGCGGTGCCGCCCTGCCGCAGGATCTCGGCCCCGGCATCGGCGGCGCGCGGGTCTGCCGCGCTGACCATGCCCGCGTCGAAAACCGCGGGCTCTTTTGCTGTCGAAACAGAGGCAGGTACGCTGGCCGTAGTAGCGGCGCAGCCACCCAAAGTCAGCGCGATCGGGGCGAGAGGAGCAAGCAGCCCCAGGGTCAGACTTCTGGACATCGCGGGAATGACTATTCGCTTCCTACCGCCTCTGCAATCGACGAGAAGCCGTCGCGCTTCATCAACGTGATCAGACCCTTGCAGATTTTGCGGGCGATCATCGGCCCTTCATAGACCATCGCGCTGTAGAGCTGGACCAGGCTCGCCCCGGCCCGGATGCGGGCCCAGGCGTCCTCGGCATTGGCAATGCCGCCCACGCCGACAAGCGGCACCGCGCCGCCGGTCGCCTTGCGGAAATCACGCAGACGCTGCTGGGCCAAATCGCGCAGCGGGGCCCCGGACAGTCCGCCGGATTCGCCCTTGTGGACCGAAGCCAGGGCGGGGCGCGAAATCGTCGTATTGGATACAATCAGCGCGCCAAGACGCTTGTCGATGGCGATGCGGGCAATCGCGTCGATGTCGGCGGGTTCCAGATCGGGCGCCACTTTGAGGAACACCGGCGGGCGTTTGCCTTCGGGGCAGGCCGCGTCGCGCGCCTCGATCACCGCGTCGAGCAGGCCGGTCAGCGCCGATTCGTCCTGCAGCGCGCGCAGGCCCGGCGTGTTCGGGCTGGAGATGTTGACCGCAAGATAGCCCGCGATCGGCGCCATCAGCTTCGCCATGATCGCGTAGTCGGCCACGCGGTCGGTCGAATCCTTGTTCGCGCCGATGTTGATGCCCAGCACGCCCGGCTTGCCCACGCGCGCTTCGAGGCGGTCTACCGCGACTTGCGCGCCGCCATTGTTGAAGCCCATTCGGTTGATGACCGCGCGGTCCTCTACCAGCCGGAACAGGCGCGGGCGGGGGTTTCCGGCCTGCGGTAGCGGGGTGATGGAGCCGACCTCGGCAGAGCCGAAGCCCATCCGCAGCAGCGCGTCGGGCACTTCCCCATCCTTGTCGAACCCGGCGGCCATGCCCACCGGGTTGGGGAAGACGATTCCCGCCACCTCGCTCGCCAGCGACGGCGGGTAAGTCGGCGCGCGCGCAGGTGCAGCAAGCCTGAGCGCGGAGAGCGCTAGGCCGTGAGCCTTCTCGGCATCGATTCGGAAAAGGGCGGGTCTGAGCAGTGAGTAAAGCACGCTGTCGCATAACGGGACGCGAGGTGTTGCTCAAACGCTTCTTCTTGCTGCGGTCGCAAGATGAAAAAGATCGTTAGCCTTTCGCAGGAGCGAACAGTGTCGCGTTTATACAATAAATCCCCCGAGCCGGGGCATACACGATCCCTGCGACCCGAAGGGCTCGTAGCGGGATGCGCTCGAGTTCTTTATTACCTTGATGGCGGTTTTCGGCTTCGGTCGGGAACCGCCTTTTTTCTGCGATTCGCACAGACCCGGCGGCGGTCCGAATTTCGCGTGGATAGATTTTCCATGGTTTGCGAGTCGGTCGAGGCACGCTAAGGGGCGGCCCGAATCCCGCAATTCCTGTGCGAAACGCCCATTGAAACTGGAGCCGTGCTGCACTAGGTGAAATCGGAACAATTTGATCCGATTTAGTCACAGGTTCGGAAAAATACCGTTATGCGCCTGTCCAGCATGGCCGACTACGCGGTCGTCATCATGTCCGCCGCAGCGCGGCATTGCGGCACCTGCTCGTTGATAGAGCAGGCCGGTGGGAAACGCGCGCGCATATCGGCCGCCCAGTTGGCGGAGGAAACCGGCCTGCCGGTACCGACCGTGCAGAAGCTGGTCAGCAAGCTGACCGCAGCCGGCCTTATGCGCTCGTCGCGGGGCGTCGGCGGCGGGCTCAAGCTGGCCCGCCCACCGGCAGCGATTTCGCTTGCCGACATTGTCGAGGCGGTAGAAGGGCCCATCGCGCTCACCTCCTGCCTCGACCGCGTCAAGAGCGACTGCACGCTGGAAGAAGGTTGTAACGTGAAGGGCCACTGGCCGCAGGTAAATGCCGCCGTTCGCGGCGCGCTTGCCCAGGTCGTGCTGACCCAGCTCGTCGAGGAAGTTTGAGATGACCGAGGAAAACATCCGCATGGCCGAGCGTGAGGCCCCCCTTCGTGACCAGGCTGCGCACGATGCCGCCGCCCGCGCGGCCGAGTACGAACACGGCTGGTCTTCCGATATCGAGCAGGAATACGGCCCCAAGGGCCTGTCCGAAGATACCATCCGCTACATCTCGGCCAAGAAGGACGAGCCGCAGTGGATGCTCGACTGGCGGCTGAAGGCCTATGCCCGCTGGCTGGAGATGACCCCGCCGGACTGGGCGAAGCTCAACGTGCCTCCGATCGACTACCAGGAATCCTACTACTGGGCCGCGCCCAAGAAGAAGGACACGCTGGCCAGCCTCGACGAAGTCGATCCCGAAATCCTGCGTGTCTATGAAAAGCTGGGCATTCCGCTGGAGGAGCAGAAAGTGCTCGCCGGCGTCGAGGGCGCGCGCAAGGTCGCCGTGGACGCCGTGTTCGATTCGGTTTCGGTCGCTACTACCTTCCGCAAGGAGCTGGAGCAGGCGGGCGTCATCTTCCGCTCGATCTCTGAAGCGATTCGCGAATTCCCCGAGCTGGTGAAGAAGTGGCTGGGCAAGATCGTGCCCATGAACGACAACTACTTCGCCACGCTGAACTGCGCGGTCTTCTCGGACGGCACGTTCGTCTACATTCCCGAAGGCGTGCGATGCCCGATGGAATTGAGCACCTACTTCCGTATAAATGCGGAGAACACGGGCCAGTTCGAGCGGACTCTCATCATCGCCGAGAAGGGCTCCTACGTTTCCTACTTGGAGGGCTGCACCGCCCCGATGCGGGACGAGAACCAGCTCCACGCTGCCGTGGTGGAACTGGTCGCGATGGAAGATGCCGAGATCAAGTACTCCACCGTCCAGAACTGGTATCCCGGCAATGCCGAGGGCAAGGGCGGCATCTACAACTTCGTCACCAAGCGCGGCCTGTGCCAGGGCGCACGCAGCAAGATCAGCTGGACCCAGGTGGAAACCGGCTCCGCGATCACCTGGAAGTATCCCAGCTGCGTCCTCAACGGCGAGGACTCCGTGGGTGAGTTCTACTCGGTCGCAGTGACGAACAACTACCAGCAGGCCGATACCGGCACCAAGATGATCCACAACGGCAAAGGCAGCCGCTCGACGATCATCTCGAAGGGCATTTCGGCCGGCAAGTCGAACAACACCTATCGCGGCCTCGTGCGCGTAGCCGCGAATGCCGAAGGCGTCCGCAACTTCACCCAGTGCGATTCGCTGCTGCTGGGCAAGGAATGCGGCGCTCACACCGTGCCCTACATCGAGGTGCGCAATCCCAGCGCCCAGATCGAGCACGAGGCGACCACCAGCAAGATCAGCGACGACCAGTTGTTCTACGCCATGCAGCGCGGCCTCGACACCGAGAGCGCAGTGGCGCTGATCGTCAACGGATTCGCCAAGGAAGTGCTGCAGCAGTTGCCGATGGAGTTCGCCGTCGAGGCGCAGAAGCTGCTGGGTATCAGTCTCGAGGGCAGCGTAGGGTGATAACACCCGCGCTCCCCTTCACCCGTATCGAAGGACAAAATCCATGACCGCCGCCCGCAAGACCCTGGGCATCAGCCGCAACGAGAGCGGCCCCAAGGCCGACGTAAAGGCCAATTTCGCCGTGACCGGCGCTCGCCTCGAAACGCTCAAGGAGCGTGCAAGGGATCAGCGCCGCAACCCCACCGACGCGCAGAAGGCGCTGTGGGCAGAGCTGTCCGGCTCGAAGCAGGCCGGTGTGAAGTTCATCCGCCAGTCGATCGTCGGCTCGGCGATCGTCGACTTCGCCTGCCCCTCGCGCTGGATCGTGATCCAGCTGAGCGCCGAGGACGCCAATCCCGACGTCAACGAACTGCAGGACCGCAAGCTGATCGAAGTCGGCATCCGCGTGCTGCGCTTCTCGGAAGAGGAAGTGTTGGGCAACGTCGCCAGCGTCCTGCGCGAAATCACCACCGAACTGGCCGTGCCGTTCGACAAGCGCAACGCCCGCAAGAAAGTCGCCTCGCGCGCGCCCAGTTCATACGGGGCCAACACGTTCATGAGCGACGAGGTATAATCATGCTCGAAATCACAAATCTGCAGGCAACCGTCGCCGACAAGCCGATCCTCAAGGGCCTCTCGCTCACCATCAATCCGGGCGAGATCCACGCGATCATGGGCCCCAACGGCGCGGGCAAGTCGACGCTGGGCTACACCCTCGGCGGCCGTCCGGGCTATGAAGTGACCGGCGGCAGCGCTACCTTCAACGATCAGGACCTGTTCGAGCTGGAGCCGCACGAGCGCGCTGCCGCCGGCCTGTTTCTGGGCTTCCAGTACCCGGTCGAGATTCCCGGCGTGTCTTTCGTCCAGTTCCTGCGCGAGGCGGCGAACGCCCAGCGCAAGGGCCGCGGCGAGGAACCGCTTTCGGGCGGCGAATTCCTGAAGCTGGCGCGCGAAAAGGCCGGCCTGCTGCGCATGGACATGGACATGCTCAAGCGCCCGGTGAACGTCGGTTTCTCCGGCGGCGAGAAGAAGCGCGCCGAGATGGTCCAGATGGGCATCCTCGACCCGAAGCTGGCGATCCTGGACGAGACCGACTCCGGCCTCGACATCGACGCCCTGCGCGTCTGCGGTGAAGGCATCAACGCCATCATGCGCAAGAGCGACAAGGCAGTGCTGCTCATCACCCACTACCAGCGCCTGCTGGACTATGTGAAGCCAGACTTCGTCCACGTCTTGGCGGCGGGCCGCATCGTCAAGTCGGGCGGCCCCGAGCTTGCCCTGCGTCTTGAGGAAGAGGGCTACGAGGCGGTGGTTCAAGAGACCGCCGCATGAACGTGGAACTGACCCTTCCCAGCCGCAAGGACGAAGACTTCCGCTACTCGGACATCGAGGCGCTCAGCACCGTCTGGCCGATCGTGACCGAGGAGATCGAGGTCGCGGCCGGCGCTGAAGGCACGCTGGAGATCGTCGAGACCGGCGCTGGTGCAGTGGCGCGCCATGTAGCGATCACGCTGGGCAAGGGCGCCAAGTTCGACCTGCGCGTGCTCACTGCGGGGCCGATCTATGGCCGTATCGCGGTCGACGTAAAGCTGGGCGAAGGTGCCGACTTCACGCTGGGCGCCGCGCAGCTGGCGACGGGAAGCGAAACGCTGGAAGTCGTCACCCAAGTCACCCACGCCGGGCTGAACGCCACGTCCGCGCAGATCATTCGCACCGTCCTGGCGGGCGCGTCGGTCGGCACGTACCTGGGCCGCATCGCGGTGGAGCGCGGAGCCGATGGCACCGACGCCGAACAGTCGGTGCGCGCCATGCTGCTGGAACGCACGGCCACCGCCAATGCCCGGCCGGAGCTGGAAATCTACGCCGACGACGTCAAGGCCGCGCATGGCTGCGCGGTGGGCGAACTCGATGCGCAGGGCCTGTTCTACCTGATGTCGCGCGGGCTCACCCCGCCGCAGGCCAAGCGCCTGATGCTTCAGGCCTTCATCGCGGAAGCCTTCACCGGCGCGCCGGGCGAAGAGGCGCTGAGCGAGGCGGCACTGGCCCGGCTGGAGGCCATCCTGTGACCACCGATACCGACACCACTGGCACCCTCGTCATCAAGGACCAGTTCCCGGGATTGGCCGGCAACTGGCACTATCTCGACACCGCCGCCACCGCGCAAAAACCCCTCGCCGTGATCGAGGCCACCGTGCGCGCGATGGGCGATGACTATGCGACAGTGCACCGCGGCGTCTACGCACGCTCCGCCGACATGACGCTGGCGTTCGAGGCGGCCCGCCGCCGCGTCGCCGCCTTCATGAACGCGCACGAGGACGAGATCGTCTACACGCGCGGCGCTACCGAATCGATCAACCTCGTGGCCCAGACCTGGGGCGCGGCAAACCTCAAGGCCGGCGACCGGATCCTGCTTTCGGTGCTGGAGCATCACTCCAACATCGTGCCCTGGCAGATGCTGCGTGACAAAACCGGCGTCGAGATCGACGTCTGCCCGCTGACCGCAGACGGCCAGATCGACCTCGAAGCCGCCGAACGCATCCTGACCCCGGCCCACAAGCTGGTCGCCTTCGCGCATGTCTCCAACGTGCTCGGCTCGGTGCTCCACGTGGAACATGCGGCCAGGCTGGCTCATGCGGTCGGCGCCAAGCTGCTGATCGACGGCTGCCAGGCCGCCCCGCGCCTCGCGCTCGACATGGCGGCGTTCGGCTGCGACTTCTACGCCTTCTCGGCGCACAAGCTCTATGGTCCCACCGGGATCGGCGTACTGTGGGCGCGCAAGGAAATCCTTGACGACATGCAGCCGTGGCAGGGCGGCGGCGCGATGATCGACCGCGTGACCTTCGAGAAGACCACTTTCGCCCCTGCCCCGCAGCGCTTCGAAGCGGGCACACCCAACATCATCGAAGCGCTGGGCATGGCCACGGCGATGGACTGGCTTTCGGATATCGGCCTGGCCCGCGCCGAACGCCATGAGCGCGACCTTGCCGCCCTGCTGCGCACCGAACTGCGCAAGCGCAACGACGTGACCCTGTTCGGGCCGGAAGATGGCCTTGGCATCGTCAGTTTTGCGCTCGACGGGGTGCATCCGCACGACCTCGGCACCATATTGGACGAGGAAGGCGTGGCGATCCGCGCCGGACACCACTGCGCACAGCCGCTGATGGAGCATCTGGGCGTGCCAGCAACGGCACGGGCCAGCTTTGGCCTCTACAGCGACGAAGGCGATATCGAGGCGCTCCTGAAGGGAATCGAGCGCACACGGAGAATTTTCGGATGAGTGACGACACCCCCTCTTTCCGCGTCGAGGAAATCGATGCCGCGCCGCCCCCGCCGCGCGCCCGCGTCGAGGACATCGAGGTCCCCGCTGAAAGCACCGGCGAAAAGCTGGAGCGCAAGCGCGACTACCTCGACGGTTTCCTGGCCGAAAAGCCGCTGGCGGCAGACCCTGCCGGTCCCGGCGGCGCGATCTACGAAGGCGTGATCTTCGCCCTCAAGGAGATTTTCGACCCGGAAATCCCGGTCAACATCTACGATCTGGGCCTGATCTACGGCGTCGACGTTTCGCCCGAGGCTTCGGTCGCGGTCACGATGACGCTGACCACGCCGCATTGCCCGGTCGCGGAATCGATGCCCGGCGAAGTGGAAATGCGCGTGGCGGCAGTGCCCGGTGTGCGCGACTGCGAAGTGAGCCTCGTCTGGGATCCGCCTTGGGACATGGCCAAGATGACCGACGAGGCCAAGCTGGAACTGGGAATGCTGTGACAGGCCTGCTCGCCCCTATCGCCGCCGTACGACCTGTATCTGTACGATTGGCAGACTACGCCGATGCGGCCGATGCCGCGCGCGTGGTCGCGCTGCTCGACAGCTACGCGCGCGATCCGATGGGCGGCGGGCAGGGGCTTGCCGACGATGTGCGCGCGAGGCTGGTTTCCGGTCTTGCCGCGCATCCCGGAGCCTTCTCGCTCCTCGCCTTTGCAGGTGAGGAAGCGGTGGGGCTGGCCAACTGCATCACCGGCTTCTCGACTTTTGCGACCCGCCCGCTCGTGAACATCCACGACATGGCGGTACTGCCCGGCCAGCGCGGCCAAGGCATCGGCCGGGCGCTGATGCTGGCGGTCGAGGCCGAGGCGAAGACGCGCGGCGCCTGCAAGATCACGCTCGAAGTGCTGAGCGGCAATGATGCCGCAAAGGGGCTTTACGCCGCCCTCGGCTATGGAGACTATGCGCTGGACCCGCAGGCCGGGACCGCGCTGTTCTGGGAAAAGAAGCTATGACCACGACCACTGCACGTGTTCGCCCGGCCGCCGTGATCCTGACGGCCAATGCCGAGGCCCGCATCGCCAAGCTCATGGGCGAGGCGCCCGAGGGTTCGATCGGCGTCAAGCTCTCCACCCCGCGCCGGGGCTGTTCGGGCCTTGCCTACTCGGTCGACTATGTCTCCGAGGAAGCCAAGTTCGACGAGAAGATCGTGACGCCGGGCGGCACCTTCTACATCGACAGCGCCTCGGTCCTGTACCTGATCGGCAGCGTGATGGACTGGAAGGAAGATGACTTCACCGCCGGCTTCGTCTTTGACAACCCCAACGCCAAGGGTGCCTGCGGCTGCGGCGAAAGCTTCACGGTTTGATATCCACCTCGTTTCGGACTTGATCCGGGACGAGGTAATACTGCTAGCTCTTGCCGCCGGGAAACAGCGCCAGCAGCGATCCCAGACGATCGTGGACTTCACGCTCCTGCGCGGCATCGCTGTGGCCGATGCGCACGATGGTCAGCAACTGGTCGGGCGAGCCGATTACGTACTGTCCATATTCGCCCACGCAGCCGAACACGTTTTTCGGCGCCGTGCCGGGATAGAGCCTGGCCCCCTCTCCAGCCGCCGCTCGGTTGAGCCACACGCCCGCGCCGTAGCCCGGCTCACGCGGGGACGGCTCCAGCATGAACTGTATCCAGCGACGCGGCAGGATCTGCGCGCCCCCCACCGAGCCGGTATGGCGCAGGAATTCGCCCAGCTTCGCCCAGTCGCGCGCGGAAGAAGCGATCATGCCGGAGCCGATCATCGTCCCCGCCCGGTCATAGCCCACGATGGTCGAGCCCATGCCGATCGGCAGGAGCACGCGGTTCTTGAGGTAATCGCTTACCGCCTGACGCCGCCGCCCGGGATCGTGATCGGGCGAGAGTACCCGCGCCGCGAGGTCGGCAAGAATCACCGCGCTGGCCGAGGAATGTTCGAACACCCTGCCGGCCGGGGCCTCCAGCGGCTGTGCCTCGGCATAGGAGGCCATGTCGTCACGCCCGTCGAGGAACAGCATTCGCATGCGGTCCGATTCGCGTTCGAGCATGCCGGTGCCGGCAGCCGCTGATTCGTCATGGCGCAGGCCCGAGCGCATCTGAAGCAGCTGCTTTAGCGTAACCGCGCCGCGCGGGTCGCCCGGGCGCTGCCATTCGGGCACGGGGGCCGATTCGTTCAGCCGCAGGCGGCCGTCGCTGACCAACTGGCCGATCATCAGCGCCGTGACGCACTGGCCCACGCCCCAACCGGGCAGGCGGGTTTCTGGCTTGATGTCTTCGCCGTAGCGTTCGGCGATCACGGTGCCGCGCTTCATGACGACCAGTGCGTCGGTGCGGCCTACCGTCTCGTCGTCGAAAAGCGTGTCGATCGCGCGGCCAAGAGCCTCGCGCGGGGCGCCGCCATCATCGCTGATCGCGGCCTGCGCTTTGGCGCTCGGCGGTGGTGGGCCTTCGGGTGCAGACTGTCCACAGCCTGCCAGCAGGACGAGGGCTGGCAGCGCGCGGAGGGCGAGGATATGGGAGAGGCGGCGCACCGGCATGACGCGCGGTGTGATGTGCGAGGCGCTGAAGAATGGCAACAGGCGGGAAATCCGCAGCGGGGGACAAGGTCGGCACCCCTGACCCTTGGGCCTCCCATCCGATCAGGCAGCCCTCGCGCTGGCGCCGCAACCTGATCGTGCTGGTGGTACTGGTTCTGGCCGGCTGGCTGACCTGGGCGTGGCAAGGCCTGCGCGAAGAAGCGCTGGTCGGCGCGGCTTACGGTGCGCGAGTGGGCTGTGTGTGCCGTTACGTCTCGAAGCGCCCGCTTGCCGCCTGCGAGGGGGACCTCAAGGTGGCGGGTCTGGGCGGCATCGCGCGCCGGGTTTCGCTTTCGGAAGATCCCGAAAAGCAGGCGATCACCGGTTCGGTGCCGCTGCTCGCCAGCCAGAGCGCCGATTTCCACGAGGCTCGCGGCTGCCAGTTGGAGCCGTGGCAGGACTGAGCGCTGCCCCCAACTCCCTCGTTACAAGTTCAGGGTCAGGCGGCCTCGGATGCGGACGCTGCGCTTTCGGTAGAATCGATCCAGCCGCCGCCGACCACGCGGTCACCAGCGTAGATCACTGCGGCCTGTCCGGGCGCGACGCCGTATTCCGGGTTCTCGAAACGGATCGTGACCTCGGCGCCCTCTCCTATCGGACCTTCCAGCGTGACCGGCACCGGCTTTGCCAGCGAGCGGACCTTGGCGGTCAGGGGTCCGTGGGGAAGCGGCCCGATTCGGTTAGTCTCCACCACCCGCGCCGAAGCGGTGGCGAGCAACCGGCGCGGGCCGACGCGCACACGGCGCGTCTCGGCCTCGATGCCGGTAACGTAGAGCGGCTCGGGCTGGCCGCCGATTTCCAGACCCCGGCGCTGGCCGACGGTGTAGTGGATCACGCCGCGATGGCTGCCCAGCACGGCGCCGGTCTCGGCATGGACGATCTCGCCCGGTGCCTCGCCTTCGGGGCGCACGGCGCGCACGATTTTGGCGTAGTCGCCGTCGGGCACGAAGCAGATATCCTGGCTGTCGGGCTTGGCGGCGTTCCTGAGGCCTGCCGCCTCGGCTATCCGGCGTGTTTCGCTCTTGGGCAGGCCGCCCAGCGGAAAGCGCAGGAAATCGAGCTGCGCCTCGGTGGTGCCGTAGAGGAAATAACTCTGGTCACGCGCGGGATCGAAGGCGCGGTGCAACTCGGCACCGGCCGGACCCATCTCACGCCGGACATAGTGCCCGGTGGCAAGGCAGTCCGCGCCCAGTTCGCGCGCCATCGCCAGCAGATCGGTGAATTTCGGCCCCATGTTGCAGCGGATGCACGGGATCGGGGTGCGGCCATTGAGATAATCATCAGCGAAACGCTCGACCACTTCCTCGCGAAAGGCGCTTTCGTGGTCGAAAACATAGTGGGCGATGCCGAGGCGATCGGCCACGGCCCGCGCGTCGCGGATATCGTCGCCAGCGCAGCACGCGCCCTTGCGGCCCGTCGCCGCGCCGTAGTCGTAAAGCTGGAGCGTGACGCCGATAACTTCGGCCCCGCTGGCAGCGGCAAGCGCGGCGACCACCGAACTGTCGACCCCGCCTGACATGGCGACGACGACCTTGCGCTGGGCAAGCGGGCCGGAAAGCTGGAACAGTTCAGCGGCATCAAGGCCGGAAAGAAGGTCAGGAAGCACAGTCATTGCCCGCGCCCCATACAGGCAAATGCCCCGATTTCCTACCTGCGCCGTGACGGTCCCGGATTCCCGCCCGCTCGGGCAATGGTGAACAGAGGGTAAAAGGCGCCTTTACGATCCCTTGACCAACCGTGGTCTATAGCAGGCGCCATGAACATCGCACGTAACCACTTAACCCCGAATACAGGGGATGCGCCGGGTCGCGCTGGTGACGAGTTCGTCGATCTCCAGTTTCCCGCCGATCTCAGCCATATAGACTGGCAGGCACTGCGTTCGCGCCTCTTCGCCTCGCGCGATACGCTTGCCGTGATGGCTGCAGATTCCGCCGCCTCAAGGCTTCATCTGCGAGGCAGCTTCGACGACTATGCCGCCACCAGACTGACCACTTACCAGGCATCGTTAAAGCCGGTTAACCTTGATGGTTCAAGCAATGGCAAGCCGGTAGATGGCACTAATAGCACTGTCGCCGACGTGAACGGTAACGGCGAGCGAGGGTGATATGATCGAGAACCAGAAAATCCGTCCGGCCCAGGTAATCGGCCCCCTCGGCGAACCGCTGACCATCGATTCCCTTCCGCCTGCCAACACCACGCGCTGGGTCGTGCGCCGCAAGGCGGAAGTCGTCGCGGCCGTCAACGGCGGCCTGTTGTCGATCGACGACGTGTGCGAACGCTATCAGCTCACGCTGGAAGAATTCGCTTCGTGGCAGCGCGCGGTTGATCGCTCGGGCATGCAGGGCCTCCGTGTGACCCGAATTCAACACTACCGCGATCTTTACGAGCGCCAGCAGAAGTACTGAACGCGCCTGATTAGTCCGGCAACAATCAAAAGACGACCGCGAACAGCGCTTCGCGGTCGTCTTTTTGCGTTATAGCGCAATAATATAACACCTTTCACCACACGCACCGCCATGAAGTCGTTCGTCGATGCAGGTCGACAGCGAATCGACTGAAGATTGCCTCGCTGTTTGCGCAGGTATATGAAACAAGCGGATTTGAGCCACGTCGGCAGCCTGCCCCTCAAGGGCGGGAAAGCCGTGTGGCGGGGGGAAAGCACGCCGCCCAGTACGCGCGTGTGGTGCTTGCGGTGATCAGATGAACTACGACAGCAAGATTGAGCCCGGCCGGATGACCACCGGGGAAGATGAAGCCTATGATGCGGGCCACAATCCGCTGACCGGCGACGCCGAACAGGATCGCCGCTCGCGCCGCTGGATCTGGCTCGGGGCGATCCTTGTGGTCGCGCTTGTCGTGGGCATCTGGTTCGTTGTCCATAACGGCGAAAAGGGCGCGGACGAAGCCGGCAAGGACGCCGCGCAGATTCCCGTGGTCACGGTCGTCGTTCCCGGCCGCTCGACCGTCGCCGGAGAGATCAGCGCCACCGGCTCGCTTGCCGCACGCCGGACCATGCCGGTCGGCTCGGTCGGCGAAGGCGGCGAAGTGCGCGAAATCCGCGTCGAAGCGGGCGATTGGGTCAAGCAGGGCCAGGTCCTCGCGGTGATCGATAGCTCGGTGCAGTCGCAGGCGGCAGCCAGCCAGTCCGCCCAGATTCAGGTCGCCGCAGCGGATGCGCGCATCGCCCAGTCCAACCTCGATCGCGGCCTCAAGCTCGTCGACCGCGGATTCATTTCCAAGGCGGACATCGACCAGCTGACCGCCACGCGCGATGCCGCCGCGGCGCGGGTCGGCGTTGCACGCGCCACGCTCGGCCAGCTGCGCGCCCAAAACGCGCGCCTCGACATCGTCGCTCCCGCCGCCGGCCTCGTCCTCGAACGTAATGTCGAGCTGGGGCAGGTTGTCGGTGGCGGCACCGGCGTGCTGTTCCGCCTCGCCAAGGGCGGCGAGATGGAACTGCTCGCCAACCTTTCCGAAGGCGACCTCTCTTCCCTGTCGGTAGGCGTTGCGGCCAAGGTGACGCCGGTAGGATCGGGTGAGACCTTCACCGGCCAGGTCTGGCAGCTGTCCCCGGTGATCGACACCACCACCCGCCAGGGCACCGCGCGCATTGCCCTTCCCTACGATGCCGCGCTGCGGCCCGGCGGCTTTGCCAGCGCCGTGATCGCAAGCGGCGCGGTAGTGGCGCCGATGCTGCCCGAATCCGCGATCCAGAGCGATGCCAAGGGTTCGTTCGTCTACGTCGTCGACGATGCCGGCAAAGTCCATCGCCGCCCGGTCAAGACCGGACTGGTCACCGCCAACGGCATCACCGTCCCGTCCGGGCTGACCGGCACCGAAAAGATCGTGCTGCGCGCCGGCGGGTTCCTCAACGACGGGGACAAGGTCAAGACCCGGCTCGTTTCCGCCACCGGCAAGTAACGGACGGAAACTCAGCCATGCGTAACATGTCGGCCTGGTCGATCCGCAATCCGATCATTCCCATCGTCTTCTTCATCGGCTTGATGATCGCGGGCATCGTCTCGTTCAATCGGATGGACGTGAACAACATGCCGGACATCGAGTTCCCCGGCGTTCACGTCGGGGTCTCGCAGCCGGGCGCCGCCCCGACCGAGATCGAGACTCAGATCACCCAGATCGTCGAGGGCGCGGTTCGCTCCATCCCCGGCGTCGAGGAAATCCAGTCGACCGCGTCCGAAGGGCGCTCGACCACCATCGTGTTCTTCTCGGTCGGCACCAATGCCGACGTCGCGACCCAACAGGTCAAGAACGCAGTCGATCAGGTCCGCGGCGAACTGCCCGACGGCATCCTTGAACCGCAGGTCTCGAAGATCGAGGCCGGCGGCGGCGGCAGTCTCGCCTACTTCGCGGTCGCGGCCGACGACATGACGATCGAGCAGCTCAGCTGGTTCGTCGACGACACCATCTCCAAGTCGCTGCTCTCGGTCCCGGGCATGGCCACGGTAAGCCGTGACGGCGGGGTCAACCGCGAGATCCGCGTCGTGGTCGACCCGGCCCGGATGATCTCGCTGGGCGTGAGCGCGAACGACCTCAACAACGTGCTGCGCCAGGTCAACGTCGACGCAGCGGGCGGCCAGGCGGAAATCGCCGGATCGCGCCAGTCGGTCCGCGTGCTCGGCAACGCGCAGGATGCCTATGCCCTCTCGCAGACCCGCATCAACCTGGGCGGCGGCCGCCAGATCAAGCTGGCCGACATCGCCAGCGTCTCGGACGGCTATTCCGACCGTACCGACGTCGCCCGCGTTGGCGGCCGCGAAGTCGTCACCTTCGGGTTCGAGCGCGCGCGCGGCGCTTCCGACGTTGCGGTCTACGATGAGGCCGAGAAGAAGCTCGACGTAATCCGCAAGGCCCACCCCGACATTCACATCACCCGGCTATTCAGTCAGGTGACCTATACGCGCGGGCAGTACACCAGCTCGATGGAGGCCTTGGTCGAAGGCGCAGTGCTGGCGATCGTGATCGTCTACCTGTTCCTGCGCGACTGGCGCGCGACGATGATCTCGGCGCTGGCCATCCCGCTTTCGGCGATCCCGACCTTCTGGTTCATGGACATGCTCGGCTTCTCGCTGAACTTCCTCTCGCTGCTGGCCCTCAGCCTTGTCGCGGGGGTGCTAGTCGACGATGCCATTGTCGAAATCGAAAATATCGTGCGCCATATGCGCATGGGCAAATCCGCCTACCAGGCTTCGATCGACGCCGCCGACGAGATCGGCCTCGCCGTTGTCGCGACGACATTCTCGATCGTCGCGGTGTTCCTGCCGGTGGGCCTGATGCCGGGTATCCCCGGCCAGTTCTTCAAGGCTTTCGGCCTCACCGTCGTCGCGGCGGTGCTGATGAGCCTCGCCGTCGCGCGTATCATCACCCCGATGGTCGCCGCCTATTTCCTCAAGTCGCACGGCCATGCCGAACATGGCGGCGGCAAGGCGATGGACTTCTACATGAAGGTCCTCGCCTGGACGCTCGACAGCCGTGAGGCGCACCGCCGCAAGGCAGCGCTGGTGCCGCAGCCGCATGCATGGTGGTATGTAGTCATAGCGACGCTGGCCTTCGCCCTGCTCATCGGGTCGGGCCTCGGCCTTGCCGCCTTGCTGTTCACGGCCCTGCAGGGGGGGCTGACCAAGATCGGCCTCGCCAAGGCGGCCTTCGTGCTCGCTGCCGTCCTCGCTCCGCTCGGCATTCCTGCGGCGATCTGGGCGCTGGGCTGGTTGTTTCGCCGTGTTGCCGGTGTGCTGGGCGCACTGGGCCGGTGGTATCGCTACTTCACCGACCGCGTGATCGCGCGTATGCACGACCATCGCTTCTACGCCTTCTGCGCCAGCATCTATGCGCTGGTGGTGACCTTTGCGCTGCTCGCCGGCCTGCCCCAGCAGTTCCAGCCGAACACCAACGACGACACCAGCCAGGTCAAGATCGAGATGGTGCCGGGCACCACCCTCGAACAGAGCGAGGAAGTCGCCGGCCGCGTCACGAAACTGCTCGAAAAGCAGCCCGAGGTCGAGCGCGTGCTCGAGTTTTCCGGCGAAGGCTCGGCGAACCTGCACATCGCGCTCAAGCCTGCCAATGAGCGTAAAGCCACCAGCATCGAGTTCGAGCGCCGCCTTGCCCCCACGCTTCAGGGCATTGCCGATGCACGCGTCACTTTCGCCACCCAGTCTGGCGGGTTCGGCAGCGGGCGCGACATTTCGGTCATGCTCTCGGGCAGCGATTCGGAATTGCTCAACAAGACCGCGCAGACGCTGGTCGAGCAGATGCGCGCTATTCCCGGCATCGTCGCCCCGCGCATCGCCGCCGACCTTCAGCGCCCCGAACTGGTCATCGTCCCCCGCCTCGACCTGGCCGCGCAGCTTGGCGTGACCACCGGAGCGCTGAGCCAGACGATCCGCATCGCCACCATGGGCGAGATCGACCAGAACACCGCCAAGTTCTCGCTCTCGGATCGCCAGATTCCGATCCGGGTGATCCTCGATCGTACTTCGCGCCGCGAATTCTCGACGATCGAGAACCTGCCGGTTGCCACCGCCAGCGGCGGCTCGGTGCCGCTCAGCCGCGTCGCCGAAATCCGCTTCGGCGCCGGCCCGACGCAGATCCAGCGCTACAACCAGTCGCGCCGCATCTTCGTGGGCGCAGACCTGGGCCAAGGGCAGATCAAGGGCCCGGCCATGGCCGCGATCCAGCAATTGCCGATCATGAAAAACCTCCCCGCCGGCGTCTCCAA
Source organism: Novosphingobium sp. 18050 (assembly GCF_902706195.1). Classification (GTDB taxonomy): domain Bacteria; phylum Pseudomonadota; class Alphaproteobacteria; order Sphingomonadales; family Sphingomonadaceae; genus Novosphingobium. The sequence continues at coordinate 109,105 of NZ_CACSJO010000009.1, read as the reverse complement.
TGCGCCCGTGGGTGAGGACAAGTGGCAGGCAGAGATGATCACCAACTTCATCATCGCGGTGGTCAGCGGCATCTTCCTCGTCTTTGCGGTGCTGGTGCTGCTCTACAAGCGCTTCGTGTCGCCACTGGTGAACATGGCCTCGCTGCTGCTCGCTCCGCTGGGCGGCATGCTGGCCCTGACCGCGTGGGGTCAGCCGATCTCGATGCCCGTCTACATCGGCATCCTGATGCTGCTGGGCATCGTCGCCAAGAACTCCATCCTGCTGATCGACTTCGCGATCGAGGAGATGGCCAAGGGCGTCGACAAGCTCACCGCGATCATGGACGCAGGCCACAAGCGCGCCCAGCCGATCGTCATGACCACCGTGGCGATGACCGCCGGCATGATCCCGACCGCCCTCTCCCTTTCGGGCGACGGGGCGTTCCGCGCGCCGATGGGCGTCACCGTGATCGGGGGGCTGGTGCTCTCCACCCTGCTCACCCTCGTCATCGTGCCGGCAGCCTTCAGCCTCGCCGATGGTTTCGAAAAAAGGGTCGGACCGAAGCTGCGCAAGTCGCTGCTGACGTACGATCCGAACGAACACGGGCCCAAGGGCCATGCGCAGGCCCATACCGGGGACGTTCACCAACCGCACCCGGCCGAATAGGAAGAACGCACATTGCCGCCAGCCCGGCGTAGTTCAGCAAGCCTCGCATCGAAGGGCAGCCAGCAGGACCGGGCGCAGCGCATGCGCCTGTTCGCCACAGGCCTGTTGCTGGCGATGGCGGTCGCCTTCATCGTGCTGCGGCGCTTCGGCGGCGAACACCCCGGCTGGGGCTATGCTATCGCTTTCACCGAAGCGGCCATGGTCGGCGGTCTGGCAGACTGGTTCGCGGTCACCGCACTGTTCCGCCGCCCGCTCGGCCTGCCGATCCCGCACACCGCGATCATTCCCGAGAACAAGAACCGCATCGCTGATTCGATGGCGGCGTTCCTGCGCGACAACTTCCTCACCCCACAGGTCGTCGCCCGCCGGGTGAACACCTTCAACTTCGCCAGCGCTGCGGGCGGATTTCTGTCCGACCCCGGCCGGGGCGGCGAATCGCGCCTGCGCGCGGGCGCCGCCAACCTTGTTGCCGACGTGCTCGAATCGCTCGACCCCGAACGGCTTGGCAATCAGGTGCGCGCCGGCATGGCCCGCCAGCTGGAGCGGGTGGAGATTGCCCCCCTGCTCGGCCAGATGCTCTCGGCCACGATCGCGGACCGCCGCCACCTGCCCCTGCTCGAAGGCTCGATCCGCTGGGCAGGCGAGGCGCTGGAGGCCAACGAGGAGCTGGTGCGCACCATGATCCGCGAACGCGCGCACAGCCTGCTGCGCCTCACCGGCCTCGACAGCCGCATCGCCAATTCAGTGCTGGACGGCCTCTACAAGCTGCTGGCCGAAATGATCGTCCAACCCGATCACCCGCTCAAGGCGAAGGTCGAGCAGATGCTGCAGGGCCTTGCCCACGACCTGCAACACGATGAGGCCCTGCGCGCCCGCGTCGAGAACGCCAAGCGCGAGCTTATCGGCAACCCGGCGGTAAGCCGGTGGTGGCAGGGCGTATGGGAGCGCCTGCGCCACCAGCTCATCGCCGCCGCGCGCGATCCGCACACGGCGCTGGGTGGGCAGCTGACGACGATGCTGGGCGAACTGGGCAGCGCTCTGCGCGACGACCCGCGCCTGCAGAGCCAGATCAACCGCTTCGCGCGGCGCACCCTGGTGGGCGTCACCGCCCGCTACGGTGACGAAATCGTCCACCTTGTCTCCGAGACCGTGAAGCGCTGGGACGCCCGCACCGTGAGCGACCGCATCGAAGGCGCAGTAGGCCGTGACCTTCAGTTCATCCGAATCAACGGCACCCTGGTCGGCGGACTCTTCGGGGTCTGTATCCACGCCGTGGACCAATTTCTGTGAGCGAAAAGCCGATGCTGACAACGCAGCGTTTCGAATTGCACCGTCCAGTCGCAAGCGACCTCCCCGACCTGTGCCGACTGATCGCGGACGAGGAAACGCGCCGCTTCCTGGGCCCTGCCGACCCTGCCCCCCAGCCTCAGTTCGAACGCCTCCTACGCAACGCTGGGTCCTGGGCGTTATATGGCTACGGTAGCTTCATGGTGCGCCTGCCCGGCAAACCGGATATCATCGCCACCTGCGGCGTATTCCACTCCCTACGCGGCTTCGGGGAGGCTGTGGGAATGGATGATGTGCCGGAGGCAGGCTGGATCGTGCGCCCCGATTGGTGCGGCAAGGGTGTCGCACGCGAAGCCATGGAAGCCGCCCTCACCTGGTTCAACACAGAACACGGCCCCCGCCGCGTCGCCTGCATGATCGAGGACGGCAACACAGCATCTCAGCGGCTCGCTGCCCGTCTCGGCTTCGCGCATTATGCCGCTCATGAGGTCGCCGACGGCCCCGTTCCAGTGGTCCTGGGATTGTATGAACGTCTGAGGCCCTGACGCGGGCCCAACCGTTCAGCCCATCTTGTACAGGATCGTCGCCGTATAATAGGAATCGATAGGCTGCCCGCTCTCGTCGAGCGCAGGCTGGAAGCGCGCCTCCTTGAGAACGATGCCGCAGGCGCGGACCTTGAAATCCGTGTTGGCGAAAGCCTGCGCAGTATCGCAGCGCGTCGCCGCGCCGGTCTTGTCGACCACGATCTGCATGTTCACGCGCGCTTCCCGGCCCTGTAACATGAGTTCGGCCGGATATATCCGCTGGATGTGCTCGATCCAGGAAACATCGCCCACCCTTACCCGGCGGGTCAGCTTGGACTGTGCCACCGGATCAAGGCCCCACCCGGTGACCAGACCATCGGTGCACTGACGTACAGTCGCCAGCACCTTCGCCATAGGGCCGGTTTTAAGAATAAAACGCTGGCGGGACGTTGCGATCGAGATGGTGTCGATCTGGGCCTCGACAGCCGGATCAATCGCTGCCGGCCGAATGTCGTCCTCCTCCTCAAATTCCGTTTTCTCTTGCGGAGGTGCGGTCATCGAAAGCGTGTTGGAGAAGATCACGGCTACACCGTAGTCGTCGTTCTTGCCCATCTGGTGCGAACGGACCGGCAGCGGTTCTCCCCCTCCGTAGGCGATAGTGAACTTGCCAGCGGTCTGCAGAATTTTGGCCGGCGCGCCAGACAGCGTGATTTCGAAATGATAGCCCGGCCCATAAGTGCGCATACCCAGCAGGACAGGCTTGTCATCGGTGCCGAACTTGCGCGCTAGCAGGCAGCTTTTCTCGCCCGCGTCGACGAGCCAGTTCGACGCTTTCGGCAGCGTCGTTTCCTTGGTCTTCGCCTGGACGGGCGAAGCCGCAGCCGTCAGCCCGCCAAAAACAAAAAACGCGAGAAAGTACCGATGGATCACGTCTGCCCTGCCCCTTCACTTCGGCGCGCCCGTAAACGCCGACCATACAAAATAACCCCCGGACTCGCATCCGGGGGTTAAATCTTTGTGGCGGCGAGGAAAAGCTCAAAGCTTGCCGGTCAGCTCCGGCACTGCAGTGAACAGGTCCGCGACGAGGCCGATATCGGCGACCTGGAAGATCGGGGCGTCCTCGTCCTTGTTGATGGCGATGATGGTTTTCGAATCCTTCATGCCCGCAAGGTGCTGGATCGCGCCCGAGATGCCGACCGCGATGTAGACTTCCGGTGCGACGATCTTGCCGGTCTGACCGACCTGATAGTCGTTCGGCACGTAGCCCGCATCGACCGCAGCACGTGAAGCACCAACGGCAGCGCCGAGCTTGTCAGCGAGCGGCATGATCACCTGCTCGAACGTCTCCGAATCCTTCAGCGCGCGGCCGCCGGAAACGATGATCTTGGCGCTGGTCAGCTCCGGTCGCTCGGACTTGGCAAGCTCTGCGCCCACAAAGCTCGAAAGGCCTGCATCGCCGGCGCCTGCAACGTCCTCGACGACGCCCGAACCGCCGGTGGCCTCAGCCTTGGCGAAGGCAGTGCCGCGCACGGTGATCACCAGCTTGGCATCGCTCGATTCCACGGTGGCGATGGCGTTGCCGGCGTAGATCGGACGCGTGAAGGTCTTCTCGCCCTCGACCGAGAGGATGTCCGAGATCTGCATCACGTCGAGCAAAGCAGCAACGCGCGGCGCGATGTTCTTGCCGGTGGTGGTGGCGGGCACCACGAAGGCATCGTGATGGTCCATCAGCTCGGCGACGAGCGGGGCGACGTTTTCGGCCAGGCCATGCTCGTAAGCGGCGTTGTCGGCGAGGTGGACCTTGCCCACGCCGGCGATCTGCGCAGCGGCATCGGCTACGGCGCGGCAGCCGGAACCGGCGACCAGCAGATGCACTTCGCCCAGCTTTGCAGCGGCGGTGACGACGGCGAGGGTGGCGTCCTTGACGACAGCATTGTCGTGCTCAACCCAAACAAGAGTCTTCATCAGGCTACTCCCATTTCCTTGAGCTTCGCGACGAGCGCGTCGACGTCAGCGATCTTGATACCTGCGGAACGCACCGGCGGCTCGGAAACCTTGAGGGTCTTGAGGCGCGGCGTGATGTCGACGCCGTAATCGGCGGGGCTCTTGGTATCGAGCTGCTTCTTCTTTGCCTTCATGATGTTGGGCAGCGAAGCGTAGCGCGGCTCGTTGAGGCGCAGGTCGGTGGTGACGATGGCGGGAAGCGACAGCTTCACCGTCTCCAGACCGCCGTCGACTTCGCGGGTGACGGCAACCGAATCGCCGTCAATCTCGACCTTGCTGGCGAACGTGCCCTGTGGGCGGCCGAGCAGCGCGGCGAGCATCTGGCCGGTCTGGTTCGAATCGTCGTCGATCGCCTGCTTGCCCAGGATCACCAGGCCGGGGTTCTCTTCACCCACGACAGCCTTGAGGATCTTGGCGACGGCCAATGGCTCAACCTCGGCGTCCGTCTCGACCAGGATCGCCCGGTCGGCGCCCATGGCAAGCGCGGTGCGCAGCGTTTCGGCAGCCTTTGCCGGCCCGACCGAGATCGCGATGATCTCTTCGGCCTTGCCCGCTTCCTTGAGACGAATGGCTTCTTCCACCGCGATCTCGTCGAACGGGTTCATGCTCATCTTGACGTTGGCAAGGTCAACACCCGTGCCGTCGGCTTTGACCCGCGGCTTCACGTTATAGTCGATCACCCGCTTTACGGGCACGAGGATCTTCATGCGATCTGTCCTCTCACTGCTGGGACGGCAAAATTTAACCGCGCGATTAAATTGGTGCGCGAGCTATCGCGTTCCTAGTCCGCCGCGTCAAGCCCCACTAAACGCTAAGAGCTTGGACGGCAGATAGCTGAACTACACATGCAGAAACGGCGGGGGTCGCGAAACCCCCGCCGTCTCAATATCCGTCATGTGATCGCGCGCACGACATTTGTCGTTCGCGTGAACGCCGGCCTATCAGGCCACGTTCTTCACTTCGGCAACGATCTTGCGGGCGGCGTCGCCCAGGTCGTTGGCAGCGACGATCGGCAGGCCCGAACCGGCCAGGATGTCCTTGCCCTGCTGGACGTTGGTGCCTTCGAGGCGAACCACCAGCGGAACCTGCAGGTTCACTTCCTTTGCTGCGGCAACGATGCCCTCGGCGATGACGTCGCACTTCATGATGCCGCCGAAGATGTTCACGAGGATGCCCTTTACGGCGGGATCCGCGAGAATGATCTTGAACGCCGCAGTCACCTTCTCCTTGTTGGCGCCGCCGCCAACGTCGAGGAAGTTGGCCGGGAACATGCCGTTGAGCTTGATGATGTCCATCGTCGCCATGGCAAGGCCCGCGCCATTGACCATGCAGCCGATGTCGCCATCGAGCTTGATGTAGGCCAGGTCGTACTTCGAGGCTTCGACTTCCGCGGGGTCTTCTTCGGTCTCGTCGCGCAGCGCCATCACGTCGGGGTGACGGTACAGGGCGTTCGAATCGAAGCTCATCTTGGTGTCGAGGACCAGCAGGTTGCCGTCCTTCGTCTCAACCAGCGGGTTGATTTCCAGCATGTCGCAATCGAGGGCGACGAACGCCTCGTAAAGCTGCTTGGCGATCTTCTGCGCCTGCTTGGCGAGATCACCCGACAGCTTGAGCGCGAAAGCAACGGCGCGGCCGTGGTGAGCCTGGAAGCCGGTCGCGGTGTCGACGGTGATGGTGCTGATGCGCTCGGGGGTCGAGTGGGCGACCTCTTCGATGTCCATGCCGCCTTCGGTCGACACGATCATGGCGACGCGGCTGGTCGAACGGTCCACGACCATCGAGAGGTAGTATTCCTTCTCGATGTCGACGCCGTCGGTCACGTAGAGGCGGTTCACCTGCTTGCCGGCATCACCCGTCTGGATGGTGACGAGGGTGTTGCCGAGCATTTCCTTGGCGAAAGCCTCGACTTCCTCGATCGACTTGGCGAGGCGCACGCCGCCCTTGGCGTCGGCGGGAAGTTCCGTGAACTTGCCCTTGCCGCGTCCGCCGGCATGGATCTGCGCCTTCACGACGTAGAGCGGCCCGGGGAGCTGCTTGGCGGCGGCAACCGCTTCCTCTACGGTCAGCGCGGCGATGCCGGCGGGGATACCCACGCCATACTTCGCGAGCAGTTCCTTGGCCTGATATTCGTGAATGTTCATCGCTCAAATCGCTTTCTGCTGGAGGTTCCTTGGGAAGGCGCCGTAGCCATAGTTATGCCCCGCCGCATAAGCACATCCCCGCTGGCTTGAAAAGTCCCGTAGCCTGCGCAAATTCATAGGTGAGAACGATTTGTTCGGACCCAATTGATAAGAAGACGCAATAGCAATGCTAGAACGAATGCAGCAACGAAAGTCGGCAGATGATTGACCGGGAGAGACTGGAAGCCATCGTCCGAGAGGCCGGACGCATCGCGCTGGCGGGCTGGCCGGGTGATGGTCACAGCCTCGAATCGTGGGAAAAGACCCCCGGCAGTCCGGTTTGCACAGCCGATCTGGAGGTCGATGGCTTCCTCAAGGCGGAATTGCACAAACTGTTACCGGCGGCAGGATGGCTTTCCGAAGAGACGACCGACAGCCTCGAACGCCAGAACCATGAACTGGTCTGGCTGGTCGACCCGATCGACGGGACTCGCGACTTCATCCGGGGTCGCACGGGCTGGGCGATCTCGGTGGCCCTCGTCAACACGCGGCGTCCGCTGCTGGGCTATCTCTATGCTCCGGTGCGCCAGCGCGAGGATGGCGGCGAGTTCTGGTTCGCGGAAGCGGGCAAAGGCGCCTGGCGCAACGGCAAGCGGCTTGTCGCCAGTCACCGCGATTCGCTGGCCGGTTCGCGCGTGCCCGCGCTGAAGCTGGCAGCGGAAGACGCCGACCTCACCCTTGTCGACCAGCCCAATTCCATTGCGCTGCGCATGGCGATGATCGCCGCCGACGAGGCGGACCTGCTGGTCACCCTGCGCTGGGGCTATGAATGGGACATCGCCGCCGCCGGCCTGATCGCGCGCGAGGCAGGTGCAGTGGTGACCGACGCATTCGGCCAGCCGCTCAACTACAACAAGCACGACCCGCGCGCGTTCGGGGTGATGGTCGCCTCGACCGGCATTCATGAAGCGGCGGTGGAACGTCTTGCGGAACGAGCGGTACGCTACTCCGCCTAGGGCTTCATTCGGAAACGGCCTCGCTGCCTTCTTCCGATGCATCCCCCTCACCCTTCCAGGCCGGGTCCTTGTCCATCCGGTCGATCATCTTGCGCGCGAAGTCGCTCATACTGCCGCCGTGCGGGTTGTAGGCCACGGGCAGCAGCACGGTGCGTGCATCGTCCCGCCGACCGAGGCGTACCAGCGCATGGCCCAGGGTCATACGCAGCCCGAGATCGAACGGGGCCAGTTGCATCGCGCGAATCAACCCATCAAGCGCCAGCGTCGAGGGCTTCTCGCCTTGCTCCTCGAAGCTTCGGTAGAAGTATATCAGCGGCAGCGGATGGTCGTTTTCGATCCGGTTGAGGGCGATGAATGGCGCGCGCGCCGCCTTGTAGGCCGCCGCGATATCATCGGCCTCAGGCGCGATGCGGAACAGCGCCAGACCTTTTTCGACATAGGCGTCGACCTGTCTGGAATCGAGCGCCAATGCCGCATCGGCAGCGGCGATCGCCTCCTTGTCGTTGCCGGCATCATATTCGGATTCTGCCAGAGCAGAAAGTACGGCGGCGTCGCCCGGATAGCGCGCCGCGACGGTGCGGGCCTCGGCCACCAGCGTCGGCGCTTCCTCGGGCGAGGTGCCGCGCTTCGAGCGTATCCGCACCGGCATCATTGCCGCTTCCCCGGCCGAAAGCGCCCGGATGCTGATCGCGCCGATCGGCACTTTATCCGCCGTCAGCTTGAGCGCCGACATCCGGTTCTTGGCCAAGTACTTGCCTATGTCCTTTTCGAGCGCGTCGAAATCCCCGAACGCCTCCAGCGCGGCCTCGCGCTGGCCTTTGCCATCCTGCAGCAGCGCGAGATAGCGCGCGAGCTGGCCGCTGCGTGCGGCGTCAAACGTCAGATAGTGATAGAGCAACCAGCTTTTGCCGTAGAAGGCGTCGTACGTGGCGCCCTTGTGCTTGTCGTATTCGGTGGGGTCGAGCAGGTCGGCGGCCTTCACGTCCTTGGCAAAGTATAACTCGCCCGCGCGATGCTGCGCAGGGCGGCCCAGCCATACCCCACCATCCGCCTCGAACTTGGCCGAGGCAAAGAATTCGGCGGCACCTTCGCTGAACCAGCGCGGCATCGGCATCGAATTAGACGAGATCAGGAAGTGATGGGCATATTCGTGCAGCAGCACGACCATCGACATCGTGACCGCGCCATTGCCCGAATCGACCTTCGGTACGATCGCCAGCGAGCCGCCGGCGCGCGGCACGTAAAAGCCTCCGAGAAACTTGTTATCGCCGCCGTGCAGGGCCTGCACCTCGCGCATGTTGCGCACGACATAGACAGTCACCCGGCTCGAGGGGCTGGGCACCGGTGCCTGCGAAGCCAACAACAGCGCCATGCCTGCGTGATACCGTTCGAGCTGCTGCGAGAAGCGGGTGATGTCGCGCTCGCTATCGTCGGCGTAGATGACGAAGTGTTCGCTCGACGCTTCCAGCCATGCCGCATGGGCGAGGCCCGGCCACAGGAATACGGACAGCGCCGCCGCCAAAATCTTGAATCGCATCAGGTCCCCCGAACCCCGTCTACCTGTCAGGCTAAGCAGTCGGCATGACAATTCAAGGTGTTATCACCTCGGTATTCGACGAAAAAAAGGCCGGCGCTTTGCAGCACCGGCCCCTTCCCTGATCCCGTATTCCTTGCGGAAGACGATATTACTTGGCGCTGGAGGCGTCGTCCGTCGTCACCGGCGTGATCTTGATCTCAACCCGGCGGTTGAGTGCGCGGCCTTCGGCAGTGGTATTGTCGGACACCGGATAGTTCATACCCATGCCCTGCGTCTGGATGCGCGACGAGGAAACCCCGCGGCTGATCAGATAGCGGCCCACCGAATCAGCGCGGCGCTTGGACAGGTCCATGTTGTGCGCGGCCGAGCCGGTCGAATCGGTGTGGCCGTACACGTCGACGAGGCTGTTGGGATACTGGATCATCGACTGCGCGACCTTGTCGAGCGAAGCCTGGAACGAGGGGCTGATAACCGTCGAATCGACCGCGAAGGTCACGTCGGGCAGGTTCACAAGGATGCCGTCGCCCTGCTGGGTGACGTCGATGCCCGAACCTGCGGTCTGCTCCTTCAGTTCCTTGATCTGCTTGTCCATCTGGTAGCCCACGACGCCGCCGGCCACGCCGCCGATGCCCGCACCGACGATGCGTGCGGTCTTGCCGCCGATCACGCTGCCCAGCAGATAGCCAAGGCCAGCGCCCCCCGCGCCGCCGATCGCGGTGCGTGAAACCTTGCGCTCACCGGTGTTGGGATCGGTGACGCAGGCCGAAACGGTAACCAGCGCGAACACCGCAGCAACCGATGTAATCAGGCGCGAATTCTTCATAATATTGCCCTCCTCTATGTGCCTTCAGGCATGCCCTACGGGCTTCTGTGTGCGGTAGTGATCATGAATGGCAAATGGATAATCCCCGCTCAACCCACTTCCCGCGCGTGTGTTCCCGAGTCACGGTCGATTGCAAAGCGTTGCGCTGCATCATGAGCCCTTCGCGAATGCCGTAATCTCTGCTAGCGATGGCGCATTGTGACGCCCTTTCCCTGGACTGACCTCCTCATCATCGCCGGCCTGATCCTGATCAATGGCCTGTTCTCGATGTCCGAACTGGCCATCGTCTCCGCGCGCGCAGCACGCCTACGGGCCATGGCCGAAAAGGGAAGTCGTGCGGCGAAAACCGCGCTGGACCTTGCCGCCGACCCGGGCCGCTTCCTTTCCACCGTGCAGATCGGCATCACCCTCATCGGCATCATCGCCGGTGCCTATTCGGGCTCCAGCCTGGGCGGCCCGGTGGGTGAACGGCTGACCGCGATGGGCCTGCCCGTGCGGTTCTCCGGAGAGGCCGGCTTTGCGCTGGTCATCATCGCCACGACTTATGCCAGCGTCGTGGTGGGCGAACTGGTGCCCAAGCAACTGGCCTTGCGCATGGCGGAACCGGTCGCTCTGATAATGGCCCGCCCGATGAGCCTGCTGGCAAGCATCATGGGTCCGTTCGTCTGGCTGCTGGACCGCTCTTCGGCGGTGATCCTTCGCCTCTTCTCGATCCGGCGCGGCGACGGCGAACAGCTGACCGCCGAGGAACTGCACATGATCTTCGCCGAGGCCACCCGTTCCGGCGTGATCGAGGAAGAAGAGCGCGCGATGATGACCGGCGTCATGCGCCTCGCCGAACGTCCCGTTCGCGAGCTGATGACCCCGCGCAACCAGATCGACTGGATCGACGTCGACGCCGACGAAGCCCAGCTGCGCGCCCGGATCGAGGCATCGCCGCACTCGCTGCTGCCGGTCGCGGGCGACGGTTCCGCCGACAACGTGATCGGTATTCTCAAGGTGCGCGAAGTGCTGGCCTGCTGGGTGGCCGGCCGCCCGGTCGACGTGCGCGCGATGATGCGCAAGGCCGAGGTCATCCCCGACCAGCTCGACGCCATGGACGCCCTGCGCAAGCTGCAGACCGCCGAAGTGGCGATGGCCGTGGTGCACGACGAATACGGCCATTTGGAAGGCCTCGTCACGCCTTCCGACATGCTGGCGGCTCTGGCGGGCAATTTCGTCGCGCATCAGGATGAGGGCGACGAGCCTATGATCGTCCTGCGCGAAAACGGTTCGCTGCTGGTTTCCGGCGCAATGCCCGCCGATGCGCTGGCCGACCGCCTGGCCATTACCCTGCCCGACGACCGCGAATTCGCGACGCTGGCGGGCTACGTGCTGGCCGTGCTCAAGAAGGTCCCGCGCGAAGGAGAACACTTCGTCGAGCAGGGGTGGCGCTTCGAGGTCATCGACATGGACGGCCTCAAGATCGACAAGATCCTGGTGAGCGAACTGGCCGACGAGGATGCCGACGACGGGGTTTCCGGCGACGGTTGACGCATACAGGGTCCTGCGGCGCGAGCTGCGGGGCCTTCGACCGGCTCAGTCTGAGCGGGTCGCAGAGTCACTTTCACACACCCTCGGCCAGATCACAGCAACGTTATTCCCGCTCGGCCTGAGCCTGTCGAAGGCTCCTGCCCCGACCCCAAAGAAAAAGGCCGGACTTTCGCCCGGCCTCTTTTTCCGTTCTGCAAACCCGAAGGTTCAGGTGCCGACGGCGGTCTGCGCATCGCGGCCATCGCCTTCCGGCGCGGCGAGAATTGCACGGGTGACCTGGCCCTTGGCGACGGCGTAAGTGCCCGGATCGCCCACGGTGGAGCGGATCGCCGGGTCCGACGTGCCGGCCAGAGCGAGCGCCGATTTCTCGATGTCGCTTCGCGCCTGCGGACCGCCGAACAGCGCGTCGAGCGTCTGCTGCTGGAGCGAATCGTCGGCGGGGCGGGGCTGGCCTTCCTTGGGCGGGCTCAGCGAGAAGTCTGGCGGCACGACCAGCGGAGTCTGGCGCTGCACCGCGAACTCGTCAGGTCCGGCCCGGTTGAACAGGCCGGTGCTGCCGCAAGCCGACAACAGGACGGCGCCGGTCGCGACGAGGACGAAGGCACCGGTTTTCTTCATGCGCATCAATTCAACTCGCATTCTTTTGAGCATCGGGGGCGGAATCCGCCTCTGCATCGGGCTTTTCGCGCGAAAGCAGGGATCGGGCAAGGATAATCAGGACGCCGATGGTGATGGCCGCATCGGCGAGATTGAAAATGAGGAAAGGGCGAAAACCGCCTATGTGCAAGTCAGCATAGTCAATCACATAGCCGACCGCGAAACGGTCGCGGATGTTGCCGGCAGCGCCGCCGAGTACCATTCCCAGCGCGGCGATTTCGGCCAGCTTGCGCTCACGCAGCAACCACACGAACACGAAGGCCGCGATTGCCCCGGTCATCGCCACCAGCGCCCAGCGCGCCTCGGGCGAGCCGGCGGTGAACAGGCCCAGCGAGACGCCGAAGTTCTGCGTCCAGGTGAAATTGAAGAACGGCAGGACGTAGACCTGGCCGATTTCCTGCAGGCGCAGGCCGTGGACCACCCAGTCCTTGATACCCACGTCCACCGCGAAGACGATCGCAGCAATCAGCAGGCCGATCAGGCGGTTGCGCCAGGGGTTGGAGGCGGCAGCGGTCACGCCGGCGTCTCCACAGCGCTGACAACATCGTCGCAACGCGCGCACAGGTCGCCGTCCTCGGTCACTTCGGGAAGGTGGCGCCAGCAGCGGCCGCACTTGTGGTCATGGGAAGGCGTGACACTCACATCTTCGCCCTGCCCGCGCGTGACTGTCCCGGTGATGAACAGTTCCGCCAGATCCGCATCAGGCGCCGATGCCGGCACCGTGACTTCAGCCGCGAGGCTGGAACCGATAACCTTTTCACGGCGCAGCGGCTCGATCGCCTCGGTGACAGCCGCGCGCAGAGTGCGAAGCTCCTGCCACTTGTCGAGATCGGCCTCGGCGGCGGGCACCACCGGCCATTCGAGCAGGTGGACGCTCTCGCCCGGATAGCGGCTCTGCCAGGTTTCCTCGGCAGTGAAGACGATCACCGGCGCGGCGTAGCGGATCAGCGCGTGGAACAGGGTATCCAGCGCGGTGCGATAGGCGCGGCGCTTCGGGTCCGTGGGTGCATCGCAGTAGAGGCAGTCCTTACGGATATCGAAGAAGAACGCCGAGAGGTCCTCGTTGCAGAAGTCCAGCAGCGCACGCACGTAAGTGTTGAAGTCGAAGGCCTCGACTGCGGTGCGCAAGGTGGCATCCAGCTTGCCCAGCAGCGCCAGCACGTAACGCTCCAACTCGGGCATTTCGGCTACCGGCAGACGCTCGGCCTCTTCAAACCCGTCCAGCGCGCCCAGCAGGTAGCGCAGGGTGTTGCGCAGCTTGCGGTACTGGTCGGCCACGCCCTTGAGGATCTCGTCGCCGATGCGGTGGTCTTCGGTGAAGTCTACCGATAGCGCCCATAGGCGGATGATGTCCGCGCCATTGGTCTCCATGACCTTGAGCGGGCTGATAGTGTTGCCCAGCGACTTCGACATCTTGAAGCCCTTGGCGTCCATCGTGAAGCCGTGGGTCAGGACCGCCTTGTACGGCGCATGGCCGCGCGTCGCGCAGGATTCGAGCAGCGAGGACTGGAACCAGCCGCGGTGCTGGTCCGACCCTTCGAGGTACAGGTCCGCCTTGGGGCCGGTGTAGCCTTCAGGGCGCAGCAGGTCGGGCCAGCGACCCGATTCGAGCACGAAGGCATGGGTCGAACCCGAATCGAACCAGACATCGAGGATGTCGGCGACACGCTCGTAGTCTTCGGCGTCATAGTCGGGGCCGAGCAGGTCCTGCGCGGCCTCGTCCGACCACGCATCGACGCCCTTGGCGAGGATGGCGGCCTTGATGCGTTCGTTGACCGCCGGATCGACGAGGTATTCGCCGGACTTGCGGTCCACGAACAAGGTGATCGGCACGCCCCAGGCGCGCTGGCGCGAGAGTACCCAGTCAGGGCGCCCTTCTACCATCGCACCGATGCGGTTGCGGCCCTTTTCGGGGACGAAGCGCGTCTCGGCGATGGCGTTCAGGGCGACCTCGCGCAGGGTGCCTGCGGCCTGATGGACCATTTCCCGGTCCATCGGCACGAACCACTGCGGGGTGCAGCGATAGATCACCTTGGCCTTGGAGCGCCACGAATGCGGGTAGGAGTGCTTGTAGTCGGCCGAGGCCGCCAGCAGACCGCCCGCTTCGCGCAGGTCCGAGCAGATCGGGCCTTCGGGCGAATTGAATTTGGGGTTGATGACCGAGCCCTGCCCCGCCAGCCACAGCCAGTCTTCGCGGTACTTGCCGTCGGCTTCGACCACGAACTTGGGACCAAGGCCGTTGGCCTTGCAGAGGTCGAAGTCGTCCTCGCCGTGGTCCGGCGCCATGTGGACAAGGCCGGTGCCGCTCTCGGTGGTGACGAAATCACCGCTGAGGAACGGACGCGGCTCGGCGAAGAAGCCGCCCAGCGCGTGCATCGGGTGACGCGCGATGGTGCCGGCCAGATCGGAGCCTTTGAAGGTGCCGAGCGCATATTCGGAAAAGTCGGCATCGCCTTCGATGTTTTCAGCGACGGGGCCAAGCCCGGTCCGCGCGAAGAACGCCTCCAGCAGGGGCACCGCCACGATGAAGCGCCGCCCGTCGTGGGCGCGGTAATGGTGATACTCGACCTCAGGCCCATAAGCCAAAGCCTGGTTTACCGGGATCGTCCACGGCGTCGTCGTCCAGATCACCGCATAGGCGCCGACCAGTTCGGGCACCGCCGATTCGGTGATCTCGAACGCAACGTCGATCTGGGTCGACACGATATCCTCGTACTCGACTTCGGCTTCGGCCAGCGCGGTCTTTTCCACCGGGCTCCACATCACCGGCTTGGCGCCGCGGTAGAGCATCTGGTTCTCGGCGAACTTCAGCAGTTCGCCGACGATGGTGGCTTCCGCCTGGAAGTCCATCGTCAGGTACGGGTTGTCCCAGTCGCCGTTGATGCCCAGGCGCTTGAGCTGCTCGCGCTGCACGTTCACCCAGTTCTGGGCATAGGCGCGGCATTCGGCGCGGAATTCCTCGGCGGGAACCTCGTCCTTGTTCTTCTTTTTCTTGCGATATTCTTCCTCGACCTTCCACTCGATGGGCAGGCCGTGGCAATCCCATCCAGGAACGTAGGGCGCGTCCTTGCCCAGCAGCGTCTGCGTGCGCACCACCATGTCCTTGAGGATGTGGTTGAGCGCATGGCCGATGTGCATGTCGCCATTGGCGTAGGGCGGGCCGTCATGGAGGATGAATTTTTCGCGGTCCGCGCGGGCATCGCGCGTCTTGCGGTAAATGTCCTCGGCCTGCCAGCGCGACAGAATACCCGGCTCCTTCTGGGGGAGCCCGGCCTTCATGGGGAAATCGGTCTTCGGCAGGAAGACGGTCGAGCGCCAGTCTGCCTTGGGTGATGTTTCGCGCTGTTCGGTCATAACCGGACGCGCACTAGAGCAATTGCGGGTTTGTTGAAACCCTTCGACAAGCTCGGGAGGAGCGGATTCTTTGATTCGCGAAAGACGCCGCGCCGCTATTAGGCCGCGCCTGCACGAAGACTACTGGCGGACCGGGTCGGTCAAGCGCGCCATGATAGCTGCAACATAGGCGCGCGTCTCACGAATGTTGGGAATGCCGCCAGCCTTCACCACGCGCGCGGGGCCCGCGTTGTAAGCGGCCAGCGCCTTCTCGATATTGCCGCCGAATGCGTCGAGTTGCATCCGCAGATAGCGCGCGCCGCCTTCGAGATTGGCCATAGGATCGGCGGAATTGACGCCCATCTGCGCGGCAGTGCCAGGCATCAGCTGGGCAAGGCCGCGTGCACCCACCGGGGATACAGCCAGTTCGTTCCAGCGGCTTTCCTGCCAGACCACCGCTTCCAGCAGCGCCGGGCTGATGTCGTACTTGGCCGCGAGCACGGCCACCCGGTCACGCCAGCGACTGGGGCCGGCAGCATCGAGCGCCTGGGTGAGGGAGAGGGGGTGCAGGTTCGCATCGACGAAGAGCGGGGCTTCCTCCACCTGTTCAGGCGCGCTGGCCACGGTGCTGCCGATAAAGCCGACGCCGGAGCCCGGGTCGATCTGGGTCAATTCCGGGGCGGCAAAAGTAGTCGGGCCGCCCGCGACCCATTCAGGCCCGGACGCGCCGATCTGCAGCACGTCAGCATGGGCAAGGCCGGGCTGAACGGCACCTGCAAGCACCAGAGCGGTACATAGCGCGGCGATCCGCCTCACCGATTCGTTTCCCTCACCATGCGCGCTGCCTTACCGCATACCCGGTGCAAATCACAGCCGGATGAAGGCGAGGCGGCGCGCATCGTGGTCGCCTTACCGGATGCCCATGGCAGTGCGGATCGCGCGCCAGGACAAGAGCTTGAAGTTCTGCGCCTTGGGAGCGTTGTCGCCGTCCTGCGCCATGAACACGCCTTCGGGGAACGCCGGACCGAAATCGCCAAGCACGACTTCGATGCCATCGGTGTCGCTGGTCCCGCCGATCGCGCCGCCGTTGATGCGGAATCGGCCCGCAGGCTTGCCGGTGGCAAGGTCGAACAACACATAGGCGTTGTCGCCCTGACTGGAAGCGACGAGCCAGGTACGCCCCCCCGCTTCGTGGGCGATGGCAAGCCCCTCGACATCGTCGACAAGACCGTCCGCGGCGCCGACTTTCGCGAAAGCCTGCGCGGTGAGAGCTGCGCCGGAAAGCGGCACCTTCCAGATGCCGACGTCTTCCTCGGCGACGTAGAGCGTCCTGGTGGCGTCATCGACGACGCAGCCTTCCGACTGGGTCGCGAACTTCACGTCGCGCAGGTGCTGGGGCACGATCCTGCCGCCGCTCTCGATGAGGCGGCTTTCGGCCACGGTGCCGTCCTTCAGGACGACATAGGCGCGTGCCAGTTCACCGGCGGCGAGGGGCGCACCCATGCAGAAACCGTAAGCCTCGGCCGGGGCGTGGCCTGGCTTGAGGAACGAATCCGAGCCCAGCGAGGTCAGCTTGCCGGTGGCGCCGTCGAGGCTGAACAGCGCGATGCGCGGCTCGGCCCTGTCCGTGCGGTCACTGGCGCCGACGAGGATGCGCGTCGAGCCATCGGCCATGCGCACTTCGCGCAGGTCCGTGTTGTTGAGCGCGCCGGCGGGCGAGAAATCGCGCACCTTGCCGTCGAGGCCGTAGACGTAGAGGCCGGCCTTCTTGTCCGTACCCAGCAGCAGGCTGGCGGCGGGGTTGGCGGCATTGCGCCAGATCGCCGGATCGTCCGCAGCATCGGCATTGCCGGTGCCGACCGGGGCAGTCTCCGCCTGAGCGGGAATGTCGGTGGCGGGGTAGCGGGGGCGCGGAGTTTCGGCTCCGGTGCCGGTCGCCGTAGTTGCGCAGGCCGACAGCAGGAGCGCCGGGAGCAATGCTCCCGGCCCAACCTTCGCGGCAACCTTCAGGATGTCGCGAGCGTGCATCAGAAGGACACCCGCGCGCCGAACTTCACGGTCGAGCCATATTCCTCGTACTGCAGCACGCGCTTGGCGCCTGCGAGGTTCTGGTAGGCGAAGTACTTGGCATTGTTGACGTTCACCCAGTCCGCGAAGATGCGGATGTTTTCGGTCACCTTATACTTGGCCGAGAGGTCCAGCTGGAAGTGCTGGTTGACCACGCGGTCCTCCTCGACGCTTCCGCCGACTTCGTCGAGGTACTTGTCGCGGAAGGTGCCGGCGGCGCGCAGGGACACGGGGCCCTTCTCATAGCCGAGCACGACGTTGAAAGTACCGTTGGAGGAGTTGGGGAGGTTGATGCGGCGCTTGATGTCGATCGCGTTGCCTGCGGCGTCCTCACCCTCCTGCAGCACGGTGCCGCGGGCGTACGTGTAGGTGTAGTTCAGCTGGGTCAACAGGCCATCGAACGGTGCCGGGAGCATCGTGAATGCCTGGCTGAAGCTGACTTCCACCCCGGTGATGTCGGCCTTGTCACCGTTCACCGGGACAGTGACCTGGTCGTATTCCACGCCGTCGATGACAGCGCCGTCACGCAGGACCTGCTCGTAGGTGTAGTCCTTCACCGACTTGTAGAACGCACCGACCGACAAGGCGCCGTTGTTGGAGAAGTAGTACTCGAACCCGGCGTCGAGGTTCCAGGCCTGATAGGGCTTGAGGTAGGGGTTGCCGAATTCAGCCTCGTTGTCCTCGTTCACGGTGTAACGCGGGGCCAGCTGCGAGAATTTGGGACGCACCACCGTCTTGTAGCCGGCGAGGCGGGCGACGAGGTTCTGCTGCGGGCTGTAACGCACCGTCAGGCTGGGCAGCCAGTTGGTGTAGTTACGCTTGTACTGCACCGGAACGAAGGAGAATTCCTCGTCATCGCTGAGGTCGGTAACAAGGTTGCCGTTCAGCTCGTTGTGGGTGTGCTCCATGCGCACGCCGCCGATGACGCGCAGGGTGGAACTGTCCCAGCGGGCCAGCGCATAACCGGCGATGATGTTTTCCTTCACCGAGTAGTCGTCGGTGGCCGATGCCAGGCCGCTCTCGTACTCGTTCAGCTCGAAGGCGCCGGGGTTGGCGAGCAGGTAGTCGGCAGCGCCGCCCTTGTTCGCAACCGGGCCCATGTCGGCCAAGCGGTAGGTCTGCTTGCCCAGAACGTCGGCCAGCGTGTAATCGGCGCCGTCGGCAGCGTCGTAGTAGTTCATGTTGAAGTTGTACGACTTCTTGCGCCAGCGCGCCTTGGCACCCGCCTGGACGGTGAAGTCGCCGCCCGAACCGGCGAAGGTCCGCGCGAGGTCGGCCTTGATCGCCCATTCCTCGTCACGGCTGTCGGACAGGGTGGTCAGTTCGGTCTTGTCGAACTCGTAAGCCTCGGGCGAGTTGAACGCAGCGCCAGTGGCCGAGTAGGTCGGATAATACTTATTGGTATAATCCATGTCGACGGCGGTGCCGGCGCGGAAGCGGGCGCGGAACGAGGTCGGGTCGATCGAGAAGTTCTCGCGCTCGGTCGACTTGGCGTAGCTGGCCATCCAGTTGAACTTGAGCGTGCCGGTGTCGGTGTCGCTGCCGATAGAGACCGAGCGGATGCGCTGGCGCTCGAAGCGGTCCTTGATGTCGCGCTCCACCGTGATGCGCTCGTCGGCACCGTTGAAGGTGGCGCCGTTGGCGGTGAAGGCGGTCGGGCCGTCATCCTCGAAATCGCCGAAGTCGAGCGTGGTGCGGCGGCGATATTCTTGATCGTCGAACTGTGCCCAGTTGCCGCGCACGTAAGCCTTGGTGGTGTCGGACACGCGCCAGTCGGCCGAGAGCGCCGCGTTGATGCGGGTACGTTCTACGTCATAGTCGCGGTATTCGACCGAATCGGCCCAGACGCCGTCGTCGTTCTGGTGCCAGCCGCCGGTCTCGACGTTGTCGGTCTCGAACTTGCGCTTGTAGTAGCTGACCGAGCCGGCGATGCCGAAATCGTCGCCCAGCTTCTGGGTAAAGTCGAACGCGCCCTTGGGCATGACCTTGCCCGAGTAGTCGTTGTAGCTGCCCTCGGCGCTGACCGAGTAGCGGTTCTTCTTCGAATCGAAGGCGCTGGTGGTGTTGATCTCGACCGAGGCACCGATGAAGTCACCGTCCATGTCGGGGGTGAAGGACTTCTTCACTTCGATCGATTCGATCGTGTCCGAGGAGATCACGTCGAGCGCGACTGCACGGGAATCAGATTCAGGTGCGGGGATGCGCACGCCGTTGACCGAGGTGCCGTTGAGGTCGGGGTCGAGGCCGCGAACCGAAACGAAGCGGCCTTCGCCTTGATCGTTGAGGATGTTGACGCCCGGCAGGCGACGCAGCGATTCCGCCACGTTCTGATCGGGGAACTGGCCCACGGCGTCACGCGTCAGGACCGATTCGACGCCGTCGGCAGCCTTCTGGCGCGACAGGGCGCTGGTCATATTCGCGGTCTGCCCGGTGACGAGGATGTCGGCGCCGCCGATCGCGGTGAGGTCGAAATCGCCCGAGGTGGTGCCGGTCGCCGCAACGGTGACCGTCTGCGTGGTGACCTCGGCGCCGACATAGCGCGCTTCCAGGGTGTATGTGCCGGCGGGGACGTCGCCGAACACGTAGCTGCCTGAACGGTCCGTCTCGGCGGTACGGTTGAGTTCCACGATGCGTACCGCGGCCGACTGCAGGGCGCGCGTGCCGGTGGCATCGTTGACGTGGCCGGCGACCTCGCCCGCGTGGGCAATGGTTGCGAACGAAGCCGAGGCGAGCAGCCCCGCAAGGAGCTGGATCGAACGTGTCATGACTGGAGAGATTCCCTGTTGCGACGTTGTAAGTCTTGCAGGGGCCCCTAGGCCGGTTTCATGACGCTCCCGTGAGAGTGTGAAGGCAGTTTGATGACAATTGGGATATCCCGATGTCCGGCGCAGTCAGACGCACCGACGCGCAGAAACACGATCGCAACCGAAAGCGGTTGCGATCATTCCGGAGATGTCATGATGTCGGGAACGGCGGAATGGTGCTGCTAGGGAGGATTGAACTCCCGACCTCGTCATTACCAATGACGCGCTCTACCACTGAGCTACAGCAGCGCCGTTCCAAAGCCCCGGTCACCCCGGGGCAGGGCGCGCTATTGTCTCGAGGCGCGCAGGTTGTCAAGCACCGCTTGCGCTTTATCTGACACAACGTCATTGCCGATGCCATGAACGATGAGCAGCCCCCCGCGCAAACAACGTCGAATCCGGCAGGAAAGCTGACGCGCGAGGCGCGCCTCGCAGCAAAGCTGCGAGAGAACCTGCGCAGAAGAAAGGTGCAGGCACGCGCATTGTCTTCGGGCGTTGAGGACGAAGACGATGGCGAGCGCGATAACGAATCGGTCAGGCTTCCCAAATCGCCCTCGGAAAGCTAGGGCCTGCCACCAGAATGCATCCGTCCCGTCCCATACCAAAAAGGGAGCTACGCCTTGCCTCGCCTGATCCTTCTCCGCCACGGCCAGAGCCAGTGGAACCTGGAAAACCGCTTCACCGGATGGTGGGACGTGGACGTCACCGAGAAAGGCGAGGCCGAGGCCCGCGCTGCCGGCGCGCTGCTGAAGGACAAGGGCATGCTGCCCGACGTCGCTTTCACCTCGCTCCAGA
Organism: Novosphingobium sp. 18050; assembly: GCF_902706195.1. Taxonomy (GTDB): domain Bacteria; phylum Pseudomonadota; class Alphaproteobacteria; order Sphingomonadales; family Sphingomonadaceae; genus Novosphingobium. The sequence goes on along the minus strand of NZ_CACSJO010000009.1, from coordinate 87,959 downwards.
GCCGCGCGATCAAGACGCTGCACCTCGCTCTGGAAGCGGCCGGCATCCTGTGGATCCCGGAAACCAAGGACTGGCGCCTGAACGAGCGTCACTATGGCGGCCTCACCGGCCTCGACAAGGCCGAGACCGCTGCCAAGCACGGCGAGGACCAGGTCAAGATCTGGCGCCGCAGCTTCGACATCCCGCCGCCCGTCATGGAGTGCGGCACCGAGTTCGACCCGTCGACCGATCCGCGCTACGCCGGGATCGACGTGCCGATGACGGAAAGCCTCAAGGACACCATCGCGCGCGTCCTGCCGTATTACGAAGGCTCGATCGTGCCGCACCTCAAGACCGGCTCGACCGTGCTGGTCGCCGCGCACGGCAATTCCCTGCGCGCGCTGGTAAAGCACCTCTCGGGCATTTCCGACGACGAGATCACCGGGCTGGAAATCCCGACCGGCCAGCCGATCGTCTACGATCTGGACGACGATCTCGCGGTGCTCGACCGTTATTATCTCTCGGAGCGCTGAAGCATGGCTGAGACGCCTGTGCCCGTCGCGATCGTCATGGGGAGCCAGTCCGACTGGCCGACCATGATCCGCGCCGCCGAGATGCTCGACAAGCTGGAAGTCGCCTACGAAGCGCGGATCGTCTCGGCACACCGCACGCCGGAACGCCTCGTCGACTTCGCCAAGGGCGCGGACGGTGAGGGCTTCAAGGTCATCATCGCCGGGGCAGGGGGCGCCGCTCACCTGCCCGGCATGGTCGCCTCGATGACCCACCTTCCGGTGCTGGGCGTACCGGTGCAGTCCAAGGCGCTCTCGGGCCAGGACAGCCTGCTTTCCATCGTGCAGATGCCCGCGGGTATTCCCGTAGGCACGTTGGCGATCGGTGAGGCCGGCGCGGCCAATGCCGGCCTGCTCGCCGCCGCGATCCTTGCCACTTCGGACGAGGCACTGGCAGAGCGGCTCAAGGCGTTCCGCACCGCACAAACCGCCAGCGTCGCCGAGCGGCCGGCCTGACGTGTTAAGACAACCCCTGCACCAGCGGGGGTTGTCGCACAGTATTGTAAAGTCCGCTCGCCCTGAGCTTGTCGAAGGGCCGGCACACAACGCAGGCGAATTGGCATAACGATGATACCCCCCGGCGAAACGATCGGCATTCTCGGCGGCGGCCAGCTCGGCCGCATGATCGCCGTCGCGGCGGCGCAGCTCGGCTACCGCTGCCACGTCTACGCGCCCGAGGCCGATTCGATCGCTGCCGACGTCTGCGCCCAGTTCACCTGCGCCGCCTGGGACGACGCCGAGGCCATGGCCCGCTTCGCCGCCGACTGCGCCGTGGTCACCTACGAGTTCGAGAACGTGCCTGTCGGCCCGCTCGCCGCGCTGGGCGATACCCCGCTTCTGCCGCATCCACGCGCACTCGAAACCGCGCAGGACCGCCTGAGCGAAAAGCATTTCGTCACGCAGCTGGGCGGCAATCCTGCCCCCTACGCCCCGGTGGACAGCCCCGCCGACCTTGCCGAAGCCATCGCCCGTATCGGCGCGCCGGGCATCCTCAAGACCCGGCGCGACGGCTACGACGGCAAGGGCCAGTGGCGCATCATGACGCCCGCCGGCGCGGACGGCCTCGACCTGCCGCAGACCCCGCTGGTCTACGAAGGCTTCATCACCTTCTTCGCCGAATTTTCGGTGATCCTGTGCCGGGGCGCGGACGGCGACATCCGCTATTTCGATTCGGCCCACAACGTCCATGAAAGCGGCATCCTCGCGCTCAGCACCCTGCCGGCGCCCGCCGCGCTGCTGGAGCAGGTGCCTGCGGCGCGCGAACTCGCCGCCAAGGTGGCGCAGGCGCTGGACTACGTCGGCGTGCTGACGCTGGAATTCTTCGCCACCGCAGACGGCCCCGTCTTCAACGAGATGGCGCCGCGCGTCCACAACTCGGGCCACTGGACCATCGAGGGCGCGGTCACCAGCCAGTTCGAAAACCACGTGCGCGCCATCTGCGGCCTGCCGCTGGGCGGCACCGGCCTTGCCGCCAGGGCCGTGGATATGCGCAACCTCATCGGCGACGAAGCGCATGACTGGCCGGCGATCCTGGCCGATCCCGCCAACCACCTCCATCTCTACGGCAAGGCCGCAGCGCGCCCCGGCCGCAAGATGGGCCACGTCACCCGGCTGACGCTGGACTGAAAGATAAGGGCCGCGCGATGCAGGGCATCTTCCTCATCTACGCCCGCGCGGCGAACGGCGTGATCGGCCGCGATGGCACGCTACCATGGCGGCTGCCTGCCGACCTCCGGCGGTTCAAGGCAATGACCACCGGCAAGCCGATGATCATGGGCCGCAAGACTTTCGACAGCTTCCCCGCGCCGCTGCCCGGCCGCCGCCACATCGTCCTCACCCGCAACGCCGGCTGGAGCGCGCCCGGCGCCGAAACCGCGCATTCGGTGGACGAAGCCCTCGCACTGGCCGGCGGCGACGCGGCAGTGATCGGCGGCGCCGAGATCTACGCGCTGTTCGCCAGCCACGCCGACCGAATCGAGCTGACCGAAATCCACGGCACTTACGAAGGCGATACGCACATGCCCCAGCCCGGCCCCGAATGGCGCGAAACCGCGCGCGAGGAGCATTCGGCTGACGGCGCATTTCCAGCGCACGCTTTCGTGACGCTCGTGCGCGACTTATAGGCCCGGTACAGATGATTCGTCTCGACAACCGCCTGCCTGTCCCCGATTCGCTGCGCGGCGCCGTGCTGGCGCTGGGCAACTTCGACGGGTTCCATCAGGGCCATCAGGCCGTCGTGGGCGAAGCGATCCGCTGGGCCAGGGCGGAGGGCCGTCCGGCCATCGTCGCGACTTTCGATCCCCATCCCGTGCGCCACTTCAAGCCCGATGCGCAGCCCTTCCGCCTGACCACGCTGGACCAGCGGCAGGAACTGTTCGCCGCCGCCGGCGCAGATGCCATGTTGGTGCTGCACTTCGACACGGCCATGGCGGCGATGCCCGCATCGGGCTGGGTCGAGGAAATGCTGGTGCGCCAAATGGGCGCGGCCGGCGTCGTCACCGGCAACGATTTCACCTTCGGCAAGGCGCGCGGCGGCAACCCGCAGGTCCTCAGCGAAATCGGCGCCCGGCACGGACTGGAAGGCCGCACTGTCGGCCCGGTCAGCGACGGGGAGGGGACAATCTCCTCCAGCCGTATACGCGATGCCCTGAGCCGCGGCGACTGCGAGACGGCAGCGCGCCTGCTGACCCGGCCGTTCTCGATCCGGGGCCGCGTGCAGCACGGCGACAAGCTGGGCCGCACCATCGGGTTTCCCACCGCCAACATCGACATGGCGACCTATCTGCGCCCGCTTTACGGCATTTACGCGGTGACCGGCCGAATGCCCGACGGCCGCGTGGTGACGGGCGCAGCGAACATCGGCATCCGCCCCACCTTCGATCCGCCCAAGGAACTGCTGGAGCCGCACTTCTTCGATTTCGCGGGCGACCTTTACGGGCAGGAGATCGAGGTGGCGTTTCACCACTTCCTGCGGCCCGAGGCGAAGTTCGATTCTCTTGACGCACTGATCGAACAGATGGGCCGCGACTGCGACCGCGCCAAGGAACTGCTGGCGAAGATCGTCTGACAATCTGGCAAGCACCGCGCCGGTGCTTCGACAGGCTCAGCATGAGCGGACGTTGGGTTAAATCGAAAGCGAGGGCGCGGGGTATAATCCCTCGCATTACATACCTCCGCTCAGGCTGAGCCTGTCGAAGCCCGCACACCGCACCCGCCCCAAAAACCAAAAGAGCGCGCCGCCCCGAAAGGCAGCGCGCTCTTTTCGAACGCGAGGTCAGGCTGAAATCAGCCCAGCATCTTCGTCATCATGGCGCGCACATCGTCGCCCAGGTCGGGACGGTCGAGCGCGATGGCCAAGGTCGCCTCGACGAAGCCCAGCTTGGAACCGCAGTCGAACCGGCGGCCGGCGAAAGTCACGGCATGGAACGGCTGCTGGCCGATCAGCTTGGCCATCGAATCGGTCAGCTGAATCTCGCCGCCCGCGCCCTTGCCCTGCGTTTCCAGCAGACCCATCACCTCCGGCTGAAGGATATAACGGCCCGACACGATCTTGTTCGAAGGCGCATCCGCCACCTTGGGCTTCTCGACCAGGCCCTTGACCTCGGTCAGCGCGCCATTAACGGCGCCGGGCGCGATCACGCCGTAGCTGGAAACCTCCTCCATCGGCACTTCCAGCACCGAGACGAGGTTGCCGCCCACTTCGTTATAGGCCTCGACCATCTGTTTCATGCAGCCGGGCGAGCCGTACATCAGTTCGTCCGGCAGGAAGATCGCGAAAGGCTCGTCACCGATGACGGCGCGGGCACACCACACGGCATGGCCGAGACCCAGCGGCACCTGCTGGCGCACAGTGACGAGGTTGCCCGGCTGGATGCGCGTCGGCTCCAGCGGTTCGAGCGACTTGCCGCGCGCGGTCATCGTCGCTTCGAGTTCGTAGGCGGTATCGAAATGCTCGACGATCGCGGTCTTGCCGCGGCCGGTCACGAAGACGAATTCCTCGATCCCCGCCTCGCGCGCTTCGTCCACTGCATACTGGATCAGCGGACGGTCGACGACGGGCAGCAATTCCTTCGGGATCGCCTTGGTGGCGGGAAGAAAACGGGTACCTAGACCGGCGACGGGGAAGACGGCCTTTCGGACCGGCTTGCGGAAGGTGTTGTCACTCATGGAACCGGATCTTGCCTCGCTCATGTTGCAATGCGGTTAAAGCGGCTAAACCGCCGTAGCGCAACCAAAGGGCGTTAATCTTGTTCCGACTTTAATCCGTCGTTCTTTTGATGGGGGTCCCGTTGCCCCTGCTGCGATTCGCGCTAAAGCGGGGCCATGGACAAGATCATCATCGAGGGCGGCAAGCGCCTTTCCGGCACCATCCCCGTTTCCGGCGCCAAGAACGCAGCACTGACGCTGCTGCCCTGCGCGTTGCTTACCGAAGAGCCGCTGACGCTGCGCAATCTGCCGCGTCTGGCGGACATCGACGGTTTCCAGCACCTGATGAACCAGTTCGGTATTTCCACCGCGATCGCCGGCAGCCGCCCCGAAGATTTCGGCCGGGTGATGACCCTGCAGGCAACGCGCATCACCAGTTCTGTCGCCCCTTACGATCTGGTGCGCAAGATGCGCGCCTCGATCCTGGTTCTGGGTCCGATGCTGGCCCGCATGGGCGAGGCGACCGTGTCGCTGCCCGGCGGCTGCGCCATCGGCAACCGCCCGATCGACCTGCACCTCAAGGTGATCGAGGCGCTGGGCGCGACGATCGAAATGGCAGCGGGCTACGTGCGCGCCATCGCTCCCGACGGCGGCCTGCCGGGCGGACGCTACTCGTTCCCCGTCGTCTCCGTCGGCGCGACCGAGAACGCGCTGATGACCGCCGTGCTGTGCAACGGCAAGTCCACCCTGCACAACGCCGCGCGCGAGCCGGAAATCGTCGATTTGTGCAACCTGCTGGTCGCCATGGGCGCACAGATCGAAGGCATCGGCACTTCCGACATCACCATCCACGGCGTCCCCCGCCTGCACGGCGCGACCTACATGGTAATGCCCGACCGTATCGAGGCCGGCTCCTACGCCTGCGCCGCTGCAATCACCGGCGGCGAAGTCCTGCTCAAGGGCGCCCGGATCGAGGACATGGAAGCCACCGTGCAGGCCCTGCGCGATGCCGGCGTCCACGTCGAACCCAAGGCGGACGGCATCTACGTCGCCGCCGAAGGCAAGCTGAAGCCCGTCACCCTTTCCACCGCGCCGTACCCCGGTTTCGCCACCGACATGCAGGCCCAGCTCATGGCGCTGCTGTGCCGCGCCGAAGGCTCCAGCGTGCTGACCGAGACGATCTTCGAGAACCGCTACATGCACGTTCCCGAACTCAACCGCATGGGCGCGCGCATCGAAACCAAGGGCCGCACCGCCATCGTCCACGGCGTCGACAAGCTGACCGGCGCCGACGTCATGGCGACCGACCTGCGCGCCTCGATGAGCCTCGTCATCGCCGGACTCGCAGCAGAAGGGCAGACCCAGGTCCACCGCCTCTACCACCTCGATCGCGGCTACGAGCGGCTTGAGGAAAAGCTGGCACTGGTCGGCGCGCAGATCGAACGGGTCGGCGGGGACTGAAACCTTCCGCAGACATGGCGCGTTCTTCTTTCGAGATATCGAGAGGAGAACCGTTATGGGCCTGATCAAGTTGGCTGCGGCTGGTGCCGTTGGCTATGCTCTCTACAAGTACGTGAACAAGGAAAAGCTGGAGGCGGTCTTCGCCGGCGGCGAGCGCGCCAACGTGCGCGATTCCGGGCCGGATCACATGACCTCCCCGCCCAAGGAATGGACCAAGACCGACGAAGCGATCGACGAGAGCTTCCCGGCCAGCGATCCGCCTTCGACTTACTGAACCTCGAAAGATCCCATGCGGGCGGAAGGAGCAACGCTTCTTCCGCCCTTTTCATATCCGCTGCACCATTGGTCGCAAAATCGTCGCGAACGCACGCTATGAGTGCCGAACGCGGGAACGAATCTTGCTGCCAAGCCGTTGAAAGTATTCCGGGAACGGCGGGAGGGCCGGTTCTCGTCCCTGGAGTTGAGCGATGGCTATCCATTTTGTCGCGGACCTGCATTTCAACGGCGACAATGCACGCCACGCCTATCCGCATGGATTCGCCGACAGCGCAGAGAGAACCCGGCGCATCTGCGAGACGTGGCGCGCCCGGGTAGCCCCCACCGATACCGTCTGGATTCTCGGCAATGTCGGAAACCCCGTTCACCTTGCAGGCCTGCCCGGAACCAAGCACCTGGTGCGCGGCGCTCAGGATCCCCAGCCATGGAACTGTCTTGCCACCCGCCGTTACGCCAGCGTTTGCGACTTCCGCCGCCTCGATACGGAATACGGCGAAGTGGCTCTTCTCAGCGATCCGTCGGCCGCGGCTGAAATGGACTGCCTCGTCCTCCACGGTCAGGGGCCGGGGCAGGCATGGGAGCGCGAAGGGTTCGTCTGCGTTTCAGCGGACCAGACCGGCTGGGGGCCCGTCAGCCTCGACCAGATCCTGCGCGGGCCGCTAGACGTCCGCCACGCGGCCTGAGCCTGAGCGCAGACCCGAGGTCGCCAGCCACACGCGGATCGCACTCGCCAGCCCCGGCGGCGTCTCTGCTTCCAACCGCTCTGCATCGATGCGCGCAACCAGCGCGTTAATCGGCATGCTCTCCTGCGCCGCGACCTGCCTCAGCCATGTCCAGAATATCGGCTCAAGGCTGATGGAAGTCTTGTGCCCGGCGATCTCGACCGAGCGTTTCACCGGCGGGTGGTAGGGGGTGGTCATTGCCTTAGCCTAGCGAGAGAGGGCGAGGGGAGGAAGGGGAAGACCTGGAGCCATTGCCCCCCCGCCAGAATGTTGAGACCGCACGAGATGAACCAAGACCTTCCCCTTCCTCCCACTTTTCCGCCACTTTCTTCCCTGCACACCGCAAGATACCTCGTCATAGCAAGGTATCTTGCCGCGCACTGTACTTTCTTAAACAAGGTATCTTGCATAGCACAGTAGCTGTCGATATAAACTTGGTCATCGAGGAGATGATTCGATGTCCGAAATCGAAATCCAGTTGAAGAAAGGGGTGCTCGGCCTTTGCGTGCTCGCCCTGCTGTCACGGGGTGACAGCTATGCCTATGAGATCGCCAGCCGTATGGCAGACGCGGTCGATATGGGTGAAGGGACGATCTACCCGCTCATGCGCCGTATGCAGTCCGAAGGGCTTGTCGCGACTTACCTTGAGGAATCGCCCTCGGGTCCGTCGCGCAAGTATTACCGCATTACCGAAACCGGGCGTTCACGCCTGGCCGATCAGGTCACCGAATGGCGCGGCTTCACCGCTGCCGTCGACGGCCTGATCCAGGCCGCAGACACGACTGGTGGCACCACCGGCACCGCCACCACCACCGATCCTCAGGCGCCGTTGCAGGAAGGGGAATCCAGCCATGAAGCGTAACGAATTCATCAAGCGCCTGAAGGCGGGCCTCAAGGGCGTGCCGCAGGACGTGGTCGACGAGATCGTCGCCGACTACGAAGAGCACTTCGAAGCCGGCCTTGCAGAGGGTCGCAGCGAAGAAGAGGTCGCCTCCGCCCTCGGCAATCCGAGCCGGCTGGCGCGCGAACTGCGCTTCGAGGCGGGCATGCGCAACTGGAAGACAGAGCGCACACCCTCTTCCGCCTGGAGCGCGATTCTTGCGTTCATGGGTCTGGCGACGATCGACATCCTGATCCTGCTGCCCATCGTGCTGCCCATGCTGGGCGTTATGTTCGGCCTGTTCGTGGCCGTGGTCGCCTGCTTCATCGGCGGCGGGTTCATGCTTATCGCAGGACCGTTCAGCGGTTTTCCGGGCGGGGCGCTGGTCGCCATTCTGGCAGGGCTGGGCACCATGAGCGCATCGGTCGCAGCGGCTGCACTGCTAACGCTGGTCAGCATCTGGATCGTCAACGCCCTGATGTGGTTCGGCCGCCTGCACTACCGTGTCATCGAACCCGCCATCCATTCCGAAGCCTGAAGACGAAAGAAGGAGGACCTCAAGATGCTCAGGAAACTGCTCATCGTATTCGCCAGCGGCGTGATCCTGTCGATCGTCGCATTCAGCGCGGCCTGGATCGTCGGCGGAGACAAGCTGCGCCAGGAATTCAACAACGGCCACGGCTGGTACATGAACTTCGACGATGAAGACCATGACCGCAATAGCCCGCACAAAACCCGCAGCTTCGCCATCCAGTCCGGTAGCCAGATCGCCATGGAAATCCCCGTGGAGCTGGTCTTCACCCGCGGCGAAAAGGCGGAAATGACCGTGGAAGGCCCCGCTGATGTCGTAGACCGTCTGGTCTGGCAGGGCGGCCACCTTTCGGTCACCGGATCGAAGTCCATCCACCACGGCGTCAAGGTGCGCATTACTGCACCCGAAATCGCCGGTCTGGACCTCGATGCCCCCGGTGACGTGACGCTCAACGGCCTCGACCAGGAAGAACTGCACCTCAATTCACGCGGCGCGATCGACCTCGAAGCCTCGGGCAAGGTGAACCGCATTTTCGTCAATTCCTCAGGCGCAGGCAACGTCGACCTTGGCAAGGTTCAGGGCCGTGACGCCACCATCCGCATCAACGGCGTTGGCGACGTGACCATCGGCGCCACCGGTACCGTCGACGTCGAAATCAACGGCGCGGGCAATGTCACCCTGATCCGCAAGCCTGCCACGCTGCGCAGCCGGATGCACGGGATCGGCGATATCGACCACGACTACTGAGTTCTCTCTCGGGAGGAGAGCGGAGGCCGCGCTGTCGAAAGACAGTGCGGCCTTTTGCTGTGTGTGACAGGGAAGAGCGGAAGCCATCGTCCCAGCCCCCGGAACGGCGCACAATAGGCGCGCTTATCAGGCCTCCAGCGCGGCCTTGGCATATAAGGGGTCAGGGGCGATGACCCCAGGTATTACCTCACCCTCAATGCACCGGCGGATCGACCGGAGGCACTGTCCCCACCGGCGAAACCGGCTCCTCGGGAGTCCTCGGCGGCAGGGCGTTCTCGGGCACTTCGTCAATCTGCATGTCGCGCGTCGCCACCTGTTCGAGGTTTCGTGCGGTGACGCGGATCTGGTCCCCGTCGATCACGATCTCGTTGAAACTGGGCGGTGTCGAGCGAATGCGCATCGACAGCGTGCCGGCCCCGATCATCCGCAGCGGGCCTGCCGGCGTTGCCGCGGTAAGGTCGAAAGGATCGTGGATGTGGCCGGAAAGTACGCCCATGACGCCCCGGCCGGCCAGCGCTTCCATCGTGCGCGTGCCATTGATCGTCAGCAGCTTGTTGTCCCGTTCGCGCCGTTCGGTCAGCGGGTGGTGGCACGAAATCAGGATGCGCGTGCCTTCCGGCAGTTCGTCGATCGCCGCCAGTGTCTGGGACAGCGCTTCCTGCGTTACCCAGCCGTTTGACCATGGGAAGCGCTGCCACTGCGCGCGAGTGGTGGTGCGAAGCGGAACGATCGCCAGGTTGGGCAGATCGAGCTGGCTTTCCACCATACGTTCAATTGCCTTGAACCGCTTGTAGGGCGCAAAAAAGCGCTCATAGAGGTTGAAATAGGGGATGTCGTGATTGCCGACTTCGACCGTGATAGGCACGTCGAGCGCGGTGATCCATTCGCAGGCGGCGCGGAATTCGGGGTGCCGGGCGCGCATTGTCAGATCGCCGGTAATAGCGACTGCATGCGGCTTTTCGCGTTCGATGCACTCCTTTGCCCAGGCGATCGCGCGGGTATCTTCCAACCCGAAGTGGATGTCGCTCAGATGGAACAGCCGCAGCGGGCCGCTGTGCATCAAGGCGGACTTTCCGTGCATTATCCGTCTAACTCCTTCGTCGTCACCAGGTCGACCTCGCAAGGGCCCAGTTCGAAAATTTCCTCGGCCGCGCCGTCGAACGGCTCTCCGTCGATCAGCAGGCCCATCGGTTCGCCTGTGGGGCTGACCAGCCGCAGCCGTTCGTGGCGGCCCAGTTCATCGTGCGGGCCGTTTCGAAAGTCCCGGTTGAGCAGGGCGATTCCCTGCCCCGCATAGTCGGCCAGCGATTCGGCATAGTACCCGTTTGCCTTGAGGCCGTCTTCACGCGGGACCACCGTGATCGCCGCATAGCCGTCCTCGCGCCCGCAGTCGACCTCGGCACAGACCACGCGGGGGCCGGTAGCCGAGTGGGCGATCGCCTCGCGCGCGGTGGCGACGAAGTCGAGGACGTTGGCGCTGCGCATCGCTTCGCGCACTTCGTTCCAGACCGTCCCGGGTCCGGCAAGCGCGCCGGTCAGGCCGATGCCGTGGCGCGAGCGAATGACGTTGGGGCGCTGCGTGCGCAGCTTTTTACCGGTGAGCCTTGCTACGATATCCGGGGCAGGGGCCTCTCCGTGCATGCGCTTGGCAAGGAGATTCATTGTGCCGCCGGGCAAAACGAGGACCGCGCCGCGCCAGCCAGAGGCGGCAGCGACGATGGAGTGCGTCGTCCCGTCCCCTCCGAAAACAGCGAGGATGTCCACGCCGGCCGCATCGAGATCGGCAGGCGTTGGCGCCGAATCGTCAGGGAAACGGACGATTCTGGCCAGATCGAGCCCGGCATCGGCAATAGCGTCGGCCAATGCCTCTACTGTCGCTTCGTCATTGCTGCCGCTGGCGGGGTTGCACACCAGCCAGACCTTCGGCGCCGTATTGCTGCTTGCTTGTTCCATGCCCGCAAAAGTCCTCGAAGCGTCGGCGGTTCCCGTCAAAGGCGCCCGCTGAAGATCAGCCAGGCGGAAACGCTGTTGAGCCCCGTGTAAAAGGCATAAGTCCAGGCCCAGCCGTTCGAGCCGTGCGCGGCCATTATCATCGCCCCTACCAGCATCACGAATTCGACCACCAGGCTGAGCCTTCCGCCCAACGTCTGGAAGAGCCACGGGACCTGCGCCAGCATCGGACGGCCGCTGTCTATCACCGCCTTGTGTGCGGCGAAGTTGAGAACCCCGAAGCAGAATACGAACATAAGCGGCAGCATCGAACGCCACTCTATCTCGCAGCGTACGAATCGCAAAGCCCGGCGCCGGCGGCGGTGCATACTTGTTGCAAGTCGTTCGTCGACTACAGATGTCGTTGGTCAAGCAGCCCATGCCTTCGTCGACCCGGCATGGCGGGCAGTCGACCCTCGCGTGATCGGGGGCAGGACCTGGTGCACATCACACTCATCGAGCCGGACGGAGAGTTTCTTCCCCAAGGCTCACTTTGAGGAGGAAAACACCATGATCAAGACCAACGCCATTATCGTCGCCGCCCTTTGCACCGTCGGCCTGTTCTCTGCTCCGGCCGCCTTCGCCAAGTCCACCGAGGTAACCTTCAAGGACCTCGACCTGGCGACCAGCGACGGCCAGCAGCAGCTGCAGAGCCGCATCGAGAAGGCCGCGCGCAGTGTATGCCGCGCCGAGCGCCCCACCACCGGCACCCACATTCAAGGCAACGTCGACCGCGAGTGCTACAAGCAGGCCCTCTCACAGGTTCGCGAGCGCGTCGCCGCCGTGATCGACACCGCATCGGAGGACACCCGCCTCGGCGGCTGATCCCGGCGCAGAGCCAGTCCCTTTCACCCAGGTCCCATAAGAAGAAAAGACCCGGAAAACGCCTGGCGGGCCCTAGTGGCCCGCCATTTCTTTTCCGGCGGGGAGGGCGGACCCTAGTGCCCACCATTTCTTTTCTGGCAGAAGCCAGGCGCTAACGGCCTGCCATCTTCTTCACGGCCGGAAGGTATGTGCGCCCGATCCGCAGCGCTTCGCCATCCGCCGTTTCCGCCGACCAGACGCCAAGTCCTTCGTGGCGAAGGCCCGAGACGTGACTGCGCTGCAGGATGCAGCTGCGGTGAATGCGGATGAACAGCTCGGGATCGAGCCGTTCCTCCAGACTGGTGATGGTCTGGAGCAGCAGATAACTCTGCCCTCCGGCATTCTGGCCTCCTGCAGCTTGGCCCCCCGTATTCTGACCTGCGACATGGAGCCGGACGTAATCGCGCTCGGCGTCGATGCGGTGTACCTCGGCTGCTGCCACGCGTACCAGTTCGGAGCGGTACGGCACCCAGAATTCGTCCAGCCAGCGGCTTGCCGGCGGCTGCGCGCGTTCACCGCGCCGCGTCACTACGCGCGCGACGGCGCGCTGTAGCCGGTCCGGCGCCACAGGCTTGAGCACATAGTCCACGGCATCGAGGTCGAATGCCTCGACTGCGAATTCGTCGTGCGCGGTGACAAAGATCACAGCTGGCGCATTGGCCTGCCCGCCCAAACGCCGCGCCACCGCCAACCCATCGGTTTCAGGCATCGTCAGGTCGAGCAGGACGAGATCCGGGTTCAGCGCCTCGATCAGCCGCAGCGCGGCCTGGCCGTCGCTGGCAGTGCCGATCACCGTGATTCCCTCGATCCGCGAACAGATCACCTGCATGCGCTCCACCGCCAGCGGCTCGTCATCGACGATGAGCGTGCGCAGCGGCGGGGCAGGGGACATGCCGTCAGTCTCAGCCACGCCAGTTCTCCACGAGGCCCGGCTCCAGCGGGCTGTTCTGCAGGGGAAGCCGCAGGATCGTGGCGTAGCCGCCGTTCCCCTGCTTGCCGTTCACGATGGTAGCGCTCTCCCCATAGCGGGCCCGCAGACGGTCGCGCACGTTGGCAAGGCCGATGCCACAGCCCTGCGCCTTGTTGGCAAGCGGTTCGCCCGGGCCATCGTCGTGAACGGCGATCACCAGCTGCCCGCCTTCGCGGCGCGCCTCGATGGATATGGTGACCGGCCGCTGCGTAGCCGCAACGGCATATTTGACGGAATTTTCGACGAGAGGCTGCAAAATCATGCCTGGAACTTTCGCATTGAGAACGGCGTCGTCAACATCGATGTTCGCCAGCAATCGATTTGGGAAGCGAATCGCCTCGATCGCGAAGTAAAGGCGCTGCAGTTCGATCTCGTCCTCCAGCGAAATGTCGTTGGTCGTGTCGCCGGACAAAGTACGTCGATAGAAGGTCGAAAGCGTCTGGATCATCTCTTCCGCGTCGTCCTGCCGCCCGGTCATGACCAGCGCCGACAGCGAATTGAGCGTGTTGAACAGGAAGTGCGGATTGACCTGATAACGCAGGGATCGCAGTTCCGCCGCCTCCGCCGCACGTCGATATTCACCCTCGCGCCGCTCCGCCCCGCGCGCTTCCTCTGCTTTGGCGAGTGCGAAATAGAGCGCGACCCAGGCCAGAACCAAAAAGTAGCGGCCAAACGCGGTGTCGGTGATGGCCGCCCAGCGCCCCAGCCCCTGGCCCAAGGCCTCGCCGGTGTTGATGGTGATGCCCGAACTGTTCGTAGTCTCGCTGTGAGAAGCAGGAGCGGGGGGAGCGCCCTCCGTCGCTGTCTCGCCGGGCTGTGGCGGAGCCGGCGGGGCAGGCGGTTCGATCTTGGGCAGGTCGACCAGGATATTGCCGGCCTCGTCGCGCGAGATGCGCACGTTGCCCGATTTGATCGCCGCCGCGTCCTCCTCGTCGCCGTAAGCGGCGGGCATGTCGATGTCGGCGAAGATGACGTCGTTGATGACGCTCAACGCCAGCGACAGCGGCAAGGCGCCCACCAACACGATCCCAAAGCGCATCCCGCCCGACTTGCGGTCGAGCAGCTGCAGCAGCGGCCATACCGCCGCCATCACCAGCATCGAGACGATACAGATCGTCAGCCTGCGCGAGATGATCGGCCAGGCGAGGTCGAACCCCATGACCGCGCCGCGTAAGGTCGCGACTATGAAATAACAGGCCCATAGCGCGGCAAGCGAAAGCAGGACGAGCCGCGCGGGAACACGAGGGTTGGAAAGGTCAGGCGCCATTATATTCGCAAATAGCGCGAAAGGGGCAGGGCGCGCCAGTTCGCCGATCGGTGGCCGTCAGCGGTTCGTCGAGGGCGAGGGGCGAGAGAGTGTTCCACGTGGAGCATTCACAGCTGCCCCCGCCATTATTCTATCCGGCGTTCTTCTTCAGCAGCACAGTGCGCAGCATCGACAGGGCAATTTCCCCGCGCTGATTGGTCAGTTCATGTTTGAAAACCACGATCCCTTGCCCCGGCCGCGACTTGCTTTCGCGCATCTCCACCACTTCGCTCGAGCAGGTGACGGTATCGCCAATGAAGGTCGGCTTGGGAGTCACCACCTTGTCGAAGCCGAGGTTGGCAACCAGCGTGCCGACCGTCGTATCTGCGATCGACAGACCAACCGCAAGGCTGAACGTGAAGGTCGAATTGACCAGAATCTGCCCAAACTCGCTTGCCTTGGCGGTTTCTGCATCAAGGTGCAGCGGCTGCATGTTGTGCGTCATCGCCGAAAACAACAGGTTGTCGGTTTCGGTGACGGTACGGCTGGGCTGGTGGGTGATACGGTCCCCTACCTGCCATTCGTCGAAAAAGCGTCCGGGCACGTCTGTTCATTCCTCCCTGGTGGTGTCCCCGCCGCGCCACAGCATCGGCGGGGAGCGAAATATCACCGCGCCATGACCCGAATGACCGGGACTTTCATGCCGCGCTGCATTCGTTGATACGTCAGATCGATGCGGGTCACCCGGCGAGCGGCGTTGCCCGCCAGCTGGACCGCGCGGGTGCAGCTTCCGGCGGCGATGCGGCTGCGCACGCGCACGTCCTGCCGCTGGCCGCTATCGAAGCGCACGCTGAAGTCCATCAGGTGGATCGGCGCGTTGTAGGCGCAGAGCTGGATGCTCCGATAACGCTCCTTACGCGCCACATTGATCGTGTCGCGGTCGGTGCCTGCGCCGACGGTCTTGAAGGCAAGCAGGCGCCACTGTGCGGGCTGGGGCTGCGGCTTTAACGGCGGCCTGTTCGAAGGCTGCGGTTGCGGGTGGTGCATGGTCTGTTGCTGCGCCTGAGCCACCGGGCCGGAGCCCAAGGCGGCGACGGAAACCGCGAAAGCGAGAAGGCTGGAAATCCGCATCGAATAACCTCCATTCCAGATATCGACCGGGACCATCCGGCGACGGCGCGACGCTACCCCCGAACCTCCAGCATAGCCAAGCAGAACCGGGGACACCGTAAAACTGGCCATCGTCAGTCTATTGCGGCTTCCTCGATCCTCGCCAGCAAGGCGTCCACCTGCACCTGCTGGCCTGCAGCGACGCTTAGTTCGGCCACGGTGCCATCAAACGGAGCGGTCAGCGTGTGCTCCATCTTCATGGCTTCCAGCGTGAGCAGCTTCTGGCCCTTGGTCACCGCCTGACCTTCCGTCACTTCGACGGCAATGACCTTGCCCGGCATCGGTGCGATGATCGAGCCAGATCCGGCGGCCGCCCCGTGCGCACCATCACGCCGCCACGGTGATAGCAGCCAGGCCTGCCCCTGTTCGGTGACGAGTACGCCCGGCATCGGCTCATCGCTGCCTTCTGCGTCGATCTCGATCTCGATCTTCTCGCCGTCCAGCAGGAACCATGCCGTGCGCACCGGCGTGGCATTCAGGCGCAGGCCCGGCGCCGGTGTAGCCGGAACCAGCGACTGCGCAGCAATGCGCAACGATACGGCGGAAGGCACGGGCGGCTCGGCAAGAGCCTCGCCGTCACGCCCGATAAGGCCGGTATCTACATTGCCCGCTGCAAAGTCGGGATGCTGCAGCGCCTTCACGAGGAACGAGGCATTCGTCCTGACCGGCCATACGGCGGTATCGTCCAGCATCTCGCCAAGGCGTTCGCGGGCTTCGTCGCGGTCCTCACCCCAGGCGATGACCTTGGCGATCATCGGGTCGTAGAAGGGGGATACTTCCGCGCCTTCGTAAACCCCGGTGTCGATGCGGCCGCCCTCGGCCTCTCCGAACTGGAGGAGTTCGAGGCGGCCGATGCTGGGCAGGAAGCCCTTGGTGGGGTCCTCTGCATAAAGGCGCGCTTCCATCGCCCAGCCGTCGATCGTCAGGTCATCCTGCGCCAAGGGGAGCGGTTCGCCGCTGGCAACACGCAGTTGCCATTCGACCAGATCGACGCCGGTAATCGCCTCGGTTACCGGGTGCTCCACCTGCAGACGGGTGTTCATTTCCATGAACCAGATGCGATCCGCACTCAGCGCGCCGGAGCCATCGGCAATGAACTCGATGGTGCCCGCGCCCACATAATCCACGGCTTTTGCTGCACGCACCGCCGCGCCGCAAAGCGCCGCGCGCGTCGCCGTGTCCATGCCGGGGGCAGGGGCTTCCTCGATGACCTTCTGGTGGCGGCGCTGCAGCGAGCAGTCGCGCTCGAACAGGTGGACGACATTGCCGTGCCTGTCGCCGAACACCTGCACTTCGATATGGCGGGGGGAGGCGATGTACTTCTCGATCAGCACGTGGTCGTTGCCGAACGAGGCGGCAGCTTCGCGCTTGCACGAGGCGAGCGCGTCGGCGAAATCGGCCGGGTCCTCGACCAGCCGCATGCCCTTGCCGCCGCCGCCGGCAACCGCCTTGATAAGCACTGGATAACCGATCTTGCCGGCCTCTGCGGCGAGGAAATCGGGGGCCTGCTCCGCGCCCATGTAGCCGGGCGTTACCGGCACGCCGGCCGCGGCCATCAGCGTCTTGGCGGCGTCCTTGAGGCCCATTGCGGTGATCGAGGAGGGGTTCGGCCCGACCCAGACGATCCCCGCATCGATCACGGCCTGCGCGAATTCCGCGTTCTCGGAAAGGAAGCCATAGCCGGGGTGAATGGCCTCGGCCCCCGTCTGCTTCGCGGCGGCGAGAATCTTTTCGCCCACCAGATAGCTCTCGCGCGTGGGCGAGGGGCCGATGTGGACCGCCTCGTCGGCCTGCCGCAAGTGCAAGGCCTGCGCGTCTGCGTCCGAATAGACCGCGATGGTACGGATGCCGAGTTCGCGCGCGGTGCGGATGATGCGGCAGGCGATCTCGCCGCGATTGGCGATGAGCAGGGACTTGATCATGGGTGACGCTCCGGGAATCCGTGGCGGGTGTGCAGCGCGGCCAGCAGCGCCTCGATTTCGTTGGCGAAGCCGCCCTCGGCGAAGGCCAGCGAGGGCAGGGTCTGGTTGTCCTCGCCCAATGCCGCCACGACAGCGGCGCGAGGGCGGGTCCAGGGGACGCGCACAACTTCGATATTGGCGGCGCGTTCGGGGAACAGCGCCAGCAGCCCTTCCACCGTCACGCAGTCCTTGCAGTAGAACCGGCGAGGCGCGAGATCGGGATCGGCGTAGTCGAAGTCGAGAACGAACAGGCGGTCTTTCACGGCCATCTCCATCACATCCTGAACACGCCGAACTGGGGCCTGTCGGCAATCGGCGCCTCAAGACAGGCCGACAGCGCCAGCCCCAGCACGTCACGCGTCTGGACCGGGTCGATCACGCCGTCGTCCCACAGGCGGGCAGTGGCGTAGTAGGGGTTGCCTTCATCCTCGTACTTCTGGCGGATCGGGGCCTTGAAGGCTTCGGCGTCCTCTGCCGTCCACTTGGCGGCGTCGCGGTGGACGGTTGCCAGCACGCTTGCCGCCTGTTCGCCGCCCATCACCGAGATGCGCGCGTTGGGCCAGGTGAAAAGGAAGCGCGGGTCGTAGGCGCGCCCGCACATGCCGTAGTTGCCCGCCCCGAACGATCCGCCGATCAGCACCGTCAGCTTGGGCACCTGCGCGGTGGCGACAGCGGTGACGAGCTTGGCGCCGTGCTTGGCGATGCCTTCCGCCTCGTATTTGCCGCCGACCATGAACCCGGAAATGTTCTGCAGGAACAGCAGCGGAATGCCGCGTTGGCAGGCCAGTTCGATGAAGTGCGCCCCCTTCTGCGCACTCTCGGAAAACAGCACCCCGTTGTTGGCAAGGATCGCCACCGGAATCCCATGGATATGCGCAAAACCGCAGACCAGCGTCGAACCGTAGAGCGCCTTGAACTCATGGAATTCGCTGCCGTCGACGATGCGGGCGATCACCTCATGGACGTCGTAGGGCGCACGCACGTCCTCGGGCACTATGGAATACAGCTCCTCAACCGCATATTTCGGCGGCCGCGCCTCGCGCACATCCAACTGGTGGCGATGCGCCGGGCCGAGGTGGCTGACGATGTCGCGCACAATGGTAAGTGCATGTTCGTCGTCCTCGGCCAGATGGTCGGTGACGCCCGACTTGCGGCTGTGAAGGTCGCCGCCGCCAAGGTCCTCGGCGCTGATGATCTCACCCGTCGCGGCCTGCACCAGCGGCGGCCCGGCGAGAAAGATCGTGCCCTGCTCCTTAACGATCACGCTCTCGTCGCTCATAGCGGGAACGTAGGCTCCGCCCGCCGTGCAACTGCCCATGACGCTGGCGATCTGCGGAATTCCGGCCGCGCTCATCTGCGCCTGGTTGAAGAAGAAACGGCCGAAGTGATCGCGGTCGGGAAAGACTTCCGCCTGGTTGGGCAGGTTCGCGCCGCCGCTGTCGACAAGGTAGACACAGGGCAGGCGGTTGGCCGCAGCAATCTCCTGAGCGCGGATGTGCTTCTTGACGGTCAACGGAAAATACGTGCCGCCCTTCACCGTGGCATCGTTCGCGAAGATCATGCACTGGCGGCCCGAAACCCGCCCAATGCCCGCAATGAGGCCCGCACCCGGCACTTCGTCGCCGTAGAGCCCGTTGGCGGCAAGCTGACCGATTTCCAGAAAGGCGGAACCTGCATCCAGCAGCCGCTCCACCCGGTCACGCGGAAGCAGCTTTCCGCGCGACAGGTGCCTTTCGCGCGAACGCTCGTCCCCGCCCAGCGCAGCTGTTGCAACCCGTTCGCGAAGCTCTCCTGCGAGCGCGCGGTTGTGGGCATCACGCGCCTTCGCCTCGGGGCTGTCGAGGTTGATCTGGGTCTGCAGGACCGGCGCGCTCATGCCTCTTCCTCTTCATTGCGGGCGGCGCGATGGCCTGCCTATCGATTTGCGGCGTCTATCTAGCCCAGCTGCAACGCGGACGAAAATTGAAAGTTTCCGCGTCTTGCCATAGACACTGCCTATGATCGACCAGTACCTCCTGCGCTATTTCCTTGCTGTCGCGGAAACCGGCAGCTTCAGTCGCGCCGCCAAGCGGGTGAGCGTGACGCAGCCCACGCTGTCCTCCGGCATCGCCAAGCTGGAGCGCGAACTGGGCGCGCGACTGTTCGACCGGGACCGTCAGGGTGTTTCCCTGACCCCCGCAGGCAGCCGCTTTCTGGTCCGTGCAAGGCGCATCGCTGCGGAATACGAACACGCGCTGGTCGAACTGGGCGAAGTGACCGACCCCACGCTGCTGCGCATCGGCGTGCTGAACACCATCCCGACCCGCCTCATCGAAGACTGGCTCACCCGCCACCGCGCGCTGGGTTCAGGTGAAGCGCTGGAAATCCTTGACGGCACCGAACGCGATATTGCCGAACGCCTGGAACGCGGCCGCATAGACATCGCCCTCACGGTGATCCGCCCGCATCACGCGCGCTTCCACCCCGAGGTTCTCGCCCGAGAACGCTACATGATGGTCCTGCCGCCCGACCACCCGCTCGCCGGCGAAAGCGAGGTCCAGGCCGAACAACTCGCGCGCGACCGCATGGCCCTGCGCCGCCATTGCGAGGCGTTGCCGGAGATCAACCGTTTCTTCGTGGAACGCGGCGTCCGCCCGCGCTTCGTCCTCAAGACCACCAGCGACGAACGCGTGCTGGCCGTAGTCCGCAGCGGCGCCGGGATCGGGATGATGCCCGAATGTTTCGCCGCCGGCCCCGAGCGTTTCGTGCCGGTGCGGGACTTCGAACTGGTGCGCGAGGTGGGTTTGCTGCACGCAGGCGAAGGGGCCGCAGTGCAGGGGCTTTCCAGCCCGTTCGTCGGACTTTTGAGGCAGCATTATCGGTAAGGGAAGACCTGGAGCCAATGCCCCAGGTCTTCCCCTTTACCGTGTCTTTCAGTTCGCCAGCAGATGCTCTTCGGCGATCTTCGCCTTCCAGTGCTGCGGCGCGAGGGTGTGCACGTTGTTACCCTCGGAATCGACCGCCACCGTCACCGGCATATCTTCGACGGTGAACTCGTAGATCGCTTCCATGCCAAGGTCTTCGAAGCCCACGACCCTGGCTTCCTTGATCGCACGCGAAACGAGGTACGCAGCGCCGCCAACGGCCATCAGGTACGCCGACTTGTGCTCGGCGATCGACTGGGTTGCCGCCGGGCCACGCTCGGACTTGCCGATGGTGGCGAGCAGGCCGGTGCCCAGCATCATGTCCATGAACTTGTCCATGCGCGTGGCGGTAGTGGGACCGGCAGGACCGACAGCTTCGTCGCGCACCGGGTCGACCGGGCCGACGTAGTAGATCACACGGCCCTTGAAATCGACGGGCAGTTCCTCGCCCTTGGCCAGCATGTCCTGGATGCGCTTGTGCGCGGCGTCGCGGCCGGTCAGCATCTTGCCGTTGAGGAGGAGGCGGTCGCCCTGCTTCCAGCTCTGCACGTCTTCGGCGGTCAGGGTGTCGAGATTGACCTTGCGGGCCTCGGCGCTTGGTGCCCAGTGAACCTGCGGCCACTCGTCCAGCTTCGGGGTTTCGAGGAAGCTCGGGCCCGAACCGTCGAGGGTGAAGTGCGCGTGGCGGGTCGCGGCGCAGTTGGGGATCATCGCGACGGGCTTGCCGGCAGCGTGGCACGGCCAGTCGAGGATCTTGACGTCGAGGATGGTGGCGAGACCGCCCAGACCCTGCGCGCCGATGCCCAGTGCGTTGACCTTATCGAAGATCTCGATGCGCAGCGCTTCGATGTCGTTCTGGGGGCCGCGCTGCTTGAGCTGGGCCATGTCGATCGGCTCCATCAGGCTCTGCTTGGCAAGCTTGACGCAGTGTTCGGCAGTGCCGCCGATGCCGATGCCCAGCATGCCCGGCGGGCACCAGCCGGCACCCATCTGGGGCAGCATCTCGATGACCCAGTCAACGATGGAATCGCTGGGATTCATCATCTTGAACTTGGACTTGTTCTCCGAGCCGCCACCCTTGGCCGCGACGTCGACCGAAATTTTCGAACCCGGGACCATGTTCACCGAGAGCACGCAAGGGGTGTTGTCCTTGGTGTTGCGGCGGGTGAAGGCGGGGTCGGCCAGCACCGAGGCGCGCAGCTTGTTCTCCGGGTGGTTGTAAGCGCGGCGCACGCCTTCATCGACCACGTCCTGAAGCGACCTGTCGGATTCGAGGCGGCAGTTCTGGCCCCACTCGATGAAGACGTTGACGATGCCGGTGTCCTGACAGATCGGGCGATGCCCTTCCGCGCACATGCGGCTGTTGGTCAGAATCTGCGCGATGGCGTCCTTTGCGGCCGGTCCGACTTCAGCGTCGTAGGCGTCGCCCAAAGCCCGGATATAGTCCATCGGGTGGTAATAGCTGATGTATTGCAACGCGTCGGCGACGGAATCGATCAGGTCGTCTTCACGGATGGTTACCATATCTGTCATGGAATTTTCGCTCCGGTTATGGCGGATAACGTGGGTTTGCCGGTGCCATAGGCCGCGATGGGCCTATCGTCAAAGTGCTTGATCTGATCGACCGGCGTATGCGCAAATGGCTTGGCCTGACCGACGGCTTCGCCTAGAAGCGCCCTATTAGTGCCGTCTTCGCAAGGCTTCGATGCCCCACGCGCCAGCCGGACCTGCGATCGAATTAGGGAACTGCACCTGATGACCTTGACCGAGGAACGGTCGGCACCGACCGGCGCCGCCATCTCCGAAGCGCGCCGCGCGATGATTTCCAGCCAGCTGCGTACAAGCGGCGTGAACGAGCCCTGGGTGCTCGAAGCCATGGCTGGAATCGCGCGTGAGGACTTCGTACCTGCATCCATGCGCGATGCTGCCTACATCGACCGCGCAATCCCGCTGGGCGAGGGCCGCTTCCTGGCCGCCCCGCTGGTCCACGCCCGCATGCTTGCCGAAGCCGAGCCCGCCAAGACCGACAAGGTCCTGCTGGTAGGCGATGGCGAGGGATATCTTGCCGCCCTACTGCGTCCGCTGGCCGGTTCGGTCGATGCCGTTGCTCCGGCCGATGCCGTCAACGCCGGTGACGGCGGGTACTCGCTCGTCATCATCGACGGCGCAGCCGAAGTCCTGCCCGAAGCGATCGGCGCCCGCCTCGTCGACGGCGGCCGCGTCATCACCGGCCTGGTGGAACGCGGCGTCACCCGCCTTGCCGCCGGTCGCAAGGCTGCCGGTGCGGTTTCGCTGCTGACGCTCGCCGAAATGGGCATTCCGGTACTGACGGAGTTTGCAGCGCCCAAACGCTGGAGCTTCTAAGCATGGCCCGGTTCGCAAAGCGTGCCGGGCTGCTCGCGGGGGGATGTCTGATACTGACGGCCGGCTCACCAGTGTGCGCCGATACCCTTCGCGATGCACTGGTCACTGCATATCAGACCAATCCCACGCTCGAATCGGCGCGCGCACAGCAGCGCGCCAACGACGAGAACGTGCCGATCGCGCGCGCTGCCGGCTTGCCGTCGGCCAGCGCGAGCGGGACCTACACAGAGTTCCTGAAGCAGAGCGAGAACTCATTCAACGCACCTTCGCGGACCGTGAATGCGGGCGCTGACCTGGGCGTACCGATCTATTCGGGCGGCGCCGTGAAGAACCGCGTCAAGGCCGCGAAGATCCGCGTCGAAGCTGGCCAGGCCGACCTGCGCGGCACCGAAAGCTCGCTGTTCTCCTCGGTCGTCGCGGCTTACATGGACGTGATCCGCACCGAAGCGATCGTCGGTCTGAACCGCAAGAACGTCAGCGTGCTGCAGACCAACCTGCAGGCAACCGGCGACCGTTTCGAGATCGGCAACCTTACTCGCACCGACGTCGCCCAGTCGCAGTCGCGCCTTGCCGTCGCGCAGAGCGACTTGCGCACGGCAGAAGCTAACCTCGCCGGGGCACGGGAAACCTACATTCGCCTCGTCGGGGCGCCCCCCCAGGCTCTGGAAGCGCCGCCGCCGCTGCCCAACCTGCCGGCAACCGCCGACGATGCGGCCGCCATCGCCCTCGATTCCAATCCCGACCTGATCGGCGCGCGCGAACGCACCAAGGCGGCGGACAAGGACATCGACGTGGCGGGGGCAGGGCGCCTTCCCACGGTCCGGCTGTTCGCGCAGGGCGCCTATAACAATTACCTCAACACACTGGCACGCGGCGTTCCCAGTTCGGGCGTATCGCAAAGCGATACCTCGGCGCAGGCCGGCGCGCAGCTTTCGATCCCGATCTTCCAGGGCGGTCTTCCCGCCGCGCAGCGCCGCCAGGCCACGGCCACCGCGTCTGCCGCGCTGGAGCAGGAAATCGCCACAGAGCGGGATGTCATCGCCCAGGTGCGGTCGGCCTATACCTCCTATATCGCCTCGAACGACCTGATCCGCTCGTCGCAAGTGGCGGTGGATGCCACTGCGCTCAGCCTCGAAGGAGTGAAGGCGGAGAACTCGGTCGGCAACCGCACGATCCTCGACATCCTCAATGCCGAACAGGAACTGCTCAACGCGCAGGTCCAGCTCGTGACGGCCCGGCGCAACGCCTATGTCGCCGGTTTCTCGCTGCTGGCAGCGATGGGCCGGGGCGAAGCGCGCGACCTGAACCTGGATGGCGGCACGCTTTACGACCCGGACCTCAACTACCGGCGCGTGCGCGGCAGGTTCAACGACTGGGACAACGATCCCGTCCCGGTCGCCCGCTCGACCCGTACCACCGGCACCCCGGTGCAGGACGGCGAAATCCCGACGTCACAGGAGCCTTAAAGCCGGATTCAGGAAAAAGGCCTGATTCAGCAAAAGGGCTTGTGCGCGCCGGGTTTTCGTAGGAAATCCAGTCTACTTGAAATCAATCGGCGCGTATTCGGGCGTCAACGGGGACCTATTAGAGATGCGGCAAAACGGTGAACCTTCGGTCGAGGAGATCCTCCAGTCGATCAAGCAGGTCATCGCGCGCGATACCCATGCAGATCCGCGTCCTGCCCGCGCCTTGCGCGACAATGCGATCGAAGCGCTCCTCGGCTCCGCCCCCTACACGAGCGAGGACGAGGACGTGCTCGAACTGCAGGAAGCCGCGCAGCTGCCCGCAGGCGACATTGAAGAATCCCCGCTGCTCCAGCCCGATGCCCGCAATTCCATGCGCGAATCTCTGGCCGCGCTCGCCATGCTGTCCGAACCCGGCGCTCAGCCGCAAATCGTCCGTTCCGGCGAAACCTCGCTCGAAGCGCTGACCCGCGAACTTCTGCGCCCGGCGCTGGCGGAATGGCTGGACAAGAACCTGCCGCCGATGGTCGAGCGCCTCGTCGCCGCCGAAATCGCGCGGATCGTCGGCAAGAAGGGCTGATCGGGGCCGCGGTCAATTACGGGACGGGCTGGACCTCGCCCCCCACGCTCCCTACGTTTGGACTTATGCCCAAGCCCGATCCCGCGCTGCTCGATCCCGCGCGCTACCCGTTTTCCTGCACCATCGAGCCGCGCTTCGGCGATCTCGACATCAACCTGCACATCAACAACGTGGCGATTGCCGGCCTTCTCGAAGATGGCCGCGTGCGTTTCCACCGTGCCAGCGGCTACCGCAACGCGCTGACCGGTCTGTCCTCGATGATCGCCAGCACCGCCATCGAGTACCTGGGGGAGGGGCATTATCCCGATCCGCTAACGATCCACAGCGCGGTCGAAGATACCGGCCGCTCCAGCCACCGCCTCATCCAACTGCTCATGCAGGAGCAGCGCGTGGTCGCCTTTGCCCGCAGCGTCATGGTGATCGTCGGCAAGGACGGTCCCGTTCCGCTCCCGGCATCTTTCGCGGACCATATAGACCAATGGAGACTGAGGCCATGAGCACCCACGTCGCAGGGCACCGCGAAATAGAGAAGGCCGCTCATGCCCTGGCCAAGACCGGCGGAGACAGCATCGAGCGCCACATCTTCATCTGCGCCGAACCACAAAAGGGCGAGTGCTGCTCACCCGAAGCGGGTCAGGCCGCGTGGAAGTACCTGAAGAAGCGCCTGAAACAACTGGGCCTCGATGGGCCAAAGTCGGGCAAAGGGGGCGGCGTGGCCCGCACCAAGGCCGACTGCCTGCGCATCTGCTTCGCTGGCCCCGTCGCGGTCGTCTGGCCCGATGGCGTCTGGTATCACTCGTGCAACGAAGACGTGCTGGAAAAGATCATCCAGCAGCATTTGATCGGCGGCCAGCCGGTCGAGGAATACCGTCTGCACCCGAAGCCGGACTGAATCGCCTTACTTTCCGGCGTTTTCATCCTCGAGCGGATCGATGACCGATTCGTCGTGGCCGGTTCCGCTCGACAGGAACACCAGCCCCATCAGCGCCGAGGCCAGCAGCATCGTGAAGCCCACGCCCAGCGCGGCCGCGATGTAGAAGTGGACCGATACCATCCCGTTCGAACGATAGAGCAGGATCGCAGAGCCTGCGACAAGGCCGACCGTGATGGTCATCATCCAGCCCATGATGCGCCGGTAACGCGCCCAGGCATGGGCCGCCTTGGCCGGATCGTCGAGATGGGAGCGCCGTGTCATGCCGTCCCATTTGGCCCCGGTGCCCCGCGCCCGCAAGCAAATCATGGCTGGCGGCGCGGGCCTGTGATACTCTTCCCTCCGGGGCGATCGGTAAGAGCAGGGGCCCTTTGCAGATAGGGAGAGCAAGACGATGACCATTGGTCGTATTATCGAAGGACGCGGCACTGTCGTTACCTGCGACGTCGCAACTACCGTGCGCGAAGCCGTGGCAATTCTGGCAGAACGACGCATCGGCGCCGTTCCGGTGATGGAAAACGGCGAGATCGCCGGCATCTTCTCGGAACGCGATGTGATCTACCGACTCAGCGAAATCGGCGCCGGCGTTCTCGACATGCCGCTCGGCCACATCATGACCGCCTCACCGCTGACGGTGGAACCCGATACCTCGGTGATTGCGGCGCTGTCGCTGATGACCCGCCGCCGCGTCCGACACCTCCCGGTGATGCGCGGCACCGAGATGATCGGCCTGGTTTCCATCGGAGATCTGGTGAAACAGCGGATCGACATGATCGAGCACGAAGCCGCCGCAATGCGCGATTATATCCAGACGGCCTGACCGCCCTGATTTCATGGGCCCTGATTTCATGGGCCCCGATGTCGTGGGCCCTGATTGCACGGTGCCTGATGTTGCGCCGCGACCCCGCCACCGCTTGCCGCAGGGGCTGTGCGCGCCTACATCAGGAGCATGGACCAGCATAGCCTGACACTCAGCCCCTCCGCAGCGGCGCGCGTTGCCGCGATCGCCAGCAAGCAGGGCAAGCCCGCCATCCTGCGCCTCGCCGTAGAAGGCGGCGGCTGCTCGGGCTTCCAGTACAAATTCGGCCTCGCCGACGCCCCGGAAGGCGACGACAGCGTCACCGAAACCGATGGCGTGCGCCTTGTCGTCGATTCCGTCAGCCTCGACCTTGTCGCCGGCTGCGTAGTCGATTTCGTCGAGTCGCTGGGCGGCGCGGCATTCAAGGTCGAAAATCCGAATGCAGCCGCAGGCTGCGGTTGTGGGTCCAGCTTCTCGGTATGAGAATCTCGACGTACAATATCAACGGGGTCAAGGCTCGCCTGCCCCGCCTGCTCGAATGGCTCGAAGAAACCCGCCCCGCCGTCGCCTGCCTGCAGGAAATCAAGACGCAGGACGAAGGCTTCCCGATGGCCGAGTTCGAGAAGCTGGGATACAAAGGCATCTGGCACGGCCAGAAGGGCTTTAACGGCGTCGCCATTCTGGCCGACGGTGAAGCCCCGGTGGAAATCCAGCGCGGCCTCGAAGGCGAGCCTGAGGATGAACACTCCCGCTATCTCGAAGCAGATGTCTTCGGCCTGCGGGTCGTGTGCATTTATCTGCCCAACGGCAATCCGCTGCCCGGCCCCAAGTTCGACTACAAACTGCGCTGGATGGAACGCCTGCGCCGCCGCATGGACGTGATCAAGGCGCAGGAAGTGCCCGCAATCGTGACCGGCGACTACAACGTCATCCCGACCGACCGCGACATCTGGGCTCCGCAGGCAATGGCTGCAGACGCCCTGATGCAGCCGGAATCGCGCAATGCGTACTTCCGACTACTCGGAGATGGCTGGACGGACGCGGTGGCCACTCACAACCCGCGTGGCGGGGTGTGGACGTACTGGGACTATCAGGCAGGCGCCTGGCAGCGCGACCATGGCTTCCGCATCGACCACTCATTGCTCTCGCCCGAACTTGCAGACCGTCTCGTGGCCTGCGGCGTGGACAAGGAACATCGCGGCCGCGAGAAGGCCAGCGATCATGCTCCGGTGTGGGTCGAACTCAGCCAGTAAGATTTGAAGGGAAGATCTGGGGCCATTGCCCCAGACCCCTTTGATGTCGACGTCACGCGGGCAGCTTCGTAGGCGCGCCCAAGGCGAGCCGCGAGGCATAATGGCCTGCGGCGCCGCCATTGATCGTCATTAAGACCATAACGAAGCAACCCAGGGCAGCTCCATGCCGCCTTGGGTTGCTTCGCTATGCTCAATCTTGCCGGACACTCGGCGCCGCTGCCGGCGCTCGCCGACATCGAAGGGGTCTGGGGCAATAGCCCCGGGTCTTCCGCTACCCCGGCTTCAAATCAGCGATAGAAAATGTGATTGTCGACCCGTGCCAGACGGGTCAGGCGCCAATTGGGCGAAACCCGCGTGGCGTGGAAGAACAGAGCGCCCTTAGCCAGGCTTTTCCAGCTGCCTTCGTCGGCGATCTGCGCCACGGCAACGGCTTCGCGCCAGCTCATGGAGCCTTCGCGCACGGACGGCATAGCGCCGCCACGGATGAACGAAAACTGCGAGGGCTGATACACCACGCCGCAATAGCTGGTGGGGAAGCGTCCCGACTTCGTGCGATTAACGATCACGCGGCCTACGGCCAGTCGACCTTCAAGGGTTTCGCCGCGTGCTTCGAAGTAGATCGCGCCGGCGAGGCAACGCATTTCGCTCGACATGGTGTCCGGCATCGTCTGCTGCGATACCAGCTCCTTGAGCGAGTCTGCGTCGGGAGAAATCTCGGTCTCGTCGGAATCCTCGTCGCCATCTTCGGCGGGGAGGGCCTGGACCATGGGCCGGGAAACGAATTCCACGGCGGGCTTCTGTTCGGCCAGAATCGGAATGAAGTCCGATGCAGCTGCGCCCGAGCCCTGGGCGCTCAACAGTGCGGTCAATACCGTTGCGGCCAGCGCCATGACGCCCGCCCACTCAACCTTGGTTCGCATTTAATCATATCAACGGCGGTGAACCGATCCGACACAGGCTGGAACGGAATGCCGTATTCGGGCGTTCTATATCCGTTGAGCCTGCCGACGATTCCCCGTCTGCGTGCTAGCCGGGCGACCGAAGTGCCGCCGTTGCCGCTTTCGCGTTTGCGAAGGCGGCCATTAACTTGCATTGCGTGCAAGTCAACCTTGTTCGGCTTGCGTCCCGATGAAGCGTTCACCCTTCGCGACGTCAAGTTCCACGATCCATAAATCGGGGTCCTGTGCCTTGCGCCGGTCCAGGTAGTCCTGGAAAGCGAAAGGCTCTAGCGAATCGTGAGTCCGGGAGCAGCGCCATTTGCGAGTTCCGTCCAGTTCCGGCATCCGCTCGAACAGGCGCGGCGGAGCGCCGTTATGGGCAAGGACGACAAGGATCGTACCGGCGTCGCGCTCACCCTTTGCCAGGACCGCTGCGAAGCCGCCTTCGGTATTGACCTGACGAATCAGGGCAGACACTTCAAGGTGTGCGGGAAGCCGCTCGTCCATCGGCTCAGCCGGAAACCGGCGGAATCGAATATCCCGGCAGGCTGGACAGCGAGATGCGCGAGCGCATGAAGGTGCCCGTGCCGCGCCCGCATTCATCCCCGTCTTCGTCGAGCAACCAGGATTCGGCCACCAGCACCCGGCGGCGGCCGCTTACCCAGCGACCTTCGGCCACGATGCGACCGCCCTTGATGGGTTTGCTGAGGTGCATGTTGAACGACGTAGTGAGCAGGAAACGATCAGTCACATGGGTATTGGCAGCATAGAAAGCTGCATCGTCAAGCATCTTAAAATAGATCGTACCATGCGCCGCGCCGGCTGCGTGGAAGCAGTCCGGCTCGACCAGGAAAGTTATGCGCGACAGTCCCTCGCCGGTGATCTCCAGCGATGACCGGAACATGTGGTTGATCGGGGCAGAGGCATAGAGGCTTTCAAGGGCCCGCCAGTGCAATCCCGCGCCGGCAGCCCCCGATGTTTCGTCGGGCCTGCCGGAGGCCATCAGGTCATGCGGCATCGCGGTCGATAACATTGCTCAGGAGGCCGTAAAGCGCCTCGGGGCCGGGTGCGGCCATCAGGGCCTCGCGCATGCGCTCATCACGCATCATGCGCGAGATCGCCGCCAGAGCGTGGAGATGCGTGGCCCCTGCTCCCTCGGGAGAGAGAAGGCCGAATACGAGGTCCACAGGCATGCCATCGGCTGAATCGAACTCGACCGGGGATTCAAGGCGCATGAATGCGGCCACCGGACGGCCCAGCCCCGGCATGCGGGCATGGGGAATTGCGATACGGCGGCCGAAGCCGGTGCTACCCAGCTGTTCACGCTCGGTGACGCGCGCAAGCACGGCCTTATGGTCAAGACCATAAACCGCCGCGAACTGCGCCGCGAGCCTATCCAGAATTACGTTCTTGCTATCCGCGGTAACCGTAATCACGGCATCGGGAAGCAGTGCAAAAAGCCCACTCATTTCGATTCTGATATTAGAGTTTGACCGGTTTCCAAATCTGCATACCCCCAAAAACCCCCGGCGAACCGGGGGCTTTTCTTCCTCTCCTCAGAGTTTAGAAGCGGTTACGCCCGAAAGGCGTAAATCCTGGGCACCAAACCTGGAGCCTCAGTGTGGTTCGACCCAGCCAATCGAACCGTCGCCGCGGCGGTAAACCATATTATGGCGTCCGGTTCCAGCGTTTTTGAAGAACAGCGCTGTAGTATTACGCAAGTCGAGCATCATCACCGCATCGGAAACGGTGGCTTCAGGAACGTCGACACGCGTTTCCGCAATGACGATGGGCGCGTCCGGTTCGACGTCTTCGCCTTCTGCGGCCTGCGTTTCCTCGAAGATGATGTAGGCGGCTTCCTCGACCGCAGCCGTATGTGCGGCCTGCTCGTGGCGATCCTTGAGGCGGCGCTTGTAGCGGCGCAATTGCTTGTCGATCTTTTCGGCCGACTGGTCGAACGAAATGTGCGCGTCCTGGGCGCTACCCGTGCCCTTGAGGACGAGATTCTGCATCACATGCATGATGATGTCACAGCGGAAGGCGCCCGCAGGGGCCTTGCTGAAAGTGACGTGCGAGGACAGCGCCCGGCTGAAATACTTCTCGATGATCGCCGTGAGCCGTTCGTTGGCGTGGACCTGAAGGGACTCGCCGGTTTCGACCTGGTGACCGGAGACGCGGATATCCATGGGCGTATTCTCCTTATTTAGAGTTCAGGCACCCCAGAGCGGGGTATCGACCGACTTGAGAAACGCTGCGTGAGCAACAAGTTCCTCTTCGGTGGCCGCGTGGGGACGCGGCTGACGGAATATACGGTCCTTCGTGTTGAGAACCTTGATTTCCGTCACGATCTTCGTTGTTTCGGCGACGAGCTCGAGACCGATCTGGCGGCCTCCGCGAAGCTCGACGTAGACTTGTGCCAGCAATTCGGCGTCGAGCAGTGCGCCGTGCTTGGTGCGGTGGCTCCTGTCGATCCCGTAGCGCGAGCATAGCGCATCGAGCGAAAGCTTGGCACCGGGATGGCGCACCTTGGCGAGCGCCACGGTATCCACCATCCGGTCGCGGCTGACGATGGGCATGTTGCACAGCGCCAGTTCGGCATTGATGAAGTTGAAGTCGAAATTGGCGTTATGCGCGATCATTGGACTGTCCTCGATGAAGTCGAGGAAATCCTGTGCCGAGGCAGCGAAAAGCGGCTTGTCGGCAAGGAAAGCATCGGACAGTCCGTGAACCGCCTCGGCTTCTGCCGGCATCGAACGCTGGGGGTTGAAATAGGCGTGGTAGGACTGGCCGGTGGCCACGCGATTGATCATCTCGATGCAGCCGATTTCCACCATTCGATCCCCGTTTTTCGGGTCAAATCCGGTCGTTTCGGTATCGAAGATGATCTCTCTCATCCCTCTCCATATCTGCCTAGGCGAACCCGAGTGCAAGGGCCTGACGCGGAATATTACATTCGGGTCAGCGCCCGCACGATACCGGCTACCTGTTCTCGCGTTTCTTCCAGCGAAAGGCCGGTGTCGATGACGTGATCGGCGCGGGCGCGCTTCTCGGCGTCGGGCACCTGAAGTCTTAGAATCTGCTCGAATTTTTCCGTCGTCATGCCGGGACGGGCAAGCACCCGCGCACGCTGTACATAGGCCGGGGCAGAGACCACGGCGACGCTGTCCAGCCCCTGGTCGCCGCCCTTTTCGTAAAGCAGCGGAATGTCGAACGCGACCAGCGGCGCCTGCGCATTTTCGCGTAGAAAATCTGCGCGCATCGCCGCCACCGCGGGGTGGACGATTCGTTCCAGTTGGCCGAGTCTCTCCTTGTCGCCGAAGACCGCCGCGCCGAGCTTGGGGCGGTCGACCCCGGCAGGTCCGATGGTGCCGGGAAACGCGTCCTCGATAAGCGGCAACAACGCACCGCCCGGACCTTGCAGTTCATGCACCGCCACATCGGCATCGAACACCGGCACGCCCAGTTCGCGCAGCATGGTGGCAACAGTGGACTTGCCCATGCCGATCGAGCCGGTGAGGCCCAGGATCTTCGGGCGGACCGTCACGCGCGGATCATTTCGCGCAGCGCTGCGTCGCGATCACGCGGCGGCTTTGCCCCGAAGAAGCGGGTGAAGGCACTGTCCGCCTGGCCGATCAGCATCGACAGACCGTCCACCGTCTCGAATCCGGCGGCGCGGGCCGCTTGCAGGAAATCGGTGTCGAGCGGATTCGTGACGATATCGTAGACCACGCTGCGCGGCGGCGCATGGCTGAAATCGAAGGACAGGGGCGGCTGCCCGGTCATGCCCAGCGGGCTGGCATTGATGATGAGGTCGAAGCACTGCTCGCGGTCGTCGAAGGCGAAGTCGGTAGGATCGGCGAAATGGCCGAGGCCGATCGCGTGGTGTTCGCCGTTCGGTGCGAGTTCGTCGAGCATCGCGCGCGCCTTGGCCGGATCGCGACCGGCCAGCACGATCACGAACTTCGCATCGGCCAGCGCCGCCACGATCGCCCGCGCCGCGCCGCCGGTGCCCAGCACGCGCGCCATGCGGAACAGGTGGATCTTGTCCACTTCCTCCTGAATCGGTTCGAGGAAGCCCGGCGCATCGGTATTGTAACCGGTGAGGGTGCCGTCAGCCTCGCGCACCACGGTGTTCACCGCCCCGATCCGCGCTGCCAGCGGATCGAGCCGGTCAAGCAGTGGCATGATCGCCAGCTTGTGCGGCATCGTCACGTTGCACCCGCGCCATGCGGGGTCGCTGCGACGCTGGGCGAGGTAACCGGCAAGGTCTTCCAGCTTGACCAGGCAATGGTCATAGCGGCCGGGAAGCCCGAGTTCCGCCAGCCAGAAATTGTGAATCGCAGGCGACTTCGACTGGGCGATCGGATCGCCGATCACTTCGGCATAAATTGTTCCAATGATGTTCACAGCGACATCACTCCCAGATTGCGCAGCGCCGACTGGACCATCAGCAGCGGCATGCCGAGGATCGTGAAATAGTCCCCCTCGATCCGCTCGAACAACTGCACGCCGCGCCCCTCTATGCGGAAAACGCCGACACAGGCGGCGACTTCGGGCCACTCGGCATCGAGATAGGTGTCGATGAAATCATCGGAAAGTTCCGCGACGCGAAGGTGGGCAAAAGCAGCATCGGCCCAGAGGACTTCACCGTCCCTCACCAGGGCGGCAGCGCTGTGCAATTCCATCACCTTGCCCGAGAAGAAGCGTAAGTGCGCGGCGGCATCAGCCCGGCTTGCCGGTTTGTCGAAGCGGCGGCCTTCAACCGAAACAAGCGAGTCACTGCCCAGCACCCATTCGCCGGATGTTTCACGTGAAACAACTTCGGCCTTGGCGCAGGCGAGGGCGAGGGCCACCTGCGCCGGCGGCGCGTCAGCCAGCGCCGCTTCGACAGCGCGTTCGTCGATATGGGCAGGCTGCGCGCGAAAGGCGATACCGGCAGCTTCGAGCATGGCGCGCCGAGAGGCGCTCTGGGATGCGAGAACGATCATGGGAATTTCCGTAAGTTCGTGTCAGATCGGCGGATCAGATCGGTTTCGGGCCGATTTGTCCGGTTTCGCCAGCGGCCTTGCGCTCGTTGTAGAGGTTTATGACCGCAGCGGCGGTCTCCTCGATCGAGCGGCGGGTGACATCGATCACCGGCCAGGAATTGTCGGCAAACATGCGCCGGGCATATTTGAGTTCGCTGTCCACCGCGTCGTTATCGACATAGTCGGTGTCGGGCGACTGGCTGAGCGAAAGCAGGCGGTTGCGCCTGATCTGGATCAGGCGGTCGGGCGCGGTAGTCAGGCCGACGACCAGCGGCCGGCGCAAACCGAACAGCGAGGTGGGCGGCGGGCTTTCCACCACAATCGGAATATTGGCGACCTTGTAGCCGCGATTTGCGAGATAGATCGAAGTCGGCGTCTTGCTGGTACGCGAAACGCCCGCCAGCACGATGTCGGCTTCCTCCCATTCCTCCCACAGGATGCCGTCGTCATGCGCGATGGTGAACTGGATGGCATCGACGCGCGCGAAGTAAGCATCGTCAAGCCGGTGCTGTCGGCCGGGTCGGCCCTTGGCCTCCTGGCCGAGCAGGGCTTCGAGCGCATCGGTCACTCCGTCGAGCACGGCGATAGCCGGCAGGCCCAGAGCCACGCAGCGTTCCTCCAGCCGGCCGCGCGTTTCCTCGTTCACCAGCGTGAAAAAGACGAGGCCCGGGTTCGCGGCAATCTCTCCCATGATCCGGTCAAGGTGCTGCTGCGAACGGACCATCGGCCAGAAATGACGCAAAACGTCGGAATCGTCGAACTGCGCAAGCGCAGCCTTGGCGATCATCTCCAGCGTTTCACCGGTGGAATCGGACAGGAGATGCAGGTGAAATCGCGCCATGGTCGGCTTTCGCTGGCCCCTTTTGCGGGCGCTGTGGAACAGCGCCGCGGCTTGTGGATATGTTCCGGCATAAACCACGGGAGCAATCCGGTGACAACTCGTTGCCACCGATTCCTGCCCGCTAACGGGATTCAACGAGTCAGGATGTGGACAGCCGGGCCGATTCCATCAACACCCTGTGGAGAAGGCGAACAAGCTTTCGTTGACTCAACTGAGTCCGAGAGTCGCAAGAAGCGCTAGGGCCTGTTCATCGGGGTACAAATCGGGCAATGCGCAGCCGTCCCCGATATCCACAGGACCAACTACTCCCATCAACCTTATATAAATTCTCTATATTTTTTTGATTGGACGAAAACGCGATGCCCGGCCTGCTTCTCGACACCCTGCGCGGAACCGTTTCCAGCGGTGATTCAAACGGCGATTCAACGCGCCGGCCAATCTGGCTGATGCGCCAGGCAGGCCGCTATCTCCCCGAATATCGTGAACTGCGCGCAGAAAAGGGCGGATTCCTCGCACTCGTCTACGATACCGACGCCGCGGCCGAGATTACCTTGCAGCCGATCCGTCGTTTCGGCTTCGACGGCGCGATTCTGTTCTCCGACATTCTGATCGTGCCTTACGCGATGGGGCAGGACCTTCAGTTCCTTGCCGGCGAGGGGCCAAGACTCAGCCCGAAGCTGGTCGACCACGCGCTCGAAAGCCTCGTCGCGGTCCCTGAGCGGCTGACTCCGATCTACGAGACCGTGCGTAAGGTTCGCGCGCAGCTCGCAGCCGACAAGACGATGCTGGGATTCGCCGGCTCACCCTGGACAGTCGCGACATATATGGTCGCAGGCGAAGGCAGCCGTGATCAGCATGACACCCGCGCAATGGCTTACCGCGATCCCGACGCATTCCAGGCCATCATCGATGCGGTGACGGAGGTTACGGTCGAATACCTCTGCGGGCAGATTCAGGCCGGCGCCGAAGCGGTCCAGCTTTTCGATTCATGGGCCGGCAGTCTTTCGCCCTCACAGTTCGAACGCTGGGTAATCGCGCCCAATGCAAAGATCACGGCCGCCGTGAAAGCGCGCCATCCCGAGACTCTGATCATCGGCTTCCCCAAGGGTGCCGGTGAAAAGTTGCCAGCCTATGCCCGTGAAACCGGCGTGGATGCAGTCGGCATCGACGAGACGATCGATCCCCTATGGGCCATGCGCGAGCTTCCAGAAGGGCTACCGGTGCAGGGCAATCTCGATCCGCTGCTCCTGCTTTCGGGCGGCGCGGAACTGGAGAGCGGAGCGCTGGCGTTACTTGAGGCGTTTGCGGATCGTCCCCACGTCTTCAACCTCGGGCACGGAATCGGCCAGTTCACGCCGATCGCCCACGTCGAGCAGCTTCTGTCCATCGTGCGCGGTTGGCGCGGCTGAGACAATTTTGCAGCTGACGGACCGGCCGCAGCCACGCTAGAAGAGGTAATATGGAGCAGATTTTGTCCACCACCTATCTGTGGCTGAAAGCCGGTCACGTCATCTTCGTGATTTTCTGGATGGCCGGGCTGTTCATGCTGCCGCGCTATTTCGTGTACCATCAGGAATCGGAACCCGGCTCGGCCGAGGAACTGCGCTGGATCGACCGCGAGGCGAAGCTGCGCAAGATCATCCTGACACCCTCGATGATCCTCGTCTGGGTTCTGGGCCTGCTCACCGCCAGCGCCATCGGAGCCTGGAGCGAGGGCTGGCTTCACGCCAAACTGCTATTCGTGATCGGTCTCTCGGGCTATCACGGCTGGCTCGTGGCCTATTCGAAGAAGCTGGCCAGGGGTGAGCGTCCGCTGACCGGCAAGAAGCTGCGCCTGCTCAACGAAATTCCGGGCCTTGCCGCGGCTGTGATCGTCATTCTGGTGGTAGTTAAGCCCTTCTAAGAACGCTTTCGGGAGTCTAGCCATGATCCTCCTCCTTGCCGCCGCCGTCGCTCTCACAGGGCTTCCCAGGGCAGACGAGGACGATCTGCGGTGCCTTGCCTATCTCTCGGTTGCGGCCGGCAAGGTTGACGGTGACCAGCGGCGCAAGGTCGATGCCGGCGCGCTCTACTACTTCGGCCGGATTGAATCCCGTTCTCCGCAGCTGGATATCGGCGCGGAGCTGGAAAAAATCCTCCGCGCGCCGGGCTATGGTCCGGAAACCTACCAGGCGGACAAGGCGCGCTGCCATCTGCAACTGGACCCTCTCGTCACCCGCTTCGATGGCTGGCGGGGGCGCTACGAAGGCGGCGAATAAGCTCCGGCGGGGCCGGCCCAATCCTCGTTTCTCCATCTGCCCCGCTTACGAACCATTCGACAGATTGATTCGTTGACCGCTGCGCGGGCAGCGATTATCTCGTCCCCGTTCCGGCACAGGGACGCGACACTCGTTCGCGTGCCCGGATCCGCTTTCCCCAAGCCCTTCGATCCGCCGGCCGACACTTCAAATCCATCCGGAATCAAGAAATGCATCTCAAAGAACTCAAGAAAAAATCATCGGCCGAGCTTGTCGGCATGGCAGAGGAACTGGGCGTCGAAGGCGCATCCACCCTGCGCCGCCAGGACCTCATGTTCGCCATCCTCAAGGAAGTGGCCGAGGACGGTGAGGAAATCATCGGACAGGGCACGATCGAAGTGCTGACGGACGGCTTCGGCTTCCTGCGCAGCCCCGAGGCGAACTATCTCGCCGGCCCGGACGATATCTACGTTTCGCCCAACCAGGTCCGTAAGTGGGGCCTGCGCACCGGCGATACCGTCGAAGGCGAAATCCGCGCACCCCGCGACGGCGAGCGCTATTTCGCCATCACCAAGCTCATCAGCGTCAACTTCGACGATCCTGACGTGGTGCGCCACCGCGTCAACTTCGACAACCTGACGCCGCTTTACCCTGATCAGCGCCTCAAGCTGGACTGCCTCGACCCCACGGTGAAGGACAAGTCGGCCCGTGTGATCGATCTCATCTCGCCGCAGGGCAAGGGCCAGCGCGCGCTGATCGTCGCTCCGCCGCGCACGGGTAAGACCGTCCTGCTGCAGAACATGGCCAAGGCCATCACCGACAACCACCCCGAGGTGTTCCTCCTCGTCCTGCTCGTCGACGAGCGTCCCGAGGAAGTCACCGACATGCAGCGCAGCGTGAAGGGCGAGGTCATCTCCTCCACCTTTGACGAACCCGCGCAGCGCCACGTACAGGTCGCCGAAATGGTGATCGAAAAGGCCAAGCGCCTCGTCGAACACAAGCGCGACGTGGTGATCCTGCTGGACTCGATCACGCGCCTTGGCCGCGCGTACAACACCGTTGTGCCGTCATCGGGCAAGGTGCTGACCGGCGGTGTCGACGCGAACGCCCTGCAGCGCCCCAAGCGCTTCTTCGGTGCTGCACGCAACATCGAGGAAGGCGGCTCGCTCTCGATCATCGCAACCGCGTTGATCGACACCGGCAGCCGCATGGACGAAGTCATCTTCGAAGAATTCAAGGGCACCGGTAACTCGGAAATCGTCCTCGATCGCAAGGTTTCGGACAAGCGCATCTTCCCGGCGTTGGACGTCGGCAAGTCCGGCACCCGCAAGGAAGAACTGCTCGTGCCCCGCGATCAGCTTTCGAAGATGTGGGTCCTTCGCCGCATCCTCATGCAGATGGGCACCGTCGATGCGATGGAGTTCCTGCTCGACAAGATGAAGGACTCGAAGAGCAACGAAGACTTCTTCGCCACCATGAACCAGTAAGGCTGGATCTGGCGGCATAGACGCAAAACGGAACGCCGGCAGAAATGTCGGCGTTTCTTTTTTTTGCGGTTAAGGGAAGACCTGGGGCCATTGCCCCAGACCCCGGGACTGTCCGCGCTGCGCGTGCTGGGCGTTGTGTTCTGATACGTCGTCCCCGCCGGAGGTTATATGTCTTCCGGCTCAAAGTCCGCGCGCTGCCGAACCTGCACGCGTAACCTCGCCATTAAAGGGGTCTGGGGCAATGGCCCCAGGTCTTCCCCTTCAATCTCCTCAGGGCAACAATACGGTAGACCCGGTCGTGCCCCGGCTTTCCAACGCCCGGTGCGCCTCGGCCGCATCTGACAAGGCAAACGTCTGCCCGATCTTCGGATCGAGCACTCCCGAGGCGATCCGGTCGAAGAGCTTCTTCGCATTCGTCGCCAGCATCTCCGGCGTGGCGATGTAGTCCGCCAGCGTGGGCCGGGTTGCGTAGAGCGAACCCCCGCGCATCAGGTCCAGCACCGTGATCGGCGGCACCGCACCGGAGGCATTGCCGTAGCTCACCATGAACCCACGCTTTGCCAGGCATGCCACTGAAGCATCCCATGACGCTGCACCAACGCCGTCATAGGCGACGTGGCACATGGCTCCGCCGGTGATTTCCCGCACCGCTGCGGGCAGGTCCTCGAACGAGCAGCACAGCGAATGTTTGCCGGGAACCTGTGCGGCCTTTTCCGGTGAGCCGGAGTGGGCGATCACCGTCACACCCTTGTCGAGCAGCCACGCCACCAGCAGCGAGCCGACGCCCCCTGCCGCTGAGTGGACGAGGGCAACCTCGCCTGCCTTCGCCGGGAAGGTGTCTTCGGCAAGGTAGCAGGCGGTCAGGCCCTTGAGCATCACGGCGGCGGCGATTTCGGGCGCGATGCCTTCGGGGATGCGCATGGCCTTGGCGGCGGGGATCACGCGGTGGGTGGCATAGGCGCCGCCGTTCTGCGTGGTGCCGACGCGCATCCCGATGGCGAGTGTGTCCACGCCTTCACCTAGAGCGACGATTCGCCCGACGCTTTCGGAGCCGAGGCTGATCGGCAACGCATCGGGATAGAGGCCCTTGCGATAGTACGTGTCGATGAAGTTGAGGCCGACGGCTTCGGTCTCGATCAGGACTTCGCCGGCGCCGGGTGAGGGCGCCGTGAAGTCTTCGCGTTCGATCACTTCGGGCCCGCCGTGGGCGCGCACGATCATCCGGTATCCGCTGGTCATCGTCTGATCCTTCAGCCGATGTTTTCGGCGAAGAACGCTTCGGTACGTCCGTCCGCCAGTGCGGCACCGGCTTCGTCGCGGCGGGCACCGATCTCGGCGGCGAAGCCGTGGTCGAGGCCGGCATAGTCATGGAGCGTGACGCGGGGATGGTCGTCGAGACCATCATGCATGGCCTGCTGGGCAGCGGCATCGACGAAGTGGTCGGCGGTGGGAATGTGCAGCATGAGCGGGCGTGAGATCGCGTGCTTCTCGCCCAGCATCTGGTCGATCATCACGCCGTAATAGCCGACCGAAGCGTCGATATCGGTACGCGCGGCAGCCATGTAGGCGATCTTGCCGCCCATGCAGAAACCGACGAAACCGACTTTCGCGACGGATTCCTCGCGGCGGATCCAATGGATCACTGCTTCGATATCGCGCATCCCCAGGTCGAAATCGTGGGCCATCATGTGACCCAGTGCCTGCTGCATTTCCGCTTCGATATAGGGACTGAGTTCGATGCCCGGCTTCTGGCGCCAGAAGCTGTCCGGGGCGACAGCGAGGTAACCCTTGGCGGCCCAGTCGTCTGCCTTCTTGCGAATGCCTGCATCGACGCCGAAGATTTCCTGCTGGACGATGATCGCGCCGCGCGGGGTGCCTTCGGGGCGGGCCACGTAGGCCGGGATCATGGCGTCGCCGTCGAGTGTGGTGATTTCGGTGTTGGTGGTCATCGGACTCTCCAGATTTCGCGTGCCGGGAGTTAGGCAGTTGCAATGGACTTTGCCAAGCGCATGTGTCAGCTATGCTGCGAAAATCCAGCGGGAGGAGGCCGGGATGAAGGTTAATGTCGAGGTCGAATGCTCCCCTGAGGAAGCTCGGCGTTTTCTCGGTCTACCCGATGTCACCCGGGCCAACGATGTCTACGTGGACGCCCTGACGAAGGCGATGCAGGGCGCCGGCAACTTCGACCAGCTCAACGAACTGACCAAACAGATCGCGCCGATGGGCCAGTTCGGCCTCAAAATGTTCCAGCAGCTGATGGAAAGCGGCATGGGCATGGCGATGAGCGGGTCCGGCAAGTCCGGCAAGAAGAGCGTCGACTGATCACAGCTGGGCCGCTTTGCATAGCGGCTCTATGACCTGTCCATGACCGATACGATTTTCGCACTCTCCAGCGGTTCGCCGCCTGCTGCCATTGCCGTTGTCCGGCTGAGCGGACCTCACGCGGGTGCGGCTCTGTCTGCGCTTGCCGGAAGCCTGCCCAAGCCACGCCGTGCAAGTTACCGGACCTTACGTGTTCCACGTGGAACAGTGCTCGACCGGGCGCTGGTGCTGTGGTTCCCCGGGCCCCGCACCGCGACGGGTGAGGATCTGGCAGAACTGCATTTGCACGGGGGCAGGGCAGTCGTCTCAGCGGTGGAGGCAGCTCTGTCCGATCTCCCGGGAATGCGCCGCGCACAACCGGGTGAGTTTACCCGCCGTGCTTTCGCCAATGGTCAGATCGACCTTTCCGAAGCGGAAGGGCTTGCCGATCTGCTCTCTGCCGAGACTGAGCTGCAGCGGCGCAGCGCGATCGCGATGGCAGGCGGTGTTTTCTCAGAGCAGGTGGAGGACTGGCGCGGCCGGGTCCTTACGTCATCGGCGGCTGTAGAGGCCGTGCTGGATTTCGGGGATGAGGACGATGTTTCCGATCTCCCGCCTGATTTCGCGCAGCGGATTGCCGCGCTGGCCGATGAGCTGTCCGGGTGGCTGTCGCGCCCTCGCGCCGAAGCGTTGCGCGAAGGCTACCGGGTGGTGCTGGCCGGTCCGCCCAATGCGGGCAAGAGCACCCTGTTCAATGCGTTGGTCGAGGACGAGGCGGCGATCACGGCTCCGCTTGCGGGGACCACGCGCGATGTCCTGACCCGCGCCGTCGCGATCGAGGGTGTGCCATTTCTCTTCGCTGACACCGCCGGGCTTCGTGATGAGACAACCGACGTGATCGAGGCCATCGGCATCGACCGCGCACGCGCTGCGTTGGGCCGGGCCGACCTTGTCCTCTGGCTCGGTACCGAGGGCGATGGCCCGGATGGTTGTTGGGAAATCGCCGCCCAGGTCGACCGTAGTTCTGGCAAGGCTAGTCCCCGTCATGCCGTTTCGGCGGTGACGGGTGAGGGGCTCGACGCATTGCGCCGCGATCTCGTCGAGACGGCGCGTCACGCGATGCCGCGTCCGGGCGATGCTGCGCTCAATGTGCGTCAGCATGGCCTGCTGGCTGAAGCGGAGGCTTCGTTACGGGTCGGATTGGCGGAGCGTGACCCTCTCTTGGTGGCCGAGTGCCTCCGGCGGGTTCGGGTATCGTTTGACGCTCTGGTCGGCCGCGCGACGACCGAGGACATGCTGGATACGCTGTTCGGACGCTTCTGCATCGGAAAATAAGCCGATGTTTCACGTGAAACATCGATACGCGCTTTGACGCGAATCCCGCACTGCGGTAAAGGCGCAAATATGCACTCCTTTGACGTGATCGTGATTGGCGGCGGCCATGCCGGCTGTGAAGCGGCAGCCGTGGCTGCCCGCATGGGCGCGCGCGTTGCGCTCGTCAGTTTCGATCTGGACGCTGTCGGGGCGATGAGCTGCAATCCGGCGATTGGCGGACTGGGCAAAGGCCACCTCGTGCGCGAGGTCGATGCGTTTGACGGCCTGATCGCCCGCGCTGCCGATGCTTCCGCGATCCACTACCGGATGCTCAATCGCTCGAAGGGTAGCGCGGTGCAGGGCCCGCGTGTCCAGGCTGATCGCAAGCTGTTCAAGGCAGCGATCCACCGAATGCTGCCCGAACAGGGCGACCTGACACTGATTGCCGGAGAGGCGGCGGGGCTGGTCCTCGATGGAGGGAGAGCGGTGGGAATCGACCTCGCCGATGGCACCCGGCTCGATGCGCGGGCAGTCGTCCTGTGTACGGGCACCTTCCTTGGTGGCACTCTGTTCCGAGGCGAGGAGCGTCTTGTCGGTGGCCGCATTGGTGAGGATTCGGCGCAGCGCCTTGCTGCCCAGATGCGCGAAGCGGCACTGCCGATGGCTCGACTGAAAACTGGCACGCCGCCGCGTCTCGATGGCCGCACCATCGATTGGGCGCGTCTTGGCGAGCAGCCCTCGGACGGTGAGAGCTGGACGATGTCGGCCATGGAGTCGGTCCGCACCGTGCCGCAGGTCTTCTGCGCGATCACCCGAACCAATGAGCGTAGCCACGAAGTCATCCGGGCGAACCTCCACCGTTCGCCATTGTTCTCTGGCGCGATCGGTGCGCAGGGCCCGCGCTACTGCCCTTCGATCGAAGACAAAATCCACCGCTTCGCCGACCGCGACGGGCACCAGGTCTTCCTCGAGCCGGAAGGCTTGAGCACGCACCTGGTGTATCCCAACGGCATCAGCACCTCGTTGCCGGCGGATGTGCAACTGGC
The DNA here is from genome assembly GCF_902706195.1 of Novosphingobium sp. 18050. Lineage (GTDB taxonomy): Bacteria > Pseudomonadota > Alphaproteobacteria > Sphingomonadales > Sphingomonadaceae > Novosphingobium. The sequence continues at coordinate 44,963 of NZ_CACSJO010000009.1, read as the reverse complement.
GATGCTGCGCACCATGGAAGGGCTGGAGACGGTCGAGATGGCCGTGCCGGGTTATGCCGTCGAGTATGATCACATCGACCCGCGCGCGCTGCGCACCAGTCTGGAACTGCGCGACATTCCCGGTCTATATTGCGCGGGCCAGATCAACGGCACCACCGGATATGAGGAAGCCGCCGCGCAAGGTCTGGTGGCAGGTCTTCACGCTGCCGCTGCTGTGATGGGACGCGAGGCGCCGCCGCTCGACCGGGCGAACAGCTACATGGCGGTGATGATCGACGATCTGACGTTGCACGGTGTTAGCGAGCCGTACCGCATGCTCACGGCCCGCGCCGAATATCGCCTGCGCCTTCGCGCCAACAACGCCACGACGCGGCTGACCCCTCTGGCTATCGCGGCAGGTGCCGCCGGGCCGGCCCGGCGCGAATGGTTTGTCCGGCGCGAGGAATCGCAGGAGGCATTGTCGCAGGCTTTCGATGCGATCGTCCCTGCGACGGAGATGGCCGCGGCAGGCTTGCCGGTGCGCAGCGATGCCGGGCGACTGCCGCTGCGCGAATGGCTTCGCTTCGGCGGGGTCGACATGGCCGGGCTCTCACCCTGGATCGCGCCTTCGCTGCTGGAGGATGCCGCTCTTGTCGAGGAGATGGCCGAGGACGCGGCTTACGCGCCCTACCTGGAAAGGCAGGAGCGGGAACTGCGCGACTTGCGTGCGAGCGAGGCACTGCCCCTTGGCGATGAATTTCCCTATGACCGGACCCCCGGCCTCTCGCGCGAGATGGTCGAGCGGCTGACCCGGGCAAGGCCAACCACACTCGCGGCCGCTGGCCGCATTCCGGGCATTACCCCGGCTGCGCTTGCCGCGCTGCTGGTCCATGCCCGCAGGGAAGCTGCATGATCACCAATGAAGACGAAGCACGCGACTGGTTACGTAGGCTTCCCGAATGCGACGATGCTGCCATGGCGCGCCTGGCACTGCTCGTGGAGATGCTGGCTGAGGAGAACCAGCGGCAGAACCTGGTCTCTGCCGCCAGCCTCGATCTGGTATGGATTCGGCATATTGTCGACAGCGCACAACTGCTGCCGCATGTTCCACGTGAAACATCTCTGCCATGGATGGACCTTGGCACCGGCGCGGGATTTCCCGGCCTGGTCGTCGCGGCGCTGCGTCCCGAATGGGAAGTGATCATGGTCGAATCGCGAAATCGGCGAATCGAGTGGCTTGAGCATGCACGAATCGAGATGGGGCTGGAGCGCGCAAGGATTGTCGGCAGCCGTCTCGAATTGGTCGAATCGCAGCCGTGCAGTGTCATCTCTGCGCGCGCTTTTGCGCCTTTGGACAAATTGCTCGCGTTATCTTCGCGATTTTCCACAAGTGACACGATCTGGCTGTTGCCGAAAGGGCGGTCGGCAAAGCAAGAATTGGACGACCTTCGCAACTGGCGGCATGTGTTCCACGTGGAACAGTCCTTAACGGATCCGCAGGCAGGCATCATTGTCGGCAAACTTGCCGGCGGGAAGGGTAAGACCGCGTGATCCGCATTGCCATTGCCAACCAAAAGGGCGGCGTCGGAAAGACGACGACCGCGATCAATGTCGCGACTGCATTCGCTGCCACTGGTTGGAAGACGCTGCTGATCGACATCGACCCGCAGGGCAATGCATCCACCGGCATCGGCGTGTCTGCCTCCGAACGCGGAGCTTCCTGCTATGACGTGCTGGTGGACCGCGTACCGGTATCGCAGTGCGTGATGCCCACCAAGATTCCCGGCCTCGATCTGCTGCCGGCGACGGTGGATCTCTCCGGCGCCGAGATCGAGCTGGTCAACGCTGAGGACCGTGCCCACCGCCTTCAGCGCACGCTTGGGCCGGAGTTGGGCTATGACGTCTGCCTGATTGACTGCCCGCCGTCGCTGGGCCTGCTGACGCTCAATGCGCTCACCGCCGCCGATACTCTGCTGGTGCCGCTACAGTGTGAGTTCTTCGCGCTTGAAGGGCTCAGCCAGCTGCTCCAGACGGTGGAGCGGGTGCAGCAACGTTTCAACCCGGATCTTGGCATCATCGGCATCGCCCTGACCATGTTCGACCGCCGTAATCGCCTGACCGAACAGGTTTCGGAGGACGTGCGATCGGTCCTGGGCAAGCTGGTTTTCGAAACCACGATTCCGCGCAACGTGCGCCTGTCGGAAGCGCCCAGCCACGGCGTTCCGGCCCTTATCTACGATCACGCCTGCGCCGGCAGCCGCGCCTACATGGCGCTCGCCCGTGAGCTGATTACCAGACTGCCCGAAAAGAGGATTGCGGCATGAACGACGACCCCATCATCCGCTTCAGCCTGCCGACCAATGCTGCCGCGGCGAGCGCAGCAGCCGGTCCCGGCAAGCAGAAGCCGAAGGGCCTGGGCCGGGGCCTGGGAGCGCTGCTGGGCGAGACCCGGCGCGAGGAACCGGTGGCCGGTAACGTTGGCGGAGAGGGCAGGGCACCGCTGCGGGTCGGCGGGCTGGCAGTCCTTTCGATCGCTGACATCACGCCCGATCCGCAGCAGCCGCGTCGCATCTTCGACGAAGCTGCGCTGGAGGAACTGGCCGCCTCGATCGCACAGCGCGGGGTGATACAGCCCATTATCGTGCGCCCGCGTGATAATGGCCGCTACCAGCTCGTCGCTGGTGAGCGTCGTTGGCGCGCCGCGCAGAAGGCGCAGCTGCACGAGATTCCGGCGCTGGTGCGCGAACTGACCGACCGTGAGGTCATGGCGCTGGCCCTGATCGAAAACCTCCAGCGCGAGGACCTTAACCCGATCGAGGAAGCGCGCGCCTACAACCGGTTGTCCGAGCTGGAAGGTATGACCCAGGCCGAGATCGCCCGCATGGTCGACAAGAGCCGCAGCCACGTCGCCAACTTCCAGCGCCTGCTGGCGTTGCCCGAGGGAGTGATCTCCCTCGTTGAACGGAACCAGCTTTCGATGGGCCATGCCCGCGCGCTGATCGGCTGCGACGATGCCGAGGATATCGCTGAAGCCGCTGTGACCAAGCAGATGTCGGTTCGCGAAATCGAGAAGCTGGTGCGTAAAAAGCAGCGCGGCGATACGGCTCCGCGCCGCGCCCGGGCCGCTCGTAACGCGACGGCGGATGCCGATATCATGGCGGTGCAGAATCACCTTGAGGAATTCCTCGGCCTGCCCGTCAAGATCAGCGCAGATGCCGATCCGGCTTCAGGGACAGTGACGATCCGTTACTCGACGCTGGATCAGCTCGATCTGGTCTGTCAGCGGCTGACCGGCGGCGCGATCTGACGCTGCTTCGGCTGTAGAGGCAATGAATCAGGGGGTCGCTTCCTACGAGAAGCCGGCCCCCTAATTCGTTTCGACTTACTGCGTTTGAATGCGCTTGTCGGTGACGATTCTGACGCGCTTGTCCGCAATTGCCTTCGGGCGTTTCGGGATCACGCGGTAGGCGGGGCGAATGGGAACGTCTTCGTAGACATATTCAATGGTCTCGGTGCAGGGCTGTGCCTGTTCCGAATAGCCATAAGCCGGGTGATAGCCCTGCTGCGCATAGCCGCCGCCGTAACCGGGATGGCCTCCGGTCTGGGTGTAGCGGGCGTAGTAATCGTCGAGGTAGGATGCGCACTCATCGGCGTTGCGGCCGGTGTCTTCCGCCTTGTCGATCACCGTACCTGCAGCTGCACCGACGGCTGCGCCGGCGAGCGTGCCGACCGTGCGATTGCCGCGGCCGGCGATGCGGTTGCCGGCAAACCCGCCGACTACGCCGCCGATCAACGCACCGCCTAATCCAGAATCACGCGAGGAAAGACGCTGGCGGCAATCAACAAGCCAGGCATCGCGCGCGGCAGGCTCATATCCGCCATAATGGGGAATCTCTGCGCCTGCCTGATAAGCGCCGCTTTCGTCATAGACCTCGCCCGGATAAGGCCCGCCGGGATAGGTGGGTGCTTGCTGGGCCAGAGCCGGGGTGGCAGCGAGGGAGATTGCTGCAATGGCGGTAACACGCAGACGAAGACGCATCGGGATAACCCTTTCGCGGTGGCGGGGACCAGCAAGTCCCGTCAGTTAACGCGAAATTTAGCATCCTAAAGCGCACAAGACCAAGGATCTTGCACCGCCCGCCGGCGAGTGTCCCGAATCGGTGCAGGCCTGGGGGCGCCCCTCAGATCGCCAGTGCAGCGACCTGAGCGATAAGCTGCATGCCAGCGGCATCCTCGTCGTCGAAGCGGCCGGCGGTGGGGCTGTCGAGATCGATCACCGCAATAACCCGGCCATCGCGCAGGACGGGTACGACCAGCTCCGAGCGGCTGTCGGCGTCGCAGGCGATGTGGCCGGGAAAGGCATGGACGTCCGGCACCACCTGGGTCGATCCCAGCGCGGCGGCGGTTCCGCACACGCCCGCGCCGATGGGAATGCGGATGCAGGCCGGCTTGCCGATGAAGGGGCCAAGCACCAGCTCGCCGTCGATCACGCGGTAGAATCCGGCCCAATTGAGGTCGGGCACGAACTGCCAGATCGTCGCCGCCAGGTTCGCCATGTTGGCTACCGGGTCGGGCTCACCCTGCACCAGCGCATCGGCGGCGCGGGCAAGGCTGCTGTAGAGTTCGGGCTTGGGGAGGTCGGTCTGAGCAGCAAAGTCGTACATAGAGGTCTGTTAGCGCAACTCTCTGTTGTCGCATAGGCGGCGTGGCCTTATCCCGGTGCCATGCACTCGATCCTCAAGAAGACCGCCATCGCCTCCACCGTGATCGTCCTGGCCGCCGCCGGGCTGGTCTATTGGGGCCTGCACGCCAACAGTTCAGACCTGCCCAGCGATGCGACGGCCGGCAAGGATCCGCAGCTGGTCGCGCCGGCCAAGCAGTGGATTCCCAGCATTGCGCTGGCGAAGCCGGTCGGCTGGGCCGCTGGAGAAGCGCCCAGGGCCGCCAAGGGGCTGGCCGTCACGCGCTTTGCCGAACAGCTCGATCATCCGCGCACGATGCTCACGTTGCCCAACGGCGATGTGCTGGTGGCCGAAACCAATGCTCCCGCAGGCAACAAGCCTAGCGGCCTCGTCGGCACTATCATGGGTATGATGATGGGCCGCGTCGGCGCTGGCGAACCTTCGCCCGATCGCATCGTCCTGCTGCGCGACACCGACGGCGACGGCAAGGCCGAGACCCGCGAAACCTTCCGTACCGCTGACATGCATTCGCCTTCCGGCATGGCTTACCGGGACGGCAAGCTCTACATCGCCAACCACGACAAGGTGCTCGAATTCGCCTTCACGCCGGGCCAGACCAAGCTTGAAGGCAAGCCGCTGCGCACGATGATGGACCTGCCGCCCGCCGGTAACCACTGGATGCGCAACCTGCTCATGAGCGAAGACGGCAAGCACCTTTATGTCGCGGTGGGATCTGCAACCAATATCGCCGATGACGGCATGGAGGCCGAAGCCGGCCGCGCCATGATCTGGGAAATCGACGTTGAGACCGCCCGCCGCCGCCAGTTCGCCGCAGGCATGCGGAACCCCAACGGTCTTGGTTGGAACCCCTCTACCGGAGAGCTGTGGGCGACCGTGCAGGAGCGCGATATGCTCGGCCCTGACCTCGTGCCCGATTACCTTACTAACGTGCCTGTAGGGGCCCAGTACGGCTGGCCCTGGGTCTATTGGAAGACGACCTTCGACGAACGCGTCGAATGGCCGATGCAGACATACATGCTCGAATATACCCGCAAGCCCGAATACGCGATGGGCGCCCACGTTTCCGCGCTCGGCCTGACCTTCGCGAATGGCGGTAACCGCATGGGCAAGGGCTACGAGAACGGCGTCTTCATCGCCCGCCACGGCTCTTGGAACCGCCGCCCGGCAGCGGGCTACGACGTGGTCTTCGTGCCCTTCGATGCGAACGGCAATCCGAAGGACGTAAAGCCGCAGCCAGTGCTGACAGGCTTCCTCAAGGACAACGGTGATACGCACGGCCGCCCGACCTGGGTAGCCTGGGACAAGGGCGGCGCGCTGCTGGTGAGCGACGATACGGCGGGCATCATCTGGCGCGTGAGCGCTCCGGGTGCGCAGCCGTCGGCCGCGATCAAGCCGGTGGTTACCGAACACATGAAGCCGCTTGAGGAGATCAAGGATCCCACTGCGGCACCGGAGATGACCGGGGGGTTCCGCAAGGAAGCGGACAAGTTGCTGCCGTGAAGGGGTGAAGGGGAAGACCTTGGGGCCATTGCCCCAAACCCCTTAAATGTCGTCGTTGTGCGTGCATTTTCGTTTTGCACGCACTTCGGGGGCAGACCTTTTTGCGGCGCAGACTGTGCTACTTCCAGAGTCGCGGTGGACGCTCCGCGGGGATTGAAGGCGACTTCGCCGCAAGGCACATCGCAATGAGCGCGCACCGAATCTGCGCGCGCACTGGCGACAGTATCGGGGCGCTCGCTCCCTTGCTTCTACCCGCTCAAATCGTCTTCCCGGCCCGGCCGGCCAGTTCATTCACATATTGCCACGCCACACGCCCAGACCGCGCGCCGCGGCGGCGTGACCATTCCAGCGCGTCGCTCTGTTCCCACTCCAGCCCGAACTCGCCGGCATAGCCGCCGATGATCGCAAGGTAGGCGTCCTGGTCGCAATTGTGGAAGCCAACAGAAAGCCCGAAACGGTCGGCCAGGGCGAGGCGTTCGTCGACGATATCGCGCGGGTTTATGGGGTCGTCCTGTTCGGCCATCGAGCGGCCCACGATCGCGCGGCGGTTGGAAGTTACGGCAAGGCGCACGTTCGCCGGGCGAGCTTCGACGCCGCCTTCGAGCCAGGATCGCAGCACGCGCGGGCCCGAGCCATCGCCTTCCTCGAACCCAAGATCGTCGATGAAGACGAGGAAGCTGCGGTCCACCTTGCCCAAGGCGGCGAAGAGGGCCGAGACGCCGGAAAGAGCTTCCTGCGCCACCTGGACGAGTGCGATGCGTCCGGGATGAGCAGTGTCTGCGGCGCAGATGGCGGCGCGCAGAAGGGCCGACTTGCCCATGCCGCGAGAGCCCCAGAGCAGCATGTCGTGCGCGGCGTAGCCTGCGGCGAGGCGCTCCACGTTGGTGACCACCCGGTCCTTCTGGTTCTCGATTCCGCGCAGCAGGATGAGGGCGGGGGCGTCGAGGCGCTCGACGCCGCGTGCGGTGCTTCCGGTCCATACGTAGGCGGGGTAGGCGAGCCAGTCGGTCTGCGCTGCGCTCTCCGGGGCGAGGCGTTCGAGCGCTTCGGCGATCCGGGTCAGCAGGGCGGCTTCGGGTGTTGCGGTGGTCATCTGCGCGCTTTTCCTTGGCATTCGTCGCGCGCGGCTATAGCGGCGGGGCATGGACCACGCCAGTCGACCCGTAATGCTCGATACGTCTCCGGAAGGTATTTCGGCGGCGGCAGACATCCTGCGTGACGGCAGGCTGGTCGCGGTGCCTTCCGAGACCGTCTACGGGCTGATGGCGCGGGCGGACCGGGATGCCTCGGTTGCGGCGATCTACCGTGCCAAGGGGCGGCCGAGCTTCAATCCGCTGATTGTTCATGTTCCCGATCTTGCTGCCGCGCAGAGGCTGGCGCGCTTCGATGCGCGTGCCTTGCGGTTGGCTGCGGCATTCTGGCCGGGCGCGCTGACGATGGTTCTGCCCCTGCGTGAGGGTGCAGCGATTGCTCCGGCGGTGACGGCTGGCTTGCCGACATTGGCGCTGCGCTGCCCGGCACATCCGGTCATGCGGGCGGTGATCAAAGCGGCGGGGCTGGCTCTTGCCGGCCCTTCCGCCAACCGCAGCGGCGGGGTCAGTCCGACCGATGCTGCTCATGTCGTGGCCTCACTGGGCGCGAACGTGGACGCGGTGGTCGATGGCGGGGCCTGCGAAGCGGGGCTGGAGTCGACTATCGTGGCGCTGCGTGAGGATGGCCGGTGGCAGGTCCTGCGACCGGGTCCGATCACCGAAGCGCGGATCGAAGCCATCCTGGGAGTGCCGAGCGAGCCGGTGACCTCGCATGAAATCGAGGCACCGGGTCAACTCGCCAGCCATTATGCGCCGGGAAAGCCGGTGCGGCTCGGGGCCGTTTCAGCAGAGACGGACGAGTTCCATATCGGGTTCGGCGTTGTGGCGGGGCATGCCACGTTGTCGGCCAGCGGTGATCTGATCGAGGCGGCGGCGCGACTATATTCCCTGCTGCACGAGGGGGCCGCAGCGCCGCAGCCCCGCATCGCGATCGCGCCGATCCCGGACAGTGATATCGGCGCTGCCATCAACGACCGTCTGCGCCGTGCGGCAGCGTAAGTTCTGAGACCTGCACGTAACATCTGCTAATGATGGCATATCTGGCGGATATCAGCGCTGCTGGTAGGAGCCCGGGCTAAGCGCCTGGATATCCGAATAATCGTCGCGGGCCTTTTCGCAGGAGGATTCCGTACCTGCCCGGCATTCGCGAAGATGCTTCTGGTATTGACGGTCCAGCTTGCCGCGTTCCTCCTCCTGCTTACGCAACTGGCGGCCGCGCTTTTCGTCGGATTCGGATTGGCTGGTGGTGGTCCAGTCGACGGCCTTGCCAGCGACGCGGACGGGCGCGGTCACCACGCTTGCAACGGTGCGGACGCAGCCGGAAAGCAGTGGAACGGCGGCGATTGCCAGGATGAGGGCAGGGCGGGTGATCATGGCCGCAAGTTCACACGAGGTGCGTGGCGGCGCAATCAATGATCGAGTGAGCGGGGCACGGCTCACCGCAAAAATTTATTGTCTTGAAACGTGAAAGGCCGCCTCCTTGCGGAAGCGGCCTCAAATTGTTTCACGTGAAACGCGGGTCAGGCGGTTTCAGGTGTGTCGTAGTACTTGGGTGCGTGCTCGTTGAGGATCGAGAGGATCTTCTTGAGTGCTGCCGGCTCGTCCGTCTTTTCCATCGCCGCGAGTTCGCGGGCGAGGCGCGACGAAGCGGCCTCGAAAATCTGGCGCTCCGAATAGCTCTGCTCGGGCTGATCGTCGGCGCGGAACAGGTCGCGGGTCACCTCGGCGATCGACACGAGGTCGCCGGAGTTGATCTTGGCTTCGTATTCCTGGGCACGGCGCGACCACATGGTGCGCTTTACCTTGGGCTTACCCGTAAGCGTAGCGAGTGCTTCGCGCAGAGTCTTGTCCGACGACAGCTTGCGCATGCCGATCGATTCGACTTTGTTGACAGGAACACGGAGCGTCATACGCTCTTTTTCGAACCTTAAAACGTAAAGCTCGAGCTGCATCCCGGCAATTTCCTGCTTCTGCAGCTCGATGACACGACCCACGCCGTGCTTAGGGTAAACGACGTAATCTCCAACATCGAAGGCATCGGCCCTGGTTGCCATGTATCGTCCTTTCACCTGCAGGGTTCCCGATTGTTCCGAACTGGGAGAAAAACCGGAAGGATGCGACTCCGGAGGCGCGTGAACGCCTCTACCGCCCGGTCAGATTACTCTCCCAACCGTCTGCTTTCGAACCCTGCCTCGCAATAAAGAATGCCTGCCGAACGAGCAGAGGGCTCGGGCAGTTGCACGATTATATAGCACCGATTTGGTAAAATTGCCAGAGGCGCGAAAACGATTTCGTTTTCCGCCCCGGCGCCAGCCCGTTCATGGCCAGAATGGCGCGTTTTCCACGGAAAACCGCGCTATTTCAACGTGACCGGGTCAGTACCCGGCCACGGTATCGCAAAACTCAGTCGCCCTCGCCGGGCTCGGGCGAGAAGAACTTTTCGAACTTTCCTTCGACGTCCTTCATCTCGTCCGCGTCGTCGGGCGCGTCCTTTTTAGAAGTGAGGTTGGGCCATTCCGCCGAATACTTGGCGTTCAGTTCCATCCACTGCTCAAGGCCGCTCTCGGTGTCGGGCAGGATTGCTTCCGCCGGGCACTCGGGCTCGCATACACCGCAGTCGATGCACTCGCTGGGATTGATGACGAGCATGTTCTCGCCCTCGTAGAAGCAATCCACGGGACAGACTTCCACGCAGTCCATGTACTTGCACCTGATGCAGGCGTCGGTGACGACATACGTCATGAGTGCGCAATCCTTCCTTCAGGCATCATTCGATTGGCGCGCTGCTATGAGATCAGCGGGCCTTCCGTCAAGCACTCTATAGCAGGCCAGCGCTTCGCTTGAAGGCCCGCGGCGGACTGGCAGGGAAAGGACTTCTATCACCAGGACACCTGTAGCTATCGGCAGCGTCAATATGTCGCCTGTGCCGATCTTCTGATGAGCCCGGTCGATCCGGCGGCCATTGAGGCGGATATGGCCATCTTCCGCCATTGCCTGGGCCAGCGGACGGGTCTTCACGAGCCGCAGGAACCACAGGAGCTTGTCCACTCTCATGGGGCCAGTTCCGAAGGCATTACCGCACCATGTCCGCCAACGCAGCGAAAACACTGTCGCGGCGCGGCGCGGCGGGGCGTTCCGGTTCGATCTGGCGGCGTGGCGGGCGCCAGCGCCAGCGAACCGGGGCAGGGGGTCCATGCGCCTCTGCAGCGAGAGCGCGGGGCATGACGGGCTGGAAGCCGGCAAGGCGCAGAAGCCGGGCATAGCTGGCTGTGGTCAGCCCCATGGATACCGCCCGAGCCGGATCGAGCAGGAAGCCGGTAGCGGTGCGATCGGCTTTGCCGCGCAGGTCGTGCGCTTCGCGCAGCAGCTTTTCAGCCATGTCCATGCGCAGGAGCTGTTTGCCGAGGCTGCGATAGCCCGGCGGAATGCGGTGGTTTTCGGCCGGGAAGGTGGGGCTCATATGTGGTTCAGGCGATGGACCGATGGGCTTTCCGGCGATCCGCGCCATTTCCCGCCATAGTGCGATCGCCTGCGGGCGCAGCATGGCAGGTACGAAAAGGTCGAGCGCCCCGACCTTCACGCCGAGGCGCGCCAGCATGGTGCGGCGGCCCTTGTCGAGCCGGTCCACCCCGGTTTCATCGCGCGCGGCCATGCCGCCGCGCTCGACCAGCGTGATGAGCAGGGCACGAAGGTCCGGCCCGGCATCCGCCGCCCGGCTCGCCTCGTCCAGCCTGGTGAGCGGGGCAAGCGGCCCCAGCGCGGTTGCCAGCCAACCTTCCAGCGCCGCGATGAGCGCCTTGCGCGAAGGAGCAGGCACGGCATCGAGTGTACGGTCGGGGACGACCAGCGGTGTCAGCAGAGAGCGACCCGGCGCCAGACTCGCCAGCTTCTGGTTGTCCCAGACAAGCGTGCCATCCTCCAGCGTGATGGCAGTTGCCCCGTCTTCGCCCGCAATAGTCTCCACCAGCGCATCGGCGCGCTTCTGAAGCAGGCGCGAGAGGTGCTTTTCCGCCGCGGCCAGCAGCAGCTTGCGATCAGACAGGCGCGCGCCCGGATCGACATGGAAGGCGAAGCCGCGCAGGTAGCCGATGTGCTCGCCCTCTACCAGAACTTCCTCGTCTTCGAGACGTACCGAGAGCAGGCCGGCGTCCGGTCCCAGTTTTTTCATGAGCACGGCGGTCCGGCGGTTGATGAAACGCTCGGTCAGCTTGCCGTGCAGGGCATCGGACAGGCGCGCCTCCACGGCGCGGGCACGGGCGGCCATTTCGTCACGGGCGAGGACCCAGTCGGGGCGCTGGGCGATATAGGCCCAGGAGCGGATCGCGGCGATGCGGCCTTGCAGGGTGTCGATATCGCCACCGGTGCGGTCCAGCTGGGCGATCTGCCCGGCGACGAAATCGGCGCCGAGTTCGCCGCTACGCAGGTCCTGCCAAAGCCGGGCGACGAAGCGCGAATGAGTCTCGATCCCCTGCTGGCGAAAATCTGGCAGGCGGCACACTTCCCAGAAGCGGCGGACCTGCCCGAAGCCGCGCACGGTATCCGCGACGTCGCCTTCGTCGGCCAGGCGCTTGAGCACGGCAAGGTCGATTGCCTCGGGCGCGGGTGCCAGTTCGGGGCGGTCGGGCCGGATTTCGAGATCGGCGATGAGGGTGCCGAGACTGTCGAAACGCGGTTCCGGTTCGCGCCAGAACAGCTTGGTCAGCGGCGCGAAGCGGTGTTCCTCGATGGCGTAGACTTCGTCAGGTTCAAACTCGGAATCGTGGCCCCCCGATCCGGTCAAGGTGCCAAAAGTGCCATCCTTCTGGTGCCGCCCGGCGCGTCCGGCGATCTGGGCCATTTCCGAGGTGGTCAGGCGGCGGTGGCGCCGCCCGTCGTACTTGGAGAGCCCGGCGAACGCGACATGCTCTACATCGAGGTTGAGGCCCATGCCGATCGCATCGGTGGCGACAAGGTAGTCTACCTCGCCCGACTGGTAGAGCGCGACCTGCGCGTTGCGGGTCTGGGGCGAAAGCGCGCCCATCACCACCGCCGCTCCGCCCCGGAAGCGGCGCAGCATCTCGGCAATGGCGTAGACCTGCTCCGACGAGAAGGCGACGATGGCGCTGCGCGGCGGCACCCGGCTCAGTTTTTTCGCGCCCGCATGGCTGAGGGTGGAAAAGCGTGGGCGGGTGACGACCTCCACACCGGGCACGAGTGCGCGTACCAGCGGCTCGATAGTGGAGGAGCCGAGGATCATCGTCTCCTCGCGGCCGCGGGCGTGGAGCAGGCGATCGGTGAAGACGTGGCCGCGTTCACGGTCGGCGGCGAGCTGGGCCTCGTCGATGGCGACGAAGGCCATCGAGCGTTCCGTCACCGGCATCGCCTCAGCCGTGCAGATCAGGTAGCGCGCGTGTTTCGGCTCTATACGCTCCTCGCCGGTGATCAGAGCGACGCTGTTCTCGCCCTTGATCTTGACCACGCGGTCGTAGACCTCGCGTGCCAGCAGGCGCAGCGGAAAGCCGATCATGCCGCTGGAATGGGCACACATGCGTTCGATGGCGAGGTGGGTCTTGCCGGTGTTCGTCGGCCCGAGCACCGCCTTTACCCCGCTAGGGGCATCGTTTCGGGCCGAGGCATTCCGATCATTAGCCATTGGATCGAATGTGGCACTGCGGCTCGCCGCTCGCAAGAGTCAGCTCGCCGAAATCACCCCCCAAATCCACAATCTTAGGCAGGTCTTAACCTTGTATGGGCAAGGGATTTGGTAAGAGACCCTCAGGTGGGTTGCCGGGGTTCTCCCCCGTGATGGCATAGGGACCGGGCATTTTGTTCAGGCCGCTGAAGCACGAGCGCAAGCAAGAGAGCAGCGATCGTGCCGAGATTTGCGATGGTGACGAGGCTGCGCAGGTCGCCTCGTTTGCGGGCGTGCAGACGCTTGCGGCGAAGCCGCGCGAGGCCTCTGTCGTCCTTGCCTTCCCTGCGCCTTTCGCCCGCGTGCAGCCTGCCGTGCCGGAACAGGACCAGCAGCAGCCGCTGCCTCTCGGGCGGTTTGCGCAGTGCCGCGAGGCGGTGGAAGCATGGTGCGCGCGTGCAGACCTCGCCCCCGATCTGGCCAACGACATCGGCAGCCGTACATGGCTGCGCGGCCTTGCAACGATGCTGGGCCTCAGCGCGGCCGCGATTGCCTTGAGCCCTGATTTTTCCGCCGTGGAGGCGGCCACCGCGATGCCTCTTCATGTGCGTGAGCGCGATGAATTCCGCAGCCAGTCGATCGCGCCGCTGGCGCTGGGCGCCGACAGCGGCCGTCACATGGGAGCGACGCCGCTGGTGCGCCCGCTTGCCAGCGTTCCCGAGCGTCCGGCGATCCAGCTCGTCTCCACGCTGGGGCAGGGCGACAGTCTCGGCCGGATGCTGGAACGTGCCGGACTGGGCGGCAGCGACATTGCACGCGTCTCGCAGCTCGTCGGGCAGGCGGTGCCGGTGGGTGATATCGCCTCGGGCACGCAGTTCGACATAACACTGGGCAAACGTCCGGCGGCGGGAGCGGCGCGCGTCCTCGATTCGCTCGATTTCCGCGCCCGTTTCGATCTCGACCTGTCGATCGAGCGCAGTGGAGGCGGGTTGGCGCTGGTGCGCCGCCCGATCCGCGTCGACGAGACGCCGCTGCGCATTCGCGGCACGGTCGGCTCCAGCCTCTATCGCTCGGCGCGTAATGCCGGTGCGCCGGTCACCGCGATCCAGTCCTATCTGCGTGCGGTGGACAAGTACCTGAGCCTCGAAAGCGATCTGAACGCGCAGGACCAGTTCGATTTCGTCGTAGCCTACAAGCGCTCGGCCAAAGGGGAGCGGCAGGCGGGCGACTTGCTCTACGCCGGGGTCGAACGCGCTGGAAAACCGCGCCTGCAACTGCTGCGCTGGGGCAAGGACGGCGAGATGTTCTCCGCCGGTGCGGTCGGCCAGGCGCGCAGCGTCCAGATCGGACAGCCGGTGGCAGGCGGGCGCATTACATCGCCCTACGGCGCCCGCAAGCACCCGATCCTGGGCTATGTGCGAATGCATGCAGGCATCGACTTCGGCGCGCCCTATGGCTCGCCGATCTACGCCGTCGCAGATGGCACGGTAACGTTCGCCGGGCGCCACGGCGGCCATGGCAACTACGTCCGACTTCAGCATGGCGGCGGGCTGGACACCGGGTATGGTCACATGAGCCGCATCGCCGTGGCCAATGGCAGCCGCGTTCGGGCGGGGCAGGTGATCGGCTATGTCGGCTCGACCGGGCTTTCCACCGGGCCGCACCTGCATTTCGAGGCCTATCGCGGCGGGCGCACTATCAACCCCTCCGGCATCGCCATCGTCTCGCGCCCGCAGATCGACGGCAAGGAGCGCGATGCGTTCATGGCGCGGCTGCGAGCCGTGCTGGGCGTGGAACCCGGCGCTGCACTTGGTTCCGTGGCTTCTGCGCAGAGCGAGGCTGCCGAAGCCCAGCGTGAGATCGACAAGCTTGCGCCCGGCGGCGGCAGCTAGTCGGCCTTCTCAAGCCCGGAGCGATTGAACGCGAGGGTTTTTTGCGGCAAGCAATTGCCTATGACCGGCACATATCCCCACACCCGCCTGCGCCGCGTGCGCGCCACCGCCTGGAGCCGCGCTCTCCACCGCGAGACCCTGCTGACCCCGGCAGACCTGATCTGGCCCCTGTTCGTCACCGAGGGCGAGGGCGTCGAAGATCCGATCGCCTCGCTGCCCGGTGTTTCGCGCTGGTCGGTCGACGGCATCGTCGCGCGCGCGAAGGAAGCGGTGGAGCTTGGTATCCCGTGCCTCGCGCTGTTTCCCCACACCCAGCCCGAGCGCCGCAGCGAGGACGGCGCCGAGGCGCTCAATCCCGACAACCTGATGTGCCGCGCAATCCGCGGGGTCCGCGATGCGCTGGGGGATAAGATCGGCCTGCTGACCGACGTCGCGCTCGATCCTTATACCAGCCATGGGCAGGACGGGCTTATCGACGAGGCGGGCTATGTCCTCAACGATGAGACGGTGGAAGCGCTGGTCGGCCAGTCGCTCAATCAGGCGAATGCGGGCGCGGACATCATCGCCCCGTCCGACATGATGGACGGCCGTATCGGCGCCATCCGCGATGCGCTGGAAGACGCCGGCCATACCAATGTCCAGATCATGAGCTACGCGGCCAAGTATGCCTCGGCGTTCTACGGCCCGTTCCGCGATGCGGTCGGCTCGCGCGGGCTGCTCAAGGGTGACAAGAAAAGCTACCAGATGGACCCCGGCAACACCGAGGAAGCCTTGCGTGAAGTGGCGATGGACCTTGCCGAGGGCGCGGACACGGTCATGGTCAAGCCGGGCCTGCCTTACCTCGATATCGTGCGCCGCGTGAAGGAGCGCTTCGAGGTGCCGGTCTTCGCCTATCAGGTCTCGGGCGAGTACGCGATGATCGAACATACTGTCGCCGCCGGCGCGGCCGACCGCGACGCGATGGTGCTGGAGACGCTGCTCGCCTTCAAGCGTGCGGGCTGCTCGGGCGTCCTTACCTACCACGCTGCTCACGCTGCGCGCCTGCTGAACGGCTGAGATGTTCCACGTGGAAACATCGCGGCTGGTCCTGCGTGACTGGCGAGAGGGTGATATCGATCGCTTTGCGCAAGTCACCAACACCCCATCCGTCATGCGCTGGCTGGGTGGGGTGATGAATGCTGACAAGGTCGCGCTATTCGAGGAACGGGTCGTCGGCTTTCAGGAGCGCGTCGGACACACCTTCTGGGTGTTGGAACGCAAAGCGGACGGCGGGCATCTTTCCGGCGAGATTCTGGGTTTCTGCGGCCTGAAGCTGATCGATGCGCCCGGCGCTGGCTTTATCGGCGAGATGGAGATCGGCTGGCGGATGCGCGATGACGCCTGGGGGCGGGGCTATGCGAAAGAAGCTGCTGCGGCTTCGCTCGATGCCGGGTTCGACCGTTTCGGCGCGGCGGAAATCTTCGCCATCACCAATATCGAGAATGCGGCTAGCTGGGGCCTGATGACCCGCCTTGGCATGGTCCGCCGCGAGGATCTCGATTTCCTCGACGCCCGCTTCGATCCACCAGCGGGCAATATCATCGTTCATTCCATCGCCGCTAAAGGCTGGCGCGTGAACGGCGGAGCGGGGCAGGACAAAGCGGGGCAGGTTTGCCCCTGATCCGGAAGGCTGGCCCTGCGCGCGGGCTGTTCGTTACCACGATCCTGGTCGGCAGCTTCCTGCTGTTCCTGGTCCAGCCTATGGTGGCGCGCATGGCGCTGCCCCGGCTGGGAGGGGCGCCCAACGTTTGGAACAGCGCGATGCTGGTCTATCAGGCGCTGCTGCTGGCCGGCTACGCCTACGCTCACCTGCTGGGCAGGTTGCCGCTGCGCCGGCAGGCGACGATTCATATAGCACTACTGCTTCTTGCTGCACTGACGTTGCCGGTCGGGCTCATTGGCATGCCGCCGATGGCCGGGCTGCCTGAGGTGTTGCGCGTGCCCCTGCTGCTCGGCCTCAGCATCGGCCCGGCATTTTTCGTCGTTTCCGCGCAGGCGCCGCTTATGCAGCGCTGGTTCGCTGCTGATCCGCAAAGCGGGCAGCCCTGGGCGCTTTACGCTGCATCGAATCTTGGCAGTTTCGCGGGTTTGCTCGCTTATCCGCTGCTGGCGGAACCGCTGCTCAGTCTGCGGGCGCAGAGTATGGGGTGGTCTGCGGGCTTTGCCCTGCTGGTGGTGCTGGTCGCAGCCACCGCGTTCAGTAGGCGCAACCTCCCCAACCTTCCCGCCGCTGCCGTGGAGGAGGGCGCAGCTGCCCCCATCGGTTGGCGCACTATCACCCTGTGGCTGCTGCTGTCCGCCGTGCCCTCGGGCCTGATGCTCTCTACGACCACCCACCTCACTACCGACATCTTCGCGATGCCGCTGATCTGGGTGATCCCGCTGGGCCTTTATCTCCTGAGCTTCGTCCTTGCCTTCGCCGACCGACGCGGGCCGGTCATGGCGGTGAGCCGCATCGCGCCGGTGGTGGTGCTGTTTGCGGGCAGCTATGCCATGACGTCGAGCGGGTCGGGGACGTTATGGATGGCGGGTGGGGCCTGCCTCCTCCTCTTTTGTGTGGCGAGCGCGCTGCACGGCCGGCTCTATGAACTCCGCCCCGGCGCAGCGCAGCTTACCCGTTTCTATCTGACGATGTCGGCGGGCGGCGCGCTGGGGGGCCTCTTCACCGCGTTGATCGCGCCGCTGGTATTCGACTGGGCGTGGGAGCATCCGTTGCTTGTGCTCGCGGCTGCCGCGCTGATGCCGCTGGAGCCGTTGCTGCGTTGGCGCGACAACGACGGGATCGAACTGGGCATGGCGCGTATCATGCTCGTCCTGCTGCTCTGTTTCGCCGCGTTTCTGACCTGGCAGCTGAACGATTACGCGATGCGCCCGGAGAGCGCTATTTTCGCGCTGCTGCTGACGATATTCCTGGTCGGGAGCGGAGTGATGGTCATGGCCTGGCGCGGGGCGCTCGTCGCGGTTCTGGCTATGGCCATGGTCGGGCAGGGCGGCATCCTGACGATCCGCGCAACTTTGGCCGGGGAGCGCACGCGCAGCTATTTCGGCATCTACACCATCCGCGATAACCACGAGGGCAGGCTGCGAACCCTGGCCCATGGAACAACGCTGCACGGCGAGCAGTCGCTCGATCCGGCGCATTCGCGCGATGCTCTGACGTATTACGGGCCGACCTCCGGCGTGGCGCTGGCCCTTTCGGCAGTCCCTGCGCTCGAAGGGGCAATGGCGCGGGTCGGCGTGGTGGGACTGGGCACCGGCTCACTCGCCTGTCAGGCGCAGGCAGGGCAGGACTGGACTTTCTTCGAGATCGACCCGGTGGTTCTACACTTTTCCACCAGCGGCCGCTTTACGTTCCTGCGCCAGTGCACGCCCGATGCGCGGGTGATCATCGGCGATGCGCGCCTGGAACTGGCCGCGCTGCCCGCCGCCGCATTCGACGTTCTGGTGATCGACGCGTTCTCGTCCGACGCCATTCCCATGCACCTGCTGACGCGTGAGGCCATGCAGGTCTACTTGCGCGCCCTTGCGCCCCATGGGCTGCTGGTGCTGCACATTTCCAACCGTTACATCGATCTCGCGCCCGTCATCGGGGCTACTGCGCAGGATAGCGGGTTGGCGGCGCTATCGCGGCTCGACTTTCCCGAAGACGATACGCGCTACACGCCCTCACGCTGGATCGCGCTTTCGCGCGATGCAGACGTGCTGCGCACCCTTGCGCGCAGGGCGCCCGATACCCCATGGAAGACCCTCGAAGAACGGGCGCCGGGACCCTGGACGGATGATCACGCCTCCATTTTCCCCTATGTCCGCTGGAGCAGGCTGGCAGGAAACCCATGATAGAGAACCGCACCGACATCACCATGGCCGCGATCAACGGCAAGGCACCGAGGATACACTCCAGCGCATTCATCGCGCCGGGCTGCCGGATCATAGGTAATGTCGAGATCGGGCCTGACGCCAGCATCTGGTACAACTGTGTGATCCGCGCTGACGTTCACCGCGTGGTGATCGGCGCGCGCTCCAATATTCAGGACGGCACCGTGGTCCACTGTGACAGCCCCAAGCCGTCGAACCCGGACGGCTTCCCCACCATCATCGGTGATGACGTGCTGATCGGCCATCTGGCGATGATCCATGGCTGTACGCTGGAGGACCGGGCGTTCGTCGGACTTGGTGCGATCGTGATGGACGGCAGTTACATCGAATCGGACGGCATGCTTGCCGCCGGGGCGCAACTTACCGGCAAGCGCATCGGCGCGCGGCAGCTTTGGATGGGTCGCCCCGCCAAGTACCTGCGCGATCTTGACGATGCGGCGGTCGCCGCGAACCAGGCTGGCGTGAAGGGCTATGTCATCAATGGCCGGATGCATGCCGAGGCGCTTGGGCTGAAAAGCTGATGGCGCGGCCGAAGGCAGAACTGCCATCGGCCGACGCCTTGCGCGTTCTCATCGACGAGGAAGGGCGTCTGGCTCTGCGCGTGACGCCCGGCGCGAAAGTCGAATCGCTGGAAATTGCGGACGGCCGCCTGCTCGTCAAAGTCCGCGCCAAGCCGGAGGACGGCAAGGCGAATGAGGCTGTGCGCGACTTGCTGGCTCGTGCGCTGGGCCTGGCACCGTCGCGGCTGGAACTCCTGCGCGGGGCCACGTCCCGCGAGAAGCAGTTCAGCATTTCGGTCTAGAATTCCTCCGGGACGAGCGCGGCTTCAGCGCCCCATGGCGCGCGCCATATCGGCAAGAATATCACCCATGGCCCGCGCCATGTCGGCAGGCTCGGGGGCTACGTCGGCAATCGCGCGCTGCATCGCTTCGGCCCATTGGCCGGCGACGGCCTTGTCGATGGTCATCGGCTTGTGCAGGCTCATCATGCAGCGGCCGGGATTGGCTTCGAACCAGTCGCGCGGGCCGCCTGCCCATCCAGCCAGGAACTTCGGCAGCGACGCACACACGGGCGCAAGATCTGGAGCGTGCATGGCGCGAAGCTGCGCGTAGGCGGAGTCCTGTTCGACCAGATCGTAAAAGCGCTCGGCAATTGCCTCGAACACGGGAGCGCCTCCCAGGCGGTAGAATGGAGTGCCTGGATTCTCGGCGGGCTTGGGCTGGGTGTCGACGGACAAGGGTGATCTCTCCTGGGCAAAGGGGCTTAGCGTCCTTCCTATCCCAAAAGTTTCACGTGGAACTTGATCACGGTCAATCGCGGATGAGGGCGCGCAGGGCCTCTATGCGGTCTGCCTCGTGGGGGGGCTTGTCGGCGCGGATGCGGCTGATGCGGGGAAAGCGCATGGCGACGCCCGACTTGTGGCGCTTGCTTGAATGGACGGAATCGAAGGCCACTTCGAACACCAGAGACTTGTCGGTTTCGCGCACCGGACCGAAGCGGTTCACGGTGTGACCACGCACGTAGCGGTCGAGCCATTTCAGCTCTTCGTCGGTGAAGCCGAAATAGGCCTTGCCCACCGGTAGCAGTTCCGCCCCCGTATCGGGATCGCCGTCCCAGCAGCCGAAGGTGTAGTCCGAATAGAACGAACTGCGCTTCCCCGAGCCGCGCTGGGCATACATCAGCACGCAGTCGATCAGCAGCGGATCTCGCTTCCATTTATACCAGAGCCCGGTCTTGCGACCCGCTACATAAGGGCTGTCGCGCCGCTTGAGCATAACCCCTTCGATGGCATCGTCCCGTGCCCGCTCGCGGATGGCGGCCAATTGCGCAAAGTCGTCCGCCGGGATGACTCCGCTGATGTCGAAGCGCTGTGGGTCTAGCCGGGGTACCAGATCCTCCAAAGCTGCCCGGCGCCTGGCCCAGGGCAGGGGGCGCAGGTCTTCTCCCTCGACAATCAAGGCATCATAAAGTCTTACGAACGCCGGATATTCCTCCCGCATCTTTTTGCTGACCGTCTTACGGCCAAGGCGCTGTTGCAAGGCGTTGAAACTTGCCGCGCCGCCCGCCTCCCCGCCCTGATGCGCGCCGCGCACCAGCAGTTCGCCGTCCAGCACCGCGTTGATCGCCAGCGCCTCGGCAATTTCGGGGAAAGTGGCGGATATATCGTCGCCGGAGCGGGAATAGACGCGGGTTTCGCCGCCAGCGTGGACCACCTGCACGCGGATGCCGTCCCATTTCCATTCCGCCGCATAGTCGGCCAGATCGACCTCGCTGTCCTCCAGCCCATGCGCGAGCATGAAGGGCCGGAATAGCGGCAGGTTTTCCGAACTGGGCGCCTCTCCCCCATGCGCCGCCCAGTCGAACAGCGCGGCATATGGCGGGGTCTGGCCGTGCCAATGCTCCTCCACATCCTCCACCGCGACGCTGAAAGCCTGCGCGAAGGCGGTCTTGGCAAGCCTGGCCGAAATGCCGATCCGCATCGCTCCCGTGGCCAGCTTGAGCAAGGCATAACGCCCATTCGCATCGAGCCGGTCGAGCAGCCGGGGGAGTTCGACCATGACGTTGCCGCGGGTCATGCGCGATAGCGCGTCCACCGCCTCGGAGACAGTTGGCGGGGAGGGCGCCTCTGCAGGCTCGGGCCAGAGCAGGCTTGCGGTCTCGGCCGAATCGCCGACATATTCGCGGCTCAGGGTCCACAGGACGGAGTCGATGCGCTCGGTCAGCAGGTTGCGGATGGTTGCGCTTTTCACTGCCGGAAAATCCAGCCCGTCGGTCAACGCTGCAAGGGCCCAGCCTCGGTCCGGGTCGGGGGTTTCGCGCAAGTAATCGGCCAGGAGCTTGAGTTTGGCGTTGCGGCTTCGGGTGTAGACCAGAGCGTCCAGAAGGGCGGCGAAGTTTTCCATCAGAAGGGGAACGAAGACCTGAGGCCATCGCCCCAGCCCCCTTTATTGGCGGCGCCGTGTGCGCAGGGGCCTTGGGTGCGCACGTCATTCTCGCTCAGGGACGACAAAGTGGATGGGGAGAGCCTGCGCGCTGCTGCCCGCACAACAAGACCGCCGGCGGCTATAAGTAACTCGGCCGTCACCATACGCATCCGCCGTAACTGCACACGCAACGCCGCCAGTAAGGGGGTCTGGGGCGATGGCCCCAGGTCTTAATCATCTTCATCCTCATACCCCACAAGCGCCAAAGCCCGGGCCTTCCTCTGGTTCAACTCACACCATCGCAACATGGCTTCCTCGCGCCCGTGGGTGATCCATGTCTCGGCCGGATTCACGTCCACCACCGTCTGCGTCAGTTCATCCCAGTCCGCATGATCGGAGATGATGAGCGGCAGTTCGACCATCCGCTGCCGCGCTCGCTGGCGGACGCGCATCCAGCCTGAGGCCATCGCGGTGATCGGGTCCGGCAGCCGGCGGCTCCAGCGGTCGTTCAGGGCGGAGGGCGGGGCGAGGACTACACTTCCCGCGAGGTCCTGTTTGCCTGCGTCCGAGACGAGCCGCAGATCACCCAGATCGATACCCCATTCCTCATAGAGGCGGCACATTCGTTCCATGGCGCCGTGGAGCCAGATCGTATCGCGGTGCCCGGCGCGGCGCAGTTCGGCGATCAGGCGCTGCGCCTTGCCCAGCGCGTAAGCGCCCACCAGCACGCAGCGCTGTGGATTGGCCGCGAGGGCGGTGAGTAGCTTGCCGACCTCTTCCTCTACCGGCGGATGCCGGAATACGGGGAGGCCGAAGGTCGCCTCGGTGACGAGGACGTCGCAGGGGGTGACTTCGAAGGGCGGGCAGGTCGGGTCGGGTCGGCGCTTGAAGTCGCCGGTGACGACGATCCGCTCGCCCGCGTGTTCGAGGAGGATTTGCGCCGAGCCGAGGACGTGGCCGGCGGGAATCCACGTGGCATGGACACCTCCGGGCAGTTCGATACGATCGCCGTAGGGGACGGCCACAGCGCCTTCTTCGGTGGCGTAGCGAAGCTTCATGATGGCGAGGGTGGCGGGGGTGGCGAAAGTTGCGCCATGGCCGCCGCGTGCGTGGTCAGCGTGGCCGTGGGTAACCAGTGCCCGATCAACGGGACGTGCCGGATCGATCCAGCAGTCTGCAGGGACGACATGGATTCCCCAGGGTTCGGGTCTAATCCAGGAGAATTCGCGGGCCATGAAAAAGAAATGGGGCGGAAACCCTGCGGTTCCCACCCCATCTTCATTGCCTGTTACAAGGATCAGTCGTCGGAGCTGGTTTCCGGCTCGATACCAGACTTCTTCGTCACCCGCTTCACAGGCGTTTTCTTCTTGGCCTTGGTCACCTTGGGTGGGGAAGGCGTCAGCTCGAAGTTGAGCGCGTCTTCCTTGACCGATACGTGGACCTCGCCGCCGTGGGCCAGCTTGCCGAACAGCAGTTCCTCGGCAAGCGGCTGCTTGACCTTCTCCTGAATGACGCGGGCCATCGGGCGGGCGCCGTAGAGCTTGTCGTAGCCGCGGTCGCCCAGCCATTCGCGGGCGGTCGAATCGAACTGGATGTGGACGTTCTGGTCGGCCAACTGGAGTTCCAGCTGGAGGATGAACTTGTCCACGACCCGGCTGATCGTGTCCTTGGCGAGATAGGCGAAGGGGATGATCGCATCGAGGCGGTTGCGGAATTCAGGCGTGAAGAGCTGCTTCACCGCTTCTTCACCGGCGTCCTGCTTGGACACATCGCCGAAGCCGATGCCGACCTTGGCCATGTCCGAAGCGCCCGCGTTGGTGGTCATGATGAGCACCACGTTGCGGAAATCGACGGTCTTGCCGTGGTGGTCGGTCAGGCGGCCGTTGTCCATCACCTGCAGCAGGATGTTGAACAGGTCGGCGTGGGCTTTCTCGATTTCGTCGAGCAGTAGAACGCAGTGCGGCTGCTGGTCGATGGCATCGGTGAGCAAGCCGCCCTGATCGAACCCGACATAACCCGGAGGCGCGCCGATCAGGCGGCTGACCGAATGACGCTCCATGTATTCGGACATGTCGAAGCGCTGCATCGGGATGCCCATGACCTGGGCCAGTTGCTTGGCGACTTCGGTCTTGCCGACGCCGGTGGGGCCGGAGAACAGGAACGAGCCGATCGGCTTTTCCGGATCGCGGAGCCCGGCGCGGCTGAGCTTCATTGCCGTCGAGACCAGCTCGATCGCCTTGTCCTGCCCGAAGACGACGCGCTTGAGATCACGCTCGAGCGTGCCGAGCGCCTTCTTGTCGTCGGAGCTGACCGATTTGGGCGGGATGCGCGCCATCGTCGCGATGACCTGCTCGATCTCGCGGGCGGTAATGGTTTTCTTGCGGCGGCTGGGGGGCACCAGCATCTGCATCGCGCCGACTTCGTCGATCACGTCGATCGCCTTGTCGGGCAGCTTGCGGTCGTTGATGTAGCGGGCTGAAAGCTCCACCGCCGTCTTGATGGCGTCGGGGGTGTACTTGACCTTGTGGTGCTCCTCGAAGGCCGTGCGCAGGCCCTTGAGGATCTTGATGGTGTCCTCGATCGTGGGTTCGTTCACGTCGATCTTCTGGAACCGGCGCAGCAGGGCGCGGTCCTTTTCGAAGTGGTTGCGGAACTCCTTGTAGGTGGTCGAGCCGATGCAACGGATCGTGCCGCCCGACAGAGCCGGCTTGAGCAGGTTCGAGGCGTCCATCGCGCCGCCGCTGGTGGCGCCGGCGCCGATCACGGTGTGAATCTCGTCGATGAAGAGGACCGCATGAGGCATCTTCTCAAGTTCGGAGACGACCTGCTTGAGGCGTTCCTCGAAATCGCCGCGATAGCGGGTGCCAGCCAGGAGGCTGCCCATGTCGAGCGAGTAGATCACCGCTTCGGCCAGCACTTCTGGCACTTCGCCCTCGACGATCTTGCGCGCAAGTCCTTCTGCGATCGCGGTCTTGCCCACGCCCGGATCACCCACGTAGAGCGGGTTGTTCTTGGAGCGGCGGCACAGGATCTGAATCGTGCGGTCCACTTCGGGGCCGCGACCGATCAGCGGGTCGACCTTGCCGTTCAGTGCCTTTTCGTTGAGGTTGACGGTGAACTGGTCGAGCGCGGAATCCTTCTTGTTTCCGGCGGCGGGCTTGGTCTCGTTCTTGTCTTCGGGCGTGGGGGTGTTCTCGTCGGACGCGCCCTTGGGGCTGCGATCCTCGATGCGCTTGCCGCCCTTGCCGATGCCGTGGCTGATATAGCTGACGGCGTCGAGGCGGCTCATGTCCTGCTGTTGCAGGAAGTAGACGGCGTAACTGTCACGTTCGGAGAACAGGGCGACAAGAACGTTGGCGCCGGTCACGGTGTCCTTGCCGGAGGACTGGACGTGCAGGATGGCGCGCTGGATCACCCGCTGGAAACCGGCAGTAGGGGCGGGATCGCCCTTTTCCTCGGTCTTGAGCGACTGGTATTCCTGGTCGAGATACTGGCGCACCACGTCGCCCAGATCGCCAAGGTCCACGCCGCAAGCCTGCATGACCTGGGCCGCGTCCGTATCGTCGATCAGCGCGAGCAGCAGGTGCTCGAGCGTCGCGTACTCGTGGCTCCGCTCAGACGCGTGAGACAGAGCCGAGTGCAGGGTCTTTTCAAGGCTTTGCGCGAAACTTGGCATTTATGCGACCTTCATTGTGAGGGACGACTCTCCGTACAAGGGAGTTTGGCGGTGAGAGGTTTCGGGATCGATATAGGAATGATCAGGAGGGTTGCGAGGTTGCCCGTGCGGAGACGTTGCACGGGAGCGGAAAGGCGAGGCTGCGCGGATCAAGATGATCGCGGCCTGAACAGGGCATCGGCCGCAAGCCGGTGGGCGGAAGACGCGCTTCGGTGCGCGCGGATGCGTTCGATTTCGGTTTCCAGCAGAACGATACGTGAGTCGAGTTCGTCCAGCGAATAGCGCTCCAGGCTTTCGCTGGCGAGGAGGCTGGCGGCGCCGAAGTCGCCTTCGGACGACCGCCGCCGCGGTCGATCATAATCGTCCATTGCAATGCAGCATCGGACTCGAATTGGCGCCTGTCAATGGTCCGAAAGTGTGTTCCCCGTAGTCGTCCACTGTGGCAACACCTGCGACCATGTTAGCTGACCTTCCTGTCATGATGACGGCCGTGGGATACGATTCGCCCGGCGGTCCCGAAGTTCTCCGTCCCGAAATCGTCCCGGTGCCAAGGCCGGGGCCCGGCGAGGTGCTGGTGCGGGTGGCGTTCGCCGGGGTGAACCGGCCCGATGTGGTACAGCGGACGGGCAACTATCCGCCGCCGCCGGGCGCTTCGCCGATTCCGGGGCTGGAGATTTCGGGCACGATCGCGGCTCTGGGTGAAGGAGTGACCGAGTTCATCCCCGGCCAACAGGTCTGCGCGCTCGTTTCCGGCGGGGGGTATGCGCAGTATTGCCTGGCGAGGGCAGGACACTGTCTGCCGGTGCCGGAAGGCCTCGAAATGGACGAGGCCGCTGCGCTGCCTGAAACCCTGTTTACCGTCTGGCACAACGTTTTCGAGCGTGGTCATGCGCGCGAGGGCGAGACGCTGCTGGTCCATGGCGGCACCAGCGGCATCGGTACGATGGCGGCGATGCTGGGCCGTCATTTCGGGCTGACGGTCATTGTCACCTGCGGTTCGGCCGAGAAATGCGAGGCGGCGCTGAAGATCGGGGCGACCCACGCGATCGACTACAAGACGAGCGATTTCGTCGAGGAAGTCGCGCGGCTGACCGGGGGCAGGGGGGTCGATCTCGTGCTCGACATGGTCGCGGGCAGCTATGTTTCGCGCAATCTCAAGTGTCTGGCGCCGGACGGACGCCATGTCACCATCGCGGTGCAGGGCGGAGCGAAGGCGGAGATCAACATGGCCGTGGTCATGAGCCGTCGCTATACGCTCACCGGGTCGACGCTGCGGCCGCGTTCGGACGAGTTCAAGACATTGCTCGCGCAGGAAATCGCCGGGTGCGCCTGGCCTCTGGTGGAAGAGGGCCTGCTGCGCCCGGTTATGGATGCGCGCTTTCCGCTGGCTGAAGCCGCAGCGGCCCACGCGCGGATGGAAGCCGGCGACCACATCGGCAAGATTGTGCTGGAGGTCTGAACTGCGGCGGGCGCAGTTCAGCCTGCGGCAGGCCGGGCAGAGCATGCGCCCGGCGGTTCCACGTGAAACTTCAGGCACTCTCCTGCAAAAAATCAAGCCTTTCGCTTGCCCATTGCGCAAAATTTCCCTAAATCGGCACGGTACGGCCACTCCGCAGGGGTGGCCCTTATTGTTTCCGCCGGGGATAGAGACATGAGCCAGCCCACTCCGCTGATGCCGCACGCGACCGCCTCGTGGCTGGTCGACATCACTTCTTTGACTTTTGAGCAGATTGCAGAGTTCTGCGGTCTCCACATGCTTGAAGTCCAGGCCATGGCCGACGATCTGGCCTCCAGCAAGTACACCGGCCGCGACCCTGTTCGTGCCGGCGAACTGACCATGGAAGAGATCGAAAA
The DNA here is from genome assembly GCF_902706195.1 of Novosphingobium sp. 18050. Classification (GTDB taxonomy): domain Bacteria; phylum Pseudomonadota; class Alphaproteobacteria; order Sphingomonadales; family Sphingomonadaceae; genus Novosphingobium. The sequence goes on along the minus strand of NZ_CACSJO010000009.1, from coordinate 17,818 downwards.
GGGGCAGGCCAACCCCGAATACAAGCTGCGCATGCACAAGGTGCCGGTCACCGCGAGCCGTACCAAGGGCCCGCGCTACACCCCGGTTTCGAAGCGTCAGGACAAGCCGGACGGCATCGCCTGGATCCTGCGCAACCACGCCGAGGTTTCGGATGCGCAGATCGGCAAGCTGATCGGCACCACGCGCAACACGATTGCGGCGATCCGCGACCGTTCGCACTGGAACATCAACAACATCACGCCGAAGGACCCGGTTACGCTGGGTCTGTGCTCGCAGCGCGAACTGGACGCCCTGGTTGCCAAGGCAGCCAAGAAGGCCGGCATCCAGGAAGACGAGAACCTGACCAAGGAGCGTCTGACCGACGACCGCGACGCCCTGATCGAGGAACTGCGCGCAGAGCGTCAGGCCCAGGTCCAGGCCGCCAGCGCGGCCGCGCAGGAAGCCGAAGTCGCCGCCTGGCTCGAAGCCAAGCGTGCCGCCGAGGCCGAAGAGCGCAATCAGTAAACAGATATAGCCGGCAGGTGCTTCAGTCATCTGTCGGCTATGTTTACATTTACACATAAAGACCTTGCTGCTCGCGCCTGCGCGAGGCTAACCTTGCGCCCATGGAAGAGAGGGTGGGCCCAAGGGCCTGGCAGGAATGCTACGCGCATCCTTGTGTGTGGGAGCAGTCATTCGCCCCGCTGGCGATGACGGAAATGTTTGCGGCCAGCGTCGCCGAACATGGCCGCCGCGTACTCGTCGATTTTCTCGGCCGACAATTCACCTACGACGACATTGCCGTCGAGGCGCGCCGTTTTGCCAGTGGCTTGCAGTCGCTGGGACTGGGCAAGGGCGACCGTGTCGGGCTATACCTGCCCAATGTCCCGGCCCATCTGTCCGCCTATTTCGGCGTGCTGATCTCGGGCGCCACCGTGGTCAATTTTTCCCCGCTATATACCGCTGCCGAACTGGAAGCGCAGGTCGCCGATTCGGGCACGCGGCTGCTCGTCACGCTTGACGTGCCGGGGCTGCTGCCGACGGCGATGCAGGTGCTGCGGGCATCGGCGCTGGAATGGCTGGTGGTTGTCCCTCTCTGTGCTCAAATGCCGTTCTGGCAGGGGCTGGGCATGCGCCTGTTCAAGCGAGGCGGGATCGCTGCGATACCCCGTGCTGCCGACGTCCTCGAATGGCGCAACCTGCTGCTTGGCGCAGAACCGCAGCCGGTCGCCATCGACCCGCTCGTCGACGTGGCGATGCTGCAATATACCGGAGGCACGACCGGGACGCCCAAGGGGGCGATGCTCAGCCACCAAAACCTGACCGCCAACGCCCGCCAGATCGAGGCGATCGACCCGCACGCGCACCAGCGCGACGTAATTCTGGGCGTGCTGCCGTTATTCCACGTCTTCGCCAATGCCTGCGTCGTCAACCGGACGGTCTACGACGGCGGCACTATCGCGATGCTGCCGCGATTCCAGGCGGTCCAGGCACTGGCTACGGTAGAGCGCCTCAAGGTAACCGCGATGCTGGGCGTACCGACGATGTATCAGGCGCTGCTCGACGATCCGCAGATGGGGCGGACCGACCTGTCTAGCCTCTTCACCTGCATCTCCGGAGGGGCGCCACTGGCCGCCTCGCTCAAGGCGCGTTTCGACAAGACGAGCGGGGCCAAGCTGGTCGAGGGCTACGGCCTTACCGAGACGGCCGGAGTCGTAGCAGCCAACCCGTTCGACGGGCGCGAAGTGGCCGGCTCGATCGGGCATCCGCTGCCGGGCACGGATTTGCGCCTGTTTGACACGGACGATTGTACGCGCGACGCCGCTGCCGGCGAGCTGGGAGAACTGGCGATCGCCGGCCCGCAGGTCATGCTCGGCTATTGGAATCGCCCTGACGCGGATGTCTTCGTGGAGCGGGAAGGGCGGCGCTGGCTGCGCACCGGCGATGTCGCGATGATCGACGAGGATGGCTATGTCCACATCGTCGATCGCATAAAGGACATGATCGCGGTGGCTGGCTTCAAGGTCTTCCCAAGCCAGGTCGAGGCGGTGTTGCTGGCCCATCCCGCCGTGCGCGAGGCTGCGGTGATCGGGGTGCCGGACGCCTATCTTGGCGAACGGCCCCGCGCTTTCGTCGTCCTCGATCCGCGGCAGAAGGGGGAGGCGCAGGATATCGCGGAGTGGCTCAATGCCCGCGTCGGCAGGCACGAGCAGGTGAACCGCGTCGAACCACGCGCGAAGCTGCCGAAAACCAAGGTCGGCAAGCTGGACCGCAAGGCGCTGCGGTTCGAAGTGGCGGGCGGCTGAACCGCCCGCCGGGATTCATTCTGCCGCGGCGGGCAGCATCAGTTCCGGTTCGACGGCCGGGAGGCGCGCCATAGCCGGGGGTATCTGGCCGCCGCTGGGGCTGAGGCGCCCTTCGAGGCGAGCACCCTGTTCGATCGTCAGCGCGTCATAGGCGACGTCGCCTTCGATGCGGGCGGTCTTGAGGATCACCACTTCGCGGGCGGCGACGGAGCCGCGTACGAGACCGGCGATACGCACCGATTCGGCACGCACGGCGCCGGTGATCTCGCTGCCTTCACCTTGGACGAGCGAATTGCAGGTGATGTCACCATCGACGCTGCCGTCGATGTGCAGGTCTGCACTGGCCTGGATGTTGCCGGTGATGGTGGTGTCCGAGCCCAGCATCGAAAAGCTCGTGCTGGTGCCGGTGACGCGGGAGCTAATGAAGGCCTTGGCCATGTCAGCTTCTCTCCTTCTGTGGCTGATTGTTGTTCTGGAGGTTGCTCTGTGCGGTTTGGGCCGCTTCGAGAAACGGGCGCGGATTGACCGGCCGGTCGTTGACCCGCACTTCGAAGTGCAGGTGCGAGCCGGTCGAGCGGCCGGTGCTGCCCATTGCGGCGATCAGCGCGCCGGCATCGACTTTCTGGCCAACGTGGGCGCGGAAGCCCGAAAGGTGGCCGTAGCGGGTCATCAGGCCGTTGCCGTGACTCACTTCCACGCAGTTGCCGTAGCCGGACTTCTGGCCAACGAAAGTGACCCGGCCCTTGGCGGCGGCATAGATGGGCGAGCCCATCGGGCCGGGGAAATCGAGCCCGGCATGGAATGCGGCGCTGCCGGTGAAGGGGTCGGACCGATAACCGTAGCTGGACGAGACATAGGCGACATGTGCGGGGCTGACCTGCGGGATCGAGGCAAGGCCGTTCTCCAGCGCGCCCATGCGGGCCAGGCTCTGGCCCATGCGGCGGAAGCGGGGATCGACGCTGCCGTCGCCGGACGTGACGAGCTTCACCAGCGGACCACCCTCGGCGGTACGGGCGCTGGTCCTGATGGCATTGGGATTGAGGCCGAGACTGCGGATTGCATCGCTGGCGGCCCTGGAGCGGGTGTCGGCGTAGCGGGTCAGGCGATCGACCATGGCGATCTGCGCGGCCTCGATGCGGGCGAGGGCGCCGGCTTCGGGCATCAGGGCGCTGATTTTCTTCACCTTGGCGCCGGTTTCGTCGGCGGCTTCCGGCTGCGCGGCTTCGGTGCTTTCGGGCAGATCGCTGATGTGGGCATCGACCATCTGTTCGATGAACTTCTGGCGGCGCGCGAGGTCGGAGGCGACCGTGTCGATATTCTCGCGGTACTGCTCGACGCTATGCTCGGCCCGGGCGACCTTGGCCTCGCGCCCGGCGAGCGCGGCCTGCGCGGTGCCGGTGGAGACTTGCGACAGGGCCAGCGCACCGACCGAGGCGCACCAGGCGCCAAGGACGCATACTGCAACGCCTGCGGCGATCTTCTGGCTCCGCGAAGAAATGCGGATGAAACGGACCTGTCCCTGCGATCGCATGATGAACTCACGATCGGGAAACGCAGTCCTGAGGCGCTGCAAGAACGCCCCGGCTGAAATGGATAGCAAAACGACCCCGCTGGAAATCTATTGTCTCAGTCCCGGCGGGCCAACTAGCAGGGGGTTATTACCAAGGCGAATCGACTGGTCCCGGCACTTTGTCGAATCGAGCCGAGTCGGACGAGTCCTGCGGCGAGCCGAGGGATATAATATCGATTGTCATTTCCCACGGGCAAAGCGGGCTGCGTTAGTTGATAAAGTGCACGCTAAAAACGCCTGTGCAAGGCGGTTTGGCGGCGGCGGTGACAACGATGTGAAAGAACCTGCGCGAACGTAGCAGGGCGCGGCGATGTAGGAAAATGCCCTCGCCGCCCGCCCTTTCTCGATCGGTGACAGGGGAGCTGCGCGGTGCTAGTCGATCTGGCCATGAACCTTCAGACTTCCCTGTCCGCCGACCCTGCTGCGATTTCTCCCGAAGCGCTGGTCGAACAGCTGGCCCGCGATGGCCGCGCTGCGCAGCGCGTGCTGGCGCGGCTGAGCGATGCGGACAAGGCAGGCGCCCTGCGCGCCGCCGCGAAGGCCCTGCGCGCGGCGGAGGGCGAGATTCTCGCCGCCAATGCGCAGGATATCGCGGCAGGCGAGGCTAAAGGCCTGTCCGGCGCGCTGCTTGACCGCCTGCGGCTGGATGCCGGACGGTTGGCGGGCATTGCCGACGCCGTGGAACAGGTCGCCGCGCTGCCCGATCCGGTGGGCGAGGTGATCTCCGCCGATGAACGGCCCAACGGCCTGAAACTGTCGCGCGTGCGGGTGCCGATCGGCCTGATCGGGATCATCTACGAAAGCCGCCCCAACGTCACCGCCGATGCCGCTGCGCTGTGCCTGCGTTCGGGCAATGCGGTGATGCTGCGCGGGGGCACCGAGGCGCTCCATTCCAACCGTGCGATCCGGGCCGCTCTGGCTGCCGGGCTGGAAAGCGTTGGTATTCCCGCCGCCGCGATCCAGCTGGTGCCGACGCAGGACCGCGCCGTCGTGGGCGCGATGCTGACCGCCGCCGGGCTGATCGACATGATCGTGCCGCGCGGGGGCAAGAGCCTTGTCGCGCGGGTTCAGGCCGATGCGCGGGTGCCCGTGCTGGCCCACCTCGACGGCATCTGCCACACGTATGTCCACGCTGCTGCCGACGCCGAGATGGCGCGCAAGCTGACGGTCAACGCCAAGCTGCGCCGCACCGGCATCTGCGGCGCGATGGAGACGCTGCTGCTCGACACCCAGTTCCCGGAGAGCGCTTCGGTGGTTGCCGGGCTGATCGAGGCGGGCTGCGAAGTGCGCGGCGACGCGCGCGCGCAGGCACTAGACCCCCGCGTGCTGCCGGCGAGCGGCGAGGACTGGGACACCGAATATCTCGACGCCGTGCTTTCGGTCGCCGTGGTCGACGGCCTCGAATCCGCGATCGAGCATATCGCCGCCCATTCGTCGCACCATACCGATGCGATTCTCACCGATGATGCGGACGCCGCCGAGCGTTTTCTCGACGAGGTCGACAGCGCCATCGTCATGGTGAACGCTTCCAGCCAGTTCGCCGATGGCGGCGAATTCGGACTCGGCGCAGAGATCGGCATCGCCACCGGGCGCCTGCACGCACGCGGCCCCGTCGCGCTCGAAGGGCTGACGACCTACAAGTGGCAGGTGCGCGGTTCCGGGCAGGCGCGCCCCTGATTCGACCTGTGCAGAAGACCCGCTCCGGCCCGGTCACGGGCCTGCTCGGCGGCAGTTTCAACCCGGCCCATGGTGGGCACCGGCGGATCACCCTGTTCTGTATCGACGCGCTGGGCCTGAACGAGGCGTGGTGGCTGGTATCGCCGGGCAATCCGCTCAAGCCTGCCGCCGGCATGGCGCCGCTTGCCGCACGGGTCGAATCGGCCCGTAAGCAGGCCCGGCGCGCGCGGATTCGCCCCACTGCGATCGAGCGTGAACTGCGCACCCGCTACACCGTCGATACTCTCAGGGCTCTGCTGCGGCGCTACCCGAAACGGCGCTTCGTGTGGCTGATGGGGGCGGACAATCTCGCACAGTTGCACCGGTGGAAAGACTGGCGGACGATCGCCCGACTCATGCCGATTGCGGTAATCGCCCGTCCGGGGTATGATGGCGCTGCCCTCGCGAGCCCCGCGATGGCCTGGCTGCGGCGTTACCGGACGTCCATGACCAGTCTTCGCGGCCCGGAAAGGTGGAGCGCACCTGCGCTAGTGACATTGCGATTCGACCCCGATACGCGGTCGGCCACGGCTATACGCCAGGCCGATCCGGAGTGGGCACGGAAGTCCTCAAGTGGATTTTCGCGAGATGCGGTCACGCACAGGCCCCTATGTGGAACGCCCATCAACGGATCGGCAGCGTGAGAGGCTTTTTGGCCCTTCTCCTGCACAACCGGCACATCAAGAAAACGATCGCTCGCGGCACGGTGGCTTCCATCGTGCCCGGTCGATCCCTGAAAGGAGCAGACCTACACTAAGATGCCACAGGCACAGATACAGCCGGCCTCAACCGGCGCAACGCCCCCGCTGAGCCCCACGGTTCAGCACGATGATCCGCTGATGAACCTGATCCTCCAGTCGCTGGATGACGATCAGGTGCAGGATCTCGTGACCATCGACCTCGATGGCAAGTCCAGCATCGCGGACTTCATGGTGATCGGTTCCGGCCGTTCCACCCGTCAGGTCGCGGCCATGGCGCAGAAACTTGGCGAACGCCTCAAGCAGGGTGGCTTCGGCGGCCCGCGCATCGAAGGCCTGCCCGCAGCCGACTGGGTTCTGGTCGATGCCGGCGGCGTAGTGGTCCACCTGTTCCGCCCCGAAGTGCGCACGTTCTACAACCTGGAACGTATGTGGGGCTTCGACGGACCGACCGGCGCAGCCTGACCGCTGCGCCTGAAGGCTCCCTTCAAGGGGGGCCTGCTGGAGGATGAGCCCCGGTCGTCGCAAGTGACGACCTGAACGACCGGGCACCCTTTCGAAAGGACTTTGCGCCGGGACATCGCTGTTCTGCGCGCAGTTGGACCATGCTGCTTCACATCATCGCCCGCGGCAAGATCGCCCGCTCGCCGGAGGCCGACCTGCTCGACCGCTATGCGAAGCGCATTGCCTGGCCATTTCGCCACAGCGAATTGCCCGACGTCGGCGGGAAGATTCCCCCTCCCACCCAGACTCCCAGTCGCGACGTCCTGCTGGACGAGCGGGGCAAGACGATGAGTTCGGAAGAATTCGCCGCGCTGCTCGGCCGCTGGCGCGATGAAGGCGTGCGCGAATGCCGTTTCCTGATCGGCGCTGCCGACGGCCACGGCGACGAAGCGCGCAGCCGGGCTGATCATCTGCTGTGCTTCGGGCGAATGACCTGGCCCCACATGATGGCCCGCGCAATGCTGGCCGAACAACTGTGGCGGGCCACGGCTATCCTGGCCGGGCATCCCTATCACCGCTCGGGGTGAGGCTCGGCCGCCGCGCATTCAGGCGCTTGTCCGCGGCGCCATGCCAGCATCCCCGGAAGCGCGGGGGTAATAACGCTCGCATTTCTCTTCCCTCTTCCCGGCTGACTCGCGGTGCCCTAGTTAACCCCGTGTGAAGCCTGTTCCCCGTTCTCTCCTGCTCCTTTCCGCCGTGGGTATTGCCGTTTTCGCCACGCAGGCGATGACGCAGCAGCTTGCAGTGCTCGACCCTGCGGTCGATGCGCGGCGCGCCCAGGCGGACATGCTGGCGGCCCGCCGCGAGGGTGCGGCAGCCCGCGGCCGGGCCGAAAAGCTCGAGGCCCGCGCCCGTCAGGTCACCGAGCAGGCCGACCGCACCGCGCGCGAAGCTGCCGCCATTGCCGCACGCATTCAGGAAACCGAGGCGGCAATCGCCGTTCGGCGCGCGCAGATGCGCCTGATCGCCTCGCAGCGGGCCGATCTTCGCGCCCAGATGGCCGAACGTCAGGGTCCGCTCGCCCGGCTCACCGGATCGCTCCAGCGCCTTTCCCGCCGTCCGCCGCTACTGGCGCTGCTGCGCCCCGGTTCGGTGCGCGATGCCGTTTACATGCGCGCGATGCTCGACACTATGCTGCCCGAGGTCGAGCGGCGCACCGCCGCCCTGCGCGGCGCGATCGAGCGGGGCCGCGCGCTGGAAGGGCAGGCGCGCACCGCTGCTGCCGGCCTTGCCGAGGCGCAGGGGCAGATGCGCGAGCGCAGGCGCAGGCTTGCCGTGATCGAATCGCAGCAGCGCCTTGCCGGGCGCGAAGCCAGCGGCATCGCCGCGCGTGAGGGTGACCGGGCCGTGGCGCTCGCCGAAAAGGCGCGCGATCTGGGCGATCTGGTCGAGGAAATGGGTCGTCAGGGCACTTTGCGCGAACAGCTTGCGGCGCTGCCGGGCCCGATCGTGCGCCCGCCGCGGCCGGAGGACGCGCGCGTCGTCGAAGCCTCGCAGTTCGTGCCTCCCCCTGCGGGTCTCTCCAGCTACATGCTCCCGGTCACGGGGCGGCTGGTCACCGGTTTCGGCGAGAATGCGCAAGGGCAGGCCCGCTCGAACGGTCTGGTGCTGGCTCCGCGCGAACAGGCGCAGGCGGTTGCTCCGGCACCGGGGCGAGTGGCCTTCGCCGGGCCCTATCGCGGCTATGACCGGATCGTCATCATCGAGCATGAAGGCGGCTGGACCTCGCTCGTCACAGGGCTTGCGCGGCTGAACGTGGCGGTAGGCGAAACGGTGGTGGCCGGTTCGCCTATCGGGATCACCGGGCCGCGAAATCCACATATCATGGTCGAACTGCGGCAGCGGGGGGTTCCTGTTAATCCCCTGCAATATATCCGCTCGCTATGATGGCGGAGCGCGCCGTTTCCGTCTCCCTTTTCGACGGGGGCATGGGGATCGGCGCGGTAATAGCCATATAGGCCAGAAACCCCGCCGATCCGCTGGCGTTTGCCGCCAAGGCTCGGTAGGATCACGGTCACGAACCCCCCGTCCGGCCTGTACGCCGGATGACGCTGAAAAGAGGCACATCGCCCGATGAAGATCGCCCCGTTCCTTCGCGCCACGGCGCTGGTGTCCGCCGTTGCGGTGCTGCCGATCGCGACCTCCGGGCTGGCCGCGGTGGACACCCGTGCGAGCCACGAATTCGACAAGCTCTTCACCATCTACGAGATCGTCAAGAACAACTACGTAGACCAGGTGGACGACGACAAGCTGCTCAAGGGCGCCATCGACGGCATGCTGGCCAGCCTCGATCCGCATTCGAACTATCTCGACGGCCCCTCGCTGCAGCGGCTGGAGACGATGATCGACGGCAAATACACCGGCCTTGGTCTCTCGGTCATCGAGGATGAGGGCGCGGTGAAGATCATCTCGCCGTTCAAGGGCAGCCCGGCCGAAAAGGCGGGCCTCAAGGCGGGCGACTACATCACCCACCTCGACGGCGTCCTCTATTACGAGCGCGACCTGGACGAGGCCGTGTCCAAGATGCGCGGCGCGGCCGGTACGTCGATCCGCCTGACGATCTTCCGCCAGGGCCGCGATGCGCCGTTCGACGTCACCGTGACGCGCGGCGTGGTCGAACTGGAGCCGGTGACGTCCGAGCTGAAGGACAATGTCGGCGTGATCTCGGTGAACGAGTTCTCGCGCGATGTCGGCAACGACGTGAACATCGCGCTGGCCGATCTCAAGAAGCAGGCGGCGCTCAAGGGCGGCAAGCTGTCGGGCCTCGTGCTCGACCTGCGTTCCAACCCGGGCGGTTCGCTGGACGAGGCGGTGGCCCTGTCCGACCTGTTCCTCGAAAAGGGCGATATCGTCTCGCAGCGCGGCCGCAATCCCAGCGAGAACCAGTTCTACCGCGCCGAATCGATGTTCAAGGGCGATGCGGCCAAAAACCTGCCGATCATCGTTCTGGTCGATGCCGGGTCGGCCTCGGCATCCGAGATCGTCGCCGGCGCGCTGCAGGACCAGCACCGCGCAGTGATCATGGGGGAACGTACCTTCGGCAAGGGCTCGGTCCAGACCTTCCTGCCGCTCGACGCGAAGAGCGCGGTGAAGCTGACCACGGCGCGCTACTACACGCCCTCGGGACATTCGGTGCAGGAGGGCGGGATTACCCCCGACATCAAGGTGCCGCAGCTGTCCGATCCCGATGCGCGGGCCCGCGCCGAGCGGGCAGTGCGCGAATCCGACCTTCGCGGCCACCTCATCAACGAGGCCTCGCTCAAGGACAAGGATCTCGAGACCGACAAGATGGACGATCCGCGCTTCAAGGTGACGGCGGCCGAGCTGGAAAAGCAGGGCATCAAGGATTTCCAGCTGCACTACGCGATCAGCACGCTGGAACGTACCGCCGGCAAGCCCGCACTTGCCTCTGCGACCGCCAATCGCTGATCGGCATCGGGAGCACTTTTTGATGGCCGTTCCTGCCCCCCCCCGTTTGCGCGCCGCGCGCTGGCTGGCTTTCGGTATTCCCGCGGTGCTGCTCGGCGGGGCGCTGGTCAGCCAGTATGTCTTCGGGCTGGCCCCTTGCGAGATGTGCTGGTGGCAGCGCTATCCGCACATGTTCGCGATCCTGCTCGGCGGGCTGGCCTTCTTCTGGCGTCCGGTACGCCCGCTGGTGGCAGTGGCGGCGCTGGCCGTGCTGGTCTCCGGGCTGATCGGCGGTTTCCATGCCGGGGTCGAATATGGCTGGTGGCAGGGTGTCACCGCCTGCACGGCAAGTCCCTTTGCGGCTGGCGGCGATCCGCTTGCCGCGATCATGGATGCGCCGGTGATCCGCTGCGACGTGGCGCCCTGGTCTTTGTTCGGTATTTCGCTGGCGGGATGGAACTTCGTGATCTCGACAATCGGGGCGCAGGCCGTGTTCGCCCTGGTGGCGCTTAGTGGGAAGGCCAAGTGATGAACGCATTGTCCAGGCGCAGCGAACGGATGCTGCGGGTAGACCAGGCGGGCGAATTCGGCGCGACGCGCATTTACGCAGGCCAGCTTGCGGTGATGGGCACGCGCGGGCCGCACTCCACCGAGATCGCCGGGATGGCCGCTCAGGAGATCGAGCATCAGGCGCGTTTCGATGCGATGATCGCGCAGCGCGGCGTGCGTCCGACGCTGCTGCAGCCGGTGTGGTCCGTGGCAGGTTTCGCACTGGGCGCGGCGACCGCGCTGATCGGTCCGGAAGCGGCGATGGCCTGCACCGCTGCGATCGAGACCGAGATCGACCGCCACTATACCGAGCAGCTGGACGAGCTGGGCGATGAAGACCCGGAACTGGGCGAAGCGATCCTCAAATTCCGCGACGAGGAACGCCAGCACCGCGACGCCGCGCTGGCCGCCGGAGCGGAAAAGGCGCCTGCCTATCCACTGTTGTTTCATGCGATCCGCATGGGCTGCCGGGTGGCGATCAAGCTTTCGGAACGCATCTGACCCTTCGCGGGTTTGACCTGATGCAGGGATAGGCCTGCAGCTTAAGCTATCGTTCAACCCGGTACGTACCTATAACGGCGATGTACCCTGCCGCTACCGACCTGTTGGAGCCTTCGCGATGACCCGCCTCCTGATCTCTGCCGTATTCGGCGCCGCCCTGGCGCTGACGGCCGCGCCCGCCCTTGCGCAGCAGAGCATCCCGGTGGATGCTGGCGCGGGCACCGGCGACGAGAAGGTGAATCAGCTCATCATCTACGGCCAGGATGCCTGCCCGCCTTCCAGCGCGAGCGAGATGGTGATCTGCGTGCGCAAGGGAGAAGGAGAGCGATTCCGTATCCCCGAGCCCCTGCGAGGAATCGATTCGCCCCAGTCCGAGGCATGGGCCAACAAAGTGCAGGCCTATGAAACGGTCGGCGCCTTCGGAACGCTGAGCTGCTCGCCGGTCGGCGCGGGCGGGTCGCTCGGTTGCACCCAGCAGCTGATCGACCGCGCTTCGGCGGAACGCAAGAACGGCTCGGAAGTGCGCTTCGGTGAACTGATCGCAGCCGAACGCCAGAAGCGCCTGTCCACCATCGATGAGGACGCTGCTGCCCAGCAGGCCCGCGTCGAGGAAGCGGAAAAAGCCTATTTCGACCAGCGCCAGCGGCAGGAAGCGGCCGAAGACGCTGCTCTGGGCACGGCGACGACCCCGCCCAAGCCGAAGTAAGCAGGGGGCCGGGCTTTGCGGCCCTGCTTCTTATCCGATGTGAATTGAAAACGGCCCTCATCCCTGCCTTTGCGGGGGCGACGGTGCTTTTCGCCAGCCTTTCCATAAACGGACACCGACGCGGCCCTTTCAGGGAATCGGGCGTGGTTTGGCCTGCTCTCTTGGAAGCTGCGCGTTTCGGGAAGCCCCTCTTCATGCCCTGAAACCCGAATGCGCTTGTCATGCGTCCACAATTCGGCACAGAGGCACCGTGCGGGCTTTGGCTCAGGCCTTTCCGCGCAAGGTCGCCAGTTGAAGGGAACGGGTACGCGCGATGGGCGTAACGGGTTCGATTGATATCTTCCATGCCGTGGCCGGCCTGCTGGTCGGCGTCCTTGTGGGGCTGACAGGGGTTGGCGGCGGTTCGTTGATGACACCGCTGCTGGTGCTGCTGTTCGGCGTTAGCGCCAAGACTGCGGTCGGCACCGACTTGCTGTTCGCCGCCATTACCAAGATCGCCGGCTCGCTCGTCCACGGCTCGCGCCAGACGGTGGAATGGAAGATCGTGAAGCGCCTCGCCATGGGCAGCATTCCCGCTTCGCTGGTGACGCTGGCCGTGCTGGCGAGTTTCGGCAAGGTCGGCAAGTCTACCGAGCATGTCATCCTGATCTCGCTGGCCAGCCTGCTGGCGCTGACGTCGCTGGCGGTGATCGGTCGCAAGTGGCTGTTCCGCCACGCTCACGATTTCGATTCGGTGCGGTCCCCCGGCCGGGTGCTGGGCGGGACGGTGGTGCTGGGCGCGCTGATCGGCGCGGCGGTTTCGGTTTCCTCGGTGGGTGCGGGCGCGATCGGGGTGACGGTGCTGCTGATGCTCTATCCCCGTCTGCCGATGGCGCGGATCGTCGGCTCCGACATCGCCCATGCCGTGCCGCTGGCGCTGATCGCCGGCACTGGCCACTGGATCATGGGCGGCGTCGACGGCGGCCTGCTGGTCAACCTGCTGATCGGCTCGATCCCGGGCGTCATCATCGGCAGCTATCTGTCCACGAACGCGCCGGACAAAGTGCTGCAGCCGCTGCTGGCTGCGGTTCTGGCGATTTCCTCGTGGCAGCTGTTCGTAAAGGCTTATACGCCCGAGAAGGCCAAGGCCGAGGTTGTCGTACCTGGCAAGGCCGCCTCGCCTCAGCCCTGAGCCGTTCGCCCTTCGACAGGTTCAGGGTGAGCGGGCCGAGGTGCAAAAGCGAAAGGGCCGGAGGTTATGCCTCCGGCCCCTTTTCTTTGCTCGCCGTCTATCCTGCCTCAGGTGAGGGCGATATCCGGCGCGTCTTCCTGCTTCATGCCGACGACGTGGTAGCCGCAGTCCACATGATGCGTTTCGCCCGTCACGCCCGAAGACAGGTCGGACAGCATGTACAGACCCGCACCGCCCACGTCCTCGATCGTCACGTTGCGGCGCAGGGGCGAATTCAGCTCGTTCCACTTGAGGATGTAGCGGAAGTCGCCGATGCCGCTGGCCGCCAGCGTCTTGATCGGCCCGGCGGAGATGCCGTTGACGCGGATGCCCTGCGGCCCCAGGTCGTTGGCGAGGTACTTCACCGAAGCCTCAAGCGCGGCCTTGGCCACGCCCATGACGTTGTAGTGTGGAACCACCTTCTCGGCGCCGTAGTAGGTCAGCGTCAGGATCGAGCCGCCCGCCGACATCATCGGCAGCGCCCGCTTCGTCACCGCAACCAGGCTGTAGACCGAGATGTTCATGGTCAGCAGGAAATTGTCGAGGCTGGTGTCGACGTATTGCCCGCGCAGCTCGTTCTTGTCGGAGAAGCCGATGGCGTGGACGAGGAAGTCGATCTTCCCCCACCGCTGCTCGATCTGCGCGAAGGCAGTGTCGAGCGCTTCCATGTTGGACACGTCGCAATCGATGAGGAAATCGCTGCCCAGGCTTTCGGCCAGTGGCCTCACCCGCTTGGCCAGAGCTTCGCCCTGGTAGGAAAAGGCGAGCTCGGCTCCCTGTTCGTGCAGCTTCTTGGCGATTCCCCAGGCCAGCGACTTGTCATTTGCAAGGCCCATGATCAGGCCGCGTTTACCGTGCATCAGACCGGTCATTCGTTTCTTCCTGTACTTTCCTTGTCGTTCGGCCCCAGGGCGCTGCGAGTGGCTGCACCCATGTCCGTGGCGGTATGTCCTGGCGTGTCTGGCGCCTCGGGTGCCCCCGCAAGCGCCGCGTTGAGTTCGGCGCCTACCACCATCCCTAGTCCCACAAGCCAGAAAAAGAAAAGCGCGATCATCACTCCGGCGAGGCTTCCGTACGTAAGATCGTACATGAAGAACGTCTGGAGGACCTTCGGCAGGGCAAATGCGACGAGCAGCCACCATGCGGTGACAAGCGCCGCACCCGGCCATTTCGGGCACTTTCGCTTCTGATATGTGGATGGGGTGAGCAGGTAGAACAGCAGGTAGATCGACGCAAACAGGGCGCCCGCGCTGATCGCGCTGGAAATCGCGATCTGCCCGGAAAGATCGTCAAGACCGGGGAAAAGTGCCGAGATGATCGTCTCGCTGGCGGAGATCAGCACCTGCGAGGACAGCGAGATCAGCAGCAGCAGCACCGATCCGAAGATCAGCCCGGTGGAAATCAGCCGCGAGCGCCAGAAGCGCGGACGCTTGGTGGTGTTGTAGGCGCGGTGGAGAATGTCGCGGATCGTCTCGACCAGACTGGTCGTGGTCCACAGGCCAAAAATACCGCCGATCCACAGCAGATGCCCGTGGCGCGCGGCGGCGACGTCGTGACCCACCGGGCCGAGCACTTCGGCGACGCGCGGGGGCAGGGCGCGCAGCACCGCGTCGATCGAGGCACCCAGCTGGTCCTCCTCCCCCAGGGCCGAGAAGATCGCGGCCAGCGCGATGAAGAAGGGGAACAGCGCCAGCAGCGTCATGTAGGCCAGGTTGCCGGCGTGGATGAAACCGTCGTCCCAGGTGCCGTTGATCACGCGCACCACAACACGGAAGAACCGGGTTCCCGGCCCGGCCTTCCGCTTCAGCTTGCGGCGCAGCGGTTCGTGGCGGTGGGGACCGCCCGCGGTATCCGCCGTGCCGGGCGGGTCAGACGCCAAGCTTCGCGCGCACGTCGCGGGTATCGCTCCAGCCTTCGAGGCGGCGGGCAAGCTCTGCGCTCGCTTCGGCGTCTGCTTCGGGCAGGACGATCTGGAGGGTGATGAGCAGGTCGCCGCGGGTGGCGTCCTTGCGGGTCATGCCGCGGCCCTTGAGGCGCAGCACCTTGCCCGAGCTTGCGCCTGCCGGAACCGAGAGCATGACTGCTCCGGCGGCGGTCGGCGCCTTGACCTTGGCTCCGGCCAGCGCCTCGTCGAGGGTGATCGGCAGGTCCACGCGCAGGTCGTCGCCGTCCTGTTTGAAGAAGGCGTGCGGCTGGATCTGGATGGTGACGGTGGCGTCTCCGGCGCCGCCGGGGCCGACTTCGCCCTTGCCGCCGAGGCGCATCTGGGTGCCGTCCTCTACCCCCGCAGGCAGCTTGAGGTCGATCGTCTTGCCATCAGACAGGGTGATGCGCTGGGATTTCAGCTCGGCCGCATCGGGAAGCGGCACGGCAAGGCGGTAGTTCACGTTGGCGCCGCGCGGAGCAGCCCGGCCGCGCGCGCCGCCGCCCATGCCACCACCAGCGCCGCCGCGCCCGCCGCCGCCGAAGATGCCGCCGAACAGGTCTTCGAGGTCGATCCCGTCCTCTGCGCCGAACCCGCCGCCGAAGCCGCGCTGGCCGCCCTGACCGCCGCCGAAGCCGCCGCCACCGCCGAACCCGCCGCCGAAGGGACCTGCGGGGTTGCCGTCGGCATCGATCTCACCCCGGTCGAACTGGGCGCGCTTGGCCTTGTCCGAAAGCAGGTCGTAAGCCTGCGTTACTTCGTTGAAGCGCTCGGACGCCTTGGGGTTGTCCTTGTTGGCGTCGGGGTGGAATTCCTTCGCCAGCTTGCGGTAGGCGGACTTGATGTCCTTTTCGCTCGCGCCGCGGGTTACGCCAAGGGTGGTATAGGGATCTGCTGCCATGATGCTTGCCTAGCTAGGTTGCTCTCCCGGTTTGGACAAGCGCCGCGATGACTTGCGGCGTCGTCGATGCTTTTCTACGACATGGCAGAAAGCCATTCGCGGCATTATGTCGGGCCGTGCGTTGATGAATTGTCCGCGATCAAGGCCCTTTCCGCCATGAGGGGACAACGGCGGGCGGCTTGAGAGATTTCAGCTTGGGCCAGAATTCAACTGAGGCCAGAATTCAACTGAGGCCAGATTCCAACTGAGGACAGTGAACACCGTGTCTACCTTGCCCGATTCCGAACAGGCCCGTGAAGTCATCCCGCACGGCGACCCATTTGCCCTGTTCACGCAGTGGTACGATGAGGCGCGGGGCACCGAACCCAACGATTCCAACGCCATGGCCCTTGCTACCGCGACGCCGGACGGATTCCCGTCGGTGCGCATGGTGCTGCTCAAAGGGCACGGGCCGGACGGCTTCGTGTTCTATACCAATGGCCACAGCCGCAAGGGCGGGGAAATCGCCGCCAATCCGCAGGTGTCGCTGCTGTTCCACTGGAAAAGCCTGCGCCGCCAGATCCGCATCGAGGGCGTTCTCTCTCCGGTAAGCGAGGCCGAGGCGGAGGCGTATTTCCACTCCCGCGCCCGCGATTCGCAGCTTGGCGCGGTCGCGTCCGACCAGTCTGCACCGCTCGATTCGCGTGAGACTTTCCTGGCCCGCTACGAGGAAGTGTGCGCGCGCTTCGAGGGCGGCGAGGTAGAACGGCCTGCGCATTGGGGCGGCTGGCGGGTTCGGCCGATGGCGATGGAGTTCTGGCAGGACCGCCCCTACCGTCTGCACGAACGACGCCGTTTCGAGCACAGCGCGAACGGCTGGGCCAGCACGCTGCTCTATCCGTGACAGATTCGCCCGCTGTTTTAAGCGCCGCCAGTGCGGCGCGGCTCAACCGGCAAGCCGCCTATGCCAGCATCGGCGCTGCCAGTCTGCTGCTGGCGATCAAGGGCTGGGCGGCATGGTCGACCGGATCGACGGCGATGCTCGGCAGCCTTGCCGACACCGCGCTCGACCTTGTCGCAAGCGTGGCGACCCTGTTGGGCGTATGGATCGCGGCGCAGCCGGCTGACGATGGCCACCGCTTCGGCCACGGCAAGGCCGAGGCCATCGCCGCGCTGTTCCAGATCGTCCTGATCTCGATTTCGGCGCTGGGCATAGCCGGGCGCGCGGTGGAGCAGTTTGCGGCGGGCGGCCGGGTAGAAGCGGCGGCCGAGGGGATCGGCGTCTCGGTCGCGGCCATCGCCGTGACTTTCGCGCTGATCGCCTGGCAGCGCTATGTCATCCGCCGTACCGGCAGCCTCGCGATCAGTACCGACAGCGTGCATTACCAGTCTGACCTGCTGATCAACATCGCGGTGATCGCGGCGCTGGCGCTGGACCAGTATGTGGGCTTTCGGCAGGCCGATCCGTTGCTGGGTCTGGCCATTGCCGGCTGGCTGGCGTGGGGTGCGTGGAGCGCTTCGGAGCAGGTCCTGGACCAGTTGATGGACAAGGAATGGCCCGAGGAGAAAAAGCAGCGCTTCCTCGAAGTGCTGGCGCGCAATCCCGACATCACCGGCGTCCATGACTTGCGCACCCGCACCTCGGGCAAACGCGATTTCGTGCAGTTTCACGTGTGGGTCGACGCGCAGATGACCGTGCGCGAGGCGCACCGGGTGATGGACGAACTGGAAGCACGCCTGCGGCCCGAGTTTCCCGATACCGAGATTCTCATCCATCCCGACCCGGAAGGGCTGGTCGATGAAAAGGGCGATGCCGGCAGGGACGTGTTGCCGCCGATCCGGGTAGCCGACTGAGCGGGCTGGGCG
>NZ_CACSJO010000008.1 GCF_902706195.1 Novosphingobium sp. 18050 | reverse complement strand
CTTCAACCCGCAAACCTCAATCACCCTCAAATCCGGCTCATCTCCGGCAATGACGCTACGCGCCCGCCGCCTGCCCAAAATCCAAATCTTGGCCTGCGCTGACCAACACGATGAATTTTCCGGGCTAAGTGGCTTTTCGCTGAGAGCGCCGCCCAATCATGACACTTGCGATTTAAAAAACCCGACCATATGAACGCGGCATTCGTGCAGCGGCCATTGGTCGTCCGCACGGGTAAAGATCGCGTCGGTTCCCCGAAAGGGGATTAAAACGGGAATGCGGTGCGGGTGGTTCTCCATCCAATTCCGTAGCTGTCCCTGCAACTGTAAGTGGCGAGCGCGATATACATGTGCGGACGGCATAGCGCCGAGCCGCCAGCCACTGGGCCGGACGCTGTAACATGCGAGGCCTGGGAAGGCCGTATATCAAGCGATGACCCATGAGCCAGGAGACCTGCCGGCGTCTGGTCGCTCTTGCCTTGGTCCAGGGGATGGCCGCGGCACGGTGAACTCCGTCTGAGCGACGAACGAGCGGCTGGGGCCGCATCGGTTTCGTGTGTCGGCCGCCCCTGGCGTCCGGGCGATGCGCGGCGCCGACCGTTCGTGAACGGCACGCCCCGGCCCAACGTCGATTGACGCCGACGGAGACTATCATGACCAGTTTCGCATCGGCCGCGTTTGCGGCCTTCACTCTAGTTGCGCCCAATTTCGCTGCCGGTTCGGCACATGCCCAGCAGGCTTCGAACGAGGCGGAAGGCGATGTTATCGTCGTCACCGGCATCGTCGACCAGCTTCGACTGAACACCAGGACGGACAGCGCCAGCCGCCTCAACCTTACCCCGCTGGAGACCCCGGCAAGCATCGAGACGCTGGACGGCGACGCCATCCGCCTGCGCGGAGACCTGACGATTCAGGATGCGGCTGCCCGGGCGACCGGCATCGTCAACACCTCCGGCGTGTTCGGCTACGGCCTGTCGGCGCGCGGCTTTACCGGCCAGAATTCGGTGATGACGCTCTATGACGGGATGCGCATGTACAACAACACGCTGACCTTCCCGGCAGACCCGTGGATGGCGCAGAGCGTGGAAATCCTGCGCGGCCCGGCCTCGGTGCTCTACGGCGAAGGCGCCATCGGCGGCGCAGTGAACGTGACCCGCCGCCAGCCGGGCGATACGCTGGAGATCGGCGGGCGCGCCGGCGTGGCGTCCTTCGGAACCTACTCGATCGCGGCGGGCGCCGGCGGCCCGGTCAACGATCTGGTCGGCTTCCGCGCCGATGCCAGCTATCGCAGTTCGGATGGCTGGATGGACCGGGGCGACAGCAGCGCGCTGGCGCTTTCGGGGGCGATCCGCCTGAAGCCGGCGCCGGACCTCAGCATCACCCTGTCGCACGATTTCAGCACGCAGAAGCCGCGCACATGGTTCGGCGTGCCGCTGGTGAACGGCAAGCTCGACAAGTCGATCCGCCGCAACAACTACAACGTTACCGACGCGAACCTGCGCTTCCGCGACAACTGGAGCCAGGCAAAGCTGGAATGGGCTCCGTCCGAGGCGATCACCATCCGCAGCACGTTCTACCACCTATGGGCGAACAAATACTGGAACAACGCGGAGAACGTGGCCTACATCCCCGCAACCGCAACCAGCCCGGCGAAGATCCGCCAGTCCAGCTTCCTGGCACTCTACCACATCCAGAAGCAGACCGGGAACCGCACCACCGCCAACATCGCGCACGACCTGGGCGGGCTGGAGAACCAGCTGGTGGTGGGCTTCGACGTGAACCGCATCAGCTACAAGAACGTCAGCAATTCGGGCAACAACCAGACGCGGCTGATCGACGTGGTCGATCCCGTGCCCGGCCTGTTCCTGGACCAGGCCAGCGCGCCGACCAAGCCGCGCTATACCAACAGGATCCGCCAGTATTCGATCTTCGCCGAAGACCGGCTGAAGTTCAGCGACCAGTTCTCGCTGGTTGGCGGGCTGCGCTACGACCGGCCGGAAATCACCAAGACCGATTACGTCAACGCCGCCAACAACTTCACCGGCACGCCGGACGCGGTGACCTGGCGGGTGGGCGCGGTCTACAATCCCATCCCCACGCTGTCGCTTTACGGCCAGTACGCGACGGCGGCCGATCCGGTCGGCGCGCTGGTTTCGACCAGCCTTGCCCAGAGCAGCTTCGACCTTTCCACCGGACGGCAGTACGAAGTGGGCATCAAGCATATCTTCTGGGGCGGGAAGAGCCAGTTCACGCTGGCAGCCTATGACATCGTCAAGAAGAAGCTGCTGACGTCCGATCCGCTGATCCCGACGATTCAGGTCCAGGTCGGCCAGCAATCGTCCAAAGGCGTGGAGGCATCGCTGTCGCTGGAGCCGGTGGAGCGGGTGAGCATCAGCCTTAACGGCGCCCTGCTGCGCGCCCGTTATGACGACTTCGCAGAATCCGTTGGCGGAGTACTGTTCCAGCGTGCCGGCAACCGGCCAACCAATGTCGCGACGAAGACTGCAAATGCCTTCGTCAGCTGGGAATTTCTGGACGGCTGGATCGTCGATGGCGGCATCAGCCATGTCGGCAAGCGCTATCAGGACGCCGCCAATACCCGCGTCATCCCCGCCTATACACTGACCGACATCGGCCTGCGCTGGCAGTTCGTCGAGGCCGCAAGTGTGGCCCTGCGCCTGCGCAACGTCTTCGACGAAACCTATGTGCGGGCCACTTACGGCGCCTCGCAGTGGGTGCTGGGCGATCCGCGCGCGTTGGAGGCCAGCATCAATGTCGGCTTCTGACGGCGCACCTGTCGTAACCGGAGGTGCGCCGCATGTGCGCCTCCAACCCGGCCCCAGCCCCCGCCGCCGGTCGCCGCTGCGCACCACTGCATGGCGGGCGGCGCGGCGATGGCTTTACTTCTTCCACCGCTGGACCGGCATTGTGCTGTGCCTTCTGTTCGCCGTCTGGTTCTTGTCGGGCGTGGTGATGATGTATGTCCCGTTCCCCAGCTTCCGCGCGCCCGAACGGATCGCCGGCGCCCCGCCGATCGACTGGGCGCAGGTTCGGGTACGGCCGGAGGCGGCGCTGGCTTCGCTGAACGACCCCACATTCCCCTCGGAAATGCGGATCGGCATGACAGCCGGGGAGCCGGTCTACCGCTTCGTCACCAAGGACGGCCGGCGGGCAGTCTCCGCAGTAACGGGCGCCGAGATACGATCCGTCGACTCAGGCCGCGCGGGGACGATCGCCTCCACCCTTGTCCGGGCGCCGGTCGAATCGGTCACGCCTGTCGACCATGACCAGTGGGTCGTCACCGGCGCCTACAAGAAGATGGCGCCGTTCTGGCGCGTGAGACTGGCCGACACCGCCGCGACCGACATCTATGTTGCGCAGAAGACTGGCGAGGTGGTCCAGAATACCACGGCGCATGAGCGTTTCTGGAACTGGCTGGGTGCGGTGCCGCACTGGATCTACTTCACCGCCCTGCGCCTCCATCAGGAGCCATGGCGCCAGACGGTGCTGTGGACCTCGGGCATCGGCATGGTGGCCGCGGTCGCGGGCGTCTGGATCGGCCTGCTGCGCGTGCGGTTGTCGAAGCGCTACAAGTCAGGTTCTGTCAGCCCCTATCGCGGCTGGATGAAATGGCACCATGTCACGGGCCTTGTCGGCGGTGTGGTCGTCATCACCTGGGTTTTCAGCGGCTGGCTATCGATGAGCCCCTGGGGCGGACTGCGCGACGCGGATCACGGGATCGCCGAACGCTATGCCGGTGACAGACCAGGCTTTGTAGCGACCGATCTCGAAGCCCTGAAACGCGAAGCACAAGGCGCGCGGGAGGTCAGTTTCGCCTATCTCGGCGGAAAGGCCGTGATGATCGCGCTGGGCGCAGGGTCCGGCAAGCTGCTTCTGGACGGCGCCACCGCCCGCCCTCTCGCCCTTCCCACCAGCCGGATCGAGGAAATTGCCCGTGCGGCTGTCACCGATAGCCGGCTGGTGTCCGTGCAGCGGCTCACATCCCACGATCGCTACTGGTACACCACCGGGGACCCGCGCAGCGATGCCCGGCCGCTTCCCGTGCTGCGACTGGTGTTCGACGATCCCGCCCGTACATGGCTGCATGTCGACCCGGCGACCGGGATGTTACTGGGCAGGATGGGATCGGCCAGCCGCAGCTACCGCTGGCTTTTTGCGGCGCTTCACAGCTTCGACCTGCCGTGGCTGCTGACATGGCGTCCGCTGCGAGACGGTCTGATGTGGGTACTCTCCGCAGCAGGGCTGGCCATCTCCGTGACAGGGATCGTCGTGGGCTGGCGGCATCTGCGCCCTGCAAAATCCAGGCGCGCAAAGCCAGAATAGACGCCCCCGGACCACGGCCGCGACCGTGGTCCGGGCGCTGCGCGAGGAGGCACCGTTCTCCTTGCTTGTCACCTCATCGTGCCAGGCATGACTGACGGGTCGAAAAACCAGGGCGAAACCTGATTGCTAGCGCGTCAGCGAACCCGCAGAACCGCTTCATCGGGCACTATGGCGGATTCGGTTGATGCGTTCCTGGACTTTGGGCGGAGTGGCGGCGGCGACTGATTTCAGTCACGACCCGCGCCTGTCACCACCCATCGGCCCTCATAACCCAAAATATAACGGTGGCCGAAAAAGCGTTTCGCCGCGCGCCCATACGATCAGGGCCTGACATGGAATATTGCAGCCAGGCGACCGAATGAGCCCCGGATGCAACGCATGGCGGCCGTTTCCCGGAACTTCGGCAAATTGCCTATTGCATCCCGTGACGGTTGCGATACACATTTGCGATGTAACCGTTACCATCTGCTAATGACAGGGCGTTTACGGCACCTCTCTCTTCTCGTTGGACCAGCAGGAAGAGGGTATCGCCTAATACGAATGTAATGCATTTCAGGACATGCGCGGGGAGCGCGACCATCATGAGGGGTACCATGTTTCAGTCTCCAATCTCGACCTTCGCCCTTGCAGCGGCGATCGCTACGACCGGCATCGCCGCCCCCGCCATGGCGCAGGATGCAGGCGCAGAAAGCGCGTCCGGCCAGTTCGGTGACATCGTCGTCACCGCTGAAAAGCGTGAAAGCACTGCGCAGAAGACCCCGATCGCAATGACCGTCGCTACCGGCGAGGAACTAACGAAGAACGGCGTCAGCGACGTCAACAGCCTCGTCAACATCGCACCCACACTGGGCATCGCCCAGAACAACCAGAACACGATCATCACCATTCGCGGCGTCTCCAGCCGCGACTACACCGAGACCGGCAACCCCGCCGTCGCGGTCAGCATCGACAACTTCTACCTCCAGAACGGCACCGCGCTGAACGTCGGCTTCTTCGACCTGGAACGTATCGAAGTGCTGCGCGGCCCGCAGGGCACGCTGTACGGCCGCAACGCCACCGCCGGCGCGATCAACATTTCCACCGCCAAGCCGACGGACAAGCTCGAAGGCTCGATGGCCCTCGAATACGGCTACAAGAACGCGCTGATCGCGGAAGGCATGCTGAACGTCCCCGTCAGCGATTCCATCAAGGTGCGCGGCGCCTTTTCGGTCCACCAGCGCGATGCTTACCGCAACAACGGTTCGCTGTCCGACGGCGGACTGGTCCGCAAAGGCGGCAACGATGACGTCAGCCAGGCCGCGCGCCTGCACGTCGCCTACGATTCGGGTTCGCCCTTCACAGCCCTGGTCACCGGCGAATATACCCACGTCGGCGGCGTCGGCGCGGTCATCAAGGGCATCCCCTATAGCGATGTCGTCGATGGCAAGCTGAAACTGGGCAGCGATCGCAACTGGGCGCTCAACACCCAGGGCTTCATCGACCTCACCATCAAGAACGTGCGCGCCAACCTGAACTATGACTTCGGGCCGGTAACGCTGTCATACTTCGGCGGCTACCGCACCCAGGACATCAGCCGCCAGAACGACCAGGACGGCGGCACCGGCGCCAGCTTCGCCTTCCCGACCGACGGCACCACCAAGACCCAGAACCACGAACTGCGCCTGGGCACCAACGGCGCCGGCCCGTTCGGCTTCCAGGTCGGCCTGTACTACTTCAGCGACCACAATGATTCGCTGACCAACTTCCAGATCCTGGGCGGCGCCGCGCCGATCAACTTCTACACCTTCGACTATGTAACGGATGCCAAGTCCTACGCCGGTTTCGGCCAGGCCTATTATGAGATCACGCCCGACCTGAAGATCGAGGCCGGCGCCCGCTACACCCGGGAAAAGAAGAAGCAGGTGGGCTTCAGCGACGTTGCCGGCACCTATACCGACGTCGACGCCAGCTACACCGGCAACAAGGACACCTACCACCTGGGCGTCAACTGGCAGGCCACGCCGGACAATCTCGTCTATGCAAAGTACGACACCGGCTTCAAGGCAGGCGGCTTCCAGAACGGCTTCACCTACGGCCCCGAAAGCATCACGGCCTATGAAGCAGGCGTCAAGAACCGCTTCCTGGGCAGCACGCTGCAGGTCAACCTGAGCGGTTTCCTCTACGACTACACCGACCTTCAGGTGCAGCAGAACGACCCGGTTACCGCTGTCTCGCGCGTGTTCAATGCCGGCCGCGCCCGCATCTACGGCGGCGAGCTGGAAACCAGCTGGCTGCCCACTACGCTGGACAAGGTGGACTTCACCGTCGCCTACCTCCACGCCCGTTACCGTGACTTCAACAACAACGGCGTGCAGTATGCCGGCAACACTCTGCCCCAGGCACCTTCGTGGTCGCTGTCGGGCGGCGTCAGCCATGACTTCCTGATCGGCAACGGCAAGCTCACCGCGCGCGCGCAGAGCCGCTACCAGTCGAAGTCGTTCTTCAGCTTCCGCAATATCGGCACGGAAATGCAGAAGGGCTACACCAAGACCGACCTCATGCTGACCTACGTCCCCAACGAGGCTTCGGGCTTCGAGATTTCTGCCTATGTGCGCAACATCGAGAACTCGGTCATCCTTACCACCTCGGAAGAAGCCGCTTACGCCGGCGGCTACCTCGTGCAGTTCGGCGATCCGCGTACTTACGGCGCGCGCGTCACCTACCGCTTCTGATGATGCGGGAAAGGCGGGCTCGGCATGACCCGCCTTTTTCCTTACAAGGGATCCAGTCCTTCGGGACCGGATCCCTTTTTCATGTCGGCGCCCGGCCCTGCCGGCACTCTCCTGAAACCCGAAAAAGGAGCAAGACCGCTTGCCCTCCTGCCATGACACCCTTCGCCCCGGCCCGCTTTCGCGCATTGCCCTGCCTGCATTCGCCGCCTTCCTGATGGCGGCTTGTCCGGCGCCTGCACTGGCCGCGCCGCTGCCTGCCGACCATCTCGATATGGCAGAGGGCAAACCCCGGCTCTTCGTTCTCAGCGACATCGGCAATGAGCCGGACGACCAGATGTCACTGGTGCGGCTGCTGCTCTATTCGAACGAGATAGACATCGAGGGGCTGGTCGCCACCACTTCGACCTTCCAGAAATCCGTCATCCATCCCGAGACGATCCGCGCCATCGTAACCGATTTCGGCAAAGTCCGCCCGCGCCTGCTGGACAATGCGCCCGGCTGGCCGACCGCGCAGGCGCTTGCAGCAACCATCGCCAGCGGCCCCGCAGCCTACGGCATGGCCGCCATCGACGCCGCTTCACCCAGCGAAGGCGCGCGCAAGCTCATCGCCGCTGCCGACCGCGCCGATGCACGTCCACTCTGGGTGGATCTGTGGGGCGGCGCCAACGCGCTGGCCGATGCGCTGGCCCATGTCCGGGCCACGCGCAGCCCCGAGGAACTCGCCCGCTTCGTGGCGCGTCTCAGGGTCTATGCCATCTCCGACCAGGATGACGCCGGGCCTTCGATCCGCCGCGAATTCCCGGACCTGTTCTGGATCGGCTCCCCTTCGACACCCGATTCCGGCGATTTCGCCAAGGCGACCTGGACCGGCATCAGCGGTGACAAGTATTACCTAAACGGTGAAGGCGCGGATTTTACCACGGTCACCAACGAATGGCTCGGCGTGCATATCCGCAAAGGACCTCTGGGCGCTCATTATCCGCGCTACTGGTTCATCATGGAGGGTGATACTCCCGCCTTTCTGGGCCTCATCGACAACGGACTGGAAGCGCGCCGCTCGCCTTCGTGGGGCGGATGGGGCGGCCGCTACGTGATGCGTCAGCCTTATGGCGAGAACCGCTTGCTGTGGACCCAGGGCGGCGACATGTTCTACCGCGCCGCCTCGCAGGACACCGTGGAAGGCGTGGACGGCCGCACCCACACATCGGACCAGGCGACAATCTGGCGCTGGCGGACCGCATTCCAGAACGACTTCGCCGCGCGCATGGACTGGACCATCAAGCCCTTCGCGCAGGCCAACCACGCCCCGCGCATCGCCATCGACGGCAGCGTGGGCACCGGCGTCGTCGAGCGCACCGTGCACAAAGGCGAAGTCCTGCACCTCGACGCAGGCGCCAGCACCGATCCCGACGGGCAAGAGCTGACCTACCATTGGTTCCTCTACAACGAGGCAGGCGTGAAAAACGGAGAACGACCTGCCGACCTCACGCTGTCCGGGGCCTCAGGCGCAAACGTAGTCATTACCGCGCGGGATACCTGCACCGCGGGCTGGCTGCCCGATCTGGCACCGCCCTGCCCGGCCAGCGGCAAGGCGCATGTCATCCTCTCCGTCACGGATAGCGGCAGCCCCGCGATCACCCGCTACCGGCGCGTGATCGTGACTGTCACCCAGGATAAGGCTCGGTAAAACGGTGTGCTCAGGGCCGGCGGTCCCGCCCTGAACGCAGCCACCACCAATTTTCGGGGCGGAAAATCGAACGTATCGCACAACCATTTATGAAAAGCATTTCATCGTCTGCTGCGGCAATTTATTCGACCTCGCCACTTTTCCCGGAAGACGCGGAAGAAAGGAATTACCGACTATCCTGAAAAGACGGCGCGGCACGCTGTCAGGCGCAAAAATGTAACGATTACATAAAGAGCAACTATCGACGCCAAGCCGATCCGAAAGCATCCTGAAGGACCGTCACCAGCCCGGCAGAACGTACCGCGCGATCGCCGCCGCCACGCCGTTTTCGTCGGCGCTGGCAGTGCTGTACACGGCCTGAGACTTCACCGCGTCACTGGCCTGCCCCATCGCGATCGACATGCCGGCCCGCGCGAACATCGGCAGGTCATTCATCTGATCCCCGATCACCGCAACGGCATCAAGCGAAATGCCAAAGGCCGCCGCCAGCCGCGCAACGCCGTCGCCCTTGTTCGCCCCGGCGGCAGTGATATCGAGGTAATAGGGTTGCGAACGGGCAACCGTGGCACGATCGCCGACCAGCGCTAAGGCTTCGCTTTCAAGCCGCGCGATGACAGCATGGTCGTCGCTGACGCCGACGATCTTGTCGACCAGCGCCAGCCGCCCCCGAAAGTCTCCAACAAAGGTCGGCTCGATCCCGGCGGACTTCACCTCCCGCTCGGTATGGGGGTCGGCGATGTCGGTCGAAAACCACTGCCCCTCGGCAAAGACCCAGCAGGTAATTCCGGCTTCCAGCACGAGCCCGACCATAGCCTCAGCGACCTCCGGCTCCAGACTGCGATGCACGATGACTGTGCCGTCGCTGTCGAACAGAGTTCCGCCATTGAAAGCCCCGAACGGACCGGCAAGGCAAAGCTCGCGCACGATCCAGAGGATGCCCGACGGCGGCCGGGCACTGATGAGGCTCACCGGCATCCCCGCCTCGGTGAGCGTCTTCACCGCGGCGACCGTCGCCGGCGCGAGGGTCTTGTCCGACCGCACCAGAGTACCGTCGATGTCGGATATGAAAAGCCCGATCGAATGGGTCGAAGAGTGTTCCCGGTGCGCGGCACCGTCTTGCCGGTCATCGCTCATTACAGAAACTCCACAAGACGGCCGAAGCCGCGTCCTCCATCACCGCGCGAAGGCACGCAGAAATCATCGTAATCGGCAATTGGTAAGCCTCAATGGGCCAGTTCACGATCCTTGGCCAGATTGAACCCCTCCTAAAACCTTCTCCTGCAAATGAGCGAACCGAGATCGACCGAATGTCAATGTGCAGGCCCGTGCCCCGGCGTCGAGCGCGCCCGATCCTCGTCCGGTATCCCCGGCCCATCGTCGAGAATGCCCAAGACGATGCCGCGCGCACCTGCCTTGGCACTCAGCGAGATCATCTTGCCCTCGGGCGTGTGTCGAAGGCAGTTGTCGAGCAGGTTGGCGACCGCCTGGCTCATGAGCCTGCGGTCCCCCGCGACCGCAAGACCAGGTTCGATCCGCGTATCGAGGTGCCTTCCGCTATCCTCCATATCCGGCCGGTAGCTCTCCGCCATCTGCTCGACCAAGGCGGAAAGATCGAGCAAATGGAGCGGTAGCCGGTCGGACAATCCCTCCACTTTTGCGATCCTCAGCAGCGCGGTGAATATCTCCAGCAATTCGGCGGCCTGTCCGCGCGCTTTCTCGATCTCTGCCGTGCGGGCCGCCGGTTCCGCTTCCCCGGCTGCCCTTTCCAGGCTGCTGCAAAGGCGTGTCAGCCGCGTGCGCAAATCGTGCGCGACATCGCTCGACACCTGCCGCAGGCTTTCCATAAGCCCTTCGATACGATCAAGCATACGATTGAGCGTCCCGGCGAGGCGGTTGAACTCGCTATCCGAACCGTCGCGCGGCACGCGGCGAGACAGGTCGCCGGCGATGATCGTCTGTGCCGTGGCGTCGATCCCTTCGAGACGCCGGCGCGTCATCCACCCGATCAGCCCGGCCGCAGCACCTCGCCCGCGACCAGCAGGCAGCCGATCAGCAAGGCGCGCGTGAGGTTGTGGATCGAGCGTTCGATGAACGTCGCGGGCCGGAAGATCGTGGTGTCGACGTTTACGTCCGTAAGCCCCGGCTTAAGCTCGGCCAGCGCGGCCTCGACCGTGCGGGTGAGTTCGAGGGTGTTGGCGGTCGGCTGCTTCTCGACGATCAGCATGATGCCGGGCACGTCATCGATGATGGCGTTGCCGATGGGCGGGGCATGGCCATCCACCACGCGGGCGACGTCGCCGATGCGCACGGGGGCCTCGCCGCACTGCTTGACGATGGCCTGCGCCAGATCGCTCGCACCCTGCGCCATGCCCGCCTGCTGCACCGCCAAGCGCTGGTTGGGCGTGTCGATGAAACCCCCGCCGCCGACCAGCACCGCGTCCCCTGCAGCGGCGCGCACTTCGGCCAGCGTGACGCCCGCCACGCGCAGGCGGTCGGGATCGACGAGCACCTGCAACTGCCGGTCGCGCTGTCCCCATACGGCGACGTTAGCGACGCCCGGCACCGCCATCAGGCGCGGCCGGATGGTCCAGCGCACCAGTTCGGACAGCTTCATCTGGTCGAGCCGGGCCGAAGTCAGCCCGATCTTCATCGCCCGGCTGGTGGAGGAAAGCGGCGGCATCAACACCGGCTGGCGTGCGGCCAGCGGCAGACGCGCCTGCACCTGCGCCACGCGTTCACCCACCATCTGACGTGCGCGCAGGACATCGTTACCCCGCTCGAACAGTATCTGCACCGAAGACAGACCCAGCACCGATTTGGAGCGCAGCGTCATCAGATCGGGCACGCCGTTCAACGCCGTCTCGATCGGCACGGTGACAAGGCTCTCCACTTCCTCGGTCGAAAGGCCGGGCGCCTCGGTCTGGATTTCGACCATCGGCGGCGCGAATTCGGGGAACACGTCGAGCGGCACATCGCGCCCGGCGCGCACGCCCAGCACCACGAGCAATGCCGCTACCGCCAGCACGAACACGCGCTGGACGAGCGCGAAGCGGACCAGTCCTGCCAGCATTAGTGTGCTGCTCCGAACTCGGTGCCGAACAGTTCGGCAGCGCCCACAGTGACCACCTCGGCCCCTTGTGCAAGGCCGCGCGCAAGCAGGGCCTTTCCACCACTTTCAGATGCGACCGCCACGCGCTGGCGCACATAAGTGTTAGGCGCGGTCTTCTGATAGACCCAGTCGCCGCCGTAGACATCGCGCACCAGGGCGGACGAGGGCACGACAAGCCCCTCCGTCCGCCCGCTCATCGGCAAGTCCACGGCGACCCGCTGGCCCACCCGGTAAGCCCGGTCGCGATTAGGGAGGCTGTAGTAAAGGTCCACCGTGCCTGACGCCGCATTGGCCGAGGGCGGCGCCTGCACCGGACGCGCCTCCCGCGAGGCCCCGCCCTGCCCCAGCGGCCTGACGGTCACTGCCCCGCCGCGCTGCACCGCATCGAGATCGCTGCCGAACACCGAGACGCGCACCCACACCGTCGCCTGCCCATTCATCGCCGCGATCGACGGGCCAAGTAACTGGCGCTGCCGCCGCGCCACGCCCAGCGCGGCATCGGCTGCCGCCGCCGCTGCCGCTGCCTCATCACGGGCGCGGACGCTGCCGGCTTCCTCGCGGACCAGTGCCTCGGACCGGCCCAATGCGATGCGGGTAAGGCGGGCCTGCGCCGAGGCACGGGCTACTTCGCCGTCGGCCGCCGCCTGCTGCGCGCCCATCTGCTGAAGGTTGGCAAGTGAGCCTGTCGGCACCCCGCCCGCACCGCTGGGCGGCACCACGATCTCGCCGGAAGCCTGCCGGATCGTACCGGCCGTACCACCAGCTACGCGTGCCGTGACGACACCCAGACGTGACTGAGCCGCCGGAGTCAGCGTCAGCTTCAACAGCTCGCCCTCATGAGCAATCAGTTCCGCATGGGCCGGGGGGCGGCGGGCTTCGACCCGGTTTCGCTGCAGCCAGCCACGATGACGGGCAGTACAATGAGGGATATCTTGCGCATCGGGCCTGCTTACCCGGCCATCATTGGGCGCCGTTTGAACGCACTATACAATTTCCCAATGTGGTCGCTTTTTTCACGTCCGATCCCTTCACCGCTCAGGGGCCATGACGGCCGGACGGAAACTGCGTTGCTAATAGTTCGCATTAGTGTAGGCGGTTTGCCGAGTTGCATTGTGGTCGGGAGGTTGGGTGAGCACTGTCGCGCGGGACATATCCCGGATCGATCGGCTCTATGACAGCCACTGGCTCTGGCTGCGGGACTGGCTTTCGCCCCAGACACGCTGCCGCACCCGCGCCGAGGATCTTGCCCAGGATACCTTCTGCCGTCTGCTGGAGCGCGCGCCCGGCGAACCCTTGCGCGATGCCCGCAGCTATCTGGCGAAAGTGGCCCGGCGCCTACTGATCGACGACGTGCGGCGCGGCAAGGTGGAGCAGGCGATCATGGCCGCCATCGCCGAAGAAGACCTTGTAAACGCCGTGACGCCGGAGCGGATCGTCATGGCCTCGCAGATGCTCACCGCGCTGATGCGCGTCCTCGACAGCCTTTCGAAGCCTGCCCGCGATACCTTCATCCTGCGGCGCATCGAAGGGCTGGAGCAGCACGAAATCGCCGAGCGCCTTGGTATTTCGATCAGTTCGGTGCGCCGCTATACCGCGCAGGCCTATGTGCAGTGCCATGCCGTCGCCAGCCTTGACTGAGGCATCCGCCAGGATCGTTGCCGAGGCGGCAGACTGGGCCGCGCTGCTCGATTCCCAATCGGCCAGCGCGGCGCAGCACACGGCCTTCCGCCGATGGCGCGATGCCGATCCCGCTCACCGCGAGACGATCGAGCGCATGTTGGCCTGCGCCCCCGCAGCCGGTGTTTCGCGGCTGGAACGGCGCGCACTGGACCGGCTGCTAGGGGCCGAACCGGAGGCCGGGCGGCGGCGGCTCATGGGCGGCGCGGCGCTGGCCCTTCTGCTGGCAGGCCTTGGCGGCGTGGCAGGCTGGCGCAGCGACGGCGTGCAGGATCGTTTCCCCGACTATCAGGTGGCGGTAGGCGGCCTGCGCAGCGCCGATCTGGCCGATGGCAGCACCCTGACCGTCGACAGCGGCAGCGCGGTGCGTACCGATGTGGCCGGGCGCTCAAGGAACATCCGCCTTCTTCGCGGGCGAGTGCTGGCCCATGTCGCGCACGACCCGGCGCGGCCTTTCGTGGTCGAGACGCCGGACGGCACCGCCACCGCACTGGGCACCGCCTTCACCGTCAGCCGCGAACAGGAGGGCACGCTGGTCGAAGTCGCCGCCTCTCGGGTGCGGGCCTGCGCGGCAGGCGGCGCCCCGTGCCGCGACCTCGGCCCCGGAGGCCGCGCGCTTATCGCCGGGGGCCGAGTTTCGGCGCTACGCTCCGCGCCTGCCGCCGGGATCGGCCAATGGGCCAGCGGCTGGCTGGAGGTGGACGATCAGGAAGTGTCCAGCGTGGTCGACGCCCTCAACCGCTATCGCACCGTACCGATCCGGCACGACGCCGCCGCGCTGGCCGGTATCCGGGTGACCGGCAGCTATCCCCTTGCCGATCAGGACCGCACGCTGAAGGCCATCGGGCGCACTCCGGGCGCCGCGATCGTGCAGGACGGCGACGGTGCATGGCGGCTCATCCGCCGCCGCGGCCCGCAGCGTCCATAAAATATCGCAGGCGCCTGAACAGTCCCGCCGACCTCGCTCGTCTCAAAGGCAAGACCAGCACAATGAGGCACAGCAATGACCCGGTTCCCGACTTCCATTTCCTGCATTGCCGTCGCCGTGGCCATTCTGGCGCCCGGCATCGCGGCTGCGCAGACCAATAACGCGCAGGCCGCCGACGCCCCGCGCGCCATCGCGATCGAAAGCGGGCCGCTGGGCGCGGCCATCGCACGGCTGGGGCGGCAGGCAGGCGTGGTGATCGTGGCCGATCCCGTGATGCTGCGCGGGCGTAGCACACCGGGCGTACGCGGCCGCTTCACCCCGGCCGAGGCACTGGCCCGGCTGCTGGCCGGCACCGGCCTTTCCGCCCGCCCCGATGGCGACGGCGGGTTCACGCTGGTCGGCGGCGCTCAGAGCGCATCCGCCGAGGGCGCGGCGGCGGCGAGCGACATCACCGTGCTGGGCAACCGCGCGGTGACCGCCACCAAGACCGACACCAAGCTCACCGAAACGCCGCAGTCTATCAGCGCCATCACCGGCGAACAGATCGCCGCGCGCGGCGCCATCGGCCTGCAGGAAGCGCTGCGCTATACGCCCGGCCTGCGCACCGAACCCAACGGCGTCGACAACCGCTGGGATTATGTCACCGCGCGCGGCGGCTTTCCCGCGGCGCAGTTCGTCGATGGCATGAAACGCGCCGATATCTCGGCCGCGCCGCGCACCGATGTCTATACCTTCGAGCGGGTCGAGGTCCTGCGCGGGCCGTCCTCCGTGCTGTACGGACAGGGCGCCGCAGGCGGCATCATCAACACGATCACCAAGCGCCCGGAATTCAAGACCGCCGGCGAAGTGGCAGTCCAGTACGGCACTTTCGACCGCAAGCAGGCGCAAGTCGACGTAACCGGCGCGCTGGATGCGAACGGCACCGTGGCCGCCCGCTTCGTGGGCGTGGTGCGCGATTCAGGCAATCAGGTGGATTTCGGCCGGGATGACCGCATCGCCGTTGCCCCCTCCATCCGCTTCCAGCCGGACGAGAACACCGACATCACCCTGCTGGGCCTCTACCAGCGCGACAAGGCCGCTGCGATTTCCGCCTATGTGCCGGTGGTCGCCAGCGTCAACGCGCCTGCGGGGCGGCGGCTTTCGCGCAGCGCCTTCCTTGGCGAGCCCGGCCACGATTATTACGACACCGAGGAAAAGAGCGCCACGCTGCTGGTGTCGCATCGTTTTTCGGACGCCATCCGTTACAGCGGCGCGGTCCGGTACAGCCGGTACAAATCGGACAACGGGACGGTCAATCTCTCCGTCTGGAGCGGGCTGGAGGACCCCTTCATCGACGCCGACAACCGCCAGATCGACCGCACGGTGTTCGATTTTCGCAGCCGCGTGAAGATGCTCACCACCGACCACAACCTGACCTTCGACTTCGCGACCGGCCCGTTCGAGCACAAGGTGCTGGTGGGCATCGACTACCTGCGCAGCTCGGCTCGCACCGACTATGCCTTCGGCACCGCCGGGCCGATCGACATCTATGCGCCCGTCTATACCGGCGTCGAGATGGGCGCATTCGATCCCCAGCCGCGCCAGGTCGCCAGCCAGCTTGGCATCTACGTGCAGGACCAGATCCGCTATGCCGACCGCGTAACGCTGGTACTGGGCGCGCGGCGCGACCGGGCCAAGACGGTGAACGAAGGCGTCGACCGGCAGGTGGATACCGTCACCACCTTCCGCGCCGGCCTGATCGGCGACCTCGGCAATGGCATCGCGCCTTACGTCAGCTATTCGGAATCGTTCCAGCCGACCCTCGGCCTCAATGTCTACGGAGAGGCTTACCTGCCCCAGCGCGGCACCCAGTACGAAGTGGGCGTGAAGTGGCAGCCGACCCCGGCCATCCTCGCCTCGATCGCGGCCTTCGACGTAAAGGGCACTAACCGGCTGCAGACCGACCCGACCAACGTCAACAACCAGATCCAGCAGGGCGAGGTGAAGTCGAAGGGCATCGAGGTCGAAGCCGCATGGACGGTAGCCCGCGACTTCACGCTCTCCGCCTCCTACGCCTATGTCGACGCCGAGATCAGCAAGGCCACCGACCCGTTGGAGACCGGCGCCCCCATCCCCACGGTGGCAAAGCACTCGGCCGGTATCTGGGGTGAAAAGAGCCTCGATCTGGGCGGCGACATGGGCCTGAGGCTGGGCGGCGGCGTGCGCTATGTCGGGCCCACCAACGAACTGGCGGTCTATCAGGACGATGCGGGCGGCAGCGTGGTGGATACCCAGCGGACCCCGGGCTATACGCTGGTGGATGCCTTGCTGGCGCTCGACTGGAAACAGTGGTCGCTTTCGGTCAATGCGACGAACCTGTTCGACAAGACCTATTATTCGAGCTGTTCGGTGCGTTCGGCTTGCGGCACCGGCTATGCCCGCACCGTGATCGGCACGCTGGGCTACAGGTTCTGATCGGGCGAATGGAGACACGCATGACTTTCCATCCTTTCGCAGCCATCCGCCGCACGATTGCACAGGCTCGACGGGTCATGCCCGCGCTGGCGGCGGCGTTGCTCGGACTTACCGGCCCGGCTTTGGCGGCGCCGGTACAGATGCCCGGCACCCAGGAACTGGCGCTGAAATCGCAGCAGGGCGCGCAATACCGTATCTGGATCAGCGAACCGTCCGGCCCCGTGCCCTATACCGGCGGTTACCGCGTGCTCTACGTCCTGGACGGCAATGCCTTTTTCGGCACCTTTCACGATGCCAAGCGCCTGCAGGACGACTTTGCCGATACGATCATCGTCGCAGTAGGCTATCCCACCGACAAGCCGCATGATTTCAACCGTCGCGCCTACGATCTGACGCCCCCAGCCCCCGGCGCGAAGCCGCCGCAGGGCGGGCAGGACGAACTGCTGGATTTCCTCGAAAAAACCCTGAAGCCCGCCATCGCCGCGCGGTATAAGATCGATAGCCAGCAGGAGAGCCTGTTCGGGCACAGCTTCGGCGGCATGTTCGCGCTTTACGCGATGTACACCCGCCCGGCCCTGTTCGACCACTACGTCGCGGCAAGCCCCACCCTGTGGTGGGCGAACCGCTACCTGCTCCCGCCCGAACGCGCCTTCGTGGGCCGGGTGGAGCGCGGCGAGGTGGACGTGCGCCACACCAGCCTGATGCTCGCTGCCGGAGACGTGGAGCCGGCGCAGGAAGTGCAGGATGTGACCGCGCTGGAGAAACGCCTGCAGCCGCTGTCGGCCTACGGCCTGCGCACTTCGCTGCGCATCCAACCGGGCGAGGATCATATGTCGATGACACCTTCGATCGCGGCGCAGGTACTGCGCGAGGTCTTCACCGCGCGGACGCAATGATCCGTAAAGGCAGGTCGCGCGCGCAAAGCGGCGACCTGCCTTTACGGCTATCTCACGAATGAAACAGAAGTGCCCTAGCGGTGCCGGTTTGAAGTGAACGAAAGGGCACCTCGGCGCTCTTTCGAACAGCAGCTTACGGACAGGCACCATGATCCCCACGCAGAACCGCCGCAGTTTCATCCGCTCCATGATGGCGGCGGGTGGCGGCGCTGGCGCGTTCCTGCCCGCAATCGCGCGCGCACTGGAAATCCCGGCCGACCGCCGCAGCGGCACCATCGCCGATGTCGCGCATGTCGTCATCCTGACTCAGGAAAACCGCGCCTTCGATCACTATTTCGGAACGATGCGCGGGGTCCACGGCTATAGCGACCGCTTCGCCGTGCCCGCCCCGCCCTTGCCGCAGGCCCCGCGCCGTACCGTGCTGGTCCAGCCGAACGAGAAGGAAGGCGAGGCGCCTGCCCTGCTGGCCCCATTCCGGCTCGACACCCCGGCAGATTTCCGGCTCTACCGCCCGCTCGGCACGCCGCACGGCTTCACCGACAGCCAGGCCGCGTGGGATAACGGCCGCATGGGCGAATGGCCGCGCCACAAGCGCAACCACGCCATGGCGCACTTCACACGGGAGGACATGCCCTTCCAGTACGCGCTGGCCGAGGCCTTCACGATCTGCGACACCTATCACTGCGCACTGCATCTCAGCACCAATCCGAACCGCCTCTACCTGTGGACCGGCAGCCATGACGCCATGGCCCGCAACCACGGCCCGGCGATCGACAACGGCTACGACGCGCTGACGCAGGACCCGCGCGGCCACGGCGGCTACACCTGGACTACCTACCCGGAGCGGTTGATGGCGGCGGGGATCGACTTCCAGATCTACCAGGACATGGATGACAACTTCACCGACAACCCTCTGGTCGGCTTCAAACGCTACCGCGAGGCGGACCGCGCCGCGCAGGGGGCGCTGGCCGAACTGGCGCGCCGCACGGTCAAGACCTGCCCGCTGACCCGCTTCACCGCCGATGCCGCCGCAGGCAAACTGCCGCCGGTTTCCTGGATCGTCGGCCCGGCGGCAACCACCGAGCATCCCAGCGCATCCACCCCGCTGCAAGGGGCCGACTACATCGCACAGATTCTCGACGCGCTGACCGCGAACCCCGAAGTCTGGGCGCGCACCGTGTTCATCATCAATTTCGACGAGAACGACGGCCTGTTCGACCACGTACCGCCGCCGGCCCCACCCGCGCGCATGGGCGCGGCATCACTGGGAGGCACCACGATCCCCGCCGACGACGAATACCACACCCATTCGCAGGACGCCGAAGACGCCGTGTTCCTCGGCCGCCCTTACGGGCTGGGCCCGCGCGTGCCGCTCTACGCGATCTCGCCGTGGAGCAAGGGCGGCTACGTCTCGTCCGAAGTGTTCGACCACACCAGCGTCATCCGCTTTCTCGAAGCGCGCTTCGGCGTGGCCGAGCCGAACATCAGCGCCTGGCGCCGCGCGGTCTGCGGTGACCTTACCAGCTGCTTCGACTTCGCTCACCCCGACCGCGCCGATTTCCTCGCCGCCCTGCCGCGGACACGGGCCCTGTCCGAGCGGGCCGCGACGCTGAAAGGCGTTGCCCCGCCGCTGCCTGCGGCCCTCACCGCCCCGGTGCAGGAGACCGGCCTGCGCCGCCGGAGGCCCACGCCCTATGCCATCGACGCATGGCTGACGCCGGGCGATGCGGGTCCGTCCCTGATCTTCGCCAATGCCGGGACGACGCGCGCTGCGGTGTTCCACCTCTACGACATGGACCGACTGGACGGACCGCCCGCGCGCTATACCGTCGGCGCCCGGCAAACCCTGCAGGGCGCTCCCCTGAAGGACGGCTGCGACCTGTTTCTGGTCGGCCCCAACGGCTTTCACCGCCGCCTGAAGGGCAGCCCCCGCCATTTTTCCGCCCGGCTGGAAATGCGGGGCAAAGTGGCGGAACTGGTGGTCGGCAACCTTTCGGGTGAACCTCTGCGGATCGCGTTGACGGACAAGTCCTATGGCCGCCCCGTTCGCACGGTCGCAGTGAAACCCCGTGAAACCAAGCGCCTGCCTCTGGACCTGTCCCATAGTCACGGCTGGTACGACCTCGAGCTTTACGTACCTACGCAATCATGGCGGATGGCGGGCCATGTCGAGGACGGCAAAGCCTCTTTCTCCGACCCCGCAGCGGGCGGCACGGGACCGCTGGCCATCAAATAACCAGCGGCCTCACCGCGGCGCCCGCAAAGCCCTCAGCCCAGCAGCCGCATCTCCCCGATGCCCGGATCGGTGCGTCCCTGCCTGCCGTTCTCGACCTTCCCGGCGAAGCGGCGCAGGAACCGGATATCGCCGTCTATCGAAACGCTCAGATCGTACCAGTTGTCACTTGCCTGCAGCGTCCAAAGGTCTTTCACTTGCTGGCCCGGAGCGATCGTCACCCGGCGCGACCGCTGGCCGCTTATGGGATAGGCCGCGTCCATAACGGCAGTCACGGTCACTGACCTCTCGCCCCGGTTCAGCATCCGCAGTTCCACCCCGTCCATCCCCGGCAGATCGGCGCAGAGCAGTTCCACCGATGTGGCCGCGCCGCCCAGTTCCCCGGCATAGCGCCGCCAGAAACCGTTCGGCCCGCGCAAGGTCAGGTCATAGCCGTCCAGCGGCTGGCCCTCGTGCCACTGCTCGCTAGTGAATTGGTCTCCGGCGCCGATGGTATAGTGCCATGGCTCCTGCCGGTCGCTGTTATCATGGACGGTGAAGGCTGCCCCGGCGGAGCCGTGGTTGGCCATGACAATCTGGAAACGCCCTTCGTCGGAGACACGCCCGTCCACGGTGAAGCGATAGGGCAGCGGCCGGTGACCGCGCTGGCCGGGCATCTGCGCCGTGGGCTGCTGCCGGGCCGGAATGGCATTGGCCGTCCCCGCCGCCGAGCGGGCGACACGCGCGCGAAAATCGGCGGTGGAGGGCAGCGGCCGCCCCGGCGGACCGGAGGCAGCGCCGGCGAAATCGAACACGGAGCCCAAGTCCCCGCAGACCGCCCGGCGCCAAGCGCTGATGTTCGGTTCAGCCACACCAAAACGCCGCTCCATAAAGCGCAACACCGAAGTGTGGTCGAACAGTTCGGAGCAGACATTGCCACCTTTGCTCCACGGCGAAACCACGATGGCCGGTGTACGAATGCCCAGTCCCACCGGGTGCCGCCCGGCGATCTGCCCCGGCTTGCCGCCGCCATAATCCTTGGCCTCGCCGTCCAACGGCACCGTGCTGTGGCCCCGGTAATCACCCACCGGCGCGACCGGCGGCGGCATGTGGTCGTAAAAGCCGCCGGCTTCGTCGTAATTGAGGATGAAGACGGTCTTGGCAAACATCTGCGGATTGTCGATCAGCGCCTCGATCAGTCCGGCGACCACATGCTCACCTTTCGAGGGTTCTGCCGCGGGATGTTCCGACAGGTCGGCGGCGGTGACGATCCAGGACACCTGCGGCAACGAGCCCGTCTCCACATCGCGGCGAAAGGCGGTGACCAGCTGTTCGCCGTCGGACCGGGTGCGGTCGGCGCCCTGCGCGTTTTCGCTGACCCACGAACGGCCCCGCCGGTAAAGCTGCGATGCCTTGTCGCAGGGCCGGAAGGCAGGGAAGACCGACAGCAGGTTGTCGCCGAAGTTATCGTATTCCTGATAGACTTTCCAGCTGACGCCCGCCGCCTCCAGCCGCTCGGCATAAGTGGTCCAGCGGTAGGCGTCCGGGCGCAGGGGCCGGTCGGTCGCCATGTCGGCGCTGGGAGTTTCATCCTCGCCGTAATTCTGCATTTCGGGATCGCCGCCCACGCCGCCGCCGCCGTTGCACCCGGTGAACAGGTGCATGCGGTTGGGGTAGGTCTGCGTCATCGTCGAACAGTGGTAGGCATCGCAAACAGTGAAGGCATCCGCCAGCGCGTAATAGAAGGGCAGGTCGCCCGCGCCATAGTGCAACATGCGGTTGTGCAGTTCGCCGGTATGACCCCAGCGATCGTAGCGGCCCCGGTCGAAGATGTGCATGTTCTCGACGTGCGACTGGTCCGCGCCGTCGACAAGGAAGGACCGGCTCGTCTTTGAATCGCCGTGGAACGGCATCACATAGCCGTCGGGATGCTGCTTGGAGGGCTGCGACCATACCGTGCGGCCGCCCGGCAGGCGCAGCGGGCGCGGATCGCCCAGCCCCCGCACCCCGTTGAGCATGCCGAAGTAGTGATCGAACGAGCGGTTTTCCTGCATGCAGACCACGACGTGCTCCACGTCCATGATCGTGCTCGTCCGGCCCGACGCGGCGATAGCCAGCGCGCGGTCGATCAACCCGGTCATCGACAGCGCCGAAGCTGCGCCGGCGCCGCCTGCCATACGCAGAAACTGCCGCCTGCTGTTTCCTTCCATTCACGGTCCCTTTCCCGAACTTTTTCCGAAGACGGAATCTGTCGTCTTCAAGACATAATTCTGGTATAGTCCAGAATCGCTACATATTGACGACAGTTCTTCACGGCATAAGGGCCCACGCCGGGCTGGCCGCTCTGGAAGAACACAGACGGATCGAATGGGACCAGCTATGAGCGCCGACATCATCGACACTATATTCTGTATTTTCAACGATATGGGCCATGTCCACTACGGCGAGGACATCACCCAGATGCAGCACGTGCTGCAATGCGGGCAGTTGGCCCAGATGGATGGCGCCAGCGCCTCTCTCGTCGCGGCGGCCCTCATGCACGATATCGGGCAATTCCTCGACGGAGCCGGAGATGCTGCCGAACAGCAAGGGATCGACGCGCGCCACGAAGTGTCCGGCGCGGCTTTCCTGGCGCCCCACTTCCCGCCTGCGGTCACCCGGCCGATCTTGCTGCATGTTGCAGCCAAGCGTTATCTCTGCGCCGTGGAACCGGGCTATACCGAAGCGCTAAGCCGGGCCTCGATCCTGAGCCTGGGAATGCAGGGCGGCCCCATGAATGCGGCGCAACAGGCGGAATTTCTGCGCGACCCTCACTTTACGGACGCCATCGCCCTTCGCCGCTACGACGATCACGGCAAGCGCCCGCAGTGGGATGTCCCGGACCTGGAAAGTTATCGCCCGCTGCTGGAATCGGTGCGTCTCTAGGCCCCGCAGCAAGACCGGCGCGCAATAGTTCACCCGCCTCCACAAACTACCCCTGACGGAAAAAACGCCGCGAGGACAGAGCCTGTCACGGAGATGTAATTCCAAACTGGTTTATACCAGTTGACCGAGGGAACTGAGTCGATGCCGCACGCGAAGCCGTGCGCCTCCCCCAGTTCCCTGGCCTGCAGGCTGGATCAATGCCGATCCGCGTCGCGGGCGGTCGATCGGGATTTCACGGGGAGTACGTTATGGGCAAGTCAAGGACCGCGCGGCGCCGACAGGTATCGCTATCGATTTCAGTCGCAGCGCTGGCGCTGGTTGCAGGCAGCATCGCGCCGTCGGCATATGCCGAGGAAGAACCCGCCGACAATATCGTCGTCACCGGCCAGCGCCTGAGCGCCACGGCGGCGATCGACGCCAAGCGCAAGGCCGAAAACGTCGTCGATATCATCTCGGCCGACAACCTGGGCAAGCTGCCCGATGCCAACGTGGCGGATGCCCTGGCGCGCCTGCCGGGGGTCTCCGTCATCGTCAACCAAGACACCGGCGAGGGCGAATATGTGTCCATTCGCGGCCTCTCGGGCACGTATAACGCGGTCTACATCAACGGTGTCCGCGTGGCTCAGACCAATGTCGACAGCCGCGACGTCTCGCTTACCGTGCTTCCGCCCAACGGCCTTGCCGAAATCCGCGTCACCAAGACGCTGACGCCGGACCAGGACGGCGACGGCATCGGCGGCAGTATCGATTTCCGCACGCCCACCGCGTTCGATTTCAAGGACGACACCACCTTGCGGCTCTATGCCAACGGCGGCTTCAACCAGCAGGCCCGCGACGCCAAGGAGGACTCGGCCAACTATCAGGGCCAGGTCGATTTCGGCCGCCGCTTCGCCGACGACCGCTTCGGCGTGTTCGTATCCGCCAACTACGGCATTTCTCACGGCAACGGCCAGGAAACCGAGAACGACGGCGAGTGGGAACCATACAACTGGCGCAAGAACAGCGAGGAGGAGATCGATACGAGCAACATGCACCTGCCCGGCATCGACCTCGACTATCGCCGCCTCAAACAGACTCGTTTCGGCGGCAACGCATCGTTCGACTATCGCGGCGACACCACGCAGCTTTATCTGCGCGGTCAGTATTCGCGCCAGGAACAGCGCGGCACCAACGACGTAACCGACTACCGCAACCGACCGACCGCGCGCCTGACGCAGGTGAACGAGGACGACACCAGCCTGCTCCAGCCGGACAAGGCCGTGGTCGGCAAGGATGCCGTCAAGGGCAACATCTATAGCTACACCGCCGCGCAGATCGTCGACGCCGACGGCGACGGGTTGATCACCGACGCAGATGCCGGCGACACCGGCTACTGGTCGCTCAATGGCCGGTCGGGCGTCTGGAGCCCGCAGCAGTTCCAGTTCGCCCGCAATTTCAGCACGATCGACATGAACCAGACGCTTTACACTGCCAATCTGGGCGGCAGGAGCGACCTGGGCCGCCTGCATCTGGACTACGACGTCAGCTATTCCGGGGGCGAGCGTTCGACCCCGCAAAGCTACTCGATCGGCTATAACTGCGACAAGTGCGCCTATCCGCTGACCGCCACCGGCATCGACTGGGTATCGGCCGACCCGCGTTTTCCGATGGCCGGCCTGCCCGCCTATGCCCGGAACGTAGAGCGGGACTCCTCGCTGTTGCCCTTCAGCGGCGCCAGCGCATCGCGTGACAGGCAGACCGACAAGCGCATCGCCGCCAAGCTGGACGCGCGCTACGACTTCGACGGTATCCTCGACTACGTGAAGTTCGGCGGCAAGTTCATGCAGTCCAAACGCCAGTACGACTACACCCCGCTGTACGACGGCGACCTGACCGGCACATCGCTCGACGGGCTGAACCTTGCGGAGTCCGGCCTCGTCCAAAAGGAAGTGACGAGCATCCTGGGCGGCAAATACTACTACGGCGACGTGTTTGACCGCAGCGCCGTGGTCAGCGCCGTCCAGGCCGCGATGGGCGCCAATCCCGCCGGCATCGACCCCGTCGACCTGCTTGCCGACGACAAGCGCGGCACCGAGCGGGTGTACGCGGGCTATGCGCTAACCCACTTCACCATGGACGAGCTCTCGATCATCGCCGGCGCCCGCGTGGAGCACCGCGAGACCCACAACGTCTTCTGGTCATCCGACGGCGACGACAGCGGCTTCGACAGCACCGACCGCTCCTACACGATGTTCCTGCCAAGCCTCACCGCGATCTGGCGCCGGGGCGACAAGCAGGTCTACCGCGCCGCGATCTGGACCGGCTATTCGCCGCCGGAATATGGCTATGTCTCGGGCGGGCAAACCGTTTCGCGCGATGAGAACAACGAGATCGTCGCGATCAGCCGCGGTAACCCGGACCTGAAGGCGGCGCAGTCGATCAACGCCGACCTTTCCGCTGAATTCTACCCCGATGCCACCAGCATCCTTTCAGCCGGGCTCTATTACAAGCACATCAAGAACTTCATCTTTACCAATGGCAGCCAGGTGGATGCGCCCACCCAGAACGGCAGCATCGAGATCACCCAGCCGCAGAACGGCGAGACGGCCGAAATCTACGGCATCGAACTCAACATGGTGAAGACCCTGCAGGGACTCGACTCGCCGTTCGACGGCTTCGGCATCGAGGGCAACGTGACGGTCCAGCACAGCAGCGCCGAAACCGGCCTGCCCTACCGCGAGGGCAAACCCATCCGCTTCGTCAACACCCCCCACCTGCTTTATAATGCGGCGCTGACCTACCAGAAATACGGCGTGGAAATGAAGCTCTCGTACAACTACCGCGGCAAGTACATCGAGGACCTGCGCGACAACGCCGTCGACAAATGGGTACAGCCCAACAAGAGCCTCGACTTCCATTCGCGCTACAACTTCACCAGCCACATGGCGATGGATTTCGACGTGGGCAATATCCTGGGCGGCTGGAAATACTACACCACCAAGGGCGACAACCCCAGCTACATGAAGGACTACATGGAGCCGGGCCGCACCTTCCAGCTGCGCGCCAGCTACATCTTCTGACGCATCTTCGATAGGAACCGCCAAAGCGTCGTCCGGCGGGGCCGGGCGGCGCTTTGCGCATTGACCCTCGTTTTTTCCTCCAGCATGGCTGTTTTATGCGCGCGAAGAACGACCTGTTGCAGTGGACCCGCTCTCCGGGCGCGGTGGAAGGGCCGCAATATCTGGCCCTGCGCGATCAGATCGCACTCAACATCGACATGGGCAAACTGGCTCCCGGCACCCGGCTGCCATCCGAGCGACAGATGCAGACCGGCACGGGCACCGCTCGCGGCACGATCCGCGAGGCGCTGTTCCAGCTCGAAGCGGAAGGACTGATCTATCGCCGCGATCGCAGCGGCTGGTACGTCTCGCCGCCTGCGGTCACGTACGACCCCATGCGATGGGCCGGGTTCATGACTTATGTACGCGAACAGGGACGCATGCCCAGCACGGAAACTCTGAAAAAGGAAACCGCGCCCGCGCCCTCCGCCGTCGCCGACATCTTCCGCGTATCGCC
Source organism: Novosphingobium sp. 18050 (assembly GCF_902706195.1). Taxonomy (GTDB): domain Bacteria; phylum Pseudomonadota; class Alphaproteobacteria; order Sphingomonadales; family Sphingomonadaceae; genus Novosphingobium. The sequence continues at coordinate 150,256 of NZ_CACSJO010000008.1, read as the reverse complement.
CGGCGCGCCGCTGCACGTAATCGATCGCCGCCGCCGGATCGACGACCGCGCCGTGCTGGTCGAACGGATCACCGTGGACCCGGCGCTGGCGCCGGACCTGCTGTCCCATTCGCTGGATGGATCGCTGACGAATATCCTCACCACGCATTACGGCGTGACGGTGACGCGCAATCGGGTCGACATGCGCCCCTGCGCACTCACCAAGGAAGTGGCCGACGCGCTGGGCGCAAAGTCGGGCACCCCCGGCCTGCTGGTAGTCCGCACCAGCTTCGACAGCCAGGGCCGGGTGGTCGAATACGACCAGGAATACTGGCGGCACGACGCGATCCGCGTGCACGTGGACCTCAGCGTCAGACCCTGAGCGCGCGCTGGCGGGGCCCGGCCTAACCGATCGGCAACTGCGCCAGCGCCTCGGGCAAGTCGGCAACGCTGTCGATGACCACATGCGCGCCTGCCTTCAGCAGCACGCTGCGGGCAGTTTCGATACGCTGCGCGCGGTCCTGCGGGGCTAGCGCCGCAAGCGCCTGCTCGGACAGACCCACGCCGTTGCCGCTGGCCGCCACACCAACCGTCCACGCGCCTGCCGCTCGGCCTTCGGCGATGCCCACGGCGGCATCGTCCACCTTAACGCAGGCGCTTGCCGGCCAGACACCCAGATCGACAAAGTTCTTCCACAGCATGAGCGGAGTAGGCCGCCCGGCCAGCGTGTCGCCCGCGCAGACCAACGCATCGGGCGCATAGCCTTGGGCTGCTGCCAGCGGCAGGATGTCGACCATCATCTGGCGCGTATAGCCCGTGCACGAACCGATCTTCACGCCGCCCGAACGCATCCGCGCCGCGATTTCGGCAGCGCCCGGTATCAGATCCGTGCACTCACGCGCAGAGGCCTGCATCATCGGCCCGATATCGGCGAACAACGCAGCGGAATCCGCTGGGGTCGGCGCCTGCCCGTGATGCAGTGTCCACGCCCGCCGCACCCGAGCACTGGCCAGCAGCGCATCGATATGATCGCTCTTGGCCATACCCATGTCGGCGCGCGCCTCGGCCTCGGTGATGGGAACACCGGCAGCCGCAAACAGCTTGCACAGAGCCACGACCGGCGCACGGCTGCCGAAATCGATCATCGTACCCGCCCAATCGAAGACGACGGCTTTCAGGCCTGGGTGCATGCCGGTTTCCTCTCGCTGTCTAACACTTCGCCGACGACATCTTCGGCCAACGCAAAGGCCGTCGACGCCCCGGTGCCGCTGGTCACCACGATAAGGCGCACTCCCGCCGCCACATCGCGCACGATGCTGTGGCTGGATGCGGATGCATAAGTGCCGGTCCAGCGTTCGATCACGGCAGGCGCCGGGCCCAGCACCGCCTCGTATTCCCGCAGGATCATCGCATCCACCGCCTCGCTGCCGAATGGATCGGGCGTCTGCGCATAGTCGTGGCTATCGCCCACGATCAGGCTGCCATCGGCGCCCTGAACCGCGATGAGGTGGATGCCTTGAGCCATTTCCTCGCCCTGCTCGGCGCGCAGCCGCAAATGCAGGGCCCGCGCCTCGGGCAGCGCGGCGTAACCCAGGTAACGCACCATGCTGAGATCGCTCATGACCGGAAACGGCAACGTCCACCCCGGCGCGGCGAGGCGCAGCATCTGAAGCTTGCAGCGGGTGATGCCCTCCTGCGCAAACAGCGCGGGATAAAGCGCGCCGCCATCGTCGCCGGGACACAGGAAGATCGTCTCGGCGCGGTACTCACCGTCGCTGCAATGCAGACGGCCGGGCTCGACGTGCCGGACGCTGACGCCGCGCCGAAAGCTGACGCCGTGCTCGGCCGCCAGCCACGCCGCCAGCAGCGGGATGGCGGTGCGAGATTCCACGCGCAGGTCATGCGGACTGCGCAGACCCGCCGCGACCGACCGCGCTGCCGGGCAATGGCTGCGTACTTGGGCAGGCGTCAGACGCTCGCACTGTCCGCCCATCTCGGTAGCGAGAAACGCATCGAGCACGGCCGCCGCCTCGGGTCGCCGGGCCAGGAGCAAAAGGCCTTCCTGTTCGATACGGATGCCCGCCGGTCCCGCGATTTCGCGCCAGATTTCGGAACTGCGCCGGGCTCGTTCCCACACCCTGCCGCGTTCCTGCCCGGTGACGGTCACGAAGCCGAAGTTGCGGATGGAAGCGCCGTTCGCCTGCGCGTCGCGGTCGATCACCACCACACGCCTGCCGCGCCGCGCCGCCGCCAGGGCATGGGCCAGCCCGACGATCCCGGCGCCGACGACGATGACGTCCTGCTCCGGCGTGTCACGCATGAACAGACACGCCCAGGCTTTGGCTTCGTTGTAGGAAATAGAAGCCCGAAAGGCAGGTCAGCACCGACACCAGCACCGCCGTGATGTAGAGGCAGTCGATATAGAAAGGCAGCCAGTTCATCGCCGGCGCGCCCAGGCTGCGGTAGAGCAACAGGGCAACGCTGCCGGCATAGCCCGAACTGTCGGCGACATAGATCAGGAATCCGGCATTGCCCGCGCGGCCGAGCGCCGCGATCATACGGTCAAACAGCATCGCGTTGAACGGGGTATAGGCCAGATAGAGACCGGCTCCGGTCAGGACCATCCAGCCCAGCGGCGGCAACAGGCCCGCCTGAAACGCCACCGTCGAAAGCCCCAGCACCAACGCTCCCAGCAGGATCACCCCGTGCATAGCCAGCAGCGCCCGCATGTTGTCACGCACCAGCATGAGGGCGCCGAGGCCAGTCAAGGCGATGATCGCTACCGGCAGCTCGCTTTGCGAAAAGACCGAGGCGACATGGCCCAGTCCCATCGCGCTCCATATCTCCACCGCGAAATTGTCCCGGAAATCGCGCACCGCCGTCAGCAGCACGTAACCGGCTATCAGCAGCAGCATCGGCACGCCATGCTCGCGCAGGAAGGCGGCGCGGTCTGCCTTGCGCATCGGCACCCGCACCGTGCGCTCGGCCTCGTCGCGTGCATCGGGCGGGGGGAGGCGTTCCAACATCCACAGCGACACAAGCAGAATCGGGATGAAGACCAGTCCTGTAGCGGCGGGCATCCAGTACTCGCTGATCCCGGACTGCATAAGCATCGCAGCAACCGACTTCACTACGCCGGAAGAGAGGATGAAGCTGGCGCAGAGCATCGCACCCAGCATCTCGGAAGCGCGGCGCCCCTCGACATAGCTGAACACCAGCCCCCAGATCATGCCCAGCGGCAAGCCGTTGAGGAACAGGCACAGCACTCCCCAACCGGGCGGCAGCAGCGCGAAGGCGATCAGCGCCAGCCACGATATGCCGATCAGCCCCAGGATGGCCCAGGCCCTGCCCTTGCGGCCGAATTCGGCGATCACCTTGATCCCGATCAGCTTGGATACTGCATAGCCCAGCACCTGCGCGATCAGCAGGCCGGTTTTATAGTCGATGCCGAAAAACGTCAGGCCGGTGTCACCGAACGTCGCCGCCGCAAACGGCTTGCGGAAGGCATACATCGCGAAATAGGCGGCAAACGCAGCCACCCCACCCATAGCCAAGGGGAACGGTCGGATGCGGTGAGCGGGCTGTAGATCTGACATGGGGCCGTGTCGTTGTTGCCCAAACTGGTATGTACCAGTTTTACGTCAGATTGATGACCACCCGTAATTTACCCACGATCCGAGCGAAACCTGACGGACGTTCGCGTGTTCAGGAAAGAGAGAACCGGCACGACGGAAACACTGCCTGATCGGGAGCCTGAAAAGTGGATACGAATACACAGGACCGCAGCCTGGGCGGAGGTCTCGAACCGCGAGCGAAGGGGCCCCTCCCCGCTCGCCGTTCAACCGAGGCGGCGCGCGCGCATGATCAAGAGGCGGTCCGCGGCGAGCCGGCGCAAATGCCGGAACGCTTGCTGCGCGATGCAGCGCGGGCTGCGGGATCGTTTCAAAGGTCCGTACTAGGACATCTGGATCATCAGGACTGGCGCAGCCGGGTCAATGCCGACGGACAGCGGCTGATGGACGTGCTTGCGGAAATGGGGTTTTGCCCTGACGCCGCGAAACCCGCGCCCTGACGCGCCGTTCGTCATTGCCAGCGCGGCCCAGCGCGGAGCGGCAATGACGAACGGGTGATCGAGCGGTGCTTACAGGCCCTTCCCGCCCAGCTTCCACGTCATCTCCAGGTAGATGCTGCGGCCGACGCTGTCGAACCAGCTGATGTCGTAATAGGGATAAGCGGCGTAAGTACGATCCTTCACCGGGTTCTTGTCGAGCACGTTGTTGACCGTCAGCGAGCCGCGCAGGTGGTCGGTGAAGTCGTACTGGATGCTGGTGTTGAAGAGGTAGCTGGCCTTTATGTAGGCGTCCTCGTCGTAGTTCGGCAACTTGCCCAGGCGCGTACCCGACACGGTCCAGCTAAGCTGGTCGAGGCTCCACGTCAGGCTGGCGGTCGACTTGTCCCGCGGGATATCATAGCCGCTGTCATAGGCCAGCTTGTCGATTGTCGGATCGCCCGGGTACTGGCGGAAACTGTGCTTGAACACATGCGTGTGCGAGGCGGACAGCGCGAACAGGCCGAAACTGGTGGGCAGATTGCCGTGGAACGCGATGTCGATGCCGCTGGTCTTCTCACGCGCGATATTGATCGGGTTGACCGATACCGCGTCGAGTTCGCCCTCGTTCACACCACTGGCATAGCGCTGTACGCGCGCAAGAGCGTCCTGGCAGGTGGGCGAATTGATATCGACCGCGCTGCCCGAATTGGTTTCGCCAAGGCGGCAGTCCGCCTCGTCGCGCAGAAGTTGGTCGATCGACAGGTCCTGGACCTGATTGGACAACGAAACCCGAAAATAGTCGACCGAGACGTCGAAGTGGCGGCTGGGCTGCCACACGAAGCCCGCGTTGATCGACTTGCTGGTTTCCGGCTTGAGGCTGCGATTGCCGTTGCGCTGGGCGACGATACCCTCGTCCGAATAGGAGCAATCGCCGATATCCTCATCCGGCTCCTCCGAGCGGCACAAGTAGTAGTCGGTGGCCGAGGGATGGGTGTTGCCCGGGCCTGTGAACACATAGTGCAGGTCGGGCGCGCGGAAGCCCGTGCCGTATGCAGCGCGCAGCAGCAGGCTCTGCATCGGGCGCAGTTCAAGACCGCCGTTGTAGGTGAACTTGCCAATCGTGCTGCCGGCAAAGCGGAACCCGTCATAGCGCGCCGCGCCGGATAGCTGGAGGAAGCTCGTCACCGGCACACGCAGTTCGCCGCCCAGTGCCCAGTGGCTGCGCTTGCCGTGGCCGTCGCTGTCCTTGAGGCCGTAGTAATAGTCGGTCAGCGCCAACGGGTCGGGGTTGAGATCATAGCCCTGCTTGCCCGCTTCGGCGACAGCCGCGAAGCCCACCGGGCCGGCCGGCAGGTCGAACAGGCTGGTACTGGTGATCGTCGCCGAAAGGTTGTCAGTCCAGCTCTTGGGACGGTATACCGAATAGGCGGTGATGCTGTCGTACTCTGCCCCGCTCAGCGGCGTGTAGAGGCGCGCGGGATCGGCGTTGAAGATCGGGTATCCGCTGTCCTCGTCGGTGCCGGCCTGCTCTCCCAGGAACAGGGCGTTGGCCTTGGCGGCGATGACCTGCGGGAACTGCACTTTGGCCCGGTACTCGCTGTGGTTCAACGAAAGCTCGTAGGACCACTTGTCCGAAAGCGCGCCCTTGACCCCCGGAGTGACGCTGAATGTGGTCTGCCGGTTGCGGGTCATGACTTTGCCGAAGCCGCCCGATTCCTCGGGCGTGAACTGGCGATACCAGTCGTCCAGCCGGTCGTCGTAGGCGTTGTAGAAAGTCGTGTCGCTGCTGCCCGAAGAGCTTTGGAACCCCCAGTCGAGCACGTCGGACATCAGCGCCACCTTGCTGATACCGAACTGCACATCGACGAACAGTTCAGCCGCGTCGGACAGTTCGTAACCGGCGGAGGCGTAGCTATTGAACCCTTCGCGCCGCGAAATCACCGTGCCGTAGCCGACGGAGGTGTTGCTGCCGCAGAAATAGCCGGGGCCGTAATCCTCCAGATCGTCGTCATAAGCGCCGTAGCGCGGACGCGACGCGTAATAGGTGGAACCGCCGTTGAGCGAAGACAGCCTGCCGCAGGTCGCCGCGCCGGGGTCCACGTATTCGTCGGCATCGGGATCGTAGCGCAGGAAGGTGCGCCGCGCGAGGGGACTGGCCGTCGTCGGATTGTCGGCCGTGCTGTCCTGGATCTTGCGCTGATATGCCCAAAGCGGTCGCTGAAGCATGTATTCGGCACCGCCGACGATGTGGAACCGGTCGCTCGACCACCCGCTGGTCACCGAAAGGCGGTGCGACATGCCGCCGCCATGTTCGGTACGGCCGTGGCGGTAGTCGATCGTGGTGCCGTCGATCTTGTCCTTCAGCTTGAAGTTGATGACGCCCGCGATTGCATCCGAACCGTAGATAGCCGAGGCACTGCCGCTCAGCACTTCGACCTGTTCGATCATGCTGACGGGTATGTTCGAGATGTCGGTAAAGTTGCTGCGGCCCTGGAAAGGCAGCGGGAAATCGGCGATGCGGCGGCCGTTGACCAGCACCAGCGTGTGGTTCGGGCCAAGCCCGCGCAAGTCCACCTGCTGTGCGCCGGGGGTGAAGCTGGCGCCGCTGAAGGACTGCTGGCTCTGCGTCTCGCCGCCGTTCTGGGTAACGGCGCGCAGGATGTCGGGCACGCTGGCGTACCCGTTTTCAAGAATGGTCTTCGAATTGATCACGGTGACCGGCGCGGGGCCTTCAGTCGCCACGCGCGGAATGCGCGAGCCGGTAACCACGATGGCGTCTTCCGGCGTCGGTGCTTCGGCTTGCTGTTGCAGGTCCTGGGCAGAGGCGGCGCCCGCCATCGAAATGCCCAGCGCGGCAATCCCGCAACCGGCAATCAACGCCCGGCGAAGACGAAGCGAACCTGCAACCATTAAGCCCCCCATGCGCCGAAATGGACCGCCCCCGCGTGTCCCAATGTCTTCCGGCGCGTTAAGGAAGACCACAATATGCGGGTCAGCTCAATCAGTTTGACATTTTATTACTGCACATTGCAGAATGGTGTGCGCAAAATGTCGCAACTTTGCGCACCCTGCGATCTGTCCCGGAGATTCCCATTTGACGTTTCGAGCCCGCACGTTTCGGCCATTGCAGAGATTGGCACTCCTGGTCGGCAGCACCGTACTGCTCGCCGCCACTCCGGCATGGGCCGCACCGGGCTACCGGCATTTCGTGCTTGGCGACACTGCCGCGCCGGCGGCCGCCGCGCACTCGGGCGGCCTGCTGCTGATGGGCGGGGGCGACCGTAATATCGATGCGATGAAGTGGTTCTTCGCCCATGCCGGGCAAGGCCACATCGTTATCCTGCGCGCTTCGTTGGGGCCCGAGATCGGCAAGGAATTCTACAACGACATCGGCGGCATCCGTTCTGCCGAGACCTTCGTATTCAAGGGCCGCAAGGCCGCTTATGACCCGAAAGTGCTGGAAGCGCTGCGCAGGGCCGACGGCATCTTCATCGCCGGCGGCGACCAGTCGCGCTATGTGCGCTACTGGCGCGGTACGCCGGTGGCGGAAGCGCTGAATGCGCATGTCTCGGCAGGCAAGCCGCTGGGCGGCACCAGCGCCGGCCTCGCGATGCTGGGCGAAAAGCTCTATGGCGCGATGGACGGCGGCAGCCTGACCAGCGACGAAGCGCTGGCCGACCCATTCGGCCCAGCCAACACCATCGAGGGCGATTTCCTGCACCTTGCATCGCTGAAAGGCGTGGTCACCGACACCCATTTCAAGGAGCGCGACCGTCTGGGCCGCCTCTTCGCCTTCGTCGCCAAGGCGCAGGACGGCCGCCCTGCCGACGCGCCGCCCATGCTCGGCCTGGGCGTCGATGAAAGCGCGGCAGTCGCGGTCGAGGCGGACGGCACCGGACGCATCTACGCCACCGCCCCGGACGGCGGCGCATGGCTGGTGAAAGGCGCGGAACTGCGCCTCCCTCGTGAAGCCGGGCCGCTGCGGGTCGACCGCGTCCAGGTCATCGGCATTGGCGCGAACTCGGTCCTCCACCTGCCGCAGGGCAAAGTCGACAGCCCGGAATTCGTGCGCAGCTATGCCGTGCGCGAAGGCAAAGCGGCGCAAGTGCAATGAGAGCCGCGCGGCACTACCCAAGGCCCGGCGTTTGCCAGCAACCGTTCCGGCGTGTACCTTGAATGGATCGCAGCTGGGACGGCAACCCCTGCGGCTGAACAACCGGGAGATTGATTTGCAGTCCGGTGCCCGGCTCGACGAAACCGACGACAGGCTGCTGGCCCTGCTGCGGCAGGACGCGCGCCAGCCGATCGCCCAGCTCGCCAAGGAGCTGAACATCCCGCGCAGCCAGCTTTATTCGCGCCTCGCCCGGCTGGAAGAGGCCGAAGTCGTCACCGGCTATACTGTGCGCCTGGGGGAGGCCTACAGCGCCAGCCGGATCAGGGCGCATATGATGATAAAGACCGCGGCGCGCTGCCACCGCGACGTGGAACTGGCGCTGGAACAGATCAGCCGCGTTCAGGCCGTCCACGCCATCAGCGGCGAATTCGACATCATCGCTATGCTGGAAGCGGAAGACAGTCGCCAGCTCAACGACCTGATCGACGACATCGGCCTGCTCGACGGGATAGAGCGAACCAGCACCAGCGTGATCCTGGCCACCAAGCTGGAACGATAGTCCCGCCGCTCTGCCTCAGTCGCCTGCAGCCAGCAGCATGGCGATCCCCGATGCCTGCGCCGCCGGGCCTGTCCGGGAGGTGCCACCCGACCAGTCGCCGTCGACCCCGGCCGTGCCCGAAGCGCTCGATCGCCATACGGCTTCGGCGTTGCCCCGCGCCCATGCCATGAGTTCAGCGCGCTCCGGCCCCTCGGGCATGGCATCGAGAAGATGGCCGAGATGGTAGGCAAAGATGCCCTTGAACATGAGCCCGTCCGAACCGATCGCATCGACCGGCTCGCGCAGGATGCCCTCCGGCGTCGAAAGGCCCCGCATCGCGGCCAGCGCAGTCTTCACCGCGACGGCGCGATATCTCGGATCGCCGGTAATTTCGGCCAGATCGTTGAGGCCGCCGAGCAGCACACCCTGGTTATAGGTGAAGCGGGGCTGGCCATTGTTGCGGCACTGGGCGTCCAGCCCGTCGTTCACCAGCCCGTCCGGGCCGATCATCGACGATCCCTCGATCCATGACCAGCTGCGCAGCGCCCAGTCCCGGTAGCCCTGCTGCCCGGTCGCCAGATACAGCTGGGTCGAGGCGTAGAAGAGCAGTTCGTTGGTGATCGCGTTCTTGTACGTGCGCGCGGGATTCCACCATATGCCGCCGCCGCAGCGATCGTCCCAATACGTGGCGACGAGGCGGTGATAGGTCGAACTCGCGTATTCCAGCAGCTCCGGATCGCCGCCGCGCCGCCAGGCATGGACGTTCGCGATGATCGCCCACAAGGCATCGTCATTGAGATAGAGGCCGGTGCGGTTGCGCACGGCAGCGTCGATCCGGCCGCCCCACCGCTTGTCCCCGGTCCGCTGCTCATGGTCGATCAGGACGTCAACGGCAACGAAGCGCTGCCACGCCTCGATCCCGTTCCAGTCTCCCGGCTTGCCCCATTCCCGGTCGAGGTATTCGGCCGCGACGATAGCGCGGCGCGGCGGCGCGCCATCGTCGCCGGAGAGGTCACGAGCGACAACGTCTTCGGCATGGAGGGGACCCACACCCAGCATAAACAGCAGTCCGGCAAAAAAGCGAGGCATCACGGTTCGCATGTAGCTAGCAGTCTCCACCTGGAAGGCGCCTTTTGCACGGGCAGTGCAAGGCATAAAAATGCACGGGCGCACACTGCGCGGGTCATCGTGCCCCGCGCCATAGACGTGCCCGCCCGGAAAGGAAGCCCCGCCGCGCCGCCCGCACGAGAACACCGGATGTTAAGCCTAATTTATCGGTTTCCCGGCTAATCGCCGGGCTCATGCACGGCGTTCTCCGGCATCCAGACTGGTGCTCGCCGGCAAAAGATATTTGGTTTCCGATACTTAGAACACTGCTGATGACAACCTGACGATTCGACCGATCTCACGGAGCCAACCCAGACCGATCCGGCCCGCTCATACGTGAATACCCCATATCCAGCCGAGTACCCTGGTTCTCGCAATTCGAAGAAATTTCCGCCCCGGCGCCCCGTCGTCAGGTTCGGACTTGTGAAAGTCTCATGATGCCCATCCGCTTCGCCAGCCCTGCAGCCCTGATCTGCGCCGCCCTTGTCAGCGTTCCCGTCCATGCGCAGGAGCAGATCGGCGCCGGACCTGCCGCGGCAGGCGACGACGACATCATCGTGACGGCCCGCAAGCGCGAGGAACGCGCGATCGATGTGCCGATCGCCATCACCGCCATCAGCGGCGCGCAGCTGGAACGGCGCGGGGCCCGCAACCTGGCGGACTTCCTGCAGGAAGCCCCCGGCGTGGGCATCTACGACGGCGGCTCGTCGCTGGGCACCAAGATCACCATCCGCGGCATTTCGGCCTCGCTGGGCGCGAACGAGAACGGCTTCTACCTCGACGACCTGCCCTTCACCGGGGTCAGCGTCCCGATCAGCCCGGACGTGCGCGCCTGGGACCTGGATCGCGTCGAAATCCTGCGCGGACCGCAGGGCACCCTGTTCGGCGAAGGCTCGATGGGCGGTACCGTGCGCATCCTGACGCAGGGTGCCAACCTGAACGAGTGGGAGGCCAAGGGCCTCGGCTTCGTATCGGACACCAAGGGCGGCGGCACCAATGCCGGCGCCAAGGGTGCTTTCAACGCCCCGATCATCCCCGGCGTACTGGCCGTTCGCGTTGCCGGCACGCATGAGCGTTACCAGGGCTGGGTCGACAACAGCAGCACCGGCAAGACCAACGTCAACGACCAGACATACGACACCTTCCGAGCCAAGATGCGCTTCGACCCGGTCGAAAACCTGTCGATCACCGGCAGCTACTGGCTGTCCAAGTCCGACTTCCCGGGCGGCGGATCGAGCGCGCGTGACGATGGCCAGCAGTCGCGCGCGACGGTGCCCACCACCCGCAGCAGGCTCGAACTCTACGGCGCGACCGCACGCTACGACCTGCCCGGGGCGCAGCTGTTCTACGCCTTTTCCCATAGCGACTTCGTGCTGCCGCAGCAGGCCTCAACGGTGCGCGGCCCGATCAATGTCCTGATCGACATCGGCGTGGAATCGCATGAACTGCGCATGGCATCGACCGGCGATGGCCCCTTGCAGTGGACGGTCGGCGGCTACTTGCGCAACGCCCAGCGCAACGACAGCGTGCTGTTCGCTTTCGCCGGCATCGACAACGATGCCGAAATTCACACCCGCGCCCGCGCCCTGTTCGGCGAGGCCACCTATACCCTGCCCGGCGTCCCCGTGGACCTGACCGCAGGCCTGCGCTACTTCGAGGACCGCCTGCGCGGCTCCGAGGCCAATGCGGGCGTCGTCACCGAGCAGCCGGGTGACACCTACAAGTCCTGGAACCCGCGCTTTTCCGTGGCCTGGCACCCGCGTGCGGACATGACGATCTACGCCAGCGCCGCCAAGGGCTTCCGCTCCGGCCAGATCCAGCCGACCGTGCCGCTTGCGCTAGGTCCGGTCTACGGGGTCGACCTGCCGGCGACGCTCAGTCAGGATTCGATCTGGACCTATGAAGTCGGCGCCAAGGCCGACCTTTTGGACCGTAAGCTGACCGTGGAAGCCGCGCTGTTCTACAGCGACTGGAAGGACGTGGCAGTGCGCATCCCGATCCCGGGAACCTCGTTCAATGGCCTCATCAACTCCGACGGAACCCGCACCAAGGGTGCCGAACTGAGCATCACCGCCCGCCTTCTTCCCGGCCTTACGCTGGCGGCGAGCGGCGCTTACGTGGACGCGGAATATATCGGCAGCGTCGCAGGCACCGGAATCAGGAAGGGCGCCGCCGTCGACGATGTCGCCAAATTCACCGCCAACGCCTCGGCAGACTATACCGCCACGCTTTCGGACACCGCGCAGCTGTTCGCGCGGGTAGACTGGCAGCACAGTTCGCCGCGCCGCAATTCGTCCTACGCCAGCTTCCTGCCGGGCGACACGATCGACCGGGTGGACGCCCGGATCGGCCTCGACCTCGAACAGGTGACTCTGGCACTCTTTGCGGAAAATCTGACGAACGACAATGGCGCCACCAGCTTCCGGCAGGTCCAGGCTCTTGCTCCCGGCGTGCTCGACATCACGTCGAACCGCCTGCGTCCGCGCACCCTGGGTATCGAGGCCAGCTTCCGCTTCGGCGGCCCCGCCCGCTGAACCAGTGCGGGGAGGCACGGCATGCCCGTGCCTCCCCATCACTAAAGATCAGACGTTGGCGACGACGACCGCGCGGGTGTTGAGGTAGTTGTCGAGCGCCTCGGGACCGCCCTCCGTCCCGTAACCCGAGTCCTTGATGCCGCCGAACGGCAGCTCCGCCGAGGCAGAGGCCGGGGTGTTCACCCACAACATCCCCACTTCCACGCGCCGCGTCATCAGGTCCGCATTGGCGAGCGAACGGGTGAAGGCATAGCCCGCCAGCCCGAACGACAGGCGATTGGCCTCGGCGATGGCTTCCTCCAGCTTGTCGAAGCCGCGAATGCCTGCAACCGGGCCGAACGGCTCGTCGTTGAACAGGCGGGCATCGAGCGGCACGTCGTTCAGGACGGTCGGCTGCCAGAAGTTGCCGGTCTCGCCGATGCGGCTGCCACCGGCCAGAAGCGTGGCGCCCTTCGCCACCGCATCCTGCTGGAATTCGGCCATGGCGGACAGGCGGCGGGGATTGGCGAGCGGGCCCATCTGGGTGCCTTCTTCCATGCCGTCACCCACCTTGATGCCGCGGGCAAGGTCGGCCAGCGCCTCGGCGAACTGCTGCTTCACGCTGTTGTGCACCAGGAAACGCGTGGGCGAGATGCACACCTGCCCGGCGTTGCGGAACTTGGCCCCGCCCACGCTTTTCACCGCAAGGTCGACGTCGGCATCCTCGCAGACGATCACCGGCGCGTGGCCGCCGAGTTCCATCGACACCCGCTTCATATGTTGCCCGGCCAGACCCGCCAGCAGCTTGCCCACCGGGGTAGAGCCGGTGAAGGTGATCTTGCGGATGATCGGACTGGCGATCAGGTATTCCGAAATCTCGGCCGGATCGCCGTAGACCAGGCCCAGCACGCCTTCGGGCAGGCCGGCATCCTGGAACGCCCTGATGAGCGCCGCCGGGCTGGCCGGGGTTTCTTCAGGTGCCTTGACGATCATCGAGCATCCCGCCGCAAGACCGGCACCGATCTTGCGGACCACTTGGTTGATCGGGAAATTCCACGGTGTGAACGCGGCAACCGGTCCGACCGGGTCCTTGATGACCATCTGCCGGATCGCAAGATTGCTGCGGTGCGGAACGAGGCGGCCGTAAACGCGGAAACCTTCTTCGGCGAACCATTCGATGATCTCGGCGGCGGCCAGGGTCTCGCCCTGCGCCTCGGCCAGCGGCTTGCCCTGTTCCTGGGTAAGCAGCAGGGCGATGTCGCCCGCGCGCTCGCGCAGCAAGGCGGCGGCCTGCCGCATGATCTTGCTGCGCGCGGCCGGGGTGTAATCGCGCCAGATCTCGAAGCCGCGCTGCGCTGCATCCAGTGCGCGGTCGAGGTCCGCCTTGCCGGCATGGGCTACGCGGCCGATTTCCTGCCCGGTCGCGGGGTTCTGTACGGCCAGCGTACGGCCATCGGCGGCATTCTGCCAATCGCCATTGATGAAGAGCTGGGTGTCCAGATAGGCCATTCGATACGACTCCATGGGTTTGCCGAAAGCCGGCGACCCTGCGGGATCGCTCCGGCGCGGCGGGGATCACGGAGCTATATCGGAAGCCCGCAGCCTCGCCGCAACCTGCACGGCGAAAGGTTGCGCGAGGAGAACGCGCCTCGGGCCGTCAGCTTCGGCGAAACTTCATCGCCCAGACTACCGCCAGCACCGGCACCCCCAGCGCGATCCACGAAAGGACATCGCGCTGCCCATCGCCGGTAAGCGCGGCAATCAGCCCGACCAGGCTCAGGACAGCCAGAGTCATGGGCACGGCGAACACCTGGCGCAGCGACTGCCTGGGCCGCTTCATGCCGGCGCCCCCGCCGATCCGCCGGTCTCCACCTCGCGCACATGCGCTTCGATGGAGGTCTTGCGCTTGCCCAGCCAGAGGTAGAGGCCGCTGCCCAGGATCACGATCGTGAAGATATCCAGAACCGCCCAGAGTATCTTCAGTGGCAACCCGCCGTAGTCCCCGAAATGCAGCGGCTGCGACAGCGCCAGCGCCTGGTTGTACCATGGCATCGGCCGGGCATCGGTGAACGCCCCGGTTTCAGCATCGATAAGCGCAGGGGTCAGCAGGCGCTCGGTCAGCGGCGTATCGCCCTGGAAGAACACCGCGTAATGGTGCCGGGAACTGAAAGCCCCGCCCGGAAAGCCGATGAACTGCGGGTTGTTGCCCGGCAGCGCCTTGCGCGCCTCCGCCATCGCCTTGTCGAGCGACACGTAGCGCGAACGGTCCAGCGCGGGCTTGCCGGCATAGGCGCCGGTCATCGCTGCCAGTTCGCGGCTCTGCCACAGCTGGTTTATCGGTGTCGCCAGCGTGTTGACCACGCCCGTGAGGCCCACCACCAGCGTCCAGGCCAGCACGGCAATGCCCAGCAGGTTGTGATAGTCGAGCCATTTCAGCCGGGTGCTGCGCGAAGTCCGCAGCGTGCCGAAGGCGATCTTGCGCATGAACGGCGCGTAGAGGACCACGCCGGAAACGATCGCGGCCGCAAACAGCAGCCCCATGAACCCCAGGAAAAGCATGCCCGGCAGGCCGAGGAACATGTCGGTGTGAAGCTGCAAAAGGAAATGCATCACCCCGCTCTCTTCTGCCTGCGACACCAGCTTGCCGGTGGACCGGTCGAGAACGAGCACCGTCATCTGCGCGGCGGGCGAGTCAGGGCGCTGCGCGGTGGTCACGGTCATCAGCGGTTCGTCGTTGTCGAAGGCCATGAAAACGGCAACCTCGCCCGGCCGCTTGCCCAGCGCGATCTTCAGCATCCTGTCGAGCGGAAGCAGTCCCGGCGTATCGGACGACGAGCCGACACCGGGCATACCCACCTTTGGCCGCCCTTCGGTAAGCACATCGATCTCGTCATGGAAGATCAGCGGCAGCCCGGTCAGGCAAAGCATCAGCAGGAACAGGGTGCAGACGAGGCTCGTCCACTTGTGCACCAGATACCAGGCTCGGATCGAATTGCGCGTCACGGATTTTCCGTTTGAGATTGGCCGTTCGAAACCGGCGGCGAAAACTGCGGGCTGCGGACAAGCCGACAGCAGCGCTGCTAGTCCAAGCCACGATCCCTCGCAAGGCAGCGCTGACCAATCCCTGCGTGCCCACCGCTTCGCCGACATTTTAGAGCAATCCCTCCTCCTTATCCTCGCTATCCATCATAATTATCATATGAATTGACTTATCATATCAAAGTACCTTGCTTAGCCAGCCCCGCTCTCTACGATGCCCGGTGCGACAGGATCGGACCGAGGCGCGCGGGCCGGCAACAAGGACATGTTCGTGACAGGCTCTTCCCACCTCATCGTCGATGAACCGGCAGCACAGCTGGGCCGCAACCTGACATACGGGCTGCTCGACAATATCGGCCGCGCCATCGTCACCGGCCAGTTCGAGAAGGCGGTGTTCCCCACCGAAGCCGAACTCGCCAAGCAGCACGGCGTCAGCCGTTCCGTCACGCGTGAGGCGGTGAAGATGCTGACCGCCAAAGGCCTGCTCAGCGCCCGCCCGCGCCAGGGGACCACGGTGCAGCCGACCTCGTCGTGGAACCTGTTCGACACCGACGTGCTGCGCTGGATGCTGGAACGCAAGCTCTCCATCGACCTGCTGCGCCAGTTCAACGAACTGCGCGTCGCAGTGGAACCGGAAGGCGCAGCGCTGGCCGCCACGGTCGCGGGCGAAGACGATCTGGCGCGCATCGATGCCGGGCTGGAGCGCATGCAGGCTGCCGAGCACGGGCTGGATGACCCGCTGGAAGCCGACATCGCCTTTCACGTCGCCGTTTTGCGGGCCTCGAAAAACCCGTTCTACATCCAGCTGCGCGACGTGGTCAGCACCGCGCTTCGGACCTCGATCCGCTTCACCAACCGCATCAAGGGCCGCACCGCCGACGTGGCCGAACACGCCAAGGTGCGAGACGCCATCGCTGCGCGTGATCCCGATGCGGCGCGGATCGCGATGCGCCGGATCATCGGCGATGTCCTTGGCCTGATCGAAGACCGACAGCCAGCGGGCGACTGATCACGCGGCTCTGAAAATCCGTCTTTTTCCTGCGGCAGCCCGGCGTTTTCGCGATTGATCGGCACGCTATGCGGCGATAAAGCGCGATAAATACT
The DNA here is from genome assembly GCF_902706195.1 of Novosphingobium sp. 18050. GTDB lineage: Bacteria > Pseudomonadota > Alphaproteobacteria > Sphingomonadales > Sphingomonadaceae > Novosphingobium. The sequence goes on along the minus strand of NZ_CACSJO010000008.1, from coordinate 133,811 downwards.
ATAAAAGAGGAATTCGACGTGGAGCCTGTCAGATTGGGGCTCGTGGGCATCGGCAAGATCGCCCGCGACCAGCACTTTCCCGCGATTGCCGGCAATGATCGACTGAACCTCGTCGCCACCGCAAGCCGGCACGGCCGCCTCGACGGCGTAGAGGGCTATAACGATATCGCCGAGATGGTCGCCGCCTTGCCGCTGGACGCCGTCTCGCTCTGCACGCCGCCGGACGGGCGTTGCGAACAGGCACTCGTCGCCATCGAGGCGGGCGTGCATGTCATGCTCGAAAAGCCGCCTGCGGTGACACTGTCACATGTCGAGGCGCTGGTCGCGGCGGCGCGAAAGGCGGGTGTCTCGCTGTTCGCCACCTGGCACTCTCGCGAGGCGGCGGGCGTTGCTCCGGCGCGCACATGGCTGGCCGACAAGCGCATCGAAGCGGTGCGGATCGACTGGAAGGAAGACATCCGCCGCTGGCACCCCGGTCAGGAGTGGATTCTCGGCCCAGGCGGCTTCGGCGTCTTCGATCCCGGCATCAACGCGCTGTCGATCGCGACCGAAATCCTGCCGCACGAACTCTTCGTGGAAAGCGCCAGCATGGACGTGCCCGAAGGCCGCGCCTCGCCGCTGGCCGCCAGCTTGTCGATGCGCTGCGGCAGCGCCGAAGTCCGCGCTGAATTCGACTTTCTCCAGACCGGCCCGCAGACATGGTCCATCGAAGTTGACACCGACGCCGGAACCCTGCGCCTTACGCAAGGCGGCAGCGTGATCCAGTTGCCCGGCGAAGCAGAGCAGACCGCGCCGGACGAGGAATACGCGCGGCTTTACGAACGCTTCGCCGATCTCGTGAGCCAACGCGCCATCGACGTCGACTTGCGTCCGCTGCGGCTCGTCGCCGATGCATTCCTGATCGCCGACCGCCGTGTGACAGAGGCTTTCGCCTTCTGAGCCAAAGTGCGCCAGCTTTGCGAATAGAACCGCCCAGCTCGTCCTGAGCAGGGTGGTTCAGACGCGGCGTGCCAATCTTAAGCTGACACCGGCTCTTCCGGTAAGGCGAGGCTGGCAGCCGCAATCGGGATCATGGCCACGCCGATCCCCAGAAGTGCAGGCGTATAGCCGCCGGTCTCGTCGGCCACCGCCCCGGCCAACCAAGGGCCCACCGCCGCAAACCCCGCCAGCGTCCAGATCGCGCCGAGGCTGGCCGACCCTTCTGTGGGTCCGAAGTAGCGTACAAGCAGCAGGGTAACCGTCAGCGTTGCGCCGCCGGCGCCAGCGCCCAGCAGCAAGGCGAAAGCGTGGAGCGGAGCCACGCCGCGGCTCATCGAAAGGATGATCATGCCGGCCCCACATGCTGCCAGCGTCACCGGCAGCATGCACCGCGGCGCCAGCCGATGCGCGAAGTGGCCGAGCAACCCTGTCGCCAGCGCGCTCGCCCCCCCCTCGATGCCAAGCAGGCGGGCCGCGAACGCGCTGCTCAACCCCTCACCCACCAGATGCGCAGGTGCGACACTGGCGATCGTGACGAGGCAGATCTGGCTGGCAACGATGCTCACGGCCAACAGCAGGAAGATCGGTGAGCGCAGCACGCGGCCAAGCCCGCGCACCCATCCTCCGCTGGTATCGGCCGCATCGACAAGCGGCGGATCGCGCAGGCAAACCGAACAGAACACGCCGCTAAGCGCACACAAGATCACCACGGTCAGGCTATACCCGCGCCATCCGGCCTGCGCGATCAGCGCCTGTGCAACCGGCGGGCCCAGCGCATTGCCGAGCATCGCCACCATCAGGTAGATGCCGATCAGCCTCGGCGCCCTGGCCCCCGCCCAGCCGGAGACGAGGTAGACGCCCGGCGTGTTACCGCTCAGTGAAAAGCCGATCCCGGCCATCACAGCGCCAAGATAGAGCTGGGTCAGGCTCGCCGTGCCCCACAGAACCAGAAAGGCGCAGCCCAGGATCGCCTGTCCCGCCACAATAGTCCGGCTCGCGCCGATCCAGCGGATCAGGACCACCGGCATAGGCGCGCCGATGCAGGCACCCAAGATCACCAGCGTATAGGCGAAACCGGTGTCCGTCGCCGACCACGACAGGTCCTGCCCCATGGCGAACAGCGCCAGCCCGAAAGCCGCGAAAACCACCGCCTGCGACAGGACAAGCGCCGTCGAAACCGCTGCCACCACCGCCGCTTCGCGGCGTGATATCGCGCCGGTGGCAGCAGTGGCCGGGTGGTTCAACGCGGCACGTCGCCGAGAATCTGGACGCGAAAGCCCGAGCGGACTTGCGGGAAGTAATCCCAGATCGCCGAATGCTGTGCGCAGCGGTTGTCCCAGAACGCGATCGAATGCGCGCCCCATGTGAACCGGCACTGGAACAGCGGCTGCTTTACGTGGTCGAACAGGTAGGCAAGCAGCGCATCGCTTTCCGGCCTTGGGATGCCCTCGATATAGGTGGTGAAGCCCTTGTTGACATAGATCGACTTGCGCCCGGTCGAGGGGTGGGTGCGGATCACCGGGTGACTGCTGCGCGGCAGGGTCATGCCTTCGGGCGTAATACCGCCAAAGCCGACGACGGCGTCGTGCACCGCAGTCAGCCCTTCGAGGTGAGCCTTCATCCGGTCCGACAGCGCGTCATAGGCCGCGTACATGTTCGAGAACGCGGTGTCGCCGCCACAGGCCGGGATGGTGTGCAGGTAAAGGATCGACCCCAGCGGCGGTTCGGGATCGCAGCTCATGTCCGAATGCCAGTCCTCGCCCGCGACGAAGGTGGAATCCGCGTCGGCGTGGATCACCGTCACTTCGGGGTGGCCGGGCGCCTGCCACGGCTTGGTGCTGGGCGCGATGTGGATGCCGCCGAAGTAGTTGGCGAAACGGATGTGGTCAGCGTGGTCCAGCGGCTGATCGCGAAAGAAGATGACCAGCCGGTCGTCCAGCGCACGGTGCAGCTCCGTGACCTGGATGTCCGAAAGCGGCTGCGTCAGGTCCACGCCCGAGACGATCCCGCCCATGCCGGGGGTGAGCGGAGTGACCGTTATTGCCGAGTATTCCACCGTGTTCGTTCCCTCGATTGATACTGTCACAGGATCGGCCATTCGCTCATCAGCGGCAGGCCCGAGCGGGCGAGCACGGCATCCGCCATCGCCTGCCCCTCGTCATAAAGCGCGTCCTCGTCGATGGTGGTGCAGGCAAAATCCGCGACCACGCGGGCGCCGTCGACCCAGACCGAATGCACGCCCCGCCCGTCCGCAGACCAGACCAGCTGGTCCACCGCATTGTTGATCGGCTGCCATTCCGGGCGGCGGGTGTCGTGGGCGACGATGTCCGCCTTCTTGCCGACCTCGATGCTGCCGATCGCATCGGCCATGCCCAGCACTTTCGCGCCGTTGATGGTTGCCATTTCCAGCACTTCATGCGCCGGGAACAGCGAGCGATCCTGCCGGGCGTCCTTGAACAGCGCCGCCATCAGCGTGATGACGCGCATCATGTCGTGATTGTCGGCCCCGTCGGTGCCGAGCGCGATATTGACCCCGGCCTGCGCCATTTCGGGGAACAGGCCGTGTTTGCCCACGCCGTAGCCGCAGCGGATCGAGGCGCCGGGGCAATGGGTGACGTGGGTGCCGCTTGCCGCGACCAGTTCGGCTTCCCGCGCGTCGATATGGACCATGTGGACGAGGTTGAGATGCGGGCCCAGCACGCCAAGGTCTGCCAGATGCTCCACCGGACGCTTGCCGGTGTTGGCGAGATACCATTCGCTGTCGCCCGCGACCGGGCTCATATGCGCGGAAATGCCGGTGCCGGTCTGTTTGGCGAGCGCGGTGACGCCCTGCCACAGTGCGTCGGTGGCGGTCATGTGTCCGATGAGGTTGGGCCAGGCGGCGATCCGGCGGCCGTCCTGCGGGTAGCGTTCCAGATCCTGCACCAGCGCAGCAAGCGCATCGCGGGTGAGCGCTTCGCCGTCTGCGGAAGGGTCCCAGACGCGGTCCTCGGTCCAGCGGCCATTGCGGGCGCGGATGCCGGTGTCCTCGATCGCGGCCATGACCTCGTCGAACGCGATCACGGTGCCGGCTTCGAGGAAGGTCGTCGTGCCCGACCGCAGCATCGCGGCGATGGCCAGTTTCGCGCTGACCGCCTGCTGCGCCGCGTCGTGGCCCTTGTAGAGCGGGATCACCCATTCGCCCAGTTCCGCGTCGAACGGCAGGGCCTCGGGGATGAAGCCCCGGATCAGCGTCTCGGTTACATGGACGTGGCAGTTGATGAAGCCGGGGGTGAGCACGAAGCGCCGCCCATCGATGACCTCGCGCGCGTCGATGGCAGCGAGGTCGGCGCTTTTGCCCACCGCGACGATGGTGTCGCCCGCGAAAGCCACGGCGCCGTCACGGATGACCCGGCGCGCGCCGTCCATCGTGATGACGGTGGCGCCGGTGATGAGAGTGTCTGCCTGCATGAACTTTCGCGCCCTTGTTGCGGTGCCACTCTAGCCGCGATGGACTTAGCGGCTTGTGCGAGCGCGGCGCAATTGTTGACGCAGATGTTTGCCGGTCGTGGCTTCGACAAGCTCAGCCTGAGCGGAATTGGAGGCAAAAAAGAGCAACACCCGCTCACCCTGAGCTTGTCGAAGGGTCACCCTGAGCCTGTCGAAGGGTCAGGCAGCCCCAGCAGGCGGCACCGGAACCGCGCAAAGGCCCTTGTCGATCAACTGGCGCGCTGCGCGAAACAGCAGCGGCTCGTTCCCGGCTGCGCTAATGAGCTGGATGCCCAGCGGCATCGGGAAATCACCCGCCAGCGGCAGCACCAGCGCGGGGAGGCCCATCAGGCTAATCGGCTGGGTGTAGATGCCAAGGTGGCTGCGCGCGGGGATCGACTTGCCCTCGAAGGTCATCACCGGATCGGCGATCGTCGGCGCAAAGCCGGGCGCGGCAGGGGTGAAGAGAACATCGGCCAGCTCAAACTGGCGGCGCAGGCGCGCCTGAATCCAGCTGCGAAAGCGCTGTGCGGCAAGGTAGTCGTCCGCAGGCAGCAACAGGCCCGCCAGCATACGGTCGCGCACCGGCGGCTCGAACTGCATGGGGTCCGCTTCCAGCGCGGGGCGGTGGAGGCTGGCGCCCTCTGCGGCGATGATGACCGAGGCGGCGGCGCGGGCGATCTCGGAATGGGGAAGCTCGAAGCTGATACGGCCAAGGCGGTTCCAGAACGCATCGAGCGGCCCGCGCATCTCTTCGGAGATGTTGTCGTCGAACCAGCTCATCAGCCGGCCGAAAGCGATCTCGCCGCGCGGAGGATCGGAACGCTCGGGCGCGCCTTCGCGCAGTACCGTGCGGACCAGCGCGACGTCGTCCAGATCGCGGCCAAGCGCGCCGACCACGTCGAGGCTTTCGACGAAGGGATAGACGCCTTCGCGCGGCAGATCGCCATATGTCGGCTTGAGGCCGATCACGCCGGTGAGGCCGGCCGGCACGCGTAGCGAGCCGTTGGTGTCGAAGGCAAGGCTGATCGGCACCGTGCCCGTCGCCACCGCCACCGCCGACCCGCCCGCAGCACCGCCGGCGACGCGCGCGGGGTCGTGCGGGTTACGGGTGATGCCGTAGTGGGCGTTCATGGTGACGAAGCCATAGCCGAACTCGTCCATGTTCTGCGTGCCGATCAGCACCGCGCCCGCCGCTTCGAGCAGCACGATGGCGCGGGCATCGCGGCTGGCGAAGGACGCGCTGAGGCGCGTCCTCGATCCGGCGGTGGTGATTTCCCCTGCAACGTCGAACAGGTCTGCCACGCCGAACGGGACGCCTGCCAGCGGACCGGGATCAAGCCCTGCCTCGACCAGCTTGTCGACCGATGCGGCGCGCAGCAGGGCACGCTTGCGCAGAAGGCGGGTAAAGCCGCTATGTTCACCCCCCAGTGCTTCGGCGCGGTCCAGCGCGGCCTGGCACAGGCTGACCGCCGTGGCCTGGCCCGAGCGGACTTTCGCGGCCATGGCGATCGCGGTGAGCGGCACGGTATCGACAGCCGTCATGTCAGGCCTCGAAGCGCATGGCGCTGGCGCTGCGCGGGTCGAGTGCAAAGGCGCGCAGGGTGGCGACGTGATCCTGCAGGACGATCAGGTTGGACAAGACGCCGGGCGTGCAGTTCTCAGGCGCGGCGATGCCGGCCTCGGCCATGCGCGCTGCGACGCTGTCCTGGGTCGGACGCTGGGCACTCGATGAGGCCGCCTTCCCGCTTTCCTGCGCCAACGTCTTCGCTCCTTCACGCGGCCTCGATACCGATGAGGGCACCCTTACAGCCTTGCCGACAGGCGGCAAGACGGTTCGCGCTTGAGGCAGGCCCCGTCCCGGAGCAAGTCCGGGACGGGGCGGCGTTTCAGCCGAAGCGGTAACCCGAAATATCGGCCATCATCACGTTGTCGCCGAACACCTTGGTGCCCGGCGAATCCCCACCGGCTCCAGCTGCAACCATCAGCGGCAGAAGATGCTCCTCGCGCGGGTGGGAGAGACGGCCCGCAGGCGCATCGGCCCACCTCGTCAGGTCGGCTTCGCGTTCCTGCGGCGCAGCTTCGACCGCGCCGGTCAGCCACTGGTCGAACACGGCCGAGGGCCGCGTCGCCGCTGGCGTGCGGAAGCCGCGCATATTGTGGTAGCTCATGCCCGAACCGACGATCAGAATACCCTCGTCGCGCAGCGGCGCCAGCGCACGGCCCGCAGCAATATGCTCGGCCGGGTCGAGATCTGCTTTCAGCGAAAGCGGCACGACCGGAATCGACGCTTCGGGATCGATCAGCAGGAACGGCACGAATACACCGTGGTCGAACCCGCGCGTGGCATCGGTGCGCGCGGGCAGGCCCGCTTCGGTGAGCAGGGAGACGATGCGCTCCGCAAGTCCCGGAGCACCCGGTGCGGGGTACTTCAACTCATAGGTATGCGGCGGGAAGCCATAATAGTCGTAGATCATTGCCGGCTCGACGGCGGCGGAAGCGGTGAAGGCCGGTTCCTCCCAGTGGCCCGAGATCACGACGATGCCCCTGGGCTTTTCCGGCAGAGTGGAAACCAGCGCGCGAAGCCACGCCTCGGTCTTGTCCCAGGTATCCGCCGGGCCGCCCATCGCTGACCAGTCCATGAAAAAGCAGGGCCCGCCGCCATGGGGAATGAAGAAGGTGGGCATCCGGGTGCCTGAAACTGGCCCCGTGGGCGCCATATCGGCTGTTTGCACATTCATCGCCGCGAATCGTCCCTTGCTGAATTTCCTGTGGCCTGCACGTTTTTGGATACGGCCGGGCGCTGTCTGCAAAATCGGGTGCACCAGGCGCATGTGCAAGTGTGCAGACTTGATGGGCTGCGAAGGATTTGTTGCAGCGCGGCGATAATCGCTTGGGATCGAGGCCGCGTGGGCATTTACTCCGGGAAATCCCGATAATTGGAGACCCGCAATGCCCACCACTTCCCGGGACCGAACCGCAACGCGGCTGGCCATCGCCGCGACAAGCGGCAACCTCGTATGCGTCACCGCTGCCATCAGCGCCACGTTCGGCACCCTGCTCGTGCCGATCTCGCAGGACCTGGGATGGTCGCGCGCGGCAGTTTCGGGCGTACTCGGGTTGGTCGCGATCGTCGCCGCCATCAGCTATCCACTGATCGGGCGGACCATGGACCGGGTTGGCGCACGCCCGCTGATCCTGTGCGGCAACGTGGCGCTGGCAATACTGATGATGTGCCTGTCGCAGACCACCGGGAACATCTGGCTGTTCTACGCGCAGTTCGGGGCGATCGGGCTTGCCGGCGCGACCTGCGCCTCGCCGATGATCGCCAAGATCGTCTCCAACTGGTTCGACGAACGACGCGGCCTGATGCTGGGCGTCACCGCAGGGGTCGGCAACGGCGTGGGCGCCACGCTGATGCCGATCGTCGCGGGCATTCTGCTGCCGATCATCGGCTGGCGCGCCACTTACGGCGCGATCGGGCTGATCGTCCTTGTCGTCGGCTTCCCGCTGATGTGGCTGTGGCTGCACGATACCCCCACACGCGCCCCCAGTGCGCCGGCGCGCGTGTTCGAAGGCATGACCCTGCGCGAGGCGGCTTCCACCCGCCGCTTCTGGGTGCTGCTGATCGCGGTGGCGAGCGGCGCGGGCGGGATGACCGCCGTGTTCACCCATGTCGTGCCCATGATGACCGACCGTGGCTACAGCCTTGGCGAAGCGACCGGCACCGTGGCGACTTTCGCCCTCGTCACCGCTGCCTGGCAGGTGGTGACAGGCGGCCTGCTCGACCGGCTGCGCACGCCGCTGCTGGTCGTGCCGATGTACGGCGCGGCGATGGCCGGTCTGGGCCTGCTCCAATTCGGTCAGGGCAGCCTGTCGATGTCGGCAGCCGGCGTGCTGCTCGGTATCGGAATGGGCGCGGAATACGGGGCGCTCTCGTACTTCTGCTCGCGCTATTTCGGGCTCAAGCACTTCGGTTCGATCAATGCGGTGCTCTATGCCGCCGTGATCCTCGCACAAGGGCTGACCCCGGCGGTGATGGACCTCAGCTACGGCAGCACCGGCTCCTACGACCAGGCCTCATTGGTCATCATCGTGGTGCTGGCCATGGGCATGGCTCTGCTGTTCCTCCTGCCCGGCATCGGGGCGGACGGACGTACCCACCTTCGGCGCACGCCAAAGGCCGATGCGCTGGGCGACCTGGTCCCGACAGCGAGCTAATAAGGCGCCCTCCCTTCGCTTAGCCGGGGCACGCGCCCCGGCGGCTGTATTCGTGACGGCGTGCGAGGCACAGGTCGACAAGCCGCGCGCGCTCTGGCGTTCCGGCCGGGCAAAGAGGCCGGATGCAACCTTACTCATGCACGTAAAGAACGAGCCCGGCTCTTACGAACCGGGCTCCAGGTAACCCCGTCAGGAGTGAGGGTGTCCTTTACTCGAGATCGCGCCGGCCGGGGTCGATGACCATGCCCTTGGACGGGAACATCCGGCGCTCGATGCGCGCATGGATGCCCAGCGTGCCGTCCACCACCTGCGTGATGCCGAAGTCCGCCGCCACGCTCATCAGCGAATAGGCGTCGTTCCTGCTCAACCCCTGCTTCTCGTGCAGCAGGTGGATCATATCGAGCGAGCAGTTCTTCATCGCCTCGTCGAGGTCGGCGCCGAAGCCGTGGACGATCCAGTTTTCCGGCGTTTCCAGCAACGGCGAGGGGAAGTCGAAATCCTTGCGCAGGATGATCTGGAACAGGCAGTCGAGCGAAGCCTCGATCGCGGTGCCGCTGATCTCGCCGTCGCCCTGGCTGACGTGCGGATCGCCGATCGAGAACAGCCCGCCCTTGACCTGGCACTTGTAGAACATCGTTGAGCCGGCACCGATGCGCCAGTTGTCGATGTTACCGCCGTGCAAGCCCGGCGGGATGGTCGAGACCGGCTCGTTCACCGCCGGCGCCACGCCCGCCGTGCCCAGGTGCGGGCGGGCCGGGATGGTGATGCCCGGCAACGCCGGATGACGGTCGCATTCCGGGCAATTGGTGATCGTGCCGGGCACCGTGTAATCACCGGGAAAATCATAAGCATAAAGGGCGTGGGCGGTATTGGCGTTGGGATCGAGTTCGTAGATCGTCACCCGCTCCTGCTTGCCGAACTCCTCATAGAGATGCCCCCAGTTCGCGGCGAGGTTGGAGCCGTAATTGCATCGCGGCACCATCTGCAGATAGCGCACCTCGATCATGTCGCCCGGCTCGGCATCCTCGATATAGATCGGGCCGGTCATGATGTGGCAGCCCGGCGCGCGGCTGGCGGGGTCCACCTCGCGGAAGATGCGCTCGATACCTTCGTCGAACATCAGACTGGCATCGTCGCCGGCATGGTGCGTCACGGCCTCGGCATGGACGAGGTCGCCGCTCCTGATACGCAGTGCCGGCTTGATATCGGGCGAGAAGTAGCCCCAGTGGATGGTCTCCGGCGTGGCCTTGAGATGCCAGATCGCCGAAGGCCGAACCTGTGCCTTCGCCGAACCGAAAGTGGTGACCGAAGCCATGCATTGCCCCTTTTGCTGGATGGAGGATCTAGACTCTTAACTTCGCGGGGATGCGGAAATGGGTCTTGGCCGTGCGCGCCCTCGAACTTGGCGCGGACGGCGGTTCGGCGATCCGCAGAGCGCTTCGACAGGCTCAGCCTGAGCGGGATTGGGGGCATAGGGCAACTTCCGCCCACCCTGAGCCTGTCGAAGCCCTCGCCGCGCCAACATCAACAAACCGGACGCCTGCCGCCAAGAGCGCCGCGCCCGATTGGCGCAAGACCCATGGGCATCGAACACCAAGGAAGACGCCCATGCCCAACACGCTCATCTTCGTAGACCTGCCTGCCGACGATCCCGCCGCTGCCGGCCGTTTCTACGCCGAAGTCTTCGGCTGGCGCGACGATCACAAACCGGAAGGCGTCTATCACCGCATGGTCCCCGGCGGCATGTTCCCCAACCCCGACGGCAGCGACAGCAAAATCGGCAATCTCCACGTCGGCATCTTCGATCCCGCCAACGCCCGCCCGCATCCCAATGACGCCGGCGTCGACCCGCGCGGCATCTCGACAGAAGGCCGCAAGCCTCGCATCTGGGTTCTCATCAGCGACGACGACACACCCGAGCGCATCCTTGCCGCCGCCGAGGAGCGTGGCGCCACGGTGCTGTGGCGTAACCATTTCTGGGGCACGTTCAACGGGTTGAACCACGCTTTTCGCGATCCCTGGGGCAACGAGATCCTGCTCTGGGGCAAGGCCGGCGATCCGCCGAAGATCCCGGACGACTACACCCGCGAATAAGTCGAACACCCCGTTCGCATTTGCGTTCTTGCCTTCGCAGATGCGGCATGCGGAAAGTCCGGCCAAAGCAGCGCCCATACGCACCCGAAGCGCACCTAAACACACCAGGGAAGTACACCATGTCCGCCCCAACGATGCCCGCCCCCATGATGTCAGACAGCTTCATCGAATCCCTTTCCGCATCTGCGGTCGACCTTGCCGATGCGGTGACGCTTCCGCCGGAATGCTACACCGGCACCGACTTCTACGAGTTCGAGAAGGACGCGCTCTACTTTAACGAGTGGCAGTGTGTGGGGCGCGAATCGTGGATCGCGGAAGCCGGCGAATTCTTCACCACCCGCACCGTCAACGAGCCCATCATCGTTGCGCGTAACCTTGCCGGAGAGATCAACGCGATGTCGGCGGTATGCCAGCACCGCGCGATGCTCGTCGCCGAAGGTGCAGGCAAGGCGCGCGGGTTCCTGTGCCCCTATCACCACTGGAGCTACTCGCTCGACGGCGCGCTGGTGGCGGCCCCGGCCATGAACAAGACCTGCAATTTCGATCGCAAGGAAAACGGCCTGCCGCGCTTTGCCGTCGAAATCTGGAACGGCTTCATCTTCGTCAACTTCGACCTGGACGCCGCCCCGCTCGCCCCCCGCCTGACCAAGGTGGCGGACGCGATCTCCGGCTACGACCTTGCCAACGCCGAAGGACCAAAGCCAGACCCGGCGGCCAAGCTGCCGTGGAACTGGAAGGTCATGTTCGAGAACAACAACGACGGGTACCACGCCAGCCGCCTCCACGCCGGACCGCTGCACGATTTCGTGCCATCGGGCCGCGCCGAATTCCCGCATTCCGAGCCGGAGGACGCAGGGTTCCTGCGCTTCAACGGCACCCTTCACGCCGACGCCAGCTTCAACGCCACCCAGCGCGCGGTGCTGCCCGTGTTCCCCGGCCTGACCGACGAGGGCCGCAGCCGCATGACCTTCGCCAACGTCCCACCGTCGCTATCGCTGGTGATGATGAGCGACATGGTGATCTACCTCATCCTGCGCCCGGATGGCCCGGAATCGCACGAGCTGGAAACCGGCTTCCTGTTCGCGCCGGGCGCCATGGCCGAGCCCAATTTCGAGAACCTGCTCGACATGAACCTTTCCGCCTCGGGCAAGATCATCGCGCAGGACATGCATGTCGACGGACTGGTGCAGGAAGGTCTGCGTTCGCGCTTCGCGCCGCGTGGCCGCTACTCCTGGCAGGAGGGCGCGCAGGGCCAGTTCAACAAGTGGCTGGTCCACCGTTACCGCAACGCACACAAGCGTCTGGCGGGTGCCGAGGCGATCGACTAGGCTCGGTATTCAGGGTTAATTAACAAGGGTAATCCGGCATGACCGGCGTGCGATTGACTACCAATGCCTACCCGCACGACCAGCGGCTTGAAGCCTGGCGTTTTGCACTGCAGCGTGTAAGCCTTGAACTGGATACCGGCGACGAGGAAATCTATGGCGACCTCGTCAGCTTCACCAGCGGCCAGAAGATCCAGTTCATCCGCTGCACCGGCACGGCCCAGGCCCTGACACTCGACTTCCGGCAGGAGGCGCGCTGTTTCTGGCTCGTCCTCCTGCTCGAAGGCCGCCTTACAGCGACCAGCGGCGATGCTACGGTCGAAATCGGCGAAGGCGACATGGTCTATGGCGGCGGCGACACCCGCTGCCGGATTGGCGCCGGGGGCGATTTCCGCCTGCTCATCGTCAAAGTGCCGCACAGCCTGCCGGCGCTGAAATCACGCTCGCAGCTGCCGACAGAGATCAGCGACCTCATCGCCGACACCGCCGTGGGCCGGATGATGTCCAGCCTGCTGCGTACCGTCGCCGACACCATCCTCGACATTTCCGACGACCAGATCCGCCCGGTCGAACTGGCCTTGCCGGAGATGATCGCCGCCACCCTGCTCGACCGCGCCCCCGCCAAGGCGCTGGGCGGCGCGGCGGGCGGGCGCGCCGCGATCCTGGAACGGGTGTTCCAGTCGATCGAGATGCGGCTGTCCGACCCCAACCTGAGCACCCACCAGATCGCGTCAGAGCACAATATCTCGCCGCGCTACCTGCAGAAGTTGTTTGAGCAGCACGGCGAGAGTTTCGGCCACTACGTCAAGCTGCGCCGGCTGGAACGCTGCCGGCTGGACCTTGGCAGCCCGCTGCACGCCCAGCGTTCGATCTCGGAAATCCTGTTCCAGTGGGGCTTCAACGACAGCGCCTCGTTCTCCCGCGCCTTTCGCGAGCAGTACGGGATGAGCCCGCGCGAATACCGTAAATCACCCGAATCCGTGGGTACTTCAGTCGAAGCCCCCCGGCGCGGCCGCCCGGAAAAGGCCCGCGACGTACGGCTGGAAAACCGCGAACCCGCGAGCGTACTCGAAGGCGTGCTGCCCGGCGCGGACGCCCTGCCCGCGCTGGATGATGCCGCGCGCACCCGCCGCCACCACTTCCTGCCCGCCCGGCCCGACACCATCCACTGGGGCTATTTCAGCCGCTCGCTCAGCCCGGCGCTGGAAGTCCGTTCGGGCGACTATGTCACCATCGAAACCCTGACCCACCACGCCAACGACGATGCCGAACGCATGATCGAAGGCGATGCGGGCGCCGAGGCGGTGTTCCACTGGACCGCAGAGGGCAAGGCGGTGGAACGGCGCGGCGCCGGCCCCTTCGACGCTTCGGCCCTGGGGCGCGGCCCAGGTGAGGGCTTCGGCGTCCACATCTGCACCGGCCCGATCGCGGTAGAGGGCGCCCGCCCCGGCGACGTGATCGAAGTGCGCATTCTCGACATGGAGGCCCGCCCCAGCCAGAACCCGCGCTTTGCGGGCCGCTCCTTCGGCAGCAACGTCGCCGCGTACTGGGGCTTCCACTACAAGGACCTGCTTACCGAACCCAAGGACCGCGAAGTCATCACCATCTACGAGATGGACGACGAACCCGGCCGGGCCACTGCGCAGGCGGTCTACTCCTATCGCTGGACCCCGCAGACCGACCCTTCGGGCGTGGTCCACGAACGCTACGACTATCCCGGCGTCCCGGTCGATCCCGAGACGATCACCCGCAACTTCGACGTGCTGCGCGACGTGACGATCCCGGTGCGCCCGCACTTCGGCGTGATCGCGCTGGCGCCGGCTCATTCGGAACTGATCGATTCCGTCCCGCCCGCCAACTTCGGCGGCAACATCGACAACTGGCGGCTGGGCAAGGGCGCCAGTTGCTTCCTGCCCGTTGGGGTTCCCGGCGGCCTGCTGTCGATGGGCGATCCCCACGCCAGCCAAGGCGATAGCGAACTGTGCGGCACCGCCATCGAATGTTCGATGACGGCGGTGATCCAGGTCATCCTGCACCCGGCCAAGACCAGCCGCAAATACATCCGCGACATCGATTATCCGATGATCGAAACGCCCGACGAATGGGTGATCCTGGGCTTCTCCCACCCCGACTACCTCAAGGAACTGGGCGCCAATGCGCAAAGCGAGGTCTACAAGCAAAGCTCCATCGACGCCGCCATGCGCGACGCCTTCCGCAAGGCCCGCCGCTTCCTGATGACCCTGCGCGATTTCACCGAGGACGAGGCGATCTCGCTGCTGTCGGTGGGTGTGGACTTCGGGATCAGCCAGGTGGCGAACGGCAACTGGGGCGTCCACGCGGTCATCAGGAAGAGTTTGTTCTCGTCCTGATGTCTTCATCACCGGGCAGGATCAGGCACCCACCGACGTCGTCAGGTGCTTCCACGTCTCGAACTGCTCGCCCAGCATCGCGAACTCCCGCGTGGCGTAACCCAGCGCATCATTGCCCAACAGCAGTACCAGCGGAGGCTCGGGCGACGTCACCGCCGTCACGATAGCCTGCGCAATAAGGTCGGGATCGCTCGGCTCCTCGCCGTGGTGCCCGGTCAGAACCTCACGCGCGACATGCGCCGTCTCGGCATAATCGGCGATGCTGGGCTCTGCCCCCAACAGGCGCGAGGCGGCGAACTCCGTGCGCATCCCGCCGGGCGCCACGTTCGTCACCTTGATGCCCAGCGGGTTCACTTCCTGCGCCAGAGTGCGCCCGATGCAATCCAGCGCGAACTTGCTGGCACCGTAGATGCCGGTGCCGTTCCAGCAGGCCATGCCGCTGATCGAGCCGACATTGACGATATGCCCCGCTTTTCGGCGGCGAAGGTGCGGCAAGGCCGCCTGGATCACCGCCAGCGCGCCCCAGACATTGACGTCGAACAATGCCCTGGCATCCGCGATCGGGGTTTCCTCGACCGCGCCGGTATAGCCAAGGCCGGCATTGTTGACGACGAAGTCCAGCCCGCCGGTCCGCGCCTCGGCCGCATCGACCACGGCGGCGACGGCGGCGGCATCGGTCACGTCCAGCACCATGCCGATGGCGCCTTCGCCCAGAGCCTCGAACGAGGCTGCGTCCCCCGCGCTGCGCACAGTGCCGACCACGGTATCCCCCGCCGCCAGCGCCGCGCGGGCAATCGCGCGGCCGAGGCCGGTGCTTACGCCAGTGATGAACCAGTTGCTCACGTTCGATCTCCCTCGTGCAAGATGACGTGTGGCGTACCGCGGCCGGCCCCGCCACATCTTTGCCGCCCGCGCCCGGCATCTTGATCACCGACAAGAGCGCGGGCGCAGGGTGACAAGATCGCAGGCACACCCCATTCTAGCCTCCACCCAGCAGTAACACGACCATTCAGGGGAGCCACATGAGCCAGAGCCAATCCAGACCGGCTACATTCGGCCTGCCGTCCGACACCGGCGGCCGCGATCTCGGCATTTTCATGCCGATGGCGAACGGCGGCTGGATCCTGTCGAAGAACGCCCCCACGCTCGACGGCTCCTACGACTACAACCTGAAAGCCGCGAAGCTGGCCGAGGATATCGGCCTCGACTTCATCATGGCGATGGCGAAATACCGCGGCTACGGCGGAGAGACCGAACACTGGCGCGCCAGCCTGGATTCGCCGATGATGATGGCCGGGCTCGCGCAGGCGACCAGCCGCGTGAAGGTCTGGGCAACGGTCCATACGATCCTGCAGAACCCTGCCGTCACCGCCAAGATGATCGCCACGCTGGACCAGATCAGCCACGGCCGCGCCGGGCTCAACGTGGTGACAGGCGCCTACAAGGGCGAATTCTCGCAGATGGGCGCATGGCCCGAAGGCGTCGACCACGACGAGCGCTACGTCCTCGCGACCGAGTGGATACAGGCGATCAAGGCACTGTGGACCGAAGACTCAGTCACCAGCCACGGCAAGTATTTCACCCTCGACGACTGCATTTCCGACCCCAAGCCCGCCAGCCCGCCGTTCCTGGTCTGCGCCGGCACGTCAAAGGTCGGGATCGAGTTCACCGCCAACGAGATGGACGCCCTGTTCCTCTCGGGCGGTAACGTCGAGGAACTGGCCAGGGCCAGCGCCGATGCCAAGGCCGGCGCGGCAGCGCTGGGCGCGAAGATCCGCACGTATTCGATGATGACGGTGGTCTTCGGCGAGACCGACGCCGAAGCCGAGGAAACCGCCGCACACTTCCGCGCCGGATTCGACGAAGGCGCCCTGCACGGCATGATGCGCGCCTACGGCTTCCTCGATAGCGAGATCGGCAAGGAAAACGCCTTCACCCAGAAGGCCCGCTCCACCTTCATGACCCCGCATGTGCTGGGCACGCCCGAAACGGTGATCGAGCGGCTGAGCGCGATTTTCGAGAACACCTCGCTCGACGGGCTGATGCTGATCTTCCCCGACTATCACGCCTCGCTGCCGATCTTCGGCGAGAAGGTGCTGCCAGTGCTGCGCGAGCGCTTCCCTGCGCGAATGCCCACACCGATGGAGGCGGTCACCCATGGCTGATCTCCCCCACATCGCCGAGCCGGGCGAGATGATCGCGCCGCAGCGCACCGCCCTGATCGTCGTCGACGTACAGGTGGACTTCGCCTCTCCCGAGGGGCTCATCGGCCGCTATGGCACCGACATGTCCCCCGCCGAAGCGGCCATCGACAGGATCGAGGCCCTTATCGCCGCCGCCCGCAAGGCTGGGACCACCGTGGGCTTCATGCGCGTGATGACCCGGCCCGAAACCGATTCCACCGCCCTGAAGACCTGGATGGCCCGCCGCGGCACGCCGGGCAGCGAGGGCATCTGCCGCATCGGCAGCGGCGGCGAGGACTATTACCGCGTCTTCCCCGAGCCGGGCGACATCGAGGTGGGCAAGCTCGCCTATTCCAGCTTCCACGGCACCGATTTCGAACTGCAACTGCGCGCGCGCGGAATCGACACGCTGGTGATGACCGGCCTCACCACCGATTGCTGCGTCGATTCCACCACGCGCGACGCCTTCCACCGAGATTTCCATACCTTCGTGGTGTCCGACGCCTGCGCCAGCTTCGACGAAGCGCTGCACGTCCACACCCTGACCGCGCTCAACGAACATACCTCGCTGCTGGTGACGACCGAGGCTGTGGTGGCGGCATGGTCGGCCTGATGCCCAAACTCAACGTCGCCTACGTCACGTTTCTCGCGCGCGATGTCGCGGCGCTGGCGCAGTTCTACATCGATGCGCTGGGCCTGGAGGAAGTCCTGTCCTCACGCGACGAGCGTTACCGCGAGGTCAGGGGCGGCGGCTGCATGATCGGCTTCGCGACCGAAACTGTTCGCCCTTACGTCAACCTGCCGGAGATCGAGCCGGTCGGCACCCGCTCGATCCTGACCTTCGACGGCGGTTCGGTCGCCGCCGTGTCCGAGTGGGCACAGCGCGCCGTTGCGCACGGTGCGGCGCTGGTGCGTGAAGGGCTGGACACCCCGTTCGGCCAGCATCAGGCCGTGCTGAGCGACCCGGAGGGCAATGCCTTCCGCCTGAGCGCGGCGACGGGATCATGATCGCCTACGAACCCCCACGCGCCGCGACGCACATCGCGGCGGTCGACCTTTCCGGCAGCTTCGCGGACCCGGTCGAACAGGCTCGCGCCGCGCGCGAAATCCACCGTGCCTGCCGCGAAACGGGGTTTTTCTATGTCACCGGCCACGGCGTACCGCAGGCCCTGCTGGACGCCCAGATCGCCCAGACCCTCGCCTTTTTCGCCCAGAACGAAGCGGCCAAGGCGGCAGTTTCGGTGGAACTCTCCCCTTGCCGCCGTGGCTACGAGGCCACCGGCCGGCAGGTACTGGACGCAGGCTCCGCCGCCGACTTCAAGGAAAGCTTCATGCTCGCGCGTGACCTGCCGGCGCACCATCCATGGGTACTGGCAGGCCTTCCAATGCAAGGGGCCAATCAATGGCCTGAAAACCTCCCCGGCTTTCGCGCGCAGATGGAGGCGTATCAGGCCGAGATGATCCGCCTTGGCCGTCACCTGATGGCGTGCCTGGCGCTGTCGGTAGATCTTGCGGCCGACTGGTTCGCCGATGGCCTTGCCGATCCGCAAGTGGGCGTGCGCCTGCTATCCTATCCGCCGCAGCCGCAGGACGCACTCGGCAACCTGCTTGGCGCCGGGGCGCATACCGACTGGGGCTCGATCACGATTCTGCTGCAGGACGACATGGCCGGACTGGAAGTGCGGGGTACCGACGGCGACTGGATCGAGGCCACGCCGATCCCCGGCAGCTTCGTCATCAACATAGGTCAGATGATGGAGCGCTTCACCGGCGGCCTATACAAGGCCAACCTCCACCGCGTGCGCAACAACCACGCAGCCCGCGCCCGCAATTCGGTGGCGACATTCTTCGAACTGGAACCGCTCTACCGCATGGAAACAGCACCGACTTGCGTGACCGGCGCGGATCGCGGCTCGCTTCGCACCATCGGCGAACATCTGGAAGACATGGCCCGCGCGAGCTACGCCGCATGAAAGAGATGCGCACCCCGGTCGACCTGCTGATCCGCCACGCCTGGATCGTCACGATGGACGCAGAGCGGCGCATCTACCGCGACGGCGCCCTTGCCGTGATCGGTGACCGCATCCACGCCGTAGGCCCGAGCGCCGAAATTGAGGCCGCAGTCTCCGCCCGCGAGGTGATCGACGGCTCGCGCTTCGTGCTCACCCCCGGCTTCGTCAACTGCCACGTCCACACCACTGGCGAGCCGCTGACACGCGGCGCGGTGCCTGACGATGCAGACTGGGAAACCAATGTCATGGGCTGGCTGATCCCCATCGACATGGCCCAGACGCCGGAGGAGGAGCGCCTTTCTGCCCGCTTCGCCGCGCTGGAGATGCTGCGCACCGGCACCACCTGCTTCGTCGAGGCCGGCACCATCCTCGACCTTCACGCGGTTCATGACGGCCTTGCCGAAACCGGCATTCGCGGGCGCATCGGCCAGTGGGCGCAGGACCGCGCCTTCGATCCGGGCGAGAACCAGGCCGCGCTCACCGCCAAGGCCATCGACACCCTGCAACGCGAGGTGGAGCGCTATTCCTGCGCCGGCGATCCACTGCTGGCGGCATGGCCCGCGCTGGTCGGCCATTCCACCGCGACCGACGACCTGTGGCGCGCGGCGACCAGCCTCGCCAGGGACCACGGCGCCGGCGTCACCGCGCACATGAGCCCGGACCCGCAGGACCCCGATTTCTACCTCGCCATGACCGGCAAACGCCCCATCGCCCACCTTGCGGAGATCGGAGCGCTCGGAGATCATCTGTCGCTGACCCATGCGATCTTCCTCGATACCGAGGAAGTCGCCCTGCTGGCCGGCACCGGCACCCACGTCACCCATTGCCCGATGACGGCGATGAAGGGCGCTTACGGGGCCAGCCACTCAGGCCTGTTCCCCGAAATGGCGGCGGCAGGGGTTCCGATCCAGCTGGGCACCGACGGCAACAACAACGGCAACGCCGCCGACATGATGCGCGCGATGTACATCACTGCCGGACTGTTCAAGGACGCGCGGCGCGATTCCATTCTGTTCTCTGCCTACGACGTTCTGGAATGCGCCACCTTGAACGGCGCAGCCGGCGCGCAGATGAGCCACCTGATAGGCAGCCTTGAGCCGGGCAAAAAGGCCGACTTCGTGGCCCACGACCGCCAGCGCCCGGAATGGACGCCGCTGCTCAACGTGGTCAACCAGCTGGTCTGGTCGGCTGACGGTCGCGGCGTGCATTCGGTCTGGGTCGACGGGCGGCGTCTGGTAGACAATTACCGTGCGACCACCATCGACGAGGAGCAGATCCTCGCCGAAGTGGAAGCCACCGCCCCGGCGCTCCTCGCGCGCGCCGGAAAGACCGTTCCCTGCCGGTGGCCGGTGCTATGAGCCCGTCCGCCGCTTCCTCTTCAAGCCCGCTGGGGATCACGCTATGAACATGCCCTTGAAAGCACCGACGAACACGCGGCTGCTCGTCTATATCGTGCTGCAGGCGCTGTGCCTGATGTACTTTCTGCTCTCGGCGGGCACCTTCAATTCGCTGGGGATGGTCATCCCTTCGATGGTGCAGGAATTCGGCATGTCGTGGGCGCAGGCAGGCTTCGGCTTCACCCTGCTTGGCACCGCCTGCGGGATCATCAGCCTCGCCCCGGCCTGGACCATCCGCAAGCTGGGTGTGGGGCGCACGCTGCTGACGGGCACGGTGATCCTCTTCGCCGGGTTCGGGCTGCTCTACGCCTCTACCGGGGTGATGACTTATTACCTGGGCACGACGCTGCTGGGCGTGGGCTACTGCTTCTGCGGCACGGTGCCTGCGGTGCACGTTCTGTCCAGCACGTTCAAGCGCCGCTCCACGGTGCTGGGCCTGTACTTCACCATCGGCAATCTCGGCGCCGTTGCCGGGCCGATGCTCTTTTACAGCTCGCAGTCGGCGGGAATGGACTGGCGCGCCTACTGGATGATGCTGGCCCTTGCCGCCGTGGTGATCGGCGGTTTCAGCACTATCGTCGCCAGCCGCCTGCGCCTTGCCGGCCCCGAGGAACCGGGCACCCGTTCCGCCAATGCGCCAGCCGAGTGGACCGTGCGCGCGGCGCTGGGGACAGTGCAGTTCTGGATCGTGGTCGGCGCCTATACGGCCTGCCTGGCGATCAACACGACCACGCACGGCTTCGCCTATCAGAACCTCCTCGAACACGGCATCGCGCAGGACCGCGCCTCACAGCTCATCAGCCTTTCAGCGCTGGTTTGCGCAGTAGGCTCGGCGTTGGCGGGGATCGTTGGCGAGAAGACCTCGGCGCGCGCGTTGACGATGTTCTCGCTGGGATGCCTGGGCCTCTCAGCGGCGCTGCTGGCGGTAGCCGATGGGCCGCTGGTGCTGATCCTGTGGATGATCGCCTTCGGCGGCGGACTGGGTTTCAGCTATGTCAGCACGGTGATGCTGCTGCAGGAATACTTCGGCCAGAAGGCCTCCCTGGAACTGTACTCGATCATGATGGCGGTTTCGACTTCCGCGGCGCTGGGCCCGGCGCTCGGCGGAGCGATCAAGGACCAGACGGGCAGCTTCTCTGGTATCTTCTTCGGGCTGGCAGCGGTCAGTGCAGTGCTGTTCTGCGTGGTGGCGGTGCTGCGCAAGCCCGCCGCAAGGCCCCGGTTCCAGGGCACATTGGTCGCAGTCGAAGCCGAGGGCTGAGATACGGCCCGGCCTTAACCGAAGGCTACAAAAAAGGCCGGGGGCGGGCACGCCCCCGGCCTTCAATTTTCGGCACTCGCCGTCAGATCAGACCGGCCGCTCGCCCTTGACCTGGATGCGGTAGCCGGAGCGTACTTGCGGGAAATAGTCCCAGATCGCCATGTGCTGGCCGCAGCGGTTGTCCCAGATGGCGATGGCGTGCGGGCTCCAGGTGAAGCGGCACTGGAACATCGGACTTTGCACGTGATCGAACAGAAAGCGCAGCAGCGCCTCGCTCTCGCGCTCGGAAATGCCTTCGATCCGGGTGGTGTAGCCGCGGTTGACGTAAAGTGCCTTGCGCCCCGTGACCGGATGGATGCGCACCACCGGGTGCGATGAGCACGGCAGTTCCTGCCCCTTGGGCACCAAAGCGCCGAATGCTTTTACCGCATCGTGGATCGCCGTCAGCCCTTCGAGCTGGGCCTTCATCCGGTCCGACAGCGCATCCCACGCCGCATACATGCTGGAAAACACGGTATCGCCGCCCAGCGGAGGGATCGTGTGCAGATAGAGGATCGAGCCCATCGGCGGCTCGGGATCGGCGCTCATATCCGAGTGCCAGTCTTCGCCCGCGACGTACTTGGAATTCTCGTCCGCGTGCATTTTCGTGATTTCATCGAAGCCGGGCACCCGCCAGGGCTTGGTGCTGGGGGCGACATGCGCCTCTCCGAAAACGGCGGCGAGGCGGCGGTGCGCTTCGAAGTCGATCGGCTGACCGCGCAGGAAGATCACCAGATTTTCGGCCAGCGCCAGACGCAGTTCGTCCGCCACGTCTTCACCGTAAGGCTGCGTCAGGTCGACGCCGCTTACATAGGCGCCGATGGTTGGATTGACCTTCTCGACCGTCAACAGTCGGTATTTTCCGCCTGCGTGAACCCTGTCCTTAGCCTCGATGTCCATCACTGCCTCCTGTTGCCTGACCGATGTCTCCGCATTCTATCGCACCGCATTGCACGCTCTTGCCGGTGAGCGCCTTATTCCTTCGCGCTCAGGCCAGCGCGGCGACCAGAGCATCCACTTCGGCCCGGCGCGGCATGGAAGGCGCCGCCCCCCGCCGCCCAACCGAGATCGACGCGGCAGCATTGGCCAGTCGCAAGGCTTCCTCTGCCCCGATGCCCTGATCGACGCAGGCCGCGATCACGCCGCAGAAGCAGTCCCCCGCTCCGCTGGTGTCCACCACCGTCTCCGCACGGATGGCCGGGGCGAAGATCGCCCGGTCTGCCCAGACCGCTGCCGAGCCGATCGCGCCCAGCGTCACCACGACAGCCTGATCGGGCCGGGTCAGCAACCGGCGCGAGACGAGAAGGTCGTCCAGCCCCTCAGGCTCACGGTCGAGGCCGAGGTAATCGGCAAATTCGGTCTGGTTGAAGATCAGCGTGTCGCACAGCTCGAACAGCCGCGAGCCCGCCGGGACGGCCGGCGCGGCGTTGAGAATCTTGCGCACGGCCGCCGCCGGCTCGCCGGCAAGCAACCCGGCGATCTCGTCGATATCGGTTTCGAGCTGGACCAGCAGCACCCGCGTTTCGGCATCGAGCGTCCCCAGCGCGACCGAAGCGCGCGCGGAAAGATTGGCGGCGGCCTCCACCGCGATCATGTTGTCGCCGCCCGGCTCGATCAGGATCGTCGCACGGCCGCTGCCCCGGCCTTCGAGCACCTCGACATGGGCGGTATCGACGCCCTCGGCCTCCAGCGCCTCGCGCAGCATTACGCCTGCCGCGTCGCCGCCGACAGCGCCCGCCATGCGCGTGTTCGACCCGAAGCGTGCGGCCGCTACCGCCTGGTTGAGGCCCTTGCCGCCGACCGCCTGCTCGCCCTCGTCCACCAGCAGGGTCTGACCCCAGGCGGCGCGGACCGGCAGGCGCAGGGCGATGTCGAGATTGAGGGAACCGAAGACACTGACGCTCATAACATACCCCTGAATAGACCCGCTTTTAATGAGGACGGTCGCCCTTGACCCACATTCGATGCATCTCGCGGATACGGCGAGTGTCGTCGAACAAGGGGCCGGTGCGCAAGGGGCAGCGGGCGGATAACAAGGTTGGTCGCGGGACCGCCACCGGACTGACCTTGCGCCTCTTGCTGCGTATGGAAGCAAGGTTCGCACCGATGATCTCGGTGCCAAATCCCGCTTTGAGCGGAGCGCTCAGGTAGCCTGCGCACAAGACATTCCGCGCTCCCCGCAAAGCCTGTCGAACATAGGGCATGCATCAAACAGGTTAGTGCGCACCGCGATCTACGCGGCAAAACATGATGCTGTATCCGTTTCCGATGCCGGTCGTTCTGCGGGCCGACCACAAAAGGCATCGCCCGCGTTCAAAAGGAGCCGCTTGAATTGAGGACCCGACGCAGCTTTCCCCTCACCCCCGCCCATCTTCTCTCCCTGCTGGCACTGGCAGCTGCGGCGCTGCCGGCGTCCGCTTCGCAAGGGGTACCCGGTGATGCTTATCCGATAGTCACCACACAGCCTGGCAAACTGGAGGGAAAGCGCGGCGGCGGGATCGAAAGCTTCCTTGGCGTGCCTTTCGCAGCGCCTCCGATCGGCGCGCTACGCTGGCGCGCGCCGCAGCCGGTGGCCCCTTGGCAGGGCCTGCGCAAAGCGGACGAATACGGGCCGGACTGTATGCAGTGGGGCCTCGACGAGCCGCCCACCCCTGCCTATCTGCGCCCCACCAGCGAGGACTGCCTGACCCTCAACCTCTGGCGGCCCAACGGCACGAAGCGCACGGGCAAGCTGCCGGTGATGGTTTGGATCTATGGCGGTGCGTTCTCGATGGGCTCAGCCAGCTGGCCGGTCTACGAAGGTGCGAACCTGGCGCGCGAAGGCGTGATCGTGGTTGCGGTAAACTACCGGCTCGCCCGCTTCGGGTGGTTCGCCCATCCCGCTCTCAGCGCCGAGGACAAGGACGGCGTGCTCGGCAATTACGGGCTGATGGACCAGATGGCAGGGCTGCGCTGGGTGCAGGACAACATCGCCGCGTTCGGCGGCGATCCGGACAACGTCACCGTCTTCGGCGAATCTGCCGGGGCCTTTTCGGTCAACGCCCTGATGGCATCGCCCAAGGCAGGCGGCCTGTTCGCCCGCGCCATCTCGCAGTCTGGCGGGGGCCAGAAAGGGTTCGGGCGGCGACTGGACACCTACATGCCCGAGGCGGAGCAGTCCGGGCTGGACTGGACCCGCTCGCTCGGCATCGCCGATACAGACCTTGCCGCCATGCGCGCGCTGCCCGCCGCCACCGTCCTGGGCCCCAAGAACCCGCTGGTGCTGGGCGGCATCATAATCGACGGCCGGATCGTACCGCAGCCGGTCGACGAAGCCTTCATGAAGGGCGATATCGCCCGCATCCCCTACATGGTCGGCGCGAATTCGTGGGAGGACAGCCTGCTCAAATACATACCCGGTGCAGAGGCGGCGGTGATGCCGGCAATGGGCGGCAGCGCCCAGCGCCTGCTGGCAATGTATGAAAAGGGCGGTGCGGTGCCCCGGAAAGAGGCGATGCAGCACTTGTGGGGCGACGCCTTCATGACCGCGCCGGCGCGCTACCTCGCCCGCCGCTCTGCCGCGACCGGGCAGCCGACCTACCTCTATCGCTTCAGCTATGTGCCCGTCGCCGCTCGCGGCAAGATTCCCGGTGCGCGCCACTCTGCCGAGATCAGCCTGGCGATGCGCAACCAGGTGACCGGCGCGCAGTTCGAGGAAGGCGCCGCCGACACCCCCATGGCGCAGGACATGAGCGGCTACTGGCTGCGTTTCGCTAGAACAGGCAATCCAAACGGCAAGGGTGCCCTCGCATGGCCCCGCTACGACGCGAAAAGCGACCGGCTGATGGAGTTCGCCGATCAAGGCCCGGCAGTGCGCGCGCAGTTCAGGAAAGAGGCCTTCGACATGATGGACGCCGCCTATCTCGCCCGCGCAAAGCTGGCCGAAGCCGCACCTTGAGCCGAAACCCTTGTTCCAGTTACTTGAACAAATCCTGCAACTTTATCCCAGTTATTTGAACTGAAGAATGCGCCTACCCAAGGCTCACGGCGCAGCTTGAGGGCCGGGGCACCGGACCAACGCGCAGGAGCAACGACATGAGCCGCCTTATCGAACCCTTCAACGAACGTGCCCGCGCTCTTGCAGGGTTTGCGCAGCCAGTGATCGTCGCGCTGGGTACGGCGGGTCTGACCGGCGGCGCGATGGCGGCCATGGGCCTTGTCGCCAACCACGCCTGGCGCCGGCACAAGCTCCACGTCAGCTGATCGCGCCGCGCAGCGGGGCGGAATGGAACGAAGGGCGGGATGCAAATCCCGCCCTTCGCCGCATCAGAAGCGTTCGGAAACCAGTTCCTCACTCTTGGCCCAGAGCGCCTGCGCACGGTCCGCGTCCAGCGCATAGGGGCGCACGCCGGCACGAATGCCTTCGCTGTCCTGGAATTCGGCGACGTGGCAATCCTCGCAGTAGCGTCCGCCGATAGCATCGGCATCGGCAACCACCGCCGCCCATACCGACGTCGCCGCGCCCTGCGGAATGGACTTGTAGGCGAAGGGCGGCAGCCCGGCAGCGGCCTGGGTCGCGTTGAGCGAGGCGATCAGCGCTTCCTCGTCGGCGTCGGACATGTGCCGGCTCAGTTCGGTGCGGATGCCGCCCGGATGGACTGCCGCCGCGCGCACGCCCCGCGCCCGGTGGCGCCGGTCGAACTCCACGGCGAACAGCGCGTTCGCAGTCTTGGAACGGCCATAGCCGACCCAGGGATCGTAGGCGGTCTGCTCGAAACCGGGATCGGTGAGGTCGACGTCGGCAAAACGGTGCCCGGCGGACGAAAGGTTCACCAGCCGCCCGTTCTCGCGGATCAGCCCGGCAATGCGGTTCACCAGCACGAAGTGGCCAAGGTGATTGGTGCCGAACTGGGTTTCGAACCCGTCGGCGGTGCGGCCCAAAGGCGGCGCCATCACGCCGGCATTGGCGATCACGATATCGAAAGGCGTGCCGTCGGCCACGAGTGCGTCCGCGCAGGCCCGCACGCTGGCGAGCGAGGCGAGGTCCAGTTCGACAAGATCGAAGCTGCCGCCGCCCTGCTCGGCCGCCTCGCGCACGCCCGCCGTTGCCTGTGCGGCCTTGCCCAGATCGCGCGCGGCGCCCACCACGTTTGCGCCATGGGCTGCAAGCACGCGGCAGGTTTCCACGCCAAGCCCGGCGGAAGCGCCGGTCACAAGTATCCGCTTGCCGCGAAGGTCGATGCCGGCAAGCACGTCATCCGTCGTCGAGGTAGCGCCAAAAGTACTGGTCATGTCCATCTCCTGATAGGCAATATGTCCGGGCCCGGCTTCGCGGCCCTGCCCCGCATATGGCCGGCCTGCGGGTGATCCCGGTGCCCGATCGTATCAACGCCTTGCCCAATCCTATCAGCCCGCTTGAAACGAAGGCGGCCCGGTGCGATCTTCCCGCCATGCAGGAATTGCTCGAACGCATGGCCAGCCGGGTCCGCCGCCACACAAATGGCCTGCGCCTGGAAACGCCGGTCCCCCGCCTGGGCCTGTGCGTTTCCAGCCAGAGCAGCACGCCCGTCAGCACGGTTTACGAACCGATGATCTGCCTTGTGCTGCAAGGCGCCAAGCAGGTGATGATCGGGGACCGCGTCCTGCGCTATGACGCTGCCAGCTGTTTCGTCACTTCGCTGGAATTGCCCGCCACCGGCTGCGTGATGGAAGCCTCCGACGCACAGCCCTATGTCGTCACCAGCCTCGCGCTTGAGCGCACGATGCTTTCCGACCTGCTGGCGCAGCTGCCATCGGCGCCGCCAACGCCGCCGGCTGCGGGCTTCGGCGTGGCGCCTGTGACCAGCGAACTGCTGGATGCCTGGGACCAGCTGCTCGCCCTGCTCGATACCCCGGCGGACATTCCCATCCTTGGCCCCGCACGCGAACGCGAGGTGCTGTACCGCCTGCTTCAGGGCAACCACGGGCCGATGCTGCGGCAGGTGGGCCGGGAGGACAGCCGCCTGTCTCGCATCCGTAGGACGATCGAGTGCATCCGGCGCCAGTTCGACCAGCCGCTTCCCACCGGGGACCTTGCCGGTATCGCGGGCATGAGCGTCCCCTCGTTCCATCGCCACTTCAAGGCTGTCACCGGCATGAGCCCGCTGCAATACCAGAAGACGCTGCGCCTTCAGGCCGCGCGCCGGCTGCTGGCGACGAGCCACGATGCCGCCCGCACTGCCTTCGCCGTGGGCTATGAGAGCGCCTCGCAGTTCAGCCGCGAGTATGCCCGGCAGTTCGGCGCCCCGCCATCGCGCGATGCGGCGAGGATGAACGGCGTCGCCGACGAAGCGCTCGGCTCGATATAGGGCGTTCCCAAACGCGATCGGGCCGCCACCTTTCGGCAACGGCCCTCTCACGTGCAGTATTGGCGTTCAGGTCAGAAGGCGTAGCCGACCGAGAAGATCGCCTGACGCGGCGGGATGTAGGTGTCGGACACCTGCCCGCTGCCGTAAGGATCGGTGAAGCGCGAATTGACGCCGTCCTTGTTGAACAGGTTGGTCACCGTCGCCGAGAGGCTGAGGCCGGTGTCGCCGAGCGCGTAGCTCGCGAAGAGGTTCACTTGCGAGTAGTCCGGCGTATCGTCCTGCACCGGGACCGCGAAGGCGCGCGAATTGAACTTGCCGCGGTA
The DNA here is from genome assembly GCF_902706195.1 of Novosphingobium sp. 18050. GTDB lineage: Bacteria > Pseudomonadota > Alphaproteobacteria > Sphingomonadales > Sphingomonadaceae > Novosphingobium. The sequence goes on along the minus strand of NZ_CACSJO010000008.1, from coordinate 105,815 downwards.
AATGTACTGCGCGCGGGCGGTGAATTCGCCGGGGCCGACCTGCCCGGTCCATGAAACCGCCGCCGAACCCTGTACGGTCGGCATCTGCGGCAGCTTGTTCCCCTTGATGTTCACCCGTGCGCTTTCGCGCGCCAGCGAAGCTCCGTAGAAATTGGTGTAGAACAGGTTGCCCGCATAACCGGCTGCGGCCTGCGCCGCATCGGCTGCTGTCGGATCGAGCGCCAAGTAATCTTCGGTAAACTTGCTGTGGAGCAGCGATAGAGAACCTTCGAAGCGAAGGTGCGACGTCGCCTTCCAGTCCATCTCAAGTTCGGCGCCGTAGACTTCGGCCTTGGGCCCGTTACTGATACCCTCGGAATAGAGAATCGCATCGTCTTCGAGGAACTGCAGGTTCTTGTAGAAATAGTAGAATGCCGAGGCGTTTATCTGCAGCGTGTTATTGAAGAAGCGGTTCTTCGAGCCGACCTCGATCGAGTCCAGGGTTTCCGGCTTGAAGGTCGGCTTGGTGCCGTTTTCGAAGCCGAAGACCGTGAACGAGCTGTTGCCCTGCGCTGCCGAGCTGTTGATGCCGCCCGGCTTGAAGCCGCGGGTGAAGCTGGCGTAGACCATGTTTTCCGGTGTCAGGTCATAGTCCAGCGCGAACTTGCCGGTCATGCGCTGGGTAGTGGTGCCGACGCCCGGCTTGGGCTGAAGAAAGGCGCCGGAAGTGCTGCTGGTCGAACCGCCCGAGAGGCTGTCGCTCACGCCCGAATACTTGTCGTGGTTGTAGCGGATGCCGGCAGTGACGGTCAGCTTGTCGGTCAGTTCGTAGCTGCCCTGAGCATATCCCGCGTAAGCCTCGCGAGTGATCGACGAGAGTTCGGCATAAGTCAGGCGAGAGACCAGCGGATCGTTGTACGCGGCGTTGTCCGGCAGGGGCGCGTCGAGCCCGTCACCGATCTTGGAACGGTATTCGTTGATGTAGTTCTCGTTCTTCGAATGCAGATAGACACCGCCGACGATCCAGCGGAACGGCCCGTCGTTGCTCGACGCGAGGTTGTATTCCTGGGTCCACGACGTGGTATTCTGTTCCCACAGCGCGGTATGGTCGTACCGCACGCCAGTACCGGCCTGGATGCCTTCGGTAAGGGCATAGAACAAGTCGGTATTCAGCCCGTCGCTGTCCCACGACAGCTTGCTGTGCAGCTTCTGATAGCTGGTGATCGAGCTGAACGTCGCCGCGCCCATGTCGAACTTGATGACGCCGTAGTACAGCTGGGTGCGGATATAGGTCTTGCCCGGATAATCCTGCGTCAACCTGCGCGCGTCGGGATCGGGGTCGAGAATGTTCTTCTGCGCGGTGGCATTCGCGTCGCCCTTGTACTGGATGGTGCTGAGCAGAACCGAGACGCGGTCGCTTGGCTGCCACTTGACCGCCAGCTTGCCGCCCCAGTCGTTGGTATCGTCCAGTTCGTAGCCGGGATCTCCCGCCACCGATGTCGCCTTGGCATAGCCATCGTGGCGGTAGCGCTGGACGGCGCCGCGCACCGCGATCGTCTCGCCGATCGGGACGTTCAGCGCGGCATCGGCCTTGAGCAGGTTGTAGTTGCCGTAACCGACATTGGCGGAGCCCGACAGCACGCCCGGTTCAGGCTGCTTGGAGACGACGTTGATGGTGCCGCCGGTCGAACCCTGCCCGTACATCGTACCCTGGGGACCGCGCAGGACTTCAACCTGGGACACGTCGATGAAGGCGGCGTTGGCGGCGATCGAGTTGAAGATGTAAACGCCGTCGATGTGGAACGAGACGCCGGGCTGGGTGCTCGGGTTCTCGGGCGTTGCCGTACCGATGCCGCGGATGGAGATGTTGCGCTCGCCGCCGCCGCTCTTGGCGATGACCAGACCCGGTACGCTGCCGTTGAGCCCGGTTATCTCGGTGATGTTCGATTTCTGCAGCGTGTCGTCGGTGACGGCGGAAACCGATAGCGACGCCTTCTGGAGGGTGACATTGGTGCGTTCGGCGGAAACGACGATCTCCTGAAGGCCGCCCCCTGAACCACCGCCGCCGGAATCGTCGGCGGCTGCGTCTGCCGCTTCTGTTTCGGCCGCCGCGGCGACCTCCTCGGCCCAGGCATGGACAGGGCACGTCGCGGCAAGCAGCGCCAGGACGGAGACACCCGTGGATTTCATCAATCGAGTTCTCGTGATCACAATAACCCCCCTCGTTGGAGGCGCACCGCAATGGATGCGCGCGTTTCCACCGCCCTTCAGATTCTGGAGATCCTCATCCCGGCTGGATCGCCCGGATTGATGCCCGGCCTTCATGCAGGGCACCGGCAAAGCCCGGCGGCACCTGCAATCCCACGCTGCGATGGTCCTGTGCACCACCGCAGCCAGCCTGCACTACTTCCCTGATTTTTCTTGTTTAACTGGCATGGTTATTTTCCATGCGCTTTGAACTGCTCGTGTACGGATACTTCGGGTCGGGCAAGGCTGTTAGATCAGCCTCGCCACACCTTGTACGACCAGCTTCAGCGATTTCCGGCGCGGCGCAAGTATCAAGTGCCCGCGTGCGCTCGCGATCAAATGGCGGGGCACCTTGCGCAAAGAAACCGTCATACTCGGACTGCCCCGGCGGCCCGCACCAGCTGCGGCCACAGATGCGCCCAGGGCCGGGCCTGCTCGAACGCGGCGGCAGCGGCCAGCACGGTCGCATCGGCAACGTGGCGGCCTACGATCTGCAAGCCCACCGGTAACCCCGCCGCCGTGAACCCCGCCGGCACACTGGCTGCCGGCTGCCCGGTCCAGTTAAACGGATAGGTAAACGGTGAAGGATTCGCCTGCTCCGCCGGCATGCCCGCGACCGAGACGGGATTGAAATGCTCGACGGGAAACGCCGCAGAGGAAACCGTGGGCGTCAGCAGCAGGTCGTAGCCCTGCATGAAGCGGGCCAGCCTGTTGCACACCGCCTGCCGGCGCATCGCGGCATCGGTGAAATCCTGCGCCGACCAGTCCCGCTCCAGCATCATCAGCAGGTCCGGCAGATGGATCAGCCCGCGATCCGCCAGAGCGCGCAGCCCGCGCAAGTCCGAATCGCGCATGATCACCGTCAGAAAAAGGTCGAACATATCCTTTTGCAGCGGCGGCGTGTCCTCCACCACTACGCAGCCCAGATCGCTGGCGAAAACCTGTGCCGCCGCCGCCGTTATCGCGCGAACCTCGGGATCGACGACAGAGAAACCAAAGTCGGGCGTATAGGCAATCCGCAGAGGGCCCAACGGCGCGGCGGGGGCGGCAAGCCAGTCGACATCACCGGCCGGCAGCGAATGCCAGTCGCGCGCATCCGGCCCCGCGATCACCGACATGAGCAGCGCCGCATCCTCGACGGTGCGCGTCAGCGGGCCGAGATGCTCCACGCTTTCCCAACTGCTGACACCGGGATGTCGCGGATCGCGGCAACCAGGCCAGGCCGGCACCCGGCCGAACGAGGGCTTGAGCCCGAATAGCCCGCAGAAACTGGCAGGGCCGCGGATCGAGCCGCCCCCGTCGCTGCCGATCGTCAGCGACCCCATCCCGCTGGCGACCGCCGCCGCGCTTCCCGCACTCGACCCGCCGGACGTCATCGCCGGATTCCAGGGATTGGCGGTGGTGGGAAAGACCGCATTCTTGCCCGCCCCGGCATAGCCGAATTCGGGCGTGTTGGTCTTGCCGATGACGATCGCACCTGCCCGGCGCACCCGCTCCACACAGACGTCGTCGTCCTCGGGCACGAAGCCCTCGTAGGCGCGCGAGCCGCTGACGGTGGGCATGTCGGCCGTGCAGATGAGATCCTTGATCGAGATCGGAACGCCGTGCAGCGCTCCCAGCGGATCGCCGCGCATGACGGCGGCTTCCGCCTCGCGCGCGGCCCCGCGCGCCTGCTCACCCGCGACTATGCAGAAGGCGTGGAGTACGGGCTCCTGCGCCTCGATGCGGAACAGCACCGCGTCCATCACCTCGACCGGGGAGACCTGCCTGTCCCGGATCAGCTGCGCCTGCCGCGATGCGGGCAACAAAGACAGGTCGTCGGCGAAGCTCGATACGATCTCTGTCACCGCGGACTCCTTGCACTGCATCAACCTGATTTCAGGCAAGGCGTAGCGCATGCCGGAAATTTTCTTCAATCAAATACCACTGCATTTTGCGGTACTTCTTACGTCATCCGGCGGCTTGTATCGTTGGCCGCACCGGCCAGGCCCCACTTGAAGACCCGGAAAACCCGGCCCTACAAGCACCCGAAATCGGACGCACCTTCAGCCGGGACGTCGGTAAACACCCTCGCTCTGCGATCATTTTGCGACAAACTTGACACCCGGCGCACTGTCTTCGGTACCTTGGACGCGCGGCATTGAGAGGATGCGAAGGGTGTGAAACGGTGTCGGTCGGTCAGATCTGGCGAACTTTTCTGGTCGATACTTGGAAACAAAGATTGTTAGCTCCGCGAATTACAGAGCATCATGATTCCTGGGCGCTGGTCAGGCAACGCCGCCGCCGCGACCACCCTTGCCGCGTCCCTCTCCGGGACGCGCTGTGCTTTAGTACAACTTGAAGGTGATATCGTTTACATGTATTGATTCGTACAGGCGCTGAAGCCCCCGCTGCGGGGCAGGAAGGCGAAGCGGGTGCACTCTCCTCCCTCTGCACCTGCCGACGCCGTGGCGCCGAGCCTTCTCGGGTCGCACCGCAGAAGACAAAGCGAAACCCCGGGGGCTATCCGCAACCCCCGGGGTTTAATCGCTAAAACCGACGTTTTCGGTCAGGTGATACCCATCCGACTGAAATCGGGTATCATGTCATCATTGCCGCTGACGAAGTCGTCGAAGGCATGTTCGGTCACGCGGATGATGTGCCGGTCGATGAAGGGCGCGCCTTCCGCCGCGCCGACTTCGGGGTGCTTGAGCGCGCATTCCCATTCGAGCACGGCCCAGCCAGCGAAATCGTACTGCGCCATCTTCGAGAAGATCTGCGTGAAATCCACCTGCCCGTCGCCAAGCGAACGGAACCGCCCCGGACGGTCGACCCAGCCCTGATAGCCGCCATAGACGCCCGACCTGGGCGACATGCGGAACTCGGCGTCCTTGACGTGGAAGCACTTGATCCGCTCGTGGTAGATGTCGATGAAGCCCAGATAATCGAGCTGTTGCAGCACGAAGTGACTGGGATCATAGAGGATATTGGCGCGCGGGTGGTTGCCGGTAGCTTCCAGGAAGCGCTCAAACGTGACGCCGTCATGCAAGTCTTCGCCGGGGTGCAGTTCGAAGCCGACATCCACACCGGCTTCGTCGAAGCGGTCCAGAATCGGGCGCCAGCGCCGTGCCAGTTCGGCGAAAGCCTCCTCCACCAGCTGGGCCGGGCGCTGCGGCCAGGCGTAGAAATAGGGCCATGCCAGCGCGCCCGAGAAACTGGCGTGAGTGGTCAGGCCCAGGCGCTGGCTGGCCCGGGCCGCCATTTCCAGCTGGCCCACCGCCCACTGCTGGCGGGCGCCGGGATTGCCGCGCACCTGCTCCGGCGCGAAAGCGTCGAACGCGGCGTCATAGGCAGGGTGGACGGCGACGAGCTGGCCCTGAATGTGGGTGGAAAGCTCGGTCAGTTCCAGCCCGTGAGCCGCCAGCGTACCCAGCACTTCGTCGCAGTAATCCTGGCTATCTGCCGCTTTTTCAAGGTCGATCAACCGACTGTCGTTGCTGGGCACCTGCACGCCCTTGTAGCCGTGCCCAGCCGCCCAGGCCGCGATCGAATCGAGCGAATTGAACGGTGCGTCACCGCTCACGAACTGGGCAAGGAAGATACCCGGACCCTTGGTCGTCTTCATTTGCGCAACCTTTCCTTCAAACCTTGAGATCGACCCAGCCGCTTTCATCGCGGCTGGCAGCCACGGCCGCGGCGACAAGCGCCATGCCGCGCAAACCGTCTTCAATGCCGGGAACCAGCGAGCCGCCCTCTCCGCGCAAATCCCGCACGAAATCGCGGTAGAGATTGGCAAGCGCTTCCAGCAGCCCTTCCGGGTGACCACCGGGCAGGCGCGTGCCGCGCATGGCGACTGCGGACATCCCCGGATCGCCGGCGCGCACCACTTCCATGCCGCCTTCGCCCTTCAGCCATTCGAAGCGGCTCGGGTTTTCCTGGCTCCAGCGCAGGGCACCGGTCTCACCGTAGATGCGGATGGCAAGGTCATTGCCCTCACCCGTCATCACCTGCGAGGCCATCAAAAGGCCCCGCGCGCCGCTGTCGAAGCGCAGGAATATCTGGCAATCATCGTCAAGCGCACGGCCCGGCACCACGGTGCCAAGATCGGCATTGATGCGGCTGACCCGCAGGCCTGTGACGAATTCGGCGAGGTGGAAAGCATGGACGCCGATGTCGGCGATGCAGCCGCCCTCACCGGAGCGCGCCGGGTCGAGCCGCCATTCCGCCTGCTTGCCTTCGGCCGCTCCGGCCAGCCAGCCCTGGTTGTACTCAACCACGACCTTGCGCACCGCGCCGATCGCGCCTGCAGCAATGCGTTCGCGCATTTCGCGCACCAGCGGGTAGCCGGAATAGGTATACGTCAGCCCGTAAGGCACCGGGTTCGCAGCGAGGGCAGCCGCCAGTTCGCGCGCCTGCGCCAACGTTGCGGTCATTGGCTTGTCGCTCATCACCGCGATCCCGGCGCGCATCGCGGCGCAGGCGGCGGGCAGGTGGTGAAAGTTGGGCGTGGCGATGGTGACGAACTGGATGCCGTCAGCGCGCGCGGCTTCGGCCTCCAGCATCGCCTCGATTGAGGGATAGGCGCGATCCGGGGCGATGCCGTAGCCGCGCCCGGCCTCGGCACTTCGCTGCGCATCGCGGCTGAAGGCGCCAGCGACGAGCGCGATCTCGCCGTCCAACTCGGCGGCGATTCGGTGGACAGGGCCGATGAACGAGCCGGGGCCTCCGCCGACGAGACCCATGCGGATGCGATCAGGCATTGCTTTCTCTCTCTCTTTAGCGCCGGCCCGGCGGCTTCTACCCGGCCGAATGAAAACGATAACAAATGATGTTTACCCAGAAAACGGGGATTCCTGCAACCCTAGCTCCGGCATGGCTTGACAAGGCCCGGGGATTTGGGCTTTCTCAAAAAGAAAAGGTTTACATTGGCAGCGCACGGAGGGATCCGTGCCCTCGCCGCAACCCAAGGTATAGGTTAAATGCTTTCGTTCGGTGTCGATCTCATCACGTTCTTCCATCCCGGATTCTGGGGGATGGGGAATGAGGATGAGGTTGTGGCCTTCGGCAATGCCGAGCCGCGCGCCTTCTGGGACCGGATGCTGGATACATTGGAACAGAGCGGCGTCACCGGTATCGAGTTGACCTTTGCGCCCTTCGGTGCGGACGGCCTGATCGCCGCCTACGGATCGCACGAAGCGGCCAAGGCCGAACTGCGCCGGCGGGGCCTGACCATTGCCAGCGGCTTCTTCGCCGACATCGCCATCGAAGGTGGGCCTGACGGCGGTTGGGCCGATGCACAGACCGAGACCCGCTGGCTCGCCAAAGGTGAGGAACTGGCCAAGGCGCTGGCCGGATGGGGCGCCGAAGTCATGGTCATCGGCCTCCCGATGCGTACCAGCTGGGATGCCGAGTCGCCGGTCTTCGTCGACCTAGATCTCGCGCGGAAGGCGGCGGACTTCGCCAATCGCCTCGGCGCGCTGACGCTGCGCTGCGGTGTCCGCCTGGCGCTCCACACCGAGGCGCACTCGATGTTCTGCCAGCCGCGCGACATCGACCTGCTGCTGCTGCTCACCGACCCCGTCTATGTCGGCTTCTGCCCCGACAGCGCGCATATCCTGCTTTCCGGCGGTGATCCGGCGGCAATCGCCTTGCGCCACGCCGAGCGTGTCATCATCGCCCACTGGAAGGATGCGACCGGCCCAATGCCGATCCGCATTCCCATCGATCACGGCATCCACCACGCCCACCGCGCCTATTTCTGCGCGATCGGCGATGGCAAGGTGGACTTCGACGCCTGGGCGGGCCTGATGGCGACCCGTACCGACCAAGGCCCCGATTCATTCTGGGCCATTCTGGAGATCGACGCCGTGCCGGACCCGCTTACCGAGACCCGCAAGTCGCTGGAATTCGCCCGCGCGGTGCTCGAAAGCCTCCCCTCCTCGCCCGCTGGCTGCCCCGCATGAACAAGGCCCAGAGCGGCAGCGCCCTGACCTGGCGCGAAAAGCTCAGCTACGCGCTGGGTAATTTCGGCATCAACCTGCCGTTCGGCATGACCAATGCCTACCTGCTCTACTTCTACACCGACATCTACGGCGTCAGCGCAGGCACCGTCGCCTCGCTTTTCCTGATCGCGCGCTGCGTCGATGCGATTTTCGACCCGATGATGGGCCTGCTGATCGACCGCACCGAAACCCGCTGGGGCAAGCACCGCCCGTTCCTGCTGTGGCTGGCGGTGCCTTTCGCGATATGCGGCGCGATCGTGTTCTGGGCGCCGCCGCTGCAGGGCTGGGAAAAGATCGCCTTCATCTTCGTCAGCTACACGCTGATGGGTATCCTTTATTCCGCCGTCAGCCTGCCGTTGAACTCGATGCTGCCCACGCTGACCCGCGACCCGCGCCAGCGCAACACCATCAACGCCCTGCGCGAGGTTATCGGATCATCCGCCACCGTCGGCATCGGCTATGCTGCGCTGCCGCTCATCAAGGCCTTCAGCAACGGCGACGAGGCGCATGGCTTCCTCGTCCTGGCCGCGATCACCGGCGTCATCACGCTGGTCTGCATGCTCAACGCCTTCGCCAACACCCGCGAACGGGTGGAGGTGGACGCCAGCGTCGCCAAACTCACCACCGCGCAGTCGCTCAAGGCCACCAAGGGCAACTGGCCGTGGATCGCGACGATGCTGGTCAACTTCTTCTTCTGGATCGGCTTTACCGGCCACATCCAGTCCTTCGTCTATTTCGCCAACAACGTGCTGGGCGATGCCGAGTTCACCTCCACCCTGATGCTGACGATGCTGGCCGTGCTGATCGGCACCGCGCTGGCGGGCGTGTGCGCCAATGCCATCGGCAAGCGGATGACCGGCGCCATCGGCGCCGCCGTGGCCACGGTGTTCACCGCACTGATGCCGCTGTCCGATAACCATGCATGGCTGATTACCGCCAATGTCGTCGCCTATATGGGACAGGGCCTGATCGGCGGCCTGCTGTTCTCGCTGATGGCCGATGCGGTGGACTACGGCGCATGGCGTTCCGGCTTCCGGGCGCAGGGCTTCCTTTTCGCCGCTTCCAGCTTCGGCGTAAAGCTGGGCATGAGCGTGGGCGGCGCTGCCGGCGCGTGGTTCCTCAGCCTTGCCGCCTACGACGCCAAGGCCCCCGCCACCCCCGAAGTGGTCACCGCCGTAATGGCCGGCCACGTCTGGCTACCCGCTGCCAGCTATGTGGCGATGGGCCTGTCGCTGCTGCTGTTCCGCTTCGCCCCCGCCTATACGCGCGGCGAAACGACTTCCGCCTGATCGAGACCTGAAATGCGCCCCCAGTTCGACTACATCATCGTTGGCGCCGGTTCGGCCGGATGCGTCCTGGCCGAGCGCCTCAGTGCAGACGGCAGCAAGCAGGTACTGCTGCTCGAAGCGGGCGGCCGCAACGACGAATTCATGGTCCGTATGCCGCGCGGCATGGTCAAGATCTGGACCAGGCCCAAGTGGTACTGGCCCTTCCCCGCCGAGCAGCAGGGAGAGCGCCCTGCCGGCGAGACCTGGTACTACGGCAAGGGTCTGGGCGGATCCAGCGCGGTCAACGGCACCTGGTATTTCCGCGGCCAGCCGCGCGATTTCGACGCCTGGGAAGCCGCAGGCAACAAGGGCTGGAACTGGTCCGAGATCGAACGCTGCTACCGCGAACTCGAAGACTTCCGGGGAACCGGCTACGGCCAGCGCGGCAAGGGCGGCCCCATGCAGGTCACCGAAGTGCCCCAAGGCGATGCCGTGCTGACCGGCGCCATTCTGGAAGCCGCGCGCGAGGCGGGCATTCCCGTCCACCCCGACGTCAACACGCCTGGCACCCAGGTCGCCGGGCGGACCCAGCAGACCGTCGATGCGCGCGGCAACCGCGTCACCGCCTATACCGCCTTCCTCAAGCAGGCTGAAAAGCGGGCAAACCTGACGATCCTGACCGGCGCGCTGGTCCGCCGTGTGACCTTTGACGGCAAACAGGCCACCGGCGTCCTCGTCGATATGGGCGGCCGCGACGTGACGTTCACCGCGCCGCGCACCATCCTTTCGGCGGGCGTGTTGCAAAGCCCCAAGCTGCTCCAGCTTTCCGGCATCGGTCCGGGCGAAGTCCTGCGCCGTCACGGCATCGAGGTGGTCCACGAGAATCCGCACGTCGGCCGCCACATGAACGAGCACATGATGGTCGCGCTGTCGTGGCGCCTCAGGAAAGCGCGCGGCCTCAACCATGAATTCCGGGGCTGGCGCGCCTATATGCACGGACTGCGCTACATGCTGGGCGGCAAGGGCCTGATGGCATCGCTGCTGCCGGAAGTCTCGGTCATGGCTTCTATCGAAGCCGACAAGGACTGGCCGGACCTCCAGATCGGCATCTCTCCCTATTCCATGGCCCAGTCCGAAAACGACAAGCCCGAGGCCGGGCGCGGCATGACGGAAAGCGTGCCGGGCATCACCGCCACCGCCTTCTGCCTGCGCCCCGGCAGCCACGGCTATGTCGAGATCGCCTCTACCGACCCGGCGGTATCGCCGCGCCTGGTGCCCCAGTGGTTCTCCGTCCCCGAAGACCGCGTGACCATCCAGCGCGCCATTCGCAAGGTGCGCGAAGTCATGGCCCAGCCCGCCCTTGCTCCCTATGTCGGCGAGGAAACCGCGCCCGGCGCCGCAGTGCAAAGCGACAAGGAAATCCAGCAGGCCGCCAACTGGATGATCTCCACGGGCCTGCACGGCACCGGTACCTGCCGCATGGGGCCGGACGCTGCGCAAAACGTCGTAGATGGCGGGCTGCGCGTCCACGGCGTGAGCGGACTTTACGTGGCGGACTGTTCGGCGATGCCGACCGCGATTTCGGGCAATACCAACGGCCCGGCCATGGCCTTCGCCTGGCGCGCGGCGGAAATGATCGCGAGCGCGGCGTTCTGACGCCGCCACGGTACTCCATCAAACGAATTGCACCCCGCGCAACACCCGCGCTTGCCGCGAGCCGATCGCAAATGTAACGTTTACATCATATGGCGAACATCAAGGACATTGCCCGCGTCGCGGGTGTTTCGGTAGCAACGGTCTCGCGCGCGCTCAGTACGCCTTCGCTGGTGCGCCCTGCCACCATCGAGCGGATCGAGGCGGCCATCGCCGACCTCAATTACGAACCCAACCACCTTGCCGCCGGCCTGCGCCGCCAGCGTAGCGACAACGTCATCGTCGCCGTGCCCAGCATCTTCAACCCGTTCACCTCCGCCTTCGTCGAAGGGATCGAAAACGTCGCCCGCGCGAACAAGATGCGCGTTCTTCTGGGCATCACCGAGGGCGATATCGACACCCTCAACAAATACGTCTCGATGATCGCAGGCAAGCAGGCCGATGGCATGATCCTGCTCGAAAAGACCCTGCCCGATATCGTCCGCAAGCCCCCCACCAAGAGCAAGATGCCCCCGCTGGTCGCAGCCTGCGAGTATCCGCCTGACATCACCCTGCCACGCGTGCGCACCGACGACCACGAAGCCAGCGCGCTGGTCGTGGGGCACCTTGCGGAACTGGGTCATACCCGCATCGCTGCCATCACCGGCCCGCTCGACCAGTTCATGTCCAAGGACCGGCTTTCCGGCTACAAGCTGGGCCTGCTGCGCGCGCGCATCGAGGTAGACGAGGCACTGATCGCAACCGGCGATTTCTCGCTCCAGTCGGGCTACGATGCGATGCTGCGGCTCCTGGACGCCGACCCGCAGTTCACCGCCGTCACCTGCGCGAACGACGAAATGGCGCTGGGTGCGCTCAGCGCGCTACAGCAGCGCGGCATCAGCGTGCCGGACGAGATGTCTGTCGCGGGTTTCGACGACCTGCGTTTCGGCGCGTTCTCAAGTCCGCCGCTCACCACTGTCCACATTCCGACGGTCGAAATCGGCGAGGCGGCGATGCGGCTGATGCTGGATTCGCTGCTCCAGCCGGACCGGACCACCCCCTCGCGCGAAGTGATCCTGCCGCACCGCCTGATCGTGCGCCAGTCCACCGCCGCTCCGAAAAAGCGCCGCAAGGGGTAGGGCGCCGCCTGCTATATCAGGCGGCGCTTCCCCGCACCGGGGAAGACGTGCCCAGCCGCTCTTCGATCTCGCGCGCCACCGCTATCAGCCGCCGATCGGCATAACGCGGCGCGACCAGCGACACGCCGATGGGCATCCCGCCTTCTCCCTGCGCCAGCGGCAGGTTGACGACAGGCGCATGGAGCAACGTCCAGGGCTGATTGAACTTCGGCTCCCCCGGCGAGCGGCCCAGCGGCGCGATGCCCGGCGCGCTGGGCGCCAGCACCGCATCCAGCCCTGCAATCGCCCTCTCGAACCCGATCCGCGCCGTAGCGGCCCGGTCATGCGCCTCGCGCAGGCGCGCATCGGGATAGAGGGCGAGCGCGTCGACGCGCAGGTGGAAATCGGCATGGAGCAGGTCCGGCCGCGAACGGGCGAGGCTGAGGAACGCCGCTGCCCCTTCCCGGAACAGGATCGCGCGGTGATCGTCATTGAGATGCTCGAATTCAGGCAGCGCGGCGATGTCGATCATCACCACCCCGGCGCGCGCCATCGCGGCGGCGACGCCGTCGAACGCGGCCTTGCCGCCGGGGGTCATCTCCTTCCACCACGGCGTGCGGAAAACGCCGATACGCAAGGGTTCCGGGCCGATCGGCGCCGCTTCGGCCAGCCCGACAACCGCGCAGACCCGGTCGCACAGATCAAGGTCGCGGGTGTACCAGCCCACAGTGTCGAGGCTGTTGGCGTATGTCTTCACCCCTTCGCGGCTGACGAGGCCCCAGGTCGGCTTGAACCCGTGAATACCGCAGAAACTGGCGGGTCGGATGGTCGATCCGCCGGTCTGGGTCGCCAGCGCCAGCGGCACGTGCCCGTCCGCCACCGCCGCCGCCGACCCGGCCGAGGAACCGCCCGGCGTGCGCCTGAAGTCATGGGGATTGGCGCTGGCGGCGTTGCGCCCCGCTGCGGCGAATTCGGTAGTGTCGGTCTTGCCCAGGATCACCGCGCCCGCCGCGCGCAAGGTGGCTACACAGGCCGCGTCCTCGGACGGCATGAAGCCGGAAAACAGCGGCGAATTGTGCGTCAGCGGCATTCCGGCGACGGCAATGACGTCCTTAACCCCGACACAAACCCCGCCTAACGGTGCATTAGCGTGACCTGCGGCATCGAAAGCTTTCGCAGCACCCAGCGCCCCGACGTCGTCCACATGAAGCCACGCGCGCACTTGCGCATCGCGCGCGGCGATGCGCTGCAATGCAGCATGGACATTCGCGGCAGCGGAGGAGTAGGCACTCTGGGCCATGAATCAACGAATCCTTCAAGGACGACCGTGCTTGCACTCTGACTTCGCGCTTGGCTTGTGTAAAGCATTACATTATGCAGTGCAGCAATGACCCAGCCTGCCAGCACCCAAGCGGCCATGCGTTCGCGTATGCCTGCTGCCGGACCGTCGATCGCCGCCGCGCTCGCGACGACGACGACGATCCAAATTCTCTCGACCGTGACTGCGCTCGCACTTACCGGCATCGCGCCGCTGGTCGCGCCTGACTTCGGGCTGGCCCCGCACTACGTTGGCTATCAGATCAGCGTGATCTATGCCGCCGGGATGCTGGCGTCGGCCGTGGCGGGCACCCTGATCCAGCACCGCGGGCCGGTGCAGGTGGAGCAGCTGGCGCTGGGCTGCTTCGGCGCCGCGCTATTGATGCTGGCAAGCGCGAACCCATGGGTCGCGGTGCTTGCCTCGATCGTGATCGGCATCGGATACGGGGTGCAGAACCCCGCCAGCGCGCAGATCCTGGGCGCGGTGACGCCGCCGCATCGCCGTTCGCTGATCTTCTCGATCAAGCAGGCGGGCGTCCCCATCGGCGGGGTGCTGGCCAGCCTGCTGCTGCCGGCGATGGCACCGCTGCTGGGCTGGCAACTGGCCCTGACCCTGCTTGCCATTCCCTGTTTCGCGATGATTGGCGTGCTGGCGCTGAAGGGCGGCCCGCCCCGGCCAGCGCGCCCCGCGAGCGTCGCACTTTGGCCCAACTTCCTTTACGAGCAGCGCATCATCTGGGGCAGTGCGCCGCTGCGGGCACTGGCGTTGCTGGGGATGCTCTACTCCTCGCTCCAGCTTTCGCTCTCCGCGTTCGCGGTCATCATGCTGGTCGATCACGGCTGGCCGCTGGTGCAGGCGGGTCTTGTCGCCGGAGCGCTGCAGGCCTGCGGTGCGCTGGGCCGCGTCTCTTGGGGCGGCCTTGGCGACCGCTTCGGGGGCTTTGCGGTGCTGGCGCTGATCGGCGCGGTGTCGATGGGCTGCATGATCGCGCTGTGGCAGCTCGACGCATTGCCGGTCTGGGTCCAGATCGCGGTGCTGTGCCTGTTCGGCTTCTGCATGAGCGGATGGAACGGCGTGGTCATGGCCGAATGCACCCACCACTGCGCGCCTGAAGACGCAGGCCGTGTGATCGGCGGCGCCCTTGTCTACACGTTCCTGGGGGTCATGATCGGCCCTTCCGCGATGGCAACGATCTATACCTGGTGCGGCGATTACGGCACCAGCTTCCTGCTGGTCAGCTGGGTTGCCGCCCTGGGCGCCGTGATCGCCGCGCGCGCCGCCATCAAGGGCTGATATTTCCCCGCCCGCTCGTCCTTCGACAGGCTCAGGACGAGGGGGCGGGAATTTGGGTTTTCAGAAGCGAAAGCTTACCCAGCCGGCAAGGAAGTCCGAGCTGCGATAGCCCGCATCGGTCAGTGCCGGCCCTGCCGCCAGATGCTCATACCGCCCGGTAAACGAGACGCGCGGCGTAATCGACCACACGAGCTGCAACCGCGCGAGATCGGCGATCTTGCGCGCCCGCCCGTTCTGCGTTCCCGCGAAGGGCTGACCGTTGGCGCGGTAGACCGCATCATAGACGTTATCGCGCCAGGCCATCTCGTATTCCGCCGTGACGCGGGCATTCTTGAATGGCGTGAAGCTGACGTTCGGCGTCACCGCAACCAGGTTCGAGGGCGTGAGGTACAGCTGGTAGCTGAAGTAGACGTTGTTGCCGAAAGGCGAGTAGGCATTGCGCAGCTTGCCGTCGCCGTAGCCGCCCCCGCCGCTGGCGTAGTCGACGTGGACGCCCACGCGCGGCGCGGTCTTGGCTTTGCCCAGCCGGTAAGTGGTGGCGATGAAGGCCTGCCAGGCGTCGATATCCTGGTTGATATAAGTCCCCCACTGGTGGTTCACCGACCAGTCGACGTTGACCGGCCCCACGTCCCCGCGCAGCTGCGCGCCAAGGTAATAGCGCGTAGCCGGACCGATCCGCCCGCCCCAGGCCCCGACATCGTTGTGCCGCCGCCACAGGAAAGTATCCAGGTATAGCTGCGAGCCGCCAAGGAACGTCTTGGGCAGCACGAAGCCCAGATTCCCGCCCGAAAACCGCCGCGCCGGATCGTTAACGTCGTCCGCCGTGCCAAGGTCGCCATAGGCCGTGGGGCGGAAATCGAACACGCCTGCACGCATCGTCCGCCCGCGCGCCCATGCCCGCACGCCGTTCAGGGTGTAGCGGATCGTGTTGTTGTCGCGCTGAGAGGTCAGCAGATTGGGACCGTCGGTGAACTCTTGCCGCCCATAACGCACCCCGACATCGATGCCGCCGATCTCGCCGCTGGCCTCGACGAAGGACTGCTGGATCACCAGATCGTTACGCAGCGACGTGGAAGGCACGCCAAGGTTGCGCCCGCCGATGCCGCCGTGGGCAATCTCGCCATAAGCGCGCAAGTGCTTGCCGATGTGCAGGTCCGCCCCGGCGACCACGCGGGTAATATCCTGCCGCTGGGCCTCGGCTTCACGCAGGTTCGGATTGGTCGTCTCGTTCACCCGCAGGCGCAGTTCGCCCGAGAGGGTGAGGTAGACGTCGCCGTCCCCGTCCAGCGGCAGGTACTTCAGCCGGTCGAGTGGATCATCACGCTTGTCGGCATCGCGCATCGAGGTCCAGTCTTCGGCCCAGCGTGAAAGGCTGTAGCCGCCCGTCACGACGCCGTCGCCGTTGTAGGAGGTGGGATATTCGGCCTTTTTCTCCTCGGCCTGTGCCAGCGAAGGCGCCATGACGGGGGCGAGCGAAAGGGTGGCGGCAAGCAGCCGCGCAGAAACGGTAGTCATCGAGAGTCTCCCGGTGCGCGCGCCTCTATCGGGCGCGCTTGTAGTCCCCGTGCCGCGCTTATTCGGCGGGGACGGCGTGGGCGGGCAGGGCCTGCGCGGTGCCGCTGAGCGCGGCATCCAGCTGGTCGTGGTCGAGCTTGCCTTCCCAGCGCGAGACCACCACCGTCGCCACCGCATTGCCGATGAAGTTGGTGAGGCTGCGGCATTCGGACATGAAGCGGTCCACACCCAGGATCAGCGCCATGCCCGCGACCGGCACCGAAGGTACGATCGAAAGGGTGGCCGCCAGGGTGATGAAGCCCGCGCCGGTGACGCCCGCCGCGCCCTTTGACGAAAGCATCGCCACACCAAGGAGGAGCAGCTGCTGGCCGATGGTCAGGTCCACATTGCAGGCCTGCGCGATGAACAGCGCCGCCAGCGTCATGTAGATATTGGTGCCATCGAGGTTGAAGCTGTAGCCCGTGGGGACGACGAGTCCGACGATCGCCTTGGGGCAACCGGCGCGCTCCATCTTCTCGATCAGCGCAGGCAGCGCGCTTTCCGAGGAAGACGTGCCCAGCACCAGCAGCAGTTCGCCCTTGAGATAACCGATCAGGCGGAAAATCGAGAAGCCGCACAGGCGGGCCACGGCGCCCAGCACTACCAGTACGAAGATCAGTGAGGTCGCATAGAAGGTCGCCACCAGCGCCGCGAGGTTGGCCAGGCTGCCAACTCCGTATTTGCCGATGGTGAAGGCCATGGCGCCGAAGGCACCGATCGGCGCCACGCGCATGACGATCGACACCAGCTTGAAGACGACGACCGACACGTCTTCGAGGATCGAGAGGATACGCTCGCCGCGCGTCCCGATCGAGGCCAGCGAAATGCCAAACAGGATCGCGACGACAAGGACCTGAAGGATGTTGCCCTGCGTGAGCGAGGACACCAGCGTGTCCGGGATCATCGCATTGAGGAAGCCCACCAGCGAAGTTTCGTGCGCCTTCTCGGAATATTCGGCCACTTTGCCGGCATCGAGCGAGGCAGGATCGATGTTGAGGCCCGAACCCGGCTGCACCACGTTGGCAACGATCATGCCGACGATCAACGCCAGGGTGGAGAAGAAGAAGAAGTAGCCAAAAGCCTTGGCAGCCACGCGCCCGACCGAGCCGAGATCGCGCATCCCGGCGATGCCGGTCACGATGGTGAGGAAGATGACGGGGGCGATCACCATCTTCACCAGCTTGATGAACATGTCGCCAACCGGCTTCAGCGATTCGCCCACGGCCGGATAAAAGTGCCCGAGCAGCACGCCCGCCGTGATCGCCACCAGCACCTGCAGGTAGAGATGGGAATACCAGCGGCGCGGCGCGGGATGCGCGCCGTCATGGGGCTGAACGTCGGTGGGTGTGTAGTGCATATCGGTCGCCTGTCATCCTCTCGGGCAAGGCAACGCCTGGGGCGGTGCTCGTGCCGGGCGATTTTGCGCTTCGATGCGCTGCGTGCAAAGGGAATTGCGAAAATTGATGATTTGTTGCTTTTCAATGTTTTAGCTGCTTGCGCGACATTACCTTGTCCAGCTTCCTGCACACGCTTAAGCTCAAAAGTGCAGAAATTTGCACATCGCTAGGCCTTGGCGTATCGGATTCGGGTGATCCGAACGAGAAACCTCGGTCTGCTGGCCGCCGCGCTGGCCTGCGCCGCGCTGGTGGCCTTCGCTGCCGGGCTGGCGGTGCGCAGCGCGGCTACCGCGCGCTTTGCGCAAGCCGCGGCCGCCGACGCGCGCCTGCGTCAGGCCCTGCTCGCCAGCGAGGTGGAGCGCTTCCGCCTGCTCCCCCTCGCGCTGGGCGATGACGAGGACCTCGTGGCGCTCGTCTCCGGCAAACCCGGCGCGGCGGGCGTGATGAACGCCAAGCTGGAGCGGCTTTCGCGCGACCTAGGCTCACCAATCATTTACGTCATCCGCAGCGACGGGCTGACATTGGCGGCCAGCAACTGGCGCGATCCGCGCAGTTTCCTTGGCAAGGACTACAGCTTTCGGCCCTATTTCCGCGCCGCCATGCGGACCGGCAGCGGTGAGCAGTTCGCGCTGGGCACGGTCAGCCACCGCCCCGGCCTGTTCTTCGCCCGCCGCGCCGCCGGGGGCAGCGTGGTAGTCATGAAGATGGAGTTCGACCGGGTCGAGGCGCAGTGGCGCGAGGGCGGCGGCATGACTTTCGTGACCGACCGCGACGGCGTGATCCTCGTCACCAGCCGCCGCGACTGGCGCTATGCCGCAACTCGCGGGCTTGATCCCCAGCGCAGCCGCATCGAGCGCGAGACGATCGGCGTGGGCGACCTGCGCCCGGCGCCCTTCACGGTGCGCGGGGACGGACGCGTCACGATCCCAGGCACCAGGGGCGACTTCATGCTCGCCTCCACCCCGCCCAGTCCGGCCGGATGGCGCGTGAACCTGGCCCTGCCCCTGCGATCGATCGATACGACGGTGCGCGCGGCCCAGATCGGCGGCGCCCTGGCCACCCTTGCGCTGCTGGGCCTGGCGCTGTTTCTGCGCGAGCGCGGGCGCCGCCGCTCCGAACGCACCGCGCAACTGGAAGCCGCCGTCGCCGAGCGGACGGTGGACCTGCGCCGCGAAATCGAAGAGCGCGCCGCCGCCGAGGAACATGCCGCGCAGCTACGCGAAGGGCTGCGGCAAGCCAACCGCCTCGCTACGCTGGGACAAGTCACTGCCAGCGTCGCGCACGAAACCGCGCAGCCGGTTGCCGCGATCCGCAACTACGCGGCAACCTCTCGCCAGCTCCTGGACATGGGGGCGGATGGCGAAGTGCGCGCCAACCTTCAGGCGATAGACCGTCTGGCCGAGCGTATCGGCACCGTCACCGCAGAATTGCGCGGTTTCGCGCGCAAGGGCAGCCGGGCCGGCGGGCCGATCCCGCTGGAGGAAGTGGTGGAAGGCGCCTGCCTTCTGCTCAAGGAGCGCCTCTCCCGCGTCGACTTCTCGCGGCCACAGATCGGACCTGAGGTCGTGGTCTTCGGCGGACGGGTGCGGCTGGAGCAGGTGCTGGTCAACGTCCTGCAAAACGCGCTGGAAGCGCTGGAGGCGTGCCGCGAACCGCACCTTGCCCTGACCTGGGCGTACCATGAAGGCGCCGTGCGCGTACTCGTCACCGACAACGGCCCCGGCATCGCGCCCGAAGTGGCGGACCGCCTGTTCACTCCCTTTGCCACCAGCCGCCAGACCGGCCTTGGCCTTGGGCTGGTGATCGCCAAGGACATCATGGAGGACTTCGGCGGCAACCTGCACCTCGTGCCCTCCGAAACGGGCGCCTGCTTCGCCATCACCCTGAAGCGCGCGCCATGATGGAGGACGCGCGCCGCGTGGCTCTTGTGGAGGACGACGAGGACCTTCGCGTCTCCACCGCACAGGTGCTGACCCTCGCCGGGTTCGCCGTGGAGGCCTTTCCCGCCGCGGCCCCAGCGCTGGCGGCCATCGATGCCGACTGGCCGGGCCTGGTGGTGACCGACGTACGCATGCCGTACATGTCCGGCATCGAGTTGCAGCGCGCCCTGCACGAACGCGACCGCGAACTGCCGGTGATCCTGGTGACCGGCCACGGCGACGTGACCATGGCGGTCGATGCGCTGAAGGCCGGGGCATGGGACTTCCTGACCAAGCCGTTCGACCCGCAGGCGCTGGTCGCCGCCGCCGACCGCGCGGCTACGGCACGCGCCCTTGCCCTCGACAACCGGCGGCTGCGGGCCGAGGCGCAAGGGGAGGAATCGTCCGGGCTGGTCGGCCAGTCGCCCGCCATCCGGCGCCTTCGCGAGATGATACCCACCCTTGCCAATGCCGATATCGACCTGTTCATCGAGGGCGAGACCGGCACCGGCAAGGAACTGCTCGCCCGCCTGATCCACCGTGCCGGCAAGCGCGCGCGGCACCGTTTCCTGGCGGTCGCCTGCGCCGCCCTGCCCGATCCGCTGGAGGATGAACTTTTCGCCCCCAGCGGCGAGGCCAGCATCGCCGCCGCCAATCGCGGCACGCTGTTCCTTGACGATATCGATCAGGCCGCGCGCCGCCTGCAGTCGCGGCTGGTGCCGCTGGTCGAGGAACGCGCCCTGCGCAGCCCCGGCGCGCGCGAGCCGCTGCCGCTGGACCTGCGGGTGATCGCCACGGGCGCGGCGGACGAGGGCGACCTGTCCGACCGGATCGCGCCCGCGCTGTTCTACCGGCTGGCGGCGCTGCGCCTGCGGATGCCTCCCTTACGCGAACGGCGCGAGGATGTGCCCGCCCTGTTCGCCAACCTTGCCGGGGCGGCGGCGGCCCGTCTGCGGCGGCCCTTGCCCGAGATGACCGGAACCGTGCGCGATCACCTTGCCGTGTACGACTGGCCGGGCAACGTGCGCGAACTGGCGCATTATGCCGAACGCTTCGTGCTGGGACTGATCGAGGCTGCGCCCCTGCCGCTGGCCGAGGCCGTCGGTGAAACCCTGCCGCAACGGCTGGATGCCTTCGAGCGCGAGACGATCGTGGCAGCCGTGGTGGCTGCGGGCGGCGAGATCGGCGTAGCGATCCAGCGCCTGGGAATTCCGCGCAAGACCTTCTACTACAAGGTCAACAAGCTGGGAATCGACCTGACCGCCCTGCGCAAGGGTGCTGCGCAGGAAAGATAGCTTTTGGTCCTCCCTACACGGGGACGACCAAGCAGCTACTCCGGCACTGCCGCGTAGAGCGTGATCTGCGAATGCAGCCCGCCTTCCGAAGACTGGCCCACCCAGATATCGAACAGCCCCGGCTCGGCGATACGCTTGTTACCCGAACCGACGAACTCCAGATCCGTGCGCGAGAGGGTGAACTTCACCGTCCGGCTGCCCCCGGGATCAAGCGTCACCCGCTCCATCCGCTTCAATTCCCGGATCGGCCGGGTACGGCTGGCCACACGGTCGCGGATATAGAGCTGCACCACTTCGCTGCCCTTGCGGTCACCCTTGTTGGTGAGCCGCGCGGTGATCTCGATGGTCCCGTCCCAGCGCAAGGCCGGGTCGGGAACCTGCAGCCGGTCCAGCGCGAACTCGGTGTAGCTCAGGCCGTGGCCGAAGGGATAGCGTGCGCTGTTGTCAGTGGTCGAATAGCGTGCCTTGTACTCGGTGCTGGCATTGCCCAGCACGGGGCGGCCGGTGGACTTTCGGTCGTAGTAGAACGGCTCCTGGCCCGATTCCCACGGAAAGCTGACCGGCAGCTTGCCCGAGGGGTCGGTCTTGCCGGTCACCAGATCGGCGATGGCATTGCCCGCCTCCGAGCCGAGGAACCAGGTCGCCAGTACCGCATTGGCATTGGCGACGCCCTCATGCAGCGCCAAAGCGCGGCCGTGGCGCAGCAAGACGACGGTGGGCTTGCCGGTCGCGGCGATGGCATCGGCCAGCGCCTGTTGGGCCGCCGGAATCTCGATCACGGTGCGCGACTGCGCCTCGCCGGACATATCCTGCGATTCGCCGACCGCCAGCAGGACGACATCGGCCGCCTTGGCCGCCTTCACGGCCGCGTCGATGCCGCCGTCGACCGGTTCATGGATGCCGCAGCCCGCCACAACCGTCAGCTTACTGGGATCTGGCAGCGCGGCGCGCAGGCCGCTGGCGATATCGACGCCCTTGGCGGGATCACCGTAGAAGGCCCAGGGGCCGTAGATGTTGTCCTTGTCCTCGCCGAAGGGGCCAATCAGGGCGATCTTCTGCTGCTTGTCCGGGTCCAGCGGCAGTACGCCATCGTTCTTGAGCAGCACCGCCGAACGCGCCCCCGCCTCCCGCGCGAGGGCGATATGGGCAGGCGCGCCGATCCGGCTGCTTTCCGCCTTTTCGTCCAGCGAACGCCACGGGTTCTCGAACAGGCCCATGGCGGCCTTCACGTAAAGGATACGCCGCACGGCAACGTCGACGGTGCCCATCGGCACTGCGCCACTTTTCACCAGTTCGGGCAGATAACGGATGTAGAGCCCGCTCTGCATCGACATGTCGACACCGGCCAGCACCGCCAGACGCGCGGCATCGCGGTCGTCCTCAGCGAAGCCATGCGCCACCAGTTCCTCATCTGCGGTGTAGTCCGAGAAGACGAAGCCGCGAAAGCCCATCTCGCCACGCAGGATGTCGGTCATCAGTTCGCGGTCGGCGGTGGCGGGCACGCCGTTGATCTCGTTGAAGGCCGCCATCGTAGTCAGCGCCCCCGCCGCAAAGGCCGAGCCGAAGGGCGGCAGGTGGGTTTCGCGCAAGGTCTCGTCGCTGATGTCGACGTTGCCGTATTCCAGCCCCGCCGCCACCGCGCCGTAAGCCGCGAAGTGCTTGGGGCAGGCCAGCAGCGAATCATCGCGCCGCAGATCGCGGCCCTGAAACCCCCGGACCCGCGCGGCAGTCAGCAGCGCGGTGAGGGTTACGTCCTCGCCCGCGCCTTCGACCACGCGGCCCCAGCGCTGGTCGCGCGCGACATCGGCCATCGGCGCGAAAGTCAGGTGGAGGCCCGCCGCCGTCGCCTCGACCGCCATGGCCCGCGCGGTGCGCTGGACCATCGCGGGATCGAAGCAGGACGCCTCGCCCAGCGGCACCGGGAAGATCGTTTTCAGGCCGTGAATCACGTCCCCGGCAAAGATCAGCGGAATACCGAGGCGGCTGCCCTTGACCGCCATTTCCTGAGCCTTGCGCGCCCCCGCCACGCCGATACCGTTGAACAGGCAGCCTACGCGGCCCTTGCGGATCTCCTGCGCCAGGCGTTTCACGTCCTGGATGCCGGCATCCGGGTTGGGCGGGTTGAAGGGGCGGAAGGCATCGGCAAGGCAGGTCATCTGCCCCGCTTTTTCCTCGATCGTCATGCGCGCGATCAAATCGTCGACACGCTCGACATCGGTGGCGGCTAGCGCGCCCCGGGTCACCCCGAGCGCGAACGTGCTTCCGATGATACCGGAAAGGACACTGCGGCGGTCTATGTTCATGGAGGCGGAAAATCACTCTGGAAGGATGTGCACCCATCCGCTTCTAAGCGATCTCACCGGATTTTGTTGCATTGCGGCACACGGGGCAGCGCGCTTTCGGGGCGCCTCGTCAAAAAGAAAGCCGCCGACATGTCCGCAAAAGCGGCATGCCGACGGCCAGTTCGTCATAACGGCCCCAAAAGGAGGGAGAGACTGGGCCGTCAGGGTAGGGGTAATCAGACGATAGCTCAGGCCGCCACTAGCCGTTCCGCACGGCAGGCCATGAGCGGCTGGATCTTCTCGCCGAAGTCGACAAGGCCCTTCTCGAAGTCGTCGAAAGTTAGCATGATGCCCTTGGTGCCGGGAACCGCAGCGGCTTCGTCGAGCAGCTTGGCGACGGTCTCGTAGGAGCCGACGAAAGTGCCGATACCCAGGTTCACCGCGCCTTCCGGCAGGTTGATGTGGCGGGCAGTCGAATCCGCGCCGGCGTTCTTGTCGGCAGCACCCTGGTCGCTCATCCATGCCAGCGCATCGACGTCGGCGCCCTCGCGGTAGCTCTGCCACTTGGCCATCGCGGCCTCGTCGCTCTCGTCGGCGATCACCATGCAGAGGATGTAGGCGCCCACGTCGCGGCCGGTCTTGGCGGCTGCTTCGACCAGTGCCTCCACGGTGGGGGCGTGCTTGGTCGGCTTGTTGACGCCGCCGGCGGTGACGAAGTTGTAATCGCCGTAGTTGGACACGAATTCCATGCCGCGCGCCGACTGGCCAGCGCCGACGATCTCGATCTTGCCGGTGCTGGGCTTGGGCAGGAGGTGGCAGTCTTCCATCTGGAAGTGCTCGCCCTTGAAGTCGGACTTACCGTCGGCCCACAGGTCCTTCATGACCTGCACGTATTCGCTCGCGTAGTCGTAGCGGTGGCCGAAATAGGCGTCGCCCGGCCACAGGTTCATCTGCTCGTACTCGCCCTTGGCCCAGCCGGTGACGATGTTGATGCCAAAGCGGCCCGGTGCGACCGAATCGATGGTGACGGCCATGCGCGCCACCATCGCCGGGGGCAGCGTCAGGATCGCGGTGGAAGCGAAGAGCTTGATCTTGCTGGTAACGGCCGCCAGCGCGCTCATCAGGGTGAAGCTTTCCAGGTTGTAGTCCCAGAATTCCGTCTTGCCGCCGAAACCGCGTAGCTTGATCATCGAGAGCGCGAAATCGAAGCCGTAGCCTTCCGCGGTCTGGACGAGCTTCTTGTTCATTTCGAAGCTGGGCTTGTACTGCGGCGCATTGGCCGAGATCAGCCAACCGTTGTTGCCGATGGGAATGAACAGACCGATATCCATGGGCTTACTCCTGGGAAGAGAGGTTAAGGGAGAGAAGGAAACGCGGAAGGTACACAGCCGAGCCAGCCCGTCGCCTGCTCGTAGGCGAAACCTCCGCAGAGCAAAAACTGCTCTGCGTTGGGAGGCCCGATCAGTTGCAGCGCCAGGGGCAGGCCCCGCGTGTCGAAGCCCATCGGCGTGACCAGCGCGGGGAAGCCCAGCATCGAGATCGTGCGGGTCAGCGCGGACAGTTCGCCAACCATCGCCTGCATCGCCGCGCCGCCCGTTGCACCGACTTCATCGGCCAACGGCACTGGCATCCGGGCTGCGGGGGTAAGCAGCAGATCGACCTTGGCGAAAGGCCCGGTCAGCATGTCCGACTGCGCGGACTTGCGCCGGCCCAGCGCCGCCAGATAGTCCTTCGGCGGAACAGCGGCGCCCGCCGTCAAGCGGTTGCGCACCTGTTCGCCGAAGTCGTGCGGGCGTTCCGCAAGGCGGTCGGCGTGGAAGGCGGCGGCTTCGGGCGCCCATATCTGCGCCGCGATGTCCGGGTAGCCCGAATGGTCGGGGACGGCGACATCGACCACTTTTACGCCCAGGCCCTCGAACACGGCGCGCGCGGCGGCGAACGCGGCAGCGACTTCGGGGTGCAGGTCTTCGGTGAAGTAGCTGGTCGGTACGCCAATGGTCAGCCCGGCGCAGCCGGCGGAGAGTTCAGCCTCGTAATCGTGGCCCGACGCGGCAAGGACCGACATGAGCCGCGCGAGCGAACGGCTCGATGTCGCCAGCGGCCCGGCGGTGTCGAGCGTGTGCGACAGCGGCATCATCGCCGTATCGGGCAACAGGCCGTTGGTGGGCTTGAGCCCCGCCACGCCGCAGAACGCGGCGGGCAGGCGCACCGATCCGCCGGTATCCGAGCCCAGCGCGCCGGTAACGATCCGCGCGCCGACCGCAGCGCCCGAGCCGGACGACGACCCGCCCGAAATAGCCTCGGCATTCCACGGATTGGCGCAGCGCCCCAGGTGCGCGTTGTGCCCAGTGGGGCCCATCGCGAATTCGGCCATGTGCAGCCGCCCGATGGTGATCGCGCCCGCCGCCTCCAGCCGCGCGACGAGCGGCGAGGTTTCGCGGGGCAAGTGGCCGCGCCAGATCAGCGAGCCCGCCTCGGTCGGCATTCCGGCGCGGAAGAACATGTCCTTGTGCGCCAGCGGCACCCCGTGGAGAGGGCCGCGAAGCCGGCCGCGGGCGCGTTCACGGTCGCAGGCACGCGCCTGTTCAAGCGCCGCTTCGGCCTCGATCGCGACGAAGGCGTTGAGATGCCTCCACGCCTGCGCCTGGGCGATGGCCGCCATTACGGCTGCCTCGGCGCTCACCTCGCCTGCCGCGATGGCTTCGGCCAGGTCGACCAGGTCGGTGGGGTGGGCGGCGTCGGGCATGGCGGTCTCACGTTGTGGATGGGTCATGCTCCCGCCCCTCGCGCTTGCGCTCGCGAAGGGCGGGAGTGAAGACGGCGCGGCGTCCGGGAGG
The DNA here is from genome assembly GCF_902706195.1 of Novosphingobium sp. 18050. Lineage (GTDB taxonomy): Bacteria > Pseudomonadota > Alphaproteobacteria > Sphingomonadales > Sphingomonadaceae > Novosphingobium. The sequence continues at coordinate 79,695 of NZ_CACSJO010000008.1, read as the reverse complement.
AGATCGTTGCCACGCCGCCCATTCTTCAAAACTCGCAGGACAGCCGTAGCGCAGCATCCATTCGGGCAGGATCGGCCGCGAAAGCGGGTTCACCAGCATTGGAGGCAAGACGCTTGGAAAACATGAGAACCCCTAAGAACGGCTCTGAATGAGTGTCGTTTTCATTACAATGCTTGATTCGCAAGCGATTGCAAGCGGATCATCGTCCAGCGGATTGCAAAAAGCTTCCAATATTATGATTTTAGATGATTTTTTATATGTCAGAAATGAATTACGTTTTCATTCCGCAGCAATCCAAGGTGCAAGGACGGGCCCAAGTCTGGCAATGCCGCATGAGCCATACCGCGAGAAATTCTGGCCTTCTAACCTCGCTAGCGTCGCTCACCTCGTATGTCAGCGCAAGTCCTGATTCGCCCGCGATCGGTCAAAAGAAATCCTGACATCTCGCCCAAATCTCCATGCGGTATAAGATTTCTGGCCGCGTCGATTGTCACTAAGGCCCTCGGTAATATGGGAGATATGTGTGTTTTGCGATGACAGCACGGTCAGAACGCGCCACACGAATTTGCTGTAATCGTTATCATTTATTCGACACACAGCCGCTGGCTTTGGCTTGACGAAACAGGCGAGCGGCTACCCGGTTCGCATCCGAAAAGCCCTTGCCGCTACGGCACCGCGTAGACGCCGCCCTCCTTGAAGCCACGGGCGTCATTGACAACCGTCGGCGCGCACCTTAGCGAAAATAATTGAGAGTGCCTCGCAATAGCGCACAATACCCGTCAGAAACGAGATTCCGTTGAGCCTGCTACAGCACCGCCAATTCCGCGCATGGGCATTTACACCGCACCGTCAGTCGGCGTCGGCGTAACGGTCATGGCGATAAAAGCGCAGAGCGGGGAACGAAGCACAGTCGGGCGCGCCAACGTTGCAGCGCGCCTGCTCGCGGCGATCCCGGCGAACTACTTGCTGACGTCACTGGCAACGGCAGCCCTGGCCCGCCTGCTGTGGCGCGGGCTCGGCGTCGATCCGGCCAATGCCAGCGTTGCAGCGATGCTGACCTCCTTCGTGATGTTCTCAGTGCTCGCGCTGGTCGCCTTCGGGGTCAGATCGGCCCTTCGCCTATGGCTCTGGATGATCGGAGCAGGCGCGGTACTGGGCGCGGGCCTGTGGCTTTCGCTGGCATCGGGAGGGCGGCTGTGAAGGACAGCCTCCGTCAATCGATGGCGCTGTTCCACACGTGGAGCGGATTGCTGCTCGGCTGGCTGCTCTTCGCGATGTTCGCCACCGGCACGGCCGCCTATTTCCAGGACGAGATCACCCGCTGGATGCAGCCGGAAGTGACCGGCAGCGCCGACCCGGAAACGTCCGCACAGGGCGCCGTGCGCTACCTGAACACAGTCGCCCCCGATGCGATCAGCTGGTACATCACCCTGCCCAATGGCCGCAGCGCCACGACCCAGGTCTACTGGCAGCCCGGCGACGGCACGCGCGGCAAGCGCGGCGAAACGTCCGCCGTACTCGACCAGACCGGCCGCGCGATCACCGTGCGCGAAACCAGCGGCGGCTTCTTCCTCTACCGCTTCCATTTCGACCTGCACTACATGCCGGTGCTCTGGGCGCGCTACCTTGTGGGCATCGCGGCGATGTTCATGCTGACGGCGATCCTTTCGGGCATCGTCACCCACAAGAAGATCTTTGCCGATTTCTTCATGCTGCGATTCGGCAAGGGCCAGAGAAGCTGGCTGGACGCCCATAACGTGACCGCCGTGATCGCTCTGCCCTTCCACCTGATGATCACCTTCACCGGGCTGGTCACGTTGGCCTCGATGTACATGCCCTGGGGCATCGCCGCCAACTACGCCTCGCCTGCCGTATTCCAGGAGCAGGTGTTCGGCCGCGAACCGGCGGCTGAACGCAGCGGCAGGGCCCAGCCGCTCGTCGACCTTGCGCCGCTGATGCGCACGGCCTCTGCGGAATGGGGCGGCAAGCAAGTCGGCTATATCAGCGTGACGAACCCCGGCGATGCGACGGCCCGCGTTTTAATCACCCGTTCGCCCGGCGCGGCTATTGCCGCGCGCGGAGAGACCGCCGCCTTCGCAGGCGCCACCGGCAAGGCGCTAGGCGGCCACACCGCAACCGGCGCCGCAGTGGCGACCGAAAGCGTGATGATCGGCCTGCACACCGGCCGCTTCGCGCAGTGGGGCCTGCGCTGGCTCTACTTCCTCAGCGGCATCGGCGGCACCATCATGGTCGGCAGCGGACTGGTCCTGTGGACCGTCAAGCGCCGCACCCGCCTGCCCGATCCGGCGCGCCCGCACTTCGGCTTCCGGCTTGTCGAACGGTTGAACATCGCCGCAATTGCCGGCCTTGCCACCGGCATCGCCGTCTATTTTCTTGCTAACCGCCTGCTCCCGGCAGACCTTGCCCAGCGGGCAGACCGCGAGATCGACAGCCTGTTCCTCGCCTGGCTTGCCGTAGGCCTGTGGGGCATGGTGCGCCCCGCCGGACGGGCATGGACCGAAACGCTGGCTCTCGCAGGGGCCTGCTTCGCGGCAGTGCCGGTGGTCAACGCGCTGACCACGTCGCGCGGGTTCGCCGCCAGCATCATGAGCGGCGACTGGCTTTTCGTGGCTTTCGATCTCATGATGATCGCGCTGGCCGCCTGCTTCCTTCAGGCCGCTGGCAAAGTGGCGCAGCACCGTGCGAAGAACGCATCCGCCCCGCCCCGCCGGGCCGCTCGCAAGGCGGTGAGCCAGTGATCCACGCGCTTGCCATAGCGCTGGCCTGCGCGGCTTTCCTGATGCTCGCCGCGTCGATGAAACGGCATCAGCGGGACCTTGTCGGACGCGCGGTGCCCGAGCCCCGCGCCAGGCTCGCGCGGATTGCAGGCTGGGTGTTCATCGCGGTCTGCTGGTCGCTGGAAGCTGTGGTGCTCGGCCCGGCGCTGGGCACGATCGTCTGGATCGGCGAGCTCAGCATGGGTGCATGGCTGGCCATCGCCTTCATCAACTGGCGCTCGGGCCGACCTACCCGCTGATCCTCGGCGGCGCCCCGGGCAGCCGCAGGTGGCCATCCAGAAAGTCCAGGAACGCCCTGATCCGCGATGCCAGTCGCTGATGGCCCGCATAAAGCGCATGGATATCCTCGTGGTCGCCCGGGTTGCAGTCGCGCAGGATTTCGACCAACCTGCCCGAAGCGAGGTCCGCGGCCACGTGGAACCGGCCCAGCCGCGCGATGCCGCCCCCGGCCGCCGCCATCATCCGTACCACTTCGCCCGAATTGCCCAGAAACACGCCGTCAATCGGCCGGTTGACCAGCATCCCGTCGACAAGGAACGGCCATGTGTCGACCGAGCGGCGGAAGCTGAAACGCAGACAAGCGTGCTCCCCCAACTGGCGCGGATGGACCGGCTCGCCCCGTTCCTGCAGATAAGCCGGGCTGGCCACCACCGCCATCGCGCTGCGCCCCAGCTTCTTCGCTTTCAGCCCTGTATCGCGCAGCGGGCCGATGCGGATGGCGATGTCCGCCCGCTCCTCCACCAGATCGACCAACGTGTCCGACAGCGCCAGATCCAGTGTCACGCCGGGATGCAACGCCTGGAACCGCGGCAGGATCGGCAACAGGCACTGGGTTCCGAACGGCACCGATGCGTTGATCCGCAAAGGACCACGAGGCGCTTCGTCGGCGCGCGCGAAGCCGCGCTCCACCTCGTCGATCTCGGCGACGAGGCCCGCCACACGCTCGCGGTAGAGTTCGCCTTCCGCCGTCAGCGCCAGTGCCCGCGTGGTGCGCGACACGAGCTGCGCCCCCAGCCGCGCCTCGAGCCGGGCGATGGCGCGGCTCACTGCCGACGGAGTAAGCCGCAGTGCCCGGGCGGCCCCGGCAAAGCTGCCGCTCTGCGCCACGGCAAGGAATATCTGCATTTCGCCGAAGCGGTTGTCCATGTCTTCGCATCCGTGATTTTGAATCACTTCTAAGATGCCTTCACGCGGACTGTTCATCAATACCGGCGCGCTCTACATCACGGCCAACATCGTGAAGGACTCTACCCCATGGACCTGAAACTCACCGGCAAGACCGCTCTCGTTACCGGATCGACCGCTGGCATCGGCCTCGCCATCGCCGAGCGCCTGGTTGGCGAAGGCGTCGACGTCGTCATCTCCGGCCGTAACCAGCACAAGCTCGACGAAGCCGCCGCAAAGGTCGCCGCCAAGGCTGCGCTCGGCGGCAAGGTGCGCGCCGTCCTCGCCGATCCGGCCACGGCCGAAGGCGCAGCGGAGCTGGTCGCGGCGGTCCCCGACGTCGACATTCTCGTCAACAATCTGGGCATCTACGAGGCCAAGCCCTTCGCCGAGATTTCCGACGAGGACTGGCACCGCTTCTTCGAGGTCAATGTCGTCAGCGGCGCGCGTCTGGCCCGTCACTACTTCCCCCGGATGCTCGCGAAGGACTGGGGCCGGGTGATCTTCATCGCCAGCGAGAGCGGGCTCGTGATCCCCGGCGAGATGATCCACTACGGCATGACCAAGACCGCCCAACTGGCCATCGCACGCGGCCTCGCCGAGCAGACGCGCGGCACTGGAGTAACGGTCAACTCGGTCCTGCCGGGCCCTACCCGCTCGGAAGGGATCGTCGAGTTCATCCGGTCGGTCGTCGAGAACAAGGATGCCCCCGAAGCCGAGCGCGAGACGGAGTTTTTCACCAAGCTGCGCCCGCTTTCGCTGATCCGCCGCCTGATCGAGGCCGACGAGATCGCCGCGCAGGTGACCCTGCTTGCCAGCCCGCTCGGCGCGGCCACCAACGGCGCGTCGGTTCGCGTCGAAGGCGGGATCATTCCGACCATCGCATGATCGGCGTGATCCCGCGTCGACTGCCCGCAGAAGCATGGCGGAACCTGTGTCCGTCATGCTTCACGGCGCGGCCAAGGCGATGAAATCACCCGGACAACCGCTGATTTCGATTGCAAGGCATGGGTATTTATCCGAGGGCGGTCCATTGCCGCTCTACGGAGATTCCCTTGGTCGGGTCGTTGTCCAACCGAATCCTGGTGCTGTGCAGCATCCTGTGTCTTCTGATGGCCCTGCTTGCAGGACTATTGCTTGAAGGCGCGTCGCAGATGCGCAGCAGCCTTGAATGGGTTACCCATTCATCTGAGGTCCTCAAGACCGCAAACCGCTCGCTCAGCCACCTGCAACAGGCGGAATCCGGGCAGCGCGGCTTCACGCTTACGCATAACCCGGAATTCGCCGAAGCGGTGGACGCCGAAATCGCGGCGACGCGCCGCGCCGCCTCCGATCTCGTGAGCCTGACCAGCGACAACCCGGCGCAAAACGCCCGCGCGAAACAGATCCGCACCATCATCGCCCAGCGCGCCGATGTCATCGCGGGGATCATGAAGTTGGCGCGAGCCGGGGATTTCACCGCAGCGCAGACTTCGGTCGCGAAGGGTCATGGCCGCTACCTCATGCAGCTTGTCGATGCCCGCGTCGGCGACCTGCTGAACGAGGAGCGCGCCCTTTCCGCCACCCGCATGGCCGTGGTAGAGCGCCGCCTGAACTACATCCGCTGGCTGGTGATGCTGGGTATTCCCGCCACCGTCATTGCCATCGCCTTCGTGGCGGCAGCGCTGATCCGGCGCATCCAGAAGCCCGTCGACGAGATGATGACGGTGATGGGCCAGCTCGGCGCCGGCGACCGCGGCGCGCGCGTCCTCGCGAACATGGACTCCAGCGAATTCGAACGCCTCGCCAAGGGCTACAACGCCATGGCGGACGAATTACAGGGCGCCGTCGCCGATCAGGTCGACAGCCAGGAGCGCCTGCGCGTGGCCAATCTCGAACTCAGCCAGAACACCGAAGTCCTGCGCGAACGCGGCGAAGTTATCGAACTGCTGGGCGGCATGGCCCACCGCATGCAGTCGGCCCGCACCGACGAGGAACTGGCCTCGATCATCCGCGTCTTCGTGCCCCGCGTCCTGCCCGAGATCCCGGGCGCGCTTTACGCGCACAACAATTCGCGCAACCTGCTGGTGCCGATTGCCGCCTGGGGCGGGCTGGACGTTTCCTCCGCAGGATTCGCGCCCGACCAGTGCTGGGCCCTGCGCCGGGGCCAGAGCCATTTCGTGATCGAGCCGGATTCGGACATCGTGTGCGCCCATGTCGGCCACGACATGCACCACTACCACTGCGAGCCACTGCTGGCCGGCGGCGAAGTGATCGGCGTGCTCTACCTCAAGGGCGTAGTCGGCACCGAGAACCGCTTCCGCCTGACCGTGCTGACCGAGAACATCGCCTCGGCCCTGGTCAACCACCGTCTCCAGCGCGGTCTGCGCGAACAGACGATCCGCGATCCGCTGACCAGCCTGTTCAATCGCCGCTACATGGAAGAAACGCTGGCGCTGGAAATCGCGCGCTCATCGCGTTCCGGCAGCCCGCTGAGCCTCGTCATGTGCGACGTCGACCACTTCAAGCGCTTCAACGACGAATTCGGCCACGATGCCGGTGATGCGGTGCTTCAGGCGGTGGCAACGGAAATGCGCAGCCGCTTCCGCGACGGCGACGTCGTCTGCCGCTTCGGCGGCGAGGAGTTCACGATTATCGCGCCCGGTACTTCGGCGGCAACCCTTGCCAACCGCGTCGAGCATGTACGCCAGGGGATCAGCGAACTGCTGGTGCAGCAGGGCGGCCGCACCTTGGGATCGACGACGATGTCGTTCGGCATCGCCACCTGGGAAGAATCCATGGAGCGCGACGGCTCCACGCTCATCAAGGCGGCCGATGCAGCGCTCTACCGCTCCAAGCGCGACGGCCGCAACCGCGTGACGCTCGACGCCCGCGCGGAAGCCCTCACCGCCTAAGAAGCCGGGCGGGGCGCAGGCGTCAGCCCCTGTGGCGCACCTGCTCCGTGAGATAGTCCACCAGCGGCTGCTCGAACTTGGCGTTGATCGCCAGGAAGTGGCGGCGCCGATCGTGCTCGTCGGGCAGACGGCACAGCACGTCCTCGTCGACGAGCCGGCGCACCAGCCGCAGCGCAGTGCTCATCGGAGCCCCCGAGGCAATGCAGGCGCTGGATACAGACACCTGGCGTTTTTCGATCTTTGCCAGCAGCAGGTCCAGCAGCATCGCCCAGGCCGGATCGCCAAACAGTTCGCCGCCGCCGATCTCACGCCGCTTGGCCTCTCGGCGGAGCTGGTCGCGGATGAAGACGGTCAGCCGCTCGGGCGACACGGGATCGCCGGGCAACGGCGGGGAAGCGGCTGCCGGCAGTGCCGCCGCCGGCGCAGGGGCCGCCGCTGCGGGGCGGCCCGGCTCGTCCATCAAGTGGGCAAGGCGTTGCAGTTCGGTGCTGAGATTGGAAATCTTGTCCATCAGGACCTTGCGCGCACCGGGTGCCGGCGTCAGCCCGCGGATGCGCTGCAACGCGCGGCGCAGGTCCGACTGGCTGATCGGCTTTTCGAGGAAGTCGATCGCGGAGGCCCGCATCGCGTCGATCGCGACGTCCTTGGTGGCATAACCGGTGGCCATGATGAAGCGCAGTTGGCGCCCTTCGACCTCGGCCTGCTGCGCCATTTCCTGAATCAGGGTGATGCCGTCGAGCCCGGGCAGGTTATAGTCGACGATGGCGATCGAGATGTCGTGGTCGACAAACAGGGCCAGCGCCTCGTCGGCGCTGGTCGCCACAAAAGGCTCGTAGCCCATCTGGCGCAGGCTGAAAGCGCATTCCTTGCCCCAGTCGGCATCGTCGTCGACGATGAGTACGGGCTCAATGGACTGGAATGCCCCTGCTTCCATCGCCTTGGGTAATTCCGCCAAGCCTGAACGCTCGGCCGGGTATTCCGACCTGAAATCATTATCTTCCGAGGCATTGGGTCCAAGAATCGACCCCAGCCGGGTTCGCCAGTTCTTAGGCATCGCATAATCCCGCCATATTATGTTTGCGAATACCTATATCACATTCCAGGCAGATGTTGTTGCATGGCAACCGAAACAATTGCCACGGCCACAATCGCCGAAGCATCGGGACGGCGCCTGACGGCGCCTGCCCGCTGAAATGCGGCGATCAGGAACAGCGTGAATAGCGCTACTACGACCATTGCCAAGGCCCCATTAACCCCCAGCCACGTAGAACCCGCAGAGAGCAGCTTTATTTGCCCGCCGGTCAATATCCGCAGCCGGGTCCGCGCCCGCAACAAGGTAACCGCGCCGCTCGCCACGACAAGGCATCCCAGTCCCGCAGTACACGAGAGCACCAGCGCGGGAAGCCCGCCCAGCAGCGTCGCACCGGCCAGCCCGCAGGCCGCCAGCACGATGTAAAGCCAGTCCGGGGCGGTATGCCCTTCCCATGGCAGTATCACGACAGGTATCAGGACCAGGACCAGCAGGGCCAAATAAAAATATCCTGCGGCATCCATGTCAGTAGCCTCCGTTAGTGACCACGACACTGGCCTGTACGTTGCTTGATGGCAGCGGGATGAAGTTTCCATAGCGCATGATCGGACTGCCGCTCATGTCATAGCTCACCTGTACCCGGAACGTGCCGGTGGTCGAACCCGCCCCGGCGGTAATCACAGGCTGGCGCCCGCCGCCCAGCATTGCGCCGTAACTGGTTATCACCTCGAGCGCGCGCGCCTGAGCAAGCGAGGCGCGCTCGGTGCTGGAAAGCCCCGCGACGGCAGCCCGCGCCCCTTCGGCGGCAGCCTGACGCACGCCGATCACGGCGGTGAAGTAGATCGAATAGACGATGATGCCGAACACCAGGGCTAGCAGCGCCGGAGCCAGAACGGCGAACTCCAGCGCTGCGATACCCTGCTCGCATTTCAGCAGTCGGAACATATTCCTTGCTGACTTGCGCATCATCAGCCCTCCCTTTCAAGTGGCTGTAAAAATACCGGCGAAGGCTGTGACGAGCGATGCGCGGAATGATATGCCCACTGCTCCAATAGCTCCGACGATGATCGCACCAAGAACCGCGTATTCGACTGCCGTCAGACCGCGCTCGTCGCTGCGGAGACGGGTCATAAGCTTCTGAATCGAAGTCATCATAGTATTCACTCCCCACGTCCTCCATTTCGAGAGAGGCCATCACCAGGCAGGAGGGAAGCCCGATGGTGCCATTGAAACTTTAGATCAGCACCGGCACACCGCACCGCGCGCCGCTTACCCAGACCGTGGCGTGGCCCAGTTCGACACCAAGCGCGGCCAGGATGTTGTCCAGCAAGGGGTCGACGGTGCCGCCAAGCACGCCGCCGACCGTGTTCACCACGCTCAGGACATTCGAAACGGCCTGCGTATCCGTGCCGAGACAGATCAGCGGCGTGACGCAGGTCCTGAGCTGCAAATCTCTCGTCAAACCCTGCACGGTCGCTCCGACCTGCAACTTGTTGCCTACAACCACTCCGCCCCCGAAAGAGATCGGCTTGGCAGGATCGAAGGTCTGGTTCGGCGCAGGCACGAATGAAACGTTGTTATTGCTCGCACCAATTACAGGCTGCACTATGGCTTTGCCTTGGACCGAAACCAGTCCAATTCCCAGAAGACTCGTTCCAAGTATATCCGTATACGCGAAGTCTGAACTCTTGAGTATTGGTACAGGTTTAGTCATTGCATTTGCGTTAACGAGCCTGCCAAGATAAACATTCACAAGGCCGGAATTTGCAGCCAAAGTGACTGTAGTTTGCTTGTTCTGTTCAGTTTTACCCGCACAATCAATTTTGGAGATGGTTGCCTGCGCCGCATCCACGTCAATGACCAGCGGCACCTCCGCTTTCGCACCCACGACATTCAGCAAATTCAGGTTCACCACCTGCACATCCACCTGGAGTCGCAGCATGGAAGTACCGACCGTCGTTTCTCCGGCAGGTCCGAAGGCAAAGCGCGGGCGGTCCGCCAGTCCGGTGCCGACCGCCCTGATCGCCACCGTGCTGTTGGGCACGACGAGGCTGACAAGGTCCGATGCATCGATCGCGCCGGGGCCGCCCTGCACGGCATAGGAGATCAGCTGATAGGCATTGAGCCCGGCGCGCAGGCCCGGCCGCACTTCGGTCCCGCCGACCGGCATGTTCTTCCACACGCCCAACCCGAACAGTCCGGCAAGAGGCACACGGTATCCATTGCCCGCCGCTGCGCCGAACGTGCGCAGGGCAGTGGCAGTGGCCGCAGCGGTGACGGTATTGCCGGCATAAGTCGCATCGGCCGCGGCATAGGCGATGTCCTGAATGCCGTAGGTGCCCTGGGTAAGCTGCTGGTACGTCCCGCTCTGGCCTGCGCGCTTCGCGAGCGCGTCGAAGAAACGGCCGGCGTCGACATTGCCGCCCATCAGCGCCTCGATATCGGCGGTGGACAGCCGCAGCTTGATACCCAGCAGAGCACCCAGCAGGTCGTTGACCGAATTGACCAGCGTATTGGTGACGGTCAGCAGGCCCGAGGTAACGGCAATCCCGGCCTCGTCGACGCGTGCGGCACTAGCCGTCGCACCAAGTTGGGGGATCGGGCTGGCCCCGCCCAATGTACCTGAAAGAAACTGCCGGCTCGCTTTGCCGGTGGTCAGGCGTACCGCATTGTTGACCGAGCTGCCGGGGCAGTTGGCGACGTCCGCCGACCCCGCAGCGACGAAGCGCGAGCCTGAGGCGCGGCTGATATTGGCGCAATAATAGCCGACCTCGACCTTCTTCAGAACGGAAGCGTCGTAGCCATTGCGCGTCAGGTAATCGACCGCACGGGACTGAGCCTGCGTAGGGTCCATGGCGGCGGCAAGCGCGGCCGCCTCGGTGGCGGAACGCAAGTCGCGGTTGCCCGAATAGTAAAGCGCAACATCGAGCGCCAGGCCCGCTGCCGCCAGCAGCGAAACGCCCAGCACCGCGATCATCGGTCCGACAACACCGCTGTCGTCGCGCCCGAGTTCGCGCAGTGGGCGCAGGCGCCGCTTCCGGGGGAACCCCTCGGTCATGACCCCAGCGACAGGCTGCCGCTGCCTGCCACCGCAAGGCGTGCCGCCTCACCCGCGATCTGCTGGCGCAGCCGCGCCTTTTCCCGGGTGTCAGCAACCTGCGAAAGCAGACCATCGGCCTCGGCCAGCCTGCCGGTGACGGTCAGGGCCAGCATCAGATTGTTGCGCACAACGGCATCGTCGGGCGCAAGGTCGTGAGCGCCCCGCAGGGTCTCCACCGCCTGCGCCGACTGGCCGGCGCGAAGCCAGGCATAGCCTAGCGCATTGGCGATGAAGGCATCCGTAGGACTGACCTGCAAGGCTGCAGCATATTGCAACGCCGCCTGCTTCCAGTTGCCCTCAGCGGCAAAGACGTGACCCCGCATCGCCTGCGCCGAACCGCTACGGTCGCTGGACGGAATACGCGACAAGGCAGTGCGCGCCGCCGCAACCTGGCCCAGATCGAGCAGGCAGTTGACGCGCAGCAATTGCGCCTCGCGGTCGTCGGGATGCTGGCGGTCGAAATCGTCGAGGTAAGCAATCGCGGCGCGGGGGCGGCCATCGGTCCGGGCCTGCCGGATGAGCGAGATGTAGAGGCTCCGCGTCGATCCTTCCTGGGTCCCCTGCGCCGATGCCTCCGCCGCCATCGCAGGAGCAGCGCCCGCCATCGGCAGGGACATGGCCATTGTAAGCAAGGCAAAGCGCTTCATCGCCCGGTACTCCGCAAGGTGTCGAGAATGGCGGCAACCGGCGGTCCGGCCAGGACGATGAACAGCGCCGGCATGAAGAAGACTAGCATCAGCACCACCATGCGCACGGTGATCTTGCCGATCTGCTCGCGCGCACGGGCGACCCGTCGCTGCGAGAATTCGCGGATGAATTCGCGCAAGGCCGGAACCAGTTCCATGCCCTGGAACAGCGACTGCCGGAACAGCGCCGCCAGTTCGCGCGACCCCTGCACTCCCACGCGCGTGGCCCAGCGGTCGAAAGCGACCTGATAGTCCTGCCCGCGATCCAGATCCTCGACCAGCATCGCCACCAGCCGCGAATGATTGGGAACTGCCACCCGCTCGTCGCGGGCGATCCCTCGAAAGCACTGGTCAAGCGATACGCCGCTTTCCAGCATCATCATCATGAGGTCGAGGAGGAAGGGGAACTCGGAGGTCAAGACCTGTTCGCGGCCATTGGCGCGCATGTAGAGCACGTATTTCGCACCGATATAGGTAAGACCCGTCAGTGCGAACGTCGGAAACATGCCTTTCGCAAAGCTGCCGGTGATCGCCCAGCACGTCAGCATGGTTGTTACAGCAACGGCCACCGCAGCAGCGAGACGCAGCCACACGAAAGCATCGAGCGCACTCGGTTCGAAGTATCCGGCGCTGCGCAGCTTCTGTTCGATCTCGCTCCGATCGCGGCCTCGTGCGCTGAAAATCTGCGGCAGGCGCGGCGCCGAACGGCTCCGTCCGACAGCGCTTCCCGCGCGCTCCGCTTGTCCATCGATCCGGGCACCCAGGCGGGCATCGACCTGCAGCCAGCGCAAACCCGCCACCGCGAGCACGAGGCCGCCCACGGCCACTGCGAACAGGAAAAAGGCGAGTAACCCCTGCATCAGAAGGAGAGCCTCAGCATGCGGCGAATGATGAGGATGCCCGACACTTCCAGAACGATCGCCACCATCGACATCGTGTGACCGCGCGGATCGTGGATGAAGAACTGGATGTAGTTGCGGTTCATCGCCACCAGCATCACTATGCAAAGCAGCGGCATGCCGATCAGCACTTTTGCGCTGACCCTGGCTTCCGACGTGGCAGCGGAAAGTTCGCGGCGAATGCGGATACGCTCGCGCAGGATATTCGCGAGGTTGTTGAAAACCGTCGCGATCGAGCCGCCATACCGCAAGTTTGTGCGGATCGCGGCCGCGAGCATCGAAACTTCAGGCACTTGCAGGCGATCGGCCAACTGCTGCAGGCTCTCGGCGACCGGTGCGCCCATCGCCAGCTTTCGCGTCGTCTGCGCGAAATAGCTTCTGATTGCATCGGGCGAATCCGCAAGCGCGCGTTCCAGCGCCTGCGACAGCGAATTGCCCACCGACTGCAGCTGGCGCACGCCGTCGAGGTAAAGCGGCATCGCATCCGTCAGCGCTTCGACCCGCTTGCGCGCGCGGCCCTGCAGCCAGGACAGCGCCATCATCGGGAGCCCCACCAGAGCCGCCAGGGCAAGCGCCGGGCCGGCGACCAGCAGCAGGATCAGCGCCAGAAACAGCCCTACCCCGATAATCATCTGCAGGGCGGGAACGGTCAGCTCGATCTGCGCCTGCGCCAGCAGCGGTGCGATCCGTTCGGGCACGGTGACGGCCATGATCTGGCGCACCGGCGCAGTCCCCGGCGAAGAGATGGCCTCCAGCCGCCGGTCGAGCGTCACGCGGCCCCGCGCGCGCTCGGAGAACCAGCTATAGGCCATAACGCCCAGCAGCAGGAACGCCAGCAACAGATAGGCGACGCCCTTCACCATGCAGCGCCGTCCTTCCCATTGCCGGCAGCGCTCGCTGCAGGCGGGGCGTAATCGCGCAGACGGCCGGCGTGATAGGGGCGGGGCGACAGCGTGCGGAACAGACCCTCGCCGGACAGCGGCGGATGCTCTTCGAAGTGGAACAGTTCGTTGAGGGTATAGGCCTCGCCCTCGACGCCGGTAACCTCCGCGATCGAGGTGATGCGGCGCGAACCGTTCGACAGGCGCTGGATGTTGACGATGACGTGGATGGAATTGGCGACGAAGCGGCGCACCGCGCGCACGTCGTTCTGCGCACCGGCAAAGCCCAGCAGCATCTCGATGCGCGAAAGCGCATCGCGGGGGGTATTAGCGTGCAGCGTGGCCATCGAACCATCATGGCCGGTCGACATCGCCTGCAGCATTTCCACCGCCTCGACGCCGCGGACTTCGCCCAGAATGATCCGGTCGGGGCGCATACGCAGGGCGTTACGCACGAGGTCGCGGGCACTGACTTCGCGGCTGCCGTCGACATTGGGCGGGCGTGTTTCAAGCCGCACAACATGGTCCTGCCGCAGCTGGAGTTCCGCCGCATCCTCGATGGTGACGAGGCGTTCGGAGTTGCTGATGCAGCTCGACAGGACGTTGAGCAGGGTGGACTTGCCGGCGCCGGTGCCGCCGCAGATCAGGATGTTCAGGCGCGATCGCACGGCAGCCGTGAGGAACGCCGCCATCGCCTGACTCATCGACCCGCTATTCACGCAGTCCTCGACGCTCAGCGCCTGGAGACGAAACTTGCGGATCGACACCAGCGGCCCGTCGAGCGCGATCGGGGGGATGACGATGTTGACCCGGGAACCATCCGGCAGGCGCGCGTCGACATAAGGCGTCGCCTCATCCACGCGGCGGCCGATCGGCCCAACGATACGCTGGATGATGTTCATCAGGTGCGCATCGTCGCGAAAACGTGTTTCGACGCGCTGCAGGACCCCGGCGCGTTCGGCGTAGATCGTATTGGCACCGTTGACGATGATGTCGTCGACGCTGGCATCGCGCAGCAGCGGTGCCAGCGGGCCGAGGCCGACCACCTCGTCCTCGACATCCTCGACCAGCAGCAACCGCTCGGCGCTGTTGAGCGCAAGCTGGCCGCGCCGGCTGCGGCTGTTGATGACCTGTTCGATCTCGGCGCGCAGGGTGCGCTTGTCGAGCGCCTCGGCAGTAGCGCCCTGCGCTTCGAGCTGCTCGATCACCTGACGGCAGGTCTGCGCCTTCACCGCCTGGTAGCTGTCGCTCATTCTTTGAGCTGACGGCTGAGCGATAGGCCCCTTGCGCTTGGCGTCGGCGTCTCCCGGGTTGCGACCCTCGGGCTCGAATTCGTTGGTCAGCAGACTCATGCGGTGCGCTCCACCGACCGCAGGATAGCCTTGCGCATCTTGTCGATGCCGAAGTTGTTGCTCTTCGTCGGCGCGGAGATGCCGCAGGCGCGGCGGATAGCCTGCGCATAAGGACCGCCGTCGCGCTCGATCATCATCGGTCGCCCGGCGTTAAGGGCATTGCGCATGCGGACCCGGTCAGTGGGCACGCCCAGCATCGTGTCGATATCCAGCGCATCGGCCATGCGCCGGCCGTCAAGCAGGATGCGCGGATCGTAATCCCATACCAGCAGCCGCAGGCGCTGCGCGCTGGCGGTGTCGATCGCGACGCGGTCCAGCAGGCGGCGGCAGGAGTCCAGCTCGCGGATCGACTGGCTGCAAACCACCTCGATGCTCTGTGCCTGCGAGGCGAGTTCGCGCAACAGGCCGCCGTTGCGCAGCGACCCGCCGCAGAGCACGACATGCGCGCAGCTGGCCCGCAGCAATTGCACCAGCCCGACGATGTCGGACGGGCCGATGCCCACCGGCTCTGCGCCGGTGCCGCCGTCGAGCGTCAGCACGGTCAACCCGCTGCGTTCATGACGCGCCAGAGCGTCACCCAGCAGGCTGGCGTCCATGCGATCGATATCGGTGATGGCGGAGGCGAGGCCGTAGTCCACCTTGAGGTCGAGATAGGCTTCCGCCGTGCTGGACGGCAGGGTGCAGTCGATCAGCAGGGTCGGCGGACCGTCGAGGCTGTGCGCCAGCGCCATGTCGGTGGCGAGCATGGCGGTCGCGTCGCGGTCGGTGCCGAGCACCAGCGTCAACCGGCCAAGGCGGCCCTGGCTGGCGAGCGCGGAGTTGAGCACGCGCGAAAGGATTTCGCTCACTTCGGCGGCGACAGCCCCGCGCGGCATCACGTCCGTTGCGCCGGAACGGATCGCCTGAAGGACGTGCACCGCGTACATGTCCTCGGTGGCGAGCACCACGGCGCGGCCGGGAGCGGCCTGTGCGACCTCGCCGATAACCGACGCCATCGAGCGTTCGGCGGGGATCGAGGCATGGTCGATGACGACAATGCCGGGGCCGTCGAACGTCGCATCGTCGAGCGACTGCGCCATGTCGACCGTGACATGCGCGCCCATCGCGTCGGTGATGCGCTGGGCCAGCGCGCGGTCGATCGAGAGAAGATGGATACGAACCATGTCAGCGCCTCACCACGCCAAAGGACTTCACGGCCTGTTCCACGCCGTCGTTGCCCACGATCATCTGCCCAACGCCCGGATCGAGCGTCTTCATGGTATCCGCCAGTATCGGGCGCACGGCTTCCGGCTCCACCAGACGCGGCGTGGCGACTATGATCAGCTCCTGCCGTTCCTTCTGGTTCTGCTGGCGCTTGAAGAAGGCCCCCAGCACCGGAATGTCGCCCAGGAACGGCACCTTGTCCTTGGTGACCGAGGAATTGGCGTAGTTGAGCCCGGCGATCACGAAGCTCTGCCCGCTACCCAGTTCGACCGTCGTCTTGGCCGAGCGATTGCGGAAGCCCGGCACCACGTAACCCTGAAGCTGTACACCATTGTTGTAATCCAGCTCGCTGACCTCGGGCTCGATCTCAAGGACGATATTGTTCTCGGAGAGAACGAAGGGCCTGACCTTCAGGCTTACGCCGAACTTCTTGTACTCGATCGAAATCGAATTGCCCGTGCCGCCATTGGACTGCGGAATCGGAACCGGAACCTCGCCGCCAGCCAGAAACTCAGCCTGCGCTCCAGACCGTACCAGCAGCGTGGGCTGGGCAAGAAGCTGCGATAGCCCGTTGGTCGACAGCGCGCTCAGAACGGCGCCGATGCCCCGGTTCGGGGCCGAGAGGAACAGGTTGAAGGCGCTCTGGATCGGCGCCGAGGCGTCTACGGACAGGCCCGATCCGCCGCCGCCGAAGCTGTACGATTTCAGGCTGCTGGGCGAAACCACCGCGCCCTGCAAATCGCCGGACAGCTTGGAAAAGCTGAAACCAAGCGCCTTGAGCGTGGAGGACGACACCGCAGCGAACTGGAGGTCCACCGCGACCACCTTCTCGCCCGCCCGCAGTGGGCCCGAGCCATTGGAGAAGGAGGGAGGCGCCGGGTCGACCTGGATCTGGCCTTCCTCGATCAACGACCCATCCGGCGCATAGACGCTGAGCGTCGCCTGCCCGGCGCCGAGGCCGGTGATACGAAGCGAACGGGTTGACGGCGCGGAAACCGAGATCACATTCTCACGGCTAACCTCGACGCGCCCGATCGAGCGAGAGAAGGACAGCGTGCGGGCTTCATCAACTTGCAGCGCGCGCTGTTCCTGCGCGGCCGCGACGCTTGGCGCCAGCACGGCAGGCACTGTCAGCGCGAGGAGCCCCGCAACGATAGGGCCTTTTGCCATCAAGACCTTCATTGCGAACCACTCCCGGAATAGATGACTTCGCGATTGCCGCCCACGACCAGTTCGATCGCATGCGGGCCACGAGCACGGCGCGGGGCCGGCGCGGCGGGAGGCGCTGCCAGACGTTGCGCTGCCATCATGGCGGGCGCAGGCGCGGCAACCGCGGCGCGCGGCGTGGGTTCAGGCGAACTTGCGATCTGTGCGGAGTCTACCTCCTGCGCATCCTCGGGATTGCGCAGAGAAAGGTAGAGTGCGCCGGTGCTCTTCGCGAGCGACAGCTCGGAAACCTGCTGGGGAGACAGCGCCAGCGTGACCGTACGTGCCGGCGCGGGCGTCGTCGCGGAAACCGTGTCGACCACCCCTTCCTTCACCGGAGTGCCCAGCACCAGGTCGCCCACCGCCAGGACCGACACCAGCTGAAGCAGGGTCCTGGCACGGCTGCGGCCATTGCCCCGCGCGCCGCTGATCGCATCCTCGCCGGGATAGACCACCTGCACGTCCACCTTGTCGCCAGGGCGGACCATGCCGGCGACGGCGATTTCCGCCGTCGTGTCGATGCTGATCGCCCGCATTCCCACCGGCACGCGGATCGCCAGCTTGCTTTCCTGCTGCAGCGCCTCGCGCGGGATCAGGGTGTTGGCTGCGATGTCGCGCGTCGCGACCCGGCCGATAACCTCGGCGGGCGTCGCCGCCGCCGGGAACTTCACCGGATCGAAAGCAGTGTTGCGGATCATGTCGGCCGTGATCGTCTCGCCGATCTTCACGGCGCGGGTAGTCGTCGCCAGAACGATACCGGTAGCTTCAACGGGCTTGCCGGCGAGCACGCTCACCGGGCTGGCCTTCGTAGCCGATGATCTGCCAAGTTCGCGAACACCGAGGAAACCGAACGTGGCGGCTGCCACAAGTCCGACTCCCATCGTGAGTTTCGCTCTCGAACCCAGGCGCATGCAATTCCCCTTTGCCATTGCGCTTACGCAAACCGGAAACGCTGCCCCTGCGCCCCGAAATTTCGCCGAACCGTTCCTTGCCGGGACAGGTTCGTCTTGATGTATGAATGATAGCGCGCCTCGGATTCTCGTGGTCATTGAGAAGAAGCCGATGCGAAGGCATCCGTGGGACAACGGGTTTATACGCAGTATTCGGCCACACCCGCCGGTTGCATGCCCCCCATGCAACCCCCGCGCGAACTCAGGCCCACAGGCACTTGAGCGGCTTGCCAGTCACCTTCGTTTCGGTTCTTTTCGTGACTTGCCTCAAGTACCAAGGCAATAAGAAGTACGGCCTGTGCAATGCCGTCGTCTGAAAACAGGGCTCGTGGGATCGGACCTCGTTTTCCGTGGATTCGCAGCGTCTTTTCCTCGACTCGACCCAGTTTTGCGCATCGTCATCGGGAGCCAATCGACCGTTCGTGGCTTGTCGCACGACTGGCGCAATTGGTGTGCCGAGAAAGAGGAAGCGCGGGAATGATCAAATCAGCGGACCAATATAGGCCTGACTACCCCACACCGATTGCTGCACGCAGGAGTGCAAGCTCATAATTCCTTACTCGCAACGCACCCGGCCGGTTCGCGTCTGGGAGGACGGCACGCGGATGTACCCAGCCGCGATTGCGCTCTGTGCGCTGATCCTTGGCCTTACCGCAGCCCAAGGCCCTGGTGCCGGCGTATTGAGCGCGGCTGCTGCGGGCGGCCTTTTCGTACTGCACCGGACCGCGCTGGCTCTGGGGGTGACAGCAATGCTTACCGCCGGCCTGTTCTTCGTACCCGGCGCGATGCATTCGGCCTCCTATTGGGCTGACGTCCTGCTGGCAGCCACGGCGGCAGTCTTTCCCCGCCGGCTGGCCCCCGCGTTCCTGCAGGCTTCACGCTGGGCCTGGCTGCTCGCCATGGCGTTCGGCTGCATTGGACTGTCCCTGCATTTCATCCTGTCCGGCATCGCCGCTGACATCGCGGTGGTCTTCGCCTCGCTATGCGCGGCCTTGGTAGGCGCAGGGATCGCCCGCCATCTTGCCGTGGTGGACGCGCGCCTGCTGGCGTGGGGCGACGGCGGCCTCGTGGAAGTAACCCGCGACCTGTTGCTGGGCCGCATCACCAGCGGCATGCTGCACGACCTTGCCCAGCCGCTGAACGTCATCTCGATGGCCAATGCCAACATGGATTACATCATCGGCCGCCTCGATATCGACGACGAGAATCGCCAGCAGTTGCAGGAGCGGGTCAAGCGGATCGCCGCGCATACCGAAGGGGCGGCCGCCATCCTCAGCCTGTTCCGCTGGTTCGGCCGCGACGGGCATGACGGCGACGGCGAGCTTACGGTGCGCAGCGCACTGGAACGAGCCGTTGCCGCCACGAAGTCCAGCATGCGCCATCATGGTGTGTCGATCCACCTGCGCGGCAACGCGCTGGACCACCTGGTGCCCGCGCAGCATGGCGCGCTGGAGATGATGGCGGTAGCGGCGCTGCTCAGCGCCTTCGCGAGCTTCGTGGATTGCAATGGCAAGAAGCTTCGCGGCGACGTACTGCTACACGCGTCGATGTCCCCGGCTCATGTCGTGGTGACAGTGGAAGGCACGGACAGCGACGGCAAGCCCTTACCCAGCCATCGGATCGATGAAGCCACGCTTTGGCTGGTGGAGCAGGTCGCGCGCGACGCAGCGAGCGATTTCCGCTGTCTGGTGCGCAATCGTCAGCCGGTGCAATTCATCATCCGGTTGGGACGCGACGATATCTGAAGCTGAAGCGGGGTACTGGCGGTAACCTGCCGCCTCGTCCTCGTCGGCCCAGAGATATGTTCAGCCGCCCAGCGGCAGTTCGATCTCGACGCGGGCGCCTTCGATTTCGCCAGGCATCAGACTGACGGAGCCGCCGGCCTTCTCCAACACCTGCCGGCAGATGTGCAGACCGAGGCCGGTGCCGACGCGCGGCTTGGTAGTGAAGAACGGTTGAAACACCGCCTGCGCCGTATCGCCCGAAAGGCCCGCCCCGTTATCGGAAACGACGCAGCGCACCGCCCCACCTTGCAGTGCGATGCGGATCGCAATGTGCCCGCTGCCCTGCCAGCCTTCCTCTCGCCGTCCTTCGATGCTCTCGGCGGCGTTGCGCAGGATGTTTACAAAGACCTGCTCGGCCTCGACCTGGCAAAGGCCCACGATTGCGTGAGCATGCGCACCGCGGTCGTCGATCTCGATGTCGGCAGTTTCGAACAGGGGCCGCAGGAATTCCACGGCGTTGCTGACGGCGAGGCCGATGTCGGCACTCACCGCGCCCCGGCTGTTGCCTGAGGCATAGGCCAAGGTGCGGTCGATTATGGTCTGTGCCCGTTCAACCTGCTGCGCTATGCGCGCGATCGCCTTGTCCAACTGCGATTTCGTGATGTCGCAGCGGCCCAGCATCATGCGCAGGTTCTCGTTCGCGACCGAGATCGAGAACAATGGCTGGCGCAGTTCATGCGCCAATGCGGAAGACTGTTCCCCAAGGTCGGCAAGGCGGGACTTTGCAGCGATCGTTTCGAACATCTGGCGCGCGTCGCTGATGTCTATGCCGCCACATACAGCCTGTGCCGCAGCGTCCTCCACCGGACGGCACTTCTGTTTCATGGGTGTGCACCGCGTCCAGTTCTCGATGTCGCGCTGGGTGATCTCGTTCGGTTTCATCAGCAACCGACTCCCTGCTGCGGCGAATTTTCAAGCTCGCCCAGCATATCGCGCAAGACGCCGATCAGGACCTGCGGCTGGACGGGTTTGGTCAGAACCATGTGATCGGGCATTTGCTGCGTCGAATCCTGAAGTAACGGGTCACCGGTGATGAAAAGATAGTTGAAAGGGCGCTGGCAAAGCACGGCATGATCGCGAATGCGCGATACGATTGTAAGCCCGGATTCCCGGCCCAACCGAACATCGCACGCAAGCACGCGAATAGCGGGGTTCGCCTCGAGCGCAACCATCGCCTCGTCGAGATCGGACACTCCGACTGCGGGAATGCCGTGCATGTCCATGAACGTCAGCAGCTCTTCGACGATTTCCCTGACATCGTCGATCAGCAATATGAGAGCCTGTTTGCTCTGCATGCGCCCGCCTTCTCTAATATCTCCCACCGCACCGCCTTCATTCTGTGCGGTGCTAGTTAACATCACTTAGGTTCTTTTTTGTTTCCAAATCCATAACGATCTACCGTTATTTCCACAAAGCTTTTGCGTATTGCAAAAAACGTTGCAGATCAGGCACAGCTGCGGCAGCCGCCGCCTGCTGGCAGACGCTGCGCCAGATGCTGCCAACCCATGGCCGGCCGCAGGGCCGCAGGTTCGGCGCGGCGCTCCAGCAGGTCGAGCGCGCCGGAGATCATGGCTACTGCGGTCAGCGATTCTTCGTCGTCGAGCAGATCGAGCGACATGCGCAGAAGGTCGCGGGCTTGGCGTGAGGCTTCAGTCGACATGGTATTCTCCTTTTTCATTCCCTCGGGAAATGCCATCCCCGCATTTCGAGAGGCGTAGAGGGAGTGGCCCACGGCAGGGCCACCCCCTCCTCCCGCCTCGTCTTCCGAGGTCGGGCTACAGCGTGTCCGACCTGGGGGAGGGCAACAGGGCGGCGGACACGCCGACCTCGATCAGTTGCCCGCTCTGCCCCCCAACAGGCCGGTCAGGGGCGAGAGCAGCGAACCAGTGCCGGACGAACCACCAGTTGTTCCGCCCAGCAGCCCGCCGACGATACCCGTCACCGGAGCCAGGACGGTCCCTGCCGCGTTACTTCCGCCAGCACCCGTCAGCAGGCCTCCGACCGCGCCGGTGACCGGCGCGAGGACCGTTCCTGCACCCGCGCCGCCACCGGCTCCGCCGAGCAGGCCGCTCACCACACCAGTTACCGGAGCGAGCACCGTTCCCGCACCCGCGCCGCCACCGGCTCCGCCGAGCAGACCGCTCACCACACCCGTTACCGGGGCGAGAACCGTTCCTGCGCCCGCGCCGCCGCCGGCTCCGCCGAGAAGGCCGCTCACCACACCCGTTACCGGAGCGAGGATCGTTCCTGCGCCCGCGCCGCCGCCGGCTCCGCCGAGCAGGCCGCTCACCACACCCGTTACCGGAGCGAGCACGGACCCAGCGCTTCCTCCCGATCCAACGCCGCCGGCCACTTGGCCGAGGGTCCCGTTGACCACGTCGAGCAGGGGCGATGCCACACCCTCGACCACACCGGTCACCGGAGCGAGAACCGGAGCCAGACCATTCGTCACTTGCGTAACCCCGGCACCGACCTGCTGACCAAGAAGCGATCCGGCAAGGTTGCCCACCGGGGCCAGACCCTGCGCAACGCCCGCCGCCGTCGTCGGTAGCGTCACGTCGAGCACATTGCCGTTGGCAAGCACGTCAGCCGTCACCAGCTGCCCCGAAACCAGCCCCGGATTATCCGAGAGCACGTTGACACCGGCAAGCGTACCGCTGGTGCTGGGGCCGGTCAGGACATTGTTGCCAAGGTCCAGTCCAACGAGCGGGCCGGTATACGTTGGCACCGTTCCGCCGCCGCCGACAGGCAGGTTGCCGGTGATGCCACCGATCAGACCGCCGAGCTGCCCCGTTACCGGTGCCAGCAGGCCGTTCTGTCCGATTACCGGGGCGAGCACGGTATCGACCGTTGCAAGCAGCGGCGTCGTCACCTGGCTGACGGTCGAGGTCACAACCGCCACCGTGGGCGAAAGGCCGTCGGTGATCTGCGTGACGGCCCCGCCGACCTGGCTGCCCAGCAACGCACCGGCAAGCGAGCCGACCGGAGCAAGCGCTTCCTGCGTCTGCGCCGTCGTCGTCGGCAGGGCTACATTCACCAGGCTGCCGTCACCAGTCAGGACATCGACCGCGATACCGCCGCCGTTGCTCGTGGAGGTGCCCGGAGTGACGTTGACGTCAATCAGCGTTCCGGGGCCACTCGGACCGAGGATCGGATTGCCGCCGATAGTCACGCCAGCGACTGTGCCGGTGATGCTCGACGGACCAGTGGGTCCGGTTGGGCCGGTTGGACCCGTCGGGCCCCCAGGACCTGTTGGGCCAGTGGGGCCGGTCGGGCCGCTCGGGCCCGAGGGACCTCCAGGACCGGTTGGACCATCAGGACCAGTCGGACCGCTGGGGCCCGAGGGACCTCCAGGACCGGTCGGGCCATCGGGACCAGTCGGACCGCTGGGACCCGAGGGACCTCCAGGACCGGTCGGGCCATCGGGACCAGTCGGGCCGCTGGGGCCTGAGGGACCTCCAGGACCGGTCGGGCCAGCGGGGCCAGTCGGACCGCTGGGGCCCGATGGACCTCCTGGGCCAGTGGGGCCAGTTGGACCTGTCGGGCCGGCAGGACCCGTGGGCCCGGAAGGATCAGTCGGACCTGTCGGACCTGTCGGGCCGCTGGGACCCGAAGGCCCGCTCGGACCCGAAGGACCGCTCGGACCTGACGGGTCGGTCGGTCCAGTAGGACCGGATGGACCGCTGGGCCCAGTCGGGCCGCTGGGGCCGGACGGATCGGTTGGGCCTGTGGGACCGGACGGACCCGACGGCGTGCCGCCGCCGCCGGCACCGACGCGGAAGCCGACGCCGTCGGCGCAAGCGCCCAGAAGAAGAAGCGGAATAGCCGTCGCGCAAAGCAGGATATGCCTTGTCGTCTGGCGCGGTTTATTACGCGGCATTGTGTTGTCCTCCATGAAATGCCCTGTGCGATGACGGTTAGGCACAGTCCGGAGGCAAGATCGCGTTCAGAAAAAGCCGCTACGGCAACGCAAAGCTCAGGAACGGAATGTCTCGATCAGAGATTCCGAAAAGCACCGGCTTTAGCCGGAAAATGAGCCTCCTGAAGCGCAAGACGGCACGCAAGCCCCCCCTGCAAGGCGGGAGAAACCCGAAAACCGAACCGGCCCGCGAGCAAGTGGAGACTTGCGCACGGGCCGGGTAATAGAGCCGGATTGAAAGTGATTTATCGCCGGACCGCGTCCTTCGGAGCGGCTGAACGGCTAGCGGTCAGTCGACAGCCGCGTCTTCGTCCGCGGCGAGTCGCGCACGGCTATCGAGGATCGCCGCCCGCAGGGCTGCGAGGATGCGGTCAAGGTCGGCATCCTCTGCGATCGCCAACTCAACGGCCAGCCCATCGCGGCCCGGCTTGATTCGGCCTACCCGGTCCTCTCCCACCACCACCTGCATATCCTGCGTGCGCGCCGAGCCGCCTTCCATCGCCGCCTGCTTGAGACGGGTGAGAACGGTGGCTGCCGGGATCATCCGATCCCCCGCAGCAGCCAGGCGCTGCTGCTCCTGCCCGACACTACGCGCAGCGACGAGCAGGCGCTCACGCTGTTCGGGCCGGCGCAGCAGCGGGGTCAGCACTTCTGAATGACGCACTCGCAGTTCCTCGCGCGTGGCGAAAGCATCGACGACCTCGTCCGGCATCTGCGCCAGCGACAGCAAGCGGCTGAGCTGGCTGTTGGACAGATTAAGTGCCTCAGCCATGCGCGACTGCACGCCACCGTAGAAACGATCCACAGCGCCTTGGTAGCTGCGCGCACGGTCCAGCTCGGTAATGTCCTGGCGTTCGCGGTTCTCAATGTCCGCAAGCCGGAACGCCTCTTCATCACTCAGGTCCACGACCATCGCGTTGAGGCGGATTTCCGGCCGGCCATTGTGATTGAGCCAGTTGACGGAAAAGCGCCTGCGGCTGCCAACGAGCAGCTCGTAAGGAAGCTCCGATCCTGGCGGATTATTGCGCACCAGAACCGGAATGCGATTACCGTCCTCCTGCGCGATAGATTCAATCAGAGAACGGCAACTATCTGCCGAAAGGCCCGGAACGTCGCGCGGATTACCGTCCCAGACGCTGCAGTCTCCCGGTCGGATCGAAATCGCCGTGCGCCGCCCATTGCCCTGGACAAAACCTGCAAGCCGTTGATCCAGCCGTGAAAGTTCAGCGCCTTCCACGCGTGAAGCCTCGACCGGATCAGGCTCATAGGAAAGCGTGGTGAGAATATCCCGTACAAAACCACCCATCGCGCGCCCCTAGTTTCATGTTGCTTGCACGAATAGATAGCGGAAGCTGAATCGAAGCGCCGCGCGGACTATGTTCGGATCGGCTCTATCATGGGTCCGATCTCGCCGTTTCGCGCAGACGACTGCGTGATGAACGCCCCATCAGAACCGCCGGCTGGCGGTGACCGCGAACCCATGCACGTGCCGGTCGTTGGCGAACTCACCTGAATACGAGAAGCGAACGGCCGTGCGTTCACCATGCACCGCGGTCAGGCTGGCCCCGACAACCGCCGTATCGCGATCATAGCGCCATGACGGCAGGGTGAAGATCGGCGTTCCGCCATTGACGAACACTGCCTCGATCCGGCTTTCCGGCCGCGAGCGCAGTTCACGCTGCCATTGCCCTTCGACACTCGGCCGAAGCGTCCAGCTTCCATTGTGCAGCGCGGTGGACACACGCATACCCAGGCTGCTGCGAACGGACTCAGACTTGAATTTGGCGACGGCCAGCGATGCCGCGCCGCCGCTCTCCACTATGCCGCCAAGGTCGGCATAGCGGTATTGTAGCCCGGCGAAAGGTTGCGCCCGAAGGACGCCGAGCTGCAGGATGCCACCAGCCTCGACCGAAGCTGCGGCGTTATCGCCATTCGCTCCGGCCTGCAGCTGATCGTTGAAACCATTGTAGGAGACCTGACGGCGTAGCTGGTACCAGCTACGGGTATATCCGGCGGTCGCGTCCACATAAAAGCGGCCATTGGTATAGCTGGCGTAAGGGGTGACGCCAGCATTGAACATCGTGCTGCGCGGCCGCTGGCTACGATCGAGCGCGGTGTCGAGACCGTCGATGCCGATCGAGGCACCCACGATCAGGCCCGGGACGGGCGAAACGTCGAAGCCTACACGCACCGAGCGACTGTCCGAATTCGCGGCTGGACGGTCTATCCGCGCCTTATACTTTCCTTGCCGCAAGCCATAGCTGCCCATAACGGAAATGGTCCGATCGCCGCTCACAGGCACATCGGCGGAGGCATCAAGCGCCATTTCGCGGCGCTGCTGCAGGTAGCCGCGGATCTCGCGGTCGGTCGCATCCATGGACTGGATCGAAAGACGCGGCATCAGGCGGTAGTTGCGCGGGCTCAACTGCCCCAGCGCATCCGCACGGGCGGCAGTATCGGGCAGCGCATCGATAGCGCCGAGCATCGCTGCATAAGGGCTGGTAGCCGGGCTGGTTACGGTATCGAGCGCTCCGGCGACGGCAGCTTCTCCGGGCGTGGTCGCATCTGGTCCATAAGTCTGGGCAAGCGCGGCAGGGCCGCAAAGCGCCGCCAGGGACGCCATGATACCGACCGAAAGCCGGGCTGCCGAAACGGACAGGGTCTGCCGCAAGTTCTCTTCCTCCACTGACGTAACGAGGCTCTAGCTCACCTCGTAATTGCCCTGAGGGTGACGCCGCGATCGCTGGCTGACCAGTTGAACCGGCATCGAATCGGCGCCATCAAAGCCGCCATCGCAACCACTGACGTTGCGTACCTGAGCGAGCTTTTTTCGCAGGTTTTCGGGTATTTTGAGGTCCATTGCCGACCAGTTGCGCGAAACCGAGCCGCCACAGGCGCCCGTTTCGAACCCCTTCAATGGTTCTGCCCATTATGGCTGCAACACTCGAATTAATGTACTTCCACACTGTCAGGCGACGAAGGTGCAGGCCGCCGCCGCAAGGCCGTCGAAGCGCGGGATCAGGACACACAGCGCGCCCACTACGATCGCCAGGCCATAAGGAACCGTGTCCGCGCGAATGAAACAGAACACCCGGTTCAACAGCTTGAGGGCGATTGCAACCAGCGCCCCGGTCAGGACGGTGACCGCGAACATTGCGGGCATGTCCGATGCAGGCACCCAAAGCAAAAGGGCAGCAAGGAGCTTCACATCACCGCCCCCCAGCAGCCGGAACAAGAACAGCAAAGCCAGAGGCAAGCCCACCAGCACGGCGATCGCCATGCGCCACGCGAAGTCAGGCAAGCCCGACCAGCCCGCTTCGCCCACTGCGAAGAGCAGACCAAGGACGGCTATGGCGATGCAAAGGCTGTTGGGTATCCGCCGGCGCCCAAGATCCGAATGGATCACCGCGCCGGAGAGCAGCAAAAGGCCCAGCGCTGCGGCAGCGGCAAGCCAGGGCAGCACCGGGAAGTTGACGATTGCTTGGTTGTGCATGGAGATGCCTGTCGCGAGAGCTGTTGCCTCAGCGCCAGTTGGGACCTTCGATCCAGGTCACCAGGCTGCGGCGCAGGCCATCGGTGACAGGCAGCACCCGGTGCTGCAGGAACGACGGGAATATCAGCATACTGCCACGCCCGCCGAAAGTAGGTCCAGGGTTCTGGATGCCGAAGAACTCGAACTCGCCGCCCTTGTATTCATCCGGCGAGGAGAGCTGCACCACGACAGAGAGCTTACGGGCATAAGGTCGCGGTGATTCCAACCAAACGTCCTGATGCCAATCGTAATGGCCCTTGTTCGTTGCCCGGTATTCAGTGAACTGCAACTCGAATGGCGCCTCCACATCGACGCCGAAGTTGGTGCGGTTGGAGCAGCGGACGAAATCCATGACGCGCCCGACAATGTCTTTCTCCCGCGAAGTATCGAACCAACGAATCGTCGAAGTGCGATAGCCCTTGTCACTACGCAGCGCGTCCGAAAAACCGATCGTCGCCTCTGCGGGCGGGTAATGTTCGGCGCGCGCAACGATCGCGTCACACTCAGCCGTAGTCAGTGCGTCGGGCCAGACTTCCCAGATGTTCTGCATAGTGATTTCCTGTTTTCCGCCGCAAGTGGGTTTTGCGTGTACGCAAAACGGGCGATCAGAGCGTGCGAGACACGCTGAAGAAAAAGCGGGTTTTTTCGCTAATCCCTGCAAATGCCTTCTTGACAGGTACTGCAACTTGTGCCGATCCAGTCCAGCCCTTTATTGGAGTGATTCGCACTCCCCCACCTGCTGATGCCAACGAATAGTCTCGACTTGGCAATCCATACAGCGGGCGCGCATAGGAATGCGCCAAAGCGCCATCCGCATAAGCGAAGACGGTCAAGCCGCGTGGATCGGTTGTCCCGCCCAGTACTCGCCAGGACAGCTCCGCACCGCCCGTCGCAGCTTTATCGGCCGTCAGGAATCCATCACGAAAAGCAAGGCCCGCACCTTCACCGCCAAGAACGACGCGCTCCGTCGTTGGCAAGCGGTCGCTGCTATATTGCCCGCGCACTGTGGCCTTGGCAGCTATCGACGGGCTGAGTTGCTTGACGAACGTGGTCTGCAGGTTGGCCTTGCGGTAGGAAGGTGTCGAATAGCCCTCAATCTCGCGCGCACCCAGGGCGTTGAAGCCCTGGCTAAGGCTGAGCGAAACGCCGTAACCGCTGGTGTCGCCAATCGAAGACCAGTTTGCGCCAAGTCGTAGCGCGCGGGTGCGAAACCCCCCGAAGGCAGTATCGAGATAATAATTGGTGCTGTTGGTCCCGTCGAACGACGCGGTCAGCGTCAGGTTGCGCTTGTAGGAACGGATCAGTGGATGGGCCACGACGATGCCCAACTGCCTGGCGTCACCCTTGATGCCGAGGTCTCGGGTCCGCGTACGCACGTAAGCACCGCTCAGACCAACCGTGGTTCCGGCGGAACCGACCGGGGTCGCGTGACTGGCGGAGTA
This sequence comes from Novosphingobium sp. 18050, assembly GCF_902706195.1. Taxonomy (GTDB): domain Bacteria; phylum Pseudomonadota; class Alphaproteobacteria; order Sphingomonadales; family Sphingomonadaceae; genus Novosphingobium. The sequence continues at coordinate 50,855 of NZ_CACSJO010000008.1, read as the reverse complement.
GAACTGATAACGGCTCGGCTGGAACGGGACGTAGCCCGACAGCCGCGTAGTATCGCCTTCGCGCAGCAGCCCGTTGAGCGAGACGGCAAGCTGCGCCTGCGCGCCCGAAGTGACGTTGACGACACCGCGGTTGTTGAGGTTGAGCGTCACATCTACCTGCTTACGCTTCACGTCGAGATCGAGCGCGAGTTCGCCCGGCGTCGTCGTGGTGCGAAGGTTCGCCTGCACCGTCTGGCCGGGAATGTCGCGCAGCAGTGAAAGCGTGCGTTCGATCGTCGATTTGTGGGTGGGCGTGTCACGCATCAGCCGCTTGACCTGCGCATCGATCAGGCGCTTGGGCGTGCTGCTGGACTCGCTGGCCAGCTTGTATTCGACAATGCGCCCTTCTACCACGCGCACCACCAACACGCCGCCCGCTGCCGACTGTGCCGGAATGCTCACTGCATAGAAGGCAATATCGCTCTTGGCATAGGCGGCGCTGATCGCGTTCGCCAGCTTCTGGAGCATGTCGCGATCGAGCGGCGATCCGACGAAAGGCCGCGTTGCCTCGTCCAGCGTTTCGCTCGCCAGGGTCGCGCCTTCGTAGCGGACCTGGGTAAGCGCGACTTGCACCGGGGCCGCTACTTCGACGCGGGCCGGGGCCGATGGCAGTTGCACCTCAGGCCCCGTGCGCGGGATGGCCGGACCGGCGCGGTCAAGGCGGTCACGGTCGATCGTGGGCGACTGGCTGATAGCAGGAGGATTGCCCTGCGCGAAGGCGTTCACGCCCGTCAACGCCAGCAGGGCTCCCATGCCGAGCAGCGCGCAGCGAAACCCACGGCGTCCGCTTGCTCCTGCCGTTCGATCCTTGTTGTCCGAAGTTGCCCGCATGATGTGTGGCTGCCCGCCTGACCCTCAATCCGTCGATGGCGGCGAAATGCCTCCACCATTCAGATTACGGATGCGCAGGCGGCGATCACGTTCAATTGCAGCCGCTCCGGCCCTATCGCATTCGGCACCCCGGAAAGCGGTATTGCAAACGCGGAATAAGGTAGGGTTTCGTCCGCAAACGGCAGTCAGCAGACGATGTAACCCGCAGTTTTCCGTATTTTTACCCCAGTCCGCAGCCCCCTATTCCCGGACCGAGACAGACGGTGATCCAATCGGATCGGTTGCGATCCCTTGCGCAAAATTGCGTATCGAACCCGCTTTCAGGCGCTACATTAGGTGTCAGACAGCTTCTCCGCGGCCCATCGAAGGATCAGGCTTTAAGGCGCGATGCATGCCAGGCGATGTGATCCGACATGAAGGTGGAGATGAAGTAATAGGAGTGGTCGTAACCCTCCTGCATACGGATGGTCGCGGGCTGGCCCGCTTTCTCGCAAGCCTCCGCCAGAAGCTGCGTCCTGAGCTGGCCTTCGAGGAAGCTATCCGCCGTCCCCTGATCGATCAACAAGTCCGGCAGGCGGGCGCCGTCTTCGATCAGCGCGCAGGCGTCGTATTCGCGCCAGGCAGCGCGATCCGCGCCGATATAGCCCGTCAGCGCCTTGTCGCCCCAAGGACAATTCAGCGGCGAAACGATCGGCGAGAATGCGCTGACCGAGCGGAAGATGCCGGGATTGCGCAGTGCGATCGTCAGCGCGCCGTGCCCGCCCATCGAGTGGCCGGTGATCCCCTGCCGGCCCGTGTCGACCGGGAATTGCGCATCGACCAGCGCGGGCAGCTCCCTCTCGATATAGGCGCGCATGCGGAAATTCGCCGCCCAGGGCTCTTGCGTGGCGTCGACGTAGAAGCCCGCTCCTTTGCCGAAGTCATAGGCTTCGTCGTCTGGCACATCATCGCCGCGCGGGGACGTATCCGGCGCAATGAAGATCACCCCGTGCTGCGCGCAGGCAGCGCGAAACTCGCCCTTTTCGGTGACATTGGCGTGGGTGCAGGTGAGCCCCGAAAGATACCACACCACCGGCAGCTTCGCGCCCGGCGCATGATCCGGCACGAAGACGGAGAAGGTCATCTCCGTCCCCGTCTCGGCGCTCTGGTGGCGATAGACGCCTTGCGTACCGCCGTGGGTGCGGTTGGTGGAAACGGTCTCCATCAGAAGACGACGACCGAACGGATGCTTTCGCCTGCATGCATCAGGTCGAAGCCCTTGTTGATCTCGTCCAGGCTGAGGACGTGGGTGATCATCGGGTCGATCTGGATCTTGCCGTTCATGTACCAGTCAACGATCTTGGGCACATCGGTGCGGCCCTTGGCGCCGCCGAACGCGCTGCCGCGCCAGTTACGGCCGGTGACGAGCTGGAACGGACGCGTGGCGATTTCCTTGCCCGCCTCGGCCACGCCGATCACGATCGAGGTGCCCCAGCCGCGATGGCAGGCTTCGAGCGCGGTGCGCATGACCTCGGTGTTGCCGGTGCAGTCGAAAGTGTAATCCGCACCGCCATCGGTCAGCGCCAGAACTTCGGCGATGACTTCTTCGCGGCTCTTGCCCTTGCCGTTGACGAAGGCGTCCATGCCGAAACGGCGCCCCCACTCTTCACGGTCAGGGTTGATGTCTACGCCGATGATCAGGCCCGCGCCCGCCATCTTCGCACCCTGGATCACGTTGAGGCCGATACCGCCCAGCCCGAAGATCACGACATTGTCGCCGACCTGCACCTTGGCGGTGTTCACCACGGCGCCCACGCCCGTAGTCACGCCGCAGCCGATGTAGCACGAAGTCTGGAATGGCGCGTCGGTGCGGATCTTGGCGACGGCGATTTCGGGCAGCACGATGAAGTTCGAGAAGGTCGAGCAGCCCATGTAGTGGAAGATCTGCTGGCCCTTGTAGCTGAAACGGCTGGTGCCGTCAGGCATCAGGCCCTTACCCTGCGTGGCGCGGATCGCAGTGCACAGGTTGGTCTTGCCCGAGAGGCACGACTTACACTGGCGGCATTCCGGCGTGTAGAGCGGAATCACGTGATCGTCCGGCGCCACGCTGGTAACGCCCGCGCCCACTTCGCGCACGATGCCAGCGCCTTCGTGGCCGAGGATGGAGGGGAAGATGCCCTCGCTGTCGAGGCCGTCGAGGGTATAGGCATCGGTGTGGCAGATGCCGGTCGCCATGATCTCGACCAGGACTTCGCCTTCGCGCGGACCTTCGAGGTCCACTTCGACGATCTCGAGCGGCTTTTTCGCTTCGAAGGCAACGGCGGCGCGGGTCTTCATCTGTGCAGTCTCCTGTCTATGCAGTGCCTTCTAGCGCCTTGCAGGATTGTCGTTAATGGGGTTCTTGGGAAAAGCATTATAACCGAGCGGAAAAAGTGCATGATTGGCGCCTGGGACGGCATCGAGGAATTCGTGACGGTGGCGAGGGCCGGCAGCTTCACTGCAGCCGCACGCAGCTTCGGCGCCTCTGTCACCCACATGAGCCGCGCCGTCAGCCGGCTTGAGGCGAAGCTGGGCAGCCAGTTGTTCCATCGCACCACCCGATCGCTGGGCCTGACCGAAGCCGGGCGCATCTTCTACGAAACCGGCAGCCGTCTGATCTCCGAGCGCGAGGACGCCATCGCCGCCGTCGCCGCGCAGGGAAGCCCGCGCGGCAATTTGCGCATCACCTGTTCCTACACCCTGGGCGAGCGTTTCATCGGCCCGATCCTGCGCGAATATGCGGGCGAGCACCCGGAGCTGTCGATCGCCTGCGACCTCGACAACGACGTGGTGGACCTGATCCGCGACGGTTACGACGTGGCCATCCGCACCGGGCATCTGGAGGATTCACGCCTCGTCGCCACCCGCGTCGCCTCGCGCGCGATGGTGACAGTGGCTGCACCGGCATACCTTGCCGCGCGCGGCATTCCCCAGCGCATCGCCGACCTCAAGGAGCACGACTGCCTCGTCGGCTCCTCTTCGACATGGCATTTCCAGCGCGGCGAGACGTTTCGCCCCGAAGGGCGCTGGCGCTGCAACAGCGGGACGATGGTGCTGGAAGCAGCGCTGGACGGGATGGGCATCTGCCAGTTGCCCGCCTTCTACACCGCCGCTCCCATCGCAGCCAGGCGATTGGAGGAAATACTCGCCCCCGAATGCCCCGATGACGAGCCGATATGGGCCGTATATCCGCGCCTCAAGCACCTGTCGCCCAAGGTCAGTTTGCTGGTCGCGCTGCTGCGGCGCCGGCTCCAGCCGCTGCTGGCAGGCACCGCGCCAGGGTAATTATCCCACATCTTTACGAATTGTGGAATTTGTGGGATAAATCCCCATGGCTCGTATCCGCCCCTTCAGTGACGAACAATCCCGCCTGCTGGTGAACCTGCGCCAGCGCTACGAGGTTTGGATCGACGCAGAGCGGGCATTGGCCGCCCTGCCCTACGATCTGCGGCGCAAGACGGTGGGTGAGCGCGAATACCTCTACCGTATCTTCGACCGGGGGGGCAACGGCCGTAGCTTAGGCGCGATGACGCCAGAACTGGAGGCCCGGTTTTTCGCCTATCGCGCCGAAAAGGAAGCGCTGAAGGAGCGGATCAAAGGTCTGCGCCCGGCGCTCGCGGAAAGCGCGGCTCTCTACCGCGCGCTGCGACTGCCCCTACTGTCGTCGGATGCTGGGCCGATTTTGCGCGAATGCGATCGGCGCGCCCTGCTCGGCTCGCACCTGCTGGTGGTCGGGACCAATGCCATCGCTGCCTACATGGCAGAAGCCAACTGCCGCATAGACCTTCCCGACGAGACGGAGGACTTCGACCTCGCCTGGGTTGCGCAGACGCAGGATGAGGAAAAGCGCGTCTGGGAAATGCTGAAAGCGGTCGATCCCACCTTCACCGTCAACATCGAGCGCGATTTCCTGGCCCGCAACGCCAAGGCATACGAAGTCGAACTGCTTGTGGCGCCCTCTCGCGCGGCGACGCTGGGCGGACGCGACCAGCCGAGGCCAGTCCCGTTGCCGGAGCAGGAATGGTTGCTGCTTGGCCGCACCGTGGATCATGTGATCGGCTGCCGTGATGGGTCCCCCGCGCGCATCGTAGCGCCGGACCCGCGATGGTTTGCGCTGCACAAGTTATGGATGGCGGCGCAGCACAAGCGCAATCCGCTCAAGCGTTCGAAGGACCGGTTGCAGGGGATGGCCCTGCTGGGTGCGGTGGCGCAGGCTATGCCGCACTATCCGATGGACGCGGCGTTCGAGAACGAACTGCCGGATGAACTGGTCCCGCATTTCCAGGAATGGCGCGATCTTTCCGGTCCCGCAGCGATGGCCGATTGGTAGGAATGCCCCCGCCGCGCTGCCCACGAAGGGCACCGCGGCCATCCGAGACGGCCACGTCCGCCTTCGATGCCGGGCAGTCGTATTGCTAAACCTGTTCGGGAGTATCGAGCATCCCCGGCCGGGGATGCTCGATACTGCTGCCCTGCATTGAGGTAATCGTCACCATCGCCGATGGCGTCATCGGGAAAGGACCACCCTCTCCCGATGACCGGCGCAAACTCAGCGCGAGCCGAAGGCGTAACGCACGTTGATGCCGAACTCGCGCGGGGCGGTGGTGGTAACGGCAGTGTAGGTGCTGGTATAGGTCGTCGCCGCAAAGCCCGCCGCCGCGTTGCGATAGGAGGTGAACAGCGGGTCGCTGCGGCTCAGCGTCTTGGTGGTGTCGAACAGGTTCTTGGCGAACAGCGAAACCTCCCACGCCCCCTTCGAATCGCGGATACCGGCGTAAAGGTTCACCAGCCCGTACGATCCGATATCATCGTAGACGTTGTTCGGATCGACCCGCGACGTACCCGCGAAGTTCAGCAGTCCGCGCAAATAGGCATTCACGTGATTGCTGACCGCGAAGTTGTACTCGCTGGTAAGCGAGGCACTGAACGGCGACTGAAAGCCCGACCGCTGCGAGACAGCGCAGGCAGCAAGGTTGTTGCCCTCGGTTGCCACCTGCAACGCACCCAAGCCGGGCGCATTGGTCGTTGCATCAGGGATTCCGTCGCGGTTCAGATCGTTGCACGGGATCAACCCGCCCTTGATCTTACCCATCGAATAGCTGGCGACCGCGCTTACGCTGAGGCCCTGCATGACATCGAAGGAAACGTCACCCTCGATGCCGTTCACTTCGACCGGCACCGCGCCGACGAAGTTGAACTGCGAGACGATCGGGTTCGTCGGATTGGTGTAGTCCACGAAGTAGATTCCGCGTCCACCGACACGGTAGGGGTAGTTCTTGAACTTCTGGTGGTAGGCCGTCGCATTCGCGTGCAGGCGCCCGCCCATCAGCGTGCTCTTGAAGCCTATTTCGTAGGACTTCGAGGTTTCCGCCGGCAGGTTGATGAAGCTGCTTTCCAGTGCCGACTGCCGCTGGCTGAAGTCACCCACGACGTTGATGCCCGGGCGCCAAGAGCTGCCGGTGCTTGCGTAGATCATGAAGTCCGGCGTGAAATTGTGCTTCACCGAAGCCGAGTAGATCCACTTCTTCGCATCCTGCCCCTGCGTGTCGGTCAGCACATTGTCGACGTAAAGCGCGTTCTCCGACTTGTAGGAGATGTGCCGAACACCGCCGGCGATTTCCGTGCTGGCGCCGATGTGGGCGGTGAGGTTGCCGAAGAACGACCTTTCAGTGCTGTCCGCGACGCGGTCTACGGCAGTCTGCACCAAGGCCGCGATCCGGCCGGTATTCGCGCTCGTCGGGAAACCGATGATCGTCGGGCGGGTCAACTCGGTCGGCACGCTGGTCTTGTAATCGAAGTAGCCGACCACGTAATCGAAGATGTCGGCGATGCGCGCATCGTTCTGCAACCGGATTTCGTGCGACGTCCAGGCGGGGTGCGAATAGGTGAACTGGTCGACATCACCCGGGAAGAAGTTGCCGAAGTCCTGGTTCTCGGGCGCGCGGATCTTCTGAGTATTGTGCTGGCCCTGATAGATCAGCACCTGGCCCATGGCCGATGCCTCAGCGCGCCAGTTGAAGATTTCATAGACCTGGTGGACTTCGCGTGCAGTTTCCTGGATCGAACGCCGGTCGGCAGTGCTGATGTAGACGGGGCTGGCAGCCGCGTCAGGATTGGCTTCGCTGAACGAGGCGACCTGATCGTAAGTGAACGCCCTGCGGTCCATATACTGATAGAGGCCTTCCAGCTTCAGCCAGTCAGTCGGCTGAACCAGCGCCGAGACGCGGCCGCTCTTTGTGCGCGAGAAAGGATCGCGGCCTGCGGTGATCGGGCGGACGCGGTCGCCTTCGTTTTCATCCCACACACCGGCGACGCGGATTGCGGCCACGCCTTCGATCACGGGCAGGTTGAGGCCGCCCTTGAAGTTGACCGTGCCGATGTCGTTGGCCGTCATGTCGGTGAAACCACCGATTTCATAGAGATTGGGTTTCTTGGCGCCGATGGTGATTGAGCCCGAAGGCGCAGCGCGTCCGCGCAGCGTGCCCTGGGGGCCGCGCTGCACTTCGATCTGGCCGATGTCGTACATCTGCTGAAGGATAGCGCCGGCGGTGATCGGGGCGTCGTTGAAGTAGAACTCGACCGTCGGGTTGCTGCCGCTGGCGGTGATGTCGAAGTTGACGCCGCGCAGGCGCGCGTTGCCGCCGGTGCCGTTTGTTTCGGTGGTCAGCTGCAAACCGGGAACGATGGACGCGACTTCCTTGAAGTCACGGAAGTTGAGCTTGGCCACGTCGTCCGCAGTCACAGTGTCGATGACGGCGGGAACGTCCTGCACCGCTTCGTCGCGGCGGCGTGCCTGGACGATGATGACACTGCCCAGTCCGGCGTCTTCTTCTGCAGCGGGTGCAGTGTCCTGCGCCATGGCAGGCGCCGAAAGACCAGCCAGGCTGGCGGAGCACAGCAGTACAGACGAAAATAGCCTCATAACATCTCTTCCCTATTCATTGGTCTTACCGTTTTGGTCGAAACACCGCCTCTACGAGGTCTTGAGACCACGCCATCGGCACTGCTGCGACCACGGATTTTGCGTCAACCGGACCAATATGGTGTACTTTTCGGCTCTCGTACCCACACCTGTCCGGCCAATTACGCCCATCGGTAGCCTTGCAATCGACGATTGGACCATACGAGGGGGCGCGCGGCGAATGAAGCGGCACCGGGCAACATCTTGGTGGCGATCAATCTCACTTTTATCCTTCGCCGTGGCGATTTATCGTCCATCCCCAATCCATTAAATTAGAAGAAATGGCAGCAACGACACTTTCCCGAAGCCCGGAAACAGGGAGTTTTCTTGACCTTCGGTACGTCTGTTCCCCCAAAACAAAATAAATTAGATTGGTTTTACCAAAAGTTCCGTGAAAATTCACAGTAAGCGAATCGCTTCGATTGGATGGCCGTAGCGGATGCACCACCATCTTCGGGGCATGGCCGAACCACCGTCATAACTGGCTGACCAGAATCGGGGCGGTCTCGCTCCGCAGGCAGAATCTCCCCTGTGACACTTTGCCCCGCGGTAAAGTGTCATGGCTGACAAAGCGAAAGGCCGCCCGGAAAGGGGATTCTCACGATTCCGTTTATGTGCTCTATTTTGCCTCGCTATGTTCCTTGAACCGCCCCCTCCCCAGCAACGCGGCCAGGCCAGCGATATGGCGGAGCTGCTGGACCGCGTCGCCCATGCCAGCACGCGCCCACGCTATGCTTTCATGGTACTCAGCCTGATCGCCGAGATCGCGCGACCGGACGGGAGCGCGGGGCCGTTCGTGACGCGCGGGGGACGCTCGACGCTATTGCGCGACTGGCTCTGTGATGCGTTGACGCCCATGGGCGGACGTGATCCCAAGCGACTGATGCTGCCGGAAAAGGTCCGCGCGGAACTACTGGCCCTGGGCAAGGTCCCGAGCGAACCGGAAGCAGCGGAAGCTGCGATCGCCGCGGAAGTCCACGAACGCATCCGCAAGTCTGGCAAGACCAACCTCAGCCGAGCGGTTTCCGAACTGGTCCATGCCGGGCTGATCCGCCGCCATTACCAGGGCTTTCGGGTCGATCATCGTAACCGGGGAGCCGGCCGACACGTTGTCTATGCGCTGGCCGGGCGTGCATGTTGCCTCATGCAGCGATCACCAACCGCCCCTCTCCCCGCCTTACCCGGCAGCAGCGACCGCCGGCAAGGAGAGTTGCGGCTGAACTAGCGCGCCATTGCCAGCGCAACGAAACGAGCGCTACTGCGTGCTCGCCACCGGAACATCGGCCGCGCCGCCGCCGGTTGCGCGCACCAGTTCGATGCTCGCCTGCATCCGCTGCGTCTGCACCGAGATATAGGCCCGCTGCGCATCGAGCGCGTCGGTTTGCGCGGTCACCACATCGAGATAGCCCGAAGCACCGTCGCGGTATCGCGACATGGCGATGTCGCTAGTGCGCTGCGCTGCCTCGGCAGCGTCCTTCTGCGCGACCGAAGCGTCCGAGAGGTGGTGGAGCGCTGCAATCGAATCCTCGACCTGACGGAAGGCGGTCAGCACCGTGCCGCGGTAGTCGGCGGCCACTTCCTCGTACTCGGCGCGCGAAATCTTGACCTGCGCGGTGCGCTTGCCGCCATCGAACACGGTGAGCAGGCTGGACAGCGGGCCAAGCGCCCAGAACGTGTTCGGCGCGGTCAGCAGGCTGCCGCCGGTCGTTTCCCAGCCGCCATTCGCGCCAAGCGTCAGCGAGGGGAAGAAGGCCGCACGCGCTACGCCGATACGGGCGTTGGCGGCGAAGACCCGCCGCTCGGCAGATGCAATGTCGGGGCGGCGCTGGAGCAGTTCGGACGGCGTCGCGATGGGCAGCTTCGGCGGATCTAATGGGCCAACGGCGGCAGGCAGCGAGAACTGGCTTGCCAGTTCGCCGACCAGTGCAGCGATTTCATGCTCGGTCGCAGCGCGTTGGTTGGCCACGGTGGCGACCTGCGCGCGGGCATTGCCAAGCACGGTGCGCGAACGATTGACGTCGATGCCCGAGGCAATGCCGCCGCTGCGGCGTTTGGACGTCAGGTCATAGGCCCGCGCAAAAGCGTCAACCGAACGGTCCAGCAACTGCGCCTGCGCATCGAGCCCGCGCAGGCGGAAATAGGCGTCTGCGACAGACGCCTGGAGGCTGAGCTGCGCCGACGCGAGATCGGCCTTGCTTGCCTGAGCCTCGGCCTTCGATGCCTTCACCTGGTTGCGGATGCGGCCCCACAGGTCCAGCTCGTAAGCGATCGATCCGCCCACGACATAGTCGTTGTATTGGGCAGCCGAGCCGGTCGTCAGCGGGCGGTTCGCAGAGCGCCGCTCACGCGAGGCATCGCCGCTGATCCCGGCAGAGGGCAGCAGATCGGCTTCGTTGACGCGCGCAGCAGCGAGCGACGCATCGTAGCGCGCGAGCGCGGCGGCCAGTGTGGGGCTGGCAGCGGCGGCACGCCGCTCCAGATCGGCCAGAACCGGATCGTCGAAAGCGCTCCACCAGTCTCCGCGGACGGCATCGTCGCCGGGGGTCGCTCCGGTCCAGCCGGCCACTTCCTTGAACTGCGCGGGCGGGGTGGTCACCGGCGGCTTGTAGTCGGGCGCCATCGAGCAGGCTCCCAGCACGAGCGACAGCATGGCCGCCGCCGGAATTCCGGCGATCGACTTAACCATTGGGCTTCGCCCCCTTATCGGCCCCCTTGTCAGGCGCGGCGATCTGTACCTTGTCGCCGGTCTGGATCGAGTCCGGCGGGGAATCGATGACCTTGTCACCCGGCTTTACCCCCACCGAGACGAGCACCGTCTTGCCCTCGTCCCGCGCGATGGTGACGCGGCGCAGGGTTACGCGCCCATCCTTGCCGACAAGCGCAACGCTCGGGCCGTCCTCGGCTGGAAGCACCGCGCTGCCGGGCAGGCGCAGGCCCGTCCCTGCCCCGTCGATGGGGAATTTGACATGGGCATAGGCGCCCGGCTTCAGCGCACCGTCGCCGTTGTCGGCCTGAAGCTCGACCAGCATGGCGCCGGACTGGGCATCGACCGAATTGGCGCTTCGCGTCAGGCTGGCGGTGAATTCCCGCCCCGGAAATTCCGGCAGGGTCAGCTTGGCCTGCATGCCTGCACGAACCTGCGAGGAATAGACCTGCGGCACGCGGACATAGATGCGCATACGGTGCACGTCGGAAACGGTGAACAGCGGCTGCGAGGCTGCGTTGCCCGCCACCACCAGCGCACCTACCTGCGCCGAACGGCTGGTCACGACGCCGCTAAAGGGCGCCGACAGGCGGGTGAAACCACGCAGCGCGTTCAATTCGCGCACGCTGGCGAGCGAGGCATTGGCGACTGCGGTCTTGGCTGCAAGATCGCCGACTTTCTCATCTACTTCCTGCTGCGAAACGGCATCCTGCGCCAGCATGGCCTGCCAGCGGCGCGCGGTCGATGCGGCAAGCTTCTGGTTGGCCACCGTGGTCTGGTAATCCGCCTTGGCCTGCGCGAGGCGCTGGTCGATCTCAGGCGCATCGAGAATAGCCAGGGTTTCGCCCGCCTGCACATGGTCGCCGATATCGGCCAGCCAGCGGCGCACATAGCCATTGGTCCGCGCGTTGATCGCGGCGCTGTTATAGGCCTGGATCGTGCCCGGTAGCACGAGCCCCTCCCCGCCCTCGGCCGTGGTCGGCGAAACGACCGTCACGGTCGGCACGGCAGCCTGGGCGGCCACTTCCTCCAGATCGCCGGTGGCGTTGATCCGGGTGGCGATGCCGAACCCGACCAGTGCAACGGCCACTACGGCAGCGCCGATTCCGACGCGCTTCAGCGTGCGGCTGTCGGGTCCGGTGTTTTCGCCGGGGTTTTGCGAAGTTTCAGGTTCAAGCATGGCTGGGCTGCATTTCCACGGGAGAGGTCTGCCCGCCGCCGTGCGTACGGCGGCGATGGACGAAGCTGAACACGACAGGGACGAAGAACAAGGTGGCGATCGTCGCGCAGATAAGACCGCCGATAACGGCCCGGCCGAGCGGCGCGTTCTGTTCGCCGCCCTCACCCAGACCAAAGGCCATCGGTGCCATACCGATGACCATGGCAAGCGCGGTCATCAGCACCGGCCGGAAACGGACGAGGCCGGCCTGGATCGCCGCCTCGCGCGCATCGCCAAGCTCCGCCAGTTTCTCCCGCGCGAAGTTGACGACAAGGATCGAGTTGGCCGTCGCCACGCCCATGCACATGATCGCCCCGGTCAGCGCCGGTACCGATAGCGTGGTGCCGGTGGCGAACAGCATCCACACGATCCCGGCCAGTGCGGCGGGCAGTGCGGTGATGATGACGAACGGATCGACCCAGCTCTGGAAGTTCACGACGATCAGCAGGTAGATCAGGAAGATCGCCCCCAGAAGGCCGAAGCCGAGGCCGGAGAAAGCCGTATTCATCGTCTGGTACTGACCGCGGATCGTTACGGTGGAACCCTTGGGCTCCTCGGCCTTGAGCGACTGGATCGCCTCCTGCACATCCGCCGCCACGCCGCCAAGATCACGGCCCTGCGGGGTGCCGTAGATGTCAATCACCGGCTGGATGTTGTAGTGCGACGAGATCGGCGCAGTGCTGGAACGCGAAAGCGAGGCAAGTGCACCCAGGGGCTGCGTCGGGATGCCGACCGCTCCCGACACGGGAATGTCCGACAGCGCGTTCATCGAACCAACCTGATATTCAGGTGCCTGCGCCACGACCGGGTAGGACACGCCGTTGTCCGGGTTCACGAAGAACACCGGCGCGGTCTGCGATGTACCGGCAAGCGAACTGGCGAGGCTGGTCGTCACGTCCCTTTCGCTCAGGCCGTACTGGCCAATGCGCGAGCGGTCGACATCGACCTGAAGCTGAGGCGCATGCGAAGGCTGCTGGATGCGAAGGTCGGCAAGACCGGGGATCTTCGCCAGCTTCACCATCAGCTTGTGCGCATAGGCACGCGATGCCGCAACGTCCCTGCCCGCGATCTGGACGTCGATCGGCGAAGGCGAACCGAAGTTGAGGATCTGGCTGGTGATGTCGGCAGGCAGGAATGAGAACGTCACGCTGGGAAACCGGCGCGGCAACTGCGCGCGCAGCTTTTCGACATACTTCTCGGTAGGCTCATGACCTTCCTTAAGCGTTATCAGGACATCGCCGTCCTGAGGCCCGATCGTGCCGCTGTTGTTGTAGATCGTGTTGATCGAGCTGACCGGCAAGCCGATATTGTCGGTGATCGACGCCAGCTGGTCGGCAGGAATGATGCCGTGCACCGCCCGCGTCACTTCCTCGAAGCGCGCGGCGGAACTTTCGATGCGTGTGCCCGAAGGCAGGCGCACGTGCATCGCGATCTGGCCGGAATCGACGGTCGGGAAGAAGTTGCTTCCCAGGAACGGCAGCAGCCCGAAGGACAGCACCACTATTGCCATAAAGCCGATCATGAAGCCCCGGCGCGCATTGAGCGCGCGGTGCAGCATGCCGATATAGCCCGAACGCAGCTTTTCGAACCGGGCCTCGAAGCCCCGCTGAAACCGCACGAAGACGTTACGCGAACCCGGCTCGCCGGAATTGTGGCTGTTCTCGTCATGCGGCTGATGAGGCTTCAGCAGGTACATCGCCATGGTCGGCACCAGCGTGCGCGACAGGATGAACGAAGCGATCATCGCGAATACCACCGAAAGCGCCATCGGCACGAAGAGGTATCCGGCAACGCCCGGCAGGAAGAACATCGGCACAAAGACGATGCAGATGCACAGCAGCGATACGAAAGCCGGCGTCACGATCTGCGCCGCGCCGTCGAGGATCGATTCGATCACCCCCTTGCCCTGTTCCAGGTGCCAGTTGATGTTCTCGATGGTCACCGTTGCATCGTCGACCAGGATGCCAACCGCAAGCGCGAGGCCGCCCAGCGTCATGACGTTCAGCGTCTGCCCGAACACCGCCAGCGCAGCGATCGCGGCCAGCACGGCCAACGGGATCGACAGCGCGATGATGACGGTGGAGCGCCAGGAACCGAGGAATAGCAGGATCATCAGCGAGGTCAGCGCCGCTGCGATCGCACCTTCATGGATCACGCCGCTGACCGCCGCTTTCACGAACAGCGACTGGTCGCCCACGGTCAGGATCTTGAGCGAGGCGGGCAGCGTCTCCTGGATCTTGGGCAGCGCGTCCTTCACCCCGTTGACCACCGCCAGCGTCGATGCCGCGCCGTTCTTGAACACGGTGAGAAGAACAGAGCGCCCGCCATCGACATGGACGACGTTCTGCTGCTGGGCACTGCCATCGCGGACATAGGCGACATCGCGCATGTAGATGGTGGCACCGTTGACGACCTTGACCGGCAGCTCATTGAGCGCCTCTATCGAATCCGGCGCGTTGTTGAGCCTTACGCTGTACTGGGTCGCGCCGATCTTCACGAAACCGGCGGGATTGATCTGATTCTGGGCGGCAATGGCATTCCCGACGTCCTGCGCCGAAAGGCCGCGCGCCTGCAGAGCCTGCGGGTTGAGGTCGATCTGGACCTGGCGCTGCTTGCCGCCGGAAGGGAACGGCATGGCAAGGCCGGGGACGGTAACCAGCTTGGGCCGGATCTGGTTCTGCCCGATGTCGAACAGCTGCTGTTCCGACAGCCCCTTGCCTGACATCGCAAGCTGCAGGATCGGCACAGTGGAAGCCGAATAGTTGATGATGAGCGGCGGCGTCGACCCCGGCGGAAGCTGACGCAGAATCGTCTGCGAGATCGAGGTTACCTGGGCCGTCGCAGTGCGGATGTCGACGTTCGGCTGGAAGTAGATCTTGACGATGCCGAAGCCCTGGTAGGACTGGCTTTCGATATGTTCGATGTCGTTGACGGTAGTCGTCAACACGCGCTCGAAAGGGGTGACCATACGGTCGGTCATGTCCTGCGGTGGCAGACCGGCATATTGCCAGGCGACCGCGATGACCGGAACCTTGATCTCGGGGAAGATGTCGACCGGGGACTTCAGCGCCGCAATGATGCCGCCAATGCCGATCAGGATGGCCATGACGATAAACGTCAGCGGGCGGTTGAGGGCGACTTTGACGATACCGATCATCGACTTCTCCGTACGCCGTACCCTGCGGACTACCCGCAGCCTACGGCCCCTTTCGCTATCCTCTCGGGGCTTTTTTCGCCCCATGGCTGGCCGCATGGCGCGGCAATCCAAGGGACCGAGCTGGAACGCCCGGGATTCAGAAAAAAGGAAAGACGCCCCGGTCGCCGTTTTGGGGGAATGCGGTTCTGGCCGGTTGCGTCACGAGGAGTTTTGCTCGCATTTTGCCGATGCTCGTTTCAATCTTTTCTGTCCAATATATAAAGAGGCTTGATCGATATCTAAAACCTCTGAATGGTTAAGGACTGCAAACCGTGGAATTGAGGCACCTTCGCTACTTCATCTGCGTCGCCGAAGAGCTGCATTTCGGCAATGCCGCACAGCGGCTGGGCATTTCGCAGCCTCCGCTAAGCCAGCAGATACGCACGCTTGAAGAAGAATTGAGCGTGCGGCTTTTCGACCGGACCAGCCGGCGCGTGCAATTGACCGAGGCCGGACGTCAGTTCCTGCCCCAGGCACAAGAAACGCTGGCCCAAGCCGAACGCGCAGCGCGCGTAGCCCGCCTTGCTCATAGCGGAGAGATCGGCCGGCTCAGCCTCGGCATGTCGCCGTCCGTCCCGTTCATTGCCGCAGTAATGGACACGCTCGCGCGCTACCGCCGTTCGTTCCCGCAGATCAGCGTCGAGCTGAACGAGCTGCCCCGTGACGAACAGATCACCGGGGTGGAGCGCGGCACGATCGACATCGGCATCCTGCGCGCATTCTCGGCGCTCGATCTGCCCGAGACGATGCACACCCTCCCCCTACAGCGCGAAGGCATGGTTCTGGCCATGCGCCGCGACCATCCATTGGCGAATCTGCAGCGCGCGCTGTTTCTGACAGATATAGAAAGCGAGCCGCTGATCCTGTTCGGTTCCATGAACGGGGCCGGGTTCAACGAAATGCTCACGGTGCACTGCGAAATTCAGGGCTTTCGGCCGAACGTGACGTTGGAGGCCAACAGTTTCGGCACACTCGTCGGCCTGACGGCTGCGGGGATGGGCATCACGATCCTGTCGCGATCACTGGCCCGCTTCAACGTCGATACGCTGGTGTTCCGGCATATCGAAATGCCATTTTCCAGTCAGCTGGTGATGTTCCACGCCCGCGACGCGTCGCCAGCGACGCTCAATTTTCGCAAACTGGTCGACGAGCGGGTAAAATGGGGCTCCCTGCAAAGGGTATGAGAGCCCCCTTCCCTGCCCAAGCCGAAAACGGCTCGGACATCATCGGTCATTCGCCTTCCGAATTGTCCCGACGTTTAGCGTAGCTGACGACGAAAGCTTCCCAGACGCGAAGCCATTCCTTCTCGCTGCGCTTGCGCGCGATCCCCGGGAAACCCGCCCTGAAAGCATCGGCCATCTGATCCACCGACCAGGGATGTCCCTTGTCGACGCCGATTATACGGAACGCCGTCTCGCGCGCACCGAAGCTGAGGCTACCGCTGGGGAAGGCAAGCGTAGCCTCCTCAGCTGCAGTGTCTGCCCGTTTGCTCTCACCGTCTTTTGCGGGGACCGATGATCTCGGTGCCCTTTCTGTCGCTGGCGCTCCAAGCAACCGCAAATGCGTGCCCACGAGCTTGCGCTCGAGCGGCGCGGGCGAGGGATTCAAAACTACCTTGCGCCCTGAAAGGTCGACGTCGGCATTGGGATAGACCGCCGAGACCAGTTGCATCGTTTCACGCACCGTCTGACGGAAACGCTTGGAGTCAGCGTCGTTGCCGAGATGGCGGGCAAGCTGGTCCCACGAAATTGTCTGCCCCTTGTCGCTGGTGATGCGCGGCAGGCGATAGGCAAGATATGTATAGAGATCGAGCGCTGTCGGCGTGCCCTTGAGTTCGCGAATCGCCACCTCGTTGAGCGGCACGGCATGCTCGATAAGGTGCCCGTAGAACCCCTCTGACATACGGATTTCCCTCGCGAAGGCTCCGTTCTTCTCCAGCGAACCGGCGTATTCGTTGGAAATCTTCACATCGCGCACGGCAAATGCGTTGCCTTCGGCTTCGGTGCCATCCCAGCGAATCTGCCATTCGCAGGCGAGCAGGCGATCCACCTGCTCCCGCATTCGATTGGCGGTTCCGCGCGGTCCGTAAGATACGGTCTGATAGCCCAGACGGCGCATCCACTCGGTAAAGTTACGCCCCAGATAGACGTCGCGCGACCGCTTGGTCACGGCCTGTGATAGCAGATAGATCAACGCAACGCGGGGATATGCCCCATAGGGCACCCCCAGGCTGCGCAGCACAGGCTTACCGTCTACCGTCTGCAGCACGGGCCTGGGATTGATGGCCAAGGCATATTTGCCGTCTTCACGCAGAATCGGCTGCGTCTCGTCCTTGGGGCGCTTGGTCGGCAGCGACATGGCGCACAGGGCCGAATGCAGGAACGCAGGCACAGGCTCCTCGTCCTGAACCCGCAGAAACGCATCCATGGTAACCTGTGACCCGGCCCGCAGCGCGAGCGAACGAACCTGCGCTTCCCCGCCATCCAACATGGCAAGGGCATACTGGTGTCCGATCGGCTTACTGCTATCCCCGCTGCTCATATCACCCTAGCTCTGCCCCGACTCGGGACCCGTAATGTGGGGTTCAGACAACAGGTTTGGTCCTCAAACGCAAGTGCGTTGGCAGTTTCGGGGGCATTTGGTGGTTGAAACCTACAATGTCACCGATGATCTCGGAGCCGTTCCGGAGTTCTCACCTTTTTCCCTGCATTTTCATAAACAGCCGATTCGCGAATCGGTTTTGATTTAGGGATTCTAGTATAGGTTATTGCACCGAGATCATCGGTCATTCAGGCACCGAGATCATCGGCAAAGCGCACCGGAATCATCGGCCTGCACCGAGATCATCGGTGTCGTGGGAAAACCGCGGAAATCGGACTCCAGAACCAACGCTGACAACTCGTGAACGGCGCGCTGCGCGACAAAACGGCACCGAGATCATCGGTCCGAACAACGGCACGTGTCGTCCGTCATTCCTTCCCGCGGTTAAAAGGCTCGGAGATCATCGGCTCGATTGGAAGACTGGTGGACGATTGTTGCTCGAAACTTCCAACGAGGGTACTGTCGGGGCTCAAACCCACAAGACTGGTATTCATGGCGACCCACCCTGCATCCGATGCCCGCTCCGACGTCCCCGGCAATGAACTGCTGGAGGACAGCCTCGACCTGCTTCACCGTAAGGCCCTCACCATCCTGAAGCGCATCCGTGACGGTGCGCTCGACCCGGAGACCGGCCATAAAGTTGGCCCCTCTTTCGCGATTTCGAAAGCGGCATCGCTCGTCGGTCGGACAGCGTCGGCGATTCGCGAAGCTGAACGCGACGGGCGCTTGCCTGCACGCGATCGGACTGCATCGGGCCACCGGGTGCAATATACGCTGGAGGAACTCGACCACATGCGCGCCGTCTTCGGCACTCGCCCCTGGCGCGCGCCGGAGGACGTTCCGGCGATCATCTCGATTTCCAATTTCAAAGGCGGGGTCGGCAAGTCGACGCTGGCGCTGCACCTCGCCCAGCATTTCGCGATCCGTGGCTACCGCGTGCTCTTCATCGATTGCGACAGCCAGGCCAGCTCGACGATGATGTTCGGCTACCGTCCCGACGTCGACCTCGGTGAAGACGACACTCTCTATGGGCACTTCCATAATCCCGAGCTGCTCGGCGTGCGCTCGATCATCCGCAAGACCCACTTCCATGGGCTCGACCTGATCCCGGCAAACCTCAAGCTCTATAACCTGGAATACGAGATCGCCGGTTACCTTGCCCAGAATCAGAGCTTCGATGTCATCGATTTGATCGGGCAGGCCATCGACACCGTCGTCGACGATTACGACATCGTCATCATGGATCCGCCGCCGGCGCTGGGTATGGTCTCGATGGCGGTACTGCAGGCGGCCAATGCGATGGTCATCCCGGCGCCGCCGAGTGTGATGGATTTCGCCTCGACAGTGTCCTTCATCGACATGGCACGCACGACGATGAAGCAGCTGGAGCAGCTTGGGGGGAGGGTAAAGCCGGCCTATAATTTCATCCGTCTTGTCGGCAGCCGTGTCGACGACAGCAAGTCGATGCACCGCGAGATTTTGACGATGATGCGCCAGGTCTTCGGGGGCTCGATGATCAATTCGGTACTCAAGGTCAGCGCCGAGATCGACAACGCCAGTTCGCGCATGAAGACGGTCTACGAGCTGGATCGCCCGGTGACCTCGCATGAGGTCCACAACCGCTGCGTACGTTTCCTGAACGACGTTTGTCACGATATCGAGCAGGACGTTCTGCGCACCTGGACCAGCCGGGCGAAGGACGTGAGTTGATCTGTTGCCACGTGGCAACGAGCTAAAAAATGTCTTATTTTCAAATGGCTAATCATACTCCCCCTAGACAATGGAGTGATTGCCGAAATTACAGGGAAGGGCATCTTCGGTGCGGTTGCCACGTGGCAACAGAGGTATCGATAAGGCGCTTTCAGGAAGGACCAAGAGAT
This sequence comes from Novosphingobium sp. 18050, assembly GCF_902706195.1. Classification (GTDB taxonomy): domain Bacteria; phylum Pseudomonadota; class Alphaproteobacteria; order Sphingomonadales; family Sphingomonadaceae; genus Novosphingobium. Next base: position 31,406 of record NZ_CACSJO010000008.1, on the reverse strand, counting down.
GAGCAAGGGTAATCGCGGCTTCGGAAGCAGTCTCACAGAGGGCCTCGATGACGAGGAGCTGGACGCCTCTGCTCCGTCGGAAAGCATCATGGCAAGCCGCAGTCAGACCCTTGCGCGGCTTGCTACCGGCAAGGTCGTGACCGACCGGACCGAATGGGTCGACCCGGTTCGTTGCCGTCCCTGGCGCCTTCACAACCGCGATCTCGATCACCTCAATGAGGAGACATGCCGCGACTTGATCGACGCATTTCTCTCGGCCAAGAAGCAGCGCATTCCGGCAATCGTTCGCCGCCTTCAGAACGATCCTGACCACGATTTCGAGATCATCGCGGGCGTTCGTCGGTGGTGGACGGTGCAGTGGTTGCGCGCCCATCACCATCCCGACTTCGAATACCTCGTCACCATCCAGCACGTCTCCGATGAAGAGGCGTTTCGGGTTTCCGACATCGAGAACCGTTCTCGTAAGGATATCTCGGATTGGGAGCGCGCGAAGGAGTACATGCGCGCGCTCAACGAATTCTACGACGGGTCTCAGAGCGAGATGGCGGAACATCTGAAAATCTCCCGCTCGTGGCTGAGCCGTCTGCTCGATGTCGCCCGTCTGCCGGACGAGATCGTCGATGCATTCGCCGATACCCACGACATCACCGTGCGTGTTGCGCGCGACGTGAAGCCGCTGGCGGGCGATCCGCGCGCGTTCGCGCTCATGGCGGCAGAAGGCAAGGTGATCAGCGACGAACGTGCTGACCTTGGTACCCGCCTTAGTGGTCCAGAGATCGCCAAGCGACTTGTCCGTGCTACTGTCGCAAAGGCGAAGGAGAGTGGCGGGGAAGTTATTCTCAAAGCCGGCAACGGCAAGCCGATGCTGCGCTATTCCCGCTCGGCGCGTAGCGGACTGACGCTGCGCGTGGTGCCCAAGTCAGGCGCGTCGGTCGATGAAGTGCTGGCTGCCATCCGCAACCTGATCGCGGAATGAGTTTTCGGCCATTGCTCCGCGCGGAAGTGGGCTGAGCGGACGATGGTCGGATATTTGGTGAATTTGAGCCTCTGTTGATCCCACCTAAGGTCAATTTTACCAAAAATGCCCTCAGGAGCCCGTGGGGCGCATTTGAGGCCTCTTTGGCCACCTGCCTATCTGCGGTTGCGTATCGCCGCTCTAAGGGTGGTTTGCGGCGAAGTCGAAATTGGGCTTGGAAACAAGGCGAAGGGCTGTTTTTCGGCCTAAAGACTTACTTTCCAGAAGTTGGCCCCGAAAGATGATCAATCCTCGCCTTCATCCTCTTGATCGACGCTGCCGCCTAAAAGGCTGTCCACGTGGGCCATCGATGCTTCGAAATCGGCAAGCGCCTGCGCCGTGAAGGGGGACAGGGTGCCTTCCTCGATCTCCGCAGGACCGGAGAAGGTGCCAGCCACAAGCGCATGAAGGTGCGACCCGGCAATTGTACTGCGCGCTATCATGCCTCGATCTTCGAGTGTGACGACCATCCCTCGCACGCCGATGCGCGTCGCGCCAAGCGCACTTTCTATCTGTGCGGAACGCATGGGACCAAAGCCCGCCAGTAATTCGAACAGTGCCGGTGCGCGCGATGTGGTGCGTTGTCCGGCGAGGCGTTCGTCGCCTTCGAGAGACAACCGGGTGGCTTCGCCTAGTTGCCGGAACATGTGGCTGGCAGCGGCGTGCAACGCGTCGGCGCGGATGGTACGGGCGGTGCCGGGATTGTCGACCGTCAGGACTTCGAGGCGGATCAGGTCAGTGAAGGGCAGTGCGCAGCGTAAAATGCCTGCTTTGCGCAGCCATTCGCCATACTGGATTTCGATCGCCCAGCGAGGTGAGGATGGGGCAGGGTGCTCTACAGTGAAGCGGCGCCGAGCCAGCGCCATAGGGGAGGGCTGGCGTTCGGCGGGGGCGAAGCGAAGGCTGTCGGCCACGGCGCCGTAGAGGTGGGATAGCGACGTGAAGGGAAGGGGCGCGCGCTCCGGCGAGTGCCCTTCGACCAAGATGCGGGCATCTTCGATCGTGGCGTGGGTGCGGGCGTAGGCTTCCTGCGATTGCAGGTCCTGCGGGGCCAACAGGGCGGGTTTCAGGCGCAGCGCAATGTCCGCGAGCGGGGGCCAGCTGGTGTGTGCCAGTTCGGTCAGAATACCTTCGCACAGCGAGCGCGGGGCGTTGGCATGGCGTGATGGTGTTTCGGACAGGGTGGTCAGCCCGGCGAACCAGGCATGGAAGCGTGGCTCTGTGAAAAGATGGCCTTCCTGCCGGAGCGCGGCTACGAGGGTGCCTCGCAGTATTTGGCCGGCAAAGATACGATGGACGACCGGCGTGCCATGCTCCAGTGCGCCGTCGAGGCGGCCGAGCGCCAACATGGCAAGCGCCTCCGAGGAGGCAAAATCGGTGGTTTTGTCGTTCATGGTCGGCTGAAAAACCCCGAAAAAACAAGGGTTACTGGCGATATGTATAGCTAAGTTAAATTAGATATACAAGAGGTCTGACTCTTGCTTGGAAGCCCTTTATTTCTTTGCGCGCCGCACAAGCAATTGCTCCCTTGCTCGCGCCGAATGGCTCCTAGCTTTCTGGTCGTGAGCAATCGCTGGCGGAGTGTGGCCGTTTCTGCCGGCGGTGGAGTTTTTCCATGTGCGACAAACGCGGACGGGTTCATAACAGGGCTCTCTTTCGCGATCACGGCGCCTTTCAACGCCAATCGCAATCTCAAGGCGCTAAGCGGGTTGCTCGAAGGGCGCGTGCGCGGATTGAAGTGCCGGGGCAAAGATGACGCGGAAAACGCCGACTTCGCCACTCCGAGGACTATAGCCGCCTGCTCGCTGGCTCGGTTAGGGGCTTTGCGGCCGATCACTTTCATCAGGTGGAGATGAGATCTGCGTCCGGTTCAGGGCGCGGCGGGAACCTGTATTCACCTGCGCCGACGAGCCGCGTTGTCGGCTATCGAGACTCGGGGCCGGCGGCCCCAGGCAGGAGCAGGACGAATGGCGATCTATCTCAAGCGCGGCGCGAGTGCCGAGGCGAAGGCGACTGCGGACCGCAAGGTGCGCGATATCGTGGAAGCCGCTCTGGCTGATATCGCGGCGCGGGGCGACATCGCCCTGCGCGAGATGAGCAACAAGTTCGATGGCTGGGACCGCGAGGACTACCGCTTGTCCCAAGCCGAGATCGAGGCCTGCGTGAACAGCCTATCCCCGCAGGAACGCAAGGACATCGAGTTCGCGCAAACGCAGGTGCGGAACTTTGCGCAAATCCAGCGCGCCTCGATGACCGACGTCGAGGTGGAGACCCTGCCCGGCGTCGTGCTGGGCCACAAGAATATCCCGCTGAACTCCGCAGGCTGCTATGTGCCGGGCGGCAAGTACCCGCTTCTCGCCAGCGCACACATGAGCGTGATCACTGCCAAGGTCGCCGGCGTGAAGCGGGTGATTACCTGCGCCCCGCCGTTTCAGGGCAAGCCCGCGCGCGCAATTGTTGCTGCGCAGGCGATGGCCGGGGCCGACGCAATCTACGCGCTGGGCGGCATCCAGGCGATCGGCGCCATGGCGATCGGGACCCAGACGATCGAGCCGGTCGACATCCTCGTCGGCCCAGGCAATGCCTTCGTTGCCGAAGCCAAGCGCCAGTTGTTCGGGCGCGTGGGCATCGACCTTTTCGCCGGTCCTACGGAGACGCTGATCATCGCCGATGAGATCGGCTGCGATCCAGAAATCGCCGCCACCGATATCCTCGGACAGGTCGAGCATGGCCCCGACAGCCCGGGCGTCCTGCTCACCAATTCGGAGAAGTTCGCGCGCGCGACCATAGCCGAGATCGAGCGGCTGCTTGAAATTCTGCCCACCGCCGAGCATGCCCGCAAGGCGTGGGAGACGTTCGGCGAGGTGATCGTGGCCGAGAGCTATGAGGAGATGGTTCAGGTCGCCGACGATCTCGCTTCCGAGCACGTTCAGGTGATGACCGCCGATCCCGATTTCTTCCTCAGAAGCATGACCAATTACGGTGCACTGTTCCTGGGAAGCCGCACCAACGTAAGCTTTGGCGACAAGGTGATCGGCACCAACCACACGCTGCCCACGAAGAAGGCGGCGCGCTACACGGGCGGCCTTTGGGTCGGCAAGTTCCTGAAGACCTGCACGTATCAGCGTATTACCACCGACGAGGCTTCGGCTCTGATCGGCGAATACTGCAGCCGTCTCTGCGCGCTGGAGGGTTTTGCCGGCCACGGCGAGCAGGCCAACATCCGTGTGCGCCGCTTCGGTGGCCGGGCAGTGCCTTATGCCGGACAGGCAGAGCCGACGGCCGAGACGGCCGCCTGATCGGCACTTCTTCCCCTCGGGGCTACGGGCAGGGGTGGACAGGGCGGCCGGATCGGGCTCTTCCTGCCCGGCCATTCCTGAACTCGCGATGAGAGAAACGACCATGACCCTGCCCATCACGCCCAGCCTGCGCCTCGATGGCCGCCGCGCCGTGGTTACGGGGGCAGGGCGCGGCATCGGCCTTGCGGCTGCCGCCGCGTTGACGCAGGCCGGGGCCGAAGTAACCCTTGTCGCGCGCACTGCCGGTGAGATCGAGACCGTAGCCGCCGAGATTGCCGCGCAGGGCGGCACCGCCCATGCCGTCACGCTCGACGTGTCGGACCTTGACGCCGTCGCCGCGTTCTTCGACGCGCGAGCGCCGTTTCATGTCCTCGTCAACAACGCTGGGACGAACCGGCCGAAGCCGATGTGGGATGTAACGGGGGAGGATTACGACGCCGTTCTCGATCTCAATGTGAAGAGCGCCTTCTTCGTAGCGCAGGCCTGCGTGCGGCGGATGATGGCGGCAGGCACGAAGGGTAGCCTGATCCACATGGGTTCGCAGATGGGCCATGTAGGCGGGCCGGGGCGTTCGCTTTACTGCGCCAGCAAGTGGGCGCTGGAGGGCATGAACAAGGCTATGGCGCTGGATCTTGCGTCCCACGGCATCCGTTCAAACACGATTGCGCCGACGTTCATCGAGACGCCGCTGACGAAGCCCTATTTCGAGGATGCGGCGTTCAAGGCCAGCGTGCTGACGAAGATCAAGCTGGGCCGGATCGGTCAGGTGGAAGACCTCATGGGTGCGGTGCTGTTCCTGGCGTCTGATGCGTCGGCGCTGATGACCGGCACGAGTCTTGTCGTTGATGGCGGCTGGACGGCAGACTGAGAAGCCGTTTCAGTGCCGCTCGATCGAGACGTGCCGCAATTCATGCACGGGTGTCAGGCGGCGGCGCAGTTCGGCCTGGTCCAGGGGAGTTTTGGCGGCGATGATCGCGGCGTGGGCGTCGGGGCCGATGCGCCATACGTGCAGGTCGGTGATGCGCGCGTCGCCCGGTCCTTCGACCGCCTCGCGCACTTCCTGCGCGATGTGATGGTCGGTACGGTCGAGCAGGACGCCGGAGGTGTCTTTCATCAGCGACCATGACCAGCGGGCGATGACTACTGCACCGACGATGCCCATCACCGGATCCAGCCAGGTCCAGCCAAGGTAGCGACCCGAAAGCAGCGCTGCGATCGCCAGCACCGAAGTCAGCGCATCGGCAATGACGTGGAGGTAGGCCGATCGCAGGTTGTTGTCGCCGTGGCGATGATGACCGTGCCCATGATCGTGGCCATGATCATGATGATGGCCATGGTGATGGTCGCCGGAGAGCAGGAGGGCGCTGGCGATGTTCACCAGCAGGCCCAGTACCGCAACGATTGTTGCCTCGCCAAAGGCCACGGCGCCGGGGTGCAGCAGTCGGTTGACCGACTCCACGCCGATTCCGGTCGCGAAGATCGCCAGAACCAGAGCCGAGGCGAAGCCCGCAAGATCACCCACTTTGCCGGTGCCGAAGCTGAAGGCAGGGTCGTTTGAATGGCGCCGGGCATAGGCATAGGCCATCGCCGCTACGGTCAACGCGCCGGCGTGGGTTGCCATGTGAAAGCCGTCTGCCAGCAGGGCCATCGACCCGGTCGCATAACCGGCGATGATCTCTCCCACCATCATGACGGCGGTCAGGATCACCGCCCAGCGGGTGCGGCGGGCGTTGTCGTCGTGCGATGCGCCCAGGAAGTCGTGGGCGTGAGAAAGCGGGTCGGTCTGGGGAGCTGCCACGGTATCGTGCTGGGTCATTTCGCGTAGCGGCGGATCGCGGTGATCACGGCTTGCATGCCTTCATCGCGTTCTTCCTGAGTGAGTTCGGGGGCGGCAACGTGCGTGCGCAGATGATCTTCGATCAGTTCGTCGATGAAGCCATTGACCGCGCCGCGTACAGCCGCGCTCAACAGTAGCGTCTTGGCGCAGTCCTCTCCGCTGACGAGCGCGCGCTCTACGGCCTGCAACTGGCCGATCATGCGGCGTACCCGCATGATCAGCGGCTGACTGTTTTCGCTAAGATGTCCCATACTATACCCCCCTATGGTATATTTGGCGGATTCGCAAGCGAGCGCTTCCGACGAACGATTCCGCTCGAAATAACGTCGCTCCATCCCTAAATCGGAACACAGACAGCGGAGGCCTGCACCTTGTCCGATGACCAAACTGCGGAACGGAACGTCGAAGGCATCGGCGATTACAAGGGACCGGCGGGTGGCTGGGGCGCGCTCAAAGCGGTAGCACGCACGGTTGCCGAGCAGATGAAGGCCAGCACCGATACGCGGGCTCTGCTACAGATGAACCAGCCCGATGGTTTCGATTGCCCCGGCTGCGCGTGGCCTGATCCCAAGCACACCTCCTCATTCGAATTTTGCGAGAACGGCGCCAAGGCCGTGACTTGGGAAGCGACCGTCAAGCGCGTCGACCCCGGCTTTTTCGCCCAGCACACCGCCACTGAACTGTGGGGGTGGAGCGATCACCAGCTTGAAGATGCAGGCCGCCTGACAGAACCGCTGCGCTACGATCCCGAAACCGACCACTACATACCGATCACCTGGGACGAGGCCTTCGCACGGGCCGGCGCGGCATTGCAGGCGCTAGACCACGCCGACCGGGCCGAGTTCTACTGCTCTGGCCGGGCGTCGAACGAAGCGGCTTTCCTTTACCAGCTGTTCGCGCGCGAATTCGGGACCAACAATTTCCCCGACTGTTCGAACATGTGTCACGAGGCGACCAGCACCGGCCTGCCCAAGTCGATCGGCATCGGCAAGGGTACGGTGACGCTGGAAGATTTCGATACCACCGACGCCATCTTCTGCATCGGCCACAACCCCGGCACCAACCACCCGCGCATGCTCGGCACGCTGGCCGAGGCTTCGAAACGCGGCGTGCCGATCATCGTCGCCAACCCGATGCGCGAGCGCGGGCTGGAGCGGTTCAAGTCTCCGCAGCATCCCACGGAAATGCTGTCGACCCATTCCACCCCGCTCGCCTCGGCCTATCATCAGGTGCGGATCGGCGGCGACATGGCGATGCTCAAGGGCATGATGAAGGCCCTCTTCGCGATGGATGAGGCCGAAGGCGGCATCCTCGACCATGCCTTCATCGCCGAACATACCGAAGGCATCGATGCGCTTCGCGCCGATATCGAGGGTACGTCGTGGACCTGGATAGAGGGGCAGTCGCGCCTGACGCGGGAGGCGATCGAGAGCATGGCGGCGGTCTATGCCGGGGCCGAGCGGGTGATCGTGTGCTACGGCATGGGGATCACTCAGCATAGCCACGGCACCCAGAACGTTCAGGCCATCGCCAACCTGCTGCTGCTGCGCGGCAACTTCGGCAAGGCCGGCGCCGGCATCTGCCCCCTTCGCGGCCATAGCAACGTGCAGGGCGACCGCACCGTGGGCATCACCGAACTTCCGGCCGAAGACATGCTGGAGCGCCTCGATGCGGCGTTCGGCATCGCCAGCCCGCGCAAGCACGGCCACAATGCCGTCGAGGCGCTGATGGCGATGCATGAGGGCGAATCCAGGGCGCTGATCTCGCTGGGCGGCAACCTTGCTGTCGCGATGCCCGATCCCGAGGCGTGCTTCGCGGCGGTGCGGGGGCTGGACCTTTCGGTGAACATCCTCACCAAGTTCAACCGAACGTGCCTGCTCACCGCGAAAGAGACGCTGGTACTGCCGTGCCTGGGCCGCACGGAACTGGACGTTCAGGCCGCCGGGCCGCAGTGGGTTACGGTTGAGGACAGCATGTCGATGGTCCACGCCTCGCGAGGGAAGCTGAAGCCGCCGGGGCCGCAGGTGCGCTCCGAACCGGCGATCGTTGCCGGGCTTGCCGCTGCCGCCATGCCGCATACCAAGGTCGACTGGGCCGCGCTGGTGGCCGACTATGACCGCATCCGCGACGGGATCGAAGCGGTTTATCCGGACTTCCACGATTTCAACCTGCGCGTGCGCGAACCGGGCGGCTTCCGCCTGACCATCGCTCCGGACAAGCGCGTCTGGAAGACGCCGAGCGGCAAGGCGCAATTCTTCGCCCATCCGCTTGTGGAGGAGAGCATGGAGGGGCAGCCGCTGCTACTCACCACCATCCGTAGTCACGACCAGTACAACACCACGATCTACAGCCTGGACGACCGCTATCGAGGCGTCACCGGGCGGCGCGACGTGATCTTTGCCAACGAGGTGGATCTGGCGATGCTGGGGCTGGCGCATGGCGACCGGGTTGACGTGACCACGCCCACGGGCCGCACGCTCAAGGGCTTCACGGTGATCCGTCATGCCATCGCACGCGGGTCGCTGGCGGCCTATTATCCCGAGGCCAATTGCCTTGTACCGCTCGATGATTTCGATCCGGCCAGCGGGACTCCCGCCTATAAGTCTATCCCCGTCAGGATCGAGGCGGCGGCCTGACAGTCTGCAGTTGCGCCCGCCGACATGTCGGGCTTCTGACCCGACATTCGTTGACGGGCACTGCTCGGACTGGATAGAGGGACCTTCCCCCGTGAACGGTGCGGCCCGGCCGATGGCCGGGAACAAATTTGGTGCTTCGGTCATTGCAATGATCCGCGCCGATGCCTGGCTCATGCAGCCCGGGTGTCGCCGATCGACCGGTCTGTACGGGTTACCCCGTGGTCGGAACCAGGCCCTGCCGGCGCCGCAATGCAGGATGACGAACACGCGATGAGCGTAAGCACGACCCCGAATTCCGCCCCCGCACACCACGCGGTTCCCGACGTTTCCGTCCAGCTTCGCGATCTTTCTGGGTCCAGTCTTGACTGGTTTCAGACCTACTGGCTGCAGATTATCATCGCTGGCGTCATCGCCGTAACCATCGTCACGGGGCTTTACGCACTACGGCGGCTGGGTACGAAACTATGCAATCCCGAACGCGGCCGAGCCGACTGGCTGCTCGTCGTGGGGCGCGTGGTGTCCAAGACGACCAACTACTTCATCATTATGGTCGCGATCCGGGCGGTCGACGGTTATGCGCAGACCCCGCCGGTCCTCGACCGGTTCATCACATTCCTGTTCACCCTTGCGGCCGTGGTGCAGGGCGCGATCTGGGCGCGTGAGTTCATCCTCGGCGCCATAGAACACCGCACCTCGGCCGAGCACTTCCAGGGCGAGGCGATCATTAATGCGATGGGCCTGATCCGTCTGCTGGTCAGCGTAGTGGTCTTCGCGGTGGCGACGGTGGTGCTGCTCGACAATCTGGGCGTCAACGTGACTGGCCTTGTCGCGGGTCTCGGCGTCGGCGGCATCGCCATCGGTCTTGCCGCGCAGGGCATATTCGCAGATCTCTTCGCGGCTCTGGCGATCATCTTCGACCGTCCGTTCAGCAAGGGCGACCAGATCAGCTTCGGCACCAGTTCGGGTGTGATCGAGGCCATCGGCCTGAAGTCCACGCGTATCCGCGCCTATTCCGGCGAGTTGCGGATCATCGCCAACAAGAACCTGCTCGATAAGGAAATCCTCAATGTCAGCGGGCGGGACCATATCCGCCTGCCTTTCACCATCGGCGTCGCCTATGAAACCCCGCCCGAGACGCTGGCACGCGTGCCCGACATCTTGAAGGAACTGGTCGAGGCCGAAGGCGGCAAGCCCGCGCGCGCCGGGTTCGAGAGTTTCGGCGCCAGTTCGCTGGACTTCACGCTGTTGGTCGACGTGCCGGGACGTGACTGGGCGGTGGCGCATCCGCTGCGCGACCGACTGGTGGTAGCGATCATGAAGCGCTTTGCGGCGGAAGGCATCTCGATCCCTTACCCGACGCAGACGACTTTCACCGCCGCCCCCGATGGCACCATGATCATGCCTTATGCGGAGAAAGCCGAGGCTCGCGAATAACGCTGTCCTTATCCTCTCCGAGTTCGGGGAGGATAACCTGCATCGCCGCTGCACGCTTGATGATGCACTGCGGCAAAGAATCGTATAGCAGTGCCGGGCGATGGAGCTTTCTGGACACGTCATTGCCGATCCCGCCCAGCCGCTTGCGCCTGCCGCGCCGGAATCGGTTGCGCTTCCGCTTCCGGCCAAGCCCCGCCGGTCCCGGTGGAAACGGATCAAGCTTGGCCTTGCGGCGGTCCTTTTCCTTGTTGTCGGCACGATAGGCTATCTGGCCGTCACCGCGCCTCTGTCTAAGTCGCTGCAGCCGATCGCGCCGCCGGAAATCACCCTGCTTGCCGCCGATGGCACCCCGATCGCGCGCAACGGAGCGATCACCGATTCGCCGGTAGACGTATCAAAACTGCCGCCGCACGTCGTCCATGCCTTCCTCGCAATCGAGGACCGGCGTTTCTATAGTCACTGGGGCGTCGATCCACGGGGTATCGCCCGCGCTGCGTGGAGCAACCTGACCGGGGGCAGCACGCAGGGCGGCAGCACGATCACGCAGCAGCTCGCCAAGTTCACTTTCCTCACCGCCGAACGCTCGTTGACCCGCAAGGCGCGTGAATTGCTGATCGCTTTCTGGCTTGAGGCATGGCTGACAAAAGACGAGATTCTAGAGCGTTACCTTTCGAACGCCTACTTCGGCGACAACACTTATGGCCTGCGCGCCGCGTCGCTGCATTACTTCCACCGTCAGCCCGAAAAGCTGACCGAAGGGCAGGGGGCCCTGCTCGCCGGATTGATGAAGGCGCCCTCTCGGCTGGCGCCGACGAACAATTTTGCGCTTTCGCAAAAGCGGATGCGGCTGGTGCTTCAGACCATGGTCGAGGCTGGTTACATGACTGAGCAGGAGGCCAGGGCCGTCTCAGCGCCCCGGCTGGACGTGCGCGACCGTAGCGAACTGCCGACCGGCACCTACTTCGCCGACTGGGCACTGCCTCAGGCCCGCCAGATTGAGGCCGCCGGCTATGCGGGGCAAACCTATCGCACCACGCTCGATTCGCGTCTGCAGGCGGCCGCGCACCGCGCTATCCGGCAGGCTGGTGCGGGCGAGGCACAAGTCGCGCTGGTGGCGATGCGCCGGAACGGCGAGGTCGTGGCGATGGTCGGCGGGCGCGATTATTCAGCCAGCCCGTTCAACCGCGTGACACAGGCGCGGCGGCAGCCGGGCTCGACCTTCAAGCTGTTCGTCTACCTCGCCGCGCTCAAGGCGGGAATGTCTCCGGATGACACGGTTCCCAATACCCCGATAGTCGCGGGTTCCTATCGTCCGCAGAATGCGGGCGGCGCCTATTCGCCCACGATCACGCTGGAGGACGCGTTTGCGCGCTCCAGCAATGTTGCGGCGGTGCGCCTGTTCTCAAAGGTCGGAGACGAGGCCGTCATCGACATGGCGCGGCGTCTTGGCGTTACTTCGCCGTTGCCGGCCGGCGATCCCAGCCTTGCGCTGGGCACGGCCAGCATGACGCTGCTGGAACTGACATCGGCCTATGCCGGGGTGGCGGCAAACAGCTTCCCGGTCGCTCCGCGGGCGTTTCCGGTGCCTGAAGCGGGTTGGTTCGACTGGTTGCTCGATGGCAAGCGCAGCCTGTCCTCGCGCGATCATGAGGCCATCGAGGGGATGCTGCGGGCTACGATCAATCGCGGAACCGGCCATGCCGCGATGCTTCGCGGACCGAATTTCGGCAAGACCGGGACCAGCCAGGAAAATCGCGACGCATTGTTCGTGGGCTATTCCGGTGATCTCGTCGTCGGCGTGTGGGTCGGCAACGATGATAACTCGCCGCTCAAGGGCGTTTCGGGCGGCACCGTACCCGCGCGCATCTGGCGTGACTTCATGCGCGATGCCTTGGGCGAGAGGCCTGCGCCGTCGCGTCCGAAGGCAGCGGATCCCGACGGGCCGGTGCAACCGCTCGACGTGCCCGAGATCGGCGACATTCCGGTGGGTGACGACAGCCATGTTCGTATTGAGGATGGGCAGGCGGTAATCAGCACCAAGTTCGGCGGGGTGCCGCTCGACGTGCAGATCGATGGGCAGGGGCTGCGGATCAATCCCGGCAATAGCGGACAGGCGACACCGCGCAGCACGCCGCAGCCGGTTCCCGCACCGTCTGCACCGGGGCCCTGAGGGACGGGGCCGTTCTTGCGCAGTGCGCGGTTGTCACCGGCACTCTGACCCGCCATGAAAGCGACATGCGACCGCACGCCATTCGCGCCGCATCGAGGGGTCATGACGGAAGCGAAGATCAAGCCAGACGCGGGCAGGGCTCCCAAGGGCGGCACGCCCAAGGGAGAGGCAACGCGCAACCAGATCCTCGACGCTTCCGAGATACTGTTCGCCCGCAACGGCTATCTGGGCACCTCGCTGCGCGATATTGCGCATGAGGCGGGGGTGCGCATGGGGCTGGTGCACTATCATTTCGGCAACAAGCACCTCATCCTCGACGCCGCGCTGGAGCGTAAGCTGGACCTGCTACGTTCCACCATCGCGGAAAGCTTTGCGCGCAGGCAGGCGCAGCCAGGTACTTTCGGGCTGGAGGAGATCGTTGCCGCCTTCATCCTGCCGTTCCTCCATGCCGCCTCTACCGACGGCGACCCCTTGCGCAATTACATCGTCATGACCTCGCACCTGATGAGTTCTTACAGGATGCCGGAGCTGCGCCCGATCCTCGGCAAGCTGAGCGCCGTGTCGCAGATCCTGACAGATCAATTGCGCATCCACGCGCCGACCATCCCGGAGGGCAACCTGCTGGCGGGCGTCTATCTGATCGAGGCGGCGCTGATCTTCATGGTGCAGGACCCCGGCTTCCTCGACGATCTCAGCCGTGATCACCATTCCGTTGCGCGGCTGGAGGACATGGCGCGTCCGGCGCTGAAGTTCTTCGCAAGGGGCCTCGAAAGCCTGCAGGAGCCTTCCGCAGGTTGATCGGTCGCCGGGCGTTAGGCGGATTTTCCGTCTCTCTTGCTCACCCCTCAGGCCTGATCGTTTTGATAGGTTGGTCGATCGACCAGTTTTGTTATCCTCGCCTCAACGAAGACACGGACCTGGCAAGGGCCTGCGCACGGGAAAGAGACGAGATGGGAAGGCAAGACATCGACGCCCTGATGATCGACGGCCGTAATGCAGCGAACCTGCGCGGCGATCCGATCACCGGAGACCGCTACACCTCACCTGAATTCATGAAACGCGAGTGGGACCGTATGTGGACCCGCATCTGGCACATCGCGGGCCGCACTGCCGAGCTGGAAGAAGCCGGTGATTACGTGGTCCATGATTTCATGAACGAATCCGTCTTCTGCGTGAAGCAGGAGGACGGTTCCATCAAGGCGTTCTACAACTCCTGCCGCCACCGCGGCATGCGTCTAGTGTGGGACGCCAGCTCACAGGACAGCTTTCAGTGCCCCTATCACGGCTGGGTCTGGGGCAAGGACGGCGTGCTCGAAAAGGCGCAGGACCCTGAGGACTTTCCGCAGGGCAACCCCTGCGGCAAGCTTAAGCTGAAGGAACTGCGCTGCGCGACCTGGGGCGGCTTCGTGTGGTACACGATGGACGACGAGGCGCCCGAACTGCTCGATTTCCTGTCGCCCATGCCCGAGCTTTACAAGAATTACCCGATGGACACCGGCGTGCGCGTCTTCTGGATGAAGATCGACCTCGAAACCAACTGGAAATTCGCGACCGACAATTTCTCGGAAAGCTACCACACCCGCACCGCGCACCCGCAGGTGCCGCCCTGGATCGACCAGGACGTGGACACGGCGCGCCATGAAATGTGGCCGGGCGGGCATGGCCGTACCGTGCAGCCGATGCGCCCCTCGCTGTCGGACCGCTTGTCCGACGGCGTCCAGCATCCCTTCGACATGATCCTGCAGCAGTGGGATATCGACCCGGCGTCCTACCCGGACTTCGAGACCAAGGCGATGCAGGGCTGGCTCGACCTAAAGGCCGCCAAGAAGCGCCTGTGGCAGGAGCGCGGCTATGTCCACTACGAGCATATGGACGACGAGGAGATTACCGACAGCCCGCACACGGTGATGTTCCCCAACGTCACCATCAGCTTCTTGCCGGACAACGTGATCCTTTTCCGCACCGAACCGCATCCGACCGATCCGAACAAATGCACGTTCGACTTGTGGTGCATGGCCTTCCCTGTGGCCGGGCAGACCATGGTGGAATCGATCATGGCCGGCCCTCAGCCGCTGCGCGAGGCCGAGTTCCAGCACCGCGCCTTCGACAACGGACGCGGCGTGCCCGAAATCAAGGACCAGATCGTCTATCAGGACATGATGCTGGCCGAGGGGCAGCAGCGCGGAATGCATTCGCGCGGCTACGAGGATGCCTATCTCTCCGGGCAGGAGACGCGGGTGCGTTTCTTCCACGAAGTGCTGAACGACTACCTGGAGGGGCGCCGCTAAGGCCGCCCTCTCATACCGCCATCTGCCCCGGACCATGTCCGGGGCGAAGTGACCATCCGTGCACCACTGGCTCGGGGGAATGCGCCTGCGCGCGCGACGATAATGAAAAAACTCAGGGAGGAATATCGATGAAGACCTGGCTCAAGGACAGTTCACGTCTCGCTCTCGGCGCTGCCGCGCTGATGGCATCGCCCGCCGCCTTCGCGCAGGAGGCCGAACAGCAGGGCGGCATTCAGGAAATCGTCGTCACCGCGCAGAAGAAGTCCGAGAACATCCAGGACGTGCCGATCTCGATCACCGCGATCGGCGGCGAGGCCCTCGCGGCCACGCAGGGTACCTCGCTTCAGGCGCTTCAGGGCCAGATCCCCAACGTCCAGATCGACAACTTTGCCAACACCCCGCAAAGCGCCGTCTTCACCGTGCGCGGCATCGGCGTGATCGAGCCGGACCCTTATGCGGGCAATACCGTGTCGATCGTGGTCGACGGGGTGCCGCAGTTCTTCTCGATGGGCGCGCTGCTCGACCTGTATGACGTAGACCGCATCGAAGTGCTGCGCGGACCGCAGGGCACGCTGTTCGGCGCCAATACCACCGGCGGCGTCATCAACGTCGTCACCGGCCAGCCCACGGGTGAGTTCGGCGGCCACGTCAAGGCGGTTTACGGCAACTACAACCGCTTCGACGTGACCGGATCGATCGAGGCGCCGCTGGTCAAGGACGTGCTCTCGCTGAAAGTCGCAGGGATACACACCCAGCGCGAAGGCTGGGTAACCAATGTCGTCGACGGTTCCGACATGGGAAGCAAGAACCTCGACGCGGTGCGCGCCTACCTGCGCTTCACGCCGGGCAGCAATTTCGACGCGACGCTTCAGGGCGAATACGTCAACGCCCGCAACGGCTCACCCATCGTCATCAACGGTGCCCGTCCGGGCGAGGCGCTCTACACCGCGCCGGGTACTGCGGGCATGTACGTCAGCCCCTGCGCAACCCAGGGCATGTGCACCGCGCCCGACAAGTATTACGGCGCCAACAATTCGGTGCCCGACGAGTCCAACATGGACACTTATTCCGGCACCCTGACGATGAACTGGCGGAACACGCCGCTGGGCGACTGGACCTCGATCACCGGGTACAAGCACTTCAAGCTGCGCGAGTTCACCGATCAGGACGGCACCCCGCTGTTCCTGAACGACACTTACCGCCGCACCGAAGGCTGGCAGTTGAGCCAGGAACTGCGCACCAATCTTGAACTCACCGATACGCTGAACGTGCTGGTCGGCGGGTTCTACCTCAAGAACCACTACGATCACATCCAGGCCTACCGCCTGCAGTTCGCCGCGCCCGGCCTGCTCCAGACCAACCTGCAGGATCAGGACAACTACTCCGTCTCCGGCTTCGCGCAGGCCTATTGGAAGGTGACCGACCGGCTCAAGCTGCAGGCGGGCATCCGCTATTCGCATGAGCGCACCGTTTCCACGCCCAGCCTCATCACCAGTATCGGTGATCCGGCCGGCTCGAACTACACGGGCGAGGGCAACACCGTTATCGGCAGCTTCACCGTGGGCGGCCGGAAAAGCTGGAACAACGTCGGCTGGAAGCTGGGCGCGGACTATGAAGTGGCCGACGACGCCCTGCTTTATGCAAGCTGGTCGCGCGGCTTCAAGTCGGGCGGCTTCACCGCGCGCGTCGGCGTTCCGGCGGATGGTAACACGCCTTTCAACCCGGAAAAGGTCGATACCTTCGAGGGCGGCATCAAGGCCGACTTCCTCGACAGGCATCTGCGCGTGAATCTGGCTGCGTTCTACACCAACTACCGCGATATGCAGGTGGCGCAGATCTACTTCGATACGGACACCGCCACGCAGGGCAACCGCATCCTCAACGCGGGCAAGTCCGAGATCAAGGGCTTCGAGCTGGAAACCACCGCCGTCCCGGTGGAGGGTATGACCCTGCGCGCTTCGCTCGCCTACCTTGACGCCAAGTACAAGCAGTTCCTCTACGGCGATCCGCTCTCGGGCGCGATCATCGATCTGGAGGGATACCGCCTGCAGAACGCGCCCAAGTGGAACGCCAGCTTCGGGGCCAATTTCGTGATCCCGCTCGGCAACGGCGCCGATCTGGTGAGCGACGTGAGCTACACCTACACCAGTTCAAAGTACTACACCGCGATCCTCGACACCCCGCGCTCGAAAATCCAGCCCACGCATCTGGTCGACGCGACGCTGACCTACAAGCCGGACGGAGCTGCCTGGTCGCTGGGCCTTTGGGCGACCAACCTGCTGGATTCGCGCTATCTTTCGACCGTCTATGACAGCCCCGGTTACGCCGGCCTCGCCGGCTACGCCCCGCCGCGCCAGTTCGGCGCTTCGGCCAGCTTCAACTTCTGAGGATGACGGGATGAAACGCCTTCCTTCCCCGTCACTCCCGCTTGCGCGGAGAGGGCGAGGGAGGAGGAGAGGATGAATGCGAGTGGAGCGACCCATCGCTCACAGCGAAAGGAAGAACCAGCATGAACCGCGTAGCAGGCAAAGTCGCCCTTATCACCGGCGGGGCGTCGGGCCTTGGCGCCGCCGACGCCCGGCTTCTGGCAGCGGAAGGCGCGCAAGTGGTCATCACCGACCTTCAAGCAGACATGGGCCGCGAAGTCGCCAGATCGATCCCCGGCGCGCTGTTCTTCGAGCATGACGTGCGCGACGAGGCCCAGTGGCGCGATGTCGTGGGCAAGACCATGGCGCATTTCGGCAGGCTTGATGTGCTGGTCAACAATGCGGGGCTCGTGCGCTTCGGCAATGTCGAGGAGTGTGATCTCGAAACCTTCCGGCTGCAGATGCAGGTGATGGTGGAGGGGTGCTTCCTCGGTTGCCACACCGCCCTGCCGCACATGACCAAGGGCGGCGGCGGTTCGATCATCAACGTCGCCTCGGTCGCCGCGCTCAAGGGGATAAGCGCGATCCCCGCCTATAGCGCTGCCAAGGCCGGCATTATCGCCCTGACCCGCAGCGTGGCGATACATTGCCTTGAGCAGGACTACAAAATTCGCATCAACGCCATCGCGCCGGGCGCCCACGATACGCCGATGACGCAGGCCGCGCTGGCCCAATTGCCACAGGACAACGCCGGGCTGGATCAGGTCCATGCGCGCGGGCAGGGCACGCCGCAGGACGTGGCGAACCTCGTGCTGTTCCTTGCCTCCGAGGAATCGCGCCAGATAACCGGCACCCACATCGTCATCGACAACGGGGAGACGGTGGGATGAACATCGAAGGCATCGCCGATATCCAGGCGATCTCAAACGTGCTGGCCTGCCACAGCCGCGGCGTCGACCGAGCCGACGAGGGCCTTTTGGCGGGTTGCTATCACGATGACGGCACCGTCGATTACCGTTTCTTCGCAGGGCCTGCCGCGCAGCTCGCAGGCATCCTTACAGGCGCGCAGAAGGCGGGCCCGGTGACACTGCACCGCACTGCGCAGATGTGGATCGAACTGGACGGGGACCGGGCCGCCTCCGAAAGCTACATCATGGCATACGCCTCCAGCGCGGAGACGCAGCACCTGATCTGCGGCCGATACCTCGACCGGCATGAACGGCGCGGCGGCGAATGGCGCATGAGCCACAGGACCTATGTGCTCGACACCAATCTCAACTGGCCGGGCGGCGGCATGCTGCCGGAACTGGGTTCGCTGGACAATCACGTACCACTCGGCGGCCACGGCGCTGCCGATACCGGGATCGCCCTGCTTGCCCAGGCGCGCGCGAAGAACACCGGCCAAAACCGCCAAAAAGGATATCAGCCGATGACCCATAGCCAGCAGACCCTCGACGCCGTCGTCTCGCGCCAGCAGATCGCCGACCTCACCATGGCCTATTGCCGGGGCGTAGACCGCGCCGATGCGGCGCTACTGGGACAGGTGTTCCACGCAGATAGTACGGTGATCAGCGGCGCCTTCAACGGCAACGGCCAGGAATTCGCCGTCGCCATCTGCGCGCTGGTCGAAGAAACTTACGCCCAGACCTTCCACTCCATCGCCAACCAGTGGATCGAGGTATCCGGCGACGGCGCCGTTGGTGAAACCTACGTGATCGCCGTTTCCACCAGCATGGACGGCGCGACCGACACTCTCACCGGCGGCCGCTACATCGACCGTTTCGAGCGCCGTGACGGACGCTGGGCGATCGCCGAGCGCAGCTTCGTGCTCGACTGGACCCGCACCGAGCCCAGCACCCGCGACATGACCGGCGGCATGTACGCCCCGCTCGACCTGCACGGCGCCCGCGGGCAGTCGGACCCCGTCTATGCCTTTATGCGAGGTGACGGCGCGGGGTGAAACCTCCACCGTCGATGAAACACATCGCTTCGAGGGAGAAATGACCATGGATACCACCCGTCTGGACGGCGCCATCGCGCTTGTCACCGGCGCGAACGGCGATATCGGCTCTGCCGTCGTTCGCCTGCTGGCAGAACGCGGCGCCACCGTGGTCAGCACCGACCTGCGCGCGCCCGCTGAGGCAGCCGGGGAGTTTGTGCCCCTCGACGTGACGAGTGAGGCAAGCTGGGCCGAGGTGATTGCGGTGGTGGAGGGGCGTTACGGCGCTCTCGACGTGCTGGTCAACAATGCCGGCATCGCGCCGATGGAGCGGCTGGACGCCATGGCGCTGGAAGACTGGCGCCGCTGCCAGCAGGTTAATGTCGAGGGTCTGTTCCTCGGCCTCAAGGTCGCATCCGACCTTCTCGCCCGCAGCGGCCCCCGCCGTCAGGGCGGCGCTTCGGTGGTCAACCTGTGCTCGGGCGCGTCGGACAGGCCTGCCGCGTTCAGTGCCGCCTATTGCGCCAGCAAGGCCGCCGCGCGGATGCTGACGCGGGTGGCTGCGGTGGAGTTCGCCACGCTGGGTAAACCGATCCGCGTTAACTCCGTTCACCCCGGCGTTGTCGAATCCGCGATGATGGACGACATCCTCGCCACATATTCGCGCATCAGCGGGGGCACTTCGGTCGAGACCCTGCGGGCGGGCGTTGCTGCGGGCAACCCGATGGGCCGCTTCGTGGAACCGGCGGAAGTGGCTGAGGCCGTGGCCTTCCTGGCCTCAAGCGCGGCGCGCTACGTGCACGGCGATGCCATCCACGTCGACGGTGGCTACGCGGCGGCCTGATACATCCGTCGCCCCGGATCTGGTCCGGGGCGACGAGGTCATTCCCCCTCGACCTGAGGCTTCGGCCAGCGCCCGGTCGGCACCACCATCGGCGTGGCGCCGACGATATCGATGTGCGCGGTCACACCGTAGACAGTGCGCAGCCGTTCTGCGGTCAGCACTTGCGCCGGGGTGCCCTCGGCCACCAGCATGCCGCGCTCGATCAGCAGAAGGTGGTCGCAGTAGCGCGCCGCCATCGTCAGGTCGTGCAGCACGGCGACGACGAGCGCCCCGCCGCGTGCCTCGCGGGCAAGCAGTTCCATGACATCGATCTGGTGCCCTGGGTCGAGCGAGGCCAGCGGCTCGTCCACCACCAGTCCCTGTGCACCCACCGCCAGCGCGCGCGCCAACATCACCCGTGCTCGCTCGCCGCCCGAAAGCTCGGTGGCGATGCGGCTGGCAATGTGCGCCACGTCGGCGCGGGCCATGGCTTCCAGCACCGCCTCGCGATCTTCGATGGAGACGCGCGACATCGGACCAAGATGCGGCAGGCGGCCCAGCGCGACGAGCCGCTCGACACTGAGCGGCCAGTGCAGCGTCTGGCCCTGCGGCAGGTAGGCGACGGTGCGGGCCAGTTCGCACGGAGAAAACGCCTTGAGGTCCCGCCCCTCGATTTCGATCGAACCGCGCAGCGTGGGGACAAGGCCCAGCACCGCGCGCACCAGAGTCGACTTTCCCGCGCCGTTGGGACCGATGATCCCGGTCAGCTTGCCGGGCCGCAGGGTGGCGCTGAGGCCGGTGAGGACCGCCTGGCGGCCGAGGTCGGCGGAAATGCCCTTGATCGTGATCGTCACCACAGGCGGCGCTCCCGCAGCAGGTGGACAAGGAAGACCGGGACACCAAGGAAGGCTGTCACCACGCCCAGCTTCAGTTCGCTGGCGGTCGGGATCAGGCGCACGAGGATGTCAGCGCCGGTCAGCAGGATCGCGCCGCCCATCAGTGAGGGCAGCAGCAGCGCCGACGGGCTGCGGTCGGTCAGTGGGCGGATCAGGTGCGGCACGATCAAGCCGACGAAGCCGATCGAGCCTGAAACCGCCACCGCGCCCCCCACGCCGATCGCCACGCCCAGCAGCAGTCGGATGCGGGTACGCGAAAGGTCCACGCCCAGCGACCGGGCGCCGTCCTCACCCAGCGACAGCGCATCAAGCGCGCGCGGGTCGTAGAGCAGCAGGGTGATGCCCAGCATCACGCACGGCAGGGCGGTCCAGACATGCTCCATCGTCCGGTTCTCGATCGAGCCGAGCAGCCAGGCCATGATCTCCATCGCTGCGAAGGGGTTGGGCGACAGATTCAGCGCCAGGCTGATCCCCGCGCCCGCCAGCGTCGAGACGGCGATGCCGGCAAGGATCAGCGTCAGCGGGCTTTCCGAGCGCCCTGCCAGCGCGAACAGCAGCATCAGCGCGATCAGGCCCGAGGCGATCGACAGCACCGGCAGCAGCGCGGGATGCCAGTCCGCCACGCCGAAGTAGATCGCCCCCACCGCCCCCAGCGCCGATGCGTTCGATGCGCCCAGCACCGAAGGCTCGGCCAGCGGGTTGCGCAGGTAGCCCTGCAGCACTGCCCCCGCCAAGCCGAGCATCGCCCCCACCAGAAGCGCGACCAGCGTGCGCGGCAGGCGCAGCTGGAACAGAATTGCCTGCGCGATTGTATCGCCGTGGCCGGTGAATGCTGCGAAAATCCGATCCGGTGAGAGTGTCACGGGGCCAAGATTCACCGACGCCAGCGCCATGACCAGCACACCGACAAGCAGTAGCGGGATCAGCGCCGGATGGCGGCCCGTTGGCGAAAAGGCAGGGAAAGCATCGACTGGCACGAATACCTCGAATTGGATCGGTTCCCCGTCACGCTTGTGTCCCGGGGTCGTGTTGCTATGGATGCGCGCAAATGGCGCTTACGGCTTATCTTCGTTGTGGCAAGCTAGCGGTTTTCGCTCTGGCTATCGGTCTGGGCGGCGCGGCCGCGTGGAGCAGCGCTGCTATCTTGGCGCAGCGGCCCAAAACGGCGCCACAAAGGATCGTTTCGCTCAATTTGTGCGCCGACCAGCTGGTGTTGGCGCTGGCTGATCGAGGGCAGATCGCGGGCCTTACCCGCAATGCTGCGGATCCCCAGATGTCCGCTGCTGCCTCTGCCACGCGGGGCCTGCCCATCCTGCGCGGCTCGGCCGAAGAGATCATGGCGATCGACCCCGATCTCGTCATCGGCATGCCCGCGCGGCGCAGTCCGGCCATTGCCGTGCTCAAATCGCGCAAGTACCCGGCGCTGGATATCAAGTCGCCCAGCAGCTATCCCGCGATCCTTGTCTCGATCCGCGAGGTGGCGAAGGCCGTCGGCCATCCCGAGCGCGGCGAGGCGCTGATCGCACGCATGAACCGCGATCTTGCCGGACTGCCGAAAGCGGGCGGCGGCAAGGTAGCCGCCTACTACCAGCGGCGGGGCTACATGACCGGCACAGGCACGTTGATCGATGACCTGATGACGCGTGCGGGACTGGTGAACCTCGCCGGAAAACTGGGCAAACCGGCGCTTTCGCAGATGAGCCTGGAGGAGATGGCCGCAGCCCGGCCGGACTTCCTCATCGTTGATACCGCCACCGACAAGATTGTCGATCAAGGCACCGAGATGATGCACCACCCGGTGCTGGAGGGTATCCCGCGCATCGGCATCCCGCAGGCATGGACGGTTTGCGGCGGCCCCGCTTATGTGAAGGCGGCGCGTGCCCTGTCGGCAAAAGTCATCGCTCGCTGACATGGGTGCTCCCGTCAAGACGGGCTTGCCAGCCAAGGCGTTGAAGTTCAGGCACCAGGTGCGGCTCTTCCGGTTCGCCAAGGCAGAGCAGGGCGATGAAATTCCACGCCGGGGGCACATCCAGTAGCGCCGTCACCGTTTCGGGCGCGGCGATGGAGACCCAGCCCAGCCCCAGCCCCTTTGCCCGCGCGGTAAGCCAGAGGGTATGGATCGCCATCACCACCGACCATTCGCGCGTTTGCGGCATCGTTGCTGC
Source organism: Novosphingobium sp. 18050 (assembly GCF_902706195.1). Lineage (GTDB taxonomy): Bacteria > Pseudomonadota > Alphaproteobacteria > Sphingomonadales > Sphingomonadaceae > Novosphingobium. The sequence goes on along the minus strand of NZ_CACSJO010000008.1, from coordinate 8,538 downwards.
GCCCAGTCCGCCGCCGATTTCGGTTGCGTCGTCGCAGAATACGGCGATGACTTCAGGCGCGTGGTCGAGACCGTGCAGCTTCAGCGCCGCATAGGCGGCGCGGCGTTCAGGGCCGGGCATGGCCTCCCCGGCGCGTGCCACTTCGCCGTCGACATGGCGGGTGAGTGCCTCGCGCAAGGCCGCTGAGCGCACTCGCACGAAGCGCCACGGCTGCGAATTGCCGACAGAGGGGGCGAGTTGCGCGGCGGCAAGGAGTTCAGCCACGACATCTTCCGCAACAGGCTCCGGTCGGAAGCGCCGCACGTCGCGGCGCCAGGACAGCAGCGCGGCGAGGTCGTCGCGGAAGGCGGGGTCGAAGCGAGGCGGCAGCGTCACAGCGAACCCAAGGATGAAAGGCGGGAGGTCATCGGGAGCGGCCCTAGAACTCGATGCCCGGCTGCGCCTTGACGGCCTGTTCGCGATAGGGGTGTTTTACCAGCGTCATTTCGGTGACGAGATCGGCCTGTTCGATCAGCCTCTCAGGGGCGTTGCGCCCGGTCACGATAACGTGCTTCATTTCGGCGCGGGCGGTCAGCACTTCCAGCACTTCGTCCAGCGGCAGGTAGTCGTAGCGCAGGACGATGTTCAGCTCGTCCGCCAGCACCATGTCATAGGCGGGGTCGGCGATCATGCGCTTCACTTCGTCCCATGCCTCGCGGGCGAGTAGGATGTCGCGGGCGCGGTCCTGGGTGTTCCAGGTGAAGCCTTCGCCCATCGCCTTGAATTCCACGTTGTCCGGGAAAGCGGCGAACACGGCGGTCTCGCCGGTGGTCATCGCGCCCTTCACGAACTGCACGACGCCCACCTTCTTGCCATGACCGATGGCGCGCACCACCATGCCCAGCGCGGCGGTGGTCTTGCCCTTGCCCTTGCCGGTGTTGACGATCAGCAGGCCCTTCTCGACGGTCTTGCCGGCGAGGATCTTGTCGTGGGCGGCCTGCTTCTTCTTCATCTTCTCGGCGTGGCGTTCGTCGGTGCGTTCAGCCATTTCAAGCTCCTGCGATTTCGGCGAGCAGGACGCCCGCGCTGTTTGATCTGGGTTTCCACAAGCCGCGCTCCAGCGCCTCGGCGAGCCGGGCGGCGGTTTCGCGCAGCGCTGCCGGGTTGGCCTGCGCCATGAAGTCGCGCACCGCCTCGTCCTCGATGAAGGCGGCGTGGACGGCGTCGAAGTGGTGGTCCTTCACCGCATGGGTCGTGGCGGCGAAAGCGAACAGGTAGTCGACCGAGGCCGCGATCTCGAACGCGCCCTTGTAGCCGTGGCGCATCACGCCCGCGATCCACTTGGGATTGGTGACGCGGGCGCGCACGACGCGGCCGATCTCGTCCTCCAGCGTGCGCACCACGGGGCGTTCGGGGCGCGAGTGGTCGTTGTGGTAGGACAGCACCTTGCGGCCCTTCAGGTGCTCCACGGCAGAGGCGATGCCGCCTTCGAACTGGTAGTAATCGTCGCTGTCGAGCAGGTCGTGTTCGCGGTTGTCCTGGTTCTGGACCACGGCGTCGGTCTGGGTGAGGCGGGCGGCGAACAGCTCGCGCTCGGCCTCGCCTTCCACGCCCGCGCCGTAGGCATAGCTGCCCCAGTCGAGGTAGACCTGGGCAAGATCGGCGCGTTCGTGCCAGATCTTCTCGTCGATCATCGCCTGCAGGCCGGCGCCATACGCGCCCGGCTTCGATCCGAAGACGCGTGCTCCGGTGCGGCGGGCGGCGGTGGCCGCGTCCTCGCCGGCTTCGACCAACGCGGCGAGTTCGGCGCGGTGTCGCGCTGCTGCGGGGTTGTCGCTTTCGGCTTCCTCCAGCGCCATTACGGCGCGCGCGGCGCTGTCGATCAGGTCGATCTGTTCGGGGAAGGCATCGCGGAAGAAGCCCGAGACGCGCAGGGTCACGTCCACGCGCGGGCGGCCCAGTTCGACCACCGTCATCATCTCGAAGCCGGTGACGCGGCCCGAGGTCCACTCCCAGCGCGGGCGCACGCCCATCAGCGCGAGGGCCTGCGCGATGTCGTCGCCGCCGGTGCGCATGTTGGCGGTGCCCCAGGCGGATAGCGCCATGGCTTTCGGGTATTCGCCCTCGCGCTGGACGTAGTCCTCGACGAGCAGCTGCGCGGACTTGTAGCCCAGTTCCCATGCGACGGCGGTGGGCACGGCGCGGGTGTCTACCGAGTAGAAGTTGCGGCCCGTGGGCAGCACGTCGGGGCGGCCTCTTGTCGGGGCGCCGGACGGTCCGGGCAGGACGAAGCGGCCTTCGAGTCCGGCGAGGAGGGCCTGCGTCTCGGCATCGCCGCAGCGGTCGACGCGCGGGGCGAGGTTGTTTGCGATTTCGGCGAGGACGGCGGCGGTGCGGGGCATTGCGGCCTGCACATCTTCCCCGCCGTCAGCACTACCCCCGCTCATCCTGAGCTTGTCGAAGAATCGCAACGCAGCGCCAGCATCCTTCGACAAGCTCAGGATGAGCGGGGTAGGGGGCTGGATCGGGAAGGCCAGGGCCTCTATCCACGCCGCCGCCAGCAGTTCAAGCCGCTCCACCGTATCGCCCAGCGTGCGCCACGGATCGCTCGACATCGCCTCCAGCACCTGCGGACGCGGGCCCAACCAGGCATCGCCCATCCGGCAGTCGAGGGGATCGAACGCGAACCCGAAATCCTCCGCCATCGCGCGCAGGAGGGAGGCTTGCCCCGGCCCGTCATACCCGCGCGGCGTCCTTGCCAGCGCCACCAGCAGGTCGCGCCGCAGCCTGCCCTCGGGCGAGTGGCCGAAGACGTGCAGCCCGTCGCGGATCTGCAGTTCCTTCAACTCGCACAGGTAGTTGTCGATGGCCGAAAGCGCATTGTCATCATCGCCCAGCGCGCCTGCGTCCTGATCCAGCCCCTGACCGCGTGCAAGGTCGAGGATATCGCGCCGGAGCCGCTCCAGACGGCGCGGGTCCATCCCGGCGGCGAGGTAGTATTCGTCCACCAGCGCTTCGAGATGCTTGAGCGGGCCATAGCTTTCGGCGCGGGTGAGGGGCGGCGTCAGGTGGTCGATCACTACGGCGGAGATGCGACGCTTGGCCTGCGTGCCCTCGCCGGGATCGTTGACGATGAAGGGGTAGAGCTGCGGCAGCGGGCCGGCGCAGATCTCGGGGAAGCAGTCTTCCGACAGCGAGATGGCCTTGCCGGGCAGCCATTCCAGATTGCCGTGCTTGCCGACATGGACCAGCGCCTGCGCGCAGAAATGCTGCTCCAGCCAGATGTGGAAGGCGAGGTAGGCGTGCGGCGGCGGGAGCGCCGGGTCGTGGTAGCTGGCCTTGGGGTCGATGTTGTAGCCGCGCGCCGGCTGCACCGCGAGGGCGACATTGCCGAACTGGTGGACGGCCAGGCGGAAGGCGCCGTCCTTCACGAACGGGTCGGCCTCGGGCGCGCCCCAGCGATCGAGCATGAGGCTGCGCGCGGTTTCGGGCACGGACGCGAAGGCGGCGTGGTAGTCGGCGAGGGGCAGGGCGATCTCACCGGGCCTGTCCAGCGAGGTCAGGTCGTTGGTCACGCCGCCGGTCATCAGCGCCATCAGGCCCGCGCCGTCCTGCGGGGCCGCGCCGACATCGTAGCCCGCGCCGCGCAAGGCTGCGAGGATCGAGGCGGCGCTGGCGGGAGTGTCGAGGCCGACGCCGTTGCCGATCCGTCCGTCGCGGTTGGGGTAGTTGGCGAGGACCAGCGCCACGCGGCGTTTGGCGGGAGCGGCGGCGCGCAGGTGCGCCCAGTTGGCAGCAAGGCGGGCGACGAAGGCCACGCGGCTGGGCGCCACGCGGGGCACGACGATGCCGCACTGGGTCACTTCGTCGAAGTGCTGCGCGGCCTTGAAGGCGACGGCGCGGGTGAAGATGCGCCCGTCCACCTCGGGCAGGGCCACGTTCATGGCGAGGTCGCGCGGGCCGAGGCCGCGCGCGGCGGCGAGCCAGTCGGCTTCTTCCACGCCGGCGAAGGCGACTTGCAGGATCGGGCAGTCGGCGCGTTCCAGCACGCCGGGGGTGCGCGGCTCGCCCGAGGAGGAGGACGCGAAGCTGGTGGCGTTGACGATGACGTCGGGGGCGATCTCGTCCATCAAGGCGCGCAGCCAGTCGATGGCGAAGGGTTCGCGTAAAGCGCGCACGTGCACGGCGGCGACGTTGAGGCCGCGCGATTGCAGGTCCACCACCATCGCGTCCACCGCGTCCAGCGTGCCCGCGATCATCAGCGCGCGGTAGAACACCAGTAGCGCGGTGGGCGCGCCGGGCGTCCAGCGGGCGCGCAGGTCGGCAAGGCCGGGGCGCTCCACGCCGGGGAGGTACAGCCCGGCATCGGCGACGGGCACCGGATCGTCGGGCGTGCCGCAATCATGGCCGATCACGCGCGCCGCAGTGCGCAGGAACGACAGCGCGTTGGCGGTGCCGCCCTGGCGCAGGTAGCCGCGCAAATGCTCCACCTGATCGGCGGGCAGGGTGCAGGCGCGGTCCAGCGCCGGATCGTCCTCGCGCCCGTCGGCGATGGCGGCGAAGGCGATGCCCCGTTCGCGGGCGATCAGGGCGATCTCGTCGATGCCGTAGGGCCAGTAGCTCTTGCCGCCGAGCAGGATCACGCAGACGAACTTGGCGTGGGCGATCACCTTCTCGACGTAGAGGTCGATCGAGTAGGGGTGCTTGAGCTGCAGCAGGTTGGCGAGGCGCACGCTTGGCGCGCCGCCGGGCGCGCCTTGCGGCAACTGCGCGGCTGCCTTGGCGAAGCAAGCCAGTTCGCTGTCCGCCACCGTCAGGATCACGATGTCGCCCGGCGGCTGGTCGAGGTCGATCGCCTCGTCGCCGTTGGAGATGGTGCCCGGAGTGGCGGAAAGCAGGTGCATCAGGCTGGAACGGCACCGAGAACATCGGTCAGCCCCGCCTCGATGGCGGCGCGGTCGAGGCCCTTCTGGCCGATCACCACAAGCTGGGTGCGGCGCGGTTCGGCGCTGCCCCAGGCGCGGTCGTAGAAGTGCTGGATGCGCGGGCCGACGGCCTGCACGATCAGGCGGCCGGGCTTGCCGGCGACCGCGACCATGCCTTTGATGCGCAGCACGTCATGCTCGGCGATCAGCGCGGCCATGCGGGCGAGCAGGGCGTCCAAGTCGGCCACGTCGCCGCCGTGGGCCACGAAGCTGTCGAAGTCGTCATGGTCGTGGCCTTCGTCGAGGCCATCGATGTGCGACCTGCGGCTGTCGAGGTCGTCCTCGGCGGCGGCGGTGATGCCCAGCAGGGCGGCGATGTCGACGGCGCCGTGGTCCGCGCGCACGATCTTCACGCCGGGGCGGGTTTCCGCCAGCACCAGCGCTTCGACGCGGGCGAGGCCGTCCGCGTCCACAAGGTCGGTCTTGTTGAGGACGACCATGTCGGCGCAGGCAAGCTGCTCCTCGAACAGCTCCTCAAGCGGCGAATCGTGGTCGAGCGTGGGATCGGCGGCGCGGGCTGCGGCCAATGCGACCTCGTCGGCGGCGAAGCGGCCAGCGGCCACCGCATCGGCGTCGATCAGGGCGACCACGCCGTCCACCGTCGCGCGGGTGCGGATGTCGGGCCACTGGAAGGCCTTTACCAGCGGCTTGGGCAGGGCCAGGCCAGAGGTTTCGATGATGATGTGCTCGGGCGGGTTGGGCCGGTCGAGCAGCTTCATCATGGTGGGCAGGAAATCGTCCGCCACGGTGCAGCAGATGCAGCCGTTGGCCAGTTCGACGATATCGTCCTCGGGGCAGGCTTCGTCGTTGCAGCCCTTCACCAGTTCGCCGTCAACGCCGACATCGCCAAACTCGTTGATGATGAGCGCGAGGCGGCGGCCCTTGGCGTTCTGCAGCAGGTGGCGGATGAGCGTGGTCTTGCCCGCGCCCAGGAAGCCGGTGATGACGGTGGTCGGCACTTTGCTCAAAGATCTTCTCCCGCGCGCTCACGACAATCGACGCGGCGGGACGCACCGCTGGATCGACGCGCGCGATCGAACGGTTCGGCACGCGCGCGAAGGCGCATGCCGATGCGGCCCCGGCCGCATGAAACAGTCGTCGCTCAGACGGAGTTCACCGTGCCGCGGCCATCCCCTGGGCCAGGGCAAGAGCGACCAGACGCCGGCAGGTCTCCTGGCTCGCGGGTCATCGCTCGATGCACGGCCTTCCCAGGCCTCGCATGTTTCAGCGTCCGGCCCAGTGGCTGCCCATCCCCGCTGGGGGACAGGCGATGTGCATCGCGCTCACCGCTTACAGTTGCAGGGACAGCAGCGGAATTGGGCCGTAAAGCCCGCACCGCCTTCCCGTTTTAAGCCTCGAAATCGAGGCACCGGCGCGATCATTGCCCGTTCATGCCTTGCGGGGCATTCCCGAACCCTTCAGCGGATACCGGCGGGCGTATGGGCTGGCAAGCGTTCAGTTGGGGATGAGCGATTGCAGCCGCCACCGGCCGTTGAACGACAGCAGCGTGCGCGAGAGCGGGGCAAGGTCGATGGCGAGAGTGGCAGGCAGCGGCAGGCCCAGCGCATGGGCCAGCGCGGCGCGGACGGTCATGGGGTGGGTCACGGCGCAGACGGCGCCGGGCGCGGCGGCGATATCGTCCAGCCATGCCCCCGCGCGGGCGTGTACCTGCGCCAGCGTTTCGCCGCCGGGCGCGCCGCCAGCGGGGGCGTTGAGCCATGCGGCAAGGGCGTCCGGGGCGATGTCCTCGAAGGCGCGGCCTGCCCAGGGGCCGTGGTCGATATCCGCCAGCGCCGGGTCGATCCGCACCGTCAGGCCCATCGCCGCTACCGTTTCGCGGGCTGCCTGCGCTGGGCTGCACCGCAGTTCCGCCGTGTATTGCGAAGGCAGGCGGCAGGCGGCGGCAGCTTGTGCGCCGGGTTCATCGAGCGGGTCGGCGGGGCCGGGAAAGCCGCCGCTGCGGCTCAGCTTCGTGGAGGCCGCGCATAGCAGCAGGAGCGATGTCGCCACGGGGAATTTCCAACTCTTCGTTGACGCGGCAGCCTTGCGCGCCCTAAGTGGCGGCGGCCTTCGGGATGAGGAAGCCGGTTTGAGTCCGGCGCGGTCGCGCCACTGTAATCGACGCCATGCCCCGGCGTCGAGAGCCAGACCTTCATCCCAGAAGCTGATGGATTCCCCGGGACGCGAAATCCCCTGAAGGAGCGTGACATGGCTACGACTGCCGGTTTGTTCGACGACAGCTTTATCCCCGTACAGGGCGGTGCTGCCATTCCCGTAGAAGACATCGCCCCCTGGGCCGTGCTCGGCACGCTTCTGGCGCTGATCTTTCTCTACTTCGTCAGCACAGAACAGGGCGCCTTCGCGCTGTTCCAGGGCACTTACGTGCACGAATTCGTTCACGACGGCCGCCATCTCCTCGGCTTCCCCTGCCACTGATACTGCGGTGACCAGGGACCTGTTGTGGCGCGGAATGCTGGCCGGCATTCTCGCGGCCTTGCTTGCTACGCTTTTTGCGCGTGCCTTTGCCGAACCGCAGATCGATCTGGCTATCGGGGTGGAGCAATCGCATTCGGCTCATCACATGAGCGCCCCCCATGGCGGTGGATCGACCGTCAGCGAACCTGAGGAAGAAGTCGTCAGTCGCTCGACGCAGAAGGGCGCTGGTCTGCTCACGGCGCTGGCGCTTTACGGGGCTGCGGTGGGCGGAATTTTCGCCATCGTCTTCGCTTATGGCTACGGCCGGTTTGGTGCGATCGGGCCGCGCAGCCTGGCATTGCTGATGGCGGGATTGGTGTTCCTGTTGGTGGTGGTCGTGCCTGCGATCAAGTACCCGCAAACTCCGCCTGCAGTAGGCAAGCACGAAACCGTGGGCCTGCGCACGGCAGCCTACTTCGCGATGATCGCCTTATCGCTGGGCGCAGCGGCCATCGCAGGCAAGGTACGTGCGGCATTGGCGAGCCGATCGGGGCGTGGTTTCGATGCAACGCTGCTGGCGCTTGGCGCCTACGCGGCGATCGTGGGGCTGGGACAGCTCTTGCTGCCTACCATAGACGAAGTGCCGGCCGACTTCCCGGCCACTCTCCTATGGAACTTCCGTATCGCCTCAATCGCGACGCAACTCTTGATGTGGACGACGATTGGCATAGCCTTCGGCCTGTGGGCGGAGCGGGTGCTTAAACGCCAACGCGGCTAAGAACGGAAAACGAGGTCAAAAAAATCGCCGCGTCCTTGCAAGGACGCGGCTTTTTTCATGCTCTCAGGGGATGGGGGCACTCTGCAGCCAGTGCAGAATGTGGGCGCCTGGTGGTGGAGTATAAGGTCGGCATTTCGCCAGCGAAGGCGGCGTGCAGACCAGCGCGCTTCAATGAACAAACGCGGAGTGCCCCGCGAGCTTTTGCTTGCGGGGTTGGTGTATTGTTATTGTGCTGGGTTTTAATGGTTTTGATTGGTTGCGGGGGCAGGATTTGAACCTGCGACCTTCAGGTTATGAGCCTGACGAGCTACCGGGCTGCTCCACCCCGCGTCAATCTTGCGCGTTCTGCAGGAACGCGAAGAGGGCCGCATGGGCCCTCTT
>NZ_CACSJO010000007.1 GCF_902706195.1 Novosphingobium sp. 18050 | reverse complement strand
GAAAAGCGTAGGTCCGGCCTTCTGCAGAAGGCCGGACCTACGCTTGAGAACACCGAAACCACCATGCCATGAGCGGGGGTCAGTTCTTCGCTTCGCCAAGGGGGTCAAACCCTCAGTTCGGTTGACAGCTTGGGCTTGTAGCCGTTCGCATAGCCACGCCGGTCGGGCGTTCGCTCATAGCGCTGCGCGCCCAGAAAGCGTTCACGCTCGATGCGCATCGCCATCTCAAAGGTGCGCGCGAACACGGCCGCAATCCCTTCGGGGCCGTGTTCGATCAACTGTTCCAGAACTGCCTCGATCGCTGTATCGTCGCGTTTGTCCATTCGTCTGCTCCATGGTTGGGTAGCGACTCCATGGAATGCTGAAGATGGGCAGCCGGTGCCGGGGCATGCCCCGGCACCGGCTTAACGGTCCCGACCCGAATGAATTTCCAGACCTCTGGTTACACAACCCAAACGTAGGGGTTCCCGTACCAGTTTCGCAGAAAGTAGCGGTAGGAAATATCCTTCCAAGTCAGATGGAAGCTGCCGTCTGTTCATGTTCGTCTAGCAGATGTCGTGAACGCCAGCCGTAGTAACCTCCATGTGAATCTTGGTGCACTCCACAGATTTCGACCATTCTTTAGCGATCGCGGTAGCAAATAGGAAACTACAGAAGATGCGGCGCTGGCTTTGCTCGCTGGACGTACGGTGTGCGCGGTCGATAATCGAGAGCCGCGCGGGCTCATCCCTAGCATTACAGTTGCATTTTGTGCTTGAGGTGAGCTCGTTGTGCCGCTGCCTGATGGGCCCGTCGCCAACATGACCACGCTATGATGTAGGCGGGTTCTATCCGACGTTGGGCCAGTTTGTTGGCGATCCGGCGGACCTCCTGGATGGACCACCGGATCAGATCCTGATGGTCCGCATCCTCGATCTTTTTGGGGGCGTCATGTCGTTGGCGCGGTATCGGATTACCGCCATCATGGCGAAGGCAAGCATGACGAGCGAGACGTGACGATGCCAGCCATGCCACGAGCGGCTCTCATTATGATCGAGGCCAAGCTCGTTTTTGGTCGTTTCGAAGCTGTCTTCGATCGCCCAGCGACGGCCTTCCACGGCGACAAGAGTCTGTATTTCGGTGCCCGCCGGGCACCAGGTCGTGAAGTAGGCCAGATCACCGTCGCTGATGTTACGGCGGATCAGGAGGCCCCGGGTCCACACGCCTGATTTTGCCTCGTCATATTCATCGGCGTCGAGATCGGCGAGCTCGCAGTAGGCCCAGTCGTGAAGGCGGGCACCCTTTGTGCCTTCGCCAGCGGAGAGGCGTTTCCATGCGCCTGGATCAAGGTCCTGTGCAATCTCTTGCGCCTTGCCTGCGACCGGGGGCTTGCCCGCCCATGAGGCAAAGTAGTGGTCCGATTTTACGCCGAGAACGTAGCCTTTGCAGGCCCGACGCAGAGCCTGCTCGACGTCACCAACCCCATACACCGCGTCCGCTGCGACCCACGAGAAAGGGACGGCAGCCGCCAGCGTCCGCTGTATCATTTGAACTGCCAAGGCTGGCTTGGTGGCGAAATTTACAGATTCAGGGACATGGGGTGCGGCAAGTCGTGCCGGATCACTCGTCCAGCTCTTCGGCAGATACAAGGCACGATCGATAAACGCGTGGCCGCGAGCCGATACATAGGCCGCGAATACACCGATCTGGCAGTTCGTGATCTTGCCGGCCGATCCAGTATATTGACGCCCAACCCCACAAGAGGCTTGGCCTTGCTTGAGGAAGCCGGTCTCGTCGATGACCAGGACCGCGTCATCGGTCGCAAGGCTTTCTACAACATAGTCGCGTACGATGTCGCGAAGCGCGTCTGCTTCCCATCGCCCTCGGCCCAGAATAGCCTGTTGCCGCCACGGACCAGGATCCCCTGCAGCCTCGGCACGCATCCAACCCGTCTTGCGGCGCTCGTCACTCAGCAAGCCGTCCAGAAACAAGTTCGCAGACACTGCAACTCGCTCCTGCGTGAACAGCTCCCGCATGCGGCTTTTCACATCCCGCAGCGAGGACGCCCACAGCTCCAATGTCGTTTCGATCAATGCACCTGTCATCCACAGCCTCCTTACCATGGAGACCCATTGATTCAGAGTTCAATCAATTATGCAACTGTAATGCTAGAGGAGTAACCGATGAAGTTGCATAAAACGATCACGATGGTCCTTGCCGCCGCCATGCTGGCAGCCCCGATCACCGCGTCCGCGCAGTTCGGAGCGCTTGGCGGCATGGGCAAGAAGATGCTCGGCGGCGGTGACGGCGAGGTGTCCGGCCCGGATGCCGCGACGTTCCTGACCGGCGCGATGAAGTCCACGAAGAATGTGATGATCTCGGCCGCGCTGCTCGCACAGGCGCTGAAGGACCGCGGTGGCCTTGCCTCGCAGAAGGAGCAGATCGCCGCGATCACTGGCGCGCAGAACTTTGGCGAGCTCAACGGCCAGAAGGTGCAGCTGGAAGAGAACCTCCAGACTCTTACGTCGCGCGCAGACCTCTCGGCCGATCTCAACGCCGCCTACCAGGCGGGCGATGCGCAGCAGAAGAAAGTGATCGCCACCGCCATCGCCAACCTCGCGCTGGGCATCTACCGCAACGTGCAGCTCGCCGGCGCGGCGCCGGGCGTGATGAAGGGCGTGGGCGGCAACCCGCAGATGCTCACCCGCATGGGCGAGCTGAAGACCGCCGCAAACCTGCTGGGCCTCCAGACCAAGGGTCTCGGCACCATCGGCACCGCGCTGCCCAAGGTGATGGGCGCGCTGAAGATCAAGCCGCTGCCCCAAGCCGAGACGACCGACGCGATGCCGGTGGACATCTGAACCGCCCATGCTCAGGACTAGCTCGCGGCCCCCACGCATAGATGTGCCCGCCGGATCCAGAGAGCAGGTCTGTGCGGATGTCGTAGGCAGCATGTCGACCCAAGATGTGTAGGGCATTGCAAAAATTCAGGTGCGACGTTGTGAGGGCGGCCAAAATCGAGACCAAGGACACGTAAACCTCTGGACAATTGCCTATCTTACATGCACTTCTCTATTTGGGTTCGGGGGGCTAGTGATTCAACGCCACGTAGTAAATATTCTGGCTTTGCCAGCAATCTGTTTGCTGACTGCTTGCGGCCAAGATGGAGCATTGCCAGCTCCAAAAAATCCGCTCGACTGTTTTCCTTCAGAAGCGCGGCGCTGGATTGCACGGGATAGTGCGGGTAAAGGCGAGGGTGTCGTCCCCGGCCATCCCAGCAAGCGCTCCGCGATGGTCTATGTGGACCGGTCGGGGAGCATGGCCGGATATCTGGCAGGTGCCACGAACCTAGAGCGTCCCTTCCAGGACATCGTCTCTACGCTTCCCGGGGCGCTTGCGCTTTACGGGATCGACACGTCTTTCCGATCGTTCGGGACGCGCATCAGCGAGAACCTGCCGGCTGCGGGCCAACATCTACTGGAGCCGGCAGTCTATTCCTGCGCAGGTATCCATCGGGAAAATTGCGACAACTCGGAATCCCGCCTCGATCATGTCTTTGAGCAGATCAAAGCGGGCAATAATGATCTCGCCGTGGTAGTGAGCGACTTGTGGTTCACCAATTCTGAAATCCGCTCGAGCGGCTTGGCCGCCTTGCAGCCGATGCTCAGCGATCTGCTGTTCTCGGGCAAAGTCATCGCCGTTTACGGGATTTCTGCTCCGTTCGACGGCGCCATCTACGATCTTCCTGATGAGGGAACGGAGAAGTTCTCCGTTCCCTACACGGGGCGCCATCCGCTTTACATCGTGGTCGTTGGAAGCAAGCCTGCCGTTCTCGATTTCGATAAGGCGCTCGGCAATTCGGGCTCCAAATACCTGTCGGAGGGCCGGACGAACGGCGCGATCCAGCGAACGCTTTTTGCGGTCGATCCTGGTCCGGATGCTCCTGTAGAGACCGCGCCATTAGGCAAGAGTTCAGACTCCCGGATCAAGCTCAGCAAGTTCTCCGTCACGCCAGGAGTGGCGATCCAACGCTTCTCGATGACTAAGGCACCTGCCAGTCCGATGCGCGCGAATGCCGCGGGGCCGACGTGGGTCGGGCCGAAGCCGGGTAGTTTCCTGGACGATGCAGTGTGGGCGGGTCCGATGCGGGTTCGCACGCGGATATGGACGAAATCCGGTAATGCCTGCTCGGCCAAGTCGTGGCTTGCCCAGAATGAGGGCGTGGCCGGTTGGCACTCAGAGGTCACCGATGGATTGGCGACGTTCACGCTCGACTCCAAGCGTTTCGCCGCCGCACTATCGGCAAAGGGCACCTACCTCGTCACCGGTGAGGTACAGCGGACTTCATTGACCCTTCCCAACCCGCGTACCGAATGGATGCGGGGTTCGTGGAGTCTCGATCCGGCTCGCGCGATGATGGTGGCCCAAAGGCCACCGCGGGAGTTCCCGACGCTCAACCTGAGCGAGTTCGGCAGGATCATGGAAACCGCGCTGGCGACCGCTGCGGAGCGCCGCAACAAACCGATCATCGGCTTCACGTTCATGGTCAAGGTAGACGACTAAGACCTTTTCCACCGGAGTATACTGATGCATTCACCTGCCGATTCCGTGGTGAGATCGGGCAAGTCACTTGCCGTCCATATCGTTTTTGCGCTCCTCCTCTATGCGCTTGCGTCGCTCCTACTCAGCCATTTCGACACGGCAAGCGAAGCTATGCGCGAGCAGTACGAGGAGACGGAAGTGCTCCAGTTGCTGGCGGGCGCCCGGGCGACCATCGTTGGCTGGTACGTCGCCGCTCTTGCCATATCTTGGCTGTGCTCGACGGTGTTTCTGGTGACCGCCAATCTCAAGCGTCCCCACGTGCGCAGCAAGTCCGACGCGCGTAAGGCTATGCCGGTCTGGATCGCCATGTTCGTCGTGGCCATCGTCGCCACTGCCTTCCTGTGGTGGCGCCAGGTTTCGCTGGCGGGCGTCGCCTCGACGCTCCTCGACGACGACTATCTGCTCCTCGCTACCGCCGGCTATGTCGGGACTGCCTTGGCATTCTGGCTGGGCACTGGGCTTGCAGTGGCCCTGACGCTCAAACCTTCGGTGCCGATGGCATCGACGGCGCTCCCTGAAATCTGGAACTGACCCGCGATGAGCAACACCGTGAACATCGTCATCGGCGTCGGCGGTACGGGCGCCAAAGTTGTGGAATCGACGTTGGCTTTGATGGCCGCGGGGGTGGGAGGGACAATCGAGGCGATCCACGTCGGCCTCGTCGATCAGGACGAATCGAACGGCAACGTCGCCCGTACCCGGCGCCTAATCAGCGCGATCGCGGCATGCCGCCAGGAATGGGGTAAGATGCACGGCGCCAACTACGTCGATTGGCGCGGCAGCGGTGCGGACCGGATTAGCCTAGGTGCAATCGACGTGCGCCCCCTGTTCGAGGACAGCGCGAATGCGCTCTGGTGCCCGGAAAGGGACGACGAAACACTGGAGACGATCCTCGGCAGCAACCTCGACCGCGATCGCAAGACACTGTTCGACATGCTATTCATGCCGGGCCGCGAAGAGCAGCGGCTACCGCTGGGCAAGGGGTATCGCGGGCGCGCCCACGTAGGTGCCACCGCAATGATCGCCGCGATGCTGGAAAGCGACAGCTCGTTAATGAAGCGTCTGGAGGAATTGCTCGACGATCCCGGCCGCCGCAAGGTCAACGTGTTCATCGTCGGCTCGGCCTATGGCGGCACCGGCGCCGCGGGCTTCCCAACGCTGGCGCGGGCGCTGCATCGGCTGCGGGAATCGCGAGAGTTCAGCAACCGCGAAAACGTGTCGATCGGCGGCATGCTCATGCTGCCCTATTTCAGCTTCCGCGACGAAGAGGGGGACGGCGAAGCCGTGGTGACTTCGGACGAGCTGCTGCCAAAGGCGCAACTGGCGCTGAACTATTACGACAACCTGTTCGGCGGCGAGCGCGCTTTCGACCATTTCTACGCGATGGGTTGGGGTAGCCTGTTCCATCTTAACTACCACGAAGCGGGAGCGGACGAGCAGTCCAACCCCGCGCTTCCGCCGGAACTCTTCGCGGCGACCGCGGTTACCGATTTCTTCCAGCGCACCGCCGTGCCCGGGGCGCCGGGCGACGCAACGCGCGTCATGGTGTCGGCGCGTAACGACCCGGTGATCCGCTGGAGCGACCTTCCCTCCAACGAGGAAATCGAGGCGAAGCTGGGCCAGTTCCTGCGCTGCGCGGTGTACTGGCGCTACGTCGTGAAGGACCTCATCGACGCGCCCAAGGGCTTCCTGAGCCGGGGCAACTGGGTCCACAAACTTTCCGGTGGCCAGAAGACCGCAGACGCCCAGGCCGAACTCAAGGCGCTCGACGCCCTCATCGATCACGTCATGCTGTGGGCCGCCACCATCGAGAACCAGGCGCGTGCGCATTGGCAGAAAGGCCCGTGGAGCCTACGTCACTTTGTCGTCGAAGCGGATTCGCCCAAGGCGCCGGTGGAACTCCGCCAGGCCATGACGGAAACGGAAGTGCTTGACGGTTTCGATCAACTCATCCGCATCGACAGCGGCGACTTCGTGGCGCGGACTAGCGCTGCGCTGCACGACGACCTGACCAACGGACGGATCGAGGTCGCGGACGAATCGCGTGGCCTGGGCCGTGTGCTGTCTACCGTGGCCAAGGCCGCGAGCCTCAAGGGAGCCTGACTTCACGATGCCCGTCTGGAACCTCCCCGCATTTCGCGAGAACGCGCCCTTTCCCCAGCCCGCCAACTTCGGCCGCTGGCAGCTGGCCGATGGCTCGCTGAACAAGCTCGGTGCATCGCTCAAGGTCAACGCGACCCCCTTCATCGACCCGCACGAGCCGGTGCGCGCCATTCCCGACCCCTGGGCGCAGGCCCGCTCGTTCGCCGAGGCGCTCATCTCGGGGGACGTCCATCATCCCCTGTTCGCCACCGCAGTTGCGCAATGGCGCGGCTTGTTGGCGCTGTTCGCGCTGTCGGAGCGCTACCGCAAGGTCTACACGCTGTCGTATCGCACCTTCGGGCTGGATACGGACGTACTGTTCGATCGCGTGCTCGGCCACCTCACGCCGCAGGTCGCTATTGGCGACCAGTTCGCGCTGTGGGAACAGCCGCTGCTCATTTTCGCCAATGAACACCCCGTGGCGATGGGTAACCCTGCCTGTCTCGTTTCGCCGGGACGACTGACGCCCGACCTCGGCCTCGCGCATATCCCGTGGTACTCGGCCGGCCTGCGCGATCCGCTCAAGTGCCACCTGCCCGTAACTGACCTGTTCGTGCTGTCGGCCTGGTTGCACAAGCTGTGGAGCGACCTCGGGACGTTCAATGGCGAGGCAGCCGACCGCATCCGGCATCTGCTGCATGAGTACCGCGTCGAATGTGATCGGCTTGCCGGTTCGTTACCGTTTGTGCCCGAGCTCAAGCCCTCGCGGCATGCCGAACTGGGGTTCCCCTATTCGCTCCTGTTCACCACGGCCGACTTCAATTTCCGTGGCGACCCTGCGACGACCTCGGCGACACGGCTGCGCCTCCGTTCCGATGTCGACCTCGGCGAGATAAAGGGTGTCATCCTCGTCGATAAGGCGCTGACGCTCGATCCGCGGTTCGATCCGCGCAGTACCCTGGTATGGGGCACCATCGACCTCGCCTCGTTGCTCAATTCCACCAAGCTGCTTGAGGACGTGCGGGCGGAAGCGGCCAATTCTGGCTGGATGATTGTGACCGGCGACGACATCTTCACCCCTCGTGTCGCACGGTTCGAAAACGGCGCCCGGCTCGCCGGCAATCCTGCGGGGATGGAAGATATCCTCGCGCCGCTGAGGCCGCTCGCGCTGCTCTTCGAGGGCAATCTGGCCGACACGGTGAGCGCCAACGTCGGCGCCGGCAAGGCGATCTTCACCCTGCGCGTGCGGATCGAGGACGGCACCGAGGTAGGACGCTCGTTCGACTTTAACCGACAGTTCGCGACCGATCCGGCCGATGGGGACGGCCTACTCGTCGATGACGAGGACTGGAGCATCTATCATACCGCGATCTGGCCCAATTTCCGTAGTTCCGCCTGGAGCAACTACTTCGCGCGCTTCATTTATGGCGCCAACCGCACGGGCTACATGGTGCGTCCCACCCGCGCACTTTCGGCCCAGCTCATCGCGCAGGAAATGCGCATGGAGAGCGCCGGCTTCGCCGCGATCGACCGACTGCGGGAGTTGAACGGCAGCGAGGGTCCGGGCTACCATCTCCAAAATCGTGGCAAGGAATGGTCCAGATCCGAGAAGAAGTCGGTCGGCGAATATGAGGACGTGCAGTTCTCCGCCTCCCCCTTCGAGGTGATCACTTACGTCGAGGCCTATGGCGATCGACTAACTGCGCCGGCCGGCATGGCCCTGCTGCAGATTCCCGCGATGGAGCCGTCAAGCGGCGCGGGTGACTTTGACGTCGCCGTCGACTTCGGCACCACCAATACCGTCGCCTGCTTCGACAACGGCAGGCCCATCAGCTTCGAGGGCAGGCTGGTCTATCCTCTGGCCTATGCGAACGCCAACCTGTCGCTCCAGGCGTTGCAGGACTCGAGCTGGCTGGGCCGCTGGTTCTTTCCGCCCGAGACCCGTCTCACCCCGACCCCGACGGTCGCGCTCACCCGCATGGCCTACCCAAGCCAGGAAAAACATCCCGTCTTCCGCAACGTGATCTATTTCCACTCCCACGAGAAGCATGCGCGCAACGCCGAAGCGGAAGAGCTGCGCAAGTTCTCGCGCGTCGCATCCCAGGCCAAGTTCAATCTCAAGTGGAGCGACGATGCCGAGCACGTCGAGGCCGCGCGCGATTTTCTGAGCCAATTCCTGATGTTGATTGCCGCCGAAGCGCTGGCGGGCGGCAAGCGTGACCCGCGGCGCATCCGCTGGCGGTTCTCTGCCCCGGACTCGCTCGACGGCGAATTGCGCGACAAGTTGAGCGACAACCTGCGAGAGATGACCCGCCCATACTCGCTTGGACTGGCCGAGCGTTCGCGACGGGTCGGCCAACTCGAGCCTGAAGGCCTCGTCGCGGCGCAGTTCATTCTCAACGACGCCGGTTTCATCAAGGGCTCGCTCAACATGGTGCTCGATATCGGAGGTGGCACCACCGATGTCACCATCTGGGACCGGGACGACATTCGCTGGATCGGCTCGTTCAAGCTCGCGGGCCAGAACTTCTTCACCCGTACGATCAGCCAGAACCCAGCCCTCCTCTCGCAGATCGGGCTGGCGCATTGGGAAGCGCTGTTTTCCGGTCCCGGGGGCAGCATCGAGGGCGTAGAGGCGGATGACATTCCTCATCTCGCCGAAATGCTGTTTAGCGGGCCGGCACTGTCGAATGCGATCGACGAGCACTGGGATTCTCGGCTTCAGTACAGTGCCGGTGCGCAGTTGCGGCTTGTCGCACAGACTTTCCTTGGTGGCATGGCCTGGTACATGGGCAAGATCGTGCGGCAACTCGTCGCCGATGGCCTGCGCCCCTCCTTGCTCGAAAATCCCGCGTTCGCGCTCTGCGGCCGGGGCGCGGGCATCTTCAAGAAGATCCACGGCGGCCGTGAGCCCGATGCCCGCAGCGACGTGACTCGAACCCTCCAACTATTCAGCGTGGCGGCCGGAGACGCGGCGGACCTGCGTCCACAATTGTTCACTACCCAGGATGCCAAGCTCGAGGTCGTGCGCGGCATGATCCGCAACACCACCGACATGCACGAGGAAGCCAAGAACGCCGCGCGCTTCTACGTCAGCGGCCTACATGTGAATTTCGGCGGCGACGCCGTATTCGAGCCGCAGGATAAGGTGAGCCGCAGAGATGTCCCCGGCGTGCCGGAGGAAGCGGACCTGAGCGAGTTCAAGGCCTTCGTCACCGCGCTGCGCGACATTGCCGGCGTCGACCTCGATTTGCGGGAGGGTAACCCGCAGGGCGCCTGGAACGGTATTCGCCAAGCCGTCGAAGCAAGCATCACCGATCTCTACAAGGAGATCGATCCGAAGAAAGGCCTGAAGCCCCCCTTCATCGTCGCTCTCGAGACGCTCGTCGACATTATGGCTTCGCCCGCCGCAAAACGGGACAGCCGCCTCAAGATGGATTTCGTGAAGTGATGCGCCACACGATGAAGGCATTATGCCTTTCCGGCCTTCTCGTTGCCGGCCTAGTGGGCCTGTCGGTCGATGCAGCCGCAAAGCCGGAAAACGCGGGCAACGGCCCTCAAAAATCGGCACAGACCGAGGCCTTGTCGGCACGCGAAGGCGACGCCGGTGAGGGAGCTTCGATCGACGAAGAAAAATTCCGACCCTCTCCGGAGCAATCGTCGCCAAGCCTCGACCATGCCGGCGCTTTTCCGGGCATTGCACTATGGATAGTGTTGGCGCTGTTCGCGGTATGCGTTCTCGCGGGCGGTTATGCGTTCTGGCTGATCGGAAATTTGAAGGACGCCGTCGCCGACCTCCGCCACAAAGTTGTCAAACTTGATGCGGCGGTCCAGCGTGCCCAGGCCGCTTCCGCCGAGCCGCAACGTGCAAAGGACCCCTTGCCGGCACCGCCCGAGGCCGCACGCAGGCAAGCCGGTCGCGGATATAAGGATTTCGACGTCCCACCGGCCGGGACGCGGCAAACCGAACCGCGGAAACGCCTGGATACCGGCGACATCGCTGCCGAGGCACCGGAAAAGACCAGCTTCAGCCGTGCGCAACTGACCAGCGGCATCGATGCCCTACGCGACGAACTGACAAGGCTGATTGGGGGACCGGGCATGCGCACCGCAGACTACGACGCCGTGCTACGCCGCTTCGGAAATCTCCACGGCATCGAGATCGCTGGTGATGGCGCCCGCCTCACCGATGCCGACAGCGATCCAAATCGCCGGTTGTCCGCAGTTGCTTTCGCGGATTCGACAGTTGTAGCGATCGTGCCCAGCGCCCGTTTCGTCCGCGATTTCGACCTGACCTACAAAGAAAGCCTCGAAGCGGGCGCTGACGTGAAGTCGATCTTCACGCTGCAGGCCGACGGCTCCGCAACGCTGCGCATCGAACGCCTAGCCAGCGCGATCCGCGATGCCGAAGGCAATTTGGCGCAACCGACCCACGGCGTCCTCGGAGGTTTCTTCCGATGACCGCGGTTCGCAATTGATGAATGGTGCAAGGACCGATGCTACAGATCAGCTATGAACTCGAAGGTTTCCCTGCATTTTTGCGTAGCGAGGCCGCCTGCCAGCGCGCCGTAGAGCTTGGCCGCATCGCAGCGGGCACCCCGATTGTCGTCTACGAGGAGAATGGCGAGCGTACCGGAATGGCGGCGGAGCAGCATCCCCTGCTGCGAACTTTGCTTGGCCTCGATACGCCTGCGCCGGTGGAGACAGAGGTGGAAGCGGTGGCCACGGCCCCTGCCCAGACGGTGGCCCAAAAGCCACCGCCGACGGCTTCCGTGCCCCTTTCCGCATCAGTCCGCGAAACGACGTGGCAATTGGCTAATGCCGATCCCGTACCTCGGCACATCGAGGCGTCACCGGCATGGCAGCCATCTCCGGCCAATTCCCGTTATGTCGCGGCTGCCCGGTCCGGTGGGGGCGCCTGGTACTGGATGACGCTGCCGTACCGCCGATACGCCGACTTCCAGGGTCGCTCGCAACGCAAGGAGTACTGGATGTACTGCCTGCTCAACCTTGGCGTCATAATGGTGACGGTAATGCTATCGGCGAACGGCGGTACGGCATGGGCCGTCGCCTTGGTCCTTTTTGCGCTGGCCAGCGCGATCCCTTCGTTGGCAGTGAGTGTGCGGCGCTTGCACGACGTCGGCGCCTCCGGGTGGTGGCTGCTACTGGGCATCATCCCCTATGTGGGCGGATTGGCCCTGTTCGTCTTCACGGTCCTTCCGGGCACAAAGGGCCACAATCGCTTTGGCCCCAACCCGGCATATTCTCCGGATCTCGATATTTTTGCCTAGTCCCGATGGATTATCGACGGTGGCCGGTCCGCTCATGCCGGTAATTTCGCTTCTGGAGTTCAAACCAACGTGATGCGGCCGATCAGCTACGAGGTCGATGGCTTTCCGGAGTTCATCCGGAGCGAAGAGGGCGCCCGCAAGGTCATCGCACGCGGGCTGCTCACGCCCGATACCCTCGTGATCGCCTATGGCGACAATGGCGAGCGCGAGCGTATGCGTGCCGCCGACCATTCGGTTCTTGGCGCGCTGTTCAATCCGGTCCTCGATGCGGTACCGCCTGCGGACGAGACGGCGCCCCCTGCCCCCCACCCTTCGCCCTGGGGCGCGCCGGAACCGCCTCAGCCCACACCCGCGTCGGCGCCCAGCCCGGTGGCAAACCGCTACGCTACAGCGGCCGAACCGCAACCCGAGCCATGCCTGGCCTGGGACGACGCGCCGGCGGCCAAGCATTCGAAGCCTTGGCTCGTTCCCGTGCTCGTCCTGGCTGGCGTGGGCGGACTGGTGTGGGCCGCCGCCTCCATGAAAGACGAGGACACGGCGGCTGTCGCCACCGAAACAGTCGAGCCGGCAGCCACCGCTTCCGAGGAGTTGCCGGTCGAGGACATTGTTACGATGTACGCCGCCAAGCCCCTCCCGCTCCGTCTCCAGCCCCAGGACGACGCCGGCCAGGTCACGGTTGTCACACGCGGCGCCGAACTCGTTGGCGTGCTTGTCCCATCGCCGGGTGGCAGCACCCAACAACAGTGGCTGCGCATCACGCAGGGGCCCTTTATCGGAGCCTTCGCGGCACTGTCGGAACTCTCGCCCGATGAACGACCCGTCCTCGACATTGACCAGGCGGGAACCTGGTATCTGACCGAAGATCTCGTCCCGGTGGAAAGCCCCGAACAGACCGCGCCGACAAAATCGGATTCCGCTTGGCACCTCACTGCCGGCCAGCAGGTCGATGTGGTAGGAGTCACCGGCAAGGGTCCGTTCTTTAGCGGGTGGGCCGAGGTCGTGTTGCCCGACCAGCCCGGCACTGCTTACGTCCCGGTCGACCGCATGACCCGCACTATTCCCGATGGAATGGAGATGGGCGAATTGCAGGATGACGCCGGCGCAACTGACACCGCTTCGGCCTCTACGTTCACGTTGCGGCTGCAAAGCAAGTGCAGCCGCTCCATGGGCGTCTTGCTGCGCTACCGTACTCCAAGCGGCATCCAGATCAGCGCGGTCGATCTAAAGCCTCGTCAGGAAGGCACCCTCCTCACCGACTCCAGCAGGACACAGTTACTCGATGATACGATCTACTTCACCTACTACATGTTCAACGACGAGCCGATCGAAGAAACCGACGGTACAGTCGAAGCATCATATAACGGGCGTACTTATAAACTGAGGCTCTTGCAGGTTACCAAACAAGAGGGGCAAATTTTCGCTCCATTCCCCTGCGATGAGTGAGGGTGTCAGCAACGTAACGATTTTACTCCAAACCAATTTTAGGCAACGAGCGAGGTGGGAAGAAGGGTAAGTAGGACGCCGCCCGTGGCTTGAATAGAGATTGAGTTGCGGATCGGACAGCTCCTGGCGGGCTCATGTGCTTGCTTCCTACCGATGCTGTCAGCCTCATGTGATGCTGGGTGCTGTGGGACCAGCGCTCTGGTGTCGACTGATCCAGTTCTGCGTGGGCTGGGCGACCGAAGCCGGAACATTTCGGATCCGCGGCCTTGGCCAATGCGTCGGTGCCGCGGATGTGACGGTCAGATACGTTAACGAGACGCTTCCAAGCTCGTGTTTGACACGACAGCAGTAGGGAATTCGCTATGTGGATCTCGTTCGAGCACGGCGCCATTCCGCATAGTTCGCACGACGGGGTCCACCGCATCAATACAACTCCGTCGTACTTAAAGACCATAATGCTCCGTTTCTGTTGGCGGCAGTCGACCAGAGTATTTTGCTCCACGTGAAGAGGTGTCTCTTATAGACAGATAATGGCCTAAATTATACTTGAGTGCGCTCTGTTGAGGGACCCGCGAGATGTAAGAGGAGGGGAGAGGAAACTGCGGAGTGTGGGTCAACCGCTGCCTGCGGTCCTCATCGCGTTCCTGCGCCAAGCGATGTCGCGAGGTAGACCGGGGCCTCGACGGGATTTCGAACCAAACATGAAAAATTAGTGATCAGGGTACATGCCAGACATGAGCAAGCGTTCCCGAGGTTGCGCGAGGTTACCGCTTCCGCCTGAGGTTGACGTTCACCGTATCTGCTTGGATGACCGCAAAGCCCCATTCTACGTCGGATCTCTGGTGGCACGAAGCACACTGAGCAAGCCATCAACCGAGTAAGGTTTCTTCAGCAGATTGAAGCCGTGGTGTCCTTCTTCGGCGAGAACATGGCTATATCCGCTGGTCAACACTATCTCGAGACCCGGGCAACGCTTTGCAATCCGTTGGGCAAGCTCGAGACCGCTGATGCCTGGCATGATGACGTCGCTGAAGACGAGGTCGAACTTGGCCGGCCCCCCCTCGAGCAGTGAGAGTGCCGCTTCGCCGTTTTCGGCAAGCGTGACAATCTGTCCGAGCTCTTCAAGCATATCGCGTGCGACCCGAGCGACGGCTTCATTGTCTTCAACAACCAGAACACGCTTGGTGAGCAGGCCCTCCCGGCGTACCCGAAGGGTCGGTGCGCCGGCCACGATCTGCTCAACTTTGGCGATCGGCAAATAAAGCGTGAAGGCGGTTCCGACACCGACCCGGCTTTCAACATCGATCTCGCCGCCAGACTGCTTAGCAAACCCGTGGACTTGGCTGAGCCCAAGGCCGGTCCCCTTGTTCAGCCCCTTGGTCGTGAAGAAGGGCTCGAATATGCTTTTAAGCGTCTCTGCCGCGATGCCGCTCCCGTTATCTTCCACGCGGACGGCAACGAACTGGCCGGGGGCAGCGCTGTGTCCGCGCACGGGAGGAAGGCTCTGGACGATCTTGCTGCTGACACTGAGCGCGCCTCCTGCCGGCATCGCGTCGCGTGCGTTGATGACGAGGTTCAGTACGGCTGCCTCGAACTGGTTGAGATCGGCGTTGACCACGGCGGTTTCCCCGGCATCGATCTTGACCTCGATGGGAGTGCCGACGCTCGTCTCGAACATGGGAAGCATTGCGGCGATCCGTTCGCCCACATCGAAAATTTCTGGCTTGAGCGATTGGCGCCTCGCAAAGGCCAGAAGCTGTGACGTCAATGCTGCCGCTCGGTCTGCCGTGTCCGAGATCGCATTGAGGTAGCGCTCCCGTTTCTCGGGCGTGAGAGTCGGCATCTTCAGGAGGTCGGCCGATGCACGAATGATCGTCAGCAGATTATTGAAGTCGTGCGCAACGCCCCCCGTGAGGCGCCCGACGGCTTCCATCTTCTGGGCCTGTGCCATAGCCTCTCGAGCGCGCTCGGTTTCCTGCTGTGCCTGCCACCGTTCGGTGAGGTCGCGTGTTACTTTCGCGAAGCCGATCAGCTCACCCGTCTCGTCGGTGATCGGATCGATCAACACACCTGCACGGAAACGCGAACCGTCCTTGCGCTGACGCCAGGACTCAATTTCATATTTGCCGGTTTCACGGGCGACGCGAAGCGCACGCTCGGGCTCACCGGCCTGCCGGTCTTCTTCGGTATAGAAGCGCGAGAAATGCTGGCCGACGATCTCGTGGGCGCAGTAGCCCTTGATCGCCTCTGCACCTTGATTCCAGTTGGTGACGTGGCCTTGCGGGTCCAGCATATAGATGGCGTAGTCCTTCACGCCCTGCACGAGCAGGCGGAAGCGCTGCTCGCTTTCCAGCAGTTCGCGCTGAGCCTCGCGTTTATCCGTGATGTCACGGGTCACTTTGGCGAAACCGATCAGCTTTCCCGCCTCGTCGATCACCGGGTCAATGACGACGCTGGTCCAGAAGCGGGTTCCGTCCTTCCGCACGCGCCACCCTTCCGCTTCGAAGGTGCCTGTCGTCGCCGCGGTCTCGAGCGCACGCTTCGGCAGTCCGTTCGCCCTGTCTTCCTGCGTGTAAAAGCGGGAGAAATGCTGCCCGATGATCTCCTGTGCGGTGTAGCCCTTGAAGCGCTCGGCGCCCGCATTCCAGCTTGCGACATTTCCCTCGCGGTCGAGAAGATAAATTGCGTAATCCTTGACCGCATTCACGAGCAACTCGAAGCGGCGATCGCGGCTGATGTCGTCCAAAACGGTTTCCTGCATGTTTTCGAGCGGCGCGCCCGCCGAACGTGTTCTGTTCGAGCCGCAGATCAATAAGGCGAGCAATGGTGGCGGTCTACCCTACAACCGGGATCGCGCCGGTTCGGCGCGGAGAATTTATGGAATGACAGCGCCCGTCTCACTGCCGCGAAAATGTCTTCCAACGGAATGACGCGACAGGACCGCGAGCGCCCCTTGGCCGTTTGGACCCGTCGAGAGGGCTCCCGAAGATTTTGCGGGAGACGCTAACGCGACCGAAGGAACATGCTCATCCGGCTCGCGTTTTACGCTCATGAAAAAGTTGTTGCTTGCAGGTTGCGTGTTAATCTCCGCTTGCAATATGCTGCCGCGCGATCCGGCAGGAACGACAGATCGTGTCTCGCGCGACCGCTCGTTTAAGGTAGGCTTTGCTGACCCAGATGCAGTGAGTGACCCACGGACGAAGGCTCTCATCCAAAATCTGGAAGCAAGGACCGACGCCACCGCGACCATCGTCGACAGTACTGGCGAGGCGCTGCTTAAGCACCTCGCCGATGGCAATGTCGACCTCGCCATCGGCAGGTTCCGTTCGGACAGCCCGTGGCAGACCGATGTCGCCTTCGGCCCTGCTTTGACAACTCATGGCAGATCGGCCGATGCGCTCGAACTCAAGGCAGCAATGCGCAACGGCGAGAACCGGTGGATCATGAAGGTTGAACGTGCGAGCCGCGCCGTTGCTGAGCCGGGGGCAAACGATTGAGAAACCCACACTTGCCCGCTGAACTCGAAGACGCGATGCGCAAGGCCGTTCACCTGGAATATTGGAATCTGTTCTGGAGTAGTACGATCATCATCGCGATGGGGCTGGTGCTGGGCCAGAGCCAGACGATGAAAACGGCCTGGATCGAGGACACGCTCGGGCTCGTACCGCCAGTAATGTTCCTCCTCGCGGCACGCGTCGAAGGTAAAGCAAGACCCTCCAAACGCTTCCCCTTTGGTTTCCACCGCGTCAACGGGCTTGGCTTCTTCGTGGCGGCGGTGGCCCTGGCCGCCGTCGGCGCGATCCTGCTCTACGACGCGGTAAGCGCTCTCGTTGCCGCAGAGCATCCCAGCGTCGCTTCAATCTTCGTGTTCGGACACGAAATCTGGCTGGGCTGGCTGATGATCGCGGCCCAGCTCTATTCGCTGGTCCCCCCTATGATCATCGGCCGCAAGGAACTGCCGCTGGCAAAGGCGCTCAACGACAAACTGCTGCACACAGACGCGTTGATGAACAAGGCGAACTGGCTGACCGGCGCTGCGGGACTGTTCGGCGTGGTAGGCCTTGGCGTAGGTTGGTGGTGGGCCGACTCGTTGGCCGCCGCGGTCATCTCGCTCGACATCATCAACGATGGGATCAAGGCTCTGCGCTCGGCGACAGCGGAGCTCGTCGATGGGGCACCGCGCGCGCTCTCTGGCCCAGATCTCTCCGAAGATGCCCAGGCACTGTGCGACCGCATCCGTACCGAGTTTCCCGGCTCGACGGTTCGCCTTCGCGAGACGGGACGTCTTATCCATGTTGAAGTGCATGACCACCATCCCCCCGAAGAGTCACGCCACCCACGGTCCTACTGGCCTGGAGATAGCGATCGATCGTGGCGCATCGCCCAAGTGAGCTTCATTCCGCCCACGGATGACGATCACTGCGCGACGAAACAGGGCAAGTGAAGGTTGTGTGAAGTGTCTATGTGGTGATTGCGGCTAGCCTACCGCAGACTTTGGCGCAACGAGGCGGCTCCCGAGCCGACGTCCGCGATGAGCCGGCAGACGGGAGAGTTCGGTTTCCATATGATTGGCCCAATCGCCAAACGGATCGGCCGTGACGAGGGCGGCCAGTGTTTTCAGCAGAACCGATTGCGTCCCGTTCAGGGATTGCGGAAAAGGGCACGCCTGATTTTTCCGGGAGTTGGCGCGGCCTTCCTGTTGGCATATCAAGTGCCTATGAAGGCAATTGAAACACTGCTTGGCGCAACCGAAGAAGACGTCCGTGAGCCTCTCAAGGCGGCGTCATTCGGAAATTGGCCGCAGGACGACGGTGATCTTCTCGAGTTCTTCATCCTGATGATCGACACGAAGCTCAGTGGCCGAGTGCTGCCTGCTTCGGAAAGCGGCCTGGACGATCCAGACCTGAATTTCCGCTCGGCGGACCACTGATGGCGGCGCAGTTTTCCTACTAAAATTGAGGTAATGGGCTGGCCCGAAGTTTACGCGGCTCGGCCGCGGGCCCCGAAGATGGTAGTCCGGTAGGCAACAAGCCAAGGATCGGTACAATAGGCGAGTACCGGCCGGTTTGCGCCAAGCCGTATTGGAGTGGCGCCCCTCCTGAAAATCCCCCACAAAAATAAGCAGGATGTTAACGGGACTTACGTGTATACCGAGTCGCAGGGGTCCAACTGAAGTAGCCAGAAAACTATAAGATAATCTTCAGGATCAGTGATTTGATTGGGGGCAATTTAAAATGGTTGTGGGAAACACAAGTCCTTCGCTCACGAGCCGTGAGCGCGAGATAGTTAGCCTCGTCACCGATGGACTGTCGGCAAAGGAAGTCGCGATCCGGCTCTCGATTGCGCCGTGCACGGTGGAGCGGCATGTCGAAAACGTCCGCCTCAAAACCCGGACGCGAAATCGTGCGCACATGGTCGCGTTCCTGTTGTTCAATGGCCTTGTCGCAGAACACAATCCTGCACCTCCAACAATCCAGTAGCCAAGCTGCAGCTGCATGCCGGCTAGTCTGGATCTATGCCAACGCGCGTTCTGTTAGGGCTGCCGCAGCCCCGGCACACCAAGCGACCGGAACGGCTCCATCTCAGCCTTGATGCCGCAGTAGGGGATGCGGTATCATTGCCTCGCAATCCCGATTGACTGGGAGAGGAGGTGGTCATGGACTTGATCCTCGTATGTATAACCTCAGCAGCAGAAATAGCGGCGAGTCTGTTGATCGTTGCTATGGCATGCTTGCTCAGCGTTGCCGCCGGTCAAAAGACACATCACCCCTTCGCCGCTCCTGTCCTGATGACTGCCCTTCTGATGGGCTGCGCATTGTGGGACGGGGGCGGCGGGATCAGGGTCATGGTTCTGGCCTTCGGCACCGCCGCTGCGGCGTTCATGATCCTTTGGATCTGGCTGGGTGACGGACCTGAAAGAGGCCGCGTGAAGAAAGCGCCGCGTGTGAAATGGTATTATCCTGCGCTTACCGCGCGGATGGGCGACTTGAGAAGCCCGTCGGCTTCGGAGTTGCGGCATCTGCTGCGCAGGCTCAGCCGCGAGCTTCTGACCGATGGTCTGTCAGCGCGCGCAAAGGCAAGGCTCATAAAGGGGGTCGCGCGGGCGGCGCTGAAGCAGTGACGCCGGTCATCGGCCGCACACGATGAGGCTAGAAATGGCGAGCCTCGTGCGCCTTTCGATCGCGGAGTTCGAATGAACCGGTACGAAGACAAGCCGTTTCTCGAGCTGCTGGACAGCTACGTGCTGCGCGCCATCGGGGCGCTTGATCCCGACAAGGAAGCGATCCTGGACGCATTGGAGGTCCATCTCCAGGAAGTCTGGAATCTTCCCGGGCGCTGGCACGACATCGTGGCGAGCCGCATGCGGTTTTCCACTGATCAAGCAAGCCACATCAATATGGTGTGGCTCACCGCTCGCGAGGATGGCGCCCGTCATGGCGCCGCCCCGACTCCGCTCGAGTTCACGCGGCTGTTTGTCGATGTGAACTACGCAGGCTGAAAATATTACAGCTGATCATCGGCCCACAAGGCTACCGATCTTGCTGATGAGTAGGGGCACCGCGGCTGCGGGTCACCTCAGATCCGCGATGGACATGTCTGATCTTCAACAGGTCGTGCCGGGTGAGAATGCCGACGACTTTGCCAGACACCGGATCGACGACGGGAATGCGGCCGACCCCCGTCTCGACCATCAGGTCAGCAACGCGGGCGACCGGATCGCGCGGATTGGCATGGGGCTGCGATACGTCACCCAGGACTTCGGCAAGCGAGATGTTGTCCTCGAACGCACCGAGTCGCCAGCCCAGCACATCGGACCGAGAGACTAGGCCCTGCAGCAAACCGTTGCCGTCCACGACAGGATAGCTGCGGTGGCGCGCCTCGCTGCCGAAGAATGCGATGGCCTCTGCGATGGTCATCGTCTCTGGCAATGTCTCCGGTTCCGCGGACATCACCTGCGAGGCTTGCAGAAACTCGAACGGATCGACGGTATACTCCTGCAGGATGTGCCGGCCGCGCCTTGCGATCTTTTCGGTAAGGATGGAACGGGGCATGACGAGAACGCTGACGGCATAGGCCCCGACGGATGCCGCAAGCGTGAGGGGGAGCATCGCGAAATCCCCAGTCAGTTCAACAGCGAAGAGGGCAGCCATCAGCGGCGCACGCATGGCTCCGCTGAGAATGCCTGCCATGCCCGCCAATGCCCACAGAGCGCTACCGCCCGGCAGAACCTCGCCCAGGAGATATCCGAGCGCGCCGCCCAGTAGCAGCAACGGCGCCAGGACGCCGCCCGACGTGCCCGAACCCAGCGCAATCAACCACACCGCCGCCTTGACCGCCAGCAGTGCAATCGCCGCTCGCAGCGCCAGTGAACCGCTGAGGAGGCCCTGGATGCTGTCGTAGCCGGCGCCGAGCACATGCACGTCGATAAGGCCGCCAAGGCCGACGGCCAGGCCGCCAACTGCCGGCCACCACATCCAATGAAGCGGCAGCCGAGCAAACTGATCCTCGACTTTATACAGGATGCGGGAGAGCAGGGCTGCCTGGGTACCGGTCAGGATACCGACAATAAGGGCAATGCCAAGAACCCTGGCATCCAGCGCCAGGGCATGGTGCGCCGGAAACAGCGGCCCGGTGTCGATGAGCAGAGGGCGCCAGAGCCAGGCAGTCAGCACGCCTACGACGACCGGCACAAAGCTGCGCGGTTTCCATTCGAAAAGCAGGACCTCGATGGCGAGGAGGATGGCGGCAATAGGCGTGCCGAAAATCGCCGTCATGCCCGCTGCCGCGCCGGCCACCAGAAGGCTCTTGCGCTCTGCTGCGCTCAAGTGGAACGCCTGCGCGAAAAGCGAGCCGATCGCGCCGCCAGTCATGATGATCGGGCCTTCGGCCCCGAACGGCCCGCCGCTGCCGATGGAGATGGCGGAGGAAAGCGGCTTGAGCAGCGCAACCTTGAACGACAGCCGGCTCTCCCCGTAGAGGATGGCTTCAATTGCTTCTGGAATGCCGTGGCCCCGGATCTTGTCTGAGCCAAACCGCGCCATGAGACCAACAATCAGACTTCCAACAATCGGTACGGCGACGAGCCAGAGCCCCAGCGCGTTATCGGTGATGGCCGCCGGCGATGCCGATAGGCGCCCGAACCAGAACAGGTTGGTGGCGACGGCAATGGACTTGAGCAGCACACAGGCTCCCAGCGCCCCGCCGGTTCCAATGACCAGCGCAGCGGCAGCCAGCAGGAGCATGCGTGTGTCTGCGCTATGGTCGGCGAGGGGGCGGGCGCGCTGAAGGAACGCGGGAATCGTCATAAAGGCAGCTCACCAACCGGGGAAGATACAGTCTAATATATCGCAATACGATATATATCAACATTGACTCTCCCATCTCGTCGCTGCGACTGGCACGATGCCTTCGAGTTTGACTGACGCCGACTATCTGGCCCTTGCGGAGTTCCGCTTCTCGCTGCGGCAGTTCCAGGCATTCAGCGAGCAAAAAGCCGAGGAATGCGGGCTGACCCCGCAGCAGCATCAGGCTCTGCTGGTGATCCGCGCCGCTCCGGCCGGTACGGCGACGATCGGCTATGTGGCGGAGCGCCTCATTCTCAAGCCCCACAGCGCTACGGGATTGGTCAACCGGCTCGTCGCGCTCGACTTTGTGCAGCGCGGGCGCTCTCACGGGGACAAGCGGCAGGCCGTGCTAGCTTTGACCGGAGCCGGCCACGAGACACTGGCAGCCTTGAGCGCCACACATCGGGAAGAAATCCGCCGGCTTGGTCCGCTGTTGATTGGCTTGTTGGCGAAGGTACAGGATCAGGGCCTGCAATAAGCGCCGACAAGTTTGGCGGGCTTTCGGCCCCTCCGAACCTCAGTGATGTTGCGATACCCGCCTACGGCTTTCTCTCGCGGTTCCGTATGGTCGCTTCCTACAGCACCGCATTCTCGCGTACTTGTTCCCGTCTCATCGCGAGACGGGGCGGAAGACGGGACGAGGCCGCTGCCTGAGCAAGCGTTTGGCTATCGAGTTCTGCAAGGAAGGCATTCATCGCGCGGTTAAGCATGCCTTTCAAGCCGCAAGTGCTGCTCAAGACGCAGCCGTCACAGTCCGCGGGGGTGATGCAGGGCTCGGTGAGGCGCACGACTTCGCCAAGCGTAATGGCCTCAGCCGGCCGGCCGAGACGGAAGCCCCCGCTTCGGCCCCGAACGGTTTCCAGCAGGCCCGCATTCGCTAGCACGTTCACCACTTTCATCGCATGGTTGCGAGAAATGGCATGATCAGCCGCAACCTGTGCGATCGACATCAGTCCCGCGCCTTCACGCGCCATGAGGGCGGCGTGGAGCAGCATGCGCAGAGCGTAATCGGTGTAGGTCGTCAGGCGCATCAGGGCGTGAGCTTAAACATGCAAAGTCTTTGCATCTTTTAAGCGTCGTTGTATAGATGCATTGATTGTGCATCTTTAAGGGGAGCTTCTATGGCTGCGCCGCTATCCGAACAGACCATTGCCATCGTCAAAGCCACCGCGCCGGTGCTGCAGCAGCACGGCGTGGCGATCACCACGCGTATGTATGAGCGTCTCTTCGTCAACGAGGAGGTGCGGTCGTTGTTCGACCACGCGGCGCAAGAATCGGGCGAGCAGCCGCGGCGTCTCGCCGCCGCTATCCTCGGCTATGCGCAGAATGTGGACAAACTTCAGAACCTCACGCCAGTTGTCGAGCGTATGGTTCAGCGGCACGTGGAAACCGGGGTGAAGGCGGAACACTATCCGCTCGTCGCCGAGGCCCTGCTGCCGGCTATTCGTGATGTGGTAGGTGAAGCCGCATCTGACGAGGTGCTTGCCGCCTGGGGCGAAGCGTACTGGTTTCTCGCTGACATCCTGATCGGCAAGGAAGCAGCCGTGTACACGCAGCAGGCAGAGTGACTGATTTCCTCCCGGCTGATTGAGCCGGGAGGAAACATAGCAAAGACGTCCGTTAGCGATCGTTTCTAATCGCTCGCATGGCACTGCGCGGCTCCCACCATCCGGACGCGCCTGACCGCTCCTGACCGCAGAGTTATCCTGTGGTCAGGATACGGTCCCTTCCTCGTGCGTGCATTCCCGAGGCAATGACAGAAAGCACAGACGGGGCGCTCCAGTTCAGCACGACATCGCTGACATGGGCGGCGGCCATCGGCCTGCCGAAGAGGAACCCCTGCGCAATGTCGCACCCCTCCCGCGCGACGTGCGCCGCCTGGAACGGCGTTTCGATACCTTCAGCGACAGTGGTGATGCCAAGGTTCTTGGCCAGATGTATGACCGCGCTGACGATCGCGGCATCTTCGCGGTCGCGGGCGTCCAGGCGCGAAATGAACGAGCGATCGATCTTGAGCGTGTCGACTGGAAACTGCTTGAGATGGGTGAGCGAGGCATAACCCGTTCCGAAATCATCCAGCGCGATCTTCACGCCGGCCTCTGAAAGGGTTGCGAGGGTTTGGCTGACCGTCTCGGCCAGTTGCCCCACGAACACAGACTCCGTCACCTCCAGTTCGAGGAGGGATGGTGCAAGCCCTGCATGCGCCAAACGGTTCAATATGCGATCGGCGAAGTCGCCCCGCTGAAAATCACCCGGAGCACCATTGATGGCGATGCGTCCGACATCGACGCCGCTGTCTTGCCAGAACAGCAGGTCGGCGATGACGCGCTCGATCATGCGATCGGTCAATTTGGATGAAACGTCGGTGTCATTGAGGGCAGCTCCGATGGCACCAGGCGAGCGCAGGCCGCGGTGGTGGTGCCAGCGCAGAAGGGCTTCGAAGCCCAGACACGCCCCGGAGCGAAGACAGACCTTGGGTTGATAGAAGGGAACGATACGGTCATCGCGCAGCGCTTCGCGCGCGTCGTACAGCATCTGCGTCTGACGTTCCGCAGCGGTCTTGAGTTCGGGCTTGAACCAGCAGACCTGGCCGGAGCCTTCGCCCTTGGCTGCGTATAGCGCGAGATCGGCGTTTTTATGGAGCTCTTCAGGATTTTGGCCATCGCAGAAAGCTGTCGCTGAACCTGCGCTCAGGCTCACATCGAGCTGGCGCCCGTTGAATGTCATGGGTTCGCTTACCGCCGCAAGAAGTCGTTGAACCGCAGAAACCGCAAGATTGTTTTGCTGTGAAGCGGGGCAGATGATTGCGAACTCATCGCCGCCCAGACGCGCCACGGTTGCATGAGCCGGCACGGCTTTGAGAAGCCGGGCAGCAATCTCACACAGCAAGGCGTCTCCCGCATCGTGCCCGAGGGTTTCATTAGTGGCCTTGAAGCGATCGACGTCGAGGACGATCAGCTGGACCTGGCCCCCATGGAGGCGCGCCTCCTGAAGCGCCGCTTCCAGGCGCTCGCTGAACAGGACCCGGTTCGGCAGGTTTGTCAGAGCATCGTAGTGGGCCGCCTGCCGCAGCTTCTCCTCATAGCGCTTCTGGCTGGTCAAGTCCTGCAGGGAGCCAATGAGTCGAGCGGGTTTTCCCTCCTCATCACGGACGACGTAGCCACGGGCAACCAGATGCAGGTAGGCACCATCACCGGCCAGGAACCTGAATTCCTGTGCCCATTGCGTGAGGTCGGGCGCGTCCATATTCTGAAATTGCTCAAGAACTCGGGCGCGATCATCAGGGTGAAGGCGCTCCACCCACCAGCCTCGCGAGGTTCCCTGCAGTGCTTCGGGATACCCCAGCACCGTCGCTGCGGCGCCGCTCCACTCGATGTGATCATGGCCGAGCGACACGTCCCAGATTACGTCGTTGGTGGCCAAAGACGCCAGGCGGTAGCGCTCCTCGCTGGCCTGTACCGCCTGTTCAGCCGCAACCTGGTCGTGGATGTCTTCAAGGTTCCCATACCAAGAAAGGATCTCGCCGTCCGCATCGAGCCGGGGGAGGGCGCGGGCGCGGAACCAGCGGAAATCGCCGCCGGCAAGTTGAAGGCGATAGCGGACGTCCGCATATCCGCCAGCATCCGCGCATTGCAATGCGGCGGTCCAGACTTCCTGGACGTGTGGCAGATCGTCGGGGTGAACCGCGGCCGTCCAACGCCACCCGAGAGCATCCTCACTCTTTATGCCGGTCAGCTTCGTCCATCGGGGACTAAGTTCGATAACAGCGCCGGTTCTGTCGGTGATCCAAGGGATCTGCGGGTTGAGCTCGACCGAGTGGCGGTAGTGTTCCTGACTGGACTGAAGAGCGTCGATGAGGGCGCCCATTTCCGAACGCGAGTGGAGCGTTTCTCTGAAGGCGGCGTGGCTTTTGGCAAGCGATCGCAGGATGACGCCGGAAGCCACGAAGAAGGTTAGGCCGATGCCCATCAGGTAAGTGTCGGATGAAAAGACCAGACGCCCCGTGACGGGGAGAGCACCGAAGAGGAGGACGCACCATCCCGCGATCGGCAGCGCATGCAGACAATAGCAGCAGCTGATGGATCCCACGAACACGTAAAGCGCTATTGAGGTGGTGCGGACCGGCTCGGCTTCGCTCATCAGCAGATAGCCCCAACCCCCGAAAGCAGAACTCAGGATTACCGAGGCCGCGACCGTGCCCAAAAGGTAACGGCGAATTCTGGCGGGATCGGGATTTCTTCCGCGGCGAAACAGCCAGACCGCGGTTCGAACCCCTATCAGCGCGCAAAGCACACCCGGCACTCCGACGCTATGGGCGAACGGCACCTCGCCGTAAGTCGCGGCCGCCAGGAAGAGCATGTTAACGGCCATCAGCGCATACATCAGCGGAATTTGCGTCCGCAGGGCAGAGTACTGCGCCTGAAGCACCGCGGCGGAGCCATGCGCGATCTGGTTACGCGGACTGAATTTCATTGGCGGGATCACTATGTGGCGACTTTGCATGCCCTGATACACCCGCCACGTTAAGAATGAGTGTGGGTTGTAGTGAACACAAAGGCTCTCGGTGGGCCGAGACAAGCGCGCCACTGAACCTGGCGATCGCGCCGCGCGCCAATATCTTCTCCTGGATTATGCGCGGAAGCGGCGGCTACGCTGCTCCAACGCCGGGAAATCTCTGCCAAGTGCGGAACGGTTCGTCGCAGTGGTAGGTTTGTCTTAACTTCTCGAAGAGCGATGGTGATCCATGGAGAGAAGACAAGAAGCGCAGAGGCGAAATCGAGGGGGTATGATGGCGCGGTCTGGACGCGGCAGGATTCCGGTCTCGGACGCGGTTTACCGTGACCTGGTGTCGACCCTTTTCACCATGCGACTGCCCATCGCCGGGTTCGGCGCGCTCTACGGCATCGTCGGCGCGCTCATCTAGCTTTGGGTTCCCGGGCCCACCCGGGTGTCCCGAGGCAGGCCCTCTTGAACGTGGAAGCGATCCATTCCATCTGGCTGGCGTAAATCTGAAACATGTGAGCCAAAGACACGATGACGACTGAGACGGTTAAAGCTCCTGAGACCCGCGCTTTCGAGGCGGATGTTTCCAAGCTCCTGCACATGATGGTCCACGCGGTCTATTCGGACCGGGACGTCTTCCTGCGCGAGCTTATCTCGAACGCGGCCGATGCCTGTGAGAAGCTGCGCTACGAAGCGATTTCCCGCCCGGAACTGCTCGGCGACGATCCGCAACCGCGCATTACCGTGACGCTCGACAAGGACGCCGGAACACTCACCGTCACCGACAATGGCATCGGCATGACCGCCGCCGATATGGCCGAGACTCTGGGTACCATCGCCCGTTCAGGGACGAAGGCGTTCATGGACAGGCTCTCTGCCGACAAGAACGGTGAAGGACAGCAGCTCATCGGCCAGTTCGGCGTGGGCTTCTATTCGGCCTTCATGGTCGCCGGGAAAGTCGAGGTCGTCTCCCGCCGCGCTGGTGAGGACGAGGCGGCCAGCTGGGCATCCGATGGTTCGGGCACGTACACCATAGCTCCGGCCGATCCCGCTGCCGCTCCCCTGCGCGGAACGCGAGTTAGGCTCACCCTGCTCGATGAGGCGAAAAGCTATGCCGAGCTTCACACCATCGAACGGATCGTCAAGGCGCAGTCCGGCCATGTGCCGGTGGCGATTTTCCTTGAGGAAGCCGGCAGCGAGGAAGAAGCACGGCAGCTTGCCGACGGCGCGGCGCTGTGGACCAAGGCGAAGTCGGACATCACCGAGGACGACTATGCCGACTTCTATCGCAGCGTGGCGGGGCAGTTCGACAAACCGGCAGTGACATTGCACTACCGGGCCGAAGGGCGGCACGAGTATTCGGTGCTGACCTTTATCCCGGAGAGCAAGCCTTTCGACCTGTTCGATCCCGACCGCAATGGCCGCATCAAGCTCTATGTCCGAAGGGTCTTCATCACCGATGAAGCGGAGATTCTCCCGCGCTATCTGCGGTTCGTGCGCGGCCTTGTCGATTCCGCGGACCTCCCGCTCAACATGTCGCGCGAGATGATCCAGGAAAGCCCCGTGTTGTCCGCCATCCAGAAAGGCGTGAGCAATCGCGTCCTTTCGGAACTGGAGAAGCTCTCGTTGAGCGATGCCGATCGCTATGCAGCGATCTGGAGCAACTTCGGGGCTGTCCTCAAGGAGGGGCTTTACGAGGACTACGAGCGGCGCGCTCAGTTGCTCGGGCTCGCCAGGTTCAAGACCACGGCATCGGACGGCGAGTGGCGCTCGCTCAAGGATTATGTCGCGGCGCTGAAGGAAAACCAGACCGCCATCTTCTACGCCACGGGCGATGACCTCGATCGGATCGCGACGTCTCCCCAGCTCGAAGGGTTTAAGGCGCGGGGTATCGAAGTCTTGCTGCTGCCCGACCAGGTCGACAATTTCTGGACGACGATGGGCGTCGATTATGAAGGCAAACCCTTCAAGTCGGTGACGCAGGGCGCTAGCGACCTCAGCCTGATCCCTCTGGCCGAGGAGAGCGCAGATGCATCGCCCCCGGCAGAGGATGTCAGCGGGTTCGTCGCCTTTGCCAGGGAGGTGCTGGCGGATCATGTTTCTGACGTCCGCATCTCCGACCGGTTGACCACCAGCGCGGTGTGCATCGTGGCGCCGGACAACGCCATGGATCTTCAGCTTGAGAAGATGCTGGCCGCCGCCGGCCGTGCGCCCGAACGCGAAAAGCCCGTGCTGGAAGTGAATGCGCGCCATGCGCTCATCGCCAGACTGGAGCAGTCCACGGCGAGCGAGGATGAGCGGCGGGATATCGCATTCCTGCTCCTCGACGAGGCGCGTATTGCGGAGGGAGAAGCTCCGGCCGATCCACGAGCCTTTGCCCAGCGGCTGGAGCGCTTGATGGCCAAGACCCTGGGATGATGCAGGGGAGGGGAAGCCGATCGGCTTCCCCTTTGTTTTTCGGGGCTCCCACTATGCTGCATGTTGTCCACCATCCCGACTATGTCGTCCCGGCGAGAGGCGAAGGCACCTTTCGCCACGACAAGTATGCGCGGGTGATGGATGCGCTTCGCGAGAGCGGTGTGCCGATGAAGGTGCACGTCCCGGACATCATGCCGAGAGCCTGGCTCGAAGCGGTCCATGATCCCGGCTATGTCGAGGAAATCATTGCGTGCAGAGTGGCAGCGGCCAAAGAGCGCAGGATAGGGTTCCCGATCGACGAAAGCATTTCGCGAAGATCGCAACTTTCGCCAGGCGGGACGTGGCTGGCTGCCAAGCTGGCGCTACGCCATGGCTACGCCGCCAACAGCGCCGGCGGCAGCCACCACGCCCTTGCGGATACCGGAGCCGGGTACTGCGTTTTCAACGACCTCGCGGTCGCCGCGAACAGGCTGATCGAGGAAGGCGATGCAAAGCGCATCCTGATCCTCGACCTGGACGTCCACCAAGGGG
Organism: Novosphingobium sp. 18050; assembly: GCF_902706195.1. GTDB lineage: Bacteria > Pseudomonadota > Alphaproteobacteria > Sphingomonadales > Sphingomonadaceae > Novosphingobium. The sequence goes on along the minus strand of NZ_CACSJO010000007.1, from coordinate 157,695 downwards.
ACGGTACCGCCGCGTTGACGGCGGGGCGCGGCGATATATTCACCCTCTCCCTGCACGCGGAAAAGAACTTCCCCACCCGAAAGGCGCGCTCCACCCTGGATATTGCGTTGCCCGACCTGACGGATGACACGGTCTATCTGGACATCCTGAAGCGCACGCTGACCGGGGCGCTGGAGGATTTCCGGCCGGACCTCATCCTGCTGCAGGCGGGTGTGGATGCGCATGTGGATGACCGCTTGGGGCGGTTGGCGCTGACCGATGCCGGATTGGTGGAGCGTGACCAGATAGTGTCACACGCAGCCCGGCAGCGGTCGATCCCGTTGGCAAGCACGCTTGGCGGAGGGTACGGGGCGGATCGTGACGCGGTCGCACGTAGGCATGCCCGCTCGATCCTGACATTGGGATCGTCATAGGATCGCGCCACTCGTTAGGCTGCGCTACCGAATTGTTCCGCTTCGTGTGGCAAGGCTGCGCATCGAGGGGGCAGGTCTATATTCGGGGAACCCCCTGTCCGGCAAAGCTTCGGAAGGTAATCGACCAACGCGGCCGTTCCATCTCGGCGATGCTATGCTCCCAGTCGTGCCGAGCAGGCCCGCTCAGGTGGTAGGCCGCTCGCGGTTCGAGCGGCACCGATACCCGCGCGAAGCCATCGGCCCGCCTGCGTCGAAATCGCATCGCCGCGGGCTCGCCCAGCGAAATTCCAATCACATCCTGGTAGACCGGGCGATCGCGGTGCCACCCGATACCGGCGCCAGGATCGTAGCGGATCAACAGTGCCTGGATAAGGGCAGCGGGCTCGAGATTGGCGAAGCGCGCCGCACGATCGCGGAAGGGGCGCAGCCAGTCCGGGATCGGCGGAGCCTCCAACGGTCGCCCGATTTCAAAATCATAACTCCATCCGAACGACGCCGTAAGCCGCTTTCCGGTCCACCCCTGAAAGCGAAATGGCGTAAGGTCGCTGGAATCGATGCGGCTGATCAGCACGCGTTCTTCGGCAGCGTCGATAATGTCGGCCTCTGTGCTCAGCCCCGGCAGCACTGGCGTGTCGAACAGGTCAAGCATCAAGCCGCCTGCTCCTTCGCGAACATCGGCAGCACGACTTCGCGATCGGCGGGAGGCCCACCGAAGTTCGATACCGTGACGCCCACGAGCCGGATGCCCTTTGTAGGCGGCAGGACCGACCGGATGAGATCGCGCGCCAGGTTTTGAAAGTTGTCGAGCGTCGCGACGACCTCCGCCTGACTGCGGCGGCGCGTTATCTGTTTGAAGTCGCCGTACTTGATCTTCACCGTCACGGTACGGCCAAACCTTGAGCGGGTCTCACACCAACGCCAGACGTCGTCGACCATGCGAAGAACGCCAGCCTCGATCTCGGCAGGGTCGGTCAGGTCACGTTCGAAGGTCGTTTCCGAGCCCGAGGATTTGCGAACCCGGTTGGGGTTGACCGGCCGATAGTCCTCGCCGCGCGCGATCGCATAGTACCAGCAATGACCAGCGTATCGCGGGCAAATCCGATCTATAAGCGCTGCCAATGCCACGATGCCGGAACTATGACCTTCGTTCATGCCGTTCGGCCAGCGTACGGCCCAGTGGGGCCATGACGGACTTCCTTGCCAGCTATTCGCGCCCCGCGTTGCGTCTGTCGGCGATGAGGTTCTCATCGCCATCGGCGGATGAGGGCTCCTCATCATGCTTGGAAACAGATTTCACGGTATCCTTGTCTTGAGGCGAGCTGGCAAAGGGCTTGGCTTCGGCACCGGCCAAACCGATCTCGATGTCGCGCTCGGTCTCGGACTGCGCATCCACACCTTTCTGCACCGGCTGCTCATTTTCAGGGTCCGGGCCGATCGAAACGTCATCCATGCAAATCGCTCCGTCGTTAGGTGGTTTGGGCATTGACTGTACTCGCCAATTCGCGCGGGCTCTGAAGCCACTGGGCAAGCTCGTCGTTGCCTTGCATGCGCGCAACGGCGGCCGCATCGTTTCCGGCCGCGTCCACCGCATCTATATCGGCTCCGGCGCTCAGTAGAAGATCGATGATATCGCGTCGATCAAACAAGGCGCTCATCATGATCGCGGTCTGTCCGGCTGCATTACGCATGTTCGGGTCTGCTCCCGCGGTCAGGAGTTGCCGGGCAATGGCAATGTGCCCTTTGAAAGCGACACCCATCAGCGGACTGCCGCTCGCGGTCGTGCCGTTGGGATTGGCCCCGGCATTCAGCAGCAGCGCCGCGGCGGCCTCGAATCCGTGATAGGTCGCCAGGACGAGGGCGGTATGACCCTTCGCGTCCACGGCCTCGATGTCCGCGCCAGCTTCTAGCAGGACCGGGATCATGTCGTCTCGGCCAAGCCGGGCCGCGTCGAACAGCAATTCCTGCACTCTTTCCGGTGAAGGGAGCTGCGGCGGTTCCCGCGATATCGAAGGCATTAGATTTTCCGGCTCGTTCACCCAACGTACTCCCATCCCTACCCCATATGGTCCAGACGGATAGGACGCGGTCAGCCGCCGGCGATTTCGTCGAACACTTGAACCACGATAGCGGCGCGGGCATCGTCGTTGACGTCCACCGACACGGATATCGGATCTGAAAGCGGTGCGTCGCTGCGTTCCTCCTCCAGGTGGGTCGCGGTGTCCCCACCGCTGCGCTTTTCGCCTACGCTGTTTTCACTGCCAGCCGACGAGACAAAGACGTCGGTTCGCGCGAAGCCATGTTCCTGGACCAGTCTTTCGACCGCGAGTTCGGCGTCTCGGCGACTATCGAAACTGCGCTCTATTGTGGAGCTCATGTGTTTGTCCTTTGGTGGAAAATATATGAGTTTGACGCGGATCTATCGGGCTTCGCCATGATCGACTTCGGCCGACCCGGGCTCGGCCATCTTCCGGTGTTGTTCCGCGAGGATGGATGCCGGCGTCACGTGGGCCACCGCGGCCTGGATCTTGTTGTTCCAGCCCGAGACGATGTGCGCCTGCCCCTTCATCAGGGCATCCCAGCCATCGCGCGCGACATCGGCGGGGTCGCTCTTGCTCTTGGAGGCGCCGACGGAGGTGTCGAGCATGTCGGCGCGGTCGAAGAACTCGGTCTCCACCGGCCCGGGCATGAGCGTGGTGACCGTCACGCCCTTCGCGTCCTTGATCTCGTTGCGCAGGGCGTCGGCGAAGCTGTCCACGAACGCCTTGGTGCCGTTGTAGACGGCCTGGAAACTGCCGGGGATGAAACCGGCGATCGAGCCGGTGATCAGCACCTTGCCGTCATCCCGCGCGACCATGTCCTTCAGCACGTTCTGCAGCAGGTAGAGCGTGCCCGTGATATTGGTGTCCACCACGCGCCGCCAGTCGGAGACATTCTGGTCGAGGAAGCCATGGCCGAGGCCTCGCCCCGCGTTGGCGCAAAGCAGGTCGATCTTTCGCCCCGCAGTCGCCCCGAGAAGCGCGTCGACGCCTTCGATGGTCGACAGGTCGGCCTGCACCGCTTCGACGGTGACGCCGTGAAGCCGGAAGTCCTGGGCAGCCGCTTCGATCAGGCCTTCGTCGGCCACAACCAGAAGGTCATAGCCGTTTTCGGCCGCGATCGAGGCGAGTTCGAAGCCGATGCCCGTCGAGGCGCCGGTGACGATCGCGAATTTCTCGGCCATGGTGCTTCTCCTATTCCGCGGCGATGGCAGTGCCGGCGTCGAAGCCGGGCTTGAGGACGACCTTGGTCACCTCATTCTGGTTGTCGTGGAACATCTTGTAGCCCTTGGGCGCATCTTCCAGGCTCATCCGATGCGAGATCAGGAAGGTAGTGTCGATCTTGCCCTCAACAATCGCGTTGAGCAGTCCCGGCATGTAATGCTGCACGCTGGTCTGCCCGGTCTTGAGCGTCAGCCCTTTTTCCATGAAGGCGCCGAGCGGGAACTTGTCGACGATGCCGCCATAGACGGCGGGCATCGAGACGCGGCCGCCCTTGCGGCAGGCGACGATGGCCTGGCGGATCGAGTGGATGCGGTCGGTACCCAGCATCAGCGATGCCTTGATCTGATCGACCACGTTGTCGACGAAGAAGCCGTGGGCCTCGAGGCCCACCGCGTCGATCACCGCGTCGGGACCAATGCCCCCGGTCATTTCCATCAGCGCTTCGTAGGTCTTCGATTCTTCGAAGTTGATGGTCTCGGCGCCGAACTTGCGCGCCAGTTCCAGTCGGCGCGGGAAGTGGTCGATCGCGATGACGCGGGCCGCACCCATCAGGAAGGCTGACTGGACCGCGAAAAGGCCGACAGGGCCACAACCCCAGACCGCGACGGTGTCGCCCGGCTCGATGTCGGCATTCTCGGCCGCCTGCCAGCCGGTGGGCAGGATGTCGGAGAGGAACAGCACCTCGTCGTCGCTCAGCCCATCCGGGACGACGATCGGGCCGACGTCGGAGAAGGGCACGCGCACGTATTCGGCCTGGCCGCCCGCGTAGCCGCCCGTCAGGTGGCTGTAGCCGAACAGGCCCGACATCGGCTGGCCGTAAAGCTCCATGCCGATGTCCTGGTTGTCGGCCGGGTTGCCGTTGTCGCAGGCGGAGTACTGGTGCTTGCCGCAATGATAGCAGCTGCCGCAGGCGATGGTGAAAGGCACGACCACGCGCTGACCCTTCTGGAGCGTGGACTTGGGGCCGGTCTCGACCACTTCGCCCATGAACTCGTGGCCGAGGATGTCACCGGCCTTCATGGTCGGGATGAAGCCGTCGTAGAGGTGCAAGTCCGACCCGCAGATCGCGGTCGAGGTGATCTTGATGATCGCATCGCGCGGTTTGAGGATTTCGGGGTCGTCGACGGTATCGACGCGGACGTCGTGCTTGCCGTGCCAGGTGAGCGCGCGCATCAGGCTTTCTCCTCTTCGAGCTGCGCGCGGGTGCGCGACGAGGTGGCGACTTCGCCGGTTTCCATCAGCTGCTTGAAGCGCCGCAGGTCGCGGCGGGCCTGGATCGCGGGTTCGCGCTGGAGCATCTTGGCGATTACCTTGCCGACCAGGCCGGCCGGCGGGTCGTAGACAATGGTGGCGGTGACGATCGTCCCGCGATCCCCCGCGTCACGGAATTCGATCCGGCCGCTGTTGGGCACGTCGGCATCCTCAGTCGAGGCCCAGGCGATGAGTTCGCCATCCTTCTCCTCGGTGATGCGCGCGTCCCATTCGACCGTCCTTCCACCCGGCGCCTTCACCACCCAGTGCGAGAGTTTGGGCGAGAGGACGTCCACTTGCTGTACGTTGTCCATGAAAGTCGGCAGCCGGGCGAAGTCGCGCCAATAGGCGTAAAGTTCAGCGCGGGGCCGATTGATCGTCACAGTCCGCCCAATCAGCGAACTACCCTGGGCGTCCTGCACCGTGCGCGTCTTCGCGTCGCGAACCTCCCGCACCTTGGAAGTTGTGGGCGGAGCATCTTCCTTCGCCGTTGCCATTTCTGCTCTCCGTCTATCTGGGGCGGTCAACCCGGTCGGACCGGTCGATATGTAAGTAAAACGAGGCCAGCCGTCATAAAGACCCCGGCCCCGACCCAATATCGTCGCAGTCACACAACGCTTTGGCCCGAGCTGATCATGGGCCAAGCGTTTCCAGCAACACGCGAACCCGGGTTATGCGTTCATCGTTCGCAGTTTTTTCCGAAAGCAGCAGTCGACCATCCTTTTTTGTCAGGTCCGCCCGGCTCGCATCGGCGCTGAAATCGCGCCGGGGCGTTAGGGCGATGGCGGCGGGGCCCGCGTCAATCCGCGCGATCCGCAGCGTACGGGCGCCGATACGAATCCGGGAATGGTCCATCAGGACCTCTGCCGCATCGGGCAGCGGGCCGAACCGGTCCAGCAACTCGTCCTCGAAAGCATCGAGTTCTGCCTCGTCATCGATCCGCGCCAATCGCATGTAGAGCGCAATGCGCACGTCGTCTTCCGGGATCCAGGCTGCCGGGAACGCGCCGCCCGATCCTAGGTTGAGCTCCGGCGTCCAGCGCTTGACGTCTTCTCCCCGCGCCTGTCGCAGCGCGGCGCCGAGCATGTGCTGGTAGAGATCGACGCCGATCAGCTTCATGTGCCCGGCCTGGTCCTCGCCGAGCAAATCGCCGGCGCCGCGCATGTCAAGGTCCTGCGCGCTGATCTCGAACCCGGCGCCGAGACGGTCGAACGCTGCCAGGGTGCGCAGGCGCTTGAGCGTGCGCGGGCCGATGGCGTTCTCGCTTTCGGTCAGCAGCACCACCTGCCCGCGACGGTTGCCGCGTCCCACCCGCCCGCGCAGTTGGTGTAACTGCGCGAGCCCGAAGCGGTCGGCTCGCCAGATGATCATGGTGTTGGCGCGCGGCACGTCGAGCCCGGCCTCGATGATGTTGGTGGCCAGGAGGATATCGCCCCGGCCGTCCCCGAAACCGACCATGGCGTCGTCGATCGCCGCTGCCGGCATCTTTCCATGCGCCTCGACCACTTGCAGGTTGGGTACGATGCGCCGAAGCTTCTCGGCGAGGGGCGCCATGTCCTCGATGCGCGGGACGACGACGAAGCTCTGTCCGCCGCGCGCCTTTTCGCGCGACAGGGCAGTGCGGATGCGGGCGTCGTCGTAGCGATCGATGCTGGTGCGGATCGGTTGGCGGCGCGCCGGGGGTGTCGTGATTAGCGACATCTGCTGCAGACCGACGAGCGCCGATTGCAGCGTGCGCGGGATCGGCGTCGCGCTCAGGCTGAGCAGGTGTACGTCGCCCGATCCGCGAAGCCTTGCTTTGTCGGCGGCGCCGAAGCGCTGTTCCTCGTCGATGACGACAAGACCGAGCTTTGCGTAAATCACGCCCTTGGCCATGACCGCACCTGTGCCGACCACGACCTGCACCGAGCCATCGGCCAGGCCTGCCTTTACCGCCTTCTTCTCGGCGGCGCTCGACAGGCGCGAGAGGCCGGCGACGGTGATGCCCGTGCCCTGGAACCGGCGGCGGAAGGTCTCGAGATGCTGGCGCATCAGCACCGTCGTCGGCGCGGCGATCACGACCTGATGACCCGAAAGGGCGGCGAGGGCGGCGGCGCGCAGGGCGACCTCGGTCTTGCCGTAGCCGACGTCGCCGATCACCAGCCGGTCCATCGGCCGGCCCCGCGCAAGGTCGTCGCGCACGGCGGAAATCGCGCGGGCCTGGTCGGCCGTCTCGTTGAAGGCGAAGCCGCCCGCGAACCGTTCGTAGGCGGCCGCGTCCGGTTCGATCACCGGCGCTTCGAGCGATGCACGTGCCTGCGCCAGCGCGGCCAGGCCCTTCGCGCTTTCAGCGATGGAGGCGTCGATGGTGCTGCGGCGCTTGAGCCAGGACGACCCATCCAGCTTGTCGAGCGTCACCGCCTCGGCATCGGAGCCGTACCGCCAGATGCGGTCAGCTTCGTCGACGGCGACGAGGCGGCGGGCGCCGCCGGCATATTCCAGCGCGATCATCTCGCTCGGCGCGCCTTCGGCAGGGGGGGCGTCCTCGAGACCCAGCACGAGCCCGACCCCGTGGTCCTCGTGGACGACGACGTCGCCGATGCGGATGCCGGCCCCGGTGCCGGCCCAGGGGATCGCGCTCGATGTCGCGGCTTCACCGATCAGCGCGCGGCTGCCCATAACGTCGGCGGCGGCGATCAGTACGAGGCGTTCGTCGACGATACCGGCATCGACGGGCATCGTGATCGATGCCGACGCGCCAGGCGGCAAGGAGATGATCTCGGCCCAGCTCTCCACATCGAACAAGTCCAGTTTCAGGCGCCTGGCGATCCGCGATCGGAGGAATCTCAGATCCCTCGGGCTGCCCGCCAGCACCAGCGAGCGGCCTTCCTCCAGCAGCGGTCGCACGAAGCGGCCCATCGCGGCGAGCGGGCTACCGCTTTCCGCGAAGCGAGGCACGGTCACTGCATCCCCGCCGAAATCGGCGGCGCGCCATCGCGAGGCATCGGCCTGCCACGCCGCGTCGTCCAGCGCGTCGATCAAGCGATCGCCACCTCCCGCGGCATCCTGCGCGAGCTGTATGAAACGCAGGCGGCGCGCGTGAGCCTTGTTGGCCACGGCCAGCAGGCCGGGCGAGAGATGGGCCAGTATCGAGACCGCGTCGTCCATCGCGGGCTCTGCCGCGCGCCCGATCTCGAGTTGCTGGAGGTCGGAGACAGTGCGCTGGGTCACGGGATCATAGGACCGGATCGCGGCGATCCGGTCCTCGGTGAGTTCGATGCGCGCCGGCATCCCGGCGTCGGCGGGAAAGACGTCGATGACGTCGCCACGAATGGCCGTTTCGCCCGGCTCGTCGACACGGTCGTCCGCGAAATAGCCCAGTTCCTCAAGCTGCGCCGCGAAGGCGCCGGGGTCGATCGCGTCACCCTCGCGCAGCGTCGGGGGAGCGCCTTCGAAAGCCTGCGGTGGCGGGTAGCGGCGCCCCGCGGCTTCGCCGCTCAGGATGCAGGCTAGATGGAGCCGCCCGCCTTCGGCCTGCGCGAGCCGGAGCGCTCGCAAGGCCGCCACGCGCCGGCCCGCATTGGCGGGAGAGGCAGGGGCGACATCGCCGGGCAGCGCGTCGCTCGAGGGGACATGGAAGACCGGTGTGCTTGGCAGCAGCGCCATCAGGATGTCCGAGAGGGCCCGGGCTTGCTGTTCGTCGTCGGCCAGGAACACGACATCGTCCGAGGCCAACGCCCGGGCTATGCCCATGGCGACCAGAGCGAGGTTCATGAGACTGCTTTCGTATCTTGCTCGGCTGAGGCGGGCCAGGCCTCGCCGTCGAGGGGAGCGATGGCTTCATAGGCTCCTCGCGATATGGCGAGGGTCAGCAGGTCGCAGCCGAAACCGATCGACCGGGCGGGCACCGGGCGCAGTTGCTCCTCCAGTCCGGCGGCGGAACTGGTGGCGACCACCACGTAGCTGACTTCGCCCGAGCGGCATTCGATCAGTGCCTCGACGGACTTGCCGAGCGGCGTGCCGTCTTCCAGCACCACGGGCATTCCGGCGAGCCCAGTGGCGGTGAATAGCGTCGGCTTCGACGACCTGCGGCTTGCCTCCCGGGCGGATCGGCCACCGTCCTCGTACTTGCGTTGCCGTCCCAGCCAGCGCCAGATACCGACCACGTTGACAAGCGTGAGAAAGCCGTTCGACGCGATCAGGTTGGTCTGGCCGGAGGTCAGGCCGACGATGGTCCAGGCGATCGAGCCGAACGTAAAAACGACGAAGCCCCACCCGGTGAGCCGGGCTCCGAGATTGGCGGCAGTCATCATCGCCGCCAGCATCGTGGCGATCGGGGCGATCCATCCGGCGATTTCGTTCAGGGCTTTATCCCTCTCATGGATGTAATAGAATTTCGAAGATACGTACCGAAAGTCAGTTCTCGTCGGAACCGGGCGTAGTTCCGATTTGCATTTGCGCGGCGCGTGCTGCTTCCACGAGGTTATGGCCGGTCTCCGCTGCCGCCGCGGCGGTCATGGTCACGGCCACGCCATCGGGACCATCGAGAATGACCAGCCCGTCTTCGGCACTGGCAACCCCCGGCTGAGTTTCTGGTCGGCGTTCATTGTTCAGGTGTGTCATGACGCGAACTTTCAACAGGGATTGGAGGGTGTTTCACTGATCGATGTACAGATAGGTGGGATCGAACTGCCCCCGCGCGGCCAGCCCGACCGGATCAAGAATTTCGACGACGGACGATCTGAAAATGCACAGGCGTTCTTCGCGAAGCTGGCGCATCACCCGATTGACGTGGACATGGGTCAATCCGCAGATTTCCGAGATGTCGGTTTGCGTGAGTGCCAGTGGGAACTGTCGTCCATCACTTAGCCCCACAGCCGCCAGACGCGCGTTGGTTTCGCAGAGGAAATGTGCGATTCTTCCGACTGCAGCCAGCCGGCCGAGCCGAAACAACCACGCGCGGTGAATGGCGGCATCCAGAAGCGTTGCATACCAAAGCTTTCGCCCCAGTTGCGGTCGCTCGGAGATGATATCGTCCAACTTCCCGTGGGGAACCATGCCCACGACTGCGGTGGTCATCGAGGCAACATCATGGTCGAGCGTCTTCAGTGGGTAAGCATGAAGGTCAACAAAATCTCCGGGCACGTGAATGGCCACTAGTTGCCGGAGACCGTTATGGTCGTCGATGTGGCGCGACATAATCCCGTCGATGAGCAGCGTGCTATGATCTAGTTTGTCGCCGGCTTTGACCAAAACACGTCGCGGTTCAATCGTTTGCACTTCACTGATTGCGGCTTCGAGACATTCACGTTCGCCCAACGAAAGGCTGACGTTGCGTTTGTTCCTAAGGAACCGTTCGGTAAGCATGGGGACCTTCAAAAGATGTGTCAGAAGCGCGGTATTCACGCCGTGCCCAGCGGATAACCTCCTGTTTCAGACAGCGTTGCAAAGAGGCTGAGCTATTCGTGTTGATAAAAGTTAATTTGCCCAGAAAGCCGCAACTCGGCTGCCTGTCGCGTGTTGGCTTGGGGTTGCAGATCAAATGGCGCGGCATTCCGGCAGGTTGCGGCAGCCAGGTATTGCGTTGTGTTACTTCGAGAGGACATCCCATGGCCAAGACTCCCACGAAACCACGCTCTAACAGTCCTGCAGATTTCACTCCGGCCGATCTGGCTGGTGTGGATATTGGCGGTGAAACCACCGCCAAGGCATCTGCCATACCTGCAGATGCGGAGATCACGCTGTCGTTCGCCGAGCCGCAGGGCAGTGGAGGCGAGACCCACCAGACAGCAGGCGGCGAAGTCGAAACCCTGACGACCCAGCAGGGCATCCCCGTCGCCGACGACCAGAACAGCCTCAAGCAGGGTGCGCGCGGCCCGACGCTGCTGGAAGATTTCCATTTCCGCGAAAAGATCTTCCACTTCGACCATGAACGCATCCCCGAGCGCGTGGTCCATGCCCGCGGCTACGGCGCGCACGGCTTCTTCGAACTGACCGATAGCCTCTCCGACGTCAGCCGCGCCGACGTGTTCCAGCGTGTCGGCGAGCGCACGCCTGCCTTCGTTCGCTTCTCCACCGTGGCGGGCTCGAAGGGTTCGTTCGACCTCGCGCGCGACGTTCGCGGTTTCGCGGTCAAGCTCTACACGCAGGAGGGCAACTGGGATCTTGTCGGCAACAACATCCCGGTGTTCTTCATCCAGGACGCGATCAAGTTCCCCGACCTCATCCACGCAGCGAAGCCGGAGCCGGACCGCAATTTCCCGCAGGCCCAGACCGCGCACGACAACTTCTGGGATTTCATCAGCCTGACGCCCGAGAGCTTCCACATGATCATGTGGACCATGTCCGATCGCGCGATCCCGCGTTCGTTCCGGACCATGGAGGGCTTCGGCGTGCACACCTTCCGGCTGCTTGATGCCGAGGGCAAGTCCACGTTCGTGAAATTCCACTGGAAGCCGAAGCAGGGCCTTCAGTCGGTCGTCTGGAACGAGGCGGTCAAGATCAACGGCGCCGATCCCGACTTCCACCGCCGCGACCTTTGGGACGCGATCAATTCCGGTGATTTTCCCGAGTGGGAACTGGGCGTGCAACTGTTCGACGATGAATTCGCCGACAGCTTCGAATTCGACGTACTCGATTCAACCAAGATCATTCCCGAGGAACTCGTCCCGATCCGCGTGGTCGGCCGTCTGGTCCTCGACCGCGTCGTCGACAACTTCTTCGCCGAGACCGAGCAGGTCGCCTTCTGCACGCAGAACGTCCCACCGGGCATCGACTTCTCGAACGATCCGCTGCTGCAGGGCCGGAACTTCTCGTACCTCGACACCCAGATCAAACGCCTTGGCGGCCCCAACTTCACGCATATCCCGATCAACGCGCCCAAGTGCCCGATGGCCCACTTCCAGCAGGACGGCCACATGGCCATGCGCAATCCCAAGGGAAGGGTGAACTATGAGCCCAATAGTTGGGGTGCGACCCAGGGCGGTCCGCGCGAGGATCCCGCGCGCGGATTCACCAGCTTTGCGGAAGAGCCGGACGGCCCCAAGCAGCGGGTACGGTCGGAGAGCTTCGCCGATCACTACAGCCAGGCGCGCCAGTTCTTTACCAGCCAGGCGCCGATCGAACAGAAGCACATCGGTGATGCGCTTGTGTTCGAGCTTTCGAAAGTGGAGCGGCCCGACATCCGCTCGCGTACGGTTTCCCATCTCCTCAATATCGACGCGACGCTTGCCGCCACTGTGGCCGATGGCCTCGGGCTGGCGCTGCCCGAACCGGCAGTCGCCGCGCGCGAGACGATCACCGATCTGGCGCCGTCGGACAAACTGAGCATCGTCAAGAACGGCCCCAACAGCTTCAAGGGTCGCAAGCTGGGTATCTTGCTGACCGACGGCGCGGATGCGGCGATCTTCAAGGCGCTGGTGGAAGCGCTGGACGATGAAGGTGCAGTCTACGAAGTCGTCGCGCCGAAAATCGCCGGTGTTACCTTGTCCGACGGTACGACGGTTGCGGCCAAGCAGAAGGTCGACGGCGGGCCATCAGTCCTATTCGATGCGGTGGCCATCGTGGTTTCCGGGGAGGGCGCCGCGCTGCTGTCGATCGATGCGGCGGCCAAGGATTTTGTCACCGATGCTTTCGCACATTGTAAGTTCATCGGGTTCACCGCCGAAGCCGAAGCGATCTTCGTCAAGGCCGGTATCGCCGACGACCTCGACGAAGCCTGCGCCCCCCTGGCCGGGCCGAAAGATGCCGGAGACTTCGTGACGGCCTGCCGGTCGCTGCGCCATTGGCCCCGGGAACTCGAGGTGGATCTGGATGCACGGCCCGCAGCCTGATCGACCTACCTTCAGGGCACGCAGCCCCGGGGGCGGCGCTTTGTCGCCCCCGGAATCATCCCCCGGCCGCCTGAAGATCGGCATCATCTCCCATCTCAAGCACCCGATTGCCGAACCTTTCGCTGGCGGGCTCGAGATGCATACGCATCTGCTGGCACGGGCCCTGCGCGAACGGGGCCATGCCGTTACGGTGTTCGCCTCGTCGCGCTCGGATAGCCGTATCGGCCTCGAGGCGATCTGCTCCGAAACCGCACTTTGCGAGGTCGGGACGGCCGAGGCGACGGATATTGCCTTCTTCAAGGAACATCACGCTTACCTCAGCCTGATGAACGGCCTGCGCCGCCGCGACTTCGATGTGATCCACAACAATTCGCTGCACTATCTGCCGGTCACTCTGGCTGACAGCCTGCCGATGCCGATGGTCACCACATTCCACACGCCGCCGTTCTGCTGGCTCGAAAGCGGCGTTCGCCTGTGCTCGGCAGAGGACCATGCGTTCGTCGCGGTCTCCAAATCGGTCGCGGCGGTGTGGGACCACGTCGCGAAGGCGGACGAGGTGATCCTGAACGGCATCGACCTTCAGAAGTTCGCTTTTCATCCCGTCCCGGACGAGGCGGGCTACCTTGTCTGGTACGGCCGAATCGTACCGGAAAAGGGCCTGCATTTCGCGATCGAGGCGGCGCGGCTGATCGGCCTGCCGCTGAGGATCGCCGGGCCGATCCTGGACGAAGAGTATTATCGCACCCGCATCGCGCCGCAGCTTGGTGCCGATGCCGTCCACGTCGGTCATCTCGCGCATAGCGAACTGGCGCGCCTGGTGGGCGGGGCCAGGGCCTTCCTGTGCACCCCGATGTGGGACGAGCCTTATGGCCTGGTGATAGCCGAGGCCCTCGCATGCGGCGTTCCCGTCGCGGCTTTTGAACGCGGCGCGATCCCGGAAATTCTGGACGCCGCCTGCGGTGTCCTGGCCACGCCGGACGACGTCGCCTCGCTGGCGGCAGCCGGTCTGGCGGCGCTGTCGCTCGACCGGCGCGCCTGCCGCCAGCGCGCGGAGCGCATATGCGACGTAGGGCAGATGGTGGCAGGCTACGAAGCGCTCTATCGGCGGCAGATCGCCCAGCGCAGGCAAGGGCAGGGCGGCATGCCGCTTGGTGTGGCGGCGTTCGAGAGCGCTGACGCGACCACCTCGGGCAGCGCGGGCCTGCATGCCTGAGAGCCGCGCAGCAGAGAGCCGGGACATCGACCTGTGCGTGTGCGTCCCGGCCCGCAACGAGGCCGACCGGCTGCCAACCTTGCTCTCGGCGCTGGCCGCGCAGACCTGGCAAGCGCCGATACCTGTCGCGGTCGTGGTCAACAACTCGGACGACGACAGCTTCGAGGTCGTGGACCGCGCGCGCGTTCGCTTCGAAGGCAGGCTGGCAATTCAGGTCGAACAGGTGACGTTCGCGCCGGAGCTGGCGCACGCCGGCTCCGCCCGCAGGTGCGCCATGGACAGCGGGCTCGGCATGCTGCCGGCGCTGCGGCGGGGCATTCTGGTCAGCACCGACGCCGATACCCGGCCCCCGCCCGAATGGCTCGGGAATATCCGCCGCGCCTTTGCCCGGGGCGCGGACATCGTCGGAGGCCGCATCGAGATCGAGCAGGCCGAACCGCTGCCCGAGCCAGTGCGGCGCCTGCGTGCGGCCTGGGACGCTTACTGGCGGCGAGTCCGCGCCATCGAGGATGCGCTCGACCCGCTGCCCTGGGACCCCGCGCCAAGGCACGGGGATCACACCGGCGCCTCGCTGGCGATCAGGGCTGCCCTCTATGTCGGCTGCGGCCGCGTGCCGCTGCTGCCCACGGGCGAAGATCGCGCGCTGGTGGCGGCGGCCCTTGCGCAGGGAGGGCGGCTGGCCCACCCGCAGGATGTCTTCACTTATGTTTCGCCGCGCCGCGACGGACGCGCGGAAGGGGGCATGGCTCTGGCCATGCATGACCTCTTCGACCTGGCCGCCAGGGGCGAGCGCCCCAGCGCGCCTGGTTACGAGCACTGGTGCGAACGCGCGGCCTGGCGCCGCGACCTGCGCGCGCAGGACGGCGGTCAGGCGCTGATTGCGAAAGCGGAGCCGCTGCTTTCTCCCATGCCCCACGACATGCTGCTGGAGGTCACGCCGTGAACCGCCGGCCGATCGGATACTACGTCCACCATCACGGCGCCGGCCACCGTGCCCGCGCCGATGCCATCGTTGCCGCTTCCGATTGGCCGATCGTCCTGCTCGGCACCGGGCTCGGCGGCGCTGGGATCGACCTGCCCGACGACCGTCCGGTCTCCGGCCGCTTCGATGGGCAGGACTTCGCAGACTGCCGCCCGGACGCGCTTCATTATGCGCCCCTAGATCACGAGGGCGTGCGGGCGCGCGTCGCGGAGATGGCCGGCTGGATCGCGACCGCGCGGCCGGCGCTGATGGTCGTCGACGTATCGGTGGAAGCGGCGATGGTCGCCAGGCTGGCGTCTGTTCCGACCGTCTACGTACGCCTCAACGGGGAGCGCGACGATGCCGCGCATCGCGACGCCTTTCGCGGGGCGTCGGCGCTGCTCGCCCCGTTCCCCCCTGCATTGGATGCAGCTGCGACGCCCGCCTGGGTGCGCGACAAGACCCGGTATCTGCCCGGCATCACCGCAGAGGCGTGCGCTGGCACGCCGATCGATCGCCGTATTCTGGTGGTGTTCGGGCGCGGCGGCGCGGCGGGCGACGGCGCCATGCTGGCCGATGCCGCCCGTGCCTGCCCGGAATGGGTGTGGCGGGTCATCGGCCCAGCAACCACGCCCGCCGATATCCCCGCCAACCTCGAGTTCGCGGGCTGGGTCGACGCGCCCGGGCGTGAGATCGCCCGCGCCCGGATCGTGGTGGGAGCAGCCGGAGACGGGCTCGTCGGCGCGGTGATGGCGGCCGACCAGCCCTTCGTATGCGTGCCAGAGGATCGACCCTTCGGCGAACAGCGGGCGACCGCGCGCGGCCTCGACCGGATCGGCGCCGCGGTGGTGCTGCCGGAGTGGCCCGGCGGCGAAAGCTGGCCGGTTCTGATAGAGAAAGCCCTGTCGCTACGAAGTTCGGCGCGCCGGTCTCTGCACGACGAACGGGGTGCGCAAAAAGCGGCATCATGGCTGGGAGGCATGGCCGCAGCCGTGACCTGCGGCATCAAGGAACACGCGGTATGAAAACATCCACCCAAACCACCGCCGAGCAGGATGACCCGGTGGCGCGGGCCGCCGCGATCGCCTCGCGATTGGCCGATCTCGGCGCCCGTTACGACGCTGCCCCGGTCTTCCCGGTCGAGAGCATGCGGTGCCTTGCCGCTGCCGGCCTGAATCGTCATTTCGCCCCTCCCGCGAGCGGCGGGATCGCCTTCGCGGACGTGCCCACCCGGTACCGGACGTTGATGGACGTCCTGCGCATCGTCGGGCGAGCCGACCTCAGCATCGGGCGGCTCTACGAAGGCCACGTCAACGCGCTGGCGCTGTTCGACTGGTATGCCTCGCCCGAGCAGGCGGTTCGCCTCGGCCAGGAACTGGAGGACGGTGCGTTCTACGGGGTCTGGGCGACCGAGCCTCAGCCCGGCGTCAGCATTGAACGCGGTGAAGGTGGGACCGCAGTGCTCAAGGGCGGCAAGTCGTTCGCGAGCGGGGCCGGGGGGCTCAAACACGCCATCGTGACAGCGCAGGAAGCCGGAAGCGAGCGGCAACTGGTGATCGTGGGCGCTGACGACGCAGAGCGCGCCGACGTGTCGCAGTGGCGCGTGCGCGGGATGCGGGCCACCACCAGTGGTCTCTACGACGTGACCGGTATCGGCATCGACGAAGCGGCCCTGCTTGGTCTTCCCGGCGACTACGACCGCGACCCCCGCTTCACGACCGGCGCCTGGCGCTTCGCCGCCGTGCAACTGGGAGGGATCGAGGGGCTGCTGGCAGAGACGCGGCTGGCGATGTCCGAGGCGACCCGCAGCGATCCGCTGCAGCGCGCGAAGTTCGCGGACTGCGTCGCGGCGGCGCGCACGGCGTATATGTGGGTCCGCGAATGCGCCCTGCGCGCTGCCCTCGACGATCCCGACGGGCCGGGGTTTGCGCGCATAACGCGCGGCATCGTCGAGCGGGCTGCGCTCGACGTGATGGAGCTTGCCGCCCGGATCGTCGGCACGCGCAGCGCCATGGACGGGCAGCGCATCGACAAGATCATCCGGGATCTCTCGCTTTACCTGCGGCAGGCCGGCCCGGACCATGCGCGCGACCAGGCAGCGCTGGCCTGGCTGGATCACGATGCTTGGGGTGAGGAGGACCGCCTGTGGTGACCGTCCCGCGAAGCGCGCATGGCATAACGGCGCTGCGCTGGCTGGTGCTGGCGCCTCACGCCGACGACGAGACGCTGGGCGCCGGCGCCCTGATCGCGCAGGTCTCGGCGGCGGGGCGGCTGGCGGGGCTCGTCTACCTGACCGACGGATCGGGATCGCACGGACCCGTTGATGGCCGCACCGGCCGCCTCGTCGCCGTCCGCCGACGGGAGGCGGCGACGGCATTGTTCCGGCTGACGGGAAGTCGGAGGGCGCCCCCGTTCTACCTCGATTGGAAGGACGCCGCACCTGTAGCGCCCGGAACCGCTGCCTTCGGCCATGCGGCCCGCAGGCTTGCCGCGCTGTGCCGCCGGCGGCGGGTCGACGGACTTGCCGTCACGGCGCTGCACGAAGCTCACTGCGACCATGCCGCAGCCGCCCGGCTGGCCTATGCCGTCCAGGCCTGCGCGAAACGCCGGGTGCTGGTCGCCGAGTATTGCGTGTGGAGCGACGCGCCGGAGACACGGGCTTTTTGCAGCACGCGTACGCTGCCGATGCTTCCGGGCAAGCGCCGCTATGCGCTACAGGCCCACCGCAGCCAGCTGACGGCTGCGCTGGGGCCGGGTTTCCGCCTGCCGCCCGAACGCCGGCGGATGTCCGCCACCGACAGCCTGTACATGCGGAGACGCCCATGAACCGCCCCTCGGGCAGCCTCCCGGCCGACTATTTCGAAAGCATGTTTCGCGGCACCGAAGATCCCTGGGACCTCGAAAGCAGCGCCTATGAGCGCTGCAAGTACGCCCATACGGTGCAGGCTTTGCGTGGACGGGCCTACCGGCAGGGGTTCGAGGTGGGCTGCGCCAAGGGCGTGCTCACCGCCGGCCTCGCGCCCCATTGCGGCGCCTTGCTGGCAATCGACGTCAGCGCCACCGCGCTGAAGGCGGCGCGGGCGCGGTGCGCGCCGCTGGACCAGGTGTCGTTCGCCAACATGGTGTTCCCACAACAGGCACCGTCGCGCGCGTTCGACCTCGTGGTGTTGTCCGAGGTCGTCTATTACTGGGACGACCGCGACATCGGGCGCGCCGCCACCTGGATCGCCTCGCAGGTGGAAACCGGCGGCGACATCCTGCTGGCTCACTGGACGGGCGAAACCGATTACCCGCAAGGCGGGGACGAGGCGGTCGAAAAGCTCAACGGTTTCCTTAACGGCAGGATCGCGGTCGTCACAGCCGAGCGTACCGCGCAGTACCGGCTCGATCTCTGGCGCCGCCTGCCATGAGACTGAGCGTGCTGACGATCGTCAAGAACCGTGCCGGCCATCTGGCGCAGCTGATCGAGGGACTGCGGCGCAGCGCCGCCGCTCCGTTCGAACTCGTCGTTGTCGACATGGGGAGCGATCCGCCCGCCACCATCGGCGACCTGCCTTTTCCGGCGCGCGTGGTGCGGCTGGATGGGGGCGGGCTGCCACTGGCTGCCGCGCGCAATGCCGCTGCCCGGGCTGCAAGCGGAGACTACCTGCTGTTCCTCGATGTAGACTGTATCCCGATGCGCGGCCTGGTGGACGCGATGGCGGATGCGCTCGCCGCGAACGACGCGCTGATCTGTGCGCAGGTCAGGTATCTCGGGCCCGAGGACGCGCGCGGGGACTGGCAGGAGGCGGAGCTTCTGGGCCGTTCGTCAGGGCACCCGGGGCGTCGGTTTCCCGCTCAAGGGATCCGAGAGGTGGAGAACGCCGGGCTTTTCTGGTCGCTGGTCTTCGGCATCCACCGCGAACGCTTCTTCGACCTCGGCGGTTTCGACGAAGCCTTCACCGGCTACGGCGCCGAGGATACCGATTTCGGGTTCCGGGCGCGCGAGGCAGGGCTGCCGCTGCTATTCATGGGAGGGCCGGGAGCCTTCCACCAGCATCACGACAGCGTCGAGCCGCCACTGCAGCACCTGGACGATATCGTGCGCAACGCGAATGTCTTCCGGGTTCGCTGGGATCGCTGGCCGATGGAAGGCTGGCTTGCCGCGTTCCAAAAGCTGGGTCTGGTATTGTGGGACCAGGACAGATTGAGCGTGGACCGCCGTCCCACCGATGAGGAAATCGCCCACGCCCGCACCGAGCACGCCGCCTGAGTCCAAACAAATGTTCGATGGGGGGGCGCAATCGAAAATGCGTACGCTCAAATAAGTACCCCCGCCGGAGCGGGGGTAGGTTCGATTTACTTTGCGCCGGTGCCCGGCTCGGTGGTCTTGGGCGGCTTGCCGTCCTCGACCCGGCCTTCGTTCCGAAGGTCGCGGCCTTCCTGGGCCTTCTTCTGGCTTTCGGGAGACTTGCCGTGTTCGTTCAATTCTTCCTTGACGAATCCGGCTGCTTCCTTGGCTTCACCCTTGATGCTCATGATCGTCTCCTAAATATGACGTCTGCCACTGCAGCTCCTGACGGAGATATAGCACACGAGATGCCTTTCAGTTCCGGTCAACTGTGAGGCGCCGTCGCTACTCGCCGGCAGAAGCGCCTGTTGCGGCAGCCGTGGAGAAGAAGAACGCCCCGCCGGCGTCCGATCGCCGATCGCCGATGCTGTCTTGATTGCCAAGGTTGATTTTGAGGGGGGCGAAATCGGGCACCCTTGTTGGGCCAGTCGTGGGCGGCCTCGGGTATCTGCGCTATTTCCATTGCGCCGCCGAACCGGTTGACGATATCTTAGGCGCCAAAAGTGGCGATAAGGTTGTCCTCGACCATCAAGTGCCACGTGCGTGCTAGCAACTCAGGTTTCACCGATACCTTCGACACAGGGGCAAGTTACGCCAGCCGACGGGGCGCCTCGTGTTCGTCCCGCTAGAAGCTTGGGAACTAGGACCGAGATATTGGGTTCGAGACGCGAAATCCAAGGAGCGCCAACGAACATGACTGTATCGACATTTGAAACACCGGACGGCGATGAAATCGAGATCGACGGCGACGACGTGGTAGGCGTCAAGGTCGGCAAGGAATCTGACACGACTATCGTCGAGCTTGAGGACGGGGACGAGATCGTCGTAGCTGCCGGCAAGCTTGAAGTTATCGCGGAACTTGATCTCGATCCATTGCTTCACGATGATCCTGACGAGGACGTCGAGGACCCTGACGACACACTTGGTGATCGTGACGATTGAAGACGCCTATTACGGTCACCTGGATCACCGGAGCGCGTAAATCATAGTGACATTGTCCCGGCGTGGTGGGTGGCGCAGGACCGGCGTGCGCCGAGTGGTCGTTCTCCGTCCCTGACCTTTTCAAATTTCCGGCAGAACCTGGTCCGCGCGGCCCCAATGGGCCAGATTCTTCGACGTGGCCCGCTTCACCATCTCGGCGCTGTCGCCGATATGCCAGTGCGAGGGTTTGTCGAGATCGCGAAGCTCCTCCCAGGTAACCGGCACCGCGATTGGCGCAAATTCCCGGCTGCGGGCGCTGTAAGGCATGACCGCCGTCGCGCCGCGCTGGTTGCGCAGATAGTCGATGAATATGCGTCCGGTGCGCTTGGCTTTCGCGAGGGCGGCGGTGAACCGATCAGGCTCTGACTGCGCCAGGGCCAAGGCAAAGCGGTGTGCAAAGTCTTTCACCAGAGGCCATTCTGCAGAAGGGGTGAGCGGCGCGATGACGTGAACTCCCTTACCGCCTGTGACCATTGGGAAGGTAGCGAGGCCCATCTGGGCGAGCAGGTCCTGAAGGTGAAATGCCGCAGACACGACGTCCTTGAAGTCGAGGCCTTCGTCGGGATCGAGATCGAACACCAATCTGTCGGCCTTTTCGACATCTTCGATCCGCGCACCCCATCCGTGAAACTCGATCGTGCCCATCTGAACGCAGGTGAGCAGGCCGGTGGGAGCGTCGACGAAAAGGTAGGGCTCGTCATGCCCGTCCTTTTCACGGATGCCGATCTGCTTGACGTCGGTGCCGAAGCTGCCGGCATCGTGTTTTTGGAAGAAGCATTTCTTGCCGCGGCCCTGCGGACAGCGCACCAGGCTGATCGGCCGGCTGCCTGCCCATGGGAGCATAATCGGCGCGACTGTCGCGTAATAATCCGCCAGTTGGCCCTTGGTCAGTTTGCCCTCGGGGAAAATCACTCGTTCGCGGTTGCTGATACGCACACTGGCGGCGGCGGGCGCCGTGACCACCGCCACAGGTGCCGCGGTCTCGAGAACGATAGCTTCGGGCTTTTTGTCCTCGCGCAGTCCCAGATAACTCGGGTGGCGCAGCACGCCTTCATCGGTGAACTCGATATAGGCGATCTCGGCGACAAGCTTCGGTGCAATCCAGTGGGCGCCGCGAACCGCTGCTCGCGGCGCATCTACAGTCGGCTGCTGCCGCTGGAGCGGCGCCATGAGCTCCATCAGCCGCTCGATCTCGTCGTCAGTGAAGCCGGTACCGGCCTTTCCCGCATAGCGCAGCTTGCCGTTCTCGTTGACGCCGAGCAGGAGAGAGCGAAATCCACGCTGCTTGTCCGACGGGGTCCAGCCTACGATGACGAATTCCTGGCGGCGGATGCACTTGGTCTTGACCCAACTGCCGCTGCGCGAACCAAAGTAGCGCGCATCCGCCCGCTTCGAGATGACGCCTTCCAAGCCAGCGTCGCAGAAGCTGGTGAGAAGGTTCTCGCCATTGCCGACGATGTGGTCCGAGTACCGAATGCGACTTTGGCCGCCCCCAATCAGCGCGGCCAGCTTTTCCTTCCGCACGGTAAGCGGCAGCTGCGTCAGGTCCTCGCCATCGAGTTCGAGAATATCGAACGCGAAGTAATTGATTGCACCGGGTTGGCCCTTGAGCGCCGCCTGAAGGGCCTGAAAGCTGGTACGGCCATCTGGAAGAGTGACAACCGCCTCCCCGTCGATCAGGGCACTGCCCGCATCGAGTTTCACGGCCTCGGCGATCAGCCCTGCGAAGCGGTCCGACCAGTCGAGTCCGGAGCGCGTATAGGCGCGGCCCTCGCCGCCGCCGATCGCCAGGAGCGTACGGTAACCGTCGTATTTGAGCTCGTGCAGCCACCGGTCGCCAACTGGAACATGATCCACCAGCGTGGCCAACTGCACCGGCTGGAACGGGGGGATCATGCCGGCCCTTTTTCGACGGGCCGGCGCGGTCCGGATCGGTTTGGTGGCGGCGGTACGCGTCTTGCGCTTGGCGACCGCTTTGCCGGCGGTGATTTCCTCCATCGTGCGCCCTGTATCGACGCTTGTCAGGTGGGTGGCGATTAGGTCGTCCGAACCACCGGCAAACGCGTCCTGTACTTTACGCAATATCCAATTCTCGCCTTTTTCCCTGCCGCGGGGTTTTAGGCGAAAGAGTATCCATTCACCCTGCATCCGCCGTCCATGCAGGATAAAGTGGAGGTGTCCTTCTGGCAGGGTTTCGCCTAGATTCTTGCCAGGAATCGATTCCCAGGTGCCATTGTCCCAAAGCATAACGGTCCCGCCGCCATATTCGCCTTTGGGGATCGTGCCTTCGAAACGGGCATAATCGAGCGGGTGGTCTTCGGTGCGGACCGCAAGACGCTTGTCGTCCGGGTTGATGCTCGGTCCGCGGGTCACGGCCCAACTGACCAGCGTGCCGTCAAGTTCAAGTCGAAAGTCGTAGTGAAGCCGCGATGCCGCATGCTTTTGCACGACAAATCCGTTTCCGGTCGTCGGCTCGGTTGCGCCCGATGGTTCGGCGGTGCGCGCAAAATCGCGTTTCTCGCGATATTTGGCGAGCCGCTCCTGCGCCGGAGTAGGGTTTGCTTTTGCAGCTCGTGCCATGGCTGTCCCGATCGATATTCATTGCAAATCCCAAGGGACCGGACTCGTTCCAGAGCGAATTATCCGCCGATGGCCCGGACGAAGCGGTAGCTGGTCTGCTCGAAGTCCAACGACCGAAAGAAATTGTGGCTGTTATTGACCGTGATGTCGCTCATCACTTCAAGCTGATGGCAACCGGACCTCTCCAATGCCTTCTGCGCCGCGGCCAACATTTGCGTCGCGATCCCGCGTCGCCGGAATCGCTTGTCAACGACCAGCACGGTGAGCCTGCCCAGCGTTCCGCGATGGGGGGTAGGTATGAGTGCCCAGCCGCAGCAGCCGACGATTTCGTCGAGCTCGGCGACCAGGGTTCCAGCCTTTGCCCTGCGCGCTTTGTCCAGATTTCCAGCTACATCCTTTCGATCGACCGACGTGTCGCCAAGCTGGTTGAACAGGCCAAAGAGCGCGTCGCTATCGGCCGGGGTTGCTGCGCGCATCCTTAGGACCGGCTCGGGCTTTGGTTCGGGCTTCGGCTTGAGTTTTGGTTCATGTTTAGGAACGATCCGCAGCTGGGCTGTTGACCGCGTCACCTGCTCGGCCTTCGGCTGACGCGCCGCTGACTTTGCCGGGACAGGAGTTACGACCTGCTTGCCAGATACCCGTTTCCTTGCGCGCCGCGGCCCCAGGGTTTCCTCATCATTCGCCTCGGTGCGAGGCGTTTTCGGAGAAGAGGAGCGATCCGGCGTGGTGTCCGCCGATTGCTTCCATGTGCCCAGTTCACTGGTCCGCAGATAGTGCTGGATATCTTCCGCGCTGGCCGTCAGCCCCCCTTCGGCAATACCGAAAAGAGAGTTTCCGGCCGCGTCGCTCAATCCGAATTTGCCGAAGTCACCGGTGCCAGGTTTGCGTCTGCGTGACTTGACGAGTTTAAGGCCGCGATGCTGGGCCATTTCGCGCAGCTGTTCATCGCTGACCTGCGCCACGTCAAGCTGGGCTCAGGTTGAGCGAGCTGCGAACCGGAGATCGTTCCAGCACGATACATTCGCTTTGATCCGCCGCAGATTTGCCGCGGCGTGGTCGAGGGAACACAAACTGCAAATCCGCGCTCCACAGGATATGCGCGCACACCGGTTCAACCATTCCTCGATGATAGATCGGATCAGCTACGATGACGAGGGGGGGGCGCTGTGGGTCTCGTTTCGCCAGACGGGCAAGTACCTGTACGAAGACGTGCCAGCCGCCATTTTCGAAGCCTTCTGCCAGGCTTCTTCCGCCGGGACTTTCTTCAACGGCCGTGTTAGGCACCACTTCCGGTGCCGCCGCGATCCGGAGCGCCGCCGCTTCGGTCCCGATGCCTGACCGGTCAGGCTTCGCCGAGCGCACGGTAGACTGACATTAGATGGCGCGAGGCGACCGCCCGGGCGCGGGGCGAGCGGACCGTCTCCTCATTGGTTTCATGAAGCATGGTGAGCATGTCGAGCACCTCCTGACGCGAGGTGCCGGTCTCTTGCAGATGCATGCCGATCAGGGTGAGCAGGTTGGCCCACAAGGTTATTGCGCCTTCAGCAAAAGCGGCGTCATCATCAGTGAGCAACAAGTTTGCAGTGCTTTCATGTTCACCCATCATGAAGCTCGCTTCCGGGGGGGTGACTTCGCCGGGGGTTTTGCGACCGTCTTTTTGGCAGCCGGTTTGGCCGTTTTTCCGGCCTGTTTTTCAGTCTTGGGCGCCGGTTTCTTGGCCGCTGCCTTGGACGAAGCGGACCCTCCGAGAGAACTCTTGAGTGCCGCCATCAGATCGACGACGTTCGAACCACGCGGATCAGCGCCTTTGTCGTCCGCATCAATATTGAGCGTCTTGCCCTTTTTCTTGCGTTCGATCAGCTCCTTCAGCGCATCGGCATAGCGGTCGTGGAAATCGCTTGCATCGAACTTGCCGGTCTTTTTGTCGATCAACGTTGTCGCAAGATCGAGCAGCTCCTCGTCAGGATCGGCGTCCCCGATTTCTCGGAAGTAGCTTGTCGCCTTGTTGACCTCGTCGGCGTAGCGCAGCGTTTCCATGACCATCCCACGGCCGCAAGCCTTGATACTGACGACGTATTCGCGGCCGCGCATTGCAAGTTGCCCGAGCCCGATCTTGCGGGTGCGTCTCAGCGCCTCACGCAGCACGATGAACGCCTCTTCGGCCAGATCGTCAGCCGGCACTACGTAATAGGGCTTTTCAAAATAGATCATGTCGACATCGTGAGCGTCGACGAACTGCGTTAACTCAAGCGTCTTCTTGCTCTCGAGCTTGACCCCCTCGATTTCCTTTTCATCAAGGAGCACATATTCGCCTTTGGCATATTCGAAGCCTTTGACAATCTCGTCGACGTCAACCGGCCCGATCCCTGGCACGACCTTTTCATATTTGATGCGCTGGCCGGACGGTTCATGAATCTGATTGAAGGCGATCGTCGCACCGCTTTTGGTTGCCGAATAGATTTCGACGGGGATCGAAACGAGCGCCAGGCGGATCTGGCCTTTCCAATAGGGACGTGCAGCCATTACGCTCTCCTTCGTATGCCTGGAACAAACCCCAGTTCTTGTTCTCGTTCCGTTGCGCGCGCGGATACGGGAAATTACCGGCTATCGAGCCGATACGGGTCCGACCCTACTAACCGCGAGCCTCCACACACACGCTTGATCATTGCGCGATGGGCCTCCCACGCAGCTGACATTGCCCGGTACCGGTCCAGCTCAATTCGACGGGGGCGTTCATTCGAGGGTGAAGAGGGAAAGGGTTGCATTGGCGTTTCTCAGCGATCTTCGTGGCGAGCCGATTTCGAACTCAGGATCCCCAGTGCGGTTCCAAGCGGACTCGGTCCGCATGGTTCAAACCACTAAGCTATCAGATATCGATGCCTAGGAAGGTGGCCTGCCAGTTCCCGAAGGGACAGCGCTGGCAGGCCGGAGTAAGGTCAGGCGGCGTCCCGTGCTCTGTCGCCGGGCCCTTCGATCCGATCGTTAGCAGCGTGGCCGCCGATCTGGATGCGCCGCGGCTTCATCGCCTCGGGTAACACGTGCCTAAGTTCGATGGTCAGCAGACCGTTTTCGAAGGTCGCGTTGCCAGCTTCGATAAAATCGGCCAGCTGGAAGCGGCGTTCGAATGAGCGCGTTGCAATGCCCCGATGGAGATATGTGCCTTCTGCCTCGTCCACGTTGCGGTTGGCCGAAACGATCAGCGAGTTCTGCTGCGCGACGATGTCGATATCATCGGGACGGAAGCCTGCCAGCGCGATGGAAATTCGATAGCTGTCTTCCCCATCTCGCAGGATGTCGAACGGCGGATAGCTGTCGGGCGTGTCCGCACGAGATGATCGTGTCCCATTGCGTGGTGTAGGATCGAGGGCGCGGCCACGTCGATCTCCGGCCAGCCGGGTTGATCAGGCTGCCATGTTGGGCAACGTGATGACGCTGTTATCGCTCAATCCCGCGACGCTCTCAAGCGTCATGTAGCGGGAGCGCTGGACTGCCCATTCATCGTTCTGTTCCAGCAGGATAGCGCCGACGAGCCGGGTTATGGCTTCTTCGTTGGGGAATATCCCGACCACCTCTGTCCGGCGCTTGATCTCGCCATTGAGGCGCTCGATGGGGTTGTTGGAATGAAGCTTGGTGCGATGCTGGGTTGGGAATGTCATGTACGCTAGGACATCCTCCTCGGCGCTATCCATCAGAGCGGACAGCTTCGGGACGGAAGACCGCAGCTGATCTGCGACCGAGCGCCACTGGCTTTTCGCCGTTTCGGGTGTGTCCTGGGCAAAGGCTGTGGCGATGAACGCCGAGACGACGCGGCGGCCACTCTTGCCGGCGTGTGCCAAGGCATTGCGCATGAAGTGGACACGGCACCGCTGCCAGGTGGCGCTCAAGACCTTGGCGACAGACGCCTTGATGCCCTCATGGGCATCCGAGATCACCAGCTTCACGCCGCGCAGGCCCCGCCGGGCCAGACTGCGCAGGAACTCGGTCCAGAAGACCTCGGCCTCGGAGTGGCCGATCGTCATGCCAAGCACCTCGCGGCGGCCGTCGCTGTTCACGCCGACCGCGATGATCACGGCAACCGATACGATCCGGCCAGCGCGGCGAACCTTGATGTAGGTGGCATCCAGCCAGACGTAAGGCCAGTCGCCCTCGATTGGCCGATCGAGGAATGCTTTTACGCGGACGTCGATTTCTTCACACAGCCGGCTCACTTGGCTCTTTGAGATGCCGCTCATGCCCATGGCTTTGACCAGTTCGTCGACTGATCGTGTCGAAATCCCTTGGATATACGCCTCTTGAATGACGGCGGTCAGTGCCTTCTCCGCCATCCGGCGCGGTTCCAGAAACCCAGGAAAGTAGGTGCCTTTGCGCAGCTTTGGAATCCGCAGCTCCACCGTGCCGGCCCGAGTCTCCCAGTCCCGCTCACGGTAGCCGTTGCGCTGAGCGACGCGTTCCGGATCCTTCTCGCCGTACGCCGCGCCTGTGCGGTCCCCGACCTCCATCTCCATCAGCCGCTGCGCCGCAAAGCCGATCATCTCGCGCAGAAAATCGCCATCAGCCGTCTTTCCAATCAAGGCCTGTACGTCCATCATGTCCTTGGTCATCGGTGTCTCCGTAAGTTGAGTTTCGCAACCCAAGCTTATCCAAAGTTCGCCGATGGCCACCCGCGAAACTGACCGGCCGCTACAGCGCTTTATTGGTGAGCGCGCGCCCGGTCAGCTTCGCTACCCTCACAACCTACACCACTCCGCGGGACACGATCCACGAGATCCGGTTTCCAGAAGATCGAATAAGCGATCGAAGCCCACCGTCGACCGGCGATACGGAGCAAAATCAAAGTTCGTTCTCACTTCCAAATCCTCCTGATGAAGCAATTCAGACTTGAGATGCACCGGAACTCAAAGAGCCGGTGCCCTCCTGGTCCACCGGACCCTGACAGGCGTCCGGCCCTGATTAGCTAGGCGAGCGCGCTATCCTTTCAAGCACCTTTCCAAGGAAAGACGACAAAAAATTCCACAGCGGGCACCACGCCGTTAGTCTTCGCTCCGATGCTTCGGATCTCTCTGGTTACCGGCTTGCTCGCGGTCGGTGCTGTCGAGTGGAAATTTCTCAGCCGCTCCGCCATCGCGCGGCTTGGTCCGGTCTGCCCCCGCCCCGCCGGCACCCTCGGAGTTCATGCCGGGATTGAGCCTTTCCTCGTTCTTATCATCGCCATGCGCCTTATCCTGGCGGCTGCGTTTGTTGTCGTTGTCCATTGCCATACCTTTTGCTGAATGTGATCTCGCAACAGCACAGGCGAGGCTCCGTTCCAGAATGTTGCGTTCTTTCCACAACCCGCTCGCTTCTTCGATCGAGAAAGACGCCACGTGCCGAAGCCCCGCAGTCAACCGGTACCATCAATCCCAGGTTCTGAACGGTTTCCAGACTGTTTCTGGCGCTGCAGCGGACCTAGGCTTGGGGCTCCCGAGAGGCTGGTCCAGGTATTGTGGATGCTTGGCTGATCGCAGCGGAAGCGATATCCACCGTAGCGGAACGGCTCCCCTGTCCAATCGTTATCCCCCGCCAGCATCAGCAGTTCCTCGGGGATTGAAGCTTCATGACTAACATCGCCAGAAAGACGCGGCTTCCCTCAAGCGGCGCGATCGCGAAGCGGGTCAGTCCCGCCAGTCCGTACGTTTCCGCGCTTCGGCAAATCCTCGCCGATGGCGAAGGGAAGAGCGTGGCAACGTTCGCATTCGGCGAGCTGGTGGGTGAGGTCCTGAAGTCGCGAGACTCGCTCTGGGTGATGGTCCGGCGGCCGGGCGCAGGCGGCATCGCGCTACGCGCGGCATACCTGGGCGCGCCGTCCGAGTGCACCTGCGAAAAAGCCCGGGCGAAGGAAGCGGTGCGCCTGCGGCTCGACAGCGTGCTGGGGCAACATAGGATCATGGTGGCAACGGGGGGAGACGCGCTCGAACACATCAGGGTTACGGTGCAATTCACGCCATCGACGCCGACGTTGATCCCATTCCTGCCTCGCGACCTCTATCCTCTAGATGGCGACGACGATCCGCTCGGTGCCGAAGGCCATGTCGAGGCGGCGCAGCGCGGGCTAAACAGCGGCGTCCTCTATTTTCGGATCGACAAACCCGCTTTCGGCAACGTTCTGTACTTCCAGAATCTCACGGCGATGAACGACTATTACCGGGCAACCAAGACCAGTCCGGACGGAGCGGTGGGTGGGCTGTGGCCCGAGCTGGGCTACCTGCCGCCTACGCCCGCGCAGTCCGGCACGCCGCCGTCGGCGCCGCTGCAGGCCGGGGTGGAAGTCACGTTGTCCGATGCGATCGTGGTGTTCCGCCATCACGCCCCGCCGCACGAGCGCGAGTCCGCCCGCCAGTTCCTGCAAATGCTGGGCGAGGCCTACAAGCTGATTGCGCTACCCCAAACAGAGTACCGGGACTGGATCGAACGGGCAGAGCGAACGCTTGTCGATCTGGACAAGGCTCCCGAAGCGACGATCCGGCACTACGGGCATCGCTATGTGCATCCCTACACGGCGAGCGAATATCCGGATTCCATGGTACAGGTGTCGGTGCTCGCCGCCGTCTTCGACTGGGGGCGCTGGAGCGGTGAGGCCCATCCTCTGGAAGCCGAACTGCGCGCCGGTCTGCGCCGCTTTTACGATCCGAAGCTCAAGGCGCTGCGCCGATACTTGCCAAATGTCGGCGACGACAAGGACGCAAACGCCGTCGACAGCTGGTATCTGTACCACCCCATGCTCAACCTCGCGCGGATGGCTCTGGCGGGAGACAAGCCCTCCGAAAAACTGTTCCTGGAATGCATCGATTTCGGCATCTCCGCCGCGCGGCATTTCGACTACAAGTGGCCGATTCAGTACGATGTGACGGATTTTTCCGTCATTACCGCCACAGCCAATGACGATCGCGGCCAGACCGACGTCGGCGGCCTCTATGCCCAGATCATGCTGCAGGCCCACGAACTGACCGCCGATCCGCGGTTCCTGGATGAAGCGAAGCGGGCGATCGACGCCGCGATGGGGATGCGCTTCAACCTGAACTATCAGGCAAACCTTACTGCTTGGGGTGCGGCAGCATGCATGCGGCTCTATCGCATCACCAACGACGTGGTCTACGCCGAGCAGAGCTATGTCTATCTCGCGAGCTTCTTCCACAACTGCGAAATATGGGAAAGCCGGCTCGAGCACGCAGTCCACTACAAGAACTTCCTTGGGGCGACCTGCCTGCAGGATGCTCCTTACATGGCTATCTACGAGTGCTTCGACGCCTTCACGGCGTTCGCCGCCTATCTCGACGACAGCGGGCCCGACCTGGATCCCGCAGTGCGCATGCTCGTCGCGGAATACTGCAAGTACGCGCTCGACCGCGCCTGGTACTATTACCCGGATGCGCTGCCCGCCGACATCCTCGCCACTGAAAACCGCAATGGCCACATCGACCGCAAGCTGTCGTTTCCCCTCGAGGATCTCTATCCTGACGGACAGTGTCCGGGGCAGGTCGGGCAGGAGATATACGGCGCAGGCGCCGCGCTAGTGTTTGCCACCCGCAGTTTCCACACAGTTGAAGGGGCGCCGTTCAAAATCTTCTGCGACCACTTCATCCGCGGCGCCGAGCGGATCGGCGACCGGTCACTCAGCATTGTCCTCGATGGGGGCGAGACGTGCCAGGCCGCGCTCAATTTCATTCGTGAGAGACGCGCGACCCTTCCGCGCGTCAAAGTGGTCGGCGCGGGGGGTGACGTCCTGCGAGGAAAGCCTCATGGCACCGACCGCATTGATTTCAACGTTCCGGCAAGCGGCCGGCTGACCATAACCTGGAACGACGAGGGGCATGACGCATGAGCGGGGTCTCCGATGCGCATACGCAACATCTCAGGCTCGACGGCCTAAAGGCGATCATCACTCCGCGCGGTGAGGAGCAGGAATGAGGTACGCCATCGACAAGCTCGTTCTGGTCCCGGACGATATCGATCTGGGACGCTCGCCTTTGGCGGGACATCTCGATGCCGAGACCTATGTGCTGGGCGCCTTCAACCCTGCCCTCACGCGGCTGCCCAACGGCAATCTGCTGATGATGGTGCGCGTGGCCGAGGCCCTCCGCCAGCCGATCTTCGACAACCACATCCATGCGATTCGCTGGGAGGACGGGAATGGCGGTCGGTTCGTGCTGGATGCGTGGCCGCTGGAGCATGTCGACACTGCCGATCCGCGCAAGTTCATGCTGCGTAGCGGGGGGTGGAAGATCATGGCGCTGACCTCTCTGTCATGGCTTCTGCCGGTCGAGCTCACGCCGGACGGCACCGAACGGGTCGCGATCCATTACGACCGGGCGATCGGCCCAGGCAACAGCCTGCAGTGCTACGGCGTCGAGGACGCGCGGATCAGCAAAGTCGGCGAACGTTGGCTGATGACCACATGTTCGGTCAGCCCGGAGCGCCACTCGACGACGCTCTACACTTCCGACAATGGGCTCGACTGGACCTTCGCGGATATCGTGCTCGACCACCAGAACAAGGACATGCTGATCTTCGAAGGGCTGATCGATGGCCATTACTGGGCGCAGACGCGGCCGCTGGGCGATCTCTATTTCGCCTATCCGCCCGGCAGCGAATGGCGTGCTGGCCCCTCGATCAATCTTGCTCATTCGCCAGATGCCTTGTTTTGGAAACCGCATGCCAGGCCTGGCATCCGTCCGCATGCCGCTACTCTCGCAACTGCCCGGATGGGCGGCGGCAGCCCTCCGGTACTCACGCGAGGCATCGAAGCTGGCGGATGGCTGACCCTCTGGCATGGCGTAGAGCCAAAGGAGATCGTCGGGATCTATCGAACGTACTGGTCGATCCTGGACGCAGACGATCCCAGCATCGTGCTCCGCACCGGTCATGTCCCGCTGCTTGAGGCAAACGCCGAGCTGACCCGGCCGCTCGAACATCAGATGTATGTTCGTGATGTCGTCTTCACCACGGGGATCGCGGACGGGGGAGATCACTATGTCGTCGCCTCCGGCGAAGCCGATCTTGCCTGTCGCATTACGCATATACCGAAGAGCAGGTTTGCGCCGTGAGACGGACGAGAGTTGACTGACGTAGTGATTGCCCCATCGACGACCAACGGCGATTTCGGCCTTTCCACGAGCTCGTGACCCTTCGGCGGCACCGTCGATCCCGCCGGCTGCGATAGGGTCTCGACTTTGTCAGCAAGGCACTGTCGGCCCGGGAGTCATGAGCTATCGCTTGCGGGGAGGATTACGGGGTATCCGCGACGCTCGAGCTGAGTTGCGCGTGCCTGCGGCGCCGGCAACGACGCGCCTAGTGTCCAAGGTACCTTTCGGCAGAAGGGCCGATCAGACGATCAGCTCGCCTGAGGCGCATTAACCTCGTCGAGCGCGGCGGCGATCATTGCGGCAAGGGTTTCTTCTGCGCGGACCCGAATTGCCGCGTCTTTGGATTCCAGATCGTGCCGCACCCAATGTGGTGTTCGTTCGATTACGTGCAAAACAGTGCCGGTTAGCGTCTCGTTCATTTCCATAAATCTCCCTGTTCGACGTCACGTCCGCGATGTCACGATGTCGCCATTCACAATGGCGCTTGGCGGACCAAAAAAAAGCCGGCCACATGGGCCGGCTATGAAAAGTTTTGGGAGAGGATGCCTGAAAGGCCCCGTTTTCCTGCCGACCACCGCCGTGCAACGCAAGCGCGTGTGACGCACGGCCGGCTGCCTCCGATGCAACTGCAGCTGTCGAACTTTGTGCCGTTTGGCGCCCGCTAGGCGATGGTGACGCGATTTCTTCCGTTTTGCTTTGCGCGGTACAGGGCGGCGTCGGCGCTCTCTATAAGGCTTTCCAGGACTTCGCCGCTAGTTGCGCTCATCATTCTCGTTGTAGCCGCGCCGACACTTACGGACACCGTGATGGCGAGCTGGCCGATCAGCACCGGCGTGTAGGCGATTGCGTTCCGCAATCGCTCGGCAATCACGGCCGCTTCATGCTCCGTGGTGATGGTCAGCAGACCAATAAATTCTTCGCCTCCGAACCTGGCGAAGAGATCCCCGTCGCGCAGGACATCGCTGCATCGTCCTGCCACTGCCTTCAGCACCGCGTCACCCACCGGATGGCCATGGGTGTCGTTGATCTGCTTGAAGTGGTCCACATCCACCATCAACAGGGCAACAGTGTGTTCAGCGGCCACTGCGGCCGTCAGGATTTGCGCCGCTTGCTCCTCGAAGTGACGCCGGTTCGGCAACCCGGTCAACGGATCCGACTGGGCCAGACCCCGCAGTTTGGCCGCGATCCGCAGCTCTGCGGTGACATCGGTGAACAGCCAGATCCGCCCATGCTGCCCGTCGCCGCTCACGGGATGGGTGTCTACTTCGTATGTCCTCTCGCCAAGAACCCAGTGCTGAGTGGCAGCATAGTGAACATTGCCAACCTGCGCCGCATAAGCGGTCTCCAGTTCGGCATGATTGGCGCAGCGTTCCCGCAGCGCGCGCATGGGAGCGGCTAGCTCACTGGAGCGGTGAGATCCCGGTCGACATGCGAGCAGTGCGGCCGCACGCTCGTTGATCATGGCGCTTTGTCCGTCGCCGTCGAACAGGACGATGCCCGACGGGACGCTTTCCAGGAGATCGTTGAACTGGTCGCGCATGGCGACTTGCCTCACCGCTTCGCGCCGAGCGGCGAGGGTGCTGGCGACACTGCTGGCCAGCAGCCGCACGTGCTCGATCAGAGGTGCAGGAGAGGGCGCCCGCGTCCACAAGAGCAGTAAGCCGCTCCGGGGCGCATGCTCGACCGGCGCCGGCACGAACAAGAGGCTCGTCGGCATTTCAGGCAAAGCATGGACCACAGCCGTGGGAAGCCGATACTTGTTTGCAGCGTCAGGGATGGCGGACCACTCGATATCGAACAGGCCGCTTCGCGTAAGATTGAAACTGCTGAAGTCATGAGGCGGAGAAGAGGCGACAGGGGAGGCGCGGCCAGCATCATCGACCTCCAGCGCCATGACCAGATCAGCTTCGCATGCCACCCTCGCGAAGCCGCACAGCTCATACAGGGCCTCGTTCGGCGAAGGGGTCACGATACGAGCCCTGCCAATCTTTGCTCAAGAATGCGACGAACTTCATTCGGCGCGGTGATGTGTGGAAGGTGACCAGAGGCGTCGATAACGTCCAGCGTTGCGTTCGGCATCGCGGCTGCGAGCCATTCCCCCACCTGAAGCGGGACGGCGACGTCGGCAGCGGTCTGGATCAAATGCACGGGCGTAGGTACGCGGCGGGCAGTATTGCGCATATCGGATCCAAAGATGGTCCGCGAGGTGTTCAGGGCAATGTCCGGCCGCATCTGGAACAGGGTGCGGGAGAAATCGGCAACCGCCTCGCTGTCGTCGACACCGACCACCATCGGCGCAAAGCCGGCGACCCATGCCTGGAAGTTGGCGGCCATGCTCGCGAATAGCTGGTCAAGGCCCTCCTGTTCGAACCCGCCAAGATAGCCGTCGTCGTTCAGGTATCTCGGCGAGGCGCCGATCATCACCAGGCGAGAAAACAACTCGGGGCGAGCGCACGCAGCGGCGGCGCCGATCATGCTGCTCATCGAATGGCCGATATAGACGCAGCCTTGCACTCCGAGCTCATCGATGAGTTCGATCAGGTCGTCAGCATATCCGAACATAGATCCGTGCCGGTCGAAGTCGTAGCTTTCAGCGCCGCCAGGTCCGCATCCCGCGAGATCGAACGAGATGACGTCGAACCGCTCCTTGACCCAGGGCCGCAAGGCGAACCATGCGTCCTGGTCGGTACCAAAGCCATGCGACAAGATCGCCGCCGTCCGGCCGGCACCACTGCGTCGGCCATGCAATTTAGCGAAACAGCTCACGCATTTTCCATCGGAAGTTTGTCTTCGGGGAAACCCGTAAGCCAGATAAGGTTAAAGCTTCAACTGCGATCGCACATGTTCCGTTATCAGGACCACGAAAACTCTTCGGATTTGGCGTTTCGCGATGCCGACTTTTCCAGCGCTGGCTCATCTCCGTTGAGTGGTCTGAATGTTTGATGCCGCAACGCCGCAGACTGCACTGCCGAGCACAGGAATAGTACATTGCTTGAACGAACGTCGACCATTGGCTCGAATAGTCGGCTTCCGGGACCTTTTGCGCTTGATCTGACTTCTTAACACAGCGATGTGACTATCGTGTCTATCCAGGCCAGTAACCTTCCCCGCGCGCAACGAGAGACTCTATCGATGGCTGAAACCGAAAACCAGACTGACGTTGCCGCGCTGACCGTGCAATTGCTGAGCGCCTATCTCGCCAACAACTCGGTTGCTTCGGAGGATCTGGCGGGACTTATTCGTACCACCCGCGCTGCGCTGGTCGAAGATACCGCGCCCGTTGCTGCCGAACCCGAGGCACCGACGTATACCCCGGCTGTCTCCGTGCGTAAAAGCCTGGCATCACCCGATCACATCATCAGCCTGCTTGACGGAAAGCCCTACAAGACGCTGAAGCGGCATCTTTCCGCGAACGGGCTTACGCCAGACCAGTACCGCGAGCGTTTCGGCCTCCCTGCCAGCTATCCGATGGTGGCGCCCAGCTTCGCGGCGCAGCGCCGCGAAGCTGGGCGGATCGGCCTCGGTAGAAAACGCTCTGCGGAAGCCGCGCCGGTGGCCGAGGTCGATGATGCTTCGGATACGGTCAATACACCTGCGAATGACGAAGCACCTGCCAAGCCGCGGCGGGGCCGCCCGGCCGGCAAGCGCGCGGCCGCAAAGGCGAGCGCCGGCGCTGGTACAGGTGCGAAGGCGCCAGGACGTAAGCCAAAAGGCTCGGCGAAAGCCGGTGCTTCGGAAGTGGCGGATACCGATCCGGCCGAAGCGCAAGTGACCGAGACGAACGCATCCTCGGCGCCCACCAAGGCTTCGAAGCGGCCCGCGACGGCGAAAGGCACCAATGCGGTGCGCAAGACCGCTGCGAAGACGAATGTTGCCACGAAGCCGCGCGCTGCCGATTCAGCCAAGGCCACTGAAACAGTCACCGATGAGGTGACCTCCGACGAGGCGCCGGCAGCGGCTCCCAAGCGGCGCGGTAAGGTCGGTCTGTTTGGTAAGGCGGCCGGGCAGGGCGGAGCATCGGAGCCGATCGAAGCCGGAGCGCCTGTCTCGAAGGACTTGGATGCCACCGATGGACCGGCGGGCGAAGCGGAGGCGGATCTCAAAGCACCGAAGAAGCCAGCGGCTAAAAAGCGCATGGCGCGGACGCCGAAGTCCACGGCCTCGAAACCCACCACGGTCGAGGCGGCAGGCGAATAATTGTTCGTCGCGGGCGGCGGGGCCTTCGCTTCGCCGCCTGCGATACTCTCAAGCCGCGGGTGACTTGAAGCAGGACGTTGACCGTGAAAGTCGCGGCGGGAACTAGTTCTGGCAAAACTAGTCGCTCAACAACTTACCGTGAACGGCCGATGGTCCTATTTCAGGTCGATGAATGAAGAGCCGGAATCGGGCATCCGATTTGGGCGCGGGAACGTCCGAAATCAGGGCGGAGGTCCTGAAAAAGGCAAAGCGCCTAGGAGGGCGCAGCCATCCAGGAATTCCCTCCGGCCGCCGAAAACAAAGCGACACTTCGCCGCCTGGACGCAGGATCGAGCTCGGGAGCAGGAAAAGACGTTTGTCCCTAAAGATCAAGTCGGGTCTCGCACATCGTGGCAAAGTGACAGGCGTCACCAGCCGAAACGTGCATTGACAGGTGATATAACACGGGTGCCAAAGGTGCCCATTCTGGGGGCAGGTATGACGAAGGTGATGCAGGGCATTCGAGTGCTGGAAGTGGCCCAGCATACCTTCGTGCCGGCCGCCGGCGCCATTCTCGCAGACTGGGGAGCGGATGTCGTCAAGATCGAGCACCCGATGCGTGGAGATGCGATGCGCGGCCTCGTCACGCTCGGCGGGCAAAGGGTCAATCCACAGCGCAATACGCTGATGGAGCATCCGAACCGTGGGAAGCGAAGCGTGGGCGTCGACATCTCTACGCCTGAAGGACAGGAGCTTATCTACGAGTTTGCAAAAACGGCTGATGTTTTCCTCACCAATTACCTGCCCCAGCTGCGAAGGAAGCTGAAGATCGATGTCGAACACCTGCGAGCGGCCAACCCCGACATCATCTATGCACGCGGCAGTGCGTACGGAGACAAGGGCCCGGAGCGGGAAACCGGCGGTTTTGACGGGACAGCCTTCTGGACGCGAAGCGGGGTCGGATATTCGATGAGCCCGGCGGCCCTGGAAGGACCTCTTTCTCAGGGTATTCCTGCGTTCGGAGACTCCACCGGAGGAATGAACATCGCCGGCGGAATCGCCGCCGCACTGTTTCACCGCTCTCGCACCGGAGAGGCGATCGAAGTGGATGTCTCGCTGCTGAGCACGGCATGGTGGTCTGCCGGCACCGCTGTCGATCAGTTCATGGAAACGGGCCAGGTTACCCGCGTTGGCATGCCCCGGTCCGGTTCCAATCCTGGCAACCCCTTCATGGGCAATTTCAGGACTTCGGACGGCGGCACGATCAATCTGTGCGTGTTGATACCGGGGCCGCATATCCGCGACGTGTTCCGACACCTTGGAGTCCCGGAAACGGCAGACGACAGCCGATTTTCCACCGTGCAGGCGCTGATGGAAAACTGGGAGGCCGCCAGCGAGATCATCGTGCGGCAGTTCGCGGAAAAGCCCTTTGTGTACTGGCGCGAGCACCTCAAGACGATGACCGGGCAATGGGCGCCCTTCCAGAGCCTCCTCGACCTTAGCAACGACGAGCAGGCATTGGCCAACGACATGGTGATCGAGGTCGAAGCGTCAGACGGCGAGCCCCTGCGTCTGGTTCGCGGGCCCGTCCAGTTCAATCATGCTCCGGTCGAAACGACGCGCGCTCCGCAGGCCTCGGAACATACTGAGTTGTTTCTGATGGAAATGGGCATCGAATGGGATCGCATCGAAGCGTTGAAGGCCGCGAACGTGATTGCATGATCGAGGGATCGCGTGTCGGCGCTGAATGCGCTGATAGGAGGCTAATCGGAGCGGGCGACAGCGCCGCAGCGAGGCGGTTGATGAGTAGCGCCCGCCTGTAGCTCCTAATGCCTTGGGCACGGAGCCGGAGGCGATCGACATATTCGGCCAGTCTAGGCCCAATCTATCCGCGCGTGCTTCACGTTTTCGGCTCCGGTCCGGCGGCCGCGATGGTAGATAGCGTGTTGGTCCGCACCCCTTTTCAGGAACGAGCGCGGATCAACCGATCTCCGCTCTTGGGCCGGTGGCTTCGAGGCGAGCTCCCGCCGATGCGGGCAGGAAGCGAAAAGCGACCTAGTCGTACCGTGCATTGCGCACTGCAGCCTTGGAAACTCTCTGAGCCTGCCAATTTTAGATTAGAGCGCCCTGAAATCGCCACAGCGCTTTGACCTAAGCTCAATTTTAGAAGTAACAGGACCCTTAATGGGTCATGCCTCGACCGCGCAAGCAGGGGGAGGGCGGCCCGAAGAGGAAAACGCGCTCCACGATCGCTCGGGGGGCGGGCAATCATCGGTGAGCGTGGTCTGCGTCTCGCTCGAAGGGAGAGAAAATGAAAAAGACCGCGCTGGTGCTCCTGGCATCCACCACGCTTGCGACGATCCCGCTGCAAGCGGCTTTCGCTCAGGAACAAGGCGAGGACGTAAACGCCGGATCTTCTTCCGCAGGCGACATTATCGTCACCGCCCGCCGCGTCGAGGAACGTCTTCAGGATGTGCCGATTTCGATGACGGTGTACAATCAGAAGGCGCTTGATCGGCAGAACGTGTTCTCCGCCAAGGATCTTGCGACCTACACGCCGTCTCTCACGGCAAATTCGCGGTACGGCGCTGATTTCGCATCGTTCGCCATCCGCGGTTTCACCCAGGAGGCGCGCACCACGACCTCGGTTGGCGTCTATTTCGCGGACGCGGTCGTGCCGCGTTCCTCGCCTTTGAGTGCATCGGGTGACGGCGCGGGTCCGGGCCATCTTTTCGATCTGCAAAGCGTTCAGGTCCTTAAGGGGCCACAAGGAACCCTGTTCGGGCGCAACACAACCGGCGGTGCAGTCGTGCTGGTCCCCAACCGCCCGACGTACGAATTCGAGGGTTATATCGAGGCGTCTGCCGGCAACTACGACATGAAGCGCGTGCAGGCGGTGCTCAACCTTCCCGTTAGCGAGAGCTTCCGGCTACGATTCGGGGTCGATACCCAGGAGCGGGACGGTTATCTGCGCAACATCTCGGGAGTCGGTCCACGCGACTTCGCGGACGTCGGGTATGTCGCCGCTCGGGTGAGCGCGGTCGCTGACCTTTCGGACAGTGTGGAGAACTACACGGTCATCTCCTACACCCGCTCCAGCACCAATGGCGCTGCTTCGAAAACCACCGATTGCTATGCAAGCAATGCCGCAGGCGTCTCCACCACGGGACCCAACGGGTACAGCTGCCAGCAGATCCAGCGCGATCGTGATGCCGGTGATCTCACAGTGACCAACGCGCTGCCATGGGCATACCAGAAGCTGGAAACCTGGCAGATCGTGAATTCGCTGAAGTGGCAGGTCAGCGACAACCTCACGATCAAGAACATCAACAGCTACGGTCAGATCATCCAGGACCAGGCAATCGACCTGTTCGGGGTGTGGGTTCCGCTCGGCAACACGCTGCGGGTCCCCACAAGCACCGCGCCTTATTTCAGGACCGTCAACGTGCCGAGCCAATATGTCGGAAAGGGCTGGGGCAGCGACACCTCGATCAGCCCGCCGGGCCTTCACAGCGGACAGCAGGAGACGTTCACGCAAGAGCTGCAGTTCCAGGGCACCAACTTCGGCAGCAACCTGACGTGGCAGGCGGGCCTCTACTATGAGCGCAGCCTTCCGCTCGGATGGGCAGGCTCGCAGAGCATGAACGGGGTCCTTTGCGACAGCGAAGCCGAATGGGCGGTATTCGCCTGCACAGACGCATCGGCAGTCACCGGCGCGGCGACAGCCACCGGGAGCAGGAACTTCAATGTCGGCCGCGTGGCTTTCCGCAACATGGCCGCATACGCGCAGGGTAGTTATAAGCTGACCTCCGCCCTGACGCTCGATGCAGGCGTCCGCTACACTTGGGATAAGACGACAGGCAGTTCCACCAACATGGTGGCCTCCTATGCGGCGGCCACGGGCTGGAATACCCCGACGTTCAACTGCACCAACCCCGCCCTGACGTACGGCGGCTCACCCGAGACGTGCCTCGAGCGCTATAGCCAGAACTCGAAGGCGCCGACATGGATGATCGGACTAAACTACAAGATCATGCCGGACATCATGGTTTATGCGAAGTATGCACGGGGGTACCGGCAGGGCTCGGTCAGCCCGCTCGCTGCGGTTGGTTTCAAGACTTACGAACCTGAGCGCGTCGATGTCTTTGAGGGCGGGATCAAGACGAGCTGGCACGGGTCCATGCCTGGCAGTTTCAATCTTTCCGGGTTCTATAACGACTTCCAGGACATGCAGCTGCAGGTTTCGTTTGTGGATACGAACGGCATTGCGCCAAACCTGCCCTCGGGGCCGGCGGTGGTCAACGCTGGCAAGGCTCGGATTTGGGGCCTTGAAGCGGAAGCCTCGATCTCTCCCTTCGAAGGGCTCACCCTTCAGGCCAGCTACGCTTATCTCAACACGAAGTTGCTCGACTTCATTGCGCCGGATCTCTCGACGCAACCGGTTGGCGGTTACAACCTGGTGGCAAGCACTCCGGTAGAGGGTAGCCGCCTCCAGTTCACGCCGGACCACAAGCTTTCGGTTACGGCCAACTACACGCTTCCGCTTCCCGACTCGGTGGGCCAGGTCAGCCTGGGTGCGACTTATGTCTATACCGGATCGGTCTTTTACGGCAGCGATGGTGCCCTGCCGAACCGCGTCTATAGTGTCTTCGCCCCCTCGGATCCCAACTACGATACGCAGGTCGCGCCGAGCTATGATCTCGTCAACTTTAACTTGAACTGGGAAAAGCCTTTCGCTGCCCCCGTAGATCTCCAGGTCTTCGTGACAAACGCGTTCGACAAGCGGTACTACGAGGCACGCAGCCTCTCAGGCTCACGTGGCTTCACGTCGCGGTACTACGGCGATCCGCGTATGTATGGCGCAAGAGTGCGCTACACGTTCTGAGCGCCAGACCGTAGCAAGTGACACGGGCCGGAGCGGCATAGCCGCTTCGGCCCGAATCTTTTTACTGGCGCGGTGCCAGTCCTGGAAATGACTTTGCAGTCGTGTCGGTCCTGAAACTAGGCGTGCAATTTGGGATCAAAAGCACGTATCCCCGCCGTGCCGATGGCGGCAGACGCCCCTTGGGGTTTTTGGGAACTACCGAGCGGGGGACAACGATCCGGGAGGCAGAGGCGGCCACACGAATCTGGCGCGCAGCTGCGACACGGACTCGCGGGCGCGAGCAACCTCGTCCTCGGCATAGATGTCGAGGACGGCTGCAAGTACCCGGTTGTGCTCGGCCCTAAGTTCCCGGCTTGCCAATTCATTGTTCCCGGCCCGCAAGGCGGCCAGAAATTGTTTCAGCGCTGCGTGGTCGGCGAGCGCGCCTGCAAGCCACGCTCGCTGGACAAAACGGCGCGTTATCGAGGCGCCGAGGCGAACCTGCCAGAGCTGCCCGATCATAAGACTGAGAACCTCGTTTTGGCTGGCTTTCGCGAGGGCAATATGGAATTTTGCCAGACCGCTGTGCCAGGCTTCGAAGTTACCATCCGTGTGGCAAGCCGCCTCTAGGTTTTCCGCTAGCGCGTCCAGCAGCGTCTTTTCGATCCTATCGGCGGCGTGGACCAGCGCCGAACATTCCAACGTCGACAGGGTGTCGAGAACTTCGAAGGCGGGAGCGTGCGAAACGTGGCTGCCGAGGTCGACATCGACGTCGATGACATAAGTGCCCGATCCTACCCGCGTCTCGACTACGCCAAGGAGGTCGAGCGCGTGCAGGGCTTCGCGAATAATAGGTCGGCTGACCCCCATAGCCAGGGCGAGAATACGTTCCGCCGGCAAGCGCGCTCCGCGCTCGTACCTCCCATCGCGAAGATCCTGCATCAGAGCGTGCATCACCGATCGCGAGAGGCGGCCGGGTTCCTTGCCGTATGCGCCATTGACGATTGCGGCCGTCATGCGTCGTCGCTGCATCGATAGCGCAACCGATCGGACATCCGCTTCGCTGCTTTGAAAAATACCCGGTCCGACCGTGAGGTCGGGCCGGGCAGTCTGGGAGAAGACGGTTCGCCGTCTAATGCGACGGGCAGACAAGGTCTCGATCCGGGCAGCTCGAGCATTTGAAGCGGAGGCCGGCGTTGATGCATCATTGATCGCCACCCTCTAGCTTCTCGTATAAAGGACACTGTATCTCTAAACTGGCCTTCGGACAATAGGGGTGTGATATGATTTTGCTTGGCTCGCATCGAATGAGAGCGCCAGCCGATCCTCTACGATACGCAGCGGCACGCCGATGGTTGAATGTCATTTTCGGGCCTGATCCCCTCCAACTCGATCGTCTCTGCGATCATCTGCAATTTGCCTGGCTTGCCTTGCCGCCAGCCAAGCGCCGCCGCCTGTTTTGAGCCCACGCCGCCAAATGCGGCGGCAGAACCGGACTGATGCGGCGCTTGACATATATAAAGGATACTGTTTGTAGTCTTTTGGCCGAGGCGGTTTCGTCGTTCGGCCGATGAAAACAGATAGTGGAGTGGAGCGGCCATGGCTCGTCTACCGTGGGACTTGCAGGGGCGAGTCGTAGTGATTTCCGGCGGCAATGCCGGCATCGGCCTGGGCTTTGCCCGGGGTATTGCAAAGGCTGGCGGCGACCTGGTTATCTGGGGAAGGCGCCAGGATAAAAACGAGGTCGCGGCGGAAGAGCTGCGCGGTCTTGGCGCCAAGGTGCTCACTCAGGAAGTCGATGTTTCTGACGAGAACCGGGTCATCGAGGCTTTCGCGCACGCGGTCTCGACGATGGGTCGCGTGGACGGGGCTATCGCAAACGCCGGCCTGATGATGAACCAGGGCTGCTTCACCAACATGACTGGCGAAGCCTGGCACGCGCTTCTGTCGGTCAACCAGCACGGCGCTTTCTATCTCGCCCGTGAGGCGGCGCGCCATATGCGGGGCCGTGCCGAGGCGGGTGATGCGGGCGGGTCGATCCTGTTTTGTGCGAGCCTGTCGGCTGTCACGGGGTCGATCGGCATGCAGCACTACAACGCCTCGAAGGGCGCGATGGCGTCGCTTGCCCGGGGTATTGCCGTCGATCTCGGCAAGTACGGAATCCGGGCCAACACAGTCTGCCCGGGATACACCGAGAGCGAGACCGTAAAGGACCAGGGACCCGATTCGCCGCTGGGCTCGCAGGTGCGCGAGCGCTGCCCAATTCCGCGGTTCGGAACCCCAGAGGATTTCGAGGGGATAGGAGTCTACTTCATGAGCGACGCGTCGCGTTACCATACCGGAGACCTCGTGAAGGTCGATGGTGGCTGGATGGCCAATGCCGGTAAGCTCAATACCTCAGTGGAGCGCCGCGCATGAGCACGTCCGATATCACAACCGAGGTCAAGACCAAGGTCTTCCGCGTCGAGCAGTTCCGCGACCCGACACTTCCAGCCGAGCGCCGCGCCGAACTGGAAGCCGCCGAGGCCGAGCCGCTGGATATGACAGTCGAAGGCGTACTGGCCCAAGCGCAGGCTCAGACGGGCCTTTCGGACTTCGGGCCCGGCGATTTCACCGAGCGTCTGGGACTGTTGCTCGACGAGGTCGGGTCCAATCCCAACCTCTGGCGCTTTGCCAAGGCCAATTTCCGGTCCGCCTGCGTCAAACAGGTCGCGAACCGCCTGAAGAACAAGGCGTACCTCGATACGCATCCCGAGGTCGATCAGGAGGTCATCGACCGGCCCATCATCATTGTCGGCCTGCCACGCTCGGGAACCACCCATCTTGAAAACCTGATCGCTGCCGATCGCCGGCTACGACACCTTCCCGTCTACCTAGGGTCTGAGGCGGTGCTTGCGCCAGGCGAAACGCCCGGCCCGGACGGCGTCGATCCGCGCTGGGTGCGATCAACTGCTCACTGGGACCGGATGAAGCAGAACGCCATCATGGCCGCGATGCACGAGCATTCGCCGGACCATGCCTGCGGCGAGAACGAACTGCAGATGCCCGATTTCACCACTTACCAGTGGGAATGGATGGCGGAGGTGCCGCGCTGGCGGGACTATCTGCTCGGCCACGACCAGACGCCGCATTACGCCTATGGCAAGCGGATGCTCAAGGCCATCGCCCAGCAGTTTCCGTCGGACCGGCGCTGGATCCTCAAGGGCAACCAGCATTCCGAGCAAATTCCCGCGCTGATCGCCAACTATCCCGATGCCTATGTCGTCCAGATCCACCGCGATCCGCTGGCATTGCTGCAA
Organism: Novosphingobium sp. 18050; assembly: GCF_902706195.1. Classification (GTDB taxonomy): domain Bacteria; phylum Pseudomonadota; class Alphaproteobacteria; order Sphingomonadales; family Sphingomonadaceae; genus Novosphingobium. The sequence goes on along the minus strand of NZ_CACSJO010000007.1, from coordinate 113,437 downwards.
TCGGTGCTGACCATGCGGGGGCTATCCGTCCTCGCGCACCAGAAGCAGCCGGACATCCAGGCGCACGTTGCCTACTGGGTCGATCGCATCGAGCGTATGCTGCGCGCGTATCTGCGCGATATGGACTCCGTGCCCCAAGGCCAGCGTCTCGATATCTTGTTCGGCGACGTCATCGCCGATGATGTCGGGACCGCTCAAAAGGTGCTGGAGTTCGCGGGGCTTCCTTCGAGCGAGGACAGCATTGCGGACATGCGCGAATACATGGACAGCCATCCGCGCGGCAAGGACGGGCGAGTGGTCTACGACCTTGCCGGCGATTTCAACCTCGACATACCGGCGCTTCGGGAACGCTTCGCGTTCTACCTCGACCGCTTCCCGGTGAGGGTGGAAGTGAAGGCCTGAACAGCCCGGGCCGCCTGCGGGATACACACCTCGCAGGCGGCCACGTTCGCTGCGGCAAAGTAAAAGACTTCGGGAGAATGGACATGATTCAAACGGTTCGAGACGCCAATGAGCCACTCAACGCCCAGATCATCAACGACGGTGCCGGAAGGCAGGATGCGGTCGATCTGGGCAGCGGCATCTTTATGTCCAAGGACGTGTCTAATCTCTACCTGGTTACGACCGCGGACGGCAACGTCCTCATCAACACGGGCATCATCTATAGCGCGGCGGAGAACAAGCGTCGCTTTGATGCCGTCTCGGATCAGCCGATCCGCAGGATTGTCCTGACGCAGAGCCACGAGGATCATATCGGCGGCTGGTCCACCTTTAGCGGTCCGGAGGTGGAGACCATTGGTCAGGCGAACCTGCCATTCGTTCGCAAGCAGTACCGCGACTTGGGTCCCGCCATGGGGTCTCGTTCACGCCGGCTGTGGAGCCGCGACCAGAAGCGCGAGTTGACTGAGCGGCCCGAGCCCGTGCTAACCACCATCTTCCAGGACAGTCATCGCTTCGAACAGGGCGGCCGTGAATTTGAGCTGCTTTCGGTGAAGGGCGGGGAAACGGTCGATTCGCTTGCCGTCTGGCTGCCCCAGGATCGTACCGTTTTCACTGGCAACATGACCGGCCCGATCTTCGGCCACGTGCCTAATCTCTACACGGTGCGGGGCGAGCGCTATCGCTATGTGCAGTGGTACATCGACAGCGTGCAGCGGGTCATCGACCTCGAACCCGAAGTGCTCATTACCGGACATGGCGAACCGGTTCGCGGCGCGGCGGAGATCCGTTCCCGCCTGACCCGCATGCGCGACGCGGCGCAATACCTGCGCGATCGCACTTTCGAGGGCATGAATGCAGGCAAGGGTCTTTGGGAATTGATGGATACCATCCGCTTGCCCGACGAACTCGCCATTCCGCAAGGACACGGCAAGGTGCCTTGGATCGTGCGTTCCATCTGGGAAGAACATCTGGGTTGGTTCCGCTACGAGTCCTCCACCGAACTCTATTCGGTTCCGCCTCAAGCCGTGTTTCCGGAACTCGTCGCACTCGCGGGAGGCCATGCGCCGATCCTCGGGCGGGCAAAGACGCTGCTCGAGGAGGGCAAGCCGCTCCACGCTCTCCATCTGGCCGAGGCTATCCCCGCCGGGGTCCCCGAGCATCGCGATGCGCTCGCAGTACAGCTCTCAGCACAGCGGGCAGTGCTCGAAGGTGCGGGACGGGAGAACTTCAGCGAGGTGCGCTGGCTCGAAAGCGAGATCAACCGGCTGGAGACGGCACTGGATGAGGCGCAGTGATCCATTCCCGCCTCTCGCTCGATGCGATGTGCACGTTCCGGTGGTCGTTCGAGCGCGAACTCGCGCTGTGGAAGGACGTAGGCGTGCGTCACGCCGGCCTGCTGATGAACAAGATCGCGGATGATCCAGAGCGCTGTCTTGGCGCGCTCGACGACGCCGGGATCCGCATCAGCACGCTCATCACCGGAGGTTTCCAGCTATCCGCGCCCGAAACTTGGGATGCGACGCGCGAAACGCACAAAGCGATGATTGATCTGGTGGCGGAGCATGCCGGCCATTCGATCTACTTCACGACCGGTCGGACGGTGCGCTGCGACTGGGATGAGGATGTCGCGCTATTCGCGCAGGCCGTCGCGCCCACAGTGGAACATGCCCGCGCGAAAGGCGTGACGGCTGCTTTCGAACCCAGCCTGCGCACCAGTGTTTCGTTCTGCACGCGTCTTGCCGACGCAGTCGACATCGCGGAGCGCACGGGCCTCGGGATCGTCTCCGATTTCAGCAACAATTGGATGGAGCGCGGGCTTGCCGACACCCTGAAGCGCGCCATGCCACATATCGCGCTTGTCCAGATCGGTGACATTGCGATCTCTGGGGCTGGTGGGCGCTCGCACGTAGGACACGGCGACCTGCCGCTCGGACGCATGATGAACGAGGTCCTGGACGCAGGTTACGAAGGCGTTTTCGATCTCGAAGTCGTGCCTGCGGATTATACCGCCGACACTGGTGAGGCTGAGTTTCGGGCAGGCATCAAGGCGGCTTCGGACCTGCTTTACGCGGCCGGGATCTGACCGCCGGTCGAGAGCAATAACGGGAGAGGAATGGGAAGATGTCTACGTTTGAAGGCAAGACGGCGCTGATCATCGGCGCCGGGCAGAACATCGGTCGACAGATCGCCCTTGAATGGGCCCGCCGCGGCGCCCGCGTCGCGGTTGCCGACATATCTAGGGACGGGGCCGAGGAGACCGCAGAACTCTTACGCGCGCTCGGTACCGAGAGCATCGGGCTCCATTGCAATGTGCTCGACGAAACGTCTGTGCTCGAAACGATCGACGCCGCCGAAGCCTCGTTCGGCCCCCTCGATATTCACATGAACAACGCCGGGATCCTCTCCGGCGGCAACCCCGAGGACCTCCCGCTCGCCGAATGGCAACGCATGTTCGACGTCAATCTCTTTGGCATGGTGCGCGCCAACAACATTGTGGTTCCGCGCATGATGGGCCGCGGCGAGGGACACATCGTCAACACCGCGAGCTTCGCCGGGCTCTATCCGTTCGCCGCGAGCCGCGTCCACTATGCAGCATCCAAGGCGGCGGTGCTTTCCATGTCGCAGAACCTCGCACTGTATCTCATGCAGTTCGGAATTCGCGTGAGCTGCCTGTGTCCAGGCCCGGTCATGACGACCTCACCCGATGCCATGAAGCACTTCAGTGCAGACTACACGATGCGCGCGCCGGGAAGCCATTTGTTCGTCAAGTCGCAGCCCGAGACGGCACGGATCCTGTCCGATGCGATGGAGGGCGGGGAGATCGTCGTGCCAACCCACGAGGAGGTTTGGACCACACTGGCCGAAGTGGCGGCGAACCCGGATGCCTTTATCGAGAAGAAACATGCGGAATTCATGGCTGGCGACCCTGGCAAGCCTGGCATCACCCAAGCCGTCATCGACTCGATCAAGGGCTGACGGGACGATGATGACCTTGCTTGACCCCTACGAACGCTCGGCCCGCGGTGCGCAGGTCGCTCTGCGGGCCACGGCGCGCGAGCACGAGGTCCCATCGACTCCAACAGAGGCGAGCTGGCGCGATTTCATCTTCTCCGAGATCTGGTCGCGACCGGGCCTCGAGATGCGCGCGCGTTATCTGATCTCGATCGCCAGCGCTGCCAGCACGAACGGACCCGTCGATCTGCTCGAGGACTACATACGCGGTGCTCTGGTAACACGGGAACTCACCCAACCCGAGCTGCGAGAGGCGGCCCTGCACCTTGCGGTCTACGCGGGATGGTCGCGCGGAGTGGAACTGGACCGGGCGATCACGCGCGTGACGTCGGCGCTGGGGGAGCACGTCAGCGAATACGATGCCATCAGGGCCCAGCCATGGGATCCGGATTTCCGCGTGCGAGACGGCATCGACGAATTCAACACGGTCATGGGTTTTCCTGGGCCGCCCCCGATGACCCCCTACTTCGAGGCGGGCATCGACAATTTCGTGTTCGGCGAAATGTGGAAGCGTGGCGCACTGGACCAACGCTCGCGGCGATGGATCACGCTTGTCGGGGTGTCTGAAAGCTGCGCGGCGACGCCGATCAAGACGCACTTTTACGCGGCGATGTCGAGCGGCAACTGCACCGCGGAAGAGTTGCAAGAGTTCGTCCTGCAATACGCCGTCCATGCAGGGTGGCCGAAGGCTTCCGTAATTCAGGGCGCGGTCCTGGCCATGATTAAGAACCACCGGGAAGGTTTGCCGTGGGACGCATGATGGCTGGGCGTACGATCCAGACCGCCTTCGTCGGCCTGGGAAGCCAAGGCGCACCCATGGCCGAGCGTTTGCTCGCTGCAGGCTTCCCGTTGACGGTCTGGGCCCGGCGGCCAGAGGTGCTCGGCCCGTTCATCGCCCAAGGTGCCTTCGCGGCTGCGTCTTTGGCTGACCTTGCAAGCCGGGCCGATCACGTGGGCATCTGCGTCGTAGACGATGCCGGCGTTTCCGCCGTCTGTGAGCAATTGTTGCCCGCGATGCAGCCAGGCAGCCTGCTGGCCATCCACTCCACCATCCTGCCCGAGAGCTGCGAGCGCTTGGCGCACCGCTGCGAAGCGGCCGGAATCTCATTTGTCGATGCACCCGTCAGCGGTGGCGGCGGGGCAGCGGCAGCCGGCACCTTGACGGTGATGTGCGGCGGCACGAACGATGCGATTGCTCAGGCGCGGCCGGTATTCGACGCATTCGCGGGGCTGTTGGTGCACCTCGGGGCCGCCGGTACCGGGCAACGCGCGAAGATCGTGAACAATTCGCTCATGGCGGCCAACATGGGACTAGCCCATGCTGCGCTCGCCGCGGCTGAGGCGCTTGGCATCGACCGCAAGGCGGCGGCAGAACTGATAAAGGAAAGTAGCGGCCGCAGCTTCGGCTTCGAGGTTTACGCGCGCCTTCCGTATCCGGAGGCCTTCGAGCACGGCGCGGCACTCCTGCGCAAGGATATCGCTCTCCTGAGGACGAGTCTGGGTGTGAACGGACCCGGTCATGTTCTCAACGAAGCTGCTGCAGGCTTTCTTGATGCGGCAGTCCATCACGAAGAGAAGGACTAGTCCCGAGGATACCCGAGCGCCGCAGCAAGTCCGCCGTCTACGAGCAGGTCGGTCCCGCTGATGAACGATGCGCGATCGGATGCGAGGAATTCGACGGCGTCGGCGATTTCCGACATGCTGCCTTCGCGCGACAGCGGGGATTGTTCGAACATGGCGCGCTTGCCCGCGCTTTTTTGGTAGGCGAGCGCGCCCATGGGCGTGGCGATGAGGCCCGGCGAAAGAGACACGATACGTGCGCCGACCCGGCCCCAGTCCATCGCCTCGCGCCGTGCCATCTCAAGAAGGCCGATTTTCGAGAGCGCATAGGCGGCCGCTGGCGTGGCCTTTTCAGCGCCCAGTACCGCCGTAACGCGATCGGCAAGATCGGGGGCCAATGGCGTTCCGAGGACTTCGAGCAAGGCCTGAGACGGGCGAACGCTGTGCGCGGCCAGCGAAGCGATGACGACTGCGTTCGCGCCCGCGCGCGCGAGCGGCCGCAGCGCTGCGACTACCAACGCCGGTCCACGCAAGTTCACCGAAAGTATTTTCGAAAAATCGTCGGCGCCGATCGACAGACCCGCGACGTGTACTAGCGAGCGAAATCCCCCCAAGCCTTGCGCCATGCCGGAGAGCGCCGCGACCGCTGCGGTGTCGGTGACATCGCACGCGAGCGTATAGACATCTGCGCCGTCACGGGCGAGCAAATCGGCCTGTGCCTGGGCCGCGTCGCCATCGATGTCGGCCAATAGCACGCGGTGTGTTTGCGCCATGCGCCGTGCCACCGCTGAGCCCATGCCGCCGGCGCCTATGACGACCGCCAGCGGAAGGTCGGGCCTGCGCGGCCGGCCCGGAACAGCGCTCATGCGGCGGCGTCCTCTCCATCGATCGGCTCCGCAGGGACCCATTCGGGATAGGCGCCGAGGCTGAGCACGATCAGACCGCTGACGATAGAGATGCTGATGCCGGCTAGTAGAAGCGGGGAATAGCTGCCGAACGCATCGTGAGCGACACCGGCGGCCAGCGGCCCGATGGCCGAAGCCAGCGCAATCATGCTGGTCATCGCGCCAAAAATCGCACCGTAGTGGCGAAGGCCGGCGTAGCGTGCCGTCAAGTAGCTGCACAGCTGCATCTTCGTGCCGGCGGCGTAGCCGCTGATCATCATGCCCACGACAACCAGGGCGGGGGTCGCAAGCCCGTCCATGAGCAGGGGCCAGGCAATGGCGGTCGATGCCAGGGTCAGGCCGCCGATCCAGCGGGCATGGAAGCGATCGACAAGGGTTCCGGTGATGAGTTTGCCCGCTACCCCGGCAATGCCGGACAGGCTTACGAGCCAGGCCGCATTTTCGCGTGAGACGCCGGCCTCAACAAGGATCGGGAACTGGTGCACCACGACGGCGATGGTTGCAGTCAGGATCAGGAAGGTGGCGATGGCGACCTTCCAAAGCGCGGCACTGCGCCACGCCTGCGCGATCGTCAGGCCAGGTACGTCAGGCGCCGGAGCAAGATTTTGGGCCCGCCGGTCGCGGGGGGTGGCGGCAGCGCTTTTCCCCCTGAGGAAGAGAACGGATAGGACAAGGGCAACGCCGCCCCAACCCAGCCCGAGAATGACGAAAGCTTCGCGCCATCCGAAATTCACGATCAGCCAATTGCTCAGGGGCGGCGCGATGACCTGGGCAAGTGCGGTGCCCGACATGGTAATACCAAGAGCCAGGCCGCGGCCCTTGGTGAAAGTCGCTGCCACCGCCGTGGACCAGAGCGTCGACTGGACAAACAGGACGAACACGCCCCACACCAGCCATAATGCGATCCACTGCAGGAATGAGCCGGATGCTAGCGCGAATGCGCAGATGGAAGCAGTGGTGAGCACTAAGCCCGGCAAGGCGATGCGGCGCACTCCCTGCCGATCGATCAATGCCCCGATGAACGGCGAGAGCAGGATGGAAATCAGAGCTGCAGCGGCGAGCCCGCTCGAAAGCTGTGTACGGTCCCATCCGAAGTCTCGTGCCAGCGGATCCATGAACACGCCGGCGGCGGGGGTCATGAACGACATGAACGAGAAGCCGATCGACGAGGCGAGCACGACCGGCCAGTAGCGCCGCCACTCGGCCGATGCGGAAACGAGCTCTCCAGTCATATACAACCTCTCCGTTATGTCCGCGCTTGTCGTGGCGCGCGATCCTTCTTTGGGAGATAGCAGTATCTGCCGATCGCACCCGCCGTCCACTAAAAGTATCCTCTTTCAAGGTGGGGCTTCAACGCCGAAGCGATATACGCGGCTTAGAGCCGTGATTGTCGCAACATAAACGCAAAGTATGGCGCGGGATGGCTGCAGATAAGTTCGATTGTCGCTGGATTTGCGGCCCTTAGGGCATGATCTGGACGATTTGGGAATAAAGGATTCTTAATTCGGGTCCTATCTCTGATTCGTTATCCGGCGTTCACGCTCGCGCTGAGAGTTCGAGTTCGACGAAGCGGCGCTTTAGCCGCGAATGCCAGATCTTGCGGCTCAGCTGAGCGCCAAGCACCGCAAGTTCGCCGTCACCTAGGCCGATCGCGGTGAGTTCGAGCAGTTTCGCGTTCCGCCACTCGCGCACGAACAGGCGATGCTCAGCGCTCGCGTTGTCTTCGATCGGCTCTGCGAAGCGGCGCCGGGAGAAGGCCGAATTGATATCAAAAATGAGCTTGATGTATTCGCTCTGCGCCAGCGCGAAGATCGCGTCCTGCGTTTCGCGTTCGAGGACCCTGACTGCATCGAAGGTTGCGTCATCTCTGAGCGACCCGATTTTCTCCTTCAGGTGGCTGCATGCCGGCTCGATCACGTGGGGATCCCGGCTTGCCGCTTTGCGCACCGCTTCCACCCAAAGGGCGGAGGCAAGCACCGTCACATCACTGGGTTCCATGTCGAGGGTTTCGAGATAGGCGCTGACAGTCGCTTCAATCGTGTCGGCGTCCGGACGTGCGCTGAAATAGCCGCCATTCATGCCGCGGCGCACTCTTAGAAGGCCCTCGCGCTCGAGCAGGCGGGCCACTTGGCGCACTGTGGCGCGGGCGCAGCCCAACTGAACGATAAGCGCTTCTTCGCTCCCGAGGAGAGTGCCTTCCGGACTGGCGAGTGAAATTTCGCGAAGGCGTTCCGCGGCAACTTCGAGGGGGGTACGGCTTTTCGCGGCAGTGCTCATGAATATACCTCAAGCACAGAACGCGCGTGGCGGTCCAGTGCGAGTGCTTCAGAACAGGGCACGGACGCGTTGCATCGCCTGCCCGGCGTATTCCTCGAGGGTGGCGATGTCGGCAGCCCTACCCCGATTTGGCACTTCAAGGCAGACCGGGACGCGCGGGGGGAGCACTGCCGCCAGAGCCTGCAAGGGGAGTTCCCCCTCGCCGGGAAGGGATCGCTCGAAGCACGCCTCCTCCATGTAGGGCTTGCCCGAGCCGACCATGGCCGCGTCCGACATCTGCACGCGTCCAATAAGCGACGGGGCCAGTTGCGCAACCTGTTCCACGCTGTTGCCGCAGCGGAAAAGGTGCATGGCGTCGATGATCAGCTTCGCGTGGGGCGATCCAAGTACTCTTAGTGCCAACAGGGCATGATGGAGGTTGGGAAACGCGTGAGGAGGGGCAAATTCGAGATAAAGGTCCAGGCCGCGTTCGTGGGTCATCGATGCAAACATCGCCAGTTCGTCCATGGCCCGCGAACGATCAGTTTCGATGGCCACCGTGCCGACCGCGACCACGCCCAATTCGGTCATGTGGTCGAGATCCTTGTCGAGTCCGGCAACGGAAGAGCCCGGGCGGATCGCAAATCCTTCGCCGAGCGACAGGCTTATCCCGTTATCAGCGGCCCGTTGCACCACTTCGAGTCGTACGGATCTCGCTTCACGCAATGACCACGGCGCGAATTGCGCGAGCTGCCACGGGACCGGGCCAAGGCCGATGGAGATATGCCCGCAGCCAAGTCGCGCCGCCAGATCGATGTGATCGGCGGGGGGCATTCCGAACACTGTCTGAGAATCGATTCCAAGCCGGTTCATGTCCGTAGTCCCTCGTCGCCAAACCGATCCCGTTGGTCTCATCACACCATTGCGGGAGGATAGAGGATACTTTTATTGGATTTGGGTAAGCGATATCGCCGTCATGATGCAACGTTCCTTCTAAAGTATTCTCAATGATCGCATGGTCGTGTGAAGCATCGGTGCTTCAGGCACCTTGGCAGGAAGACGGTGAAAGAGATGCGGGCTGAGGATATCGTCGCGGCAGCAAGCGAGCTGACCGGGCTGAAGGACTTTGGGGACCCTGAAATCCTAGAGGGCCTGACAGTTCTTCTGAACGCTTACCAGCAGGAAGCCGGATTCACCGAAACGGGAATGCAAAGGTCGGTTGACGCGCTGGTCGCTGCCCTGGCCAACCGGATGCGGGTGGAAAATTGGCTAGCGCGCCATCCTGAACTTCTGGACCGTCCGGTCGACAAACCCCTTTTCGTCTTCGGCTTGCCGCGGACGGGGACGACTCTCGCGATCAATCTTCTCGAGGCGGATCCTGCCCGCCGGTCGTTCCTACGGTGGGAAGCATTCGACTCGGTACCTCCTCCGCACCCTGACGAGTTGCACGGCGGTCCTCGTTTCGATGCCTGTCACGTAAAAACCCAACAGGGCCTACAATTCGCACCGCAGATCGCAGCGATTCACTACGAGGATGCCGATAGTCCTACGGAATGCCAGTTCGCGATGGCCCCCTCGTTCTGTGCCCAGGTCTTCGATTCCCAAGCCGACATCCCCAGCTATCACCGCTGGTTCCTGTACGAGGCCGACTACGGTCCCGCGTTTCGCTACGAGAAGCGCCTGCTTCAGCTTCTTCAGGCAGAAGCTCCCGGCCGTTGGACGCTCAAAAACCCGTGGCATCCCCTGTTTCTCGATGCGCTGACGGCGGAGTTTCCCGACGCGCAGCTTGTCATGACCCATCGCGATCCTGCGGAGGTTCTTGGATCGGCGTGCAGCCTGCTCAAGGAAGTGCGACGCATGTACAGCGCTCAGGTCGATCTGCGGGCCATTGGCCAGAACCTGCTGGAGACATTCGATCTCATGATCGCGCGGGTGAATAACTACCGGGCGCGGCACGGCGCTGACGTGGTCTTCGATGTGCAGTATCGCGATCTCGTGCGCGATCCGCTCGCGACGGCCGAGTCGATCTACCGACGCTTCGATGAGCCGCTGACTGCTGCTGCCCGGACTGGCATGGAAGCTTACCTTGCGGGCAACCCCAAGGGCAAGCATGGCTCCCACCAGTATGATCTCGCCGAATATGGCCTAAGCCAAGACGGTGTTCGCGACCATTTCCGCGAATACATCGAGCAGTATCAGATCGCTGTTCGCGCCTGAAGGGCCTCGAAGAGGACGCCAGGGCCGGTACGCCGGCTCATGAGGCCAGGTGGCTGCCGACGAACGCGCTGCCCGCATATTCGCGTGGACGATACGGTTCAGCTTTGTGCCTGGCCTTGCCAGCGGCACTATTTGCAGATCGCAAGAAAAAACAAAGCAAGGGAGAGAAGATGGCCCGTTTAGCCACGTTTCGTTCGCGCGCCGGTCTTGGGACGGCGCTATGCATCGTCATCAGTCTTCTGGCCGGTGCCACTGCGGTTGAAGGAGCATCTCCGGCGGCCCAACCTGCCCCAAAAGTGACGGCTTGGCCCGACGCCGTGCCGCCGGGAGTGGCCGCAGATCCCCTCTTCACGAAACCCTATATCGACATCGACGAATGGCGCGATGCACCGGTGCGGCACCGTTACGTGCATGGCGGCTTCACGGGCACCGACATGCGCTTTTCCTTCTACTTCCCGCCCAAGGAAAATTACGAGGGGCGCTTCTTCGAATATGTCACCCCGGTGCCCGACAGCGAAAACCTTGCGCAGAAGGATACCCGCGACGGCGGAGGCAATATCGGTTTCGCGGTGAAACACGGCGGCTATTACATCGAGACCAACGGCGGCGGGGCAAGTGCCAATTCAGGACCCGCCTACGCGACCGACCCCACTATCGGCGCTTATCGGGCCAATGCAGCGGCGGCGCAATTCTCCCGCGTCGTCGCGGCCAGGATGTACGGGGGCAAGCGCCCCTTCGGCTACATCTGGGGCGGCAGTGGCGGCGCGTATCGGACCGTGGGCAGCATAGAGAACACTGCCGGTGTCTGGGACGGAGCAGTCCCCTTTGTGATGGGCTCGTCGATGGCGACGCCGTACAATTTCACCGCGCCGCTCTACGCCTATCGGGTCCTTGGAGACAAACTGCCCGGTATCATCGACGCCTTCGACGTCGGTGGAACAGGCGACCCATACAAAGGGCTGGACGCGGAGCAGAGCTCGGCGCTCCGGGAGATCCTGAACTTCGGCTATCCCTTGCCCGAGCTGCGCGCTCTCGCCCGCGGCTACGTCGGGGCCTTTCCGGTGCTCTATCCCGGCATGCTAGCGGCCGACCCGACGTACTTCACCGATTTCTGGACCAAGCCTGGCTATGAAGGCTTCGACCCGCCCAAGTCCCTGCGCGACGCAAGGATCCAGCAAAAAGCGAAGGTCGTGCGGCTCATCATGGCAGCCGATGCGAACCGGCTCGGTATCACTCTCAAACCGCAGATGGGCCAGGCGCGCGGCACGGCGGAACTCGCCTGGCAGGCGCTCCTGGGTCCAGGTGGGAGCGAATTGCCGGTCGCCATTGAACTCGACGTCGTCCCGCAGCGTGACTTCGGCAGTGCTGCGGATTTGAAGGTCAACAGCGGCGGAGCGGCGGGAGCGCTGCTGCGGCTGCAGCGGCTCGACGGAAAGATCGTCATCCTGCAGAGCAACGATCCGGCCAGTCTCGCCAAACTCGCCGCCGGCGACGAAGTGCAGATAGACAACTCGAACTGGCTGGCCGCCCAGACCTATCACCGGCATCAGGTGCCCACGCCGGACTTCTACACATGGAACCAGTATCGAGGCCCGGATGGCAAACCGCTGGGACCCCAGCGGGCCAAGCTGCTCGGTCCGCAGTTCGCGATCGGTGCGGCGGGCGCCGTGCCCACTGGGAGGATTGGCGGCAAGGTTATTCTCGTAGAGAACCTTTCGGATACGGCCGCCTGGCCATGGGGCGCGGACTGGTATCGTAAGAAGGTCCGCGAGCACCTCGCCGCGAAAGCCGACGGCGCCTTCCGGGTGTGGTTTACCGAGCATGCCGAACATGGCGGTCAGGGCAGCGCCGAACTGGTGACCTTCACCGGCGTGCTGCAGCAGGCGCTCCTCGACGTCAGCGCGTGGGTCGAAAAGGGCATCGCACCGGCGCCGAGTACTGCCTATTCCATCACAGATGGGCAGGTTCTTTTGCCCCCGACGGCGGCTGCCCGGCTGGGCATTCAGCCGGTCGTGGGCCTGCAGGCGGATGGTGCCACGCGTGCCGAAGTCGCGGCCGGAAAGCCGGTCACCCTGACGGCCGAGGCCCGTGTTCCGGACGGTACGGGGCGCATTGTGGGCGGGGAGTGGGATTTCGAGGGCAAGGGGCGCTTCGCCGATCCCGCGGTTCTCGAGTTTCGCAAGGACGGGAGCGCGGTGGTAAGCGTTACCCACGCTTTCGCGGCGCCGGGAACCTATTTTGTGGGGCTACGCGTGACGGCCCAGCGCGAAGCGGAAGTCGGCAGCCCGTACGGTCGGATCATGAACTTGGGCAGGGTCCGTGTCGTGGTGAAGTAGCCTCGGCGCCATCGTTTTCGATCAATCAAAAAACGGCTCCGGGGTTTTCCCCGGAGCCGTTTCTTCGTTGTGCTCGGGCGGGGCCGGACCAGTGGTCCGGCCCGCCGCTTGCGGTTAGAAGTTCTTGCGCATGCCAAACTGCACGATGCGGCCGATCGAGAAGGCAGAGCCCTGGGTTGCGTCGTAACCCAACCCGGTCGCGCTGCGGAATTCAGGCGGGTCGACATCGAACAGGTTCTGGACGTTCAGCGTGAACGACAGGTCGTTCATCAGCGCTGAATCGGACTTCACGTCATATTTGAAGAAAAGATTGATGGCATCGAACGCGGACACTTTGGTCTGGCCGAATTCGACCGTACCACGCTTGTAGCCGGAGGTGTGGTTCCAGGTGACCTGCGCGCGAAGGCCGCCGATCGTCGTTCCGAGAGTACCCTGCATACGGAACACGGGCGTGTTGAACGCCAGGTCGTCCGCAACCGGAAGCGAGGGCAGGGCCCGTGACTTCTGCGACAGGCGATAGTTGCCCGATGCACTCGCATCGAAGGAGGCGAAGCTGGTGTCGATCACGTAGTTGGCACTGAAGTCGATGCCATCAAGCTTCGCGGTTCCCAGGTTCCGCGACCGGGTGTCGAGGGAAACCAGGACCGGAGTGGTGACCCCGCCCGCAGTGATGAGCGCCTGGGCGGTCGAGGTCGGGTTGGCGACCGTGAAGTTGAAGTTGGCCGGGTTGAACTGGGTCAGGTAGGCGGCGAGTTCCTGACCTGTGGGCCGCACCGAGTAGAGCTGCGGGAAGTTGGCATAGTAATCGGTGAGATCGGCGCTCGTCACCGGTCGCCCGATTGTGCCGGACAGGTCGATATTGTAGTAGCTGGCATTGAGCGTGAGCCCCGAAACGAAAGGCGGCTCGATTTCCACGCCAACTGACCAGTTGGTCGCTTTCTGAGGCTGCAGACCGGGCGCGGTGCCGGAAACGAAAAGGCCCACCTCGCCAGGCCCTGCCGTCACGCCGGGCGGCGTGCGCAGGAATGCCGCCGGTACCGTGGCGACAGCCGATGCCAGAACGCCGAGCTGATCGACCGGTGACGGTGCGGTGAAGGACTTGCCCCAATTGCCACGGATCGCGATCCACTCGACGGGGCGCAGCGTGGCGGCGAACTTGGGATTGAACGTGTCGCCGAAGTCGCTGTATTTGTCGTAGCGGGCCGATGCGGATAGCGACAGTTCGTTGAGGAAGGACATTTCGTTGGCGCTGCCGACGATCGGCACCTGCAACTCGCCAAACACCGAATCGACCTTCTGCGTGTAGCTGGTGGGGTCCTGGAACACGTAGGTGGTGGCGTTGGTGGTCCGGCGCTGGAAATTATCCTGCATGTGTTCATAGCCGACGGCCGCCTTGACCGACCCACCCGGGACCGCGAACAGCGGACCGTTCGCGATCGCACGATAATCGAACAGTTCGTTGCGTCCTACGCCCTCGGCATAGCGCAGCAGGCTGGCGGCCGTAGCAGGGCTGGCGGCGCCGACGTTGTAAGGGTTCAACGCCCCCGACGCGAGCGCGGCGGCCTGCGCGGTCGTGCTGATCTGCGCGTTGCGGAACGAGGTGGTGGCGATGCCGTAGCTGAACAGGCCGCTCAGTTCCCAGTCCGAGCCGAGTTCGATCGAGATCGAAGGTGCGACACGCCATGTTTCCAGGTTGGTTTCCTGCGTGGCGGAGCGAGCGCCGAACAGGGGGCTGTAATCGTACCGTACGACTTGCGGGAGGCCGGTGTTGGCATCGCCGGTCGGGCGGTAGTACGGGGATGCTGCGGTAAGCGTTGCCTGCCCGGTGCCGCCCGTGCTCAACGCGCCGGTCCCCAGCGTGCCGCCGACGGCCTCGATGGCGCGGTTCGCATAAAGCGCCGTCACATCGAAACGGACCGAGTCTGACAGATGCTGGTTAAGGCGGGCAAAGACCGTGTGCAGCGTCGAGGTGGGATAAATGGCAACCGTGTCCGAGAAATCGCAGGCATTGGGTCCACCTGCAGTCAGTCCGGCACCCGACGGGACGTAAGTCGCCGTTCCGACGCTGACGTTGGGCGCGGCGCAATTGCGCCCGGTCGGCACGTTGGTGTCCCAGTTGATCTGTTTGACCCAGTCACGGTCTGAACCGAAGACGCTATCGTGGTGAGAATAGCCATAAGCGACGTAAAAACCGCCCGAGCCCCAATCCTTGCCGGCCATCGCGCTGGCATCGACCGACTTATAGTTATCGCCCAGGCCATAGCGGGCATCGACCTGCACGCCATTGAAGCGGTCGCGGGTGACGAAGTTGAGCACGCCGCCAAGCGCGTCCGAGCCGTAAACGGCCGAACCGCCATCCGTCATTGCTTCGACGCGTGCGATGACGCCGGGTGCGATGATGTCGGGATCGACCGCGACCTGCTGGATGCCTGCACCCACCACACGCTGGCCGTCGAATAGGACAAGCGTCTGCGCGCCGCCGCTGGTATTGGAGCCCGGCAGGTTGCGCAGGTTGGGCCGGTTGATCGGATTGGAGGCGTTCGCACCCGCTTGGGGTGATACGCCCGCTGGCAGGGCGTTGAAGAAGTTGCCCACCTGCGGAACGCTGGCGAGAACCTGGCTTGTCGAAGCGGCGCCGGTCGCGGTGATCTGCTCGCTGGTAACGCCGATGACGTTGTTGCCGGCCGGCGCGATGCCGCGGATCAGAGTTCCGGTCACGACGATCGGCTCCGACGTAATCTGGTCGGCTGCGGTGTCCTCAGCGGGCGGTGCTTTTTCCTGCGCCGCCGCCATGCCCGGAATTAGGGCGATCCCGGCCACGCCGATCGCAAAACGCCAAGCGGCGCGCTTCTTGTCGAATTTCATCATAATATCCTCCCCTTCTTGGTTGAAAACCATCGCCCGCCGGCTCTTTCCGACCGATCAGACGAAACTCGAATTGTCAGTTCTGCATGGTTAGCCTTTCTGCCGCGACCCGGCGCAGCTCGCCCGTCTTCACCTTGTTGCTGCCGGTGACCGCGAGATCCTCGGGCGCGAAAAACAGCACCCGGCGAGGGACCTTGTAGCTGGCAAGTCTGGTTCGCGCGTGCGAGCGCAGTTGGTCCTCGCTGACCTGCGCGCGCTCGTGCAGGGCGACGCAGGACACCACGATCTCACCTAGCGTATCGTGCGGTACGCCGACGGTCTGCGCGACCTTTACGCCCGCGTATTCGCGGATGACGGCGTCGATCTCGAGCGGCGAAACATTGGCTCCGCCTGTCTTGATAATGTCGTTGAGGCGGCCCTCCCAGTGCAGTCGTCCAGCATCGTCGAGCCACCCGCCGTCCCCGGTGCGCAGGAACCCGTCCGCATCGAGTGTGTCGGCGAGGGCAACGCCGAGATAGCCGAGCATGAGGGTCGGCCCCTTGACCGCCAGTTCGCCGCGTTCCCCCAGCGGCATCGTTCGGCCCGTCACTGGATCGACGATCTTCAGGACATTGCCGGGCAAGGGCAGCCCGTGGCTTTCCGCGGCCTCTTCCCGCGATGTCTGGGCAGGGTAGGCCGCGCTGAGCGTGAAGGTCTCTGTGTTGCCGTAACAATGTCGCGGCTCGATCCAATCGACCTCAACCGTCGGGTGCCGGGCGATCGGCGAGGCCTCGTCAACATAGACCAGGGACGACAGATCGACGTCGGCCCAATTCGGCGCGGCTATCAGCTGCTCCCACTGATGCGGCCACGCAAAGAGAAACTGGACCTTGTGCGCCTCCATCAGCGTAAGTGCCTCGGCGGGCTGGAACGTGCGTTGCAGAACGATGGTGCCGCCTTTAGCCAGCGTTCCGCCCACGATCATCGCGAAGTTGCCGGACCAGAAAAAGCCGTTTGCGGTCCAGCTACGGACGCCATCGCTCAGCCCCTGTTGCGGACCCATGCGCCACATCTGCAAGGTTACGCCGCGATGCGAGGATACGATGCCCTTGGGAAATTCGGTGGACCCCGACGAGAAGAACAGAACGCCGGCTTCGGCCGGCGAGACCGCAGCCGCGCGGGCGGCGATGCTAGCTTCCGCCACCCCTTGACCCGCCGCGAGGAAGGCGGACCAGTCCTGCACTGCTCCGCAGGCGCCTTCCCCGATCACGACCAACGTCCTGAGGAAGGGAAAGCGCAGCGAGGCGAAGCTTTGCGGCGTGTCCTCGGTGATCCGGCTATCGAGTTCGGCCAGTGCCGCGAGGAAGTCCTTCTTGAGCACGGCGCGCTCGAACAGCAGCGTCGAGATCGCCGATTTCTCGATGAGGTAGCCCAGCTCGGCGGGCGTCGAAAAGGTGCCGATCGGCGCCGCCACGCCCCCGGCAAGCGCGATGCCGAAGATGGCAGATAGGAATTCGGGCCGGTTCGTCATGAGTACGCCGACCCGTTCCCCGTGCGCGAACCCGCCGGCGACAAGCGCTTTGGCTACCCCGTTGGCTTCCCGCCAAAGGTCCGCATAGGACCAGCGTTCGATCTTGCCATCCGGCTGGGCATGCACCAGCGCCTCGCGGCCGGAATGCTGCGCGGTGACTTCGCGCAGGAACCCTCCGAGCGTGAGTTCGCCCAGGCCAGGTTCGTCGCCGAGCGGCAGGCCACACGAGATGGACAGGGCCGCGTCGGCGATAAAGCGATGCTGGATCACGAGGCTGATCCGGTCAGGAGGGAAGCTGGACTTCGTTGACCGAAGTCACGACAACCTTGCCCTCCTGATTGGTCATCCGCACCTCGATCCGCACGATTGGGAAACCCCATTCCGAATCCGCGATCTTCTCGACTACTTCACCCTCTATCCAGGTAACGTCGCCTTCGAAGGCGGGGCCGCGAAACTCGGATTTGGCATGGCGGACCATCCCGTCGTGCCCGGCCCAGAAGGCCAGGTAATCGGTGTTCCATGCGGCCATCGTGGCACCGTAGCCGTAAGCACGGTGCATCCCGATCTCGCTCGCCCGGCTGTCGTCGATATGTCCGCGTGATGGGCCGAGGTATAGCCCGTCGCGCAGGCGCGGATCGATCATCGCGCCTTCCTCATCGAAGCTGAACCCGTCGATCCAGCCCATGTCCTGATTGACCCAGCAGTCGGGCACGCCTTCCACGCCCTGCCAGTAAAAGCTGCCCCAGATGTTGAACACGAACGCCCGGTATTCGGTGGTGAAGCTCGCGATCGAGTGCGGGCCAATTACTCGCCGCGGCAGCTTGTCGCCTACCGAGACTTCCTCGAAATGTGGGGACTTGCCATCGCGATTGGACAGGAACCAGTCACGCCGCGCCTGGTCGATTTTCGCGAGCTCTGCCTGCGTCCACTTGTGCGGCGTGCCCGCCGTCGACGCATAAATTCCCCGCTTTTCTGCTTCCTTGGCAAGATAGCGGATTACGGTGGGGCAGGACTTGGCGATAAGATCGCCGCGCTGGTTGCGGTGGATGGTATCGCCGCGCTGGAAGAGGGTCGGACCGGCGAACTTGGTGTCGGTCAGCTTGTAGCCGGTGAAGATTCGCTCATGGCTGATCTGGTCGCCCGGCCGAACGTTCACGCCGTACCACCACCATTCCTCGCCGCCGAAGATCATGTGCTGGCCATCGATTCGGCCCACGCATGCCTGATTGTTGCCGTGCCCGTAATCGAGCGCCACCAGCATCGACTGCGGGGCGATTATGTCGCCGAATTTGGATGCCGCCGCAAATCGCTGGTCCCAGTGAATCGGGTTGACGTAGTCCATCGCCATGACCCAGCGGCGGATGTCCGTCTTGTTGCATGGCTCCCACAGCTCGCCGCCGCCAACCTGGTGGCCAAGTCGCCACTCGACGTCGCTGATATCCATTTCCATCTTGTGGTCCGCTTCGGCCATGTCCCGCTCCTAATCGCGAAACCACGCACGGCAGGGCTGGCCTGCGACGTCGCTGGTTCGTCGTTGACCGGCATAGTCGCGTAATCAGGCGCGGATGGCTTGACCTATCAGGACAAAGTTTTTCGTTCGGTTGCGGCCGTGCCCCCGGCGCGCAGTTGCGACGGTGACTGGCCGAACCAGCGGCGGCAGCTGCGCGAAAAAACGGCCTGCTCGGCAAAGCCCAACTTTTCGGAGACGCCCCTGAAATCAAGCTGGGTCTGCCGTAGGTAATATATTGTCAGATCACGGCGCACGTCGTCCTTTACGTCCTGAAACGTCGTTCCTTCGTCCTTGAGGCGACGGCGGAGCGTGCGATGATGAATATTAAGAGCCCGCGCCACGTCGCCGCTCGCGCAGTTGCCATGGGTGAGCCGGCGCATGATTAGGCCGCTCACTTCAGCATTGAACGGAAGCCGCTTTTTTGGGAAATGCGTCTCGATATAGGTGGTCAGTTCGCGATGAACGTCCTCGTTCTGGCTCAGGACGGGACTTGCCAGATCATGCGCGGAGAAAGTCACGCCGTCGGCGGGCTCTCCGAAGCGAACGTCGCAGCCGAAATAGCGGCGGTATTCCGCAGGAGGCGAATTCGGCTCGTGCCGGAAATGGACACAGCGGGCGCGCGCGTAGCCGCCGGTCATCTCCATAGCCTCGAGGTGCCCGATCAGCAGAATTTGTTCGATGGCCTGGATTCGTTCACCGCTGCTTTCGAGGAACAGTTCATGACCTGCGAACACCGAGCCTTCAGGCCCGGCTCGCAACCAGACACGTGCGGCACGACTGTGAGCGCTCATATGCTCGCTAGCGAAGCGCAGCGCATCCCCGAACGTTCTCGAATTGCGCATCGTGCGGCCTAGGGGGCCGAAGATCGCTCCGCCGCGCTGCCCCTGTGCCAGCCGCATCCCGAAGTCATGGCATTTGAGTTCACGCGCCGCCACATCGAGAAGTCGGATTGCCTGGGGGTAGGTGAGATCGACGGCATCATCGCGAAATGTCGCGGACTTAATCCCTGCCAAATCCAGTAGTTCGCCAGGATCGCGGCCGAGGGCATGCGCCAGTTCTGGAAAGTGACGCAGCAGCGGTATGTTGAGTTTCGCAAACTCCGCATCGGCGATCGATGACATATTTGCTTCCCCTGGCGCTTCAGCCGACGCGCGGCAATCGCCAGTTTCTAACATTCGTAGGAGCTGCGTGGGCCCATTTGCTGCCTCGTTTGGCCACATCCGTCAAGTCGCACGCGGATAATTGCGGCACCATGCAAACGAAACAGGGAGGGCGAGGTCAGACAACCTGTGCACCTTCCCGGTGCTTCGATGTTCAGGGGCCGAATGGCTCACAATGGGGGAACGATGACTGGATCTGTAACCAAGGCAACAGTCTCGCTGTTGGCCGTAGTGGCCGCAATCTCGTCGTTGCCGGCAATCGCACAAGACAGCGGAGGGCAGGATGTCGGCAGCGAAATCATCGTTACCGCGCAGCGCCGCGCCGAAGCGTCGCGCGATGTTCCTATCAGTGTCACCACGCTCAGCAACGAGCAGCTTTCGACCGCCAACGTGCGCCAGCTTTCGGATACGGCCAAGTTGACGCCGGGCCTGCGCTTCGACAGCCAGGGACCGGCGGTGCAGCCGACCATTCGCGGCGTCGGCACCGCGATCACGACCTCGGGCGGCGGACCCAACGTGGGCATCTACGTCGACGGGTTCTTCCAGGCGAACACCTACCTGTCCGACTTCGACCTGCTCAACGTCGGCAGCATCCAGGTCCTCAAGGGGCCGCAGGGTACGCTGTTCGGCCGCAACACGACCGGCGGCGCGATCATCGTCACCACCGCCGAGCCCAGCACCGACACCAGTGCGCAGGCCAAGGTCAGCTACGGCCGGTTCAACAGCCTCAAGGCGCAGGCCTATGCCACCTACGGCATCAGCGACCGTGTGGCGCTCGACATCGAGGGGCTCTACCACCGCGGCGACGGCTACCTCACCGACATCAGCAGCGACGACGACAAGATCGGCCAGTACGAGAACTGGTCGATCCGTCTTGGCCTCAAGGCCGACCTGACCGACGACGTTTCGGTGCTGCTGCGCTGGAGCCATTCGGAAACCGACGATCCGACTTCCCAGCTCGTCAACGCCTACGTCGACAAGTCCGGCGGGGCGGGCTTCTTCGACAAGGTCTCGCCCGCCGGCCGCGCGATCTACGGGACGTCCAGCTCCAAGGGCCTGCCGCTGGTCTTCTACTACGCGCCCGAGGGCACGTACACGAGCAATCCCCGCCAGGTCCTGCTCAACAAGCCGCAGAGCTTCCGCACCAATTCGGACGCCCTGCAGGGCACGATCAAGGCGGACCTCGGCTTCGCGGACCTGACCTCGTATACCCAGTACCGCAAGGACCTCTCGCCCTACTACGGCGACCTCGATGCGACCGCGATCCCGATCTTCAACATCTACGTCGGCGTCAACGACGAGACGTGGAGCCAGGAATTCCTGCTCAACTCCAAGCCGGGCGGGCCGCTGCAATGGACGGCGGGGCTCAACTACTTCCAGATTCGCGACACCTGGGACATCGGCGCCTCGTTCGGCGGCGCACCGTTCGGCCCCTTCGGCGGCTCCAACACCAAGACGACCTCCTATGCCGCATTCCTCGACGCAACTTATGAGGTGAACGACAAGGTCTTCGTCACGCTGGGCGGCCGCTACAGCCATGACGTTGTGTCCGACGGGTACTTCGTTGCCAACTTCACCACCCCGCTGACCGGCTACACCGGCCCGAACGGCGAGAACGTGCCGTTCACAGGCAACCCCGGCGACCGGGTCCCGGTGGATACGCTCAAGAACGACAGCTTCACCCCGCGCGTCGTGCTGCGCTACAAGCCCAGCGACGATTCCAGCGTCTACGGTTCGTTCACACGCGGCTACAAGGCGGGCATCCTCAACGTCGGCGGCTATTCGGCGCAGCCAGTGAAGCCGGAGAAGATCAACGCCTTCGAGGTCGGCTACAAGTTCGACAACCGCGTGTTCCAGGCCGATCTTGCGGGCTTCTACTACGACTACAAGAACCTCCAGGTCTCCAGCTACCAGGACGGCGCGGCGCAAATCCGCAATGCCGCAAGCTCGGAAATCTACGGTCTCGAGGCGCAGCTGCGCTACGCGGTGAGCGAGGCGTTCAACATCAACGGCGGCGTCGCCTGGACCCATGCGCGCTACAAGTCGTTCCCGAACGCGCCATACTACAGCTACTGTGATCCCGCCGTCACCGACCCGGCAAGCTCGATGAACTGCGCCTACAGCGGCACGCAGGGGCCAGGCGGTCTCGTCCAGACTTCGACCGACGCCTCAGGCTACAAGATGCAGCGCGCGCCAGAGTTTTCAGGCAACATCGGCGCCAGCTACGGCCTGGACCTCGGCGGCGGCAGGCTGATGCTGTCGGGCAACGTCTACTACACCTCCAGCTTCTATTTCGACCCGGAACAGCAGTTCAAGCAGAAGGGCTACGAGATCGTCTCGCTGCGCGCCCAGTGGACCGATCCCAGCGAGATGTTCACCGTGGCGGCCTACGGGGACAACGTCAGCAACAGCCGCTACCAGACGCAGGTCCTGTTCAACACGCTGGGCACTGGAGCGGTGTGGAACTCGCCGACCACCTACGGCGTGGAACTGGGCGTGAAGTTCCGCTGATGAAGGAGTTCACGCACTCATGAGAGTCATGCGTATTTGCCAGCCGGCCTCTCGTGAAAGCTTGGCGCTGGACCATGCAGAAACGCGCGCGCCAGGACCCGGCGAAATCCGCGTCCGTATGAGGGCAGCCTCGCTGAACTTTCGCGACGGCCTGGTCGTAGGCGGCGTCTTTCCAGTGCGGGACGGCCTCATTCCACTATCGGACGGGGCGGGCGACGTTGTGGAGGTCGGCGAGGGCGTGACGGCCTTCGCACCGGGGGACCGCGTCGTCAGCGTGTTCCATCCCAATTGGATGGACGGGCAGGCCGACCGCATCGATCTCGACAATTCACCGGGCGGACCGGCCGACGGATTCGCCAGCGAGGAAGCGACGCGCCCGGTCTCGCATTTCACTCGGGCGCCCGCGAACCTGGACTATCTGGAAGCGGCGACCCTCACCTGTGCCGGCGTCACGGCATGGCGTGCCGTCGTCACCAATGGCCAGGTGAAGCCGGGCGAGCATGTACTCGTCCAGGGCACCGGCGGCGTATCGCTGTTCGCGCTGCAATTCGCCAAGACAGCAGGCGCCACCGTCATCGCGACGAGTTCCAGCGCCGAAAAGCTTGAGAGGCTGAGGGCGCTAGGCGCCGACCATGTCGTGAATTACGCCGAGACGCCGGAATGGGGCCAGGCAGTGCTCGGTCTCACGGGCGGCCTCGGCGTCGAACACGTGATCGAAGTGGGCGGCCCGCATACCCTGCGACAGAGCTTCATCGCGGCAAGGACCGGCGCACACGTCGCGATCATCGGCGCGGTGGGAGGTTTCGACATCGACACGATGCCCTTCGCGATCGTCCAGGCCAAGCGCCTGAGACTTCAGGCGGTGACGGTCGGCAGCCGGCGTGATCAGATGGACATGATCCGCGCGATCGAGGTGCATGACATCCATCCGGTGATTGCCGAAGTTTTCCCGCTGGAAAGGATGGGGGCGGCCTTCGAGCGCATGGGGGAAGGGCGGCACATCGGCAAAATCTGCCTGGAAATCTGAGGCAGCCTCACCGACCACCAATTGGAAATGCAGAAAAGCAGGGATTGTCGAATGGACGGATACGACTTGGGCGCTTCAGCGCTGCGGATTGAGACCGAAGGACCAATTGCGTGGTGCATTATTGACCGGCCCCAAGCGCGCAACGCCATGACCCCAGCCATGGATATGGGGATCAAGCGCGCGGTGCGCCTGGTCAACACCGATCCCCAATTGCGCGCGCTCATCATCACCGGAACCGCCGATGTCTTTTCGCCGGGCGGCGACCTTGGTGGGCGCTACGAACCCGGCGACGAGCGTGTTCCGGCTGGCCTGACTTACGAAAGTCTGCCGTTCGTCAGCATTCGTGAAAGCACAGCGCCGGTCATCGCCGCCGTCAATGGTATCTGCCAGGCCGGCGGTCTTCTGATGGCAATGATGGCGGATATCGCTGTGGTAAGCGAAAGGGCGACCTTCCGCGTCCCGGAGCTGCTGCGGGGCATAGTGGACTCCACCTACGCGGCGACGCTGCCTGCGCACGTTGGCCTTGCCACTGCGCGCGATCTTCTGCTCTCGGCGCGCACCATCGACGCACGGGAAGCCCAGCGCATCGGTCTGATCTCTCGGGTCGTACCGCATGAACAGTTGCGCGAGGCTGCGCTACAGGCCGCTGGTGAGGTCCTCATGACGGCCCCTCAAGCACGGACGCACGTCAAGCGCATGCTCAACGAGCAATATGGTGCGATAGACTACCAGACCATGTTCTGGTCGCTGCAGCACTCCGAAGAACCGCGTGAAGGTATGAGGGCTTTCATGGAAAAGCGCGTCCCCGCATGGATACCGCAGAGTATGGATCAGGGCCCAGGTTGAAACCGGGAGCCGCGCCCGCGATGACCCCGGCGCCGGTGGATTGTCCGCATCCGTCAAATCGAAAACGATTGGCTCGGCTAAATCTAGGTAAACCGCTTCTGGTGAGGGCGGCGCCAAGGAGAGGCAAGATGGACCATGTTTTGAACGAGATGCTGGATCGCGAAGCGATCCGCGCCTGTGTCGCCCGGCTGGCGCGCGGCGAGGACCGGCGAAGCGCCGACCTGATCCGAGCGTGCTGGTGGCCCGATGCCCGCTTCGACTACGGCGTCCATGGCGGTGACTTCGACGCCTATCTCGCCTGGGTCGTGCCCGGCGCCGATGCGATCAAGGACACCCAGCACCTGCTCGGCCAGACCCATGTCGAGATCGACGGCGCGACCGCCAAGGCCGAAACGCACGTGTTCTCCTACCACCGCGTCGACATGGGCGAGGGCGACCGCGACACCTGCATCGGCGGGCGCTATCTCGACAGCTTCGAAAAGCGGGCCAATGCTGCGGGCGAACCCGAATGGCGCATCGCCGACCGGGTGATGCTCTACGATTGGGAGCAGGACTGGGGCGCCGCCGCCAACTGGTCGAAGGGGGTGATGGGCTATCCCTTCACTGCCGAGCATTTCCCCGGCCGTGCCAAGGGCGACTTCTCAGAGCGCTGGTTCGCGGGAGACGCGGCGTGAGCGCGCCTCTCGCCGGCAAGGTCGCGCTCGTTACCGGCGCCAGCCGCGGCATCGGCAAGGGCATCGCGCTGGTCCTCGCCGAGCAGGGGGCGACGGTCTACGTCACCGGGCGCACGGTGAATGAGGGCGACTACTATCTTCCCGGTACCGTGAGCGGCACTGCCGCCGAGTGCGACGAGCGTGGAAGCGATAGCGGGGGCAGCGGCGTCGCGGTCGCCTGCGACCATGGCGACGACGCGGCGGTGGCGGCGCTCTTCGCGCAGATCGCGGCGGAGCAGGGCCGGCTCGACATCCTCGTCAACAACGCCTTCACGCTCTCCGACGACCTGCTCGAGCCCAAGGGGTTCTGGGAAAAGCCGCTGTCGAACCTCGAGATGTGGGACGTCGGGGTCAAGTCCAACTACGTCGCGGCCTGGCACGCCGCGCGGATCATGGCACCGCAGAAGTCTGGGCTGATCGTAGCGATCTCGGGTTTCGCGGCGGTAACTTATACCTACAGCGTGATCTTCGGCACTTCGAAGTCGGCGGTGGACCGCATGGCGCGCGACATGGCGATCGAACTGGAGCCGCACGGTGTCGCCTCGCTGGCCTTGTGGCAGGGCCTGACGCTTACCGAGAAGGCTCGGGACGACCTGGCGAAGATGGGCGACCGTATGACCACCTCGATCACCTCGATGCACTGCAGCACCGTCGAGCATCCCGGCCGGGTGATCGCCGCGCTCGCCGCCGATCCCGACGTCATGAAGCGCTCGGGCGGCGAGTACGTAACCGCCGAACTGGCGCAGGAAAACGGCGTGACCGACGTCGATGGCAGCGTCATCGCCTCAGCCCGCGCGACGCGTGGCTCGCCGATCTGGAAACCGATTGCGGAGGTCGACTACCGTGGCAAGTGAACGGGCTGCACGCATAGACGCACTGCTCGACAAGCAAGACATCCACGAATGCCTCGCGCGCTTCTCGCGCGGCATGGACCGCTTCGACCGCGCCATATACCTCTCGGCCTTCTGGGACGATGCCGAAATGGCCGCCGGCCCGTTCGTGGGCAGCGCCGCAGAATGCTGGGACTGGGCGGTGCCGATGCACGAGGCGGGGCAGATCGTGACCCATCACGCGCTGCTGCAGACGACCATCGACCTCGACGGCGACACCGCGCATTCGGAAACCTACTACCAATTCGTCGGCCGCAACCGCGACGAGAGCCTGTGGATCGCGGGCGGCCGCTACATCGACCGGCTGGAGCGGCGCGGCGGCGCGTGGAAGATCGCGCTGCGCACCAACTTGATCGAATGGGGCTGCCTGCCGCCGCCGATGCCGATCCCCTTCGCCGACGTGCCCGACATCGCGGTCAACGGCGTGTCCTCGCGCAGCAAGGACGATCCGTCCTACCAGCGCCCACTGACCAACCGGCGCGCGCCCGCCAATCCGGGCAAGGCCTGATGGGCGCGCTGACCGGCAAGGTCGCGGTCGTCACCGGCGCCAGCCGCGGCATCGGCAAGGGCACCGCGCTGGCGCTCGCCGAGCAGGGGGCGACGGTCTACGTCACCGGCCGCACGGTGAGCGCGGGCGGCCATGCGCTGCCCGGTTCGCTGGAGGAAACCGTCGCCGAAGTCGATGCGCGCGGCGGCAAGGGCGTGGCGGTCGCCGTGGACCTGCTCGACGATGCGCAGATCGCCGCGGTGTTCGACCGGGTCCGCCGCGACGAGGGCCGGCTCGACCTGCTCGTCAACAGCGCCATGGCCATTCCCGATTCGATGACGCAGCGTGTCGGTTTCTGGGACAAGCCGCTCGCCGACGAATGGCAGATCTGGGACACCGGCGTCCGCGCGGCGTTCGTCGCCGCCTGGCATGCCGCGCGGATCATGGTGCCGCAAGGCTCGGGGGTGATCGCCGCGCTCTCGGGCTATGTCGGCGTGACCTATACCTACGACGTCGTGTTCGGCGTCACCAAGACCGCGACCGACCGGATGATGCGGGACATGGCACACGAACTGCAGGGCTCCGGTGTCAGCGCCGTCTCGCTCTGGCAGGGCTTCACTTATACCGAGCGCGCGACCGAGAACCTCAAGGCGGTGCCCGGCATGGCCAGCCAGCTCAACAGCGCGGTCGGCTCTTCGCCCGAGTTTCCCGGGCGCGTCATCGCGGCGCTGGCGATGGATCCCGGGGTCGCGACCAAATCGGGCGGCACTTTCATCAACGCCGAACTGGCCGCCGAATACGGCGTGACCGACAAGGACGGGCGCACGATCCCGTCGCTGCGCGAAAGCCGCGGGGCCCCGCTGTGGGGACCGGACGATACGACATGGAGTGCAGTATGAGTGAACGCCGCTTCGACGGCCGGGTCGCCGTCATCACCGGCGGCGCGCGCGGCCTCGGCTTCGCTTATGCGCAACTGCTGGGATCGCTCGGCGCGAAAATCGTCGTCAACGACAACGGCAGCGCGATGTCGGGTTCGGGCAGCGATGTCGGCCCGGCGGAGGAAGCCGCGCAGGCCCTGCGCGCCGCCGGCTGCGAGGCGGTCGCCTGCGCCGAGAGCGTCGCGAGGCCGGAAGGCGGCAAGGCGATCGTCGAGGCCGCCCTCGACGCCTTCGGGCGGATCGACGTGCTGATCCACAGCGCCGGCAACGTGCGTTACGGCCCGCTCGATGCGATCAGCCACGACGATTTCCGCGCGGTGATCGACGTCCATCTGCTCGGCGCCTTCAACGTCGTGCGCCCCGCGTTCGAGCGGATGGCGGCGGAGGGATATGGCCGTGTGGTGCTCAGCGGCTCGATCGGCGGGCTCTACTCGATCGCGCATGGCGTGAACTATGCGATGTCGAAGTCGGCGATGATCGGCCTCAACAACATGATCGCGATCGAGGGCGCGGACCGCGACGTGAAGTCGAACGTGATCCTGCCGGGGGCCGTGACGCGCATGGCGGACGGGCTCGACGTGACGCAGTACCCGCCGATGGGGCCCGAACTGGTCGCCCCGGTGGTCGGCCTGCTCGCGCACGAGAGCTGCCCGGTCTCGGGCGAGCTCTACGTCTCGATGGGCGGCCGCATCGCCCGCGCCTTCATCACCGAGACGCGCGGCGTCTACCGGCCGGAATGGACCATCGATCTGGTCGCCGCCGACATGGACGCCATCCGCGACGAGAGCGAGCGCTGGACCTTCCACCCGGTGGAGAACGGTTTTGTCGAGCATATGACGAGGAGTTTTGACATGGTGCGACAAGCACGCTCCAACCAAAGTTTATGAGCAAGCAATCTCCCCTCCGGGAGGTTCCTGGGCTGGCTAGATGAGCTTTAGCCAGCCCCTTTTTTGGCCGTTGTTTTTTTATATCATCCTGAATACAAAAATTCTCTTGTAACTATCAGGAATTCGGATCTCTACCTCCGCAATATCGGGATAGGTATTGTTGGGTGTAACGATTGACCTTGGGAAAATTTAGCGCAAGCGACTGAAGACATCGGGTGGACATGTACTATTCGCTGAATAGGCGTATTATCACACGGTTCTCGTTCCGCGGTTGGTGGCCGAGGTGCCCTTGCATCGCATTTTTGAAATGCCGAATCCAAACAAGTTGATCCGTAGGGCACATGAACGAACGTCCAGTTTCGGGTTGACGTTTTAGACTTGCGAACGTCCACAATCAGGGCGGGTCGGGCCGTGATCTCGAATATCAAATCTAATGGCTATGTCTGGCGCCAGCGTGCGTATTCTAACGTCAGTAAGGGCAACAGGCAGCCTCTAAGCAGGCCCGTCAAGCGCAGCTACTTTCTAATGCTGCGACCGCCATGGTGAGCGCGGTCTCGTAGCGCTTCCGGAATCGGTCGGGGTCGTGTTTCTGAAGGCCTTCATTGTCCGAGAGGACCAACATGTTGATGACCACGAGGTACGATAGAGCGATACGATAATCGCCTAAATGCAGGTCTTCTGCGCCGACCAGCTCGTTCATCCGATCGAGGATCCGCCGCAGATTTCGGTTGAGATCGGGACGAGTGTCACCGGCGTGCGGCACCCCCGCGGGCCGCTGCTGGAGCAAGTACTTGCTCATGAATGCGGCGTATGTATGGCGCCCCTGGTCGTCCGTCAGGTCGAGGACGGGCTCGCACAGGATCCGCATGAGCGTGCGCAGGTCAAACATTTCCCCGTTATGCTC
This sequence comes from Novosphingobium sp. 18050, assembly GCF_902706195.1. Taxonomy (GTDB): domain Bacteria; phylum Pseudomonadota; class Alphaproteobacteria; order Sphingomonadales; family Sphingomonadaceae; genus Novosphingobium. The sequence continues at coordinate 84,462 of NZ_CACSJO010000007.1, read as the reverse complement.
AATTCGATCCAGAGCCGCACCGCGCGGTCCCTCCATCTGCCACACCCTCCAGGCGAAGATCGCCTGCACCAGCTTCTCGCGGTTGCCGAAGTGATACTGGACTGCATTCGTGTTCTTGTTGCCGGCGGTCTGCGCGATCTCGCGGAATGACACACTGTCAATCGAGCGCTGCGCATAAAGAGATTCGGCTGCCGCGATTATCCGCAGCTTGGTCTCATCGGCAAAGGGTAGGGAGGGCTCGATCACCCGGGCTTCGTACACGAGACGCAAGCAAATTCCAGTTCTAGCAGAATGAGACTCTCCTTTCGTACAGGCACGCGAGCTGTACGGCGCTGCGCGTCAAACGACCGCTAGCCTAACAATTAAAACAGGTGCGTTATAGCCTTTAACGCGTATGTTTCAATCAATGGCTGGGCAACAACCGCGGCCTGCAAAATGATTGGGAGAACATGACATGCCTCGACAGAGCCGGGCCGTACCCGTTCGCCAGCGCACCTCGATCCGAGCAGCACTTCTTGCCGCGTCGGCCGGGATCAGCCTTGTCCATGCTCCGGTTGTGCAGGCCCAGACGGAACAAGCTGAGCAGGCGCCGGAAGGCGGTATAGGCGACATCATCGTTACCGCTCGCAAGCGGCAGGAAACGACACAGGACGTGCCGGTTTCGGTTGTCGCGATCAGTGCAGAGCGTATGCAGCAGTACGACCTCAGCAACCTAGAGCGTGTCGCGGCGCAGACCCCCTCTTTTTCGATCGGGCGCACGCCTTCTGGTTCGGGCGCCACACTGGTGCTTCGCGGTATTGGTTCAAATACCACCTCGATCGGCCTGGAGCAGTCGGTCGCGGTCATTGTCGATGGCGCCTATTACGGGCAGGGGCGCACGATCAATGAAGGTTTCTTCGACCTCGGCCGCCTGGAGATTCTCAAGGGTCCACAGGCGCTGTTCTTCGGCAAGAATGCCACTGCAGGGGTGGTCTCGATTACCACTGCCGACCCAGGCGACAAACTTGAAGTGATCGCTCGCGCTGGCTACGAATTCGCCGCCAAACAGGTTTATGGCGAGGCGATCGTCTCCAGTCCGCTGAGCGACACCTTGGGCATTCGCGTGGCAGCACGCGCGAGCAAGCAGTTCGACGGCTATTACAGGCAGCTTGGAACGACGCAGCCGTATCCCACGATTGACCGCACATCAACGGTGGTCCCGGGCACCACGACCGTCCACACTTCGGGCCCAGCGGGCGACGGCCGCGCCAAGGAGGCTTACATCCGCGGCACAATCAATTGGGAGCCGACCGACACTCTCATTGCTGTGCTCAAGGCCAATTACGGCATCAACGAAAATAACAACCCCGCCGCCGGGTCGGTTGTCTACTATTGCCCGACGGGCGCACTGGCCAGCAACCCGGCCATCGCCTGCGGCAAGCGCTTCGCTTCATCGGCCAACCGCACGCCCACCGACATCGCTGCCAGCCTGCCCTATTCGAATGCCGATGGGCAAACGGGTAACCAGTACAAGTCCTGGGCGGTAAACCTGGGCGTGACATGGGCGATGGACGACCTTACGGTCTCGTCGGTCACCAACTACAACTGGAACCGCAACACCTTCCAGTTCGACGGCGATAGTGTATCGCGCGCCGGAGCCCCTGGCGTCTTCGCCACCGAGGATTCGAGCTGGCACGCTTTCTCGCAGGAAGTTCGTGCGCAGACAAACCTAGGCGGCTTCTGGGACGCGATGGTTGGTGGCTATTACCAGTCGACCATGCGGGATTACGACGCATGGACCGCGTCGGGCGGCTTGGAAAATAGCGCGGCGACGCCGGACTACCGGCGCTACCTTGCAAATTCGAAGGATTCGGAGACCAAAGGGACGACCTTTGCGATGTTCGGGCAGCTCACCGTCCGACCCATCGACCAGATCGAGATCGCTGGCGGCGTTCGTTATACGTCAGAGAGCAAGGACAGTTACTTCCTCCAACCCTACTCGCATCCGATCCGGGTGGCGCAGGGCATTTTTCTGCCGGGGGTGACGCTGCGCTCAAATCAGGACTTCGAAGACTGGTCGCCCGAGGCCACGATCACCTACAAGCCCACCAGCGACATCACGATCTACGGTGCCTACAAGACGGCTTACAAGTCGGGCGGGTTCTCGAATTCGGGCATCTACAGCCCGAGCGCGGGCCTTGCCGATTTTGAATTCGATCCCGAGAAAGCCAAGGGCTTCGAAGCGGGCATCAAGACGACCTTGGCTTGACCGCCAGCTGCGCCTCAACCTGACTGCGTACAACTACAAGTATAGCAACCTGCAGCTTGATTTCTTCCGGTCGGACATCTTCGCGTTCACTACCATTAACGCTGGCTCGGCTCGCACGAAAGGCATCGAGTTTGAATTTCAGGTGGCACCGCGCGCGCTCGACGGTTTTGATCTGCATGGCAGTGTGAACTACAACCAGGCACGCTACGGTGATGCACCGGGGGCCCCGTGCTGGGCCGGCCAGACGCGCGGTCAGGGCTGCAATCTGGTCTATGTCGCAGCGAACAACGGCTCGCGTCCGTTCGATCCCGCTACTGACGTCATTGCGAACCGGCAGAACCTACGCGGTCAGCCTACTGCCAATGCGCCCGACTGGACAGGGAACCTTGGCGCGTCGTACGAGGCACGCTTCGAGAGCGGGGCGAAGGCCGCTTTCGCCCTCGATGCGCGCTACAGCGGAAGCTACATCGCGACTGCCTTTGGCAATCCCTATACCCGGCAGAAGCGCTACATGTCGCTGGACGGCACCATCTCGTTCACCACGGCGGACGAGCACTGGCAGCTCCAGCTCATAGGCAAGAACCTGACCAACCGCTTCTACGTGATCGGCGGAAACGACACGCCCAATACAGGGTTGGGCACCGGCACTAACGCTGGCGTTATCGCTGACCAGACCGGTTTCGCCAGCCTGCCACGCACCGTCCAGGCCCAGGTCACCTTCCGCTATTAACTTCTTTATCCTCCCCTCGAGGGGCTCCGGCCGCCAGCGCGGTGACAACCGGAGCCCCTTTGTTTGCGGGAGGAGCGAACATCATGAAGGATGAGATCATGACCAAATCGCCGCGCCTTTGGGCCGCCTTGCTCGCCTCTTCCGCGCTTGCTTGCGCATCGCCAGTGCTGGGCCAAGTGGCGGGTGATACCGTAGGCACAACGGCGGAGACTACCCACGCCCCGCGCTGGCCGTCCGAACCCACCGCTCCCAAGGGCGCGCCCAACGTGCTGGTTATCATGACCGACGACGTCGGCTACGGCGTCAGCAGCGCGTTCGGCGGGCCGGTCTCGACACCGACCTTCGAAGGCCTGGCCAAGAAAGGCCTGCGTTACAGCCGTTTTAACACCACCGCGCTCTGTTCGCCCACGCGCGCCTCGCTGTTAACCGGGCGCGAGCCGCACAACGTCAACATGGGCAACGTCACCAACCTGCCCACCGGCTATGACGGCTACACCACCGCGATTCCCAAGACCGCTGCGACGATCGCGGAAATGCTCAAGGAAGGTGGGTACAACACAGCGATGCTGGGCAAGAGCCACCTGACGCCCGAATGGGAGATGAGCGCAGCCGGACCGTTCGACCGCTGGCCAACTGGTCTCGGCTTCCAGTACTTCTACGGTTTTCTATCAGCCGACAATTCCCTGTGGAACCCCAATCTCGTCGAGAACGAGAAGCCGGTCGCACAGCCCGATGATCCGACTTATCACTTCGAAAAGGACATAGCCAACCACGCGATAGGCTGGCTCCAGGCCCAGCAGGCGAGCGCGCCCGACAAGCCGTTCTTCATGTACTACGCTCCCGGCGCCGCGCACACGCCGCACCATGCGCCCCAGGAATGGCTCGACAAGTTCAAGGGCAAGTTCGACCAGGGCTGGGACAAGGTGCGCGAGGAAAGCTTCGAGCGCCAGAAAGCCATGGGCCTGATCCCGAAGAATTCGCTCCTGTCGTCGCGCCCGGAGTCGCTGCCGGCCTGGGACTCTCTCGATGCCGAGCACAAGAAGGTGTCCGCTCGGCTGATGGAGGCCTACGCGGCGACGGTCGCCTATTCAGACTACCAGACCGGGCGGGTGATCCAGGCACTGCGCGACAGCGGCCAGCTCGACAACACCATGATCGTCTTCATCGAGGGCGACAACGGATCGAGCGCGGAAGGCGGTCTCGATGGCCTGGCCTTCGAACAATCGGCGATCACCGGTCATAAGGAGACTTTCGCTGAACTCGCCTCGCACTACGACGATATTGGCGGGCCGAACGTCTACAACCACTTTCCGGCTCCTTGGGCCTGGGCGATGAACAGCCCCTATCCGTGGTGGAAGCAGATCGCCTCGCAGGCGGGTGGCACGCGCAACGGCATGGTCATCTCGTGGCCCGCGCGCATCAAGGACATGGGCAGTTTCCGCACCCAGTACGCCCACGTCAGCGACATCGCGCCGACCATTCTGGAAGCCGCTGGCATCAAGGCGCCCGCGACGATGCAGGGCATCCAGCAGCAGCCGATCGATGGGATCAGCCTGGCCTACAGCTTCGCCGCGCCCGGGGCCCCTTCGCATCGGCGCACGCAAGTCTACGAGATGATGGAGAACTTCGGCATCTATCACGATGGCTGGATGGCCGGCACGCTACCCAAGCGCATGGCCTGGGAAGTGGGCGTCGGCGAGGACCGCAAGCTGGGGGTCGGACCGGAGAGTCGTCAATGGACACTGTTCAACCTCGACAAGGATTTCACCACGGCGCGCGACCTAGCCGCCAGCAATCCGGTCAAGCTCAAGGAAATGCAGGACCTTTTCTGGAAGGAAGCGGCGGCCAACCACATCCTGCCGATCCACGATTACAGCCAAGGGGCGGCCGGCCGGCCGACGCTGGGCGGCAATCGCACCCATTTCGTGTATCGCGCCCCGATGAGCCACCTGAACGAGGACGCGGCGCCGCACACCATCGGCAAGTCGTTCACCATCGACGCGGACGTCGATGTCGGCGGGAACGCCCATGGCGTCCTGGTCACGCAGGGCGGCCGCTTCGGCGGGTATGCCTTTTACCTCAAGGAGGGCAAGCCTGTGTTCCATTACAATGCGGTAGGCACCGACCAGTTCACCATCCGGGGTACCAGTGCGCTCGGCGCCGGCCGGCACACGGTCACCGCAGCGTTCAAGGCGGACAAGGCGGAGCCGGGGGCGGGCGGCACGCTCACCATCAGCATCGATGGCAAGCCTGTAGGCAGCGGGCGCATCGGTCGCACCATCCGCGGCTGGATGTCTCACACCGAAGGCTTCGACGTGGGCATGGATACAGTTACCCCGGTGAACGGCGACTATACCGTGGTGGAGAGCCACTTTGCGGGGACCATCAAACAGATCGACATCAAGCTAGAGTGATCGCATCGGTAGGCTTTGGTTGCAACGGATCGCGCATTGGACCGGCATAGCGAATTGAAACAGCGATAGCCGTCGAGTTTCTGTCTTCGGATTTGTGGGGAGCCTTGGCTAACTGGGGTCCTCGCACGGTTCGAATAGGGACTTCGTCGTGCGAAACGATGATGAACAGATGGCTGGAATCAGCGGTGGGATTTGCCTGGTTGAACGTCCATTTTCAGGGCGGAAATCCGAGCCGGGGCAGGGTGGTAGTGGCCGGTCGCGACCGGAGTCGTCGTTCGATTGCGCTTTATGGATGTCCGCTCCAGACAGAAGTCGCCGATCCGTTGATTGGGCTTCAGCATCGCTCATGACCGGACTGAAATTAAGCAAATATGAGAAGTAGGCGAGTTAGGACGGACTATGGAAACAGCGTTTTTTTGGGCGAGCACGGCGCTTTTCCTTTGTGCCGGGAGCCAAACGCATCTCGCTGCTGAAAGCCCTGGTGCGATGACAGGCCAGACCTTTCCGATGTCCCCGCGGCTTGGCGGCTATGGTCCGGTTCGCCTGGCGATGACCCGGGCTGACGCCGAACGAGTTTTCAACGGCATCGCTCGTGATGTGGTCTTTCTACCCACATCTGCGGACCATCCGCTCACCGACATGGCGGACAACCGGTTGGACCAAATGGTCGTGATGACGCCGTGGGTGGATGTTTACGTCGGCAGGCTCGATACCAATACGCTGATCCAGGTCGGAATGCACGGCGGCCGCGTCGTCTCAGTCATGCTGCGCACGAGGCTGGCGGCCCAAGGTCAGGCATGTCGTTCCGCCTTCCTGGGTCTCGTCAAGCGCAATGAAGTCGAGTTTGGCCCTGTGCCAGTCGCCGATATGCCCGGCAATTCCAGGTTAATCAGCGACGGCAAGGTCGATTTCGACGGGTGGACACTTCGCCTCGGGCGCATCCAGGCCGGCGCTACGTGCAACCTGACGGCCGACTATATATCCAACTCAGATAGCAAAATCGAGGCGAACTGGCGAGCTCGCCTGCCATGACCCAGCTAGCGGATACAGAAAAAGGAGAGGAACCCTAGCAAGGACGCTCGCCGGATCCGGGCCCTTCAGCGGGTCATCACCAGCTTTCCGCCGATCAGGCTGAACTGCATGTTGACCGGGCTTGGCGGCACGCCGCGGTTGACGATAGTAAGGGCTCCCTCACCGACAGCGTTGGTCCAATCCATCAGGCGACCGCCCGCCATCGTCCGGAAGTGAGCTTCGTTACGAGGTGGGAGCGTGGCGGTGAAACCCGGTTCAGAGAGCATCAGCTTGAGCTGTTGGAGATCCTGCGCCCGTGCGGCCTCCGCGTTCGGACCGAGCGGATAACTGCGCGCCATGTGCTCGCGGCGTACCGCGCCTGCATTCTCATAGGCCTCAAGGTCGCCGTTGCGCAGCATTTCGGTGAGCTCCGCCATATGAGCATAGACTGCCTCGGCGGTGCCCTCGGGCAAGTCACGTGTGGCTTCCGCCCAAGGCGGTGCCACGACCGGGGACAGCGGCGCGAACGTCAAAGTGAGGCGATGCGGCAACAAAACGAAACCATCCTCATCCGCCGAAGGCCAGACTATCCGATCGACATCACGGGTGATAATCTCCAACGTATTGCCGACGCGGTGCGTCTCGTCAGCTGTAGCAGCAGTCGAGCAGTCGCGGCGGCGGGCAATGCGCCGGAGAGTGGCGCAGGGGGCTGTTCCAGATTCATGCCAGACATCCCAACCCGCACTTCGGCCTGATTCCTGCCCGGCATCATGTCGTGCTGGATAGCGAGAGACTGCGCGCCGATGTCGCCCACCTCTGTCCGTGCCAGCAGGATGCCGTTTAACCAGGTTTCGGAATGCACGCCTGCGCCAACGTTGACGCTTAAACCATGCACGGCGCCGGTGGCGGCCGCCGTCATGCTTGTCTTTTCATAACTCTTCGCCTGCGCGAACACGGCTGCGGGGGCGGCAGCGGCCGCGAGCGTGAAAACTGAGGCATCGCGCCCCAAATCGAGGAGGCGACGCCGCGACATGCGGGTGACGTCCATATTCGTTTCTCCCTTGTCGGTAACGCCGTTTCTATATTCCGTTCCGCTATGGCAGTCGTGTCCTTTGGCCGCCACTCAAGCCAGCACTGGGCTTACGATTCCGCCACCTCTATTGGTGGCATTCCCGACGTAGTTCGCCAATCTTCATGCCTGACAGGCTTGTGCTTTGCCGCGATGACCGCTTCTGGTCGAGCGGTCGTTCTAAGCGCGGGGCCTGAAGGACCGGAATGTCCTGTCTCGAGCGGATGAACATGGTGTAATCGCGGGGGTGGGTACCACGGCACGATTGGTACTGAGGCAGGCGGTTGTTCCCCGGTATGATGAAGAATGGGCTCTGCATTGGTGACCGGGCCCAGCAGAGCTTCCGGTTCGCAAGCACATTGCCGTAGAGCTTGAGCAGCGCGACTCTCCATTGTCATAATGTGGACAGGGATCCGGGCCGTCTGCGACTGTTTACAGCTAGCCGACGCGCAACGACGCACCCGCCCTTTTTACGCAATTGATGCAGACTGACAGCGGTACGAAGCATTCAGAAAGAAACGATGGGTCTAGCAACGACGTTGTCCTCAGGCGCCCCGCTCAGGATGCCGCGGCAAGTCCCAGCAGCACCGTCGCCATGGTGCAGCCTGCATCGCCCACTTTCCAGCGGTGCATGCAGCCAGGGACCAACACGCAATCGCCGGGATATAGTGCAACGCTGCCGTGTTCGGTGTCCAGCGTCACTTCACCTGCGATGATGATATCGTAATCTAGCGTACTGGTATGATGCATGGCCGAGACATGGCCAGGGGCGAAGTGGGCGATCATCCAGCGGCTCGCACTTGGCGCCAAGCCTACGTTCATCCAATCCGCATCGACCGCGCGCCGAGTTGCCCCAACCTGGGCCGGCATGTCCGTCGTAGACCAAAGCACTTCGCCCTTAACGGCTCTCGGCGCCAGTTCCGGTGTATCAATCGTGCGCTCCGCCGCTAGGAAGGATTTACCATCCGCACCTACGCCTATTTCGACAAGCCGCATCAGTTTGCTCCTGGGAGGGCTATTTACGTTGCTTTGTATGGACACGGCTCGCCTCGAGGTTCGCCACCCTTTCCGCGCATCATCTTTCACAATATTGCTGCTGGCAATGGTAACCTATGGCCATCGCAAAATCTGGTCGTAAACGAGGGCGACGCTAGCTTCGCACGAACTTACGGCAATTTGCGGCACACCCTCTTTCCGATCTCAACGGCGACTTACGGGTATCACCGCGTGAGGAACAGGTTCGCTTGGCAGATAAGGTGGTGGAGGTGGCGGAGCGGGCGCGAGCACGCGAAATTGATGCGCCCGGCCGAGGCGCTCATGGCCTTCGGGGACGTCGATATCATCCGGCAAGGGTGGTCAGGCGAATCCATAAGCAATGGAACATACAGCGAACGTATCGACCGAGCGAGGCGTTTGATCGCGCCTCTATATCCGCAGCCTGTGGACAAGCGGTAGCACACCAGTGCCGGGGGGCCCTCAAACCCTTGATCGGCGGCGGGTTTGGGCCATGCTGCTGGGGCTAGCGCGAATTGCCACTTGGCCAGACGCGCAGGCGCACAACGATTTTAGAAATTCGACAGGACGAACACGAATGAACAACAGTGACCTCGCCGATGCCGTCGCCTCGGCTCACGACCTGACCAAGGCCGATGCGCGCAAGGTTGTAGATGGCGTGTTCGACGCCATCGCCGAAGCGGCCAGCAAGGGCGAGGAAATCTCGCTCAATGGGTTTGGCAAATTCAAGGTCAAGGACAGCCCGGAGCGCGAAGGCCGCAATCCCGCGACCGGCGAGGCCATGACCATCAAGGCATCGAAGAAGCTCGCGTTCACGCCCGCCAAGGCGGTGAAGGACAAGCTGAACGGCTGATCTGAGGCAGTGCGGCACTCTGGACCTCGGAGCGCCGCACTGCAAACCTCGTCCGACCCTGATAACGATGGAACAGCGTTCGGCATGATGGTTCGGATTGAAGTAGCTGGCGAACACAACCTTGACGACTGGGCCAATCTGCGAGCGGCGCTTTGGCCGGTGGCCGACGCGGCCGACCACCGCGAAGATCTCATGGAGTCGCTGTCTGAGCCAGGCTCGCTGGTCGGCTTCCTCGGGCGCAATGCTGCAGGCGAGCCTGTTGGCTTTGCCGAAGCGGCACTGCGCAGTGATTACGTCAATGGCTGCGACACCAGTCCGGTCGCCTTCCTCGAAGGGCTATACGTCGCCGAAAGCAGCCGCCGGCTCGGCGTCGCCCGGGGGCTGATCGAAGCAGTCGAGGCCTGGGCGCGCAGCATGGGATGCCGTGAACTGGCCTCCGATGCCCTGCTCGAAAACACCGCCGCGCACGACGTGCATGCCGCGCTCGATTTCGAGGAAACCGAGCGCGTGGTCTACTTCCGCAAAGTGCTCGATGATGCGCCCATTCTTAGCTGAAGCTCGGGCGGCGGGTAGGAGTGGCACGGACATGCCACAAATCATCCGCAGCTTATGACCGGTAAGCGCACAGGTTTATCAACAGGCCGCATGGGGACCTAACCCCGGCCTCCTCCCAGGGATAGGCCTTAATCGTGCCGACGATCGCGCGGGTCACTTGCCTTTGAGGTGACGCTCGACTGCATCAGCGCTGTTGCCGACGGCCTTCACGGCAGCCGCCAGCTCGTTGCCGCTCACATTGAACTTTTTGGTCCAGTACTCGACCTCATAGTCCTCGCCCATGGCGATGCGCGACGCATCCTGGGGGGCGCGTAGCTCCTTGTTGTCCGACATCCGGGTTCTCCTTCGATTCAATGACGCTACAACCAAAAAGCCGGGTCGATGGTTTCGCACCGCTAGGGATCAACCGGCACCGTCTGCGCCAGGCCGACTCTCATCAGCGCTGGAACGAGTCTGCGCTGTGGACCATTCTCTTAAGCTAAGGAGGATGCCGCTATGGCGCGTTCAACCACTGTGCGTAAACCGGCCGTCTCGGCGCGCAATAAGCAGTCACGGCCAAGCCAGTCGCCACCGGCGTTCCGCCCGGTGCAACTCGCCAAGCTAGTCGATGCGGTGCCCGCAGGGACGAACTGGCTCCACGAGATGAAGTACGACGGATACCGCGTCCTGCTTGCCGTCGGCACCGAGGGTGCCCGCGCCTATACGCGCTCGGGTCTCGACTGGTCCGATCGCTTCAGCCGCATCGTCGAAGCCGCCGCAAGCCTTGGTGTCAAATCCGCGCTGATCGACGGCGAGGCCGTGGTCTTCGATGCCGACGGACGGTCAAACTTCCAGGCGCTGCAGGGCGCGCTCAAGGGGCCACCGGGCACGATCGATTTTATGGCCTTCGATCTGCTCGAACTCGACGGTGAAGATCTCACCCAGCGTCCGCTTATCGAACGCAAGGATCGGCTTAGAGCGATCCTGCCAGAGGACGGCAGTATCCTGCGCTATTCCGACCACATCGTCGGCAGCGGCGACAAGCTGCTGGGCAGCTTCTGCGATGCCGGGCTCGAGGGGGTGATCTCCAAGCGAGCGGAAGGCCGCTACATCGGGTCGCGGTCCGGAGGCTGGCTCAAGACCAAGTGCATCAAGCGCCAGGAGTTCGTCATCGTCGGCTGGACACCGTCGGACACATCCCGTGCCTTTCGCTCGCTGATGCTCGGAGTCCACGAAGAGGGCGTGCTGCGTTATGCCGGCAAGGTCGGCACGGGCTTCGGCAATGATGAGATCATGCGGCTGATGGGCATCATGAAGCCGCTCGAGCAAGAGGCACCGACGGTGAAAGCGCCGCGCTCAGAGGGCCGCGGCGCGCACTGGCTGGCGCCGAAGCTCGTTGCGGAGATCGCTTATACCGAGATGACCAATGAAGGCACCTTGCGCCATCCTAGCTACCTGGGCCTACGCGAAGACAAGAAGGCTGAGGCCGTGGTTCTGGAGACCGAAGCGCGGGTCGCGAGCGCGGACGCCGCCGCTTCTGCCGTCGCGATCAGCAACCGAGACCGTGTGATCTTTCCGGAAAGCGGAATTACCAAGGGACAGCTGGCCGACTACTACGCCGCTGCCGCGCCCGTCATGCTGCCCTGGCTGGGCTCACGTCCGATCAGCCTGGTCCGCTGCCCGCAGGGCCGGGCCAAGAAGTGCTTTTTCCAGAAGCACGATGCCGGCAGCTTCGGCGAGGCCGTGCGCCAGGTCGGCATTCTCGAGAAGGACGGCCATACGGAGCCCTACCTGTACCTCGATACGCCGGACGGGCTGATGACCTGCGTGCAGATGGGTACCATCGAGTTCCATGGCTGGGGTTGCAGGATCGAGGACGTGGAGAAGGCCGACCGCCTCGTCTTCGATCTCGACCCGGACGAAGGGCTCGACTTCGAGGCAGTGCGCAGCGCGGCCTTTCACTTTCGCGATATCCTCAAGTCTATTGGCCTCGAAACCTTTCCGATGGTGACGGGAGGGAAGGGGGTGCACGTCATCGCTCCGCTGGTGCCGCGCGCGGAATGGCCGGAAGTGAAGGACTTTGCACACCGCCTCGCGCGCGCCGTGGCGCAGGCCGACCCGGAAAATTTCACGGCCGCTCTGCCGAAGGTCCAGCGCAAGGGCAGGATATTTGTCGATTACCTGCGCAACCAACGCGGCGCCACCGCGGTGATGCCATACGGCGTGCGGGCAAGGCCGGACGCCCCGGTGGCAGTGCCGATCACATGGAAGGAAATGGAGACGATCGACACGCCCTCGCATTTCCACATCGGTGATGCGAAGGAGCTGATCAAGCGGGCGGGGTCAAAGGCGCTTTCTGGCTGGGGCCGGGCCGACCAGGAGCTGCCAGACCTGTGAAGATCGCTACCTATAACGTCAACGGCGTCAACGGCCGGCTGCCGGTGCTACTGCGCTGGATTGAGGAGGCCGAGCCCGACATTGTCTGCCTTCAGGAGCTGAAGGCGCCGGACGAGAAATTTCCCGAGCATGCGATCCGCGACCTGGGTTACGATGCAATCTGGCATGGCCAGAAAAGCTGGAACGGCGTCGCGATACTCAGCCGCGTCGGCGAAATCCATGAGACCCGCCGAGGGCTGCCCGGCGATCCGAATGATACCCACAGCCGCTATATCGAAGCGGCGGTAAACGGCATCCTTATCGGCGGGCTCTATCTGCCGAATGGCAATCCGCGGCCAGGTCCCAAGTTCGAGTACAAGCTGCGCTGGTTCGAGCGGCTCATCGAACATGCCGCCGGCCTCATGGAAACCGGGTTGCCGGTCATGCTGGCCGGTGACTTCAATGTCATGCCGACTGATCTCGATGTCTACAAACCCGAGCGCTGGCTGAAAGACGCGCTGTTTGCCCCGGAGGTCCGCGCGGCCTATTTCCGGCTGCTCGATCAAGGCTGGACCGACGCCTTGCGCACCAGCCACCCGGGCGAGGTCATCTACACATTTTGGGATTATTTCCGGAATGCCTACGGCCGCAATGCCGGTCTGCGCATCGATCATCTGTTGCTCAGTCCGCCTCTCGCCAAACGCCTCACTGCTGCCGAAGTCGATCACCATGTGCGCGGATGGGAGAAAACCAGCGATCATGCGCCGGTCTGGATCGAAATTGCAGACAAGCCCCGTCGGCGGCGTAGGAAGGCGCCAGCGAGACCCTGATGCGCGGCCACTTGGGGGTCAGCCACCAAGCTGGGTCGCGCCCGCCTTCTCGACTGCCGCCGCGACGCGGTCGCCCACGCTGAAAAGCGCCTGCTTGTAACAGGTGTGATCGACCGGGTTGATATGGGAACCGGGAAGCTGGTCCATGCGGCAAACATTGCGGGCTGCCCGAACGATGCGGACATTGAGGGCGTCTTGCCCCTTCGTCGTTGCAAGATCGAGATCGTCGTAGCGGACCTCGATGCTTCTTGCGGATGCCGCAGGAGCGGCGAATACGGCGGCGTTGCAGAGCGCGGCGGCGATAAGCGCGGATTTGGGTGCGGTGAACCTGAACATGATGCTTTCCTCCTCAAGCTGAGCCTTGAAGGAATGTCCCGCCCGGCTCGATGAAGTGGCTATGCGCCGGAGCTTCTTTTCCCGCACCCGATGCTCGATTGGCCATCATCGCCGATCGACAGAGGCCCCACCGCGGCGATCAACGACATCGCAGATCGACGAACAGCGTTTCGGTTCGGGAACGGCAAACGCCGCTCATGCTGGCGGCCGCCAAGCGTGCATGCGCTTTTCTCGCCCGGTATTTTCTCACGTCGACATGGGACGTGACCGCCACGCCGCTTCCGCTTGATGGAATTCTAACAGTAAGATACGTATCCGTCGCGATACCCGTACCGAGCCAAATAAAGGCTTGGATATATGAAATACACTAAGGCCCTGATCGTTGTCTGGGTGATGCCGCTTTCTATGGCGCCATCTTATGCACGGCAGGCGGAGATGGTAAGCTTTGGAGCGGGAGCTTCAGAGTTTCATCTCCTCGAGCCCGGCTTCAGCCGGGAAAAGCTTGAGACCCCACCGTTAAAGATTCCAGTCGCGCTCGAGAGTGAGTTCGCATTGCTCGGTTCTCCGCTTGAGCCGGCAGCCTCCGATACCAGCAACTTGGCGCATTTAAGAGTGCCCTCCTGGATGAGAGCTAAGCAGTCGCCAATCGATCATTTCGGCCTACCTGCGCCTAGCTCACCGACGGGCTGCGGGCCGGTCCGCTACACTCCTCATCCGATGCTTAATGCGGCACAGGAAATGAGAAGACATCGGCACTATGGGCAAATGGCCGCCGCAGCATGCACGGCGGGCGTCCCGGTTGAACTATTCGATGCCCTCATCATTCAAGAGAGCAGGTACGACCCCCAGGCCGTCAGCTCGAAAGGCGCAACTGGTTTGGCGCAGTTGATGCCGGGGACAGCGCGTACTCTCGGGGTTTCCGATAGATGGAGCGTCGCTCAGAACCTCGAAGGGGGTGCCCGATACTTGCGCCAACAGCTGGACACCTTCGGGAACTGGGCGCTGGCCCTGGGAGCCTATAATGCCGGGCCCGGCAACGTTACGAAATATGGCGGCTTACCTCCGTTCCGAGAAACCCGCGGCTACGTTCGTTCGATTCTCGCTGGCATCAACTCCTACCAACGGAGCAAGGGGAAAATTGACGGATCCCATTTTCAGTCGCGCCGAGAGGTTCGCTTGGTATCGTTCACCCAGTAGGTTCGATGTTCCAAAATACCTCGAACCCGACATGGCTCGCGAACGCCAGTGCGACAGCGGCGATGACCGGGGCGCCGAAAAGGTAGTTTTTCTGCCACCGCAACCAAAACCTCGGCAGGGCAAGAGCAAAGTCGAGCCTGGTTGCAGCGGGCGGGCGCCATATCCCGGCCCGCACTTCATGGATCGTCACGATCACCGCGAGCGAGGCGCTCAGCAGCGCCATCGCTCCAACCGCAATGTAAAGCGATGTCCATGCGATAAGCGCGTCGTGATTCATCGGGTGAGGCTACCCTGTCATTTCTGTAGATTAAAGTAATCGCCCGACGCGGAATCTGTTCCGGCTTGCCGGCAATGCACGATACGGAAATGGCCGATGTTCAAATGGCTCGCGCCAGCCTTGAGATTTATGCCGCGAAGATAGGCCTCAGGAGCCTCCAGAACCATGCCTCGGTGCAATGTTTTCACAGGCGGATTATTGCGGCTACGTTCATCATCCGACGGGATGCAGCGCGGCTAATTGCGCGCGCCGAGGCCGGAGAACCCTTGCGCTCCTCAGTCGGTATCTCGCTCGAGCCAACGACGGGTGCGCTCCTGCTGCTCGACGATTTCACTCGAGATCCGTTCCACATGCGCTGCGCAATGGTGAAGTGTTCGATTGATCACGGTGAAATCGCCACTGAGCGCTGCGGCCCGCTCCGTCATCGCTGCTACAAGTTGCTCATTATAGGCGGATAATACCTCGCAGCATGGATCGAAGTAGGCGGTCGGATCATCCATATAAGCCACAGCTATCAGAGCACGCATCGGGTTTATACCGAGAAAGCTCGTGATCGCATTCATTTCGCTTATCGTGAGATGGCCACCGCTAAGTTTCTTATCGAAGATTCGGCGGGTGCGCTCACTGATAACGCCGGCCCTTAAAAGTGCCCTTGCACTGATCCCGCGCCTCGTCAGCGTCGTTCGGATAAGCGCGGCGTATCCGCCAGTTACGCTGGCGACGCGCTGTCCACCGCCTGCCGTTGATCCACCAGGTAAATCGCCCATATCAGCACCCCACCAAGGCCCACATAGCTAATGCGGTAGCATCGACTATATGCCTCAGTGTGGCTGTTCATTGCAAGCCTCAATTGCGAGGTGCTATCAATAGCGTGCAGGCCATGACCGCGTCGCGCACGCCAAACGTCGCCTCTCCGGCCTCGTTCAACAAAGTTCGGAACCACTCAAACTCCTTGTGGCGATCGGTCGAAAGGCGGACGAATACCTTGATATCCCCCTCGATCGGCATGATCGAAGCGAGATCTGTGAGCGCTTTTGGGAGGGCATCGATGTTGGCCCGTGTACCAGCCGTGATTACCGATGCGAACGTTTCGAACCGCTGAGTTCTTGCGCTCAGGTTGTGTATAGCCTGCAGAATAATCTCAAACGAAGCTGAGTTCAGTCTTAGTGGATAGACCGTGCTGTTCTTCTGAGAATCTTTCACAAACTTGACCCTTGGAATCGCCTAGGGCGGATCGTTAGCAGCACGGCAGGGGTTCTAAAATCCGGTAGCTTTCACCCACCGAGAAAAATCCGGTACGTGCCTGCTCGAGGGGGGTGGAGTGATTTCGACACTAACCTGAGGTGATTCTGACGCACCCCCGGCGTCGTTTGGGCACCAGACCGATGTCGTTATGCCTCCGGGTTGGCCAATAATCGCCGCCAAAATATGGACGGAAGCGGACACCTTACTTCATTTCACCGCATTTTCTGCTTCTGGGCCGCAGGCACTATTAAAAAGCTGTTGATCCCTGTTTTGGTTCCCTGCGTGATGTTCCTGCGCTGCTGCGCTGTTCATCTTGATAAGGGAAACTTTTATGAAGGCACTGAATATCAATTCCGCCGGCAATCTCGCTGGCAAGGTGGCGCTTGCTGCCGCTGCGGTCGCTGCCGCAAACGTCATCGGCGCCGAGGCCGCTCTGGCCGGCACAGACGCAACCTTCGACACGGCGCTGACGCAGTTCACCGGCTTCCTCGAAGGCTCGGGTGGTAAGATCATCACCGTTCTGTCGCTGGCCGGCGGCATCGTCGGCCTCGCTTCAGGCCGCTTCTCGCTCGGCCAGGTCGCCATCCCGGTCGGCGTCGGCGTCGGTGCCGGCACCGGTATCCCGATCGTCACCTCGACCGTCACCGCGACGATTTGAGTCTGCAACGGAGAGCCGTCGACACCCGGCGGCTCTCCCACTCCGGTCGGGGTGAACTATGGACCAGTACAGCATACCCAAGCACTTGGATGATCCAGAACTTATCGGGTTTTGGACGCTTGATGAATTCCTGGTGATGGTCATCCCATTCGCGTGGGGGATCATGGCTCAACACATTGTCATTGGCCTGCTCCTCTCATTAGGAGCTTGGTTCGGGTATCGCAAACTAAGAGCCGGCCGTTCCATGTATTGGGTACTGCACTTTGCCTACTGGCATCTGCCCGGTGGGTTCTTCGGTCTTAAAGTCACCCCGCCTTCTCACCTCAGGGTCATGGCGGGCTGATATGGAACTTTCTTTCGCACACGAGCAATCGCAGCGCGCGCTCAAGCAACGCAACCTGCTGGCGATCGCCTGTCTTGTCCTGGCCATTCTATGCTTCGCGCTGGTGACGATGGCATCGAGCCGCGACCGTGAAGTCATCCTGCAGCCCGTCATTCCCAAGCAGATGTCAATTTCATCGTCGGGCGTTTCCAAGGACTACCTGGAGGCAGTCACGCGGGATGCGGCGCAACTCGCGCTCAATCGCTCTCCGGAGACGCTTCAGTATTGGATGGATTCCATTCTTGAGATCACCGCGCCGGAAGCACGCGGGCCTCTCAAGTCCAAGCTCATGGGCATACTGCAGGAGCAACAGGGCTCCCAGGTCACGCAGTTCGTGACCATCGACTGGATCCGCGTCGATCCAGAGGCACTGACCAGCGAAGTCGGCGGCATCCTCCACACCGTCGTCGCGTCGCGCGACGTCCGCCGCGAGAACAAGGTCTTCAAGTTCGCGTGGAAGTACGAGGGCCTCAGCCTCAAGCTTCGCGGCTTCGGTGTCGTCGTCAAGAAGGACAAGGACAAGGACACCGCCGATGACTGACGTCGTAGCCGCCTGCGAGATCGCCTCGGGCGTCTCACTGCTGTCCACCATCGACTGCTTTGCGAAACGGTGCCTGGGCACGCTCCTCCTGGGAGCCGGCCTGATGACGGCGGTTCCTGCCTTTGCGGACCAGAGCGTCACAGCCACCGACAACGGCGCAGTGGATTGCGATGCCTCCAAGCAGGACCTGACGCGCATTTCGCTCAAGGACGATCAGTTCGCATCGGTGTCCAAGGTCACCACCGGGATTGCCACCGAGGACTTCGGGATCGTCAACGAGCCGACCCGTGGGGATATCTATATCTCGGTGCCGGACGGTTACACCCGCTCGACGATTTCGTTCTTCGGCACCACCCAGAAGGGCTTTGTCTACAAGTTCGTGTGCAAGGTCAGCGGCGCCGAGGCCAAGCAGGTCTTCGTCACCAACGCCGACATGGCCAAGCCGGCGAAGCGCCAAGCGGTCGCTCTCAAAGCTGACCTCCCGCTCGATCAGCAGGCCGTGACGCTGGTGCGCGCCATGTTCGAGCAGAAGCCGCTCGAAGGCTTCGAGATCCGCGATCAGCCGCGCACGCCCGTCAATGTCGGCAACCTGAAAGTCCAGCTCGTCAGCGAGTACGACGGGCTGTCGATGGCCGGCAAGGTCCTGCGCATCGAAAACACCGGCAAGGAGCCTGTCGTCGTAAGCGACGACACCATCGCTTCGCAGGGCGCGATCGCGGTGAGCATTTCCAATGCCTCCCTACAACCAGGCCAGGCAACCGGCGCCTACGTCGTCGTGCCCGCAGGAGACCTGTGATGGATATCTTCACCCGCAAACCCAAGAACGTCGACGAGCAGCAGGGCGAAGCTCTCGACGAACTCGACGATGGCGGCATGATCGCCGAGAACTCGTCGACCGAGAAGCGCCAGAAGCTGATCCTTTACGGCGGCGGCGGGCTGATCGGTCTCGCCGCGATGTGGTGGGTGCTGGGCGGTGACACCAAAGAAGAAAAGCTCGCCATCAAGGAAGGCGAGGACAAGGTCGAGGTCTCGACTGATGCGATCCTCAATCGGCAACGCGCCGATCAGGACTGGATGTCGATGTACGATCACCAGCAGACTGCGCAGACCAACCAGCTGAAGGGAGTCCAGACCGCCGTCACCAAGGTCGACCAGGTGCAGAGTGAGCTTCAGGCGCTGCGCCAGGAAAACGAGCAGATGAAGGCGGACGCGACGCGGGTGCTCGATGCCTACGAGCGCGAGAACCGCGAACTCAAGCAGCAGGTAGGGAAGGGCGGCGGCCCCAGCGCTGACGCCAGTGCGCCTGGTGCGGCCGCCGCGGCTCGCGCGATGGGGATGGGCGGCATCGGGCCGATGACCCGGTCCAATGAGGTCAAGCTCGTCTCGTTCAGCGGCGGCCCGGAGGGACCGACCGGCGACGGCAAGCGGATCGACGCCGGCGGCAAACAGGCGGCGGTCTACACCGACAGCCCCAACTATCTTCCGCCCAACTCGATGGCGCAGGCCAAGGTCGTGGTCGGCGTCGATGCCGCCACCAATGTGCGCAGCCAGGGCGATCCTCTGCCAGTGTTGCTGCGTATCACCGGGCCGGCACGATCGGTGTTCTCGGACGGCAAGCTGCTGCGCACGCGCGTCCAGGGCTGCATGGTCAACGGCGCGGCCTACGGCGATCTGTCTTCCGAAAAGGTCTACGTGAAGCTGCAGCGCATGACCTGCCCGCAACCGGGCGGTCGCTATGCTGTTTCTGAGGTCAAAGGTTTCATCTCGTTCGGCGGCAAGGTGGGCTTGCGGGGCAGGGTGGTCAGCCGAGAAGGCGGGCTCATCGGGCAGGCCTTCCTCGCAGGGCTCGCCGGCGGCTTCGGGCGCGGCTTCACCGCCAATACCAATTCGATCTTCCAGGGCGCCAATGTCAGCGTCGATGGCAAGCGCGATCAGCTCAGCACCGGCGACATCCTCAAGGGCGGTGTGGGCGAGGGTGTCTCAACCGCTGGCGACACGGTCTCGAACTACCTGATCGAGCGTGCCGAGCAGTATCAGCCGGTCATCGAAATGCCGACCGGCGCCGACGTCGAGGTCGTGTTCCTCGACGGAACCTTCATCCGCAATTGAGGTGATCCATGCGTAAAGCAATTCTCGTGAGCGCCGCTGCGTTCAGCGCTCTTGCTGGAGGCTCCGGCCTCTATGCCGCCACCGCCGATGCCGATGCATCGCTGACCAAGGCGCTGACGACGCGCCTGCCCAAGACCCCGCTGACGGCGGTCAAGTGCGGCAAGATCGCGGGGCTGTGCGAAGTTCAGGCCGGCACCAACCTGTTCTACACCGACCCGGCGGGTCGCTATCTCGTCATTGGGCGGGTCTACGACATGGAGACGCGGCAGGATCTAACCGCCGCGCGACTCCTCGAGATCAGCCCCGAAACACTCGTCGGAGGAGCCGCCAGTCCTCAGGTTTCCGACGAGGCGCAGGCCGTGTCTTCGCCCACACGGCCTGCGCAACCCGGCCCCGGCAACGTAGCGCAGAAGGTGGCGCTGGACGGCCTCCCGGCTTCAGGCGCGGTCAAGTGGGGCGCAGGGACGCAGACGGTCACCGTCTTCAGCGACTTCCGCTGCGGCTATTGCAACCGGCTTCACGAGACCCTCTCGAGCATGAACGTCAAGGTCATCGAGCGGCCGATCTCGGTCCTCGGGACCCGCTCCCTCTCGGACGCAGTGATCTGCTCGGCCGACAAGCCCAAGGCGTTGGTGCGGGCCTACAACGGCGAGACGCTGCCGCCTGCTGGCAAATGCGACACCAGTGGGCTCGATGCCAACGAAGCCTTTGCGCGGAAGAACGGCTTTGCCGGGACCCCGGTGATCGTGCGCAGCGATGGTGCGGTCGTTCATGGCTACCGCCCGCGTGAGTTCCTGGAATCCTGGCTGAAGGGAGCAAGCTGATGCACCGTTCGATCCCGGCTTCGTTCGCGCTTGGCGCCCTCGCGCTGGTCTCAGGTTGCACCACATTCGGATCCAACATCAACGGATCGTTCAAGTGCGAGGCACCCGACGGCATCTGCGCTCCCTCGATCTCGATCGACGACCAGGCTTTGTCCGAGATCACGCAGGCCGATGCCAACGAGCTCATGGCCCCCGCCGGCCCCTACAAGGTCGATGATGGGGACGGCGGCCAGGCGCAACTGGCGAACGCCCAAGGTGTGATCGCGAGCCGGAACCAGGGCTACAAGCTCAGCGTCGTCTTCCCGGCGTACACCGATGTTGCCGGCATCACACACGAACGCCGTGCAATCGCGGCCGACGTCGCTCTTCCGGGTCGCACCGCCACCAGCGTCGAACTGGCGAGCCGGTCTCGCGGTCGCGGCGAGGCCCGCGGCCTCCTTGCTGCCGCGCAGAGCGCTCCGGCGCTGATGTCGATGAGTTCGCCGGACGATGCCGCTCCTGCGCTCGCCGAAGCCGAGCCCGCCGCGTCGGCCGCTCCCAAGGTCGCCACGGCGCCCGCGGCCAAGGCCGTCGACCGTATCAAGGCCGATGTCGATGCCAAGCTGTCGAAGCGCGCCCGCCGGCAGGCCGCCTCGTTCCCCTCACCGGAGTGACACGCACATGGGCTTGCTAGACAACCTTCGCGAAATGGTTTTGGGCGATGCCCGCAAGCCCGAGGTGAGGGCGCGGCCCGCTGGCGTGCCGATGCTCTCGCACTACCTGGGCTATCGCTCGTTCGACGAGACCCGCAAGATCTTCTACCAGGTCCGTTCCAAGGGCTTCGTGCTCGAGCTGGCGCCGATGATCGGGGGCGACGAGCGTACCGCCGACATCATCGGCACGATCTTCTCCGACATCCTGCTGCCAGGCTCCGCGTTCA
The DNA here is from genome assembly GCF_902706195.1 of Novosphingobium sp. 18050. Classification (GTDB taxonomy): domain Bacteria; phylum Pseudomonadota; class Alphaproteobacteria; order Sphingomonadales; family Sphingomonadaceae; genus Novosphingobium. Next base: position 62,895 of record NZ_CACSJO010000007.1, on the reverse strand, counting down.
GCATCGTCAACTATTCGAGCCCGCGCATTGCCGAGAAGCTGACCGAATGGATGCTGCCGCGCATGGAAGCGGGCGGTGTGTTCTCGACGCTTGCTCGTCACCGCGCGGAGAAGCTTCGCAGCGGGGCGTGGAAGTCGCTGGCTAGCGATGGCCCGTTTCACTTGCGCAACTTCCGCGTGCTGGTCTCGGTCGGTGCGCCCGATGGGTCGGGCATCAAGCTCGACGATCTCATCACGATGCGCGAGGGCCTCATCTCGGCGCTCGACTCCATCAACATTCCCGTGCGGATTCTGGAGCCGGTCGAGCTGATCCGCTTCTTCGACGAGATACTTTCGCCATCCACCGGCGCCGGCGACGACGCGCCGGGGTACAACCGCTTCGATCCCATCAACGAGCAGTGCGTGCGCCGCGATCTGGTCACCCACGTCGAGAAGGATCGCCTCCTGCTGCACTCGCAGTCGCTGCGCCCGACCGGCTCCGTGGTCGACGGCGTGCCCGAGTATGAGGATTACGTGCCCGAACGCTTCGACGTGCGCACCATGTCGATCCGCAACTTCCCCGATCGCTGGGCGCCGTGGGACACCCAGAAGACGATCGGCGACATTTTCAACCCCAAGCTGTGCCTGCCATGCCCGACGCTGCAGTCCGTATCGGGGGTGACGCCCGGCGTCGAAAGCTCGGAATCGAAGGCCGGCCGCAAGTTCGTGCGCACGCAGTCGCTGTCCGAAGGGCAGGGGGTCAAGCTCGTCCCCAAGCTCAAGGACCAGGCCGCCGAGTGGCGTGCCGTCCAGGAGCGGGTCAAGAGCGGCGAGAAGCTGATCCGCTGTTACTACTCAGTCTCGATCATCGCGCCGCGCGGCACTGCCGAGACCGCCGAGCGTGCGATCAAGGGCCTCTACAAGGCGGCCGGGTGGGACCTCATCGACGAGACCCACATCCAGCTTCCCGCCTTTATGTCGCACTTCCCGCTGATGATCGCCGATGGCCTGCAGTCCGATCTTGAGCGCATGAAGCGCTTTCGCACGATGCTCTCGTCCAACGTCGCGGCGATCGCGCCGATCCAGGGTGAGTACGTGGGCGGCCACATCCCGCACGTGCTGTTCGTCGGCCGGCGCGGTCAACCGCAGTTCTGGTCGCCGTTCCAGAACAAGGCCGGCAACCACAACGTCGCGATCGCCGGCAAGTCCGGGTCGGGCAAGTCGGTGTTGCTGCAGGATCTCACCGCGAGCCTCGCCGGCGTGCGGGCCAAGACGATCGTCATCGACGATGGCCGCTCGTTCGAGCACATGGCCAAGGCGCTGGGAGGCACCTTCACCGAGTTCAAGCTGTCCTCGGGCATCTCGATCAACCCGTTCCGCATGATCGATCTCGACCTCGCAGGTGAGGACGAGGACTACCTCGTCGATTGCCTCGCGATGCTCAAGGCGATCCTGTCGCAGATGGCGCGCTACGAGAACCGGCTCAACGACACCGAGCGCGGCCTCATCGACCAGGCCGTCAATGCGGTGTGGAACGAGCACCAGCGCGACGGCACCGTGGACCACGTCATCGCCTCGTTGAAGCTGCACGATCACGAGTCTGCGGTTGACCTGGCGATGTCGCTGCTGCCGTTCTCCAGCGCCGGCACGTACGGCCGCTTCTTCCTGGGCGACAGCAACCTCGATCTCTCGGCCGACCTGACCGTTTTCGAGCTCTCCGATCTTGCCTCGCGCGAGGAACTGCGCAGCGCCGTCCTCACCTCCATCATGTTCGTCGCCTCGCAGACGATGCGGCGCATGAGCCGCTCGATCCCGAAGGCGCTGTTGATCGACGAGGCGTGGCAGATGCTCAAGGGCGGCGCCATGGCCGACTTCGTCGAGACCTACTCGCGCACATGCCGCAAGTACGGCGCCTCGCTCATCACCGCGACGCAGTCGATCAACGACTACTACAAGTCTGACGGCAGCCGCGCCGCGCTCGAAAACTCCGACTGGTTCCTGATCCTGCAGCAAAAGGCCGAGACGATCTCGGACTTCCGCAAGTCGGACCGCTTCGAGATGACCGCCTACACCGAGACCCTGCTGCGCTCCCTGAAGCGCAACGGGATCGAGTATTCGGACTTGCTGATCCGTGGGCCCGAGACCGAGACCGTGTGCCGGCTCGTGCTCGATGCCTATTCGGGGACGCTCTACTCATCGAGCCCCGACGTCTTTGCCCGCATCGAGGCGCTGGTCCACCAGGGCTGGTCGGTCGCGGACGCAATCGAAATGGTCGCGTTCCCGGATCGTGCACGCCCGAGGGAGGACATGCGGGAGGCAGCGGAATGACTGCGTACCCGGTTCCTCGCCGCGCGACCTACAAGCCTTCCGGGCAGGTTGTTCTTGCGGTGTCCCTGCGGCTGTCGGGGTGGCTCGCGGTCAATGCGCTCGTTGCGTTCGGGGTCGTCGGCCTGGTCGCCTTCACGATCGGCAGTTTTTCAATCCCGGGCATGATGCACCACCTGGCCAATCTGGCGTCGCGCTACATCGTCGCCGGCGCCGACCGCCAGCACCAGTTCGACATGATCCTGCTGTGGAGCGTGTCCGGGGCCTTCTGCGCTTCGGGCTTCTTCCGCCGTCACTCGCTCATGCAGGTCTTCTTCAAGGAAAGCGCCAATGACTGATCTCGACGCCCCGCGAACTGCCGGCGAACCGACAGCCGAGCCCGCCGCCGCCACCGCCACCGCCAGCCCCAAGCGGGCTGCTGTGGCCGCTGCCCGCAAGCCTTCCAGGCGCGGCATCGATGCCCGCCAGGTTTTCATGGTCGGCGCGCTGATTGGAGTCGCCTGCTGGGGTGCCTGGGTCACCAAGAGTCTCATCACCCCGGCGCACGGCGAGGGCCAGCTGGTCAAGCTGCAGCTACAGGGCGTCATGACCGAGTACCTGCAGGCGCAGGCACGCTCTGGCAGCGACGATCAGGCTGCTGCCGCAGCCACGACACGGTTCATGGCTGAGCTCGACAAGGCTGTCGCCGAGGTGAGCAAATCCGGCCACGTCGTTCTGGTCAACGAGGCGGTCATCGGCGGCGACATCCCCGACATCACCGCACAGGTGAAGCAAGCCGTCTATTCCAAGGTGCCGATGCCCAAGGTCGCGGCCGCCACGCCGGTGGTTCAGGACATGCAGGCCTTCCTTGCTGCCAATGGCGGGCAGAACGCAGCCGCCGGCTCTTCGCTCGACGCCATGGGAGCAGCCGGTGGCAACGCGCAGTGATCCTGCGCGGCCGCGCGCTCCCTTAAGCTTTGGCAAGAAGCTGGCGGCGATCGGCGCGCTCGCGGTTGGCGCCCTGGCGCTTCAGAGCCTGTCTCACTGGGGCAGCTCTCACGCGCTGATGATAAACGAGAGTGAATCGCTCCCTAACTGGGCGTTCCTTGTCGAGGCCGGCCGCTTCCCCGCGCGCGGTGACTACGTGATCTTCAATCCGGGTCGCGATCCGCTGGTCATCAAGTATTTTGGCGAGCATCCCTCCGCCTTTGCCAAGGTCGCTTACGGCATTCCCGGCGATGTCGTCAGTCGCAATGGTAGTGATGTCCTCGTCAACGGCCACAAGGTCGCGCGCCTCAAGCCCCTGACGCGCCGCGGCGACCCGCTCGAGGCAGGACCTGTCGGCACTGTTCCCCACAACTGCGTCTTTGCCGGCACCGATCACAAGGACGGTTTCGACAGCCGCTACGCCGCGATCGGGTTTGTCTGCGGCCATCGCATCGCCGGGGTGGGGAGGCCGATCCTGTGAGGATCCTGCCTTTCGCTCTTGCCGGTCTCATCGGCGCCGTCAGCGGCACGGTCCTGCCCTGGCAGACACCCGCCCACGCGGTCAACCACGGCCAGGTGGGCGAAGCCTGGCCGGTGGTCGAGCCCGACCTCCTCGATGTGATCCGTGCCAAGCTGGAAAGCGCCAAGGCCAGCGGTAAGCTCGACGAGCTCAACGCGCGATTTGCCCAGAAGGTAAAGGCCCGCGTGATGCGACCGGCGTCGGTTGGCGGCATCAGCGCTGCGATCGAAGACCGCTCCTGGGAGTTTGATCCGACCGTCGTGATCGAAAGCGATATCCGCGATCACAAGGGCAACCTCATCGCGGCCGCCGGCCAGCGGATCAATCCACTCGACAAGATCTCCATGACGCAAAAGCTGCTTTTCATCGACGGCGATGATCCCGCGCAGGTGTCCTGGGCGATGGCGCAGGGCGACGATCTCAGGACCAAGGTCATCATGGTGAAGGGTTCGCCCTTCGACCTCATGAAAGCCAATCAGCGCCGCTTCTACTTCGACCAGGCCGGCTCGCTCACTGCCAAGTTCGGGATCGAGCATACGCCGGCGTCGGTCGAGCAGAAGGGCAGGATCCTCATCGTGACCGAGGACGCGCTCAGGCAAGGGAAGGGCGCATGAACCCCTGGCTCGACAAGTATATGCCCGCGCCCATGGCCGCCCCCGAGACCGCTGAGCTGCGCACCGCGCGCGTCAGGCTGATCGTGGCGCTTGTCGCGCTCGGCGCCATGACGGCGTTCTGGCCCGCGATCGCCGGCCGCGTTGCGCTGGGCGTGGTCGTGGGCCTGGCGGTGTTCATCTCAATACAGGGCATCTTCTGGATGCGCGCCAAGAACCAAGCGGACGATGACCACCTGATGTCGCGGATGACCGACGACGACGCGGACGACCTGCCATGAACAGATGGCTTCTCCAACTCCTCGTCGGTCTCTTCCTGTTCGTACCCGGTCTCGCACGGGCGCAGGAGCTGCCTGCGGGAAGCTGCTCGGGGTCTTTCGTCAACCCGATCACCGACGTGTGCTGGGGCTGCATGTTCCCGCTCTCGGTTGGCGGCCTCAAGATCTGGCCTTCATCACGGGCCGACACCAACAATCCGGACTCTCCCATCTGCCTGTGCGGCTCACCCATTCCGCGCATCGGGATCGCGATGGGGTTCTGGGAACCGGCCCGCTTGATCGATGTCACGACCAAGCCGTTCTGCTTCCCCAACCTTGGCGGCATCAAGCTCAACCCGGGCCTGTCGATGGGCGGTGGCTATGCCGCCAATACCGGCTCGAACGGCGGCACCGACACCGCCAAGTACCACGTCCACTATTACGTTTACCCTCTGCTCTACTGGATGGAGATCCTCACCGATTTCCTGTGCTTCGAGCAGGCGAGCTTCGACGTCGCCTACACGACTGAGATCGACCCGCTGTGGCAGGACGATGCGCTCACCACGCTCATCAATCCCGAGGCGCTGATCTTCGCGAACCCGCTGGCGCAGGCCGCCTGTGCGGCGGACTGTGTCGCGGCGACGGCAGCGCTGCCGCTTAACGAGCTGTTTTGGTGCTCGGGCTGCCAGGGCTCGATGTATCCCTTGAACGGCAACATAGGCGCGAGCACCGGCATGACGCAGTCGGGTCGGCTTGCGGCCGAGCGCATGGTCTACAAGATGCACCGGCAGGCGCTGGGATGGGGCACGATGGGCTCCAAGGCGCTGTGCGGCAAGTACGTCATGCCGATCCTCAAGAAGAGCCAGTACCGCCTGCAGCAGGTCAATCCGACGCCGATGGTGTCGGGGCGGGAGTCCTGCTCGCCGATCGGCGGCTCGGTCCTGCTTCCACGCGCTGCGCGCACGTACCCGGTGAAGGGCGAGGACATGGGCTTCCTCCTTTGGAGGAAACGAAATTGCTGCGTCCTGTGATGGCAAAGGAGGAGGCATTCATGACTTGTTCCGAGTGCGGCCGAAGCACCGCCAGTACATCCGCTTATCGGCGTTTTGTATCGGACCTTCTTTTTACATTCGGATGGATAGCCGCGACAGTCCTCTTTGGGGTTATGGCGGCGAGTGTACACGATGATTTCGTCGAGGATTTCGAGAACCGGATGAAACATCCTGACGAATACCGCAACCAGCTAGAGCGCGATCGCGAATGGATGGAAATGTATGAGGCTGCGCAGCCATGAGCACGCGCAAGACCCTTGCTGTTTGGGTTCTCATCCTCGGCCTCACCGCGGCCTCCTATGTGCTCTTTGCTGCAGTTGAGGCCGGACGAGGCACTGTTGAAAACGCATCAAAAGACGCTGCCTGGCAGACGAAAGCCGAGATGGAGAAGGTGCGGCCATGACGATCAGATCTTCAGTTCTGGCCGCCGTGGGCGTCATTTCGGTTGGCCTCGTCAGCGCTGCACTGGCGCAAACCATAGAGGGCCTTGATCTGCAGGGCGTCGAGAAGCGTGGCGAAGCCGCGCAAGCGGACGCGCAAGCGTTGCTCGACTTCGTCAAAGGGCAGGGCGAGCCCCAGGCCAAGGCGGCGCAAGCTGTCGTCGATGACGCCTACGACCGCATCGCCGACCTCGATGTGTCGGGCATCGCTGGCGGCAGCAAGGATGGTCCGATCGACTTCGATGCCATGGTCGCCGGCGCCAAAGGCAATCTCGCGGGCCCCAAATCGACCCCGCTGGTGATCGCCTTTGTCAGCCTGTCGATGCCCGAGGAATCGCTGCGCCGCACGATCCTCGATACGACCCGCGCCGGCGGCGTCATCGTGTTTCGCGGCTTCTCGCAGGGCGGCGCCAAGCCGTTCGTGCAGCTGCTCGCGAAGGCGGTCGACCAGAAGGACGCGCCCAACATCACGATCGACCCGCGCCTGTTCCGCGCATTCAAGATCGACCGGGTGCCCACGATCGTCGCCGCCTCGGGCAGCTTCGAGCCGTGCGATCAGCTCGACTGCGTCACGCCGCCGCCGCCGCACGACCGGATCACCGGCAATGTGACGCTCAGCTACGCGCTGCAGACATTCGCGGAAGGTGAGGGGCCTGGTGCGCCGGCCTCTCGCGTCGCGCTGGCCAACCTGGTAAAGCGTCCGTGAAGTTGTGGCTGCCCTTCTTGATGGTGGGATGCGTGTTCTCGTCTCCTGCGCTGGCGCAGTCCGAGACGGCGAAGCAGGGCGAGGACCTCGCCAAGTCCGTGCGCGAGGGCTCCGCCACCACCATCCTGCAGAGCGGCGCGGAAAACAGCGTGCCGGGCTACGGCGGCACTGACATCGATGCGTCGAAGTACCTCGACGATGACGAGGCGCTGACCGACGCGGGTGTGAACGCGCGCTACAGTGATCCGAATTACAGCGTCGTGATCGATCCGACCCGACCCGAGTTCGATCCCTCCACAATCGATCTCGCGGCCGCCAAGACGATCGAGGACACGCCGGAGAGCTTCCTCGGTTCAGGCATGGGTGTGGGGGGCTCGGCGGCAGCATGTGAGCCGCTGCCCACCTCTGGAGCGGCAGGCTCGACGTATTACGAGACCTGCAACCAGGGGGACCAGCTGTTCCAGCAGCAGCAGACTTGCACCTCCTCGCTGAACGTCCGCTTCGATCGGGTGAGCACTTGGATTTATTATACCTCGACCAGCGGGCCGTACGTCGCAAGGGCAGGGTTCGGTTCTGCCATCGCCGATGGCACTTGCAAGAGCAAAGGCACGTTTGGCTACTGCTCCGAGCTCAAGCGCTACGGCTACTCGCCGACGAAAGATTGCAAGGATACGGCCTACTCTCCGGAAATATTCGAGTGCACTAAAGAGCTGAGCGGCCTGTCGGGTACAATCCCTGGGATATTCAACGGGATCGATCCAGCTACGGGCACATACTGGTCATCAAAATCCGAAACGATCAGTCCTCCGATCGTGACACGCAACGTGGCGGCGTGTTCCTATGCCTCGAACGCGCAGTGCGTGGAGCAGGGCGCGGAGATCTGCACCGACAGCGATCCGGTCACCCGCGTGATCGACGGCATACCGGTCACGCAGCCATGCTGGGCTTGGTCCCGTACCTTCCAATGCACCGAGCGTCGGCCGGCTAATGACTGCACCGAACTGGACAACAAGCCGGAATGCCACTTCGACCATAACGAGTGCCTGAGCGAGAACGAGGACGGCTCGTGCAACGTCTTTGACAAGGTCTATGCGTGCAAGACGCCCGATACCGGAACCGGAGAGCCCGGCGGCTCGATCTGCGGCGGCGATCTCTACTGCATCAACGGCGAGTGCACCCAGGTCGAGCGAGAAGCCTCGACCGAGTTCAAGGATGCGATGGTCGCGGTGCAGGCCATGGGCAATGTCCGCGATCACTTCGATCCTGAGACCATGACGCTGTTCAATGGCGAGAAGGCCGGCTGCCACAAGCCGGTGTTCGGCCTGGTCAACTGCTGCGCGGGCAAGACGTCCGGTCTTATCACGACGGCGGCCGGCGCCGCCGCGATTGCCAGCGGCCCGGCTGCGATCGCCGCTCTGGCGACACCGTTCCTGACCATGTTCCTGTGCGATCCCGAGGAGAAGATGCTCGACGTCAAGGATCGTATGGGCCTGTGCCACTACGTCGGCACCTACTGCTCGGACAAGGTGCTCGGCGTCTGCACCTCCAAGCGCAAGAACTACTGCTGCTTCGAGAGCAAGCTCAGCCGCATCCTGCAGGAGCAGGGCCGAGCCCAGATCGGCAAGACCTGGGGCAAGGCCAAGGAGCCGGACTGCAAGGGTTTTCTGATCGAGGAATTCCAGAGGCTCGACCTGTCGAAGATGGATTTCACCGAAGTCTACAGCGAGTTCATCGACGCCGCGAAGGTACCCGATGAAGTCCAGACCTCGATCGAGATCCAGGACAAGATCGACGAATATTACAAGCTTCACGGGGGCACGGGAAAGTAATGAGCGACGTAATCCAAATCCATGCCGACCGCCGTGTTCCGGACCTCAGCGTCTTCGAGCTCGCCGTCGCCAGCGCCATCTCGCGCCAGGTCATCACCAGTGACGAGGACCTGCAGGAAATCCTCTCGGACTGGTTCCTGCGCCAGGTCCGGGTTCCTGATGTGTCGGCCGCCCTGGAAAGCATGGTTGCCCGGGGCATCGTGCGGCGCGGCGACGAAGCGCTGTGTGCCTATGGCCTGACGCCCGACGGCATCAATGCAGTGACGACGCTCTACGGCGGCTGCATCCGCATGATCGATCGCGGTCTTGGCCTTCTCAACCCCGCCATGATCCTCAGCTTGCTCAACCTCACCAAGGAGTCCGGCCATGCATAAGACTGGCTATGTGTTCCCTGCTGTTCTTGCTCTCCTCGCCCAGACCGCCGCGCCGATCGCCGCGACTGCCCAGGAAGATCAGACCACTCCAACGAGCGCCACGGCTGCGTTCTCCCCCACTTCCGCGCTCACCCCGCGTGATGCGTTCTACTGCGAGCAGCGCAAGCTCGGCAGCTGGTTCTATTGCGATCCGGACAAGGCGCGCGAGATGGCGAAGGGCAAGCCAGCAACGCCGGGAGTGCCGGCGGCCAAGCAATTGGCGGCAATCACCGAGCAGCTCGATGAACTCAAGGCCCGGGCTATCCTGGAGCCGACGTCGGAGAACCTGGCTTCCTACATGCGTTTCCAGCGTGAGCAGCTCGATCGCGCATCGACATTCGCTGACGTGTGGGGGCGCACGGTCTGGCAGAACCCGGATCTCGACTACACCCTTCAGCGGCCGATCAACTCGCTCGGCAAGCAGACATGGATGACCGACCGCAAGGCGGCAAAGTCATCGACCATGCAGGGGCTCTCGCAGCGCTACGGGGTGTTCTACTTCTACTCCTCGAACTGCTCGGCTTGCCACGTCTTCAGCCCGATCGTGCGCTCGATCTCGGACCAGTACGGCCTGGAGGTCCTCGCCGTATCGATGGACGGTGGCGGCAACGAGGCGTTTCCGCGCTTTGCCGTCAACACCGGTCAGTACCAGCGCATGGGTCTGACCGGCAACCAGGTGCCGGCGCTGGTGCTGTTCGACACCCAGACCAAGCAGCCGATCCCGATCGGCTACGGCCTGATGGCGGCCGACGAGGTGATGGATCGCATTTTTACCCTCACGCAGACCGAACCTGGGAGTGACTACTGATGGCACGATCCCTCAAATGGCGCGCGCGTGTCGGGCTGATGCTCAGCATGCTGTCCGTGTCGCAGCTCGCGGTCGTGCAGGCGCAGGCCAACGTCGGCAGTGAGCTCAACGACTTCTTCAACGACATGGGAGGCGCCGGCAATGCCTATGGCCCGACTGCCTTCGAAGGTCAGTCAGCCGGCTACTACACCGGCGGCGGCGTGTGGACGCGGTTCAAGAACAAGCAGGTCAACCCGGTCAACATTCAGCTGCCGAGCGTCAAAGCGGGCTGCGGCGGCATCGACATCTTCGGTGGCTCGTTCTCGTTCATCAACACCGATCAGATCGTGGCGATGCTCAAGGGCGTCGCCAGCAATGCGCTGGGCTTTGCCTTCCAGCTCGCGATCAAGTCGATCAGCCCGCAGATCTCCCAGACCATCGAGGAGATGGCGCAGAAGGTCGAGAAGCTGAATCAGATGAACATCTCGTCGTGCGAGGCCGCACAGGGCCTCGTTGCCGGGTTGTGGGGTGAAAGCCAGGGCCGCGACAGCGAGGTTTGTAAAGCGATCGCCAACTCGCAAGGCTTCGCGACCGACTGGGCGAAGGCGCGGCAGGACTGCAATGCCGGCGGAGAGCGCACCGAGATCCTGGGCAAGAACGACGACGAAACGATCCCGTCCAAGTCGTACAATTACACCTGGCACATGCTGAACAAGAGCTACCCCTCGTTCTCGCGCGAGTTCAAGGAGTACCTCATGTCGCTGGTGGGCACGATCATCTACCAGCGCGCCGACTCCGACGAGGGCACCGGCACGGTCAAGTACGTCGGGCAGGGCAACCGCGATCTCATCCAGGGCTTGCTGCTCGGCACCTCGGACACGAACGTCCTGCGCTGCGACGAAACGGAGGACTGCCTCAATCCGACGCCCAGCGGCACGGTGACCATCAGCGAGGCACAGGCCCTGCAACCCCGCGTTGCGGCCCTCATCGGCTCGATGGCGGCCAAGGTTCGCTCCAACGAGGCCCTCTCGGCCGAGGAGGTCGGTATCCTCGGCGGTACGAGCGTCCCGCTCTACAAGATCATCACGGTGAACGCGGCTGCTCAGATGGGCGGCATGACCCAGGCCGACATCCAGGGGCTCGCCGAGATCGTCGCAGTCGATATGCTCGAGCAGATCGTCCAGGAGTTTTACGGCTACGTGCAGAAGGGGCAGGGCTCCTTCAACGAAGCGGACAAGGCCACGCTCGCGCAGTGGCGTGACCAGCTCCAGAATGTCAGCAAGGTGCTCGACGGCTACAGCTACAGCCTCAACGAGCGGCTTGTCCGCACCCAGACCTATGTCGATCGGGCGGTCTTCCTCGAACGCACGCTGCGCAACTCGATATCGCCCCAGATGTCGGCCGCGCTCTCCTTCCGTTCCGGCGCCACGGCGCAAGGGCTCAACTAGGACAGTTGCCATGCTTGAGGTCTTCACGATCGGCGGCGGTGAGTACATCGTCAACGTCCTGAACGCTGTTGCATCCTGGACCGGGGGAGGGGGCTTCCGCTCGCTGATCCAGGTCACGATGGTGATGGGTCTGGCCTACGTGCTGCTGGTGGTGGCGTTCAGCCTCAACTGGAAAGCCTGGCTCAACTGGTTCCTCTCAGCCACGCTGATGTATGGGGTGCTGATCGTGCCCACGACCGAGGTGAAGGTCACGGACCGGATCAACCCCGGGCTCGCGCCGGCCGTCGTTCCCAATGTACCGATTGGCCTGGCAGCGATCGCCTCGTTCACGAGCCAGATCGGGGACTGGCTGACCCAGCAGGCCGAGACCGTCTTCGTGATGCCCGACGCGCTCGAGTATCGCACGAATGGCATCATTTACGGCTCGCGGCTCTACGACAAGACGCGGGACTTCAAGTTCCGCGATCCGCGCGTCCGGACGAACCTCACCGAGTATTTCAAGCAGTGCCTCTTCTACGATTTCCTGCTCGGCCAGAAAAACCCGAACGACGTCATGAACTCGAACGACATCCTCGCCGATATGGGCCCCGGCTCGCCGGCGCGGGCGATGTCGTACTGGAACGATGACGGTTCGACCGAAATCCGCACCTGTGCAGCATCCTATACCGCTCTTGCCGGCGCTGCGGGCATTCCGGCCAAGACCGATGAGGAGATCGGCAAGATTGCGCCCAGCTTCTTCCCGAACCTGACGCAGGCCGCCGCCAAGGCGAAGCTGGAGGCAGACCTTCCCGCGGTGGCAGCGCAGTTCCACGGTAGCACGCAGAATGCCGGACAGATCTTCCAGCAGCGCGCATTGACGGACGCTTTCCTTGAAGCCCGCGCGAACCTGTCCTCGGCCGATGGCGATACCTTCGCGATGATGCGCGCCGAGACCCAGGCCAAGAATACTTACACCTCGATCTCGCAGCAGGCGATGACCTGGGTGCCGCTGCTCAACATCGTGCTGGTTGTGGTGTTCTACGCCATGTTCCCGGTGATCTTCCCGCTCTTCCTCATGCCTCAGACTGGCGTGGGAGCGCTGAAGGGCTACCTGACCGGGTTCTTCTATCTCGCCGCCTGGGGGCCGCTTTACGCGGTGCTGCATATGTTCATCATGGGCCGGGAGGAGTCCGCCATGGCCGCGACCGCGCCCGGCGGCATCACCATGTCAACGATCGAAGGCATCGATGCCGTCAACGCCGACACGGCGACGATCGCCGGCTTCTTGATGATGTCGATCCCATTCCTTGCAGGAGGCCTCGCCAAGGGCGCGATGACGATTTCGAGCCAGGCTACCTCGATGCTGGCGCCGGCGCAGTCGGCGGCCGAGGCGGCGGCGATCGAGCGCACAACGGGCAACTACTCCTACGGTAACCAGAGCTACCAGAACCTCACCGGCAACGTGGTCCAGCGCGACCAGTGGAACACAGCGCCGGCATACACTGGCGGCTTCGGGCGTTCGACGTTCGTCAACGACAATGGCACGCAGTCGGCACAGACGGCTGATGGGACGACAGTCTATGACAGTCGGCCAGGTATCAGCAGCCTAGGCTTCACGCCGAGCGTGTCCCGCTCGACCATGGCTGAGGTCAGCCAGGCCGCGTCCGAGCTTGAGACGCGGCGTACCTCACTCACGAACTCAAGGTCGGAGCGCGTGGCTGCGCTGGAGCGTGCGGGCTTTAGCTCGAGCGACGGCTTCCGTACTTCCAGCGGTTCTGAGGGTTCCTCGGGGCATGGCAACACTGCAAGCCGGGGCGAAAGTCATAATAAGTCTCAGGGCTCGGGCGACCAGACTGGTTCTGGCCGAGATATCGCGCAAGGAACGGATTCTAGCCGTTCCTCGCAAGAGCAATATAAAGCCGGCACCGGCACTCAATGGAGTGCTAATGCCAACCTCAGTCCGTCTGGCCGAGGTGGCAAAGGCGGCAGCGGTAAGGGAGGCGGCGCTTCGCCGCTCACGGGAGGTTTCTCCGGAAGCATCAGTAAAGATGCCTGGGATGGAGTTGTGTTTTCCGACACGTCAAATCAGTCACGAAGCGACCGCTCGAATATAAACTCCAGCGAAACCAGCAAAGAAGGCGAGGATTATAGCAAGGACTTCCGCCTGAACGAAGAGGGCTACTCCCGTAGCGGCAACTTCTCCCGGAACGAGGGCTATTCGGAAAGCCGCTCATTCCGCGATAAGACGGTCGAAGAAATCCGCTCGATTGATCGACAACTGGCCGAGATTGAGGAGGCATCCCGGTCGCTTGGGACAACCTGGACTATGCGCGAGGGCGGCGGCGTCCAAGTCAGTCAGGACCTTTCACAGATCGTTGCGAGTCAGTATCAGGAATACGCCAACAGCGCCGAGTTCCGGGCGCTTGGCGCTCCTTCGCTTCAGGCTCAGGATCTCAGCCCGACCCAGATGCGCGCGCGTGACATGATCGTTGATCGTATTGCCAAGGACTATGTCGATCACATCATGGAGCCAGTCCGCGATGAGCTCGTACCCCCTACTGAGCTACGCGGATCGGTCCAAGGGCCCAGCGACTTCAGCGAAGCCGATCTCCGCGGTAGCCTAGGCGCGGGCGGTGGCCGCCGCGGCGGCGGTGGTGGAGGTGACAGCGGCTTTGCAGAGTTTCAGGCCGAGGTGGCTGGAGCGATCAACGAGGGGCGCGCGTCGATCGAAAGCAGGCGAGCCGCATCTGAGGCAAATCGGGGTGGTGCTGTGCAGGGCGCGGCAGACTTAAACCAAGATGCCAATGAACGTACGAATCGTACTTGGTTCCAGGATAAAGACCGTGGGCGTTAACCCACGGTCCCGTATAGCATCACAAAGAGAAAAACGCCGGCTCCAAAGAGGAACACGAGCAAGTTAAGTGGCGTGGGGTGAACGTCGGTCTGCTCAAGGAGTGCATCATTTGCTTCCTCGTAGTGTCGACGCCGGTCTTCATCGAATTGCATGCCAAGCGCATTACCGCCGGGGCTTCCGTCATAAGGCAACATGGCAAAGCTCCTTTCCTCAAAAATATCATGGCTTGCGCTCAAAATCCAGCGCGAGCCATGATGTTTGGGGAAAGGTTTGTTAAGGATGCTTGCGGCTAGAAGCGGTCGGTGACTACGCATTGTCATCAGTCATAGAGGCTCGGATGCCGCAGATCGCACAGCTCAGTTTTTACCTCGATCTTCGCCGGCGGCTTCTCGCTCATGAGTTCTCGGCCGACGAGCGGCTCGTCACCAAGACGTTCACCGATGCGACGGGGCTAACGCATTCTGCTACGATCGGCGTGCTCAACGCGCTATCGACCGACGGTTATCTCAACAAGCACAAGCGCAGCTACACGCCTGCGGTGTGGTGCTCGGACAATATGCTGGAATGCACCGACAGGCTTGAGGTCTTCGTCGAGATCTGCGCGGCCCGGGTGATTATCGAGCAAGGTCCGCGCCTGAAGAAGCTTCACCGGCTTGCCGGTGTCATGGCGAGCACCGGTCCAGAGGATGAGGCTTTCTTCCTCAAGGCGATTGAATGGCTGGCGGCATTGTTTGAGGCAGGAGAGCGCCGCACGATTTCTGAGGTCGCTCACAAGCTGATTCCGCAGGCATACTACCGGGTTCTATGGCTCCTGGTCACCTCGAGCTCGTCTTTGCGCAACGTGGTGCGCAAAGTGGCTGCCCAGAACGTCAAGGCGCTGGAGGGTGACCTGCCGGGTATTCGAGATAGCCAAGCCATGATCTTCCAGAACGTTCGCCGCGCCCTGGAGACCGGCATCTCCTCGAACCCGTCGCTTCGCTTCGATCGCGCGCAGCTCGATGGCCGTGTCGAAATCCGGGAAGCCGATGTTCGTGGACGGGTGCTCGCTATGTCGCATCCGGTCTACCCCTTGTTCCTGCCTGCAGACAGAAGCCCTGGGAACGCGGTCCCGTTGACGGTTTAGCCGCAAAGCGGGACAGCTAGTTTCTCGGCCCCCGCTGGCATCGAACGCAGGTATGTCGCGGCTCGGGCAGCCGACACCCCGTCGCCTTTCTTAAGAGCCTCAACCATACCGCCAATCATGTCGCTGATATGCATGGCCGCCCCTGTGTCCTGAGCCATGGACCAGGCATAGGCCGTGCTGGCGTTTGCATATGCGGCGTACTCTCGGAACAGCGGCGGCGCGTTGACGGTGGCGACCAGCACCAGGAATAGACGCTGTACGGCCAAGCACACCTCGAGCAGTTCGTCGTTATGTGCGTGTTGTTCAATGACGCCGGCGAGGCGTTGCAGTGCCGGCAAGACCGGCGTCATGTCGAGGTAGCGGCACCGGAGAGCAACATTGGCTTCGATCATCGAGAGGATGTCGAGAGTGCGCGCCCTATCGTGAGGATCGAGGTTGGCCCAGGAAAATTGGGTGAGATTGCTTTGAATGAAGCCTGCGCTGCGGAGCGCCGCGAAATGGGCTGCCGCCTCCTCAGCGGTCTCGTCCAGTAGCCTCGCGAGAAGGGCCGGGGTGATGCCGGTGCCGAAGACGTCGCCCTGCGCGATCCGCAATCTCAGGGCCTCAAGCTTCGCATCATCGCTCGTGCGAAGCTCCTTGGCCGCTTCGCTGTAGAGAGTCTGGATGTCGTCGACGATCTGCATGCCCTTTGCGTATCACAGGGCGCGCCATACGGAAGAGAGGTCCTCGAATTATCAGTCGTCGGGGGCCTGAAGCTCACGGGCGTGTTCGATGATAGGGCCTAGCCTGAAAGCGAGGGGTTCAAGCGGATCCGAGGCAAGCACCCTGTCGCATACAAGCTCGAGCTCATCGATCGCCAGGCCTTCCACGCTCTGGGTCAATTCGAAATGGTTGTTGGCATCTAGCAGGATTTGAAGATCTTGAAATTGGACCATTTGCGCTCTCCATGCGCTCACAACCAGGGTCTGTGTTTGACGCTGGATGGCTAGAACTGCCCCGTCCGGGATAGCGTGGTCAATTACGGTCGGTGAGTATGTGGTTCTTCCACATACTGGGAGGCAACATGGGAATTGGCCTTTATGCTTAAGGCTTTGTTAGCCTTGTGAGGGTGATGGCCAGTCTCAACTATCGCCAGTCCGACTTCTCACATCGAAAGGTGCACTTCCTTCCGTTTTCGCGATCTAGGTGCCAAGGAGCTTCGGCGACGTCGAGGCCAGGACCAATGTCGGAAGATAGCGTAGACCAATTTCCGTTGACGACGCCCGAGCAGGCTGCGGAGCTGCTTGCCCAGCTTACGCCCAAGCAAGTCGAAGTTTTCGACCTGCTCACCGAGCATCTGACGTCAAAGAGGATCGCCCGGAGGCTGGGAATTCATCCCAATACGATCGACCAGCGGATATTGAAGGTGCGTGATAGGTGGGGGACTGCCGACCGCAAGGACACCGTCAGGCGGTACACCGAACTTCAGGCCATATGTGGAAAAACCACATATGGATCGGAGGCAGTCGACGGACCAACCAAAGACATGGAACAGGTCGATGATCCTGTCTTGGACGCTGATATGATCCTGACCGCTGCCCCTACAGTGCACATGCTCCATCGCGACCAGGACCCTCCTCCCTCGGCCGAGCGGCCCTTTGGATTACAGGCGCTGGACGTGAAGCTTGGGAAGTTGGGTCGTTTGGGGCTCGTGCTTATTCTTGCGATGTGTGTAGCGGTCACGTTTGCGGCGATGCTGGCGATCTCCGACGCCTTGGGCCGGATGCTTTGATTGTCCAAAAACCGTTGGCGGATCGCCTCGCCGATGTTCGAGGCGTCCACCCACAGGTGTCGTCATGACGTTGAGCGATGTCGCCATTCCGTGGGCCACGTTCATGGCGCTCTCGCTCCTCTTCATTTTATGGAAAGGGGGCGCGCCGGAGCGCCTGGGCGTAGCTTCGATCGTCGCGCTGGGTGTGTTCCAACTGACGGTGGAGATGCTGTTTCCAAGCAAGTTCGTGACAGTGGACGTGTCATCGCTCGGTGCCGATCTCATCGGGTTCCTCGGCTTTGGAGCCCTTGCGCTTCATGCACGACGGATCTGGCCGCTTTGGGCAACATCGTTTCAGCTGCTGTGCCTCGGTGCTCACTTCGCACGATGGGCTTCGATCTCGATTTCGCGCGAGGCTTACGCGGTCGCCAGGGGCGCGCCGACAGCGCTCATTATATTGCTTATGCTCGGAGCTACCATGCTGTGCATTCGCGCGCGGAGACGTGGGCAGGTTGATCGGCCGTGGCAAGACTGGGGAGATATTGCGCGGCAACGCGACGCGCCTTTGGGCTGAAGGAGGGCGTTATGCCCCTAGATCGCCCAACTCGACCTTCCGCTCATAGAGCACCCGCAACAGGCCGGGGATGAACTCCCAAGATCGAGCCTGAAGCATCTCGAGATCCTGCCGCTTCTCGTGCGCTGCGATGTGGGCCTTACCGGCATCACCCATCGGACCGACCGCGTGAGTTCCCAAAAGGCCAAGAAGGGCGCACTCTCGACTGCCAGCAAGGTGGTAATACCACATATCCAAGTCGGGGCCCATTGCCTCGAGGAAGCCCGATGCCCAACCTGCGAGGTCGAACTCGCCGTCCTCAGCCACGTCAAGCGTTGGCACGTAGGTGTTTTGCGCCCCGGTGAGCGAAGAACGCGTTTCGGTCAGTCGGCTCAGAAGTTCACGTCTGGGGCCGGATAGCGCGTCGAGGGCACCATCGTCCCTCCGGTTGGAATGGTCTTCCTGGCCCAGGATCTCAGCGATCCAAACTTCGTCAGCTCTGACCTGCAGGGACACCGCGGCGCCGGCAAGGTAGCCGTCGGCCAGCGAAATATCCGGCCTGTTCTGCGAGTCTTGGCGCTGCCACTCTTGATATGAAATCCACGACATAGCTACATGAGAGCGGTGGCCGGGGCGGCGGTCAAGCCATCGAAGGTGCCTGTGCTCGGATTGCAACCGGCAGCAGCCGTCACGCATTTACTGGAGGCGGGAAAGGTACTATCTTCGATCCATGGCAAGCTTTCTCAGATCGTGCCCCACTGGGTGGTGTAGCCCAGATCAGCCGGTCGGCTATGCGCCCATTGTCGCCATAGAGGGGTTTTGTTGTGCCCCTTGAAAGCGGTCATCCGTTCTGACTGGCCTTTTTTTACCCGGGACGAAAATAGCTGCCTGACGGCAGACGCCACTTTGCCACCGTCTTGAGATTAATCCCCAACTCTCGGCTCAGCGTCGCGAGCGAAGCTTGCGATCGCTGTTTTGCTGCTCGAGCAGCGTGCGTGGTCGTGGCGCTACCGTGACGTACCTGGCCCATAATGTCTCCTTCCATTCCTGCAAAAGGATCGCACCATCAAACAATGGTATCAAACACTTGGCAAGTCATGTCGGACTATTGTGCCATGGAACTACTCCCAGCGATGCTGATAGGAAAAAATGGGTAAGCCCCAACCACGCCAAATGGCAAGAAACCGAAGAGCGAGGCCGACAAAAAAGCTGAAGGCGGTGTTCAAATCCGCGTCGACTCCAAGGCTGCGCAGTCCCAAGTAGAACAGACAAGTCACGAGTGAGACGCTTGCGTAAAGTTCATGGCGGAATACAACCGGCACCTGATTGCACAGCACGTCCCGGAGCACCCCTCCAAATATGCCGGTGATCATGCCTGAAATGACGACCACCGCTAGCGGATAGTTCATCTCAAGTGCAGCGTTGCAACCGATCAAGGAGAAAGCGATCAGCCCCATGGCATCAAGCGCCAGAAATATACGTTTGATATGGTAAATGTATCGTGCAACCACGACGGTCACCAAACCTGCGGTGATCACTAGATAGATGTATTCAGGGTGCTGGGTCCACCCGATTGGGAAACGGCCCAGGATCAGGTCACGAATAGTGCCGCCGCCGAGGGCCGTGACAAAGGCGATAACTGCAACACCGAATATATCCATGTTGCGCCGACCCGCTGCTAGCGCACCAGACATCGCCTCCGCCGTGATGGCGACAAGATAGATGACTGCAAGCAATTCGATTTCACTTGCGAACAACATGGGTGAGCAATCCTCGGCATTGATCAAACTGCGGCAAACTTTCCAAGGTGGAATGCCGGTTTGGCATTTGTAGGGCGGGAACCTGGAGGGATGGCGCTGGATTTGTTAGTGTTCGCGCGTGATTTTTGCGTTAGTTCGCCTTGAAAGCCGGGCTGTGATTCCGGCGGGGTCGTTTGCTCATTTCTGCTCCTGTCACACGGCCATCTTGGCCGCCGTCAGGCAGAAAATCCATTTATCTCACTGTCCAGTTTTGCAAGGCCACCTCTGTGGGCACAGGATCGGGAACTAGGGACGAAACCTGTTTCACCCCGAGAATTGTGAGTTTGCGCTCGTGGCCTTCTCGATCAGGCCAAACGATCGATTGACCTACCCGCAGTCCGATCAAGCCGGCCCCAATCGGTGTCATGATCGAGATACGCCCTTCCGAAATATCAGCGGCCCGAGGATAAACCAGCTCGACCATGCGCGTTGTTCCATTGGCCTGGTCGAGGAATTCGACGTGGGCGTGCATCGTGACGATGTCCCTTCCGATGTCGTCCGCGGAGTGAGTCGAGGCTCGCCCAATCTCCTCGAGAAGCAATCGGCTCACTTGAGGCAGCCGGCTTTGGGCTTCCAGTGCGAGCGCTGTGAGCGCATCGGCTTCGGTATCGATCATATGAATCGCGGGGCGCCTAGGCGCGTTGATTCTCGTCATGTTGAAGATTCCCGGTGTAAACAGCGTGCATCCGACTGAACGCGACGCGTGATGGTAGCTGCCCCGGTGTTCAGGGCATGCTGCACCGGAACCCGGGGCTACAGGCCCGAGAGAAGACGCCCTTCGTGATGGCGAAATCGGAAGAAGATGCGACTGGTCTGCATTCGGACATCATGTCGGTTGCGGGAAGACAAGTCAAATCCTCCAAGGCTTGGCCCCGAACCCGGGATCGCCGGTTTGGCCGATGCTCGGGCATGATCCCTTTTGCAGTCAGCCTCCAAAAACATTCATTTGCCGAACGAGGCCGGTTGTCCCAACGTCGCTGCAGGCCGTCGTAATGAATATAGGATCAATGGCTGCCCCGGACGGGAGAGGATGCCGGATGAGAGGGCAGCGATCGAGATCACCAAGTGAGGCTTCCTTTTCGTGGAGTCGAGCTGCTTGGACGGTCATTATGGCGGCCGTAATGCTTGGCATGTACGCTTTACGTGAACGTCGGATCATCACTGATGAACAGCTGATGATTGTAATTTTACTAACCGTTATTATTGCCGCATTCGTGTTTTATAAGCAGGATGAGCACCCGCCAGCAACGAGTAGAGAAGGTGGACAGGATGAAGATTTCGATTGTCGATCCTAATACTCTGGGTCGTTAGCTGTAGTCCGAACGGTGGGAAAGTCGGATTGTCAGTGAACAAAATTCTTGCGGTTAGGCATTAATATTTTGATTTATGGAATCGCTCTAAACATCATTAGGCGCAGCAGCGAAACCCAAGGGGAAAACTGACCACGATCGATGGCGAGCGTGACGGATCCCGGTTCTGCCACGGTTGCCAGCAATGACGACGCTAGTGGGCCGATCGCGCCTGCCATTCTCTGCACCATACATCGATCCGCAAAAGCTGCTCTTTTCGTTGAGCAGCCTGATCGCTGCGGCTGTGACCTTGGCGATCGCCTTTTCTGCCAGCCTGCCGAGGCCTTGGTGGGCACTGCTGACGGTTTACGTCACCGCGCAGCCCATGGCGGGAGCGTTTCGCCCAAAGGTGCTCTATCGCCTCGGAGGTATTGCTACTGGTGCCGCCGTTACACTGCTGCTCGTTCCAAACCTCCAGAATTCGCCTGAATTGCTGGTCCTGTGTCTGGCTGCGTGGACGGGCCTGTGCATCTACCTCGCCGTGCTGGACCGAACGCCGCGCGCGTTCCTTTTTCAGATGGCCGCTTTCAGTTCTGCTGTGATCAGCTTTCCGTATCTCGACGATCCGGGAAATGTGTTTGAAACCACCGTTGCACGCGTTCAGGAGATGACCGTCGCAATCCTTTGCGTCACCGCCGTCCACGCGGTGCTGCAGCCATGGAGCGCGACGCCGGTCATACGCGAACGAGCGCGGTCGTTCCTCGGCCATGCACATCGCTGGGCCGCAGAAGCGCTATCTAGCCAACACACGAAGCTGGAGAACGAGCATCGCCGAATATTGGCGGCCGATGTAACCGAATTGGGCATGATCGCTATTCACCTACCTTTCGACCAGCGGTGGGCGCCGGCGACAAAGCGAAGGGTGATGGCTCTCCAGCAGCAGTTGGCCAGTACCCTGCCTTTGGCGTCCGCTGCGGCTAACCGGCTCGACCTTTTGCGCGCGGATGATCAGCTATCACCTGAACTGAGCCAACTGCTGGAAGACGTGTCGGCCTGGTTAGCCCGCGGGCAGGGCCGGTTTGTTGACGCGGCGCCACTGATCAGACGATGCCAGGTCCTGGCGCAAGTGGCCGAGAAAGACCGTGGGTGGAACAACCTGCTCACGGCAAGCGCCTGCTTGCGCATGGCTGAATTTTTGTCAGCCCTCTTGGCAAGCTGGCGTCTCGCCGATCGCATCGGCACACCCGGACGGCCCGGCGCGAAAATATTGATTGGCACGCCATTCGCCCTTGCACGTGATCACGGTGTCGCTGCGCTTGCAGGTCTCGCGACCGCTACAGCGATCATGATTTATTGCGCGGTCTGGATTCTGCTGGCCTGGCCGAACGGATCCGCAACGGCGGCCTTTGCTGCGCTCATTACGTGCTCGTTTGCCGCCCAGGACGATCCCGCTCCGGTGATTGGCCGATATCTGATCGCCACGCTCAAGACCTTTCCGCTGGCCGCTCTTTATCTGTTCGTCATCCTGCCAAGGGTCGACGGATATGAAATGCTTATCCTCACACTAGCGCCGGCGCTGCTATGGATGGGCTACATCCAGGCGGACCCCAGACGTTCGCCTGAGGCGTTGCCCATGTTCTCCTGTTTCATCGTCGCAATGGGTTTTCTGGCCCGGTTCCAAGCCGATTTTGCCTTGTTTATCAACACTGGGCTGGCACAGGTCGGCGGCATCATAACGACGCTTGCAGTCACGAAGTTGTTTCGCTCGGTCAATGTCCTGTGGACGGCGCGGCGGATCCTGCGAGCTAACTGGGGAGAGCTGGCACAGTTGGCAGATATTCGGCGTCCCTTCAAATATGAGCGGTGGACCGCCGCCGCCCTGGACCGTTTGGGCCAGGTCGCAGCGCGCATGGCGATCGCGGGACCAGCGGACGATCTCCATGCCGCTGATGGGCTCGCTGACCTGCGGATAGGGCGTAATATCATACCGCTGCGCCGCGCGCTCTCTCATGTTCCACACGACGTGCGTCACCACATTGGAACGGTGCTTGCCGGCCTTACGAGCTTCTATGGACATCAATGGCAAAGCGGGCGAGCGCAAGTCCCTCCGTTGCCGTTGCTTATCGCGATTGATGAAGCCCTGCGGGACCTGCTCGGCTTGAACAATACGACGGATGAATTCCTCGCTGCGGCCGTGCGAGCCTTGGTGGGCATGCGCTGCAATCTGTTTCCGGGTGCGGCCGCGCTGACGACAGGCGTATCTCGATGATTGAGGAAATCCACCTCTTTGGAATCTATATGCCGGCAGCGCTCGCTTGGGGCGTGGTATCGATCGTCCTCGTCTATCTACTGCGAGAGCCTCTCCAGAGGTTCCCGATTTACCGGCTTCTCTGGCATCCCAGCTTGCTGGAAGTCGCTCTCTTCGTCTTGCTGTGGTGGGGGCTAAGTTTCCTCGCCGACACTTTCCTCCATTCATGGCTAGCTGCTTGATCATGCTGCACCGACAAAACATCACCCGTTCGCTTGCGACACTCATCGTGCTTCTCGTCATCTTGGGCGGCATTTACGCCCTTTGGCTGCGATACCAGGTCGAGCCCGTCACCCGCGATGGCAAAGTGCGTGCGGACATGGTTCCGATCGCAGCTGATGTCGGTGGTCTGGTGACGGAGGTGAAAGTCGCTGATAACCAGGCAGTCGCCAGAGGGGATGTCCTCTTCGTGATCGACCGACCGCGCTACCGACTGGCTCTTGAAGAAGCGGAGGCGAATGTCGCCAGTCAGGAGATCGCATTGGCGCAGGCGAGCCGGGAAGACCGGCGCAATCACGCCATGACCGAGGTAATTGCCGGGGAACAGATCGAGCAGGGCAGGGCGCGCGTGGATGAATTGCGCGCAAAGATGGGTCAGGCGATTGCCGCGCGCAATCTCGCGCGCTTCAATCTCGAGCGTACACTGGTTCGCGCCCCTGTTGCCGGGGTGGTCTCTAACGTATCATTACAGCCTGGGGTTTACCTGACAGCCGGTAAACCCGCGCTCGCACTTGTTTACAGCAAATCCATGCGCGTGGAGGGGTATTTCGAGGAAACCAAGCTGCCTGCGATCCGGGTTGGCGATCCCGCGAGCATTTACCTGATGGGTGTCGCCGACGAGATCCAGGGGCACGTCCAAAGCATCGCCGGCGGCGTGGAAGATCGTGAGCGGATGGGCGCTGATGGGCAACTCGCCAACGTGAATCCGTCCTTCACTTGGGTCCGGCTCGCACAGCGCATTCCCGTGCGCATATCAGTCGACAAGATTCCGCCGCAGGTCCGGATGATCCCGGGCCAGACCGCAACCGTGGTTGTCCATCCGCGGACAGACGGCCGTAGCATCCATCGGAGCCTACCGTGGTAAAGTCGGGTCTTGCCATCGGTCTTCTGGGGTTTCTGGGCGGCTGCGCAGCTGTCGGACCTGATTACCATGTCCCGGACGTAGCCTTAGTTCAGGCGCCGAGCGCCCAGGACAATTTCATATCCGCGACCGAGGTGACAAGCGCGGAGCCGCTGCCCGACCATTGGTGGAAACTCTACAACGATCCCGTGCTCGACGCTCTCGTTATCCAGGCGCTGGAAGCCAACACTGAATTGCGCGTAGCGGAAGCGAACCTCGAGCGAGCCGCGGCGCTTCTGGACGCGCGCGGCGCGGGCCGCGAACTGCAAGGAACCCTCAACGCTGAAACCAGCTACGCTCAAAGATCTGCCGAGGCGGAGCTACAGCATGTGCAGCCGCCGCTGCGACAAGCCTATAACGTCGGGATTGCGGTCAGTTATGATCTGGACCTCTTTGGCGGACTCAGACGAGGGATCGAAGCGGCAGCCGCCGACACGGAAGCCGCCACGGCGGCGCGTGATTTGGTAAGGGTCAACGTTGCTGCGGAAACCACGAGAGCATACGCCGATCTGTGCAACAGCGGCTTTCAAATCGAGGTGTTGGCGCGCTCAATCGCCTTGCAGGAAAAGGGCATTCGTCTGACGGGCACCCTTATCAAACATGGACGCGCAGCATCCTATGAACTGGACCGACGGCGGGGCCTGTTTGCAGGTAGCCAGGCGCGCCTGCCCCGCCTGACCGCGCAGCACCGAAACGCATTGTTCCGGATCGCAGCTTTGCAAGGGCGTACGCCTCGGGAGGCTGATGAAACACTGCTGGCCTGTCAACGGCCGCTCGAACTGACGCGGGCCGTTCCTGTTGGTAATGGTCAGACCCTCCTTCGGCGGCGGCCGGACATTCGCAGGAGCGAACGCAAACTCGCAGCGTCGACGGCGCGGATCGGAGTCGAAACTGCAGCGCTCTATCCCGATATCAGGCTGGGCGCGTCCGCCGGTTCGACCGGAGCGACGGACGATCTGCTGTCACCGCTCACCAATCGGTTCGGCATCGGTCCGCTGATCAGTTGGTCTGTCAATCGCCACGCCGCGCGTGCACGTATTGAGGCGGCGCAAGCCCAAACGCGCGCCGATCTTGCGAACTTCGACGGTACGGTTGTCCGGGCTCTGCGCGAAGTGGAGTCGGCTCTTACGTCTTATGCGGCGGGGATTGAACAGCAGGAAAGCCTCGATCGCGCACGGGAAGATGCAGCTCTGGTTTCCAGGCGTACCGCGCAGCTTCGTCGCGGCGGCAAGATTGCCGAACTGCCTGCCCTCGAAGCAGAACGTGATCTTGTCGCTGCCGAGCAGGCCGCCGCCGCTGGGAAAGCCGCCATGAACGATGACCAGATCACATTATTTCTCGCACTGGGAGGCGGATGGACACCCTCGTTCGAATCGTAAGGGGCGCAAGCCCCTCGCAGGTTCGAGCGTTCCTCCGAGACCATCTATGCCACGTGACGCGGCGCTTCACTTGTCACCAAGCCCGTTCAAGCCTAGCATGCAGACCGGCGATGCAGATTGCAATGGCCTCAATCGCATGTACCCCAAGCCATTCTCGGGTTGCACCGCAAACGCACGTGTCAACGCCGCGGACCTCCAGCCAGAAACCTGTGGGAACCAGCGTAGAAGCGGCAAATCGAGATGAGGAATATCGTAGAGCGCGGGCCGGCGCTCCATTATCCTGTCGCCATACACCGGCTTCAATAACTGTCAGATCGGCAAGGGCCGGAAACACCGCCAGAGCAATTTGCGCATCCAGAAGACGGGAGGGCAGACGCGCCAACCTGCAGGCGGTGATCGCTGCAGCAAGTATGGCGCCCTCCGCCTCCATGGACTGCTTATTTGTCGATTCTTGAAACCGGAGAGATGCCGAGATGGGGGTTTTCGATCGGATCGCAGACCGTCTGCAACAGACCGTCAGCGATCGAATACACCCACCCGTGTAGCGTCAGTGGGGCCTGACGCTTCCAGGCTGCGCGCACAACCGGATTTATACTGAGCGCGTGGATTTGGGCAGCGACATTGTATTCGCACAATTTGTTCGCGCTCGGCCTCGCGGACTCTTGGTGGGTGATGAGTGTGCGGTTGAGCTGCCGAATGGGAGCGAGCCACTGCCCGATTGCATCCGAGGTCTCCTCAGCCATGGCCGCTCGTATGCCGCCGCAACCATAATGCCCGACTACCATGATATGCTCGACGCGCAGGACATCGACGGCGAATTGCAGTGTCGCAGCAAAGCTCGGGTCACTAGCGTGTGCCAGATTAGCCACATTACGATGTACGAACATTTCTCCCGGGTCGAGGTCGACGATCTCTGTCGCGGGAACCCGGCTATCCGAACACCCTATCCAAAAATAACGAGGCTTCTGTTGATCCACGAGCCGGCTGAAGAAGCCGGGATCTAAGGCAGTTTTCCGGTCAGCCCACGCACGGTTACGCACGAACATGGATGCTAGGCCGCCGGCCCTTTGCTCAAGAGTTGGACTTGCGTCTGTCTGGTCACTGTGCATCGCCCGTGCCTATTCCTTAAGGCCATTGTGCTTCTCACCGCTCACGGCGAGCTCCAGAAACTGTGACGATCGCTGGTGACATGGCATACTGCGGATCCTTGGGGGAAGTGCCACCCTTTGGGGATTGGCCGGGAGTCTCCAGATCGATGAGCACTATCTCGATGGTCATCGCGACGAAGGCGCCGACTGCCGTCCCAACGACGACAAACGTCAGGCCTTCATACAGGCCTTCGGCGATACCCCCTCGGATGCGAAGAAAGACAACGACTGACGCGAGGGCGATCGTAGCGACCATGAGCCAGGCGACGAGGAGCAGGCGCCAACCTCGTGACGGTCCTCCTGACTTCGGAAAATAGGGATTTCTCACGACTTTCTACCCCGTGATTGAATGGCCGATCGGCTGCGCGGGATCGATTACGATGGTTGCGATCATATTCTCGACTGGGTACGACATATGAAGCAAATGAATATTATTGCTCGTTGAGCCCAAGGATATTGCGGATGGATATCGGCATCGCACGAACTTTTCTGGAGGTAGTAAAAACCGGGAGTTTTGTGGGCGCCGCCAGCAAGCTCAACCTCACGCAGACGGCTGTGAGCGCTCGTATCCGTGTCCTCGAAGAGCAGCTCGACAGACCAGTGTTCATTCGGAACAAGGCCGGGGCCAGGCTTACCCCCGCTGGCGAGCAGTTCCTCCGCTTTGCAACTACGCTCGTACAGGTTTGGTCGCGCGCGCAGCGTGCGGTCGCGCTGCCCCCGGGCCGGGAAACGGTCGTCACAGTTGGCGCAGAACTGAGTTTGTGGAATCCGCTCCTGCGCCACTGGCTGCTATGGATGCGCCGCGAATGTTCGGACATCGCCGTCAGCACCCATATCGCAAGTTCCGAACAGCTCATGGAACAGGTTCAGGATGGGACGCTTGATGCGGCGGTCCTCTATGCCGCTCCCAGTCGGCCGGGCGTGATCGCCGAGCTTCTGTTCGAGGAGAAACTCGTACTCGTCCGAACGACCCCTGTCAGCGATCCCCTCTCTGCTGAAGACCATGTCCAAATCGATTGGGGAGATGACTTTGCGGCGAGCTATCAGGCGGCATTTCCCGATCAACCAAAGGCCGTCGTCTCCATCAGCTATGGCCCGCTTGCTCTTGAATATATCCTCGCGACAGGTGGCAGCGGGTATTTTCGAAAGGGGTTCATTCGCCCTTATCTGGATGAGGGCCGTCTTACGCTCGTGCCGGGAAGCCCGGAATTCTCCTATTCTGCCTACGTAGCCCATTCCACCAAGGCTGATGCCGGGGCGATGGACCGCGTTCGCAAAGGCCTGCATGCGGCAGCAGCGATCGCCACATGACCAATGATCTTTCTTCACCGACCTGCTTCGCGGCGGACGGAGACGACGTCTACATGGGCTACGCGGCGCCGGACGAACTTTTGACTGCTCTCACGGAGCTTCGCAAACTGAAGTGCGTAGGGAGGCGACTGGCTTCGGCCGTGGCAGAATCTGTGGATGACCCTAAACTGGCACAACTTGTCGCTATTCACAGCGAGGAAGATGCCCATTGGGTTGTTGTCCTTTCCCGCCACATTCAAAGGCTCGGCGGCTCGGCTGATTTCTTGGAGAGCAAATCCCTGAAGCCAGACGATCTATCCAAGCGCGCGATAGACATCCATTGGCTTCGATCCAGGCTCGTGGTTCGTCTCGAGGCGTTGGTGCCTCGAGTACGGGACGACGCGCTACACGCGGATCTCGTTGAAATGGCCTTGAAAGATCGGGCCAGCATTGCCCGCGCGGAAAAATGTCTTCGCCGCACGTAGCTGCTGAGCGAAACGAGAATTATCCCTCGTAATGGCGGGTATGCGATCGCGGGCCAGAGTCAAGCGATAGAAGACAGGCGGATGTCCGGATGCTAGATGCTGCAGATGATGTCTCTTATATCCCGCAGGCGCTCCGAGCTGGCTATCGATTTCGGGACGTCGAACCTTCGCCTCATCCGGCGCGACGAAGGCATTGTCTTCGATGAACCGTCGCTCTGCTGCTTTTCCGACCTCGATCGAGTGCCGATCCTGACGGCTGCGGGAACGGCGGCATGGGCCATGATCGATCGAACGCCGCGTCAGCTCGATGTCCGGCGTCCACTGCGCAGAGGGGTCCTTCAAGACATCCGAACGGCAACGCACCTATTGATATACGCGATCGACAGGGCGGGCAGCCGCCAGAGGCTGGCCGCCACCCGTGCGGTCATCGGCGTGCCGGCCGATGCTACGCAGGCCGAGCGGCAGGCACTGTTGACAATGGCCGGCGACGTCGGGCTGCGCTCAGCGCGCCTTGTCTCCGAGCCGTTTGTGGCCGCCCTCGGCGCTGAGCTCCCTGTCGATGCCCCGTGTGCATCGATGATTGTCGAATGCGGGGCGGGCACAACAGAGGTCGCAGTGATTTCGCTGGGTGGGATCTGCATTACCCGGTCGGTCCGCATTGGGGGGGCGTCACTCGATCAGGGTATCACCGACCACCTCCACCTTCGGCATAAATTCCTGATCGGGCAGCAAAGCGCTGAGCAGCTCAAGAAGGATTACGTTCGCGGAAAACTCGGCCAGCCAACGCCGATCCAGATCCGCGGTAGAAGCCTCGCTACCGGCCTTCCGGCTGTCCTGGAGATATCTTCCCGGGATCTAGACAACGTTGTTGAAAAGCACGTGGCCCAGATTACCGACGTTATACGAGATGTGCTCAATGCAACCTCTCCTGAGCTAAGCCGAGACATCCACACCCACGGGATCGTGCTAACCGGCGGCGGGGCTCTCATGGCCGCGCTGCGGGAACTTATAGAGCACGACACAGGTCTGCCTACTCGCGTGGCCAATGATCCTACGCGCTGTGTGGCCCATGGACTGCACCGTATATTAAGCCATTAAAGCCCTGCTGCATGTGCTCATGAAGCGCCCGGTGTTGACGCGGGGCGCTTCATAGCGACGTGGAGCCATCCGGATGGCCGGCGGCGGGATAGTATTTAAGGCTGCGGCGAAAAACGTGAGCGGCCCGTCTCGGCTAGCCGGGAGGTGCCCCGGGCCTTCAGGAGGTCCTGGCGCGAAAGGATGCCTACGACGCGGGAGCTGCCGCGTTCGACTATGGGTATCCGACCGATCCCGGATTCGATGATAAGGTCTGCGACAACTCCGGATGGTGTATCGGGATAGGCAACGGGCTGCGCGGCATCTGAGATCGCCTCCGCCAGAGATACGTCCGCGGCGCTGTGATCCACTTGCCAGCGCAGGGCGTCGGTGCGGGAAACCAGACCCACCAAGCGATGTCCGGCATCGACGACCGGATAGCTGCGATGTCCCGCATTGGCAGTAAAGAAAGCCAGGGCCTCCGCCGTCGTCATCGTATCTGCCAGGGTTTCGGGGTCTTTGGTCATAAGCTGTGCGGCTTGAAGCACGTCGAGGGGATCGACCGTATATTCCTGAAGGATGTGCCGCCCACGGCGGGCGATTTTTTCAGTGAGGATTGATCTGCGCATCAGCAGGACGCTGACGGCATAGGCGCCCGCTGATGCCGCGATGGCACAGGGAAGGGCGTCGAAATGGCCTGTAAGTTCGGCGGCGAACAGCGCTCCGGTTAGCGGCGCGCGCATGGCGCCGCTCATAATGCCGGCCATGCCGATCATGGCCCAGAACCCGGCATTGCCAGGAAGAACCTGGCCGAGCAGAAAGCCCGCCGCGCCGCCCATTATCAAAAGCGGGGCCAGCACGCCCCCCGAGGTCCCCGATCCAAGCGCAATCAACCAAACCGCCGCCTTGACGACAAGCAGGGCGGCTACAACCTTGAGCGTGAGGCCTCCATTAAGAAGGGCTTCGATGCTCGCATATCCTGCGCCGAGGACATGAGCATCAATAAGCCCGCCGATGCCCACGGCCACGGCACCGATGGCGGGCCACCACATCCAGTGGACCGGAAGTTTATGAAACAGGTCCTCGATTTTGTAGAGCGAGGTCGAGAGCAGCATCGCCTCGAGCCCGACAACGACGCCGATGCCGGCGGAAGCCAGTAATTCCCAACCCGCGCCGGTAGCCGTAGCGGTCATCGGGAACATCGGGCCAGACCCAAGGAGGAGCGGTCGCCAGGCGAAGGAAACCATCGCGGCAACGACTACGGGCACGAAGCTGCGGGGCTTCCATTCGAACAGGAGCACCTCGATCGCCAGAAGGATAGCGGCCAGCGGTGTGCCGAATATCGCCGTCATACCGGCAGCAGCGCCGGCGACCAGTAGGGTTTTGCGCTCGGCGGCGCTCAGGTGAAAGCACTGAGCGAACAGCGAGCCGATGGCACCACCCGTCATGATGATCGGACCCTCGGCCCCAAAGGGTCCGCCACTCCCAATCGAAACTGCCGACGAGAGCGGCTTGAGGAGAGCCACCTTCAGCGATAGGCGGCTTTCGCCAAAGAGGATCGTTTCAATGGCTTCAGGAATGCCGTGACCGCGGATTTTTTTTGAACCGAAGCGCGCCATCAAACCAACGATGAGGCTGCCGATGACAGGGATCGCGATGACCAGGAGTCCGACCGATGCATCGGTAATGAGAGCATCGCCTGCGGAGATACGGCCAAACCAGAAAAGATTGGTCGCGACGGCAATCAACTTCACGAGCACCCAGGCCCCCACGGCACCGCCGGTGCCGACGACAATGGCCATCAGGGCAAGCAGAGGCATGCGCAAATCAACGCTGTGATCCCCGAGTTGATGACTTTCGACAGCGCGGATGGGTGTAAATGACATAAACGAAAAGCGTCCGGTTGCGTGAGATCCGCCGCCAATATATCGTAATACGATCTTATTCAATGGAGAGTTGAAGTGACGGTAAAAGGCAGATCACCGGACGAATCGGATTATGCCGCACTATCTGATTTTCGGCACACGATCCGCCGCTTCCAGGCCTTCAGCGAAGCCCACGCGCGTGAAGTCGGTCTAACCCCGCAGCAGCATCAGGCGCTCTTGACCATCCGTGCAGCCTCAGAGGGGGAAGCGACCGTCGGGTACGTCGCGGGTAGGCTGATACTCAAGCAGCACAGCGCGACTGGGCTACTAGATCGCCTGGAAGCATTGGGGCTGGTGACCCGCGAAACGGCTCAGGAGGATCGGCGCCGGTCATTGTTGCGCCTGACCGAGAAAGCGTACGGGCTTCTAGCAGATCTGTCGGCCGCGCATCTCGATGAAATCCAGCGATTACGACCGCTGCTATCCGACATCCTTTCAAAATTTAGCTGAAGACCTTCGGCTTTTTAAGCCCAGAAAGTTTGCGTTAAATAGGCAATAAAACTAATTTGTGTTTTGGATAATCTTGGTGGAGCGTGTCCTTAAGTGAGCTGAAAGTTCCCGGTAGCCGGCGCCGTTCCGCGATCGGCACGCAGGCGCGAAGCGGCGAAAGGCTCAACGAACGATACACTAGAGGGCATCATTTAATGCGCGAGCCGAACATCGACGTCATCCATCCGCAGACCAGCGCGGCCGCCTTCGGCGTGGCTGGCGACACGGCCTACGGCGCCGTAGCGCCGCCGCTCTATCTTTCGAGCACCTATGAATTTGAAGGATACGATAAGCCCCGGCGATATGACTATGGACGGGCGGGAAACCCCACGCGCGATCTTCTCGCTGATGCGCTCGCCACACTCGAAGGGGGCGCTGGAGCCGTCATCACCTCGAGCGGAATGGCGGCGCTCGACCTTCTCATCGGTCGTTTGCGCGCGGACGATCTCGTGATTGCACCTCACGACTGTTACGGCGGGACGATGCGCCTACTTAAAGCACGGGCCGATCGCGGCCATTGTTCCGTGCTCTTCGTTGATCAGTCTGATGAGGCTCAGGTCGCGCAGGGATTGTCTCGCAGCCCATCGCTGGTCCTCATTGAAACTCCGAGTAACCCGCTCCTGCGGATCGTCGATATCGCCGCTTTGGCAGCCAAGGCGCACGATGCTGGAGCGGCGGTCGCGGTCGATAACACCTTTCTCACTCCCGCCATCCAGAAGCCCATCATGCTGGGCGCGGATTATGTGATCCATTCGACGACAAAATTTCTGAACGGTCACTCCGATGTGATCGGCGGTGCTGTGATCGCCGCCGAACCGGCGCGGGCAGATGAGCTGCGCCATTGGGCGACCGTCGTTGGCAGCGCCGGCGCTCCTTTCGATTCCTGGCTGACCATGCGCGGACTACGGACCCTGTTCGCACGCATGCCATTGCATCAGGCTAACGCCATGGCAGTCGCTCAGTACCTGAACGCCCATCCGGCTGTCTCTGCGGTCTATTACCCGGGATTGGTCTCTCATCCGGGGCACGACATCGCCTCAAGTCAGCAGGCAGGCTTCGGCGCAATGGTGAGTTTCGAGCTTGCTGGAGGGGTGGCGGCTGTCCGGCAGTTCGTGGCCAATGTACGATACTTCACGCTCGCAGAATCCCTGGGCGGGGTGGAGAGCCTTGTGGCTCACCCCGCAACGATGACCCATGCCGACATGGGCGAGGAAGCACGCACGGCGGCGGGGATCGGCGAGGGCCTGCTTCGCCTGTCGGTAGGCATCGAGGCGGAAGCAAACCTCCTTGCTGGCCTTGGGACGGGACTGGCCGCATGCATGTAAGGGGCCCGTTGCTCGGAGAAAGGTAAGCAGATATGCCTGGTTACGTATTGGCAGCCGACGCGTTCGGCTTGATCCTTGCAGTCGTGGGCTTCACCATGGCATTTCGCCAGACATTCGTTCGCCGGTTACTCGGACGCCCCGACCGGCCAGCGGCCCGTTTGGACGGAGCCGAAGATGGCGATCCGTTGACTTATGTCCTGCGGATAGCCGGTGTCATGATCATGGTTTTCGGGGTCGTCCTTGGCGGGATGTTCACTCTCTTTCAACTCGCCTGAGTCGTTCGCAATGCGAGGGCAGCGGGCTTCGCATGCCAAGCTGAAGCTGGTCAGAAACATCTAATCCCTTGCCATGCCGAGGCCGAAAGTCCTTGCTTATCTCGTAATGCGATATATATTGAAGGGGTTCGAGGAAAGAGGTCCAACAAAGACCTGACGGACAGGAGAGTGCCATGGCTATGCTCGAGATGCTCGGTCAAGCGGTGTGGGACGTTTTCGGCAGTATGGTCGCCGTCGCCGTTCTTTGTTACGCGGCTTGGAACGCGTTCAAAGTTGTTCATCATCCAGAATTCGCTGCACCGGTTTTATTGGGGGCTGTCGGGCTTGTCGTGGCCACCAGCATGACCTCGCAATTCACCAAGATGATGATTGTGTACTTGATGCTGGCTGCGTTTGTGCTTTGGCCTGCGGGACGGGCTTGGCATAAGTATCAAGAAAAGCGCAGACATTGACGGGAGAAGGCAATGGAGCTCGACCAGGATATTGGCCCGCCGAACCAACAACTCTATCCCGCCATCGTCGCCTGTCTCGGCGAAGGCAGGGACCCGACGCTGGCAGAAATTGCGCATGTCGCAAAACGGATCCGCCGCGAAGCCTTCCCGGCTATTGTCCTTAGTTCCACATGCAGGCACGGGATCGTTTTGAGCGCCTTGGCAGCGTTAGGTGCGGTGAACACCGCAGAAGTTCGTTCGCCGGTGGGCCGGTAGCATTTTCCGACCCCGGGCCGCGCGAAATTGATTGCACCGCGAGAGGATGGGGCCGTGAAAAAAAGCAAGCTTCCGGCCCGGTGTCGTTCCTTACAAACGGACACCGCTATTCACTGAAAGTAGCATTCCATCTGGATTGCTCAGCAATCATTCGACGAAGGCTGGCACTTGGGGTTTGATTGTGGTCGAGCAAGGTCAACTGCGCTATCTCATCACAGATCCTGGTCGCGAGAGCGGCGCTTGGTTGCTCACCCCGGATGGCGAGCCTGGCTTGGTTGAACCGACGGTTTTGCACCGCGTGGAACCATTGGGCAGCGTTCAATTTTACGTCCAGTTCCTCAGGACACCAGTTGAGTGAGCCTTTCGGGCTGTCTTCGCGCGGACCAGCGGGTCAGCCCGAGAAAAAAGCACGGTGTCATAATTGCGGGCGACTCCGCGACAGATTGGCAAGGCCATCACCTGAGCATTCGCGCATCCATATCGCATAGAGCAAAAGCTATGCAGCGGCGGCACGAAATGGAAACCGGGAACCATTGGCAGCTTCGGCCAAGGTCTGTTGATCCAGTTCAGCCAGGAAAGCATCCATGGCGCGCTCCAGCATTCCTGTGAGACCGCATTGTGTGCGAAGAATACATCCGGCGCAATCGGCCAAGTTCAGACAGGGCTCCGTCAACCGCACCACTTCACCGATTGTGATGGTTTCCGCAGCGCGCCCGAGCCGAAAACCACCACTGCGACCACGAACGGTCTCCAATAGACCCGCGTTCGATAACGCATTCACTACCTTCATGGCGTTGTTGCGGGGAATGCCATGATCGTCCGCCACTTGCCCAATTCCAAGCAACTGCCTGCCACCCTTGGCCTCAAGCGCGGCGTGAAGGAGGATGCGCAAAGCGTAATCGGTGTGCGCGGTCAGACGCATTTTAGAAAACCTCTTTAATCATGTTTATAGCTTGCATGTTTTAGCACCCAAGTATAGATGCATCGGGTAGGCATCATTAAGGAGATTTCCGTGGCTGCACCCCTTTCCGACCAAACCATCGCCATTGTTAAGGCCACGGCGCCCGTTCTTCAGCAACATGGCGTGGCGATCACCACACGCATGTACGAGCGTCTTTTCACGAATGAGGAGGTACGCGATCTCTTTGACCATGCCGCACAAGACTCGGGTGAACAGCCGCGCCGGCTTGCAGCAGCGATTCTCGGCTATGCTCAAAACGTCGACAAGCTGCAGAATCTCACGCCGGTGGTCGCGCGCATGGTTGAGCGCCACGTCGAAACGGGGGTGAAGCCCGAGCACTATCCTCTTGTCGCCGAAGCCCTGCTTCCCGCGATCCGGGACGTCGTGGGGGAAGCTGCTACCGATGATGTGCTTAGCGCATGGGGGGAGGCGTACTGGTTTCTGGCAGACATCCTGATCGGCAAGGAGCGCGCGTTGTACGCACAGCAGCCTGCCTGATCCAACGACCACAGCCCGGGACACGGGGCGCCGGTGGAATTGAATATGTCCCTCCGGCTTATGATTGCATGGAGGGGCAAAGGTAATGCCCCTCAGGACGTTTACTCGCTGTCCCGGTCCGGGCTGTCCGGCGCCACTGCGGGCGGTTGTTCGCCGCCCCGGTGCTGAGCACGGTGGTGCGAGAGACCGTTGCGCCGATCATGCTGCCGTGGGCGGGAAGCCGGCCCATCAGCCTCGTGCGATGCCCTCAAGGGCGCGCAAAGAAATGTTTCTTTCAGAAACACGACGCCGGCAGCTTCGGCGATGACGTCAAACATATCGGTATTCGCGAGAAGGACGGTCACGAGGAATCTTATCTTTTCATAGATACGCCCACTGGCCGCCTGACGTGGGTGCAAATGGGTACGATCGAGTTTCATGGCTGGGGCGCGCGCATCGAGGATGTGGAGGAAGCCGACAGTTTGGTTTTTGATCTCGATCCGGATGAAGGGCTTGAGTTCAAGGATGTGGTCTCGGCCGCATTCCATATCCGGGATCTGCTGGCCCAGATGGGGCTTATCACCTTTCCGATGGTGACAGGCGGGAAGGGCGTTCACGTCATTGTCCCGCTTACCCCGTCCGCCGAATGGCCGGTGGTGAAGGATTTTGCCCATCGGTTCGCCTTGGCGCTGGAGCAAGCAGACCCTGCACGTTTCACCGCCGCCTTGTCAAAATCCCGGCGAACGGGCCGCATTTTTATCGATTACCTGCGCAATCAGCGCGGCGCGACGCCCGTCATGCCTTACAGCGCTCGTAGTCGGGAGTATGCGCCCGTTGCCGTTCCTTCGTCATGGGACGAACTGCATGATCTCGACAAGCCTTCGAATTGGCATATCGGTGACGGCGCTGAGATGCTGAAGCGTGCGTCATCGAAGAACCCTGCGCACTGGGGCCCCGCTTCCCAAAAGATATCTATCCGGTCGTCTCACGCCGAAGCACCCGCCGCCAGCGGCGATGCTTGGGGAATTTAATCACTGCAGGCATAGAGACCACGACCTGACCAATGATAACAACGGTCGAGAGCGACGATGCCGACCCGATCTATCAATTCGAGGTAACCACGCAATAAGTAAGCATCGGAATGCCAACGACAAGGATTAATAACGCGACGTTAAGTTCAGCAAACCTATTCATGCGACCTAGCCAGCTGTTGGGGCAAATCTCAGAATGTTTGGTTGCGTCATATTCTGTTTGCAGTGAGAAATCATCGGAAAGGAAGTGCTCACGCCTTGGGCGTAAACGCTGATGATTTTCTTCGATGCCTGTCCCATCGATAGGGTGCGATAGCCGGTGGTGTGGTTTTTCAGAAGACTTTGACATGCGCGATTCCCGCTTATTCGAGGCCACAGGCGCGTTTCGCGCGCCCGGGAGATCCAAATCGAATAGAGCCCGAACTCAAGCGGCAATGACCGTGAGCTCGGGCTAGCGGCGTGCAGCTAGTTGGCCGGCGTGATCGATGAACCGCTTATATGTCTCAAGCAGAAGCATCCAGCGAACATCGCGAAACGCCGGCTGAATGTCAAATCGGCGAGGATGCCCCGCCTTCCAGTTTGGACCCATTCTTGCTATTCAACCGCCAAATTCGAACCCCTGGATCTGGACATTCCGTTTCTCAATTATGGATGTCTACGACTGGCCGGAGTGGAAAGACGACTGCAGAGCCGGGGGCAACAATAGGTGCCGTACGGGGCGCTGCCCTCGTGATCCTTTTGATAGATGAAGTTCGCCGCGTGTCGGTTTTCCTAAATTACCGGACGGAACGGGGATTGGTAATCCGGTGCCCTAAATGCCGGACGACTTCCTTAAAGGTCGGGCAGTTGAGGGGATGTGAAGGGCGAAGGCACATTGGTTGAGAGCGGCAGGTGTCGACCAAACCAAGTCGTTCAAAGATGGTGTTTGAGCGGCAGTTCCAGACAGGAGCCGCCGTTCGAACCCGATACACTAACGATCAGCAACGCCTCGATCCTGACATTGAGGGTACTCCATCGCTTTATCACTTGCTGTCGTACAGCGTTGAAGACATCCTGACCGAGAGGGGCCATTACCATGCTCGTGCCGATGTTCCTTATGTTCGCTGCGGTCAGCGAAACCAATGTCCCGCCAGTGCCTGGCCTTTGCATGGCTCCTGTCCCAGTCGACCACGACATGCCGGGCTGCTACCAGACCGGGACGGTCGAACTCGACGGCGCACCACCTAACATTTTCTGGCAGATATATGAGTTTTCAACGCTCGAGGCAGCTCAATCCGAAGCTGCCCGTCACCGCTGGGCAAGCGTCGCCGAAGCGCACGCGAAGGTGTGGCTGTACGTCATTGGCGATCAATTCGAGAATGTGATGGGCGGCGTCAAGCGGGCCGGCATCGGTCCTCTTGCCGTGCCGCCCGGCACAGGCACGGCGCATTTCTCCGAGGCCATATTTCCACCCGGAATGCGAACACGCGTTCATTCCCACCCGGGCCCTGAAGCCTTCTATGTTGTTGCGGGTGAGCAGTGCATGGAAACACCAAGCGACAAGCGGATGATCCCGGCGGGTGGAACATATGTCGTCGAAAGTGGCCCGCACATTCAGGCGGCGCCCAAGGGCCGCCGTAATCTCGTACTTATCTTGGCCCCGAAGGGAGTTTCGGCGGTTGTCCCGGGTGGTGAATGGAAACCGACTGGCTTCTGCGACCAATAGCGACCAAACCACGACGTTCAGGCCTCATCTCCGGAGTGGCTGCGTCCGCCATAGGCTGCCATTTCCATCAGCGGGGCTGCGGTACAATAGCAGGCGGCTTCCATCGCCCAGTCTGGATCGCTTCGCCAGGTCCATACAAGCGCATCATGAGATAGAACGGCGCTTCCGGGGATGGAAGCCACACGACGTCTGGATCCTGTGGCCTGGTGCGCGAGACGACGATGTCCCGCAGAGATCCGTCAGGCTTGGTGATCCCCGGGGTGCGATTGCCGACCGAATACCGTCTCAACGCGTTTGCCGTCATCGCCCCTCTGTCGTCGTATAGCGTGATCGACCAAAATGCGCGGACAGGTGGCGGTGCCTTCATGGCGAGACGGTAGGATCGATGGCCGTCGAGTGCGGAGCCGTCCTCGGCAGTGCGTGCGATGGGGTAGATCGCCTCTTCGGGCAAGGTGACGAAGATCTGGTCTTTTGATACCGCCGCCCTCAGGAGCCAGTCCGACCCAAAACGGGCGCCCGCAAGGTTGACGCTCCATCCACCGACTTGGGTCCCGAACGCACTTGCGGCATGCGAGACGATGGCCGATCCGTCGGCCATCGCGCGATCTGCCCGCTGATCGTCATCGGTGGTCCATGCTGCGGCTTGGGCCTTTTGCAAGAGAGGCTGGAGGCGGTTGGCGACAGCTTGATCCTGCGGCGAGAGCTTCATGTCGGCCAAAGCAACGGCGAGCTGCTGCAAGAATGCTCGTCCGTTTGTGCCTTCCGGAAACCGGCGTTGCTTCGGCGGTGACCCGACGGGGATGGTGCGGCCATCGACGAATCGCTCCACCTTCATGGCATCCTGCAATGCTCGAACCTTTGGAAGATCCTGCGCGGACTCGACAAGCGTGCGTCCCCAAAGATGCAAGTATCGGTCAGAACTGACGATCTCGATCATTCCGGCGGGAACCGGACCGGTGTAGCTGGCCGCTCGAATGAAAAGCGGCGGCAGCTTGCCACCATGCGTGCGGCTGCCGAGCGACGCGCTCGTCGTACTGTCGGGATGCGCGACGGAGAACGTGTAGTACCGATCTCGGAAGTCGGGCGTCGTGACGATGAACGGGCCCGTGGTCACGTCAAAAGTGGCGTTGCTGTAGAGGGTGTCGTTGTTCGGCCCGACGCCGGACTTGTTGTCAGGGTCGGCCAGAATCCGGCCATGACCGAAGCGGTTCAACGCTGCTCCGGCTACGGCCGGCGCGCGCGATCCCGCCGGATTCGCAGGTTGAGTGAAGAACAACCGGATTTTTGCCGCGTCGACGATCGGCTTGCCCCAGACGAAAGCCATGACCGCAAGACTATAGTCATTGCATGCGGCAGTACGGAATATTTCATCGTTGGTTTTCGCTCCGGCTAGAGAATGCGAAGCCTGATCACACGTACCGGTCGGTTGTGGAGTCGCCGAAGCACTGGCGGCTGCAAGTCCTATGACAACCGCGAGGGCGAGTTGCTTGGGCACCTTCACAGGCCTGGCTCCTTCCTGACAGCCGGCGGGAGCCACTGACCCTTGAGTAGTGCCTCCTCCGGGCCTTGCGCGCGTATCACGAGATAGAAGCGTCCTGCGGGCGACGGGAGCCAGTTATTCGCCGCTTGCGGTTGATCATGCTGTACGGAAATGGTCAGCGATCCATCCTTGGCTTTCCTGATGCCGGGCGTGCGATCATTGACGATGTAGCGCGCGATTGGGTTCGGTGAGAGTTCGCGGGTCGCAGCGTCATACAGGGTGACGGACCAGAAGAACTTCGCAGGAGGAGGCGTGCGGAACGTCATCCGGTAGGCGTGCTTAGATCCGTCCAACGGATCGCCATCGGCATCGACGAACGTATTGAATGGATAGTTTTCTTCCACGACATTAGCGCCAGTTCCGAGCGTGTTGATTGCTGCCCGGTAGACGTAGTTATAGCCGTAGGCCCCGGTGTCGGCCGGCGTCTTCCAGGTGCCCGCCGGATATCCGCTAAGAGCGGCGGAGTCCTCTATCGTGCTACCGGCGAGT
Source organism: Novosphingobium sp. 18050 (assembly GCF_902706195.1). Classification (GTDB taxonomy): domain Bacteria; phylum Pseudomonadota; class Alphaproteobacteria; order Sphingomonadales; family Sphingomonadaceae; genus Novosphingobium. The sequence continues at coordinate 22,488 of NZ_CACSJO010000007.1, read as the reverse complement.
TTGAACCCAGCCAGCATTCCCGCCTGAAGATCAGGATCATTAAGCGCGGTTTCGATTGCTGCGGGGCCAAGACCGATGCCTAACGCCTGATAGCGATATACGAGTGCAGTCTCGGTGTCGGGATGGCCCGCATTTCGCAAGATCCAGTCCAGCACCCGATAGAAACTGGAGCTGGTGGTGGTTCCCGGCGCCGGGAATTTTTCCCTGTCGTCCGACGTCCCGGGTGGAGCTTGCAGGGAGAAGCCTGATTGAATGGCTCTTGCCTCGGTAGGCTGGCGCAGGTCCTTCGCAAGGACGCGAAGCAGGATCCAGCAGTAAGGCGTTGCTACTGTGAAACGCTGCGTTCCGGCAGGCAGCGTTCCCTTCCAACTAGCGGGCACGATGGCATAACGACCGGGACCAAAGCCCCTCGTGCGCGCGCTGATATTCGACGAGTTTGCAAAGATGTCGAGGAAGTTGGCCGTGAAATAGGTTCCATGCGTATCCGGCACGGTGAGGATCATCGGGCCCTTCGTCAGGTCGAGCCAAGCGTTGGAATAGAGGGTGTCGGCATTGGGTGTCTTGAACGGAGCGTACCCCGGCCGGGCGAGATCTCGGTCATGGGCGAACTTGTTGAATCCGGTGTAGCCCGGTGCCGAACGATCGACGGCTTGGGCGTACATCTGGGCGTACTCCAGCACGGCGCTGGTCCCATAAAGCCGCGCATCATAGGCCAGCATCTGAGCATGAAGGCGCCGGCCGTCCCCCACTGGTGGCAGCAGGTCGGCGTGAACGGGCCAGGAAAACTGATCGGCCAGGTCTGGATCATAGCTATGGGCTGCCTGGAGGCTTTGCGCTCCCAGTGAAGTGGCCTGACAAAGTGCCAGCAAAAGGCCGCCCGCGAGGAGCCTCGTTGCCCTCATTACCGCTCTCCCATCTCGTTGCCTCTTTCAAGACATGTATCTTAAAGACGGGATAGGCGGTGAGGAATGGGCCGGCAGCTAGCCTTTCTGATAGCGGGCGCGAAGGGACTTGCTCGGAGGGGCCTGGAGGGCTGCCGTTGCCATCGTCAAAGCTTCGTCAATCACGAGCTCGAGGTCATGTCGCTGGCCCTCGAAGGTCAGTCCTGCATCCCAGGAGATGATAAGGTTGAGAAAGACCAGCGTTGCGGCGTTTAGCCTCAGCAGTGCGATATCACGATCGAAGCCGAACATCGCATCGTAGTATAATTCCATCAAGTCTGCGAGCGCAGGGGCGTTCTTGAAGCTGTCGCCAGGGTGCGCGATGCCTTTTGCTCTGAATCGGGTCAGGTATTCGGAAGTGAAGCGGACATAGGGGTGGCCTCCGGCTTCATCTGTAATATTAAGCTGCGGAATCAAAAGCGTTTTTAGAAGTGATCGGAGGTCTGATTCGCGCCCGGTGCTTCGCATTTCATCGATCATCTGGCGCCGTGCGGGCTCCATTTGATCGACACGAAATTGCAGGATCGCCGATATGAGATCAGCCCGATCGTCAAAGTGATAATGGACGGCAGAGTTGTTGCTCTGACCTGCATCGAGGCGAATTTGGCGGAGGGACACGCCATCAATTCCGTGCTCACCAAACAAGCGTTCTGCAGCGAGGATGATCTTGATCCTCGTGTCATTCGTGTCGCATGCCGTCTCCCTCGGCTTTGCGGAATTTTTCCTGATGCTCATGATAGGTCTTTGGCACATTTTGCTCCTGGCAGACGAGCGAATTCCATCCCGCCTGAGAACGATCCCTGCGATTTAGGACAGGTGGATTAATCCATATATCTCAAATAGGCCGGTCATCAACGGGATCGCGAGAATCAGGCGATCGGATAAAAGGGGAGAGAGAATGCTGAACGCAGGGATCATTCGCGCACTGTCGATGACAGCTTGCCCTATCGCTATTATCTGCGCCGGCGCGGCGCAGGCTCAAACGGTCGACACCACTGGACCTGCAACGCCTCAGGCCGAAGAGACCTCGGAGACCGCCGGCGGTCTGGGGGATATCATCGTGACCGCTCGTAAGCGCCAGGAGACGTCTCAGGATGTCCCCGTTGCGGTGACTGCGATCTCGGCGGCCCAGATTGATCGCTACGACCTGACCAGCATCGAGAAGGTTGCGGCCAGCATGGGTCAGCTGACAGTGGGGCGTAACTCGACCGGATCGGGCGCCCAGATCACGCTGCGTGGCATCGGGACAGCACCCAGCTCGATCGGTATCGAGCAGTCGGTCGCGGTTGTCCTGGATGGAGCCTATTATGGCCAAGGGCGGATCATCAACGAGGGTTTCTTCGATGCCGCAAGCGTTGAGGTCCTGAAGGGGCCGCAGGCGCTATTCTTCGGCAAGAATGCCACCGCCGGCGTCATCAACATCGCGACCAATGACCCGGGATCGTCCTTCGAGGCGACTGCGCGCACTGGGTACGAGATCAAGTCGGGGACAGTCTATGGCGAAGGGGTAATCTCTACCCCGGTGACCGAGACGACAGGGGTGCGACTCGCCGTTCGTGCCAGCAGCACGAGCGACGGCTACTTCACGAATGGAGGCATGGAGCTTCCCTACGTCACCACTAACCGGGTGACCGGATTGCGGACGTCGCATACTCAGCCGGTCGGCCCACGAAACGTGTCTCCCGAGAAGGAGATCATGGGGCGTCTGACGGTGAAGAGCGAACTCACGGACAAGCTGACCGCGACGGTCAAAGCCTCCTATTCGCGGACGAAGGTCGACAACCCTGCGTCGAACCGGGTCACCTACGAATGCGCCGGCGGGGACAGCTGGTTCAACACCTCCCTGTCATGCGGCAAGCGTTTCGTCGTCTACAACAACGACATGCCTGCCGATATCGCCGCCACCATTCCAGGCGCTGGCGATGGCAGTCAGTACAACACGTACCGTTCGTGGGGTGTGACCGGCACGCTCGAATATTCCGGCGATCATTTCAGCGTCACCTCGGTGACGAACTATCAATACAACCGGAACAATCTGCTCGTCGATGGCGACTTCTCGTCGGGATCAGCAGGCGTGACATTCGCTGTAGAGGACTCACGCTGGCATGCGTTCAGCTCGGAGCTGCGCGCGCTCACTAGCTTCGACTTCCCGCTGAATGTCATGGTGGGCGGCCTGTACCAGGACACCCGGCGCGACTTCCTGCAGTATGTGGTGAACGGCGGGGCGGAGAATTCAAACGCTCCTGATCCAAGCTACCGCTACGCTGGGATCGTCAAGGATTCCTACACGAACGGTAAGACGCTAGCCGCCTATGGCCAGGCGATCCTGACGCTCAGCAAGACGATCGAGGCGACTGGCGGCATCCGCTATACGCACGAGACGAAGAACAGCGCCTTCGTCCAGCCCTATACCTTCAACCCCATCTTTGCGCCGGGCGTGGTTGTCCCGGCCGACCAGACTTTCAACAACTGGTCGCCGGAAGCCACCATTCGTTGGCAGCCGGTGAAGGACATTAACCTGTTCGCGTCTTACAAGACCGCTTACAAATCTGGTGGCTTTTCCAACAGCGGCATCAACTCGACGTTTGCGGCGGCGGACAATTTTACGTTCGAACCAGAGAAAGCAAAGGGGTTTGAGGCTGGTATCAAATCGACCTTGTTCGATCGACAGCTGCGGCTCAATCTGATCGGTTACACCTATAAATACAGCAACCTGCAGATCGACTTTTTCGATAGTTCGCTTTTTGCCTTCAACACCATTAATGCCGGTGCGGTGCGAACGAAGGGTCTTGAGCTCGAGGCTGAGTTCGCACCTTATGCCTTGGCTGGGCTGACCCTGCGCGGGTCGGTGAACTACAACAAGGCGCGTTATCAGGACTTCCTCGCGCCTTGCTACGCTGGGCAGACGATCAGGCAGGGTTGTACGTTCCCCAATCGGTTCCAGGATCTCAGCGGCACCGAGACAGCGATAGCGCCGACCTGGACCGGAACGCTCGGCGCTACATACGAAGCGTCGTTGGGCAGGGATACCGATCTCAGCCTGTCGGCCGATGCAAAATACAGCGACGATTACCTCCCCTCCGGCTTTGGCAATCCGTACTCGCGGCAGGCCGCATATGTGACCCTCGATGCGACGGCCAAGATATCGTTCGCCAAGCAATGGGACCTTGCCATTATCGGGAAGAATCTCACCAACCGCTTTGTGGCGACCGGCGTAGTCGATGGGCCTGGAACGGGTTCTGGCACTGGAACCGCAGCAGGCATTCATGCTGACCAAATCGGTCTGATCAGCCTGCCACGCAGCGTCCGCCTCCAGCTTACCTGGCGCTACTGAACCTCCCAGCGCCAACAAACCTCAGTCCGTTCTGTCTTCTGGCAGGGCGGGCTTCTTCTTTGTTGAAACGGGCATATTTCCGGCAACTCGCGACCAACTCACGCCATTTGATGGCTGTCGCCTGAGCGTCAGCTTTCGCCAACATTCGCCGTTTAGCGGCAGGAGCGCAAATTGGCCGCGATAGCCTGAACCGGCCTTTCGCGAGTTGGGCCTGCCATCGCCGTCCAGCTGGCGCACTGCGACAATGACAAGCCACCCTAATTCCGCTCAGACGAATATCTCCGAAACCTTCTGATGCGCGTGAGCTATCGCAGCCTCGAGTTGTACTGGTCCCAGCAACATGCCCTCCGCGATTATAAACTCGGGCACGACACCAATGAATCCGAACACCGTCGACAGATAGGTTTCGAGATGCTCAGCACCCGCCGCAGGGGTATCTGCGCCATACAGGCCGCCACGCGTCACCGCGATGATCACGCGCTTGTCGCCGGCCAGCCCGGTTGGGCCGGCTTCACCGTAGCGGAAGGTTTTGCCGGCGACGAGGATACGGTCGATCCACGCCTTCAACTGGGTTGGCACGGTGAAGTTGTACATCGGGGCGCCTATGACCACGATATCGGTATCAAGGAACTCGTCGAGGGTGGCGGTGCTCGCGCCTGGCGTCGGCATCATCGATAGCGTCAGATGATCGATCGGCGCCGCGGCGAGGTCGCGATAGGTTATGGTGAGGCCTGGATTGGCCGCTGTCAGGTGCGCCACGATGCTGGCGGAAAGCTTACGGCTGATTGAGTTGTCACCCGTGATTGCACTGTCGAGATGAAGAAGTTTCATTTTTGGCACTCTTGTTCGTTGTTGCGGCGCGCAATTCCTACGGATTGAAGACGGATCTCAGCCGGCGACGCTATAGACGGCGAGCTTGCTGCCATCGGGATCGCGGGTGTAGGCGGCCAGGGCGCCGGGTGCCCATGGCCGGGGGCCAACCGCCCCCTCGTCGGGCGCGCCAAGTGTCAGCGCGGTTTCGTGAAATACGCGGACGGCAGCCTTGTTCGGCGCCGCGAAGCTGATCGTCACCCCGTTTCCGACAGTTGCGGGCTGTCCGTTGCGGGGCCGGGTGACCATGAAGCACGGTTCGCCATCCCCCCACATCGATGCGTCGTCCTCAAGATCGAGGATGCGGGTCCAGCCAAGCGTGGCCAGCACCGCGTCGTAGAACCGGCGCGAGCGTTCGATGTCGTTGGTGCCGACGGTGATATGCGTGAAGCCGCTCATGCCGCCTCCGCGATCAGCGCTTCGGCTAGCACGGCTGACAAGTTACGCGGCTTGCGCCCGGTCAGGCGTTCGACGTCGCCCGACAGATAGTCGTAATTGTGCGAAGCGGCCTCGCGCTTGCCTTCGATGATGGCGTCGACAAAGGTTGCGGGGATGGCCGCCTGGTTCAGCCCGTCGCGCAGGGCCGCCTCATCCATGACGAGAAAACCGATCTCCCGCCCCAAAACGGCGCTGACGTGCCCGGCCTTCTCCCGGCCCGTCAGCCGTTCCGGCCCGCTGATCTGATAGATGGCGCCGTCATGCCCCTCGCCCGTCAACACAGCCGCGGCGGCGGCGGCAAGATCGTCGCGCGAGACATAGGCAACACTCTCCTCACCGAGGCCGGTCAGCACGCCATGCGCGGCAGACAGTTGCGCTTCCTGCGCCATCGCTTCGGCGTGAAAACTGGGACGCAGGATCGTCCAGTTCGGCGCGTTGGCGATGAGGTGCTGCTCGCCGATCCAGTAGTCATTGGCCATCGACGGGGTCATCACCTTGCGCGTGCCTTGCGCAGAAACCAGTACGATCCGGCCAACGCCAGCGGCGACCGCCGCATCGATAGCGCGGATGAACTGGGCGCCGCGAATGTCGGGGCGAAGGTCCGCGCTCGGGATGATGAGCAGGCTGTCCAGACCGGCATAGGCCCCGGCCAGGCTCGCCGGGTCGTCATAATCTCCGAAGCGCGTGGTGACAGCTGCGGTGGAGATAGCATCAGGAGTGCGCGAAATCGCGACGACCTCGTGGCCATCCCGCGCGATCAGGTTGGCGATTGTGGAACGCCCGAGCTTACCGTTCGCACCGCTGACACCGATTTTCATGGCTGCTTCCTTCATAAACATAATGTTCGTCCCGGAAGTAGGAGGCGGCACAATTCGCACAAGAATGCACTTTTCTGTGCGCCACGATCAGGGATGTTCGTGTCAACGCCATAGGCACATTTGAACGTGACGCACTTTTTGTTCATGCCGGGAGATGCTATCGGGGTCGTCTTCCTTTGGAGATACCATGAGGTGTCCATGCCCATTCCGAACGCCACGCCGTCCTCGCCTCGCCTCCATCTTGTCGCTGATGATGAGGATCATTCCGGCTGCCGGGCGCTGCTGCAGGTGCTCGATCGCATCGGCGACAAGTGGACGGTGATGGTGGTCGGGACGCTGGCCAGGGGCCCGATGCGCTTCAACGCGATCCAGCGCGCCATCAATGGTATTTCGCACCGCATGCTCACGCTGACGCTGCGCGGCCTCGAACGCGACGGCATGGTCGAGCGCCGAGCCTTTGCGACGATCCCGCCTAAAGTCGAATATGAACTGACCCCGCTCGGCCGATCGCTGATCGCCCCACTCGATACGCTGATGTGCTGGGCGCAGGAGAACCGCCCGACGATCGAGCAGGCGCAAACCGGGTATGACGGACGCCCGCAGGGCGACTAACCGAGGCTTCACGAACATCCGTGATCGTGGCGCACAAACTTGTGCATTCTTGCGGCGGATCGGATGCCCCATATCTCTGCAAACTGCCCGGCGACGCTCGCATCGAGCGCGCGCAACAGGATTTGCAACATGACCGACCAGCCCATCATCGAGACATTCGAGAGCGTCAAATGGAAGGATTTCCCGAACGCACCCGGTGTGCAGTATGTCGATGTCGAAGGCTCGATTTCCTCACCCGGCCCGTTTCTCGCGCGGGTGCGCTTTCCGGGCGGGATCGACACGCCGCCGCATCGGCATGAAGCGCCCTTCATCGACCGCAATACAGTGATTTCAGGCACGCTGTTTGTCGGGATTGGCGAGACGTTCGACAAGTCCAAAGGCATTGCCGTGCCGCCGGGCGGGGTCGTCGCCATTCCACCTGGTGTCGCACATTTTGCATGGTCGGACGAAGAGACAGTCGTACATGTTCATGGCGAAGGGCCGTGGTTGCCGACTGCCTGACTGCGCCCTTTTATGGCGTCAGGTGACTACCGCATACAATCTGCAGCGTATCCTTCGACGGAGGCAGGCCGAAAAAGCGCGAATATTCTCGGCTGAACTGCGTGGCACTTTCATAGCCGACACCGAAGGCGACCGAGGTGGTATTGCCTTCGCCTGCTATGAGCAAGGAGCGTGCGTGCAGCAGCCGGATGCGCTTCTGGTACTGGAGCGGGCTGAGGGCTGTCACTGCCTTGAAGTGCCGGTGAAACGCGGACACGCTGAGTGCAGCCATCTGTGCCAGCGCCTCGACCCGCAGCGGAAGGGTAAAATTCTTGCGGATCCACTGGATGGCGATGCCGACCCGCGACAGGGCGGTGCCCGGCGCGGCGATGTCGCGCAGCATCCAACCGTGCGGGCCCTGCAGCACGCGGTAGAGGATCTCGCGCTCATAAGCCGGGGCGAGTGCGGCAACGTCGGCGGGGCGCTCCATCAGGCGCAGCATGCGGACCCAGGCGTCGAGGAGTTCGTCGGTGACGGGCGCGATCGAGAAGCCCGGGCTGTAGAGATCGCCTCCGGCAGGTTTGGAGATGTCGGCGAGCAGATTGGCGACGATCGTCGGCTCCAGCGTAAGGCTGACCGCAAGATAGGGCTCCCCGGTCTCCGCGGGATGCACCGAGCCGACGGCGGGGAGGTCGACCGACATCACGAAATAGGTCGCCGGGTTGTAGCGCAAGGTGCGCTCGCCGACCGTCATCGTCTTTGATCCCGTCAGGATCAGGTTGATCATGGGATCATAGACCGCCGCGAGCTGATGCTCGGGAATTTCGCCCTGGACCATCGCTACGCGCGGAATACCGGTATCAGTGCGCCGGTTCTCCGCATGGGCGGCAAGGCGGCGCAGTTCTTCGAGGTTCGCGTTCATGCCGATGCTCATCCCATGAGAACCCGGTGCAGCCAAGCCAAAAGCAGGAATAGGCATGGATTGAAGAGGATCCGGTGAGCGGCGCCCGCGCCGCTGTCGTAGCTCAAGGGTCGACAGCAACCCGAGGAGTTCCACATGAAGATCGTCATCATCACTGGCGGCAGCCGAGGTATCGGAGCGAGCGCTGCCCGGCTTTGCGCCCAGCGTGGCATGGGCGTCATCCTGACCTACAACAGCAATCCCGCCCTGGCCGAAACCGTCGTTCACGGGATCGAGGCCGACGGCGGCAAGGCCGTCGCGCTGAAACTAGACGTCGCCGACACGTCTGCATTCCCCGCATTCCGCAACTCCGTCGGCGCCGCGCTCAAAGCGCACTGGGATCGCGAGACCTTCGACGGCCTCGTCAACAACGCAGGCTATGGCCTCTACAACCCGATCGCGACCGTGACGGAAGCGGAGTTTGACGGACTGTTCGCCGTGCATCTGAAGGGGCCGTTCTTCCTGACGCAGACGCTGCTGTCGATCATGGCCAACGGGGCCCACATCGTGAATGTCGCCAGCGCCACTGCCCGCGTCGCCACCGCCGGTGTCGCACCTTATGCCAGCTTCAAGGGCGGCCTCCAGGTCCTTACCCGCTATATGGCCAAGGAGTTTGGGGACCGCGGCATTCGCGCCAATTCGATCTCCCCCGGCGCGATCCGCACCGACCTTGGTGGTGGCCTGAACGACGAGTTCGAGGCTATGCTTGCCGGACAGACCGCCCTTGGCCGGGTCGGCGAGCCGGACGATGTCGGCGGCGCCATCGCAGGACTCCTTTCGGAGGATAGCCGCTGGGTGAATGCCCAGTCGATCGAGGTCGCTGGCGGTTACATAATCTGAAACGGGAGAATAGCGGATGCTCGATCATGTCTTTATTTCGGTCAGCGATCTCGATCGCTCGATCGCCTTCTACACCACTGCGCTGACGCCGCTCGGGATCACCCAGCGGGTCGATTACGATGGGAAGGATGGCCCTCCCGGTCATCCTGACCTCAAGGGCTTCGGCAAGAACAACCGAATTTTTTTCTGGCTAAGGCCTGGCGTGGTCGAGGGAGGAGCTGCCCATGTCGGCTTTGTCGCCTCGTCGCAGGACGAGGTGGATGCGGCCTATGCCGCCGCGATCGCCGCCGGTGCGACCGACAACGGCCCGCCCGGCACGTGGCTCTACTACGACCCCCGCTACTATGCCGCGAGCGTGTTCGATCCCGACGGATACAGCCTGGAATTCACCTACAAGAGTTGGCAGCACTGATATGACGAAACTGATGATTTACGGCGCCGCCGGATATACCGGCCGCATGGCATCCACCAACGCCAAGGCGCATGGCTTGGATTTCGTGATCGCCGGCAGGGCGAAGGATGAAGGCCGGCTCGCTCCCATCGCCAGGGATCTGGGCGTGGAATACCGATTGTTCGCCGCTGACGATCGGACCGCGACCGAGGCGGCGCTGGCCGATGTCGGCGTGCTCCTCAATTGTGCCGGTCCTTTCATGCATACAGCCGAACCGCTAATGCGTGCGTGCATTGCCACCGGCACCCACTACCTTGACATCGCGGCCGAGATGGACAGCTACCGCCTCGCCGAAGCGCTGGACGCGGAGGCGAAGGCTGCAGGGGTGATGCTCCTTCCCGGCAGCGGCGGTAGCGTCGCCATGCTCGGATCGCTCGCAGGGCATGCAGCAAAGCGGGTGACGGCGCCGACAAAGCTGAGCATCGCCATGCAAATTGCCGGCGGCTTTTCGCGCGGCTCGGCGGTCAGTGCCAGCGAGAATGTTACGACCGAGACGCTCCACCGCGTCGATGGCACGCTGGTCAGCCGCAGCCCCGAAGATGTCCGCCCCTTCGACTTCGGCAAAGGCCCCGCCACATCCTTCCCGGTGACGCTGCCCGACCTCATCACCATCTGGCGCGCCACGCAAATCCCCAATATCGAGACCTTCGTGCATGTGTCGGAAGGGGCTTTCCCGGAGGGTGATCTCGCCGCGATGCCCGATGGCCCTACGCTCGAACAGCGCGAGGCCAACCGCTACTACGCCGCCGTCGAAGTGACGGGGGAGGACGGCACGGTCGTCCGCTCGGTGCTTGATACGGTGAACGGCTATACCTTTACGACGATTGCTGCAGCCGAAGCCGCACGGCGGGTCGTTGGCGGCGAACAGCGCCCTGGCTTCCAGACCCCGGCGATGCTGTTCGGTGACGGTTTTGCCGAAACGATCGCCGACACCATGATCGAAGATCTGTGACAAAACAGGAGAGCCCGGTCCTGGACGGCAGGCATCGTTGCAGCTGGGCGGGCTCGAACCCGCTCATGCAGCACTATCATGACACCGAATGGGGCGTGCCAGAGCATGATCCCCGGATGCTGTGGGAGACGCTGATGCTCGAAGGCTTCCAGGCCGGGCTTTCTTGGGAGATCGTCCTGCGCAAGCGCGAAACCTTCCGTGCGGCCTTCGCCGGGTTCGACCCGGCAAGGGTTGCCCGGTTTGACGAACAGGACATCGAACGCCTGATGGGCAACCCCAGCATCGTGCGTGCCCGCGCCAAGATCGAGGCCACGATCAGCGGCGCGCAGATATTCAATGCAATGCAGGACAGCGGTGAGGACTTCGCCGCGTATTGCTGGTCGTTCACGGATGGTCAGCCGATTACGGGCAATGTCCACGACACACAGACATCGCTATCGGCTGCCATCTCGAAGGATATGAAGAAGCGCGGGTTCAAATTCGTTGGCCCGACCATCGTCTATGCGTGGATGCAGGCGGTCGGCATCACCAACGACCATGTGTCGGACTGCTACCGCTGCCAGGAAATCGCATAGTACAGGCGCTGATAGCGCGCCCTCGTCGCACGGATCAGAGCCAGGTCTCCTCGACCCTGATCCGGGTGACGACGCTCTTGCGGATTTTCCATGATCCGCCGACTTTCACATAGTCGTCATGATAATGCCCCCAGCCTCTGAAGATGCAGTGGGGGGCGATGAGGAGATCGTGCAGCGCCCAGATACCGGTCGCCGTCGTATCGCTGGTGATCGCGATCTCCGGCAAGGATAGCTGGTGGATCGGCTGAATGTCGGCGACCATCGTCATGGCATTGGCGACGAATGCATCGGCACCATGCACTTCGTAGGCGTTCGAATGATCCGCCGACGAGCGCGGTGCGCCGGTCACGAGGCAATGGTAATCATCCGCCAGGCACGCTCGGAAAGCGGGCCAGTCTTTTGTATCGCCGAAACGGGCGTAGCGGGCTTTCAGCGCCTGGATGGCCAGAATGTCGGCAACATCACCCGGATCGCGTGCCTTGGGCGGCATGTTCGGTGCTCCTGATTATAGCGTGGCGAGGCACTGGCGCTATCGAGGGTGGGCGCGCTTGAGCGTCCGTTCCCACCCCCGGCGGCTTTTTCGACGGACCGAAGTCACGCCTTAGATATTGGCGAGCACGCTCGGATCACCTGTGCGCCAGACGTTATCTATGATCTGATGGGTGATGACCCACACCGGACCCTGCCGCTCCAGGCGCGTGTCGTAGCGGTTCTTCATGAGATAGTGACGGGCGGGATCGGCCGAAGGGACATGCTGGGCTTCGACAAGCGCATCCATCTGCGCCGTGTCGCCATCTACGGTAACGCGCGGGTTGCTGACCGAGTGTGTGGTATCGATGCCCGCCAGCGAAGTGGACAGAGCCTGCGTGACGGTATCACGCCCTTCGATGACCGGATAATCGAAGCCCGCCTTTGCGCCCGCAGGCCGGAAATCGAGGATGGTATCCTCGGCAAAGGACGAGGCGAGGAGCGCCTGGTCGCGCAAGTCAATGCCGGCGCAATAGCGGTAAAGCGCTTCGACTACGGCCAGCTTGTCGGCCGCTTCGCCCGCGGCGGTGTTTTCAATGTTAGACATGATGTTTCCTGAAAAAGGGATGAGGCCTTCCACGAAGGCACACCCTTTAATAAGTTCATCGATACCGCCGCTGTAGGCCACCTACCCGCATAGCATCCATGCCGCAGGGGAATGCGGCGCTCTCTACTTAATCAATTCGAAGACCTGGCTCAGCAGCGAAGGCGGCTGCGAGGAAATCCACTAATACGCGCACTCGCTGGGGCATCTCGCGCCCGCTGGAGCAGACGGCATGGATCGGAACTGGGGCAGGCGTGAAGGCATCCAGGATGCGCACAACACGTCTCGCCTGAAGGTCTGGCTGGAAAAGGGCGCTCGGACCATGAGTAATCCCAAGTCCTGCCAGCACCGCCGCTCGCAGATCCTCGCCATCATTCGACCTGACGGCGCCGTTCGGCACCATGGACCAAGGGCCGTTTTCGCCCCCGAACCGCCACGGCAGCACCTCGCCGTCGGTTTGGCCGGTCACGAGCTTGTGATGGACCAGGTCCTGAGGGTCGGTCGGGGTGCCATGAGTGACGAGATATTCTGGCGCCGCCACGGTCATCGTTTGTATACTCCCGATCCGCCGCGCGACGAGGCTCGATGACTCAAGGCTACCAATGCGAAGCGCCACATCGACACCTTCCTTCACGAGATCCGTCAGCCGCTGGGCGACGGAGAACTCAACGCTGATCTCGGGGAACTGGGCGATGAATGCTGGCAGCCTTGGAATGATGTACATGCGGCCGAGTGCGGGCGGCGTGGCAATACGAACAAGCCCGACCGGGCCTTTGCTCGCGCGCCGGACGCGAGCCTCCGCCTCTTCCAGGTCAGCCAGTAAGCGCATTGTGGAATTGTAAAGATCCAGGCCCGCTGCCGTGGCGCGCAGTCCACGCGACGTCCGGTCCAACAAACGCGCCCCGAGATGGGCCTCCAGCGCGGCGATCTGCTTACTGACGGCAGGCTGACCAATGCCGACCTCTTTCGATGCACGCGTGAAGCTGCCCAGTTCGACGACCCGGGCGAAAAGCTGCAATGACGAAAATCGGTCCATAAACATTCTTAGCAGGAATGAGTGGAAATGCCGATTATGCGACTCTACCCTGCAAGACAATCGTTCGATCTATATCTCACGGCGCGTGCGCTATGGCCGCTTTAGCCCCATTTTCCGCTGTTCATCATTGCTGGCCATTGCGACTGCTTTGTCCCACTTTTCCGCGTACCCCGACTGCCAACCTACTGCCGCACTCGGGACAAAACCCTTGCCGCTACGCCGCTTTGTACCTGGAGCTGACGCCCGTACCGCAGTGCGGTGGAAGGCGAAGACCAGCGCAGGGTCAACGCAATCCCGGCGCCATCTTCGCCTGCCGCGAACAGGTCCTGTGTTAGCCCAACGCGCAGACTGTGGGTCGACAGCGCGGCGATGGCCGCGTCCAGTTCTCCGGCGGGCAGATCCACGAGCCCGGCCCGCGCGGCGGTGAGCGCGATCCGCCGGTAGATCCCGGTCACGCCCTGCCGGGTGAGGGGGGCGGTGCCGACGGTAAATGTGACAAGCAGGACCGCACCGTCTTCATCGGTCTCACCCCAGCGGGCATCGGCGATTTCCTTGGCGCGCTGGCGGCGTCGATCGATGCCGACCCGGCGGAACAATACCCCTTCATCAACCCCGCTTTCCGAGCGCCAGACCGCGATCCGGCGCATGGTGTCGGCGGACAGCCACGCCCAGGCGCCGAGACCTTCCTGATCGGTCTTCGAGCGAGGCAGATGGAGCAGGCCCGTGCCGTCGCCTTGAGGGCGCAAATCCTTCACTTCCACGGCGGTGAGCTCGCTGACGCGCAAGCCCGCATCGTAGCCGAGAGACAGCAGGGCGGCATCGCGCACACCTTGCACATCGTGGCTGCACGCCGCGAGCAGCGCGGAGATCGTGAACCCGCCGACGCTGCCGAGCGCGCCACCAAAGCGCAGCGGTGCGGCTTGGCGCTGCGCGGCGCCCTTGCGGCGGCGCTGCGCGCGCAGCGCATTGCGCACCATCGGGGCCGAAGTCGGCGGCAGCTCGCCGCCAAGGTCGAGTATGCGGTGCACCGTCGCGAGACTAGCGATCCGGCGGCTGAGCGTAGCGGGCTTCTTGCCGTCGGCTTCGAGGATGCGCAGATAGCGCACCAGGTCTTCAGGATCAGCTGGCAGCGCGCGGCGGTGTTCGTGCGCGCACCAGTCGAGCCAGCAATCGAGATCGGCGGCAATCGCCAGCTTCGACGCGGGCGCCATCGCCTCGAGCGCGGTCTCGATGCCGATGCCGCTGACGGGGGGCATGTCCTGCGGTGCGGCACGGCCAAGCGTTGTCATCAGGCGTTCGTCGGGCGTAGAAGCATGGGCGCGCCGCGCGTGGCGACGTGGGAGCGGCCCGGAGCCGCGCACCATGATCTTGGTCGCGTGTACCGGTGGGGCTAGATTGCTCCCGGATAGTGGTCGCACACCAGAATTTAGCGTGTCTGCCTCATCGGCCACATCGAGGTCTGGCGATGCAGGTGGGTCATCGAGGGCTGATCGTGCCTCGTTTGCGTTTTCGTGGATCATGCCCTGCCCCGCCATTCTGTTCTGACCAATAATCGCTCTAATATTACCATAATGTCCGATTATGGAAAGTGCCTATCTGAGGCATGTCACGGAGCAGGGAGCATGGTCAAAAACCTTCGTTGAGACTCATTATGGGCAGAGTTGCATGCAATAGAATACAGGTCTAGTTTGTGACCAGTTACCGTGCCGATCGCAAGCGAGCCCATCATGACCGTTCAGATCAACATCACGCCCAATGGCCGCATGAGCCTGCCGGCTGACATTCGCAAACGCCTGGGCCTGAACGGCGGCGGTGCGATCTACCTCGACGAAACCGACGATGGCGTGGTGCTGCGCACCGCCGCCCAAGCCGTTGCCCGGGCGCAGGCGCTGGCCAAACGTTATACTGACGGCAACTCGGACAGCTCAGTTGACGCCTTTCTCGCCAACCGCCGCCAGGATAGCGGCGAATGACTGAGGTCGTTCTCGATGCGTCGGCGTTGCTGGCCATGCTTAAGGGCGAGCGCGGCGCCGCCAAGGTTGCCAATGCCATCGCCGGCGCGAGGATCAGCGCGGTGAACTACGCCGAGGTCGTCAGTCACTTTGTGCACGCCGGCATGCCCGAGCGCGAAGTGGATGCGATGCTCGATCCGCTGCCGATGACGATCGTGCCGGTCGACAAGGCGCTGGCTCAGTTGGCCGGTCGTCTGCGCGCGGTGACCTCGGAGGCTGGCCTGTCGCTCGGCGATCGCTGCTGTCTCGCGCTCGCCCGCCGTGACGGCCTGCCCGCGCGGACCAGTGATCTCGCCTGGAAGACCATTGCCGAAGGTGCGCAGGTCAAGGTGGTGGCGATCCGGTGATCATCTCGTTCGCGCCGGCCCAGACGCTTCAAGGGTAGATCACCTTGCCCAGTTCAGTTCGCTCGGCACCGGGTGTGGGTTTGGCCTGCTGCGTTTGGCCCGGCCCCATGAGGTGATCGACCGCGTGTCCGTTCAAAAGCAGATAATCGGTGATGATGCGGCGGTGACATCGCCACCAAACCGCTTCCGAACACATCATGGCGAGCCGGCGCTCGCCGCCGAGCCGGACGATCGTATCAAGGGCCACGCCGAACGTATCCCCCAAGGCATAGTCGGCATAATTATGAAAGCTTTGCACTCGCCACAAGGCGTTGAGTCCTTCGTCGACACCGGACTGTTTCGGACGGCGCCCGCCCAGTGCCGGGCAGTGCTGATAGCCGATCTGCAGCTTCGCGAGATCGGACGGAAGACGGTCGATATTGAAGACAGGATTGTTGCGCGATTTCGGAAAGGATCGCACGTCGACCAGCAGGCCCACCTGCGCATCTCGCAGCATATCAAGGAACTCTTCGAGGCTGCGGTTAGAATGGCCGATTGTGGTGAAAGCCGCCGCCATCAGTCGACCTTTTTCAGCGTGTTCCTTGTGCGCCGCTATGTGGTCGATCTTGTCGCTGGCGATCTCGTACTGCGGTGCCTCCTTCGAAGCGTGATGCCGATGGCCTTTGTAATCGAAATCCCGTTCATGCAGCTTGATGATGCGGCCGCTCGCCTGTTCGGCTTCCGAATTCCAGCTCACATGGTCGCCTTTAGTATACTTCGCCATACAGTCCTCGTCAGATTAACGAGCGTTCCGACCCGTGGGTTCCAAGTTCAGCGTGCATGGGGTATGTAGTGGCATCTTCCCGAGGTACCTCCCTAGCCCGATTGAACGAAAGCGCATTCCCTGGCCTGGGAGGGCATAGCTGCATGGGTTCGCTACATGTATCGATTGTTCGCGATTTAGGCCCCAGCAGCGACCATTACGCCCTGGTACGCTAGACCGAACGGACCTCTACCGTCGGCCGGATACGCGAGCGTCGGCACGATGACGACCTCGCGCAATGCAAGACCATGCTTTGGCTTGCGCGAAAGCCATGCCAACCAAAGCGGATGGCGTACCTTGCCGGACTGGACCGAGGCCGAGGAAGCCACATCGCGCACCCGGTACGGCGTGATCCCTACCGCAGAGCTGGCTCGGCAGATGGGGCGCACCCGAGCCTCGTTGACCACTCGCGCCACGCCATGGGTCTCACCCACGGGTTTCATAAGCCCTGGACGGATGACGACTGCAGGGCGCTCCGTATCGCTCCCATCAATGGTGTCCCTTGCGCGATCTGGCGGGCGTCTTAGGTCAACTACGCTGCGGTCCACAAGTACGCTGCCAGACATGGCTACAGCTGCGAGCGCCGCCCAAGGGCGACCCCGCCGCTAACTCTCGCTGACATGCTGAACCTGCCTGCAAGCTGACCACGCCAGCCATCTTCGCCCCTGCAGATCATTGGCGCAAGAGGGAAAGGGGGAGGTGATTTTGCGCTCGAGGAATGGTTTCCGAATCTCAACGTCGGGCTCCCCCAGGACGGCAGGATACCGCTCGCTGCCTGATTCCTCTGTTGAAAGGACGCTCATGTTGACTCTCACCGCCGAGGCCCAGCGCGCCGAAGTCATCGCCCGTCTCAATGATCGCTGCCGTCTCGGCCTCGATCGAACCGGCCGCGCCGTCATCACCCGAACCTGCCTCGCGACGTTCAGTGAGGAGCAGGGGCCTACGCGGATCGTCGCCCAGGCCGAGATCCTCGCCGCGATCCGCAAGCACCGCTTCCCCGAGGACGACGCAAGCCCGGGCGATCGCGGCCACGTCGAGTATCGCGGCACGAAGGTCTATTTCGCGATCGACGCTTACGACCTGGACCCTGTCTACGCTCGGAAGATCCTGCGGACGCCAGCGTCTCACGCCGCGTCATGACCATCATGGTGCGGGGGGACGTGTGACCTCTAAATTCGCCTACAGCCGAAATGAACTGACTGCGCTGTCTCTTATATGTTGACAGTTGCCGCGAACCGGGGCACGGTGACACATGAAGACGCAAGTTACCCCTGCCTTCCAGAAATGGTTCGACCGGCTGAAGGATATTCGTGCGCGCTCACGCATTGCCAAGACCATTGCGGGCTTGGAATTGGGTCTGCCTGGCGACGTCAAATCTGTCGGAGCCGGGGTTTCTGAGATCCGCATTCACTATGGGCCTGGCTATCGAATCTACTTCACCAGACGAGGCGCATCCCTCGTGATCCTTCTGGTAGGTGGAGACAAGTCTAGCCAGGACCGCGATATTACCGCTGCAAAGAAAATTGCGGCGGATCTCGAAAACGACCTGCTTCAGTGAAAGAGACGCCCGCATGACCACGAAACTCATCCCCTTCGATCCTGCCGAATTTCTTACCGAAACCGAGGATCAGACCGAGCTGCTGGCCGAAGCGGTTGGATCCGGCGACGTGCATATCGTCGCTGCTGCAATCGGCCTGGTTGCTCGTGCCAAAGGCATGACGGATCTCGCCTTGAAGACCGGTATCAAACGGCAAGCGCTCTATCGTGCCTTCGGTGAAAACGGCAACCCGACCCTTGAAACCATGCTCAAAGTGCTACCGGCGCTCGGACTGCAGCTGAAGTTTGAACCAGTCGCTACCACCTAACCGAGCGTCACGTACCACATCCCGAAGCCGTTGCTGGCAATATGCACGAGCAGCCCCCGGTAGGACCGACCGGGTGCGCACAGCACATAGGGCGGCGCCGAGGCCGAGGCACAGGGCCGCGACAAGATTGGCCGGCTCGAAATGCAAGGTTACGAAGATCACCGCTGAAATGACCGCGACTACGGCTCCCGGCATCCGCTCAATGAGCGCACCAACCAGATAGCCGCGATAGAGCAACTCCTCGATCATCGGCGCCACCAGCACCTTCGCGGCCAGCAGCGCAAGGCTGGACGGACCGGAGATCGAAGCGAGCAGCGCCCGGCCGACTTCGAGATTGCTGCCGGCACCCGCCTGCCAGACCGTTGCACCCTGCAGTGCGAGGATGCCAGCGGGATTTGCGAGATCGCGAGGCCGACAAGCATCGTCCCGAAGGTGCGGGCGTCCCAGCGAAGCATTCGACCATTTGGGGGAACGACTTGGGGCGATTTCGTTCCCGCTTTACGCCATTCATTACCCCATGCTTTTGCTTGGGTTTAAGGCTGGGCTACCGCCGTTTGTGGGCATTGCCCCTGCCATTGCGTTGGCTGTCGCAGTCATTCACGTGCCCCGGCGTTTGTCAGAGACGTCCAAGATGCGTTCGCTCAATGCATCTCGCCTGCCGCGCCGAAGTCGCTGCCGTCGCAACGCAGGCAAAAGTCGATCTGCATCGTCTTGCACCAGGCAGACCTGACGTCCACTCGCACCGTTCATGCCCGGCGTTTAAATAGTGGAAGGCTTAGGGGCAGAGCACGATCGACGCGCCGCCGTGGGGAACGAAACGGGATCGAAACCGTAGCAGCGGTACCGATCCCGTCGATCGAAGAATACACCCGTGGATGCGGGCGCAACCGGATCAACGCTCCAGCATCGAATCCGGTCCCGATGATCGATACATCAGGAACAATCGACATTCCATGAATGAAGCGCCCTCGTCGGCTCGGCGGCACTTAACCCGCAGACTTCTAGGAAAGACGCCACTATGACCGTCATATCAATCTCGTCGACTCGTCCTCGCTTGGCTCTATTCGAAAACTGCTACGCTCTCGCTGTGCAGCTCCGCGAAGCCACGGTCCAGTTCATCGTGCGTACCGACAACCCCATGCAGCCATTTCGGGTGTCGCGCCTTCAGCCGGCCGAGCCGGAAACCATCCTTGCTCGTCGCCTGAGTGCTTAATTCCACACCGACTGATCCATGACTGCTCGGTTGCCAATGCCGCGTTAGCGGCTGCGCGCCAAACATGGACTGTGAGCGCACCGACTTCCTCACCCTGCTTTCGGCTCAGCGGTTCGCCGCAACGAGAAGCCAATTCATCGCACATGTAACTTCAAATTTACCATATAGGCCCGGTATGTCTGTTCATTTGTAGTCATTGGGCCAAGGTATGATACAGCAAGTGATCCGCCGCCTTCGCAGCGCGTTCAGCACCCCCTGGTTCTGCAATGCCGGGCAACCGGACTGTACATTCCGGCGTCGATGCACGGCCTGCTGCCAAGAACATTCTTCCTGGCAAGGAACATGAGCGCGGGAGCGCGGCTTACCGTGAGCGAAATGCGCGGCGCCGCGCGTCATCCAGTCGATTATACCACCACCGGTGAGCATCGGCACCTCGGCGAGCTGGAGTTGCATCTGGTCAATATCTCGTCCCAAGGCTTCATGATCCAGGGCCGGCCGGACATCGAGAGCGGTGAACGGATCGCCCTTCGTTTCCCTGTAATCGGCCGGATCGAAGGCCATCTCGTATGGTCACATGAGGAGCGCGCCGGTTTTCAGTTCGAACGCATCATTCGAGCAGATGATTTTGCGCTGCTAGTTGCGCAGCTACAACCCAACCCACGCCTGCGAGGCAACCGGGGATAACGAAAACGTCTCCGCGCCGCAGCGGCATGCACGCGACGCCCTCGCGATCGTCGGGTGCTCGCCCCAGCGTCCATTTTCGCGTCACCGTCAAGCTCGTTTTGCCAGCTGTTCGCCGGCCACCGCTCCCAATAGACCCTCCTGCAGGAGATATGCCACCATGTGGACCCGGTTACGCGTCCGGGTCTTCAGACGCACGTTTTCGACGTGTCGTTCGACCGTGCATGGTGCAATGCCCAGTCGGATTGCGATCTCTTTGGCCGACATCCCGGATGCGACATGGCCTACCACTTCGGCTTCACGCGCAGTCAGTTCCATTTCAGAGATATCGTGCATATTTCCCCCATCCTGCACCGTACCGGCCTTCATTTAGAATCATGCATTCGCCGGACTTAACAAGATGATGAACGTATCTTAATAATACCGCATGCGCCTGTAGAATCTGCGCGGAAGAAACCGCGCACAGGTTTTAGTCCGGTTGATGCATTTGCTCGGACGGTAGGACCATCGCTGCCGCAAAGCGGCCGCTGCGTGCTTAAACTCAGGGACGCAACAGGCGGCGCGTGCCGCAGTCAGTTCCATTGAGACAATCCGGTAACGGTAACGCAGCAATGGTCTCCCGGCGGCCTGAAACCCCACCGCGACCGCCGGGAGTGGGCCTGGCCGGTTGGTCCTCCGACTGGCTCGGCGCTGTCATAGAACCTAGGACTGGAATGACCAACGCGATGGGACGCGGCGTGGGCTACCGGCGACGAACCGGCCAATCTGATCGGATGGACACTAGCGGTCAGATCCTGCTTGGCCATTGAAAGGTCAGGTGATACTTTAGTTTATGACTGGATCAATCATCGAGCGGGCCGCTCGTGCCCTCGCAGAGTCCGCGAGCGGGCATGATGACTGGGATTCACTGGACATCCAGCATCAGGAGACCATCAAGCGCGATATACGCGCGATATTCCATGCGATCCGTGAACCTACTGACGCCATGGCGCTTGCCGGTGCTGAAGTGATCCGGACTGTCGGCGATGCCGAAACGGCCATGGGCCATCAGGGTGACGCTGCAAGCACCTGGCGCTTCATGGTCGCGGCGGCGATGGACGAGCGATAAGAACATCCCGGCATCGGTCTCCGATCCTGCTCAGTGACTGTGCCGACCCGAAGCGGTGCGTCTCAGGACGGCATCCTATCACATTTGCGTTTGAAATCTTACGGGAAGTGCCTCTTCGAACTGTATGGTCAGTAACACGGCGCTGCTCCCGTCAGTCACTTCGACCCGCCCCTCGCCAAGATCATTGCCTTGTAATATCGCAGCGGCCCACAGCTCCCGCAACGCCTCGAGCACCTCCATCCGCGCGGCCTCGAGATTCTCAAGCTCGCTGCCTTCGGGATCCGCCACCCGATTTCCGCTTGCGAGGTAATGAAAATAATATCGGGCCATTGGCGCATTGTCCGTCACTTGCCTATGCTTCGCGGCGACGATGCTAGCGAAGCGATCCTATCAGACGCTTATACTCCGCTTCCGGTATCCCGTAAGCCATTCCGGCAAACTCCTCGAGGTCGTTTCGGCTGCGGATCACTACCAACCCGCGGCTCGCTTTGATGAAACCCAGGCCTTCCAGCGAATGAAGCGCAATCGTGACGCTGGGGCGCCGCACCGCGAGCATCAGCGACATGAATTCGTGGGTCAAAGCGATATCATCACTGTCCTGCCGGTCGTGGGTCATGAGCAACCAGCGGGCCAGACGCTCCTCGATGGTATGGATGGCGTTCGACAGCGCTGTATAAGCCTGCTGCACCGAGAACGCCTGGACGTACCGTAAAAGCAGTTTGCGCAGTGAGGGGCTTTGGTCGATCGCGTCCTGGAGCGGCTCTGCGGCAATACGGAAACCTTCGCCCCCGACCTGCATAAACACCCTGTGCGGCGAACGGTCACTGTCGAGGACAAGCGGCATTCCGATCACGCCGTCACGGCCGGAGATTCCGACCTCGATGCTTTGGACACCTGCGGACATGGCGATAATCGAAGTCAAACCGCTGGTCAAAAACCAGGCGTGCTCGATGTGTCAACCGAACTGAGGGTTTGACCCCCTTGGCGAAGCGAAGAACTGACCCCCGCTCATGGCATGGTGGTTTCGGTGTTCTCAAGCGTAGGTCCGGCCTTCTGCAGAAGGCCGGACCTACGCTTTTC
>NZ_CACSJO010000006.1 GCF_902706195.1 Novosphingobium sp. 18050 | reverse complement strand
TCTCTACACGGGGGCGGTTGGCGGCCGGGATCGGCGCGGTGGCCTGGGTAGCGGCGGATTGGGCAAGGGCAGGTCCGCCGCAGGTGAACAGTAGTGCGGCGATCAGCCAGGTCGATTTCATTGCTTTCCCCAGTTTCGCAAGGCCCGCTCCCGGCCCCGCATATGACGGTCTCCATTATTGGAAGTCGTCACGGGCGGACTGGTTGCAGGCTTTTGCCGGACGCGGCTTCGGAAAATTTCAAGCCCGATACGGCCGCCGCAGCGAGAAGCTGTTGTCGTCGGTGATGAAGCCGTCATGCACCGGAGAGAGCGTCCCCATCGAGCAGTCGTGGTAACTCAGGACGGCGCGGCACATGTCGCGGCAATAATGCCGAATGCGCGCATGAGTGATTTGTCTCGATTTTTGAATTACCGGCGCGCGCAGTTCCAGCATGTTTCTACTGCATTTCTCCATTCGGCCAGTTCGTAACCCGGATGTCATGCAAGTGCGGCAAAAACAATGGTGCCACGCACACGAGGAACCCAGCGATGAACCCGCCCCATGGTTTCGAGATGGACCGCATCAAGGCGGAAATCGCCGACAGCTTCGACGAGGAGCTGGAAATGGAGATCGACGAAAGCCGCCTGGAATCGCTGTTGGATGACATGTCCGAGCATCCGGAGCAGGCACAGCTCGACCGCCGTATCTATTTTCGGGAACTGTTCCGCCTCCAGCACGAACTGGTGCGCCTGCAGGAATGGGTCCAGTACAAGGGCCTGAAAGTCGTGGTGCTGTTCGAGGGCCGCGATTCCGCCGGCAAGGGCGGCGCGATCAAGCGCATTACCCAAAGGCTCAACCCGCGCGTCTGCCGGGTCGCGGCGCTGCCTGCGCCCAGCGAGCGCGAGCGCACGCAGTGGTACTTCCAGCGCTACGTCGCGCACCTGCCCGCAGCGGGTGAGATCGTGCTGTTCGACCGCAGCTGGTACAACCGCGCGGGCGTGGAGCGTGTGATGGGCTTCTGCGACGAGAACGACGTGGAGGAGTTCTTCCGCTCGGTTCCCGAATTCGAACGTATGCTCGTCCGCTCGGGGATCATCCTGCTGAAATACTGGTTCTCGATCACCGACGACGAGCAGCAGTTCCGCTTCAACATGCGTATCCACGATCCGCTCAAGCAGTGGAAGCTCTCTCCCATGGATGTGGAATCGCGTCGCCGGTGGGAGGACTATACCCGCGCCAAGGAAGCGATGCTGGAGCATACGCACATCCCGGAGGCGCCGTGGTGGGTCGTCGAAGCGGTGGACAAGAAGCGCGCGCGCCTCAACTGCATCGCCCACCTGCTGGAACAGATTCCCTACGAAGACGTGCCCCGCGCGCCGGTGGTGCTGCCCGACCGCGTGCGCAACAGTGACTATATCCGCCAGCCGGTGCCGGAAGAACTCTACGTGCCTGACGCCTTCTGACGACCTTCGGCCCCTGATCGCAGCAGCGCTTCAGGGGCCGCTTGGTCAGGTCGCAGCCGGGTAGTCGGTATAGCCGGCTTCCTCGCCGACATAGGCATAATCGAAATTGGCGGGCGCAAGCGGCAGGTCTGCGCGCAGGCGTTCGACAAGGTCGGGGTTGGCGATGTAAGGCCGCCCGAACGAGATCGCATCGGCCTGTCCGGCGGCGATGCAAGCCGAAGCGGCAGGCCCGTCGAAGCTGCCGTTCTGGATGACGGCGCCTGCAAAATCGCGTCGGAGGTCTTCGATCACCGGCCGCTCGGGCTTTTCCATGAAGCCCGAGGAGATCGGCTCGATCAGGTGGACATAGGCAAGGCCTGCGTCCTGCGCCGCCTTCCCGATGGTTCGGGCAAGTAGCTGCGGGTTCTCGTCGCCCATGCCCTTTCGCGCGCTGGTCGGGCTGATGCGCAGGCCCACGCGGCCCGGGGCAACATGCGCGGTCACCGCTGCGATCGCCTCGCGCAGGAAGCGGGTGCGGTTCTCAACGCTGCCACCGTAGTCATCGCTCCGCAGGTTCGTGCGCGACTGGAGGAACTGGTCAATAAGGTAGCCGTTGGCGGCATGGATCTCGACCCCGTCGAAGCCGGCAGCCATGGCATTGGCGGCGCCCCGTCCGTAGCTGGAGACGGCGCGGGCGATGTCGTCCTCGTTCATTTCGCGCGGGACGACGTAGGGCTTCATCGGCAGCAGCAGGCTGGTGTCGCCCGCGGCGCGCGGCGCGAACGTCTCACCCTCGCCGGCAATGGCGGAGGGGGCGATGGGCAGAGCGCTGTTCAGATAGTCGGGCAGGACCAGCCGGCCCATGTGCCACAGCTGGCAGACGATGCGGCCACCGGCCGCGTGGACAGCATCGGTGACGCGGCGCCATGCCGCCACCATCTCGTCGGTCCAGATGCCGGGAGCGCGATACCATCCCATGCCGAGCGGATCGACGGCGGTCGCTTCCGAAACGATCAGTCCGCTGTCCGCACGCTGGGCGTAATAGGTGGCCATCATCGCGGTGGGCACGTGGCCCAGATCGGCTCGGGCGCGGGTGAGGGGAGCCATGATGATGCGGTTCGGCAGTTCCAGCGTGCCCAGGGTTACGGGTTGGAACAACGGGTCGATGCTCATTCGCGGCTAGTCCTCATTCTTGCGGTGAGGACGCGCATAAGGGAATATGGTTCGTATGCATACTATAAATTGCGGTAAACGCGGTAACTGGCCGATGCGGCGAAGGACCTTGGCGCAAAGAACAGGCGCTGGGGACAATCCCTCTTGGCAAGATCGCTTCACGGTGCCTAGAAGGGAATATAGGACGCAAGCGAACCTATCCCTTGGGGCAGCAGCTTGAATCATAACAGGATGGAGAGATGGACGTGGCCGAAGGCAAGATAGGCGTGGGCATCGTTGGCGCCAATCCCGATGCGAGCTGGGCGGCGATGGCGCACGTGCCCGCTCTGCAGGCGCTGGACGAATATCACATAGCCGCCGTTTCGACCACGCGCATGGAGACGGCGCGGGCCGCTGGCGCGGCGTTTGGGGTCGCTAATGTCTATGACAATCACGCGGCGCTGATCGCCGATCCCGCCGTGGATCTGGTGGTGGTGGCGGTGAAAGTACCCTTCCATCACGAAATCGCCACTGCCGCGCTCGCCGCCGGAAAGCACGTCTACTGCGAATGGCCGCTGGGCCACGGCCTGGCCCAGTCCGAGGAAATGGCCGAGGCGCAGCGCAGCAGCGGCGCACGCGGCTTTATTGGCAACCAGGCGGCTGCGGCGCCGGCATTCCGCTACCTGCGGGACCTGCTTGCGCAGGACTATGTGGGCAAGGTGCAGTCTGTCAGCCTCGTCGCCTCGGGCATGGCCTGGGGGGCGTACGTCGACCAGGCCAATGCCTATTCGCTCGACGAGAAGATCGGCGCGACCATGCTGACGATCCCCTTCGGCCACACGATGGCGGCGCTCGACATGGTGCTGGGCCTGCCGGTAGAGGTGTCGGCAAGGATCGAATACCTGCGCCGTGAAGCGACCGTGGTCGAAACAGGTGAGACCCTGCCGCTCACCGCGCCGGACCAGGTGCTGGTGCAGGGCATCTATGATGGCGGGGCGCCGCTTTCGGTCCATTTCCGCGGCGGGATGTCGCGAGGGACCAACCTTCTGCTCGAAATCAACGGCACCGAGGGCGACATCCAGGTGACGGGCCTGTGCGGTCATGTCCAGATGTTCCCGGTAGCGCTTGCGGGCGGGCGGGGCGATGCGCAGGCGCTCGAACCGCTGCCGGTGCCGGATAGCTATCTGGACGGGGTAGCACTTGAAGAAGGCGTCGCCCGCAATGTCGCCTACGC
Source organism: Novosphingobium sp. 18050 (assembly GCF_902706195.1). Classification (GTDB taxonomy): domain Bacteria; phylum Pseudomonadota; class Alphaproteobacteria; order Sphingomonadales; family Sphingomonadaceae; genus Novosphingobium. The sequence goes on along the minus strand of NZ_CACSJO010000006.1, from coordinate 208,900 downwards.
CTATCGCAGCGTCGCGCGCGATATCCGGGGCGCTACCGGCGAATTTCGCAGTTTCGAAGATGCCCTGCGCATTCACCGAGTGATCGACGCGGTCGAACGCGCCGCGCGCAGCGGCGGCCGCGAAGCGGTCTGACGACAAAGCAAAAAAAACAGATTGGAGAGGAACGGGTAATGAGCGATTTCGACGTCATCATCGTGGGCGGCGGCGGGGCCGGGCTGGCTGCGGCCATCATGGCGCGCCGGGCCGGTGCCAGCGTCATGGTGCTGGAAGCCGACACCAAACTTGGCGGCGCTACCGCGCTTTCTGCGGCTGTCATGTTCGCGGGCGGTACCAGCGTGCAGAAGGCGCGCGGCATCGAGGACACGCCCGATGCCATGTACCGCTATCTGATGACGCTGGCCGCGCATGAGACGGACCCGCGCATCACCCGGATCATGTCGGACGAGAGCGGTCCTGCGCTCGAATGGCTGATCTCGCTGGGTGTTGAATTTCCTGCCGATTACCTGCTGTGTTCGGGCGTGGAGGAAGTGCCGCGCGGCCACCCCAGCCTTGGCGTGGCACCCGCGCTCGTCAATGCCGCAGGGGCCGAGGGCGTGGAAACCGCGCTTGGCACGCGGGTCGACAGGCTGCTGATCGAGAACGGCCGCGTTGTCGGTGTCGAGGCGGGAGGCGAGGAACTGCGCGCCGATGCCGTCATCATTACCACCGGCGGCTTCGGCAATAGCCCGGAGATGATCGCGCAGTGGTATCCCACCGCCGCGCGTCACGGCGACTGGACTTATGCGGTGCACATGGACGCGCCCTTTATTCTGGGTGACGGCATCACTCTTGGCCAGCAGGCACACGCCGAGATCGTCGGCAAGGACAGCGGATTGCTGCTGCCGACAAGTGGGCTGGGCAAATGGATCGAAGCATTCCTGCCGCCATGGATCATGCTGGTGAACGAGCAGGGGCGCCGCTTCATGAACGAGGCGTCGCCCTATGCCGTTTCGGGCTATCAGATCAACGCGCAGGCGGGCGGTCATGCCTTCGCGGTATATGACCATGTTGCGTTGGAGGAAGGCAGTCAGGACATGCGCTTTGCCGATCCGTATCACTCGGGCACAGCCATGCCGACCTGGGAGTACAACCTGCTGACCAAGGCGGCGGCGGACGGGCGCATCCAGAAGGCCGACACGGTCGCCGAACTGGCGGCGCTGGTCGGCGTGCCGGTCGAGGGGCTCGAAGCGGCCATCGCGCGCTATAATGCAGATTGCGATGCCGGCGCCGACGGCCAGTTCTTCAAGCAGATGCCGCGCCGCTTCCCGGTTCGCACCGCGCCGTTTTATGCCCGCGAGGTGCGTGCCAGCGTGATCGGGCAGACCGGCGCCGGCCTCAACATCGACGGGCAGGCGCGGGTGCTGGATGAGCAGGGCGACCCGATCCCCGGCCTCTATGCGGCGGGCGAAGTGCTGGGCTGCACCGTGGGCAAGCGCTATGCGGGCGGCGGCATGGGCATCTGCAATGCGATGGTCTTCGGCCGTCTTGCCGGGGCGGAGGCGGCGAATGCTGCGCTGTCGGTGCGCGAACCGGCATGAGCCGTGCGCGGCCGGGGCGCGGGGTTCAGCCCGTGCCCGGCCGCACCCACGATGGCAGCGCGCGCTCGCTTTCCTGCGCATAGGCCGGGTTGCGGCATTCTTCGAGGATGTCGAGCCGGTCTTCTTGCGGCTGCCAGCCCAGTTCGCTGCGGGCGCGGGGCGAACGCTGGCGGCTGCATGAACACAGGACGATCCGGGCCATGAAGCGGTCCCAAATCGCGCAGCCTTCCTCCACAGTGACACTGCGAGTGCCGGTTCCCAGGGTTTCGGCGATGGCTTTGGCCATGACGCCGTAGGATACCTCGCCCGCCACCGCGAAGTAGAGCGCGCCGGGCTGTCCCTTCTCCAGTGCGAGGCGGTAAAGTTCGGCCAGATCCTCAACATGGACGTTGGAATAGACGTTCAGCCCGCGTCCGATGTGGCACACTGCTCCGGTAGCCCGCGCGGAGTGGTAGAAGTCCGAGATCAACCGGCAGCCCCCGTTGCCCCAGATCATGGGGGGGCGCACGACCATGGCGCGCACGCCGCGCTGCGCGGCTTCGCGCACCGCCAGTTCGATTTCCAGCCGGGGGGCGATCTGGCGGCGCGGCTCGAAAGGTTCGTCCTCGGCGAAGCTGCGCTCGTCCCAGTCGCCGCCGGTGGGGATCGACATGACGCTGGTGCCGCTGGTGAAGATCAGCGCCCGGCCTGACTTTGCCAGAGCGTCAATCAGCGCGCCGACGACCCGCTGCTCATCCTCCAGCATTAGTTGTGCGGCCCAGATCACCGCATCGTGATCCCCGACCATGGCGGCGATGCTGGCGGTGTCGTTCAGATCGCCGAGCAGCGCTGTTGCCCCGAGTTGCTCTATCACGCCGCCGCTTGCCGTATTGCGCGCGAAGCCGGTCACCCGATGGCCGCTGTCCGCCAGATGGCGGGTGATATGGCTGCCGATGTACCCGCTTGCGCCGAAGACCAGGACTTTCATGTTTTTGCTCCGCTCCACCGGCGCCGAACGTAAGTTCACCGCCGTCGAGCGCAAGCATATAATTCACAAGCGAACCACTTGACCGTATTCAACGTCTGTTGAATACAAAGGTGATGATGCGAACAACCGAATCGAAAGGCGCTCCTGCCTCTGCCCCGATCCCGGATACGCCGGGCGCGCGGCGGGTGCTGGAAGCGGCGATCGTGGCCTTTGCGCAGGCCGGTTACGAAGGCGCCAGCCTGCGCCGCATTGCCGGGGCAGCAGGGGTCGACGCCGCGCTGATCGTCCATGTTTTCGGGTCGAAGGCGAAGCTGTGGCAGGCATGCGTGGATACCGTAGCGAACCGGTTGCTGTCCGCACTTGACGGAGCGCGGTTCCTACCCTGCGGTTCGCTGGTCGAGGCGGTTGAGCGCCTGCTGGACATCTTCTGCGCGCACCCGGCCAGTGCGCAGTTCATCCTGTCGGAGATCGTGCGGCAGGACGAGCGTTTCGACTACGTTTTCGTCCGGTTGGTCGAGCCGATCCACGAATTGATGCGCGCGGGCATGGCAGGCGACGGAGCGCTGACCGTGCGCGACGAAATCCGCCTGCTGGCACTCTCCGGCGCCATCGCCACGACGGTCGTTTCGCGCCAGTTCATGGTCCGCAAGGGCCTGCTTTCGCCAGACCTCGGCATGTTCCGCGAGGAACTGCGCCATGCGGTCGGCTCGCTGCTGCAACCCATCCTTGGAACACAAGCAAACAACAATTGAGAGATGTCGAATGTCGCATGATATTGTCGTAGTCGGCGCCGGCAGCAATTCGCTGACGACCGCCTGTTATCTTGCCAAGGCGGGGCTTTCGGTGCTGGTTCTCGAACGCGAGGAGCAGTGCGGGGGCGGTGTAGTGTCGGTCCATACCGACCCGCGTTTTACCCACGATCCGCACGCGATGGGGTACCTCGTTTTGCTGGCAAACCCGGCGATCAAGGATGACGAACTGGAGCTGGAAACCCGCTTCGGCCTAAAATTCGCTTATGCTCCGGCGCCGTTCGCCTCGCTTTATCCCGATGGTGAGGGTCTGATCAGCTACACGAATTTCGACCGCGCGGTGAAGGAGATCGCCCGCTTTTCCGAGCGTGACGCGCGCGCCTATACCCAGCTTGTGGAGGAAGCGAACGAGTTGATGCCGCTGCTGTCGCGCGGTTTCTTCATGCCGCCGATGCCGCATGACGGCTTCATCAAGCTGCTCGACGCCAGCGAGAAGGGCCGCAAGATCCGCGCCGAGCTGGAAGGCAACGTGATCGACTTCCTGAACGCCCGGTTCGAAAGCCCGCACGTCAAGGTGCACCTCGCCAAGTGGGCATCGGAAGTGATGAGCGCCCCCGATTATCCCGGCACGGGCCTCACAATGTACCTGATCCTGGGCCTTGGGCACAAATACGAGATGGCCACCGTGGTAGGCGGCGCCAAGAGCGTGACCAACGCCCTGATCGACTGCCTGAAACACCACGGCGGCGAACTGCGCACCGGCGTCACCGTAGAGCGACTGGTCGGGGCGTCGGGCAAGATTACCGGCGTCGTCACCGATACCGGAGAGACGATCAGCGCCGGTAAGGCAGTGGTCGCCAACATCCACCCCTGGGACATCGGCGCTATGGTTCCGGGCGTCGACAAGGGCATCGCCGAGCGCGCCTCCAAGGTGGAACTGAGCGAATATGGCGCCATCAACCAGCAGATCGCCCTGTCCGAGCGCATCGAGTGGATCGGCGGTAAAGCCTATGACGAGGCGATCCTGGTCGAATGCATGGAGCCGGACTGGGACAACTTCATGCGGCCGTTCCAGTCCTATCGTCGGGGCGAGTTTCCCTACGACGTGTTGCAGCCGCTGGGCGGCCCGCAGTCGAACTTCGACAAGACCCGCGCGCCCGAGGGCATGACCGCGCTTTACCTCTATTGTTTCGCCCCGTTCGAGACGCGCGATGGCTGGGCTGTCGACAAGCAGCGTGCGGCTGATGCGCTGTTCGACTGGTTCTGCAAGTTCACCCACAATATCGACCATTCCAAGGTGCTTGGCCGCCTGATCGAATGCCCGCCCGATCATGCCGCGCACAGCCGCATCATGAAGAAGGGCGACATCATGGGCGTTGCCATGACCGCGCAGCAATTGATGGGCGCGCGGCCTACGCCGGAGCTTTCGCAGTACCAGGTGCCGGGTATCTCGGGCCTGTTCCTGACCGGCTGCACCACCCACCCGGGCGGCCTTGCCACTTTGGGCGGCCGCGCGTCTGCGATGAAGATCTACAAGGAAATGGGCATCCCATACGCCAAGGGTTTCGTGAACTGGTGAGCCTCGCGCAGCCCTGAAACGACGACATTTGAGAGGACAAGACGATGCAACTGCTGACCAAGGACTACGAGAACCTGATGACCGTCGAGAAGATCGAGCGCGACGGCAGCGAACTGGTCATCCACGGCGAGATCATGGGCACCCTGCCGGTGCGCGCCGTGCTGACTCCTGCCGAGGCGCGCAAGGCGCTCAAGCTGCTGGATGTGAAGACGATGGCCTTCGTCGTCTCGATGCTGTTCCGCAAGGGGAACTGAGGGGGAGTTACGCAACTCTTGCCGTTTTCATGGCCGTGTCGCCGTAGTTTTCGGCGAACGGCCCTGGCCCTGCAAAATGAGCGAGCGCGGCATGGATCGCCTCGGGTACTTCCAGCTTTGCCGGATCGAAGCGCGGGTGCAGCAATTGCAGCATCCGGGGCGCCATGTAGCCGAGTTGACCGAGCAGGAACCTGCGGAAACGCCGTTTCGACGCTTTCACCTGAGCCCGGCTCATGCCCTGACGATGGATGCGGAAGATCACGTCGCCCGCGCGCTTGAACGAATAGTTCACGTGAACGAACGCATAGGCCAGTCCCCAGAGCCGCAGGAAGTAGCTGCCCGAAACCGCGTGGAACGCCTCATGGCAGACCGCGCGGTGCTCGAACTCCTCGGCCACGTGCCACAGGATGAGGTTGGCGCCTGCGGGGTCGGCGCCCTCGAACAAGGGCAGGCCCGGGCCCAGCAGGTAAGCAGCGCTGAATGTCGCGCTGTTTTCGAACCCGGCGCAGTAGGCAGCGTTGAAGGCAAGGGAATGGCGGCCGCGGATCGACTGCAACTCGTCCGATATCTTGCGTAGCAGGGGTTTCAATTCGCCGTAACCGGCATCGAACAGGCGTTTGTTGAAGCGGGCGTGCAGCTTCGAATGTTCCGTTTCCTGGCGGATGAATTCGCCGAGCATCGCGCGTAGGGCCGGGTCGCCTTCGCTATGGTCCGCGCGCACTTCGTCGACGACGTTGTTGAGGTAGTGTTCGACGTAAGGAATTACCGCCGACATCGCATTGAAGAACAAGGCGACTTCGGGTGTTCTCGACCAGATGATGGCGTCGCCCTGCGTGAGGAGATCGGGCTTGCGCACTTGCATGGTCGAACCTTCCGGGATGCCCGCCCTGATGCAGGGCGGTAGCCCTCTCGATATGGAATAGGGTTCGCTTACGAACAATTTGCAATCCTGTGCGGACCGCGCCAATGTCTGTGCAAATCACGCCAGACGCCGGAGAGAGGCGCAAGGGATGTCGGAGCGCATATTCGAGATGCGTCGGCGCAAGCTGGCGATTTATGCCGGGTATCTCGGGCAGAGCGGCGCTGACTGGCAACTCGAGGGTCCGGTCGATGCGCTGGCCTATCTCCACTCGCTCGCTGCGGTTGCCATGCAGGCGCCGCCGGCCATGGCGCTGGAAGTCGGCGCAGGTCGCCGCCTCGCGGAACTGGGCATCATCGGCCACCTTATCCTGAGTGCGGCGGACCTGCGGGAAACGCTGGCGGCGTGGGAACATCATGCCGAAATGGCCGGGGAACTGGCAAACATGTCGAGCCGGGTGAGCGGGAAAGGCACCGCCGCACGCTGGCGCACCCAGTTCAGCCCGATGCCGTTTCTCGCCCCGAAACTGGCGCGTTTCGTGGTAGAGGAACTGGTCGCCACGTTCTTTACCTTCGCCCGCGAGGCAACCGGAGCCGAGCTTGCGGACTTCGAGGTGGCACTGCCGTTTGCGCGCGCGCAAGGCGTTGATTACGAGCGTTTCCTCTGCTCGCACGTACGCTTCGAGCAGCGCGCTGCGGTAGTAACCGGGCCGGCCTCGGCGCTGGCCCTGCCGCAAGTGGCGCGCGATGCCGAGACGTTCGATCTCCTGCGCGGTCGACTGCGTGAACCCTCCAGCCGAAGCGAAGGGAATTTGTCCCCAAGACTGCGCGGGAGCTTCATGGCACGGCCGGGCGAATTACCGCGCCTTGCCTCTACGGCCCGTCATCTGGGGATGAGTGCGCGCACGTTGTCGCGGCGCCTGGCGCAGGAGGGCGTGAGCTTCGAACAGGTCCTGTCCGACTATCGCCGCACTGCTGGGCTGGAGCTTCTGCGATCGGACCGGATGAGCGTTGCAGAGGTCGCCCATCTACTTGGCTATCGTAGCGAAAGCGGCCTGCGGCGGGCGTTCCTGGCATGGACGGGAATGCCGATAGGCCGTTGGCGGCAGGTGTCGAAAAAGGAAAAAGGTTCGCTTGCGTAATATATTTGCCCGCCATATACCGTCGGCATGACAGCATCGGGCCTCCGACAAGCCCGCAGAACTGGCCAGGAGAGAAGATGTCCGAAGTCCTCGAACAGATCCAGACTGCTTTTGCCGCCGATCAGGCGCGAGGCTTCCAGAAAGTCACGACCACCGCAGAGCTGCCGCGCAGTTATGAGGAACTGACCGAGGAATGGCTGACGGAAGCGCTGTGCGGCGCGGCGAGCGGCGCCAAGGTCACCGCATTTACGCTGGGCGCGCCGGATAACGGATCGTCGAACCGACGCCGGGTAACGGTTGCTTATAACGAGGCCGGGATCGCGCACGGGTTGCCGACCAAGCTGTTCTGCAAGGCCTCGCACGACCTGTCGAACCGTATGGTTCTGGGCGTGTCGGGCGGCGCCAAGGGCGAGGTCAATTTCTACAATCTGTTCCGCCCGCATATAGAGATGGAAGTGCCGGTTTCCTATTTCGCGGAATGGAACCCGGTCTCGTGCAATTCGCTCATCATGCTGGGCGATATCACCGATTCGGTTAAGTCTTTCTGCGACGATGGTACGCCCATGGACCGTGCCCGCGCTGAGAGCCAGATGCGCCTTCTGGCGCGCCTCCATGCCTCCGGCTATGCCAACCGCGAGGTTGCCGCCAGCCTTGAGCAGATGCCCACCTGGGAGGAGTTCTACTACCGTTCCTGCGAATTCGGGCTCGAATCCGGAATTCGGCGCGCCTTCCACGAGGCCTGCGACATCCTGCCCGCCGACGTCGTCGCGCTGGGCGAGGATGGTATGTGGGACCTCATGATTCAGTCGGTCGAACGCCATGGGCAGCTTCCCCGCACGATCACCCACGGCGATGTGCATCTCAAGAACTGGTACGTCGCCTGGGACGGCGAGATGGGCCTTGGCGACTGGCAGTGCTCGAACGCGGGCCACTGGTCGCGCGACCTTGCCTATACGATTGCCACCGCGCTCAAGATCGAGGATCGCCGCGCCTGGGAACGTGATCTCATCGCCTACTACCTTGCGGAACTCGAGCGCCACGGCGGTCCCAGCGTGACGATGGAGGAGGCCTGGCTGCACTATCGCCAGCAGTTGTGGACCGCGCTGAGCTGGTGGCTGGTGACGCTGTGCCCGCCAGATGGCCTGCCGGACATGCAGCCGCGCGATACTACGGTGGAATTCCTGACGCGCATCGGCGCGGCCATGGGCGACGCAGGTTCGGCCACCGCATTCGCGTAAAGCTACCGTCCGGCCGCGATGGAACGCGGCGGACAGGGGGAGGAAATTGATGGAATATCCAACGATCAGCGCCCGCGCGCAGCGTTTCATGCTCTGGTGGGGCTATGCGATGATGATCATGTTCGGGCTCAGCTACTGGCTGCTGATCCGGTTGCTGCCGCTGAACCCGGCGACGGACACTGCCGCGCAGGTGGCTGCGTTCTATCAGGCTAACAGCCTTCCGATCCGCATCGGAGCGGTGCTCTGTTCATGGTGCGCGGCGTTTGCGATCCCGATCTACGTCGTGCTGGTGGCTCACTGCGTGCGGCTGGAGAAGGGCATTCCGGTCTGGTCGATCCTCCAGTTCGGCGGGGGCATGATGATGACGATCTTCCTCGTCCTGCCGCCGCTGTTCTGGGGCGTGGCTGCGTTCAGCCCCGGCCGTCCCGCCGAGATCACCCTGCTGATGCACGAACTGGGCAACCTGACGCTGGTGACGACCGACCAGTTCTTCATCTTCAACATGGTGCCGATCGCCTATCTGGCACTGTCGCGTCGGGGCCATGCGCTCAATCCGTTTCCGCGCTGGTATGGCTATTATGTGATCTGGACCGCGCTGATGTTCGAGGTGGGTGCTTTCGGGTTCCTGCCGCGCACCGGGCCGTTCGCGTGGAATGGATTGCTGGTGTACTGGATTCCGTTCTCGATCTTCGGAATCTGGATGACGCTGACGATGCTGGTGATGCTGCCAGCGATTAAGCGCCAGGAAATGGCCGAGGCAGCAGAAGCCAAGCGCCATGGCTGAGCCGCGCCGTATCCCGGGAGAAGCCGGGATCTGGGTGCTGATCGGAGGCGAGATGCTGGTCTTCTCGCTGTTCTTCCTGATCTTTGCCTATTACCGCAGCCAACAGCCCGAAGTGTTCAGCCAGTCGCACCTGATGCTTGATCGCGGGATCGGGCTGGCCAATACGCTGGTCCTGCTCACCAGCAGCCTGTTCGTCGCGTTGGGCGTGCGCCGTGTGCGCGAGGGGCAGCCCGGTGACGGGACGTTCTTCCGTGCGGGACTGGCCTGCGGTGCGATCTTCGCCGCGCTGAAGGCGGCGGAATATACCGCGAAGTTCAGCCACGGCATCACCCCGCTGACCAACGATTTCTTCATGTACTACTTCGCCTTCACCGGCATTCATCTGGTGCATGTGCTGATCGGCTCGGGCGGACTGGCCTATCTTTCGTTCGTCGCCTCGCGTGAGCCTTCGCCCTCGCGGACCATGCTGGCCGAGTGTGCAGGGCTGTTCTGGCACCTGGTCGACCTGCTTTGGATCATGCTGTTCGCGCTGTTCTATCTGGCGGGAGGGAGCCATGGATAAGGGCGATCGCAAGCTGCTGATATGGTGGGCGGTGCTGGTGGCGCTGACATTGCTGTCGTTCGAAAGTGGTTTGCAGTGGCTGGGGCAGGCGGGGGCGGGAACCGCGCTTGTCATCGTCATCGCGCTGGTCAAGATCCGCACCGTGGTCCTCCATTTCATGGACGTGCGCGAGGCGCCGTGGGCGCTGCGCGCGCCGCTGGAGATATGGGTGATAGCGCTGGGCGCGGCATTGCCGACGTTGTGGTACGGCCATGTCGGTTGAACGCTGGTGGCAGGTAGGCAGCAAGGCGGCCTTGTGGTCGTTGGCCCTGTCGGCGCCTTGCGCCGCGCTTGCCGAAGAGGGGGGAGAAAGCACCTCCCCCATCGAGGTGAATGTGGTGCCGTTCGTTTGGGCGCCTGATTTCAAGGGCTCGATGCGGAAGGGTCCGCTGGCTGTGCCTCTCGACATTACGGCGGCCGACATTGCCGGCGGCGTGAAGGTAGGCTTCATGGGTTACGGCGACGTGCGCACCCCTGGCTTCATCGCCTCGGGCCACGTCCTCTGGGCCCGCTTTTCCGAGCGTTCGTTCGATCCACTGTCCGGGGCTGAGACCCGGGCGGAACTGACCTCCTTCGAAGCGCTGGCAGGTCCCCGCATCAAGGCGGGCGCGATGGAGATCGCGCCTCTCGCCGGGGTGCGCCACAATCGCCTCAAGGGCGTGCTCAATCCCGATACGCCGGCCGAGATCGCCCTGGAGCGCGGCTGGACGACCGGGATGGTCGGCGCACTTGTGGAGGCGCGCGTGACCCGGTCGCTGACCTTGCGGGCACGCGGTACGGTGGGCGTGGCGGGGCCGGGCGATTTCACCAGCCGCGACCTTGTCCTGCTTGCCGGCTATCGACTTGCGCCCAAGATTTCATTGGTCGGCGGTTACCGCTGGGCGCGTGAGCGGATCACACCGCGTAATCCCGAAAGCGACCTGGGCCTTGCCCTCGACGCGCGCGGGCCCTTGGTCGCGCTGCATTTCGGCCCGTTCTGACGGCTAGTCGGCGAGGTCTCGCAGCGCTGCGCCGAGGTCTAGTGCCTGCCATTCGCGGAGGAAAACCATGAGCAACTGGCGCTGCGCCCGCGCCAGAAAATTGCCGACAAGGCGGGAATCGTCGCGGCCGGAAAGATCCTGATAATCGAGTAGTTCACGCATGATGATCGAGGGAGCGTCGATCATCCACGCCACGCCCAGCACGGCCACAGAAAGCCGGTAGTGCACGCGAAGATCCTGCGCGGTGATGGCCGGACCGCCGGCGGCGGTGTATTCGCGCGCCCATAGTTCGAGCAGGGCATCACGGTGCTCGGCGATGAAATCCAGTTCTGCGGCGCAGATCATGCCAAAGAAGCTCTGCGCGAGGTTCATCTGCGCGGTTGCGCCCCAATCGAGCAGGCCGACTTCCAGCGTGCCGTTCTTGCCGTGGTCGAACCAGGCGTTGTCGAGGTTGAGGTTCCAGTGGCATAGCGCCACACTGTCCGCCGCGTGGTTGAGGCTCTTACGCACTGCTGCCTCGCGCTCCAACGCCAGCGGCGCCTCAGCGGCGAAGCGCTGGAGGAAGGACGGATCGCGAAGGTCCTCGGGGAACAGCGCCGGTGCATCGGCGGCGAACTGCTGGAGGATCGCCAGCTTTTCGGCGAGTTGCTCCGCCGAATAGGGGATCGCGGCGAAGGCGTCGATCGCATTCGGATCGAAGGGAAATGCCTGCTCTGCATCGGCGCCGAGCAACCCGGCGCGGTGTCCGCCGGCCAGCCTTGCCCCGGACCGAGAGAGCGCTTCGTAATAGGGCAGGGGATCGGCCAGCCGGTGATCCAGTGCCTTGTCATGACACGCTTCGATGCCGTGCTGGCCATAGGCGACGCGCTCGGTGATGAGCAGGCTGCTGGCAGTCTGCGGGTCGTAATCACCGAAGTAGAGTTTCGGCACGCGCACCGGGAAGCCCGGGCGGCGCGAGAGCAGGTAGAGTCGGATTTCCGGCTCCACCACGGGCGCGAACAGCGCGCGCAAGGAATCGCCGAAGGGGCGCGGGAACTTGGCGAAGAGAGCCTCGTGAAGCCCCTCTTCCCCGCGTTCGTAAGTCACGTCGAGCTTGAGCTTGGGGCCCATGCCGCCACCCTCGAAAGGTTCGATGCGGGTGATCGCGGTGACGCGGTTGTCCGCGCTCATCGCTCCGGTCGCGCGAAAGGCGCGGGTCAGGAATTCCGGACCGTCGCCGATGAAAGTCTCGATCGAGGTGGGGAACGCCAGTCCGCAGGCCGCGCCGGGCACATGCGTCGGCTCGGCGGGAACCGCTGCCTCAGAAGCCGACGGCATCGCCGCCCTTCAAGCTGAGGATTTCGCGCGCTTCGGCAGGTGTGGCGATTTCTCCGCCGAGGCCTTCGATGATCTGGCGGACCTTGGTAACCTGCTGCGCATTGGTCTTTGCAAGCTCGCCCTTGGCGATCCACAGGGAGTCCTCAAGGCCAACGCGCACATGGCCGCCCATGCTGGCCGCCATCGCCGCGACCGGCATCTGGTTCGCGCCCGCCGCCAGTACCGACCAGCGGTACTGGTCGCCGAACAGGCGGTCGGCGGTGCGCTTCATGTGCATCACGTCCTCCGGGTGGGCGCCGATGCCGCCTAGCAGGCCGAAGCAGGTCTGGATGAATAGCGGGCCCTGGACGAGGCCTTCCTTCCAGAAGTAATGCAGGTTGTAGAGGTGGCTGGTGTCGTAACACTCGAATTCATAGCGGGTGCCGGCGCTGTTCAGGGTCTCCAGCGCATAGCGGATGTCCTTGAAGCTGTTGCGGAAGACCAGATCGTGGCTGGCTTCCAGCATTTCCGGCTCCCAGTCATGCTGGAATTCGCTGTAGCGTTTCAGCATCGGGAACAGACCGAAATTCATCGACCCCATATTGAGGCTGGCGACTTCCGGCTTCCACGTCTTCGCCGGCTCCACGCGGTATTCGACCGGCATATAGGGCGAGGCACCGGTGGTGATGTTCACCACCACGTCGCTGGATTGTTTGATGACGCGCAGGAACGGCGCGAAATCCTCTGGCGTGTGGACCGGCTTGCCGGTTTCGGGATCGCGGGCGTGGAGGTGGACGATCGCGGCGCCAGCCTCTGCCGCTTCCAATGCGCTCTGGGCGATCTGTTCCGCCGTGACCGGCAGATACGGCGACATCGAGGGTGTATGGATCGAGCCCGTGATGGCACAGCTGATGATGGTCTTCTTGGCGGCCATGGCCGAACTCCCGGAATATGTGTTGCCGGCATTTTGGGGCCGGTCAGGCTTTCAGCGATCCAGCAGCGGCAGGATCTGCTTCGATATGTCGTCTGCGCCCGTGCCTTGATGACCCAGCGCGCGCAGGAAGGCCATTTCGCTTTCGCTGACGCTGCGGTTTTCAACCCAGTCCCACACAAGGTCACGCTGGGCGAAGCGCCAGCGGCCGTCCGCGCCGCGGCGGTAATGGTCGAGGTAGCGACCGCCGACATAGTCGTGTCGTAGCTCGGGCTGTGTCACGCGGTGCATGCCGAAAAAGTAGACCTCGCCCTGCGCCTCGTCGCCGTCGAGGGCGAACACGGTGTTGACGATATAGTGTGCGCTGTTCTCGAAAGCGGCCATGATCTGCGGCTGCCAGTCTATGTAGGCGTCGATGCCGCCGCTGAACAGGGAGCCGTGGTTGTCGATGGCGTCCGCATGGTAGCAGGCGCGCAGGAGATCCATGTCACGCCGATCCACCGCGCGGGCATAGCGGTTGACGAGGTCGCGCAGTTCGGCCTTGTCGAGGAGCTCGGCGAGACGTGTATCGAGGTGGTCGGCATCGGCATGCTGGAGGGTCATGATACGGCCTCTATGGCGGCTTGGCGCACTTTCGCGCGCTGGACTTTGCCCGATGCAGTGCGCGGCAGGGCCTCTACGAACTGGATGCGCTTGGGGCATTTGTAGGCAGCGATTTCGCGGCGGACGTGGGCCATGATGGCTGCGGCGTCCCCGGAGGCAGCACCGGGGCGCAGTTCCACGGCGGCGCAGACCATCTCGCCCCACTGCGCGTCAGGCACCCCGTAGACCGCGCAGTCGGCGATATCCGGGTGTTCGCGCAGGACCGTTTCGACCTCGACCGGATAGACGTTTTCGCCTGCCGAGTTGATCATGTCCTTGATCCGGTCGGTCAGGTAGAGGAAGCCTTCCGCATCGATCCGGCCGCCGTCACCCGAACGGTAGAAGCCGCCCGCGATGGCCTCGGCCGTGGCTTCGGCAAGGCCCAGGTAGCCGGCCATCATCGTATCGCCGCCAACCCAGATTTCGCCGGGCGTTCCGCGCGGGACAACCTGCCCATCTGCATCGCGGATCTGGATTTCGATGCCGGGCAGCGCCTTGCCGACCGACCCCAGCAATTCCGGTCGTGCGAGGTCATGGTCCTGCGGTTCAAGGATGGTGATTGTGCCGCACATCTCGGTCATGCCGAAGTATTGCAGGAACTTGCAGCCGATCTGCTCCAGCCCGCGCCGCAGCAACGGCGGGTCCATCGCCGCCGCGCCGTAGTGGATCGCGGCAAGATCGGGCGCGCGAACATCGCGGGCCAGCATCTCGCCAACGAGTCCGCGCACCAGTTGGGGGACCATGAACGTGCGGGTGACGCGCCATGCAAGGCAGGCGTCGAGCAGCCCGGCGGGTGTCATGTCGGTGGTCAGCACCAGACTGCATCCGCGTTCGAGGCCGCAGATCGCCCAGCTGATGCCCCCGATGTGGAACAGCGGCAGCGGCGATAGCAGCACTTCGTCGGCGGTCCATTCGGCGAAGGCGGGCAGGGCGTGCTCCTGCCGGCGGGCAAGGGTGATCGCTCGCTCGGTCGTCTCGACGCCCTTGGGCGCGCCGGTGGTGCCGCTGGTGTAAAGGAGGACGCTGGGCTGCTGCCAGTCACCGAAGCCGGCATCGGGTAACGGTTCGCCGGTCAGCCACTCCGCATCGAAAGCATCGTTGCCGACGATGCGCAGACCCTCGGGCGCGGCCATGTCCAGTTCGCCGCGAAAAGCGGTGTCGCAGAACGCCATGCGCGCGCCGGAATCGGTTAGGATATGGGCGATTTCGCGTGGTTTCTGGCGCCAGTTGATCGGCACCAGTACCAGCCCGCTGCGCATGGTCGCCAGCAGCAAGGCGAAAAAGCGCGGGTGGTTGGCGCCCAGGAACGCCACCCGTTCACCGGGGAGCAGGCCCTCAGACGCGAAGCGGGCCATCACGGCACGCACCTGGGTATCGAGCTGCGCGAAGGTGACCTTAAGGTCGCCCATGGCGAGGGCCAGGTGGCCGGGCCGCGTCGCCGCCAGGCCCGCGATGGAGCGGCTGATGCCCACCACCCCGTCGATCTCCAGCAGCGCCCCGTTCACGATCGACAGGTTTGCTTCCCCGCCTTCGTTCATCACCGCAGCCTTTCCGTCATCGGCAGTCAGACTGCGCACAGGCGGTCGATACGGGCGTGGAGCGCGCGCAGGCGGCATTCCTGATAGCGACCGAAGTAAAGCGGCTGGTCCTGCTTACCCTCACGCGCGCCTTGCTGGACGCCGGGGACGTTGCCCATATCCTGGTCGAAGACCTCGTCGAATAGTCCGAAGCCGACGTTATTGGCCTGGTAGCTGTCATCGAAATCGAGGTCGATGCGCTGGGCGGCCGGGGGACGCTCGCCGTTGGCGGGCATGGGTAGCAGGAAGCGGATGTCCATGATGCACTCGTCCGGGTTCTCGCCCAGCGGCATGTACTGGTAGAACAACGGCGCGCCTTCGCCCCACCACGGAAACCAGTTCGGGAACATGTAATACTGCACCGCGTCGAGCATTTCCGCGTCCGAAGTGGCGCTGAAATCGCGGCCGGTCATTGCCGTGGTCACGCCGCGCCGGTATTCGGCGGCAAAGGCGCGGTCGAGCGTCTCGATCTGTGCGAAGTCGGGCATGTCGATCCCCGGCGGAGTGACTGCCTTGCACATTTCGATCACGGCGGCGCGGGTGTCCGCCGCCTCGCCCAGTTCCGGGCTGGGCACGGCCGAAGGCGTGATCGAGCGCGAGATCTGCGCGTGTTCGTCTTCCCAGATGTCGTAAAGCGTGTTGGAATCGCCATTGAAACTTTGCGCCTGCGGATGCGTCTCGCTCAGGTGCCAGCCTTCGAGAAAAGCCTCCATCGCGACCTTCCAGTTCGAGCGCACTTTCTTGCGCACGTGGATCGCGGTCCAGCGCTTGTCGAATTCGTAGTCGGCGAAGTGTTCGGTGAGTACACCCAGCGCGGCCGAGAGCGGGCCGGCACCGGTATCGGGATTGATGAAGATATTGCCGCACCACGTATCGCAGGGCACTTCGGGAAGGTCCAGGTGTTCCTTCTGGGCCTGCGGGAAATCCCAGTCGCCGGGCTGTTTGCTCATGGTGCCGTCGATGTTCCAGGTCCAGCCATGGAACGGGCATTTGATCTGGTCGCCGGTGCTCCAGTTCTCGCACAGCTTGCGTCCGCGGTGCAGGCAGCTATTCCAGAACGCCTTGAAGGTGCCGGGTGCGGCGTGGACGATCATGAACGACATGCCGGCCACGGCATATTCGATGCGGTCGCCCACCTCCGGAATTTCTTCCTCGCGGGCGGCGAACTGCCAGGTCTTCTTCCAGACATGGTCGCGTTCCAGCTTGGCGAACTCTGCCGAGAAATAGCGGCTCCGTGGGATCGCATCACCCTCGAACGCAAAGCTGCCGCGCGCCAGAAGGGCGGGGTGGACCGTGCGCGTATCCTTCGCAAGAAGGTCGTCGTAAAGCGGGCTTACGGCCGTGGCCACGCCCTGGATGATGGACTTGGGGTCAAGTTTCATGGGTCACCTCTCCGGTCTGCGGCGGGATGTGATCCCGTAAGCAGCAAGAATCTCTCGTCGGCTGCGTCTGTGCGCGCGTATTTCGATATTTGGTAACATAGCGAACTATATTGAGCAAGGCCGGGGCGACCTGAAATAGCACCGGATCAGAGCAGGCTTAGCCCGCCGTCGACGAAAATCTCGGCCCCGGTGATGTAGCTTGCATCGTCGCTGGCAAGGAATGCCACGGCCTTGCCGATCTCCATCGGTTTGCCCATGCGGCCCATGGGAATGGCATCGATCATGGGCTGGATCAGCTTGATGGCGGCGTCGCTGTTTCCGTCCATAGCATCGCCCAGCAGCATCGCCGTTTCGTGGGGTCCCGGGTGGATGGAGTTGCAGCGGATATCATCGCCGCCCTGCGCGCAGGCCACCGCGACATTCTTGGTCAGTAGCGCCAGCGCCGCCTTGGTCGGCGAATAGGCTGTGGTCAGTCCCGCGATCATGCGCGTGCTGTTAGAGCTTATGTTGACGATCGAGCCATGCCCGGCGCTGCGCATCGAGGGCAACACGGCCTTGATGCCCCGCATCGCGCCGAAGTAGTTCACGTTCATGATCTGCTGGGCAGCGTCGACCTCGATGTCGTCGATCGTGCCGGGCAGGTTGATCCCGGCGTTGTTGACCAGCACGTTGATCTCGCCAAAGGCCGAGATCGTGGCGGCTACGACGGATTGCCACTCCTGGTCGCTGGTCACGTCATGGCTGTGGTGCCTAGCCTGAAACCCATCCTGTGCGAGGGCGGCCGCGGTCTCCGCCACGCTTTCCAGCACATCGGTCAGCATCACGGCGGCGCCTTCGATAGCCAGCGCCCGCGCTGCCGCTGCGCCCAGCCCGCGCGCTGCGCCGGTCACGATGGCGACCCGTCCTTGCAGTCGGCCCATATCGTTTTCTCCCAAAGGTTGCCGTGTCAGCGCAGGATGCTGCCGGCGATGATGTTGCGCTGAATTTCGTTGGTGCCGCCGAAGATCGACCAGCAGCGGCTGTAGAGGTAGCGATGCGCGCTCATGCTGGCCTGCGCGAAGGCGCCCGGCTCGCTGCCGGGAGCAAGGTGCAGGTCGTGCGGGTCGTGTACGGCGGCGAGCGGTCCTTCCAGCATCAACCCGATCTCGCAGAGTGACTGGAGCACTTCCGTACCGCGCACCTTGAGGATCGAAGCCTCTGGCCCGGTCTTGGCCCCGCCGGCCGCCCACTGCGCAACGTAATGGTCCTCCATGGCGATCAGCATCGCCAGTTCGGTTTCTGCCACGACAATGCGTCCGGTGATGGCATCAAGGCTTGCGGCGGACAGCGAGCCGGCCTCGCGCGCCGTTGCCAACCGTTCGCGAAGCTGGGCTAGCAGGCGCATCTTAGGTCCGGTATCGGCGATCGCCACGCGTTCATTGGCGAGCAAGAACTTAGCGATGGTCCAGCCTTGCCCCTCGGCGCCGACGAGGTTCGCTGCCGGCACCCGGACGTTGTCTAGGAAGATCTGGTTGGTGTGGTGCTGCCCATCGATGGTAACGATCGGCCGGATGTCGATCCCCGGCGATGTCATGTCGATCAGCAGGAAACTGATGCCCGCCTGCGCCTTCACCTCGCGGTCTGTGCGTACCAGGCAGTGCATCCAGTCGGCCCAGTGGGCTTCAGTGGTCCACATCTTGGCGCCGTTGACGATGTAGTCGTCGCCGTCGCGCACTGCCGTCGTCTTGAGCGAGGCGAGGTCGGAGCCGCTGTTCGGTTCCGAATAGCCCTGGCACCACCACACATCGCTGGAAAGTATGCCCGGCAGATGCCGCGTGCGCTGTGCTTCATCACCGAACGTATAGAGCACCGGCCCGACCATCGAGACGCCGTAGGGAATGATGAGCGGCGCATCGCCCAGCGCAGCCTCTTGCAGCAGCACCAGCTGGCGATGAATATCCCACCCGCCGCCGCCATGTTCGCGCGGCCAGGCGCTGGCGAACCAGCCCTTGTCCGAGAGGATCTTCTGCCAACCGACATAATCGGCCTTGGCGATCTCCAGCCCTAGCCGGCCCTTGGCGGCGAGATCGGCGGGCAGGGCGGTGCGCACGAATTCGCGCACTTCGCCGCGGAAGGCGGCAAGTTCGGCTTCTTCATGATCGCCCAGCGGGATCGGGCTCCCGCGCGCGGCCAGCCATGCATAAAGGTCGTCCGCGCACGCAGCCTCTGCCCGGATCGCGGCGAGGCGCTTGAAATAGTGGCTGACCACCAGTTCGTCGCTGACACCCATGCCGCCGTGAAGCTGCACGGCCTCGTGCGCCACGCGGCGGGCCAACCCGTCGATCGCGGCCTTGGCAGCGGCGGCGAGGGGCAGGGCCTGCGCAGGATCGGTGTCGAACAGCGTCACCAGTCGGTCAGTAAGTACGCGTGCTTCCTCGGCGGCGATGAACATGTCGGCGGCGCGGTGCTGCAGCGCCTGAAAGCTGGCGAGCGGCGTGCCGAACTGCTTGCGCGTGGCGAGGTACGCGAAAGTCTGCTCGTTCGCCGCGCGCATGATTGCGGCGGATTCGGCGCAGAGGCCGATCAGATGCAAAGTAAGCAGCCGCTCGACGAGCGAGCCGGCGTGGCCGAGCAGCAGACCCGCAGGCGTATTGTCGAGGTGTAGCGTCGCCCCTCCCGATCCGTCGATCAGGCGGGTAGTATCGATCCGCAGCCCGGGCGCATTGGCGGCGACGAGGCAGAGCGCCGTGCGCCCGTCATGTATAGCCGTGACGAGGAAATGCGTGGCCACATCGCCTCCGCGCACCAATGCCTTGGTGCCACTGACACGCCATTCGCCGCCGTTCTTCCCCATGTGCGCAGCGGGTTGGGCCAGCGGATCGCCGCCCTCGCCATGCGCCAGTAACGCAATCGCCTGGCCTGCCAGCATTTGTTCCAGCAGAGGGGCTTCCTCCGGCAGACCGGACAGCACATGGGCGGCCAGCGCGGTCTGGAGCAGCGGTTCGACTGCGAGCCACGTGCCCGCCTGCGCCATCAGCGTCGCAAGATCGCGCGCCGTTCCGCCGAAGCCGCCTGCCTCCTCCACCGCCAGCGCGCCGATGACGCCCTGTTCGGCCAGCATCGGCCACAAGTGGAGGCGGTCCGGCTGCTCTGCGGATAGCCGGTGGCGCCGGGCCTCGAACTCGTTTTCGCGAGCAAGCAGGCGGCCGACCATGTCCGCCATCATCGCCTGGGTTTCACCGCTTTCGAACATCGCTCATCTCAACCGGATTCTCATTTCTATGATAGTTCGATAGCGAACCATTATCGCAAGGTAAACCGCCTGAGCGCTCTCAAACGAGAATTCGCAGGGGTCAGCGCCCGATGTATATCGGTTTGCGCTTTTCGAGGAAGGCCGTCACGCCTTCGCGGTAATCGTCGGTGTGCTTGCACAGGCCTTCGTAGGCGATCATCGCTTCGTAAACGGTAGCGGCAAGCTGGCGCAGCGGCAGGTTCGCGGTGACCTTGCTGTAACGGATCGCGGTTTGTGCGCCTTTCGCCATTCGCGCGGCATAGGCGGCGACAAAAGCCTCGAACTCGTCCTGCGGCTTGACCAGTGCGATAAGTCCGATGCGCTCGGCCTCGACGGCGTCGAGCGCATCGCCGGTAAGCAGGTAATGCCGCGCCTTGGCATAGCCGATCAGTTGCGGCCAGATGAGCGAGCCGCCGTCCCCGGTGGAAAGCCCCAGCCGTACATGCGGATCTGCGAATCGCGCAGTCTCCACCGCGATCACTACATCGCACAGCAGGGCGATCGAGGCACCGAAGCCAATCGCATCGCCGTTCACGGCGGCGATCACCGGCTTGGGGCATTCCAGCAGCGAACCGACGATCCGGCGCATCACGTGCGATTCCCCCACGAAGGGGGCGAGGCCGGTTTCCAGTTCGTCCGCCAGCCACTGCAGGTCACCGCCCGCGCAAAACGTCCGCCCGGCACCGGTAAGCACGATCACGTCGCAATCGGGATCGCGCGCGGCGTCCTCGAACACGGTGGCCATTTCGGTATGGAGCTGCTCTGTGACGACGTTGAGCCGGTCGGCCATGTCAATGCGAATGGTCAACACGCGTCCGGCATAGTCGAAAGCGAGGGCGGAATAACGCTCGGAAGGCATCATGATTTGTCAGGCCTAGGCAATGACGACGTGGTTGTCGCCGGAACTGGGATGCACTTGCGAACGGCCCGCCGGGTAGAGATTGAACACCGCCGAGTCGCCTTCCATACCGCGCAGCAGTGTCAGCTCCATCGGCGCATCGCATTGCTCGAGCAGCTGTGCGACCACGGTCTGGAAGATCTCGGAGGAGCGCAGCACAGCCAAGGCGTTTTCATCCTTGTACGATTCGATCGTGTAGAAGGTGCGGTCGGCGCGGTCCCAACCATAGTAGACGAGGTTGCACTGTGCATTGAGGAGGTCGAGCGAGCCGCGCCACAGGGCGTCAAAAATCGCTTCGAATGCGGCGCGTTTCGCCGGATCGACATGGAAGCGCGCGATAAAACAGCTAGATTGCGTGGTGACGATCCCCGGCATGCCTGTCCCTCTCCTGCTTTCTATTTGCGGCAAAGCTAAGGAGCTGTTCGGGAGAGTCAAAGATAAAGTTCGCTAGAGAACGAAATATTGGTACGTTTGCATGCTTGTATATGAATTGGAATTCATCGTAGACGGATCGGATGATTTTTCTGATCGAAGCGAACGACCTTGAGGGTATGCTGGAGCGTCGCCTGGCCTTGCGCGATAGCCATCTCGCCTATTGGCGTAGCTTCGGCGATCGGGTCGCGGCGGGCGGTGCCCTCATGTCCGGCGATGGTCAGGACGCCTTGCCCATAGGCAGCATGCTGCTTGTCGAGGCGGAAAGCATGGGGGAGGCGCGGTCCATGCTGGCTGCCGATCCGTTCACGCTCGAAGGTGTTTTTTCCGGGGATGTCGGAGTGCGGCGCTGGCGGCCGGGGATCGGTCGCTGGTGCGAGCCATGACCGGATCTGGAATAATTGCGCAGCCTACAGCCAATGCCGGATTTCGGCGCTATAGGGCGGGAATGAGGTTACTTTGAGCAACAAGCAGATGACACGCCCCGTCGCCATCCCTCGCGCTGGCGATCCCACGGACGAAAGCGAACTCAACTGGTTCCGTCTCGGCTACCTGGTTCACGATGTTTCGCGTATGCGGCGCACCCTTTATGACCAGCACCTCAAGACGCTGGGGATCACTCGGTCGCAGTGGTGGGTACTGGCGAATATTTCGCGCCAACCGGGTAAGGGCGTGGTCAGTTCCACCCTCGCGCGCGACATCGACGTGGGCAAGGTCACGCTCAGCGGCATCGTCGACCGGCTCGAAGTGGCGGGTTATGTATATCGCCGTCCGGACAAGAAGGACAAACGCGCCAAGCGGATCTACATCACCGATTCTGGCTACCAGTTGATCGATGAGATGCGCACTATCATCGAGCCGCTCAATCGGCGCATCTGTGCGGATATGACCGACGCCGAAATCCATGCGACCGAAGATGGCCTCGCCAAGGTCAAGGCAAACCTGAAGCGGATGCTGGGCGAGGCTTGACGGGTGGCGGGGCGGCGCCTCGCGCCGCCGTTGAGATAGGAAGGGGCGACCATGAGGTTGCCCCTGTTGCGTTTCAGCCCCGCTTGCTGGCGCTGCTTACCTGCCAGCACATGACGAGAAGCCAGACGAAGAAGGCTCCTGCTGCCGCCCAGAACGCCAGAAGGCCATCCCAGGCGAACGCGCCCGTGCGCACGAAATAGGCGAAACCGCCGGGCACGAACAGAATGGCGATCCAGATGTTGAAGTAGGCGACCCAGCGCGGGTAGATCGGCTGCGCGCTGCGATCCGCGAACACCCCGGCGGCGATCGCTCCGAACTGGGCGATGAAGGTCGGGAAGGCTGGAATGATCACCAGCCAACCCATATCGTTGAGCAATTGAGTCAGCGCAGGGTCTCGTTCGGGCCGGAAGGCGGCGGTTGCGAGGATCATTATCGGTAGCATGACAGTTAGCATGCCTACCGTCCCTGCACCGAGCTGCAAATAACAGGCGGTGCGGCTGCGAATCTCCATTCGCCGCATCTGCCCCGAAATCGCGCCGACAAGGGCAAGATAGCCGACCAATCCGAATAGGCTGAGAACCATCCCGCTGCGGATTGCGACCGCATGTTCCGTATATAATGTCGCAATTTCAGTTTGTTGTAGCATGGGTGATGGCGGCGGAACGAAGCCCGCGAGCACAAGTCCGACTCCAAAGAATGCGGCGCAAAAAGGCCCGCCCCAAGCGCAAATTCGTTCCAGCATGATGATCCCCTTCCCGATCAAGCCGTTCTGGCTTGCCGCCATTTAGCCATGAAAATGGCGGATTTTGCAAATTTTAGTTCGCTTACGTACATTTATCCTTGGACGACCGAGGCGAAAGCGGTATTGCAGCCTTCAGAAACCGTAATGGTCCAACATAAGCTCAATGGGAGGTTTGCTTGAAGAAGCGCGCATTGTATCTGGCTACCGCTGCCTCGGTCGTCCTGACCGCTCCTGCCTATGCGCAGGATGCAAACGAAAATGGTTCGCAGGCGTCCGATACTGCACCCGAGCGGTATCTCAACGAAATCGTCGTCACGTCGCAGAAGCGTGCACAGAACCTTCAGGATGTGCCCGTAGCTGTGACAGCGATCGACGGTGCTGCGATCAAGGCCGCCGGTCTGGAGGCATCCTCTGAACTGTCGAAGCTGACGCCTGGCCTTTCGGTCAACCGTAACGCCAACTTCGTGGGCCTGTTCCTGCGCGGTGTCGGCACGATCTATGCCAACCCCGGCCTCGAGGCATCGGTCGCCGTCTATCAGGACGACACCTATATGCCGCGTACGGCGACCTCGACTTTTGCCTTCAACGATATCGAGCGTATCGAAGTGCTCAAGGGGCCGCAAGGAACGCTTTACGGCCGCAATGCGGCGGCGGGCGCGGTGCGTATCATCACCAATGATCCCAAGATGGGGAAGTGGGAAGGCAAGGCCTCGATCGCCTCGGGCAGCTTCAACCGCATGTCGATCGACGGCGTGGTCAATGCCCCGCTGGGTGACAAGTTGGCCTTGCGCGTCGCCGCGATGTACGATTCCAATGACGGCTATGTGAAGTCTACTTCGCCGTTCATCGACGACCTGCAGGGCCGCAACCAGTACCACTTCGCCGGCAAACTCAAGTTCGAGCCGACCGACACGCTGACCCTGAAGCTCTCCGCCGACTACGGCATCAAGAAAGACCGCGAAGGTCAGGCATTCATTGGTCTCGACCAGACCTGCCCAACCCAGATCGCAGTCTGTCTTGGCGGCAATGCCGGGCCGTCGCCCGACGAGGATTTCTACACATCGACCCAGGACTATCCGCCCAAGGGCGTGAAGGGGGATCAGTTCCGCACCAAGAACTGGGGTCTGGCCTTCCGCGGCGATCTTGAGACCGGACTTGGTACGCTATCGTCCATTACGGCCTACCGCTACTATTCGTTCACCGGAGGGGCGGACCTCGACGGGGCCGACATTCCGTTTCAGCATGCGCTGACCAACGGCGAATATACCAAGTCCTTCAGCGAGGAAGTCCAGCTCGTCTCCGGTGGGTCGGGACCGCTCAACTACACGTTGGGATTCTTCTACTACAAGGAGAAGTCCGGCAGCGACTTCAACGTTTCGGGCGCGGCGATCAATGGCCAGCTTGGCGTGACCGATCCTGCCGTCAACGGCGGCGTGCTGGACCAGCCGCACCTCAGCGCACGCACATCCTTCGACATCGAATCCTGGGCGCCCTATGGGCAAGTTGATTACAAGATCACCGATACGATCTCGGTCATCGGGGGGCTGCGCTACACCAAGGAAAGCAAGCGTCAGAACTACCAGGACCTGTTGGCGGTCTTCCCTGCGCTCGGAGTGGAATCCTCGGTCTATGGCGGCGCGTTCGGGCCGCGCACTGGCAAGTTTAACAAGCTGACCCCCAAGCTGGCCGTTCAGTTCGAGCCGAGCAACGACGTCATGGTATATGGCGGCTGGAGCAGGGGCTTCAAGTCGGGCGGCATCAACTCGCCGGACTTCGCACGCTCGCCGATTGTAGAACCCGAAGTTCTCGACAGCTATGAAGTCGGCCTCAAGTCGCAGTTCGGCAACGTGCGCCTGAATGCGGCGGCATTCTACTACGATTATAAGAACCTGCAGGTGCAGATCACGTCCACCCAGTGCGGCGGGTCGTGCGTGCAGAACGCGGCCAATGCGAAGGTCAAGGGCATCGAGGGCGATCTCGACTGGGCCCCGACACGCTCGCTGAGCTTCGGCCTTGGCGGCAGCTACCTCAATACCGAGTTCACGAATTTCGAGGGCGGGCAGTCGTTCGTGCCGTCCAATTCCACGGCCGCCTGCGCTGCCGCAGGCGGGCTTCCGGCGGCATCATGCCTGGGTTATTCGGTGACACCAGCCGATCATAGCGGCAACCGGTTGCCGCAGGCGCCGAAGCTTTCCGGCTACATTCGTGGTTCGTATACGTACTTCATGAATAACGGGTCGACGGTGCGGCTCTACGGTCTCGCGTCGTACTCGGGTGATTATTACTATGGTCCCGACGCCAGCTTCGGCCGCGAACCATCGAAGACGCTGGTCTCCGCCTCGCTCACTTTCACCAGTGCGGACGAGAAGTTCGTGGGCAGTGTGTTCGTCGACAACTTGCTGGATGAGGAATATAACACGCAGTACGCCCGCCAGGAAACCGGTGGCTGGCGTGTACCCGGGCCGCCGCGCACTTGGGGCGTACGCTTGACCCGAAACTTCTGATCCCTCGCAGCTTCTTATCTCCAGGGTAGGTCGGGCCTCTCTCCCAACTATTTTTCCCCTTGAGATTACCTGCCGCCGGGGCTTTGATGCCCCGGCGGTTTTTCTTTGCGCTTGTCAGTTATAGTCGCCTTCGTAGCTGGCCTCGCCCATCGGCAGTTCATCGACGCGGGGCATGCGGGTGAGCTGGTTGCCGCCGTTGACCGGGATGTTCAGCCCGGTGACGAAAGCCGGCCCTGCCAGCCAGAGCGCGGCATCGGCATAGTCTTCGGGCAGCCCGACGCGGCCGAGCGGAACCTCGCGCGCATATATGTCCTCTACTCCGGGGATGGCGAAGAGGTCCTTGGCAAGGTCAGACTTGATCGGCCCTGGCTGGATCGAATTCACCCTGACGCCGCGCGGACCATATTCCAGCGCCGCATAGCGAACCAGGCAATCGGTGGCGGCTTTGGCACAAGCGTAGGCAAAGTGGGGGTGGATCGGCTGTTGCGCGCTGTAGGAGCTTATCAGGATCACCGATCCGCCGTCGTTCATCCTTGCGGTGGTTTCGCGCACGAAGTGCAGCATACCGAGGTAATTGACGTCTAGCGCGCCTTGCACTTCGGTCATGGAGAGGCTGGCGATCGATCCGATCACTGGCAGCGCGGCGGCGTTGACGGCGATGTCTAGCGGCCCGTCCTGCGCTGCGAAATCGGCCAGTGCGGCGATGTCCTTTGCCGATCCCGCATCACAGCGCAGGAAGCGGCAGCCGATTTCGGCGCCGAGCTTGGCCAGCTTGTCGTCGCTGCGCGCCGCGATGGTCACGTGCGCGCCTTCGCGGGCCAGCGCCCGGGCGATGGCGAAGCCGGTGCCGCCCTTGGCCGAAGCCCCCAGAATCAGCGCATTCTTGTCCGAAAATCTCATCTATCCTTGCTCCCGAAAGGTGCCGCCGCTTATCCGGCCGAACACAAATTAGTTCGCAAGAGTACTTTCTTCTTGACCCGGTGCAATGGTGAACTTAGCTCGGATGGTAAGAGACCCCGGCCATGCACGGGGAATAACGGCAGTAAATTAAGCGAAAGGGGAGGAATCCATGGCTCTTTTGGAAGGCCGGACAGCAATTGTAACCGGTGCCGGTCGAGGGTTGGGCCGCGCTTATGCGATCATGCTCGCCAAGCACGGTGCCAATGTCGTCGTGAACGATCTCGGATCGTCGGCTGCGGGCGACGGCGCCGACACCACACCGGCTGAGGAAGTCGTGTCCGAGATCGAAAAGCTGGGCGGAAAGGCCGTAATCAATACGGCCGATGTATCCAACTGGCAGGCGGCGCAGGACATGGTGGCGCAGGCCGTCGATACGTTCGGCAGCCTTGAAATCCTCGTCAACAATGCCGGCATCATCCGTGATCGGATGCTTGTGAACATGTCCGAGGATGAATGGGACAGCGTCACCCGCGTCCACCTCAAGGGCACCTTCGCACCGCTGCACCATGCCGCCAATTACTGGCGCGTGCGCAGCAAGGGCGGTGAGACCTTCGACGCCAGCGTCATCAACACCACTTCGCATAGTGCCCTGTTCGCCAATATCGGGCAGACCAACTATGCGGCGGCCAAGGCGGGCATTGCGACAATGACCGTCGTCGCGGCGCGAGAACTGGCGCGTTTCGGCGTGCGTCTCAACGCCATCGCCCCGCGCGCCCAGACCCGTATGACCGAAGGCCTGCGCCAGCTCACCGAAGAGCAGGTACGCCGCCGCCAGCCCGAATGGATTGCCACGCTGGTCGCCTATCTCGCCAGTGAAGACGCCAAGGCCATTAACGGCCGTGTGTTTGAGGCCTGGGGTTTCGGCTATTCGGTGATCGAGAGCTGGCAGCACGGCCCACGCATGGACGCTGCGCTTGATCCTACCGAGATAGGCGAGGAACTGAACAAGATCGTGCGCTTCGCCCGGCCGAATGCCGGCATTGACCGCGACTCCTGGCTGGACCCCTGATCCGGGAGCGAGGGAATGGAGACCTTCCCCGATTTCTGCACCGAATGGTTCGTCAGCTACATGAACCGGCGGAAGGGGCAGGCCGTCACGGTGGACCGTTTCGAGCGGTTCACCCGCGGGACTTCGCGCCAGACATGGTTCGTGCATTATCGGGGTGAGGACGGCGCGCCGCAGTCCGTCACGATCCGCACCGACCATCCGGCCGGCGCGGGCGATCCGACCAGCCTCGATCAGGAATTCGCGATCTACGATCGGCTCGGCCGGATGGGCCTGCCTACTGCTCGCGCGCTTTATTGGGAGGAGGACCCGGCATCCTGCCCGCGCCCTTTCTTTGCGCGCGAATTGATCGACGGCAGCTGGCAGATCGGGGGCTATGCGCTGGCGGGCGAGGACGGTGCCCGTATCCGTTTTGCCGCCGCGCAGGAGCATATGCGCGCACTGGCCGCTGTCCACGATGCCGACTGGCGCGCAGTAGGCTTCGCCGCGATCCTCGGTGCGCCCGAGGATGAAGCGGATGCGGCGCGGTTCTATGTCCGCCGCCAGCGCGCCCTGCTGGCGGAATTCGGCGCGGAGCCTCAGCCTTTGCTCGCCGAAGTGGCACGGGTTCTCCTCGAAGGCGCGCCGTCCGCCGGCCGTGTAAGTCTGTGCAAGGGTACAAACGGACTGGGCGAGGAAGTCTTCCGCGACGGCCGGATCGTCGCCCTCAGCGACTGGGAGGAGGCTTGGATCGGCGATCCCGCCAGCGACCTCGCGATGGTGCAGGGTTTTACAGAGGTTATTGTCATCGATGGCGAGACGGTGTGGGACCTCGACCGCGCCGTGGCCTACTACAACCAGGTCGCAGCGGTTCCTGTCACCATGGAAAACGTGCGTTATTATCAGCTTGCTCGCATGTTCGGACGGCTGGTGATGTTCGCTTACACCACCACCGTCGTCCAGCGTAGCGCCAATGCCACCGTGCGGCAAAGCTGGACCGCCACCGAAGTGCAGCATGCAGTGAAACGGGTACTCGCCCATGCGCTGGGGCTCGGCGAAGGGCCTGACCCGGCGCTGTTCGAGGAACTGAACCAGTCTGTCGAAATGCAGGCACAGGAGGCAGCGTCATGATCCACCCGACTTGCCGCGAGGTGCTTGCCACAGTCGCGGCCAGCTTCTCGCGAGAGATCGTGCCTGAATTGTCTTCTATCGAAGCACGTAGCAGCGCGGCGACGATCGAGCATCTGCTGCGCCACGTCATGCTGCGCATCGAAGAGGAGGGCGAGGTGCTGATGCGCGACATCGCCCGACTGCGCACCCTGCTGGCACACATCGCCGACTGGATGGAGCAGACCGGGGCCGTGTCGCCGGAGAGCCTTAGCACCGCGCTGGCAAACGAACCTGCCGACTTGTGGACTTTGCAGAGACAGGGTGATGAGGCGCTGCGTTTGCGGGCTTCGCTGGTCGCGGTTCAGGCCCAGCTCGACGGTCTGGCTGGGGATTGGGCCGGGAACGAGGGGTATCAGGCCCTTCGCCGGGAAATCGGCGGCTATATCGGCGCACAGTTGATGGACGAGGCGCGCCTGATCGCGCCTGCATTTTCGGGCAGGGGGCCAAGGCGATGATCCGGTACGAGGCGACTTACGAAGGTCAGGTGCTGCCTTTCGCGCCCGTTGTCCCCGAAGATGACCTGCTCCACGCGAATGAAGCAGACGCTCCATTTAACCGCGTCGAGACGTATCTCCTTGGCTTCAACGTCCCCGAGGCGGACATTAACTGCAATATCTACCTGCTGTGGCATCCGGCGCTGGCGACGATGTCGGCGCATGTCTTCGTGAACCGGGGTGCGCTGCGGTTCGGGCATCAGCTGGAATCCGCCTACTTCAACGAGCATCTTTATCTCCCGGCTGCCGAGGGCCCAAGCCGCTTCGCCCTCGAACTGGGCAGCCTGACGATGGACATCGCCATCGCGGAGCCGCTCGAACGCCTGACCATCAGCATGAACGACGTGGCGCGCGGCTTTGCGTTGGATCTGGAGAGCCGGGCGCTGTTGCCTCCGGTCGGTCGGCCGGGCGGCAAGCACTTCACCCAGCTGATGCATAACCGGGGCGAACTGACGCTGGCGGGTGAGCATTTTGCCATCGACAGCCGCTATGTCCGCGACAGGAGCTGGGGCTACCAGCGCCCGGAACAGCCGGAGGACACCCCGCCCTATCGCTGGATCACCGGCTGGGACGACACCGGCGACGGCTTCGTTATCGCCTGGCTCGATACCGCGATGATGGGTGACGCCTATGCTTCGTGGCGTACCGAAGAAGCGCACGCGCGCGCCGCGAACAAATGGGAACACGGCGGTGCCACCCCAAGCGTCACGCTACGCAGCGGCTGGATTTCGAAGAACGGCGAGCCGCGGGCGGTCCGCTCGGTGACGATTGCGTGCGAGGCGGACGCGGACGATCCGCGCATGACCCGTGCAATCGTTCTTGAAGTGACTGACGCGGCGGGCGACAGGCACAAGTTGCGCGCCGCTGTGCGGCAAAGCTACCCCAAGATGTACTGGGGCACTATGTTGACATGGATGCATCTGATTGAACTGGACTGGGACGGCCGGCCCGGCCACGGCGACCTGATGGACACATTCTCGCACTGGCACATGAAGGGCTGAGCCAGCGGGCCTGGGTGCGATGCCGGGCGGCGAGGCCCGAAAGCCCCGCGCCCATGCCGATATCGCATTTCACGCAGCCGTCACGGCCGGCGATTTTTCCGCTTCGGCCTGCGCAATCAGCCGCGCCGCCTCGCTTATGAAGCGGGGGAAGTGGTGAAAGGGCAGGATCGTGAGCTTGATGTCATCCACCGGGCCATTGCTGAAGCGCGTGGCCAGGATGTTGCCTGCCGCTGCGTTGCGCACGTGGGCCCAGACCCGGTAAAAGCGCAAGGCCTGCGGGTCGACATCATCGCCTCCGCCGGCGCGGTAGGCCGCCATGAAGCGGTCCCAGTCCATCGCGCCTTCGGTGGCCATGGCGATGTAGCCCAGTTCCTCCGCAGGATCGCCGATATGAGCGAACTCCCAGTCGAGTACAGCGCTTAGTTCGTCGTCCTCGAACAGGAAGTTGTGGAAGCCGAAATCGCCGTGCAGCAATGCCGCGCGCCCCTCGCGGCGGGGTACGTTGTCGAGTAGCCAGCTGAAGATCGCGCAAAGCGCGGGCGAGGGGGTGTGCACCTCGCTGCGGTAGTAGTCGTACCACCCGGCGATGTAGCGGCGCGCCGCCTCGCTGCGCGGCAGGTGCCACAAGTCGGGAGAGATGAAGCTGGAGAGCGTGCCGAGTTCCTCCAGCGGTTCAAGCGTGTGCAGCCGCGCGGCAATATCGCCCAGTACATCGGCGAAGCGCGCGGGCACGGTGGCAGCGGCGCCGAAGATGTCTCCGCCGAGGCGTCCGGGAGACTTCCGCATGACGATGAAGTCACCGCCTGGCACCAGCGCGTGTTCGGTATCGACCCAGAGTGCGTCGGGTGCGGGGAAGCCCCGCTCGAATGCGGCCTTGATGACGGGGTATTCTCGGAAAACCTCGTGGCAGTCGTTCGTTAGCGAATCGTTTCCGCCCGGATCGCGGCGCATGACGAACTCGCCGGAAAACGCCTCGCCCGAAACGGCGAAAAGAATCGTCTCCTTGCCGAAGCCGCCGGGGAGCGGCGCGAAAGACGTCACGGTCAGACCTTGTTCGTCGAAGCGGTCTCTCAGGTAGCGTTCCAGTATGTCTCGGGTAACGGCCAAGTCGGTTTCCGCGCCCGCTTCCTCGGCATCGAGTTGCCCGGCCAGATCGCCGGCTTCCCAGCGGACCAGAACTTGCGCAAGCGACGCCTTTTTGGTGATCGCGCGGTCGGCCAGCAGGGCGTGGATGCATTCTTCGAACTGCGAGAGGACATCGCGAATGTCTGCTTCAGCGTCTTCGATCGTGTCGGGTAACGGGGCTTCAAGGTCATGCAGCAGTGCATCACAGCGATCGCGCCCTTCGCTCGATTCAGCTACCAGCGCACGGACCTGTTCAAGCGCAACGGTCAGTGCCCGCGCCTGCGCCTCCAGTGCCTTCAGCCCGCCGTGGGAGCGGGTGGACAGCAGGTTCAGCGCATGGCCTATCGCCACCCCGGCGGAGGCCTGTACCCCCGCCTGACTGAGCATCGGCTGCATCCGTCGATACTCGCGGCGGGTCGCGTGGAGGAGCTTGTCGTTCGGGATCAGCATTGCTCAGCGCCTCGCCGTATAGGTCACGTCGAGGCTGTCGAGCGTATGGACGTGATAGAGCGCGGCGAACTGCGGACGCGGCTTTTCGGGGTCAAATGCCAGCCCATCGACGCGGGCGAGCAGCCGACCTACGGCAATGCGCATCTCGGTACGGGCCAGTTGGTTGCCGATGCAGAAGTGGATTCCGCGGCCGAATGCGAGGTGGTTCTTCGCCCCCTTGCGATCGAGATCGAGCTTTGATGGGCAGGCGAACTGCGCTTCGTCGCGATTGGCAGCGAGATAGCTGACTTGCACGATCGCGCCCTTGGGCAGCGCCACGCCCCCGATCTCGGTATCGGCCAGGACTTCACGGTAAAGGTGTGGCGAGGGCGCGTGGAGACGCAGGATTTCCTCGCAGTAAGTGCCGATCTTATCTGGCTGCCCGCGCAGGGTCTGAGCCAGCTCGGGATCTTCGATCAGCTTCGACAGAGCGATGGCGATGGCGCTTGTGGTGGTCTCGTTGCCGGCTACCAGAAGCTGTTCGGCAATGGCGACGATTTCCGCAGGCGCGATCGGGCGGCCGTCCACCTCCGAGTTCGCGACCAGGCTGAGCAGCTTGTTGGCAGGCTGCTGCTGATATTCGCGGGCGCGGTCGTAAAGGTAGTTCTGGGCTTCGATCAGCAGGTCGGCCAGTTCCAGTTCGCGCACCGGGTCAAGCGCGGGGTTGATCATCTCGATCTCGGCGTCGGACCAGGCTTTGAACTTGCGCCACATTTCGCGCGGGACGCCAAGCTGGTCGCAGATCACGAACATCGGGATCTTGAGGCTGTATTCGTGGAGCAGGTCGGCGGCGCCCGATTCGGGAAGCGCGTCGATCAGGGCGTCTGCGATCTCCACGATCCCCGGCTCAAGCGAGCGCACGAAGCTGGGTGCGAACACTTTGTCTACGACGGCGCGGTAGCGGCCGTGGTCGGGCGGATCGTTCGAAACCAGCGTATGGATGCGCGGGAAGCCGTTCTCGCGAAAGCGGCGCTCGATCTCGGCGGCATTGGGGCTGTGCGCTTTGGAGATCAGCAGGGTGGTCTTGTTGGAAAAAAGCGCCGGATCGGCATTGACCAGCGCCACGTCGGCATAGCGGGTGACAACGAAAAACCCGGTGATCGGATCGCGGTACACGGGCGATTCGGCATGAAGCTGCTCGATGAAGGGAAAAGGGCAGCGCTGGACGGCGGGATCGGCGAAACTGCTGGGGGATTGCGCGTTCAAGGCTGTATCCTCTCAAGGCTTGCGTGGCCGCTTTGAGCGTGCCATCGGTTCGCAGGCATACTAATATGCTCGGACATTCAATCAAGCCGGGAAATTTTTAGCTGCTTCGGGAGAGCTTCGTGATCGAGCAAATCAGCCAGGGACCCTATCTCGTAACGCTGTCCGAGGGGGTGCTGACGCTTACGTTCAATCGTCCCGAAGCACGCAATGCCATCCCTACCGAAGCGGTAGTCCCATTGGCCCGGCTCTTCGCGCAGATCGCCGATGACAGCGCGGTTCGCGTGGTGCTGGTAAAGGCGGCGGGCGACAATTTTGGTGGCGGAGGCGACGTTGCCGGGATGGCTGCATCGCTCGACCTGAACCGCGAGGAACGGGCGCGCAGCTACTGGCAGCGGCTCGACAATGCGAGTGCGATGGTGCGCAACTGGTGCGCAATTCCCCAGCCGATTGTTACCGCAGCACGCGGTTCGGTGGCGGGCGCGGCGATGATGTACACGCTGGGCGCGGACTTCAGTTTCGGCGATGCGAGCACCTATTTCCTCTGCGCGCACGGCCTTATCGGCCTCTCGCCCGATAGCGGGCTCAGCTACATGCTGCCGCGCGCGATCGGCGTGAAACGGGCGACCGACATGTTCCTCAGCGGGCGCAAGGTGGGTGCCGAGGAAGCGCTGGCGATCGGTCTGATCGGGCGAATCGTATCGGCCGAGGAGTTGGACGATGCGGCGGAGAAGCAGGCGCGCGCCTTGGCGCGCGGACCGCAGAAAGTGCTGCGCGACGCCAAGGCGATGATTGCCGTAGCAGCTGCGAACGGGCTTGCCGCCCAGCTTGACCTTGAGCGCGAAAAAGTGGCGGAAAACGTGGCTTTGGCGGATTTCGAGGAGGGCGTCGGCGCTTTCATCGGTAAGCGGCGCGTGCAGTTCGGAAAGGACCCTGCGCAGGGCTGAGGTGTGTCTTGGTTGTTGCCAAGGGAAGCGCGCCGTGCTTAAAAACAGTTCGCTAGTGAACGATAAATCAGGAGGATGCCTTGGAGATCGCGCTCAGCGAAGAGCAGGAAGCCATTCGCGACGGTGTCCAGAAAGTCTGTGACCAGTTCGGCGACGACTATTGGTCGCAGAAAGAGCAGGACAAGGAATTCCCCTTCGAATTCCACAAGGCCATGGCCGATGGCGGCTGGCTGGGCATCACCATGCCCGAGGAACTGGGCGGCGCTAATCTGGGCGTGGCAGAAGCTGCCGTGATGATGCACACCGTCAGCCGCAGCGCGGGCGGCTATTCCGCCGCTTCCACGATCCACCTCAATATTTTCGGCCCGCATGCCGTCGTCGTGAACGGGACGCCGGAGCAGAAGGAACGGATGCTGAAGCCGCTGATCGAGGGCACCGACCGCGCCTGCTTTGGCGTGACGGAGCCTGACGCGGGGCTGGATACCACCAGCATTCGCACTTTCGCCACCAAGGTCGAAGGCGGTTACCGGGTGACGGGGCGCAAGATCTGGACCTCTTCGGGCCAGGTCGCGAACAAGATCATCCTGCTAACCCGCACCACGCCCAAGGACCAGTGCAAGCGCCCGACCGACGGCATGACGCTGTTCTACACCGATCTCGACCATTCGCAGATCGAAGTTAAGCGCATCCCCAAAATGGGCCGTAACGCGGTCGATTCCAACGCGACCTTTATCGACGATTACTTCATCCCGGATGCCGACCGTATCGGCGAAGAGGGCAAGGGCTTTCATTATATCCTGCACAGCCTCAACCCCGAGCGCATTCTCGTAGGGATCGAAGCGGTCGGGCTGGGGCAGGGCGCGCTGGACCGGGCGGTCCGCTATGCCGGGGAGCGCAGTGTCTTCGGCCGCTTGATCGGGCAGAACCAGGGCATCCAGCACCCGCTCGCGGAGAACTGGATGTATCTGGAATCCGCCTACTGGATGCTGATGCGCGCCGCCTACCTCTACGACGCGGGCAAGTCCTGCGCGGCGGAGGCCAATGCGGGCAAGTTCCTGGGCGGACGCGCCGCGTTCGAGGCGGCGACCCGCGCGGTGATGACGCATGGCGGAATGGGCTATTCCACTGAATATCAGGTCGAACGGCTGTTCCGCGAATCCATCCTGCTGCGGATCGCGCCGATCACCGAGCAGATGATCTGCAATTTCATCGGCGAAAAGGTTCTCGGCCTTCCGCGCAGCTACTGATGCGCAGCGAAGGTTGAAGGGAAAGGCAAGAGATGAGCGATTTCGGCATTACCGCATTCGGTGCCTACGTTCCGCGCATGCGGCTCGACCGGGAAGCGATCGCGGCGGCGCACAAGTGGATGGCGCCTTCGCTGCGCAGCCTGGCGAAGGGCGCACGCGCGTTCTGCAACTGGGACGAGGACACCGCGACTATGGCGGTCGAAGCCGCACGCGATGCGCTGGCTGGAAGCGACCACGCATCGCTTCAGGCGCTGGGTTTCGCGACCACGCGGCCGCCTTATGCGGACCTTCAGCCGAGCGCGATCGTCGCCGGGGCGCTCGGGCTGCCGCGCACGATCCGCACTTTCGACGGGGCGCTGGGGCAGCGGGCGGGGACTTCGGGTCTGCTGGCTGCGCTCAAGGCGGGGGAGCAGGCGCTTTTCGTCGCTTCCGACGCGCCGCGCGGTAAGCCTGCCAGCACGCAGGAGATGACTTATGGCGCGGGCGCAGCGGCGTTCGTGCTGGGGAGCGAAAACGTGGCCGCAAGGCTGGTCGGCACGGGCAATGTGGCGGCGAACTTTGCCTCGCATTTTCGGCCCGATGGCGCGGATTTTGAATATCACTGGGAAGAGCGCTGGGTGCGCGACGAAGGCTATGCCAAGCTGGTGCCGCCCGCCGTCGATGCGGCTCTGGCACAGGCCGGGCTGACGATTGCGGACATCGCCCATTTCGCCATGCCTTCGCCGATCCGCGCGATTGCCGCTGCTGCCGCCAAGCAGCTGCGCTTCACGGGCGAAATGGTAGACGGGCTGGAAGATGGCTGCGGTTATGCCGGCTGCGCCCACGCCCTGCTGATGCTGGCGCGCGCACTGGAAACCGCGCAACCGGGTGAGCGCATCCTTGTGGTGAGCTTCGGGCAGGGCGTCGATGCGCTGGTCTTCGAGGTTACCGATGCGATTGCCGCCGCGCGTCCGGCGCGCGGCGTTGCTGGTTCGCTGGCGCGGGGAATCGTCACCGATGCGTACCTTCGCATGCTCAGTTTCCAGCAGGGCATCGAGCTGGAATGGGGCATGCGCGCGGAAAAGAACGCCAAGACCGCGCTGACCGAGCAGTATCGCTCAGGCAGCCAGATCGACACGTTCACTGCGGGCGAATGCGGTTCCTGCGGCACGATCCAGTTCCCGCAGCTTCAGTACTGCGTGAATTGCCATGCGCCGGGGAGCGGGTTCAGCGACGTGCCGCTGGTCGATGCGCCTGCCAAGGTGATGACGCAGACTTCCGACTGGCTCTCCTACTACCCTTCGCCCCCGCTGCTGGGCGGCTTCGTGCAGTTCGACAACGGTGCGCGGTTGCAGATGGAAATGGTCGATGCCGGTCCGGAGGGGCTGGAACTAGGCATGCCGCTGGAGATGGTCTTCCGCATCAAGGAGCAGGACCGGATGCGCGGTTACAACCGCTACTTCTGGAAAGCGTCTCCCCGCCTGGACGAGAACAAGGACTGATCGCATGGCAACGGGTATCAAGGACAAGGTCGCCATCATCGGCGCGGGCTGCTCGAAATTCGGGGAGCGCTGGGACAAAGGCTCACCCGACCTCATGGCGGAAGCCTTCGAGGAAGCGCTGGCCGATGCGGGCATCGAGCGTAAACAGATCGAGGCGGCGTGGTTCGGTTGCTACGGCGATGCGATCAACGTTGGCAACAGCTCGATCCCGGCGGCGATGGCGCTGCGCCTGGAAAACATCCCGGTCAGCCGTATGGAGAACATGTGCGCGACCGGCACCGAAGCCCTGCGCGGCGCGACGTATGCGGTCGCTTCGGGCGCGGTGGACATCGCACTGGCCATCGGCGCGGAAAAGCTGAAGGATACGGGCTACGGCGGGCTGCCGCCTGCGTTCAAGGGCACGTTCAACGACTTGTGGATGCCGATGGTCTCTGCGCCCGCGGGTTTTGCCCCGCTCGCCGATGGCTATCGCACCAAGTACCAGATTTCGAAGGAAGACCTGAAGCGGGCGATCGCCCACGTCAGCTGGAAAAGCCACCAGAACGGTGTCCATAGCCCCAAGGCGCATTTCCAGAAGGCCGTTTCCATGGAGACGATCCTCAACGCACCGATGATCGCCGATCCGCTTGGCCTGTTCGACTGCTCGGGCGTGTCTGACGGCGCAGCCTGCGCCATCGTTACCACGCCGGAGATCGCGCGCGCGCTGGGCAAGAAGGACATCGTCTCTATCAAGTCGCTGCAGATCACCACCAGTTCGGGGCGCGAAACGCAGATGAGCGACTGGGACGGCTCCTACGTGCCCAACACCCGCAACGCTGCCGCGCGCGCCTATGCCGAAGCGGGGATCACCGATCCGCGCAGCCAGCTCAGCCTGACAGAGGTGCATGACTGCTTCTCGATCACCGAGCTGGTGACGATGGAAGATCTGGGCCTCTCCGACGACGGGCAGGCGGTGCGCGACGTACTCGACGGGCGGTACGACCGCGACGGGGCTATCCCGTGCCAGATCGACGGCGGCCTGAAATGCTTCGGCCACCCGATCGGCGCCTCGGGCCTGCGCATGGCCTACGAGGTTTACACGCAGCTTCTGGGCCGCGCCGGGCCGCGGCAGTTGTCGAACCCCAGCATGGGCTTGACCCACAACCTTGGCGGGGTGCCCTATCAGGGCGTTGCCGCCATCTCGATCCTGGGGCTGCTCTGATGGCTGGGCTGTGGTTCGACGACCTGAAGATCGGGCAGGTTTTCCAGCACGACATCCGCCGCACCGTGACCGAGACGGACAACCTGCTGTTCTCCACCCTCACGCACAACCCGGCGCTGCTGCACCTTGATGCCGAGTACATGAAGACGACCGACTATGGCCGCATCCTCGTGAACTCGACGTTCACGCTGGGGCTGATGGTGGGCGTCTCCATTGCCGATACGACGCTGGGTACGGCTATCGCCAACCTGGGCTGGGACGAGGTGCGCTTTCCCGCGCCGGTGTTCATTGGCGACACGCTTCATGTCGAGACCGAAGTGGTGGACCTCAGGGAATCGAAAAGCCGGCCCAACGCCGGGATCGTGACCTTCGCGCACCGGGCCTTCAACCAGACGGACACGCTGGTCGCGTCGTGCAAGCGTAGCGGCCTGCAGATGAAGAGGCCGGTATGAGCCTGTTGCGCTCGTTCCTGTTCATCCCCGGTGACAGCGAAAAGAAGCTGGGCAAGGTCGATGGCTGCGGCGCCGATGCGGTGATCCTCGACCTTGAGGATGCGGTGGCGCCTGCCAACAAGGTGCTGGCACGCGGAATGGTGACGGATTTCCTGAAGGCGCGGCCCCGCGAGGGGCGCAGTGTTCAGCTTTGGGTGCGGGTCAATCCATTCGATACCGGGATGACCGAGGATGACCTCCGCGCCGTCATGGCAGGCGCGCCCGAGGGGATCATGCAGCCCAAGATCGACGGGCCTGACTGTGTCGCCCGGCTTTCCGCTCTGCTCGACGAATGCGAGGCGGAGTATGGCATCACGCCCGGCTCCACCCGCATTCTGCCCGTCGCCACGGAAACCCCGCTCTCGCCGTTTCGGCTGGGCGACTTCGCCACGGCCGGGCTGTCGCGGCTGGCGGGCCTGACCTGGGGCGCAGAGGATCTGTCCGCTGCGATGGGGGCCAGCACCAATCTGGGGCCTGACGGCAAATGGGCCTTCACCTATCAGATGGTGCGCTCGCTGACGCTGATGGCCGCACATGCCTCAAGGGTTCCGGCCTACGAGACGCTTTATGTGGACTTTCGCGACGACACGGGCCTGCGGGCTTCGTGCCGTGCCGCGCGAGCCGAGGGCTGGGCCGGGCGGATTGCCATACACCCCGCGCAAGTCGCCGGGATCAACGAGAGCTTTTCGCCGAGCGAGGAGGAAGTCGCTTTCGCCCGCCGCCTCGTCGATGCCTTCGCGCAGGACGGGCAGGGCGGCACCGTGGGGATCGACGGGAAGATGTTTGACATCCCGCACCTCAAGGCCGCGCGCCGCACGCTGGAGATGCACGAAGCCGCCGGAAACTGAGCGGCAGTCTGGGAAAGGATCTGAGGCATGGACGTACCGGTACAGGAATACCCCTGGCAGGGCGCGTTCCCCGAAACGCCGAACTGGAGCGAGAACTTCCTGCTGGCGGGCGATGACCCTCAGGCCGGGATCGGCTTCTGGCTGCACATCGGACGCTGGCGGCATGACCTGTCGATGTTCCGTGAAAGCGTGATCGTGCGCCTGCCCGACGGCAGCGTGATCGGACACCGCGCGATCGGCGATACCCGCAGCGCGCCGGAAGGGCCGGGCGGTCCGCACTATGCGATCCGCGTTATCGAACCGGGCCGTAAGCTTACCTATTCGTTCTCAGGCGGTGTGCGCCGCCTGTCGCCGGAGGCCATGCGCGCCGGGCTGGTGGGCGAGGGGCCGCGCGTGCCCATGCGCTACGAACTCACGTTCGAATCCGATGCCGATATCTGGGACCTACACAAGGTTGGCGGCCTCCAGGATTTCCTTCCTGCCGGACATATCGAGCAGATGGGCCGCGTAACCGGCTGGTTTAATATCGCGGGCGAACGCCATGCCATCGATACCATCGCCAACCGCGATCACAGCCTTGGCCCGCGTGATACGCTGGACCTTCGCAACCACCAGTGGATGCAGGGCTATTTCCCGAACGGCATCAGCTTCCTGCTGTTCGATGCGATGACCCGCGCCGATGGCAAGGTCGTGTTCTCGGAAGCGGTAGTCTACGAAGGCGACCGCATGTTCCCCGCCACTCTCGCCATCAGCGAACGGTGCGAGGATGCGGCCCGCTCCCACGAACCGGTGTCGCTGCGATTGGAATATGCGGGCGGTGTGCTCGATATCGTCAGCACCGGCCTTCGCAGCGATTCCTGCCTTTCGATCACTTCGCCCAACGATATCCTGCCCGGCGTTTACGGCGGCGCGGAAGGGGGTAGCATGGTGCTGATGGAACAGTCCGTTTCGCTGCGGCTGAACGGTGAGATCGAGGGCTACGGCTGCTTCGAGCGCACCGTTGCAGGAACGGTAGCACTGGAAAGCGAAGCGGAAACCTGGGCCGGGTGAGAGAGGCCTTGCGCGGATCGCGCAGGTAAAATAGTTAGCATGCAAACAATATCGTTCGGGTCACATCATTTCCCGGCAGATATCATAACCGGAGAAACAGATGGCCGTCCAGACGGCGCATGACAGCGGAAGCTTCGTCGAGCGTGACATTTTCGAGCCGGAGCACGACGCCTATCGCGATTCGGTGCGCCGCTTTGTCGAGACCGAACTGCAGCCCCACCATGCGCAGTGGGAGAAGGACGGCATCGTCCCGCGCGAAGCCTGGCTGAAGGCGGGCGAGATCGGGATGCTGTGCCCCTCCGTTCCCGAGGAGTACGGCGGCATCGGCGCGGATTTTCTCTATAGTGTTGTGATGATCGAGGAGATCACGCGGGCCAATGTCACCGGCCCCGGTTTTATGGTCCATTCCGAGATGGTCGCGCCCTACATCCTCGCCTGGGGGAGTGAGGAAACCAAGCGGCAGTGGTTGCCGCGCATGGTCACGGGCGAGGTGATCGGCGCGCTGGGCATGACCGAGCCGGGCGCGGGCAGCGACGCCAAGGAACTTCGCACCCGTGCGGAGCTGCAGGGTGACGAGTACGTCATCAACGGTCAGAAGACCTACATCTCCAACGGCTCACAGTGCGATTTGGTGGTCCTGGCCTGCAAGACTGACCCTACCGCCGGCGCGCGCGGGGTGAGCCTGATCGTGGTCGAAGCCGACCAGCCCGGCTTCGAACGTGGACGGCGCCTGGAGAAGATCGGCCTCAAAGCACAGGACACTGCGGAACTGTTCTTCAACGATGCCCGCGCGCCCGTTTCCTCCCGTCTTGGTGAGGAAGGCAAGGGCTTCGGCATGCTGATGGGCAAGCTGGCGCAGGAACGTCTGTCAATCGGCGTAAAGGGCCTCGCCGCCTGCGAAGCCGCGCTGCGCTGGACGGCGGACTATGTGCAGGAGCGCAAGCTGTTCGGCCAGATGCTGGGCGACATGCAGAACACCCAGTTCGTGCTGGCGCAGCTTTGCGCCGAAGTCAGCCAGGGCCGCATCATGGTCGACTGGGGCATACGCCGCTTCATGGCGGGCAAACTTTCCGCCGTGGACGCCAGCAAGATCAAGCTACTGGCGACCGAACTGAACGGGCGCGTAGTCGACCAGTGCCTCCAGTTCTTCGGCGGCTACGGCTACATGACCGAATATCCGATATCGCAGGCCTTCGTGGACGCCCGCATTTCGCGGATCGCGGGCGGGGCCAACGAAGTGATGCGCCAGATCATCGCACGAGACCTGTTCCGGGCCTGATCGGCCCCAAATTCATTCAGGAGAGAGAGGGCCCATGTCCAATTATCCAATGCCAAGCAGCGATCAGCTCCTCGACATCTATCGCCGGGCGATCACCATCAAGCTCAACGACGAGCGCATCATCCGCGAGATGAAGTCCGGCCGTCTGGTGACGCCGTACTACAGCGCGCGCGGGCAGGAGATCATTCCGGCCTCGGTGATGCAGAGCGTGACCGACGACGACTATCTGTGCACGATCTATCGCGGCACGCACGACATGGTCGCCAAGAACTTCCCGCTCGACGTGATGTGGGCGGAACTTGCGGGCCGCGTCACCGGATCGTGCAAGGGCAAGGGCGGGACGATGCACCTGACCCATCCGGAAACCGGATCGATGGTCACGACCGGCATCGTCGGCAGTTCCATGCCGATCGCCACCGGGCTGGGCTGGGCGGCGAAGCTCAACGGGCGGGGCCAGGTTTCGATCGCCAGCTTCGGCGACGGCGCCTGCAACATCGGGGCCTTCCACGAAAGCCTGAACTTCGCGGGCGTGTTCGACCTGCCGGTGATATTCCTGTGCCAGAACAACCTCTACGCCGAGCATACGAGCATGGCCAAGTCGACCCGCGTCGACCGTTATTCAAAGCGCGCGGCGGGTTATGGCATCGAGGGTGTGACCGTGAACGGCAACGACCCCGAAGAGATGTTCGGCGCCGCCAAGTGGGCCATTGACCGCGCCCGCGCCGGTGAAGGCCCGACCCTGATCGAAGCCATGACATTCCGCTTCAACGGCCACCTTCTGGGCGATCCCGGCGAATATATTCCTAAGGAGGAATACGCAGAAAACCTCGCAAAAGACCCGGTGCCGGCACTGCGAAAGCGTCTGCTCGACAAGAGCGTTGCCGATGAGGTCGCCCTGGGCGCGATGGAGGCCGAAATCCTCGCCCGCATTAATGCCGCTGTAAAGGCCGCTTACGCCGCCGAATACCCCGACGTCACCGAACTGAAGCGCGACGTTTACGCCGCCGAACTGGCCTGAGCGGGAGAGAGATCATGGCAACGACTGAAAAAATGAACATGATCCAGGCGATCAACCGCGCTCTGCACGATGCGATGGAGGCTGACGCCACCGTCCTCGCGCTGGGCGAGGAGGTCGCGGATCCCGAAGGCGGCGGCATCGTCGGCGTCACCAAGGGCCTGTCGGATCGCTTCGGCAACACGCGGGTTCTGTCGACCCCGATCTCCGAGCAGGCGATCATTGGGGCGGCCATCGGCGCGGCCATCGGCGGCTATCGCCCGGTCGCCGAACTGATGCTGATGAACTTCTCGACCGTGGCGATGGACATGCTCGTCAACCATGCCGCGAAGCTGCGCTTCATGTCGGGGGGGCAGACCAACGTGCCGATGGTAGTACGCACCGCGACCGGGTCGGGCCTGGGCACCGGCGGTCAGCACTGTGACTTCCTGGAGGCGTGGTTCGCACATACCGCGGGCATGAAAGTGGTCATCCCCTCGAACCCCAGCGATGCCTACGGGCTGATGCGCTCGGCGATCGAGGACGACGATCCGGTGATC
This sequence comes from Novosphingobium sp. 18050, assembly GCF_902706195.1. GTDB lineage: Bacteria > Pseudomonadota > Alphaproteobacteria > Sphingomonadales > Sphingomonadaceae > Novosphingobium. Next base: position 166,001 of record NZ_CACSJO010000006.1, on the reverse strand, counting down.
TTCGTCGAAAACATTCCTATCTATTTCACCCCCACCGAAACCACGTTTGAGAAGGTGCCGCTGGGTAAGGCCAAGGTCGTCCGCGAAGGCACTGACCTCACCATCGTGTCCTATGCGCTGATGGTCCACCACGCCCTTGCCGTCGCCGCTACTCTGGAGGCCGAGGGCAAGTCGGTCGAGGTGATCGACCTGCGCACCATCGCTCCGTGGGACCGCGAGGCGGTGCTGGCCAGCGTGGCCAAGACCGGGCGCCTGATGGTAGTCCACGAAGCGGTCAAGGAACACGGCGTCGGCGCGGAGATCGCCTCGGTGGTCAACGAGGAACTGTTCGGCAAGCTCAAGGCCCCCGTGAAACGCCTCGGCGCCTCGTTCTGCCCGGTGCCTTTCAGCAAGCCGCTGGAAACCGCCTTCGTCCCCAATCCCGCAACCATCGCCGAGGCCGCGCGCGCCATTCTGGCGTGATGCCGCCCGCCTCAGGAGAACCATGAAATGGCAACCGAAGTCCTGCTTCCGAAAATGGGCTTTACCATGAACGAGGGCCAGCTGTCCGAATGGCTGGTCGAGGACGGCGCGGTGGTGGCGGAGGGCCAGCCCCTCTATTCCCTCGAAAGCGACAAGTCGACGCAGGAGGTGGAAGCTCCCGCCAGCGGCAAGCTCAAGATCATCGCCGAGATCGGCGTGACATACGAAGTGGGAACCGTGCTGGCCGAGATCGAGGACTGACCGGACGATTGGCCCGCAGCTTTCAACTGCGGGCCAACATCTTGCGAAATACGAAGTCCAGCGCGCGGTCGGGCAGCAGGCGGGCCATTGCCTTCACCGCCTTGGCATCCTTGCCCACCGAATAGCGAGTGGCAGGCGAAGCCGCGAAAGCCGCGCGCTCGATCGCATCGGCGGCCTGTTCGACACTCACGCCGCCGGTCGATTCGCGCGCGATCATCCGGGCGAAGCGGGCATAGATCGGCCCGTAAAGCGCCTGATGCGCGGGTGGCAAGGCGTCCGAGCCAGAGCGCGAGCCGCTGACCGTCTGCGCGACCATGTTGGTGCGCACCACGCCCGGCTCCACCAGCACGAATTCCACGCCCTGACCCTCTGTTTCGCGCCGGGCGGAATCGACGATTGCCTCGATCGCATGCTTGGACGCGCAATAGGCCGAAAGAAGTGGCCCGCCGACTTTGCCCCACAACGAGGCAAACAGCAGAATGCGTCCTCCTCCCTTGCCGTCGAGCCCGCGCAGCCGGGGCAAGGCTGCCTTGATGACGCGCGCCGTGCCCACCGCATTCACGTTAAGCGTTCGTTCGAGCATTTCGATCGGTTCCACCTCAACCGCGCCCGACGGCGAAATCCCGGCGCAGTGGATCACGAGGTTCAGGGTCTTCCCCGCAAGCATCTTGTCGACCTGCGCAAATGCCAGTTCAACCGACTCGCTCGACGCCACGTCACAGTCGACGATGCGCAAGTTGGGGTGGTTCCCCAGCGCCTCTGCTTCGCGGCGATCGTAAAGTGCGGCAATGGTCAGATCACCGCGCGCAAGGGCGCGGCGCGCCAGTTCGCGGCCCATTCCGCTGCCTGCGCCGGTAATCAGAATCGTGCGCTGCATCTTCTCGAACTCCTCGTCTGGGCTTTACTCACTCGCTCTCTCCCGTATAAATGGTTCGATAGCAAACCAAATGGAGGATGGAATGGCGCGATATTGCGTAATCGGCGGCGCGGGCGGCGTCGGTTCGGCACTTGTTTCTGCCTTGGTGCAGGCGGGGCATAGCGTTGCCGTCTCGGTCCTGAACGCGAATGAGGCAGCTGCCGTCGCCGCTGCGCACAGCGATGTCGCGGCGTTCGAACTCGATCTTTCCAATCCCGCACAGGTAGCGGACACCTTGCGCGCCGGGGTCGGCGAAGGTCCGCTCGACGGTGTGGCGGTCTGTGCCGCGCTGGCTCCGATCGGCGTGCTGGAGACGGCCGATATCGCGCAGGCTGCCCGCACCCTCGACGTCAATGTCCTGTCGGCGCTGGCGATTTACCAAGCGGTGATGCCGCAATTGCGCGCCAGCAAGGGGCGCTTGGCTATGGTCAGTTCGATGGCCGGCAAAGTCGCGATGCCGTTCGTAGGCGTCTACAGCGCCTCGAAGTTCGCGCTGGAGGGGATTGCCGACGTGATGCGGCGTGAGGCCGCACCGCAGGGCGTCAGCGTCTCGCTGGTGGAACCGGGCGGCATCAAGACGCCGATGGTCGATGCCCAGCTTGCGCAGGTGGCTCGCATGATCGACGAACTCGATACTGAGCAGGACCGCCTTTACGGAGCGTTCCATCGCGGCTTCCAGGCCGCCGCCCATGCCAGCCATGTTGGCGGGGCTTCGACGCCGGAGGAGGTCGCAGCCAAACTCGTTGCCGCGCTCACCGATGCGTCGCCGCAGCCGCGCTATGTCGCAGGGGCCGATGCCGAGCAACTGATCGGTGCGGGCCGCGCGCTGGGCGACGCCGAGATGGACGCGGTGATGGCGCAGATGATCCTGGGTGAGACCGTCTGAAGTCTATCCGATGACACGATAACGACACGGCGACACGCTGCCGGGCACGACAAGGAGGAGAGGACGAATGAGCCAGCATGGTGAGGCGCATCCGCGTCTGGCGGCGGCATGGGACGAATTCCATGCAGCCCAATCCGAGGCCTTGTCGTGGATGACGGGAAGCGAGCGCTTCGCCCGCTTTCCCCAGACGCGTGCGCGGGCCTATCATGTGATGATGGAGGCGGCCGCGATGGCCTATACCTTCGCCGTTGCGCCGCGCATGGCGCATCCGCGGGTGCTGGTAAACACGGTGTGGCAGACCGATGTTTTCACGCTCGGCCAGAATGGGCCGGACTTCTATTACGGCGTGGTATTTCTCGATGGTTCGCAGGAATACCGGTTAACCGGGAACTTCAACGATTCGGTGCTGATCCTGGGACAGGTAATTGCGCATCTTTCAGGGCATCCGCAGTCCGATGTGGTGGGCAACTACGACTTTGCGGACTTTGAGCTGGGCGCGGACGGATCGTTCGAGATCGCCATCGGCGGAGAGGAACGACCCGGCAACTGGATGCGCCTCGACAAGGCGAGCGAGCGCAACTTCCTGCTGTTCCGACGCGCCACGGGGGACTGGAATCAGCAGCCCGCCAGCCTGAACATCGAGCGGATCAGCCCGCTCCCCATCGACCATTACGATGCCGACGAGTTCGATGAAGAAACGATGGCCCGGCGCATCGAGACGGCGACCGCGTTCCTGCGCTATCTGATCCGCGATTTCGCGATCAATCTCTACGAATGGTATCTGGGCAACGCCAGTTCCAAAACCGAGGGCGAAAGCCGCACCGTGGTGGGCGGGAAGGAGGCGCAGGACAAAGGCTTCAACACGCTCGTCTTCCTGCCGGGCACCGTGACCAGCACGGTGGGTAGCCCGACGTCGAATTATGCCATGGCGATTTTCGATCTGACCGAGGACGAGGCGCTGATCCTGACGCTCGATCAGGTGCCGGACGGGGTCTACTGGTCCTACCAGCTTGGCGATGTCTGGTCGCGCTCGCTCAATTACATGTCCCGGCAGACTTCGCTCAGCATGGATCATGTCGCGCGCGATGGCGACGGGGCTCTGCGGGTGGTGGTATCGCACCGCGATCCGGGGGTAGCCAACTGGCTGGACACGGCCGGGCGGCTTCAGGGCTCTATCGTGTTCCGCAACTACCGCGCGGCGCGCCAGCCGGTGCCGCAGACCCGCAAGGTTCGTTTCGACGAGGTCATGGCCCACCTGCCTGAAGATACCCGGATGGTGACGGCGCAGGAGCGCGCGGAATCCTTGCATAAACGCCATCGAGGCGTGCTGAAACTTCATGGGGAGTGAGGGGGAGATGGCGATGGAATTGGACAGGACGCGCGATCGGCGCGCAGGCTGGCAACCGCCGGTACGGCCGGAATGGGTGGCGACCGCCAATGCACTGGGCGGGGGGCTTGACCTTGGCGGTGTGATCCCGCTCGATCCCGGCTCGCTGATCGAGGCGGCGCGGCGCGGCACGGGGCTGGACGATTTCGGGGCGGATGATTGGCGCGCGCCGTTCGAGGCGCTGGTTTCGGCGCTCGACGGCGAGGCCAGCCTGAACTTCATGGGACGGGTCATGGCTCGCTCCGACCTTCTGACGTTCCTGGAAGGACGGCTGCGGGTCGAGGAAGCCTACCGCATCTGCCCCGAGATCGATGATGAGGAAATCCGCGCGCCGCTGTGGATCATCGGACAGGGCCGAACGGGTACTTCGATCTTGCAGAAGCTACTGGCGCTTGACCCCGAGAACCGCACGCTCAAGACTTATGAAGCGCTTTTTCCGGTTGCCGAAGCGCTGGGCGAGGGCGGGATCGACCCGCGCATCGCCCGCGCGGACGATCGCATGGCGCTATGGCGCGCGGTGACGCCGCAGATCGACAGCGTCCACGATTTCGGCGGAGATGAGCCGATGGAAACGATCATGGCTGAATCCATGAGCTTCCAGACGCCCGCCTGGCTTAACCTTCTGGGGCTGACGCCCAGTTACAATGCCTCGCTGGGAGCTAAGGCACGGGAGCATTCGCTGGCCTATCTGCGCCGCGTGCTCAAGCTGCTGCAATGGCAATCGCCGGGTGGACGCTGGGTGCTCAAATCGCCCGATGCGATGGGCTATTTGCCCGAGGTGGTCCGGGCCTTCCCCGATGTGCGATTGGTGTGGACGCACCGCGATCCCATTGTCGCGCTGTCTTCGGCGGTGAACATGATCGGTACGCTGATCTGGTCGCGCAGCGACAGCGTGCCGCCGGCGGGGCTGTTCGATTTCATCACTGATCCGCAGACTTCGGCTGCGGCGCTGTCGCAGCCGATCGCGTGGCTGGAGGAAGGTAGCGTTCCAGCGGCGCAGGTTTGCCATGCACATTACGCGGCGCTGGTAGGAGGCCCTGTCGCGGCGATTGAGGCGATCTACGGCGCCTTCGGAATCACGCTGGGCGAGGCGGGGCGCAGCGCTCTGGACAGCTATGTTGCGGCAAGCCGGGGCAGGGCGCGTCCGACCCACCGTTACACCATTGGCGAGCCGGACCAGATCGCAGCCGAGCGGCGCTGCTTCGCACGCTACCAGCAGTATTTCGGTGTGCCGAGCGAAGCGTGAAAGATGGCGGCGTCAGGTGGGAGCCTGCGCCGCCTCCAGTTCCTCGCCGAGGAAGATCAGCAACAACAAGAGGTTGTCCGCGCAGGCGTGACTGATTTCGATATCGCGTACATGGCCGCCTGCAATTGCGGCCCGGGCGCGCATGATGAGGCCGTAGAGGCGTATAGCGTTCCAGATCGTGTGGAAGCGTAAAGTGGCCGCGCTGCCTGACCAACCGCCGGCATCACGGTAGGCTGCGAGGAACTGATCCCAGGGCATCATCCGAACGACGAAGTGCTTCACATAGCCAAGGTCTGCGGCCGGGTGGCCGATCTGCGCCAGTTCCCAGTCGAGGACGGCGGTAAGGCGGTCGCCTTCGGTGAGGCAGTTGTGGAAGCCAAGGTCGTTGTGGATCAGGCAGCGATCCGGGCCGAATAGTGCAAGGTTCGCATCGAGCCATTCCAGCGCGGCGTCGACGATGGCGCTGGCGATGCCGATCTCGCGGTGGCCCTGCGCGAAAGCGGCGACAACGGCGCGCAGGTCATCCTCGCAGGCGGGTTCTTGGCGCAGGCCCAGCGCGTGCAGCCGTTCGAGAGGGATCGCGTGAAGGCGGCCGATCTGGTGGGCGAGTTGCCGGGCGAGACCGGGACCTGAGGGAGGTTCGAACAGGCCGGCGTCGAGGGTGCCGCCCATGCGCTCCATCAGCATGAAAGGCAGGCCAACCGCGCTTTCGGCAGGTTCCAGCAGGAACGGGCGCGGCACCAGCAGGCCTTCGCTGTGGAGCAGGGCAAGAAGTTCGAATTCATCGGTGACGGTGGTGTCGGTAGCGCCGCCGTCCCAGTCCTGGCGCAGGATCATTGCCGGTGGGAGAGGTCCGGCGCCGCCATGTTCGACCAGCGCGGTGAGCTTGCAACGCCCTCCCGACAGGATGCGGCTGTGCACCAGCGCAAAGTCAGGGCCGCCCAGCGGATGGGCGCGCAGGTAGGTTTCCAGTGCCGCAGGGTCGAGTTGGCGCGCTCCGGCTGTCGGCGGGGCGATGCCCACCTCTGCGCGCCGTTCACGCTGGGCGGCGAAGGCCGTTTCCGAGGCGCGCAGTGCGGCAAGTTCGCACGCTGCGCTCACATCCTCTCGCGGGGCGCGGGGTCCGAGGGCCTGCGCAATCCGCGCAGTTACCGTGGCGCATTCGCGCAGGCGCCTGTCGCCGTCGCTGCCCGGCGGGCAGGCTCCGGCGTTGAGCGCGGCGCTGATCGTCTCTGCCACGCCCAGCAGGTGGCCGCGCAAAGTCGCCTCGTCGAAGGCCGGGAGTCGCAATGTCTCGGTCATGGCATCGCGCCCGACCATTGCAGCCACTCGTCGTCGCGCGACAGGCCCAGATTTTCGCGCCACCACGGCGGTGGGAAGCGCATGGTCGCGAATTCCGCCATGCCGATCCAGGTGCGCCCGCCCACATCCCAGGTCATCGGCGTGTGGGTGCAGAAGTAGCCTTCGCCGTAAGGTTGCAGGGCATAGCCGCCCGCGCTGCGCCCGCTCAGGGTGACGCGGCGGCCGAGGTGGTCGGTGATCGTGGCGGTGACGCCCTTGATGGCGAGGTGATCGTCGCCCAGCGCGAACTCGCTGCTGATGTCGGCGACGTAGGAAAACTCGCCGTCCAGCATCATGTAGCCGAGCATGAAGCGCCCCTTTGCGCCCCAGGCGGGGAAGGTGTTGATGTGGTTGTCGCCGTCGAGCGCAGCCATGATCCAGCGGTGCGCGAGAATCGAGCCGCCATCGCGTGCGCCCCAGCTATGGTCGAGGAAGCCCACCCCGTCGAAGGCGTGGTCCTTACCGCCGGCGGTGATGGTGCCGGTGACGCGCCCGATGGAATCGTAGTGCCCCTTGCCGATCGAGGCGCCCTGTCCGTCCATGTTCATGCCAACCGGGCCGGTGAAGGATTCGAACAGCACGTCGGTCTGGGCGCCGCCCTGATCCGCGCGGATGCGGCAGGAGCGCAAAGGGTCTGGCGTTTCGTAGTGGACGCCCTCCAGCCGGGTGCCCGTTACCGGGCCGTCCGGCAAGGGCAGTCCGGTACGCTTGCTGCAGGACACGACTTCGCCGTCCACCATCGTCCAGCTGTAGATCGAGGCATTGGCGCGGTTGGGGTGGATACCGATGCGGTGAAAGCCCGCTAGGCCGCGCATGGGATCGACGAAAGCGGCCAGCGAGCTTTCCTGCCAGTGCGGTTCAGCGCCGGGACTATGGTTGCCATCGTCCGCTGCGGTCAGGTGCGGTGCGTAGGGAAAGGCGCTCATACTCCGGCCTGCCCGCGCGGGTTGTAGCGCGTGTGGTGGCCGTTCAGGAAGAATTCCACCTGCGCGGCGCCCACGGTCCGGGTGCCGTCTGGCGCGATCGTGGTCACCTTGCACAAGTATTCCGGCCCCTGCACCATGGCCTCGCGCTGAACGCCTTCGCCGAAGGTGCTGGCCGCCGCCTGCCCGGTCACCGCATAGGGCGTATAGCGCGAGGGCTGATTCGAGAAGTCGAAGGCATCCCACTCGATCGCCAGTTCTTCCGAGCCGTGATAGGTGAAGAAGGTGCCGCCGTCCTTCCAGCTTCCGGGGTGGTAGCCCATGGTCTGGACGATCCACGGCGGTGCGGCCGGCTCGAATATCTGGTGCCAGATGCGGCCCTTGTTATCGGTCAGGTCCAGTTCGCCACGCACCAGCATGAGGTTTTTGTCCAGTTCCAGCCGGTGCTCGCCCGCCACGAGTTCCACCACTTCGTCCTCCCAGCCCCGGTAAAGGCGGCCGCCGAAGGGAGTGCCGAAGACGTCGTTCATCTTGGTCTGAACGCCGTCTTCTGTTTCGTGCAGGTGGTAGAAGCCGCTGAAGTCGCCGGTGTGGAAGCAGGTCCAGAACCGCAGAGCCCGTTTGGGTCCATTGTCGACCTCGCGCGGGGGTAGCAGCGAGGCTAGCGGAGAGAGCGGCGGACGCTCGGCGTAGAGCCCCCAGGAATGGTCGCGCGCGCCGTGCCAGCTATCGGGCGTCACGTCCCAGCGTTGGTCGCCGAGGCTGATCCAGCCGGTCGCCACGCCGGGCTGCGAATAGCGCGACTGGTCGGTGGTGCGCCGGCCCCGGTTGGTGGCGACGTGATGCTCCTCCAAAAACGCGGGCGAAGTGCCTTCCCAGGTGAGGTCGAACTCCATGCCGCTGTCGTTGGCGCCCAAAGTCAGGCGGATCGTGCGCAGCGGGGTGACGAAGGCGACTTTCCACGGGCCGACCTCGACATTGAAGTTGCGCCGCCAGGCGCGGTTGAAGCGCAGTGTCGTCTGGTGGCCGCGCACATTGAGCAGGGCATAGCCGCCGATCATGTCGCTATTGGGGTTGATCCGCGCGCCCGTGGCCAGATGCACGCCTTCCTCCGCGCTGAACACGCCGAAGTAGTAGCCATCGTCCCAGTTGTAATCGGTCGAGGGGATGTAGCTGAAGGGCCGCGATGCCTGATGCACCGGGAATTCGTCGTAAGGGGTGAGGGTTTCGCTCATCAGCCGATCTGCCCGCATTTGTAGACGTAGTCGTTCCACTGCACGTCCTGGCTTTCGCCGTAGCCGGTCAGCCCGTTCCACTGCCACTCGACAAGGGCGAGGTGAGTGCAGATGTTCGGCCAGTGGAAGCCGGGCACGGAGGCGATCACTTTTCCGGTCATCGTTTCCACGCGTCCGTCCTCGTCCTCGAATTCGATCTCGAAGCGTTCCGGCATGAGCATTTCGGCGTGGCGCCAGCACTTCTTGGATGCGCGCACGATGCGGCGCTGTTCGTCGCCGCGCGCGACCCAGCCGTCCTTGAAGATCTGGTCGGGTTTGAAGTCGATCTTGCCCAGCCATTCGGGGTTGCCGGCGGGATCGTCCAGGGAGCCGATGTTGAAGGCGACGCGGCCCTTGTCGAAGCTGCCGGTCACCCAGTTGTAGGGCGGGCCGGGGTTATGCAGTTCGGGGCGCAGTTCGCCCCAGCTCCGGTCGCGCACGGTGAAGCCGTCGACCTCGTGCGCTTCGCCGCGCAGGACCAGCGATCCGGTGGCGTGCATCACCTGCTCGAAATGCTGGTTGTTGCCGCGCATGACGGGGCGCCCAACTGCCTTCAGTGCGATATCGAAGCGGGTATCTCGAACTGCGTCATCATAAGTCATGCGGATGTGGCCGAGCGGCTCGATCGCCTCTACCCGAAGACCGTTGGGTACGGTTATCACCCGCCCGTCGCCCACTACCGGCCCGAGTTTCAGGTAGGCGGGCATGTCGAACACTTCGGCGGCAAGGTGGTGCCGCTTGATGCCCTGGTAGACGATCAGCCCGGCGGTCACGACATCGAGATTGGGGTGGCACCAGACGTAAACGAAGCAGTTGATCGCCTTTTCGGGGATGTTGAAACCCCAGTACCAGGTTTCGGTCATGGAATCGCCCTCGGCGCCCCAGCCGTGGTAGAATTCATCGTTCGGAACCGCTTCGCCGAAATGGCCGTGAAGGTTGGAATTCCAGTCCGTGGTGCTCTCGCTCATGGTCGGGTCCTCGCTTGGGGGGATTGGGGGAAGGTGGCCGGGCGGCGCAGCGCCAGCAGGCCCAGGAAGAAGGCAAGGGAGCCGAGGCCGGACACGTAGCCCAGCACCGGCAGGAAGGCGGGTGCAACGCGCAACACGCCCAGCGTCATTGTTGTCGCAGCGGCAAGCGCCAGCAGGCCGAAAATGATGCGCAAAGTGCCGCCTAGCGTGTCTGCCCATGCGCCCTGCGCCACCCCGGACAGGAAGCGAGCGCCATCGCCGCGCGCCTCCTGCAGGGCGATGAGTACATAGAGTGCGACGATCAGGTTGCCCCACCACAATGTGAGCAGCACCCAGGCCACTTGCATGGCCAGGCCATTGTGGCGCTCGCGCCAGCCTATCCATGTCACTGCCAGTAAAAGGCCGGTCATGAGGTCGAGGTTGATGAACAGCTGCCAGGGATTGGCGGCGCCAGCCAACCAGACGTCCATGCCAGCGCCGTGGCCGATATCGTCGCCTATCGCGATGTTGATGCCGCAGCCCACCATCGCGATGATGACGAGGATACTGGGCCAAACCAGCGGAGGAAGGTTGCGCGGCATGGTCAACGGCCTTTCCAGACGGGTGCGCGTTTCTCCGTGAAGGCGCGCTTGCCTTCGGTGCCGTCCTCGCTTTCCATCACGGTAAGCGCGATCGGGAAGTTGGCGATGTCGAGCGCATCGGCCAGCGGCATGTCGAGGCTGGCGCGTAGCACTTCCCGGTTGCAGCGGATGGCGAGCGGGGCGCAGACGGCGATCTCGCCGGCCCAGCGGCGGGCGGTTTCCATCAGCGATGCGGCCGGGGTCACCTCGCTTACGAAGCCGAGACGGTATCCCTCGGCGGCATCAACCGCGCGGCCGGTCAGGACCATCGCCAGCGCCTGTTTCTCGCCGACGATGCGCGGCAGCCGTTGCAGCCCGCCCGCCAGCGGTGACCAGCCAACTTTCGCCTCGGGCAGCGCGAAACGGGCGGTGTCTGCGGCGATAACGATGTCGCAGGCAAGCGCCATTTCGAAGCCGCCGCCAATGCAGACGCCGTTGACGGCCGCAACGATCGGCAGCGGATAGTCGGTACGTCCGGTCAGGCCGCCGAAGCCGCTGGCGGCGATCTCCATCACCCCGGTTTCAAGGTTGTCGCGCAAGTCGTAGCCGGAACAGAAAGCGTCACCCTCTCCGGTGAGGATGATGCAGCGCAGGCCCTCCCGGTTGGCAAGTGTATCGAACACGGTATCGAGTTCGTGGTGTGCGGCCGGATGGAGCGCGTTGCGGCGTTCCGGGCGGTTCAAAGTGACGACGGCGACGACGCCGTCGGTCTCCAGACGACAAAAATGCCGCTCGATGTCTACGCTACCGCTCATGCCTCTCCCGCATTTTGGTTATCTAGCGAACTATATCGTTGTACCGCGCCTTCTCGGGACCGCAAGAGCAATTCGCCCGCGATGGGTAAGTTGGGTTATGCAGAGGAGGTCGAGGTGTTGGGCTGGACCGGCTTCGGCGCGATGCGATCATCGGCGCAATGGCTGCCAATTGCCTGAAGGATAGGGTGCGGATTGGGCAGGGGAGGCGTTAGGGCGCAGAGTACCAGGCCCTGTATTCAGGGTGATGATCCTCAGCCAAAGGCGCTAAAGCCGCTTTGGGAACGCGCTATTTATACTCGATGAGCAGCATCTTGTGCGCGCGCAGACTGGCCCACCAGAAGCCGAGTTGCCCGAAGCAATGAGGCACCTTGCCCAGCACGATATGCGTTGCGTAGATCGCGCCAGAGCGGCGATAGACACGCCACCAGAGTGCAGGCCAGAAAAGCCAGAACGGCGGAAGCGCCCAGAGCAGGTTGCTCACCACGTGCTTGATGAGCTTGGGATCTTCGGCTCCGCGGCGGTGCCAGGCTTCCGCTCCGGCATAGCCGCTGCGCCGGTTTCTCTGCCACCATTGCCACCAAGAGGTCATCGCTACGTCGTGAAGCGTCATCTCGTCGGGCAGGCGGACAATCTTCCAGCCACGACGCCGCATCCGGTGACACAGGTCATCGTCCTCTGCGGCGATAAGGCCTGCGTCGTAGCCGTCCACCTCCAGCATCGCATCGACCCTGACAAGCGCATCCCCGCCGCAGCTGTCGACGGGGCCGGCTAGACCATCCCACTCGATGTCGCAAACGTGATTGAAGACGGTACGGTCGGGATAGCGTTCGCGCCGGCGGCCAAAGACCACGGCGGTACGGGCATCTTTTGCGATCCCCGCCAGCCCCGCTTGGATCCAGCCGGAATTCAGTTCGCAGTCGCCGTCGATGAACTGGACGAACTGCGTGTCCGGCCAAAGTGTCCGCATCCGGGCAAAGCCGGTATTGCGGCCGCGCGCGGCCGTGAACGGCAGGGAGGCATCGAGTTCGATCACCTCGATGCCCAAGCTGCGCCCCAGGGCGGCACTGCCGTCCTTCGAACCGGAGTCCACGTAGATGACCCGCCCGCAAGCTCGCTTTGCCGATAGCAGGCACGGGCGCAGCCTTTCGCCTTCGTTGCGCCCGATCACCACAACGCCAACGGCGGCGTCCTTTGGGACACCGTGCCTGCCGGCCTCATATTGCATACTCGACATCGCGCACTCATCCTGTTTTTCAAGCAAGCATGGCCGCCCCCGCAACGAGGAAGGCGGGGCGTTTCAGATCGGAGCCGGAGGGATGAGTTTCAGCCAGGTCGGCAATGCCTCCTGCCAGAGCGCGCTGGCACGTTGGCGCGGCGACAGGCCGCGCGCCAGCGCCGCGATCTCGCGCCGCTTCAATCCCGATCTCTCGCAGAAATAGGGGTGGCGCGTGCGGTGGGCAAAATAACCATAGAACAGCGCGGCGCGGTCCTTGTCGTAGGCGGGGGCACCGCGGTGAAAGAAGCGCGCCGTGTCGGCGAACACGACGGTTCCGACCGGACCTGTGCAACTGACGATGCCCTGCGCATAGTCGGCGCCGAGCCGCTTCTTCAGCACTTCGGCAGTGCCGAATTCAAAGGCGTAGCGATCATCGACACCCTGCGATTCGTCGACGCGGCTGATCAGTTCGAACGGACCGCCACGGTCGGTCACGTCGCTGCAGTAGACCGCGAGCTTTATCATCTTGCGATCTTCGCGGTCGCGGTGCCACTGGCGGGGGCCCAGCTCGGTTCCGTCCGCCACCGTGTAGACGAGCGCCATGCCGTCATAGGCAGCAGGCAGGCCGATGTAGGCTTCGGCGATATTCAGCAGCCGTTCGTCGAGGCCCCAATGGAAGATCTCCGGATTTTCGACCGTTGCGGAGGCCGGGGCACAAGTGAACTCGCGCCCGGCACTGGCATCCCGCCGGGCGTTTTCGGTGCAGTTGCTCGCAACCTTTTGCGCCGCGCGAAGCATTTCTGTGGAGCCCTTGAGACCTAGTGCTTCCAGCGAGGTGATGAATATCCCGTCGCGCTCCAGCCCTTCCACTATTTCCCGGTCGAGCCCGTCCAATTTCGGCAGCGAAGGGCGATAGGTCTCCAGCGCTTCGTTATAGCGCCGCCAGAGCCGCCGCCGGATCATCGAAGTATTGGAAATATTGAAGGCCAGCTTTGCCGGTCTGTCGCCGAGGCGGTTCAGAATTTTCTGGGAAAGGGACTTCGACATTCCGAATCCTTCGATAGGGCGAACCTTAACGATGCCGCAGCTTGATCTGGCATTCGGCAAGAGCCATGGGCCACATCTGATACGCTACAGCAACATAAACAACCCGGTGTTTCCGGTCCTGAGTTCTCCCAATTCCGTAGTCAGATCATATAACTATTCTAGCCAGATCGGTGCCGCTGGCTGGCATCTGCCTCACGCGGAATCGCAACTCAGGAGAGCGCCCGTCGTCATGCCCTTGTCACTCGTTCAGGAAGGCGGCGGGGCACAGGAGACGCCGCGCGTTCTTGTGATCGGTGGAACTGGCTTCGTCGGTCGCCATCTTGTCACGCGGCTTGCGGAGTGCGGGCGGCGCTCACGCGTGCTGACCCGCGATCCGCAGGCTGCGCAGGCAGCTTTGACCTCCGGCCTGGTCGAACTGGTGAAGGGGAGCTACCGCGATCCTGCCGCGCTGGATGCCGCGCTGGACGGAGTCGATGCGGTCTACCATCTCGCCAAGGGTGAGGGCCGTAACTGGCAGGAGTATCTCGACAACGATGTAGAGCCGACGCGCCAGGTCGCGGAAGCTGCACTGCGCCGCGGCGTGCGCCGGTTCATCTATGTCGGATCGATCGATTCCTATGCTTCAGGCAATGCGGCGGACCGCATCGACGGTTCGACGGCGCTCGACCCCCGCATAGATCGCCGTAATCATTACGCGCGGTCGAAGGCGGTCTGCGAAGAGATGCTGCTGACGATGGCGCGGGAGCGGGGGCTGCCGCTGGTGATCCTGCGCCTGGGGATCGTGATCGGCGCGGGCAGTTCGCCGATCCATTACGGCGTCGGTCGCTTCAAGGCATGGAACCGGCTGACTTACTGGGGGGATGGCAGGCACAACCTTCCCTTCGTGCTTGTCGAGGATGCCGCCGATGCGCTCGTTCGCGCGCTTGACGTACCCGCCGTCGAGGCGCGCAGTTTCCTGATCGCCGATGCTCCGCTTCTTTCGGCGAGGGACTATGTTGCGGCGATGCAGGCGCGTTCGGGGGGCAAAGTACACGCCGCGCCTCGCCCCATCTGGCGGTACTGGCTGGAGGACTTCGCGCGCGGACTGGTCAAGACCGCCATCCGCCATCCCAATAGACATCTGTCCAGTCTCCACGACTGGCGATGCCGATCCCACAGCGCCACGTATGATGCAGCGCAGAGCATCACTGCCTTGGGCTGGCGTCCCGCAGGCACCCGTCAGGCCCTGATCGAGCGCGGCATCTATCCTGCGGTCGAGGCCATGACGTGACGCCGGCCTGATCCGGGGCAGACTCGCTGCTCAGGCGGGGATTTCCTTGCCCTCGAAATCGAACAGCTTGCCGCTGTCGGGCAGTTTCAGACCTTCGATCACGTCGAGCAATTGCAAGGCTGCCCGTTCGGCATCGAACAGTTTACCCGGCTGGACATTGCCCTGGAACGGCCGGGACAGCGCGGTGTCAACCGTGCCGGGGTGCAGTGCCACGACGACCGCGCGGTCATTGCGGCGCCGTTCCTCGATCGCGAGACTGCGCACCAGCATATTGAGCGCTGCCTTCGATGCGCGGTAGCCGTACCACCCGCCGAGGCGGTTGTCGGCGATAGATCCGACCCGCGCCGACAGCGCCGCAAACACAGGCCGCCCGACTTTTGGCAGGAGCGGCAGAAAATGCTTCGCCACCAGCGCGGGACCGATTGCGTTCACAGCATAGACTTGTGCCAGCCACGCCGGATCAAGATCGCCCAGCGCCTTTTCAGGTCCGTGATCTGCCGTATGCAGCAGGCCGGTGGCGACGATCACCAGAGCGGGCGGAGGTCCCTTGGCGACATGGGCGGCGGCGGCAGCGATGCTCCCCTCGTCGAGCAGATCGAGATGCTGCGGCCCGCTGCGTGACCGGGCGAAACCGTGCACCGCGCCGAAGGTGCCTTCTTCGATCAGCGCTGCCTCGAATGCCCCGCCGATCCCGCCGGATGCGCCGATGACGACGGCGGAGGTTTTGCCCGCGCCGCTCATGCCCGGGTGAACCGCCAGCGATCGGTGTCGCTTTCTTCCGCGTCGAAGCGGTATCCGTCGCTGTCGAAGCCGCGCATCGCGTCTATGTCGGTAACGTGATGCTCACACAGCCAGCGGGCCATCATGCCCCGCGCGCGCTTGGCATTGAAGCTGATGAAACGCGGGCCATTCGGGCCGGGCTCGCGGAACTCGACCTCGATCACGCGCACGCCGTCCAGCTTGCCCTTCACGGCTGCGAAATATTCCAGGCTGGCGAGGTTGAGTATGACATTCGAGCCCTCCTCAGCCAGCTGGGCGCGCAGGAACTCGGCGATACGGTCGCCCCACCAGTCGGTCAGGCTCTTGTGACGCGGTGCCCAGCGGGTTCCCATTTCCAGGCGGTAGGGGCGGATCGCATCAAGGGGCTTGAGCAGGCCGTAGAGGCCCGACAGCATCCGCACATGGTCCTGCGCAAAAGCGATGCCTGCTTCGTCCAGCGAATATGCCTCGAAACCGGTGTAGACGTCGCCGGCGAAGGCGAACAGTGCCTGCCGTTCTGGCAACTCGGCGAAGTCACGGAAGCGATCGGCATTGAGCTTGGCCAGACGCGGCGAGATGTGCATCAGCTCCGACAATCGCTTCTGCGTCAGGTTCGCGGCCGATCGGGCAAGGCCCTGCGCTTCCTCTGCGAAATGCGGTGTCGACACGGCAAGGGGTGGAAGCTGGCGCTCGAAGTCGAGCGTCTTGGCGGGGGACAGCAGAGCGATCATGGGGCTGGCGGTAGCGACGGTGGCCGCTTGCGTCAAACCGTAGGCTGGGCGCCTGCGGTCATGATCCGGTCAAGTATAATGCCTGCAGCCGCGCGCGACCTCTATCGTCCAGACCGCACGCGGCGGCGAGATAGTGCTCGAACGAACCCCATCGTTCCAGCAGAACCGCGTCTGCACTGGCGAGGTATTCGGTGTGGGCGCCCAGCATGACCTGGGCAGCGCCGGGGATTCCTGCCTCCAGTTCGGCCAGCCGGTGGTCCCCCGCAAAGGCGGCAAAGGCGCGTGCGTAAGTGGCGTTGGTGAGAAGGTAGTCGGCGCTAACGTCATCCTCGACCACGCCCAGCGCGCGCAGCAGCATGGCGGTGACGAAGCCGGTGCGGTCCTTGCCCGCCGCGCAGTGGATCAGCACCGCCCCTTCGCTTCCCTGCGCCAGCAAGGCGCTGAACAGGCTGGTGAGCGCCTCGGCGAGGTCCTGCGTGAAATCGGCGTAGACCTTGCGCATCGCCGCACGGAAATCGCTGAGCCCGACATTGTCGAGGCGCATCATCCGCGTCAGGTCGGCATTGGCGCTGCCTTCGGCGCCGGTCCATACGGTTCCGGGCCGGGTAGCCCAGCGGCTGGGGAAAGCATCGCGCTCCATGCGGCTGCGCAGGTCGACGACGAGGTCTATGCCGAGGGGGGCCAGTTTATCGTGGTCGGCATCGGTCAGGGTGTGCAGGCTCGAAGCGCGGTAGAGGCGACCGGGTGCGACGGTACGGCCGTCGCCGGTCCGCCAGCCGGCGACATGACGGAAGTTGTGCGCGCCTTCGAGAGCCAGGATGCGGTCCAGATGGGCGCGGGGGAATTCAAGCGTGTCGGTCATGCATGGCCTTCAGCATGGTAGCAGTCGCAGGGGGTATCGCGGCAAGGCTGGCGTCGGACAGCCCGAACGGCGGCAGCGGCACGCCCAGCAGCGAGGCGCGCGATCCGTCGCCGGATCGGAACATGTGCGTCACCGTCTGCACCAGACTGCCGACTTGTCCACCGTGATGGACAAGCGGCACGGTTTCCACCACCCGGCCGCCCGCAGCCTCGATCAGTGCGTGGCTGGCCATCGCGTTCTTGCGCCACAGCCGCCGACAAACGATGAACAGGCCGCAAGGCACTCCGGCAAGCAGGGCCGGGGCCGGCGGTGAGCGCAGGAATGACTGGATCGGGACCGCAGGAGCATCGCCCCAGGTGTTCGACAGGATTACCGCCCCGTCGAAGGGCTGCCCGGGCAGGCTCAGGTCGTCCAGTCCCACCTTGAAGGTGGTGCCGCGCTGGGCCGACTGGGTCCAGAACTTGGCATCCGCGATTTTAAAGGGCCGGGTGGGCGTTCGTTCGCCGGGCGTGAACACGATGCGGCGGGAAGAAACCTCCCAACCCCGCGCAGCGGCCTCGGCGCAGATCAGCGCGCTGGCACGTGCGGCCTGCCCGGTGAGTGAATAGTGGAGGACGAGAAGGCGCGGCATGTTTTGGTCAGCCCTTCTCGATCCGGGCGTGGCACCGATCGAGAACGGTGACGTCCCGTGCCGGAACGCGGGCCCGAAAGCGTAGCAGGTCGCCGTCTTCGAAGAACTCGAAACGCAGAGTGTCGCCGGGCAGAACCGGGCGCGAGAAGCGCACGAACATGGCCTTCAGGCGCGTCTGGTCGTACCCGCAGAACGCGGCGATGATTGCCCGGGCGGCGATGCCGTTGGTGCACAGCCCATGCAGGATCGGACGATCGAACCCGGCCTTCGCGGCCACGGCGGGATCGGCGTGGAGGGGGTTCCAGTCGCCGCTCAAACGGTAGAGCAGGGCGAGGCCCGGCCTTATGGCGATTTCCACCGTCTGATCCGGTTGGCGGTCGGGCAGGGAGGCTGGCTGCGCTTCCGTTTCGCCGAAACCGCCCTGGCCGCCGTTGCCGCGCAGGATCAAGGTCTGGCGGACCGTGGCGAGGTGGACGCCGCTGGCATCGTCATAGAGCTTCTTGCGCTGGTGCAGCAGGGCGCCCTTTTCCGGCCCCTTGTCCTCCAGTCCGCTGACGCTGACTTCTCCGCGGATGTCGCCGCTGGCGGGCATCGTGGCGTGAATTTCGAAATACTGCTCGGCGTGGAGCACCTTGACCCAGTCGATGCCATATTGCGGGTCCTGCGCCCAGAAACCGGGGTGGCACAGGATGTTCGCCATGCTCGGCATGGCCCTCAGGTTCTTTTCGTAGACGAAGGGCAGTTCATCCGCATTGAGCGGGTCTTCGCCGAAACCAAGGCCAAGCGCATAAAGAATGGTATCACGCGCGGTGAGAGGCTGAACGACGCCCGGCAGGTCCAGATTGGCGATGGCGTCGACCTTGAGGGTCATGGCAGTTCGTCTCCCTTGCATTTGCTTCTGCGTCCATATAGTTCGCATACGAACAAATAAACAATGTCTTTGTTTTGTCAGGCAGTGCGATGATACCCGCACCGGCTATTAGCGGACCATTGCGGAGAGCGATTTTGGCAAGTGCGATCAGGCCCTGGCGGTTGGAGATTCCGCAATCCGACCTCGACGATCTGGCCCTGCGCCTCGCCCGCACGCGTCTGCCCGAAACGGAAACGGTGGAAGGCTGGGAGCAGGGCGTCCCGCGCGACCGCCTTGCAGATCTGCTGGCTTATTGGCGCGATGGGTACGACTGGCGGCGCTGCGAAGCCAGGCTCAACGATCTGGGCCAGTTCCGCACCGAGATCGACGGGCTGGACATTCATTTCCTGCATGTCCGCTCACGCCATGAAAATGCCCTGCCGATCGTCCTGACCCATGGCTGGCCGGGGTCGGTAGTGGAGTTCCTCAAGGTGATCGGCCCGCTAACCGACCCCGAAAGTCATGGCGGTGAGGCGCGCGATGCGTTCCATGTCGTGGTGCCCTCGCTCCCCGGATTTGGCTTTTCGCAAAGGCCTTGCGCGGCGGGCTGGGGCGTTGAGCGGATCGCTGCGGCTTGGGGCGAGTTGATGCGTCGCCTCGGGTACGCCCGCTACGTCGCACAAGGCGGAGACTGGGGATCGAGCGTGACCATCCAGATGGGCGTTCAGGCACCTGAGGGGCTGGCAGGCATCCACCTCAATATGGTGGCAGCCCGGCCCGCAACGCTGGACGAACCCTTGGCGGAAGATGAAGTGGAGGCCCTGCGTCTGCTTAAACTCTATGCCGAGGTCGAGTCCGCCTATGCCCGCCAGCAGTCGACGCGGCCGCAGACGCTGGGTTATGCGCTGGCCGATTCGCCGGCAGGGCAGGCGGCATGGATCTACGAGAAGTTCCAGCGTTGGAGCGACTGCGGCGGCGATCCTGAAACGATCCTAACCCGCGACGAACTGCTCGACGACATCATGCTTTACTGGCTGCCCAATTGCGCGGCCTCATCAGCACGGCTCTACTATGAGAGCATGAAGGCGTTCCGCCCGTTCCGCGTTGATCTGCCCGTGGGGGTGAGCAATTTCCCTAAGGAAATCATCCCCATCCCGCGCAAGTGGGCGGATCAGGTGTTTCCCAGGATCATGCACTGGGGAACGCCCCCACGCGGCGGCCACTTCGCGGCCTTCGAGCAGCCGGAACTGTTCGTGGGCGAACTTCGCACCTGTTTCGCAGCCTTGCGCTGACCGTCGATCGAAAGGCTTTCATGACTGCTCCCGGCATTCCATCGTTCACGCAGCCCGGCATCAACCGGCAGATGCTGCTTGCCCGGCGTCCGAACGGCCATCCGCTGCCGGGCGACCTCGCGCTGACCGAGCAGCGCCGCCCGGACATCGCGCCGGGGAAGTTTCTCGTGCGCAACCTCTACCTCTCCGCCGATCCGGTGCAGCGCGGCTGGGCGGCGGTGCAGCCGCTGGGCACGGTTATGCGCGCCCTCGCCGTGGGGGTAGTGGTGGAAAGCGCCGCGCCGGACTTTGCGCCCGGTGATCTCGTGTTCGGTATCTTCGGCTGGCAGGACTATTGCGTGCCTGCACCTGAGGACATTCTCAGCCATGTCCGTGCCCCCCGCGCTCCGGCTTCGGCTTATGCGGGAGTGCTGGGGATGCCGGGAGTGACGGCGTGGCTGGCGCTGCGAACGATCGCGCAGCCCACTGCGGGGCAACGCGTGCTGGTCTCGACTGCGGCGGGTTCGGTGGGCTCCGTGGCGGGGCAGTTGATCGCCCATGCCGGAGCGGTGCCGGTGGGTTTGACGGGAAGCGCGGAGAAAGTCGAGCGGTGCCTGTCGCGCTTCGGCTATGCGGCCTGTGCCAATTACAAGGCAGACGATCTGGGCCTGTTCCTTGAGCGCGAAGGGGGCCCGGGCTTCGATACTTATTTCGACAATACCGGCGGCTGGATACTCGACACCGCGATCCGGCATATGGCGCGCTATGGGCGGATCATCCAATGCGGAACCGCTGCCACTCCCAGTTGGAACCCGGCGCCTTCGGGCCTTCGAAACGAACGCGAAGTGTTGATGCGCGCGCTGACCTGGACCGGCTTCGTCATCTTCGACCACCGCGCAATTTTCAGCGAAGCTGTCGAGGCCCTGACTGAAGTGATGCTCTCCAAGGGCCTCGACCATGACGAGGATATCGACAGCGGTTTCGGCAAAGTTTCGGAATCGCTGGACGAAATTTTTGCCGGGCGGCACGAGGGCAAGAAGCTGGTCTTCATCGGCTGAGGATGCGGCCCCAGGCATCCTCGTCGCGAGAGAAGGCCTGTCAGACCAGTTCGCGCAAGGCCTCGGGCGAATAGGGCGTGATCGCCTCTGCCCGCGCATCGCGAACTTTGAGCGCCCATTCGGGATCGGAGATCAGCGCGCGGCCGACCGCGATCAGGTCGAATTCGTCCGCTTCCATGCGCTCCAGCAGTTCGCTCACCCCTTCCACAAGGGTCGGCTCACTGGAAGCGAATGTATCGAGCAGGTCGCGTGATAGCCCGACCGAGCCGACCGAGATCGCCGGCTTTCCGGTCAGTTTGCGCGCCCAACCGGCCAGATTGAGGGCTGATCCTGAAAAGGCCGGTTCGCGAAAGCGTCGCTGCGAGGCGTGGAAGATGTCTACTCCGGCCTCTGCGAGCGGGTGGAGCAGTTCAGCCAGTTCCTCCGGTGTCTCGGCCAGCCGGGCTGAATAGTCCTGCAACTTCCACTGCGAAAAGCGGAAAATGATCGGGAAGTCCGGTCCCACCCGCTCTCGGCAGGCCTTGACGAGTTCGACGCCGAACCGTGCTCGGTCGGCAAGGTCTGGGCCGCCCCACCGGTCTTCGCGCAGGTTAGTCTTGCCCCAGAAGAACTGGTCGACCGCATAGCCGTGCGCGCCGTGGATTTCGACGGCGTCGAAGCCGATGGCGCGGGCGGCCTCGGCAGCCCGGGCATAGGCATCGATCACTGCCAGGATTTCCTCTTCGGTCGATCCGGTGCCGATCCGCTCACCTGGCGTCACCACGCCCGAGGGGCTGAACTTGACGGTAAGGTCCTCCTCCACCTTGTCGTAAAGATGTTCCAGTTCGGGTTTGCGGGTCATGCCGACGTGCCACAATTGCGGTGCGATCCGTCCGCCCACGGCGTGGACGGCCTTCACGACGCCGCACCAGCCCTCCAGCGCATCCTCACCGAAGAGGCGCGGCACGTTGGCGTCGTTGCTGGCAGCTGCGTGGTCGATCCACACGCCTTCGGTCAGGATCAGGCCGACCCCTGCTGCCGCGCGCCGGACATAATATTGCGCGACATCGGTCCCGGGGACACCTCCGGGCGAGAAGGCGCGCGTCATCGGTGCCATGACGATCCGTGAAGCCAGCGTAAGACTGCCTTGATGGAACGGGCGAAAAAGCGTGTCGGTGCTCGCGGTCATGAGGAAATACGTACCATAGCGAACTGTCCTGCTGATTTTCCGGTGTTTTCGGCAACTAAACGGGGCGCACGGTTCGATGGCTGCGCCCCGTTTCGCATGGCTTGTATTATCCGCCGAACTTGTAGGCGACCTGAATCAGGATCTCCCGCCCGCGCGATACGGTAGCGAAGCGATCGGCCAGCACCCCGGTGTCGGTGCCTGTTCCGCTGCCGGTGAAAGGTACATCGGGCGAGGCGAAGAAGATGAACTTGTTCGTCAGGTTCCGGCCGATCAGCGAGACGGTCCAGGTATCGTCCTCGGCGCCGAACCGGGCGGAGGCATCGAAGAGCGTATAGGACGGCTGGCGGCTGTTAGGTGCATTCGAGGCATCGGTAAGGTAGCTGGACGAGCGGGTGAAGTTGCCCGAGACGCCCAGTTTCAGCGTATCGGAAACCGGCGTGTCGTAAGCAAGGCCGCCCTGGATGTTCAACTTGGGCGAGCGGGGCACGACCGCCCCCGCCAGTTGCTGCGATCCACCCACGCAGCCTTGCGAGATGGTCTGTCCGTTGTAGCACGGTGCGCCGGGGAAGTCCTTATAGCGCGCCTTGTTGTATGCGGCGGCGCCGTTGATGGTCAGTCCGTGGAGGGGCGTGCGCCATGTGAAGTCCGCCTCTACGCCCTGAACCTTGGCCTTGGCGGCGTTTCGGATCGAACTCGTGGCATTGGTGAAGTTGACCACCTGCAGATCGTCGATGTTGTAGGTATATGCCGCCGCGTTGAGCAGCAGATCGCCGATCCTGGCCTTCACTCCGCCCTCGAAACCTTCGATCACCTGCGGTTTGTAGCTGAGGTCGATGTTCGGCGCGAAGAGATTGACCGAACTGGAATTGAAGCTGCCCGACAGGAAGCCGTGCTTGTAGCTGGCGAACATCGTCAGGTCGCCGGTAGGGCGATAGGTGATCGTGGCCTCGGGCGAAAAGTCGTCCCAATTGTCGTGGTCCTTGAGCAGCGAGGCGCCGCCCGCGTTCGGCGTGGTGGTCAGGATCGTCGAATCGTCGAGGATGGTGGTATAGGGACCGCCCGGTTCGGTGATGCCGCCGCCATCGCGCACGTCGGTGAGGCGCTTCTTCTCGTAGGAATAACGCACGCCGCCCGACAGTTCGATCTCAGGGGTGATGTTCCAGGTGCCCTGGATGAAGGCGGAATAGGCGTTACCCCGCATCGAGAACATGTAGTGGTTCACCAGCGCGGGCGTATCCGGGCCTCCGAAACCGGGCGCGAGCAGGTCGAACTGGCCGCCGTAGAGGAAAGTCATCGACCCTGTTCGGGATTTGACGTCGCTGAAGTAGAGGCCGCCGGTAAAGTTCAGGCTGCCGGAGAACTCGGTGGTGAAGTTCAACTCCTGCGAAAACTCCCGGTTGCGCAGCACGTTGCAGCTTGGCAGCAGCACTGCGAAGCTGCCTTCGTAGTTCTGGCACTGGTCGAGCTTGATGTTGTATAGCCCGGTCGAGGAAGTGACCGTGATCGTGTCCACAGGGTGGAAGTTCATCACCAGGCTGGACAGAATCTGGTCCTGATCGGTGAAGTTACGGCCATCGTCGCGGAACAGGTCGATTGTTGCCGGGATCGTCCCCAGCACCGGGCCATAGCCTGCGTTGACGTTGCGGTCGCCCGGTTTGCACTGGCTGTTGTCACCCACGCCGCCCGGCAGGAATGAGAACTGGCGCGCGCCAAGCGGGCAACTGATGAACTCTGACGCTGCCGCCGGACCGTTGCCCTTGGCTTTGCCGTAGTTGAACTTGAAGCGTGCGTCGAAGTTGGTTCCCGGATCGAACTTCAGCGTCGCCCGCACGCCATAATTCTGCGTGTCGGGGTTGCGGGTGCCGTTGAAGTAGATGGAATCGCGCGGCGTCTGGTCCTTCAGGTAGCCTTCCATCGTCGAATACTGTCCCGCAAGACGGAAGCCGAGGCTTTCGGTCAGCGGAGCCGACACGAAGGCTTCGGCGCGCATTTCCCTCGCGTTGAATTCGTAGCCCAGCTTGGCACCAGCCTCGAAGTGTTCCCCCGGATCGTTGGTGCGGATGACGACGATGCCGGCCATGCTGTTCTTGCCGTAAAAGAGCGCCTGCGGCCCCTTCAGCACTTCGACCTGCTCGACGTCGAAATCGGTCATGCGCCGTATGGTCGCCTTGGCAATCTGGACACCGTCGATGGTGAAGGACACTGCCTGATCGCCGAAGGGGTTGGAATCAGGCCCCGCAATGCCGCGGATGGAGATATTGCCGCCCTGAACAGCGCCGCCTTGCGGGCCGATCATCAACTGGGGAACGATCCGGGCTATGCCGTCAAGATTGACGACGCCGCGCGATTCAAGCGCCTCAGCCGATACCGCCGTGACAACCACGGGCACCGAAAGCAGTGTCTCTGAACGTCTACGCGCAGTGACTACGATCGCGCCTTCGTCCACGGATGGCGCGGTGGCCTGGCCGGCTCCTGCCGGGTCAGGCGCGTCCTGCGCCTGCGCGGCGACCGGTTGAACACATGTTAGCGAACTGATACCGGCAAGAAGCTGCCAGGTAGAATGCTTTCCTTTGGTCATCCGAACCCTCCCTCTCTTGTAATTTCTTGTTTGGAAGGGATGTCGAAATGGTTCTGCTGATGTCGACTGACGCCCAGTCTGAACGATAATGTAATAATATTAGCAGGTTATGTGATAAGTCGCATGTTGGGCGTTATCGGCAACTGCGTTGGTACATCCTCGACTCTCCCACGGCCTGTCCCGACCATTGCATCCAAATAAGTTCGCTTGCATATCATTCGCAAGCAAATTAAATTTTGAGAATGCGATTTTCGCTGGGGTGTAGCGGATATGCGGCGGCATCGGCCGCAGCGTCGGGTACTGCGCACTTGGCCAAGCGCACCCGATCTCGTTCCGATCGTCGGGCGGACGAGCGGCTCAAACTGGAAGGGCTTTGGTCAGATTGAGATTCTGCCGGCGCGTAACCCGTTCCTTATGGAAAAAAGCCCTTGCTCCTTAGAAAGAGATAGGTCGCAAGCGCGGTGCCCGCTGCAACGACACCGGCGGCAATCGTCCCTCCGGGGCCTGTGAAGGGCAGACCTCCGGTATTCATGCCGAATAGCCCTGTCACGAGCGTAGCCGGCAGCATCAGCGCGGTCATGAGCGATAGCACGTAAAGGTTCTGGTTGGTCCGCTGGTTGGACTGCAAATCCAGTTCATCGCGCAGCAGGCGCAGTTGTCCCTGCACCCCGAGAGCGTCCGCATCGAGGCCCTGTAGTCGCTGGGATAGCTTTTCCACCGTCGATTGCAGCGGTTCGGGCAAGTCATCGTCCTGCTCCAGGCGGCGAAAGACGCGCTGCGCGCCATCGAGCATCCGGTGAATCTGGGCAAGGCGGCGGCGGATGTCGAGGAGATTGCGGCTCGTCGGCGGGTGGTGGCCGTCGAGGAAGGCGTCCTCGGCCTCCTGCACGTCGGCGGAGAGGCGGCGGATCACGATGTCGATGTTCTGGCTCAGGCTGCCGATCAACACGTCCAGTGCGCTGGCGGGGCCATCGACCCGCGCGCCGTCGCGGATGCGCTGGCTGACGATATCGGCGGATCCCAGCGGATGGCGCCGTGCGGTGACGATCAGGTCAGATAATATCGCCACGCGCAGCGCGCCGATGCGGGCTGTGTCGCGCACATCGAAGTCACGCTCGAAATCGTGGAGGATGCAGCACACCGCGCCGCCATCTACCAGCGCGCGCTGGTGCGAGTCTGGAGAGAGCAGGAGTTCGCGCGCGCCGGAGGGCAGGGATGCTGCCTGCTCGATCCAGACGCGCGTGCCGTGGTCGGCGAGGTTGAAGTGCAGCCAGCGGAACCTGCCGTCCCGATCGTCATCGCAAGATGCCACGTCGTGCGCGCCGTCCGGTGCGAAGTCCAGCCCCCAGACGAGGCCGGGACCGGCGCCGAAAATGGCACCGGTCCCGTGACCGTTTTCCGAGGACGAAGGGATCTGCCGTTCGCTCGTATTCTCCTCCCGAGCGGTCAGAGGAGCATCGAGAACAGGGCGTAGAGCCCGCCGGCCAGCAGGATCGACACCGGCAGAGTCAGCACCCAGGCCATGAGCATGTTGCGCACCGTACTCATCTGCAGGCCCGAGCCGTTGGCAGCCATCGTACCCGCCACGCCCGAGGACAGAACGTGGGTGGTCGACACCGGCAGGCCGAGGTGGTCGGCGGCGAAGATCGTGCCCATGGCCACCAGTTCGGCCGAAGCGCCCTGCGCGTAAGTAAGGTGCGACTTGCCGATCTTTTCGCCCACCGTGACGACGATCCGTTTCCAGCCCACCATGGTGCCAAGACCGAGCGCGAAGGCGACCGCGACTTTAACCCAGGTCGGGATGAAGCGGGTGCCGGCGTCGAGCGACTTTTTGAATCCGTTGATCGCCTCGACCTGGCCTTCGTTGAGGTTCGCGGCCTTGTCCTTTGCGAGGCGCTTGATGCCTTCCGAGGCGAGGTACATGTCGTTGCGGACGTTCTCGCTTGCGGCGGCGGGGACCTTGGCGAGCGAGCCGTATTCGTCGACCTGGCGGTCGATGTCCTTGATCAGCGCTGCCAGTGCCGGGGCGGTGGAAGGCTGGTGGGTCTTGTCGGCGATGTAGCTGGTCACGGCGATGCGCGCCGCAGCAGGCTGCAAGGCGGGGTTGCTGGTAGGGGTTCCGCCGAGGGCGGCATAGGCAGCGTCGGCGCCGACGTGGAATTCCTGCGTGTAGCTGGCGGGAACCGCACGGTTGAGCGCATAGGCGGTTGGCACGGTGCCGATCAGGATGAGCATGATTAGACCCATGCCCTTCTGTCCGTCGTTCGATCCATGCGCGAAGCTGACGCCGGTGCAGGTGAAGATCAGCAGGGCGCGGATCCATAACGGCGGCGGCACGCCGTCCTTGGGTTCCTGATACAGATCCTTGTTGCGGATCAGTACCTTCATGGCGAGGAACAGCAGGGCTGCCACGCCGAAGCCGACCAGCGGGGAGACAAGCAGGGCCTGGCCGATTTCGCTGGCCTTGCTCCAGTCAACTCCCGCAGTGCCGCTCTTGCCGTGCATCATGGCGTTGGCGACGCCGACACCGATGATCGAGCCGATCAGCGTATGTGAACTGGACGAGGGAATGCCCAGCCACCAGGTGGCGAGGTTCCACATGATCGCGGCGATCAGCAGGGCGAATACCATTGCGAAGCCGGCGCTGGAGCCGACCTGCAGGATCAGTTCCACCGGCAGCAGCGAAACGATGCCAAAGGCAACCGCGCCGCTGGACAGCAGTACTCCCACAAAGTTGAAGAAGCCGGACCAGACTACCGCGACATTCGCGGGCATGGCGTTGGTGTAGATCACCGTCGCCACGGCATTCGCGGTATCGTGGAAGCCATTCACGAATTCGAAGCCCAGCGCGATGAGCAGGGCGATGAACAGTAGGGCGAAGGGCAGGAAGGCCATCGCCGATACGCCGGCTGCGTTGGCGTCCACGTAAACGCTGTAGGCGACGTAAGCGATGGCGGCGAGGATAGCTGCGCCAAAGCCCAACTGGCCGGCAAGGCCCAGCCCGCCTTCCAGGTTAGGGCGTCCATATTTGCTGACCGCAGCGCTGGCATTCATGGAACTGTTTCCCTCAAATGTATCGGTTCCATAATTAAACCTTCCACGTGACAGCGATGTGGCACAACCTGTTGGCGGGAATTAGGAACCGGAAAATGGCCATACTTTGCAGCGGGGTCATAGCGGCACTGCAGGCTGCTTTTGCCAGATCTGCTGGTCTGTGGATCGACTGGCCGCGCCTCATTGAGGCGCCCGAATTTCTCTGATCGCCGTCTTGCTTTGCCCGCAGATTTGCATTTTATTTTTATGTTACTAGTCGATTGTGAGAGGAAAAATATAGTTTTACGCCATGTATTTGGGTGTTTTAGTAATTGTATAAATTAATATTTATTTCTATAATTTTACTTATAGTTAGCGAATATCGAATTATATTATCTATTGACAATTTGAATTGTAAAGAAACATATTTCATTTATATTTCACATAATTATCATAAAATGAAATATTTGTTGTTGAAATGCAACGCATAGTGTTAGTTATTCATCGGGTTATTGAATAAAGGATGACAGTCCGATGCTTGCGGGGGCAAACGCCGCCGCCTGCTTCCGGCGTTGCGGACTTCGGTCCCGCCGGAATCCGCGAAAGGAGCATCAATGACATCCGAGATGAAGCGCCTGCTGCTGGCGTCCACCCTTCTTATGGGCCTTCCCTGCGCCGCACAGGCACAGGAAGGCGATACCGCTGAGGGCGAGGCCATCGTCGTCACCGGCTCGCGCCTGACGAACGCCAACCTCGAACAGGCTGCCCCGATCATGGCGCTGAGCGAGAAAGAACTGAAGCTCACCGGCCAGGTCAACGTCGAGAATATCCTGAAGGACCTGCCGCAGATCCTTCCCGGTTCGACCGGCGCGTCCAACAACCCGGGCGACGGCGTCGCTACCGCCGATCTGCGCGGTCTTGGTTCCGCGCGCACGCTGGTCTTGGTCAACGGCCGCCGCTATGTTTCCTACGACACCAACCAGATCGTCGATCTCAACACGATCCCGACCGCGCTGATCGAGCGCGTCGACGTGGTGACCGGCGGCAAGTCCGCCGTCTACGGTTCGGATGCGGTCAGCGGCGTCATCAACTTCGTGACCAAACAGGACTTCGAAGGCATCCAGGCCAACGGTAACTACCGCATCACCGATTCCGGCGATGGCGCACAGTACTCCGGCGGCCTGCTTGTGGGTAAGAACTTCGCCGATGGCCGGGGCAACATTACGCTTTACGGCGATTACATGAAGCGCAAGTCGATCCTGCAGTCGGCGCGCAGCTACACCTCAGTGGCCCAGACCGACGACGGCGAGGGCGGCCTTTCCGCAGGCGGCTCCAGTTCGATTCCGCAGGGTGCGATCGCAGTGGGGGGCAACCGCTACAAGTTTGCGCAGGACGGCAGCTATTCGGTCTACGACGGTAGCACCGACGCCTACAACTACGCCCCGGACAATTATCTTCAGGTTCCGCAGAAGCGCGAGTTGCTGTCCGGCCAGGCGCATTTTGATGTCAGCGATCACCTGACGCTCTATGCCGAGGGACAGTACGTCCACAACCGCGTCGCCAACCAGCTGGCGCCGACCCCGCTGACGGGGACGTTCTCGCTCGACACCGATTCCTCGTTTCTCAGCGCCGGCAGCCAGTCGCTGCTTTCCGGCTTCGACACCGATGGCGATGGATATACCTCGGCTTCCGTGTACCGCCGCCTGAGCGAAGTGGGCGCGCGCATCTCCAACGTGGACAGCAAGGCCTATCGCGCCGTGCTGGGAGCGCGGGGGACCATCGACGGTGACTGGAGCTACGACATCTACGGCAGCTTCTCGCGCACCAAGCGCGTCGAGCGCCAGTACGGCAATGTTTCGGCCAGCGCTGTGCAGCAGGCCCTGCTTACGACTTACGACAGTTCCGGCAACCTCGTCTGTTCGGACACCAGCAACGGCTGCGTCCCGCTGAACATCTTCGGCGCGGGCAACATCAGCCAGGCCGCGGCAGACTTCATCTCTATCGACACGATGAACCGCTCCACGATCACCGAGAAGGTCGTCAGCGCCGCGATCACCAACGACAGCCTGTTCGACCTCGGTGCCGGTTATGCCGGTCTCGCGATCGGCGCGGAATATCGCAGCGAGCACGGCTCGTTCAACCCGGACGCAGCCCTGGCATCGGGCGACGTGATCGGCTTCAACGCTTCGGAGCCTACCTCGGGCGGCTACAACGTCAAGGAACTGTTCGCCGAGATCAACGTGCCGCTGATCGCCGACCGCCCCTTCATCGAGCGGCTCGATTTCAACGGTGCGGCGCGGTATTCGTATTACTCGACGGCGGCAAAGTCGGTCGGCACCTTCTCGGCTGGTCTGGTCTGGGCGCCCATCAAGGACATCAGCCTGCGCGGGCAGTTCTCGCGTGCGGTGCGTGCGCCTACCGTCAACGACCTCTACAGCGGCAGCGCCCAGAACTTCGAAGTCGCGTCCGACCCATGCGCCGTGACCGGCGCTGGCGAGAACGCTACCCTCGTGGCAGCCTGCGTCGCGTCCGGTGTTCCGGCGAACTATGTCGGCACACCGTACAATGGCAGCGACACGCAGATCGACAGCTACAACGGCGGCAACCGCAACCTGCGCGAAGAGACTGCGAACACCTATACGTTCGGTGCCATCCTGCAGCCGCGGGCGATTCCGGGCCTGTCGTTCACGGTCGATTACTACCACATCAAGATCGACAATTTCATCACCGCAGCAGGTACCGCAAACATCATCAACGCCTGCTTCGGCGGCTACGACACCAGCTACTGCTCGTTGTTGCCGCGTGATGCGAACAGCTACACGATCACCGGTGCGATCGACAATCTGACCAACTCCGGCGGCGTGAAGACCGACGGCATCGACTTCGATGCGCAGTACACCGTTCCGCTGGCCTTCGGCACGCACAACGAGAGCAAGCTGAACCTGCGCGTTTCGGGCACCCGCCTGCTGGGCTGGGCCTTCAAGCCGATCGCTGCGCTGTCCGACCTTTCGGTCAACTGCACGGGCAGCTTCGGGCTGCTGTGCGGCAACGTCTATGCCAAGTGGCGCCTCAACAGCCGCGTGACCTGGGCAACCGAGGGCACTACGCTCTCGCTCGCCTGGCGGCACCTCTCGTCGGTGAAGGACGACGATGCCTCGACCGTTTACACCGTCGAGAAGATCAAGGCCTACGACTACTTCGACCTGACCGCGAGCTTCGACATCGCCAAGCGGTTCACCTGGAACGTCGGCATGAACAACATGTTCAACCGCAAGCCGCCGATCCTGGGTGACAACCAGGAACAGGCCAATACCTACCCGTCGACGTATGACGTCTATGGGCGCACTTTCTTCACCGGACTGACGGTGAACTTCTGAGGAAACTGGGCCGGGGAGCGAAATTACCGCTCCCCGGCCTTTTCATTTGTCCGTTGTCAGACCAGTTCGGCCAGAGTCGAAGCGTCGAAGCCCTTGAGGTCGGCGCCATTGCCCGCACGAACCTTGGCGGTCCACTGCGGATCGCTGATGAGGGCGCGGCCAACTGCGATGAGATCGAATTCGTCGCGCTCCATACGTTCGATCAGGCCGTCGAGACCGGTCGAGGTGGAGCTTTCTCCGCCGAACGCGGCCATGAAATCGCCCGACAGGCCCACCGATCCGACGCTGATCGTCGCCACGCCCGTCAACTTCTTGGCCCAGCCGGCGAAGTTCAGACCCTTGTCGCCATCAATCTCGGGGAATTCCGGCTCCCAGAAGCGGCGCTGCGAGCAGTGCAGCACGTTCACACCGGCATCAACCAGCGGTTGCAGCCAGTCAGCCATCAGTTCGGGCGTTTCGGCCAGGCGCGCCTCGTAGTCCTGCTGCTTCCACTGGCTCACCCGCAGGATGATCGGAAAGTCGGGGCCCACTGCCGCGCGGACCGCCGCGACGATCTCCGCCGCGAAGCGCGAACGCTCGCGCAGGGTGGTGCCGCCATAGCGGTCGCTGCGCAAGTTGGTGCCCGCCCAGAAGAACTGGTCGATGAGATAGCCGTGCGCCCCGTGAAGTTCGACGGTGTCGAAGCCCAGGCGCTTGGCATCGGCGGCAGCGCGCGCGAAGGCGGCAATGGTGTCGGCGATGGCCGCATCGTCCATAGCCACGCCGCGCGGGACGCCGGGCGCATCCAAGCCAGAGGGACTTTCCGCCGGCGTTTCAGGAGTCCACTCGGTCAGGAAGCTCTTGACTGCGCCAGTGTGCCAAAGCTGCGGACCCATACGCCCACCGGCACCGTGGACGGCGTCGATCACGCCTTTCCAGCCTGCCAGCGCGGCATCGCCGTGGAAGAAGGGAATACCTGCGTCGTTGCGCGAGGCAGGGCGGTCCACCACCGTGCCTTCGGAGAGGATCAGACCTACGCCGCCTTCGGCGCGGCGCCGGTAATAGTCGGCATTGGCGGCTACGGGGATGCCCTCGTCCGTGATTGAACGGGTCATCGGCGCCATGACGATGCGGTTGGGCAGTTCGAGCGAGCCGATACGAAACGGACGGAACAGGATATCGGTGGCAGAAGCGGTCATGCGGATAGTCTCCATTGAAGCGCAGGCGCACTAGGTATATCTTGGATACTTGACGTCAATGAGGCACCCTGGATCGCCCAGGTATACCGGAGGATACCACATGGCCGAATGTCAACGTTTCGTGGTCGATTGCCCGAGCCGGCTGCTGTTCGATCAGCTTGCCGACAAGTGGTCGATGATGGTGCTGGCGGTCCTCGATCCGGGGCCGATGCGGTTCAACTCGATCAAGCGCCATCTGGAAGGCGTCACCCAGAAGGCGCTCACGCAGTGCCTGCGCCGTCTGGAGCGCAACGGCCTGCTCACGCGGCGCGTCATCCCGGCATCGCCAGTCGCCGTCGAGTACGAGATTTCCCCGCTCGGCCGTTCGCTGCAGGTGCCGTTCAAGGCGCTCTACAACTGGACCGTGGTCAATCTGGACCAAGTGGAGGAAGCGCGGCAGGAGTTCGACCAGCGCTTCGCAGCCTAGGTGCTGCCGGTTTAGCTGGCGGGTTGCTGGCCCCGCTCGTCGCTCCAGCCCAGGCCGAGTGCTTTTTGCACCGCGATGTAGTCGATCGTCAGCTGTGCCCGCGCCTGCGCCACTGCAATCGCGGCGGAAAGCTGCTGGCGTTCGATATCGAGCTGGTCGATCAGGCTTGAGGTGCCCGCCGCGAAGCGCTGCCGGTTGAGACCCGCGGCGCGAGTCGCGCTCTGCTCCGCGCCGGTCAGCTGTGCCAGTTGGCGGCGGGTCGCGCCGAAGCGGGCAAGGCTGTCCTCGGCATCCTGAAGCGCGGCGAGGACCGATTGGCGGTACTGCGCCTGCGCCCCGTCGCGCTGGGCCTCGGCCTCGCGCACGGTGCTGCGGTTGCGGCCGAAATCGAGGATCGGCCAACTGAGCTGCGGCATCAGTAGCGCGGCAAGGTTGCCCGGATCGAGCACGTCGCCCGGCTCGGTGCCGCCAAGGCCGAGAATGCCGGAGAACTTGATGCCGGGCAGGGCCTGCGCTTTCTTCACACCGATGTTCGCCGTGCTGGCCGCCAAAGCGCGTTCCGCCGAGCGCACGTCGGGGCGATGCGCAATCAGCGTGGCCGGATCGCCGATCGGAACCGAGGCAGGGGGCAGGGGAACCGGCGCGCTGGTCTCGAGCATAGCGTCCAGCTCTCCCGGTGCGCGGCCGGTCAGCACCGCCAGCGCGTCCTTGTAGATCGCGATCTGTGCAGTGAGCGGGACGTTCTGCGCGTCGGTCGAGGCCAGTTCTGTCTGCAGCCGCTCCACCTGCAGCTCCGAGGCTGTGCCTGCCGCAAGGCGCTGGCGCGAGAGGTCCAGCGCGCGGCGCTGCAGTTCGCTCGACCGGGCGTTGAGGCGGGCGCGTTCCTCTACGTCGCGCAAATTGACGTAGGACTGCGCGACCTGCGCGCTCAACGACACCTGGGCGTCTGCAAGGTCGGCATACCGCTGGTCTAGCGTATCGCGCGCCGCTTCCACGCCGCGCCGCTTGCCGCCGAACAGGTCCGGCTCCCAGGATACGCTGGCGCCCACGTTGTAGAAATTGAGCGCGTTGGAGCTACCGGAAGACGAGTCTCCTTCCCCGCCCTCTGACGATCCCTCGCCGGCAAGCGCGCCGAGGCCTGTGCCGGGCAGGCGTGCGTGGACGAACATGCCCGTCACCGATGCAGTGGGGAGCAGGTTGGCGCGGCCCTGTTCCAGCTTTGCGCGCGCTTCGCGGATGCGCGCCTGCGCTGCTTCGATGTTGGGACTGCCGCTGAGGGTTTCGTCGACGAGGCGGGTGAGAGTGGCATCGCCTAGCGTCTCCCACCACCGTGCGAGGCCGGGACCGGCTGCCAGCGACGGGTCAGCCGCGCGCACGAAAGTGCCGCGTGTCGCCGCCGTGCTCGCGACGCCGGGCGGTCCAGCGTAGTCGGGACCGGAGGTGCAGGCGGCCACGCAAGTCGCGGTCAGGAGTACAAAGGCACGCCGCATCAGTGCATCCCCGCCATCGAGGCATTTCGCGGCAGCGGCCGCAGGAAGAGCACGAGCGGGATGACGCAGATCGTCACCATGCTCATCACGAAAAAGATGTCGTTGTAGGTCATGACGAGCGCCTGTCCCTGGATTTGCTGGCCGAGCAGGCGGATGCCCGCATCGGGGCTCCCGATTGCCTGCCCAAGGCCGGTGACGTAACCCTGCACGTCCGGCGAATTTGCGTTGAGCGTTTCTTCCATCCGACGCGAATGCAGCCAGACGCGGTTCTGCTGGAGGATCGATATGCCCGCCAGCGCGAAGCTGCCGCCCAGATTACGCATGGAGTTGAACAGGCCGGAGGCATCGCCTGCGTCTTCCGGGGGGACCGACTGGACCACCGCCTGGCTCAGGAACAGCATGCCCATGATCTGACCGATACCGCGCATGAGCTGGGATTCGGTGAAATCGCCGCCGGTTGAATTGAGGGTCAGCCCTGATTCCATCCAGGCCGACAATCCCATGATCCCCATGCCGAAGGCCACCGCGATGCGGATATCGACATGCTTGAGCAGCAAGGGCACGAACGGCATGAGGAGGATGCTGGGGATGCCTGAAAGCAGAACGACTTTGCCCGATTGCAGCGCATTGTAATCGGCAATGGCAGCAAGGAACTGCGGGATCGCATAGGACGTGCCGTAAAGCACTACGCCCAGTGCCATGCCCATCAGCGCCACCGATCCGAATTGCCGGTCGAGCAGAAGACTGAGCTTGATGACCGGGCGCCGCGCGGTGAATTGGCCGTAGAAGAGCAGCAGGAAGCCGAATGCGCTGGTCGCCGCCATGGCCTGGATCAGTGGGGAGGCGAACCATTCCTCGCGCGACCCTTCCTCCAAAAACACGGTGAGCCCGCCCATGCCGAGTGCAAGGCCGACGATGCCCACCCAGTCCGCCTCGCGCAGCAGGTGCAGCTTGGAGGGCTGATGCGGCAGGCCGACGACCAGGAGGGTGATGAGAATGACGGAGATCGGCACGTTGAGAAAAAAGGCGTAGTGCCAGCTCAGGTTCTCGGCCAGCCAGCCACCCACGAGAGGGCCGATCAGTGGGCCCAGGATGGCGACGACGCCGAACGCGGCGGTGCCGATGGATTGCTGGCTGCGCGGCAGGCGCTGGGCGATGATGGTCTGCGCTGTGGGGATCATTGCCCCGCCGGTGATCCCTTGCCCGACACGGCCGATGATCATGATCATCAGCGAATTGGCGAAGCCGCACAGGATCGAGAAGCCGGTGAACAGGGCGACCGCGATCAGCAGGAAAGTGCGCAGGCCCAGCAGGCGCTCCAGCCAGGCGGATAGCGGGATGATGATGATCTCGGCGACGAGGTAGGAGGTCGCCACCCAGGCGCCTTCGGTGCCGGTGGCGCCTATTTCACCCTGGATGGTGGGGAGAGCGGAGTTGACGATCGAGATGTCGAGCGTCGCCATAAGCGCGCCCAGCGTACCCGCCGCCACCGCCAGCCAGGCGCTGAGATCGGCCCGTTCGGGGCGCGGCGGATGACCGGGGAGAGCGGCGCTTGCCACGGTCAGCGGGCCTTCGCTTCGAGCCGCTCCTGGTCATCCTCGATGCGTTGCAGTTCGTCTTTGGCACTGCGGGTGTCGACGGTAACTTTTACCGAAAGACCCGGCACCAGCACCTGCCGCGCCGATGCCGGGGCCTCGATGACAAGGCGCACGGGCACGCGCTGGACGATCTTTGTGAAGTTGCCCGTCGCGTTCTCCGGCGGTAGGATCGAGAATTGCGCGCCGGTGCCTGGAGAAACGCTGGCGACCCGTCCATCGACCTCGACGCCCGAAAGCGCGTCGACGGAAATCTTGGCAGGCTGGCCGGGGCGCATCAGCGCAAGCTGGGTTTCTTTGAAGTTGGCGACGACGTAAAGCTTGCTCAGCGGCACGACCGACATCAGCCGGGTGCCGGCTTGCACGAACTGGCCGATACGAACCGTCTTGTCGCCGATGCGCCCTGCGACTGGCGCGGTAAGGCGAGTGGCGGACAAGTCGATACCAGCGGCATCGAGCTGGGCGCGGGCGCCTTGCCCTTGCGCCTCGGCCTGGCGGACCTGTGCCTCTATACCCATCACATGACGCTTCTGCATCTCGAGCGCGGCCTGCTGCTGCCGCAGTTGCTGTGCGGATTGCGCGGCGGCAAGGCGCAGTTGGTCGAGCTGCTGGCGGGTTTCGGCGCCGCTGGCGGCGAGGGGGGCGTAGCGTGCCACTTCGGCGGCATCATGCGCCGCCTTGGTGCGCGCGGCGGCAAGCTGCGCCTGGGCCTGTACGATGGCGGCCTGCTGTTCGGCGATTCCGGCGCGGGCATTCTCTGCTCCGGCGACTGCCTGCGCGATCTGGGCGCGCGCCTGTGCTACCTTGGCATCGTAGTCACCCGGATCGATCCGGGCCAGAGCCTCGCCCTGCTTGACATCCTGGTTGTCGTCCACCAGCACTTCGGTGACATAGCCGCTGACCTTGGGCGCGA
The DNA here is from genome assembly GCF_902706195.1 of Novosphingobium sp. 18050. Taxonomy (GTDB): domain Bacteria; phylum Pseudomonadota; class Alphaproteobacteria; order Sphingomonadales; family Sphingomonadaceae; genus Novosphingobium. The sequence goes on along the minus strand of NZ_CACSJO010000006.1, from coordinate 129,469 downwards.
TTGCCACCGCATCGGCGCGGATCTGGGCGTCGTCGGTTTCCTCGAAGTACTGGCCGTAGGTCTTGTGGCGCCAGTACCATAGCCCGGCAGCGACAAGCGCGACAATCGCAACGACGATAAGTATCGCCCTTGTCCTGCCACTGAGCGCACGGCGCCCTGAGTCGGAGGTTTCGGTTTCGCGGTCTTGCTGGGGGGGAGTTTCAACCATCAGCGCGGCTGATCGCTGCAGGCGGCCATGGCGTCAAGATCATTGTGCAGGTGCGTTGTTCAAGCCTTACGCATTTCGCCGGTTGCAAAATCCGGCGATGGGGCCTGATTCCGGGCGCAGATATCGGTGGGGCGGCTTGCCGGAAGGCGCAGCGAGGCGTAATTTAGTTCGATAATAAAAGTCGACGGAGAGTCGGTTTATGGAGAGGTACGACCCGAGCATCCACGCCTGCCCGCTGGGCATGTTGTGCGGAATGAGCTTCGTGGCACTGATATTGTTCCTGACCGCGTTGATGCTGGTCGGCTGAGCCGGGCGGGCAACCGTATAGAACAGGAGTTTCGCAGGCCCGCGAGAACCGCCTGACGCCGAAGGTTGGCGCCTTTGCAAGGCGCCGGGCTTTTTCATCCCAAAAACAAATTTTTCCCTCCTAAAAGCGGAAATTAATGCCTGTAATCCAGTTATTTATACCCAAAATGAGATGAACATGAAGACCGGGTGACGCCGGTGTCTTCAAACCTAAATCTAAGTGTCTTGTTGTTGCCATACTAGCCACCCTTGCAGAGCAAAAATGTTTCTAAAAGGGTGTGTTTTCATCATGTTAAACAAAACTGTCCGCGCGGCGCTTCTCGCCGGGTCGGTGCTTGCGAGCATGGCCTCGACGAGCGCGTTCGCCGAGGCGCCGGCAACTGCCGCAGATGCCGCGGATTTGGGGCTGGGCGATATTGTCGTCACCGCGACCAAGCGTGAGACGAACCTTCAGGAAACTCCGATCGCAATGGCGGTCATGAGTACCGAGACGCTCAAGGACCGTCACGTCCAGAGCCTCTACGACCTTGCCGACGGCGCCATCCCCTCGCTGCGCATCGCTACCTTCGAGGCCCGCCAGAGCGCGCTGACCATCGGCATTCGCGGCATCGTGCCGCTCGACGCCAACCAGCCCGCTCGCGAACAGGGCGTGGGCATCTATGTCGACGGCGTGTATCTTGGCCGCCAGCACGGCCTCAACGCCGCGCTGTTCGACGTTGAGCGCGTCGAAGTCCTCAAGGGCCCGCAGGGCACACTGTTCGGCCGCAACACCGAAGGCGGCGCACTGAGCATCGTCAGCAAGGCCCCGACCGGCGAGTTCGGCGGCCGCGCCGGCGGCGGTTTCGGTACTTACGGTTCCTATAACGGTGACATCCACCTCGACCTGCCTAAGTTTGCCGGCTTCAGCGTGAAGCTGGACGGCGTGCTGCAGCACCAGGACCCGACTACCAAGAACCCGCTCGCTGGCCAGGCCGGCTTCAACCAGTACCATCGTAAGGGTGGCCGCGTGGCCGTGCGCTGGCAGCCGACCAGCAGCATCACCGACGACTTCTCATACGATGTCGCACGTGATGCCAATACGCCGTTCTACAGCCAGCTGCTGAACTACAACCCCAATGGCTGCGTCGCCGGAACCCAGGCTGCCAGCGCTGCCTGCACCCTGCCGGGCACGCAGTACACCAACCTCACGGGCACCGTGAAGTCGTTGACGCCGGCCGTCGTCGTCAACGGCAAGACGCGGATGAAGGTGGCCGACATCGGCGTGCCGCAGCAGCCCAGCGTCGACAAGACCCACGGCTTCACCAACTCGCTGAAGTGGACCGTCTCGCCTGAGATCGAGCTGCGCGCGATCACCGCATGGCGCGGTGTTGATGCAACGCAGTGGGACAACAGCGGCGGCGCGCACCGCGTGCCGGTGGTCAACCTGACCGCCGCCTGCACCGCCGCAGCACCCTGCGCCTTCAGCCGCTATAGCCTTGCCGACCTGCGCCAGCGCCAGTTCAGCCAGGAACTCCAGGCTGTCGGCACTGTCGGCAGCGTCGATTACGTCGCCGGCCTCTACTACTTCAACGAGCATGTCAGCGACGACGCGGCGACGCCGAACTCCAACGGCGTGTATCTGAACAGCGCCGGTCAGGCCGTTTACACGATCCTGAACTCCTGCACTGGTTCAAGCGGGTTCGGCTCCGAGGTCGGCTGCCGTTCGATCGATCGTGCCTCGGAAGTGTGGTCGAAAAGCTACTCGGCCTATGGCCAGGCCACCTGGAACGCGACCGACAAGGTTCACCTGACCGTCGGCGGCCGCTACACTCACGACAAAAAGCGCGGCGTGCTGCACTTCTCGCGCAACGTGAACTACGACGTGAACACGGCAGCAGCGACGGCGGCGGGCTATACCCCGCTGGACGAAAGCTGGAACCGCTTCAATCCGATGGCCACGCTGGCATATGACGCCACTGACGACCTGCACGTCTATGCCAAGTACGCCACCGGCTACCGCGCAGGCGGTGCCAGTTCGCGTACGGCCAACTACCAGGCCTTCAACCCCGAGGACGTGAAGTCTTACGAAGTCGGCCTCAAGAGCGATTTCTGGAACCACCGCGCCCGTTTCAACCTGGCCGGCTACATCATGGACCGTAAGAACAGCCAGGTCGACATCAGCTCGATCCAGTCGTTCAACGGCTCCAACTATAACAACCTGGTCACAATCAACGCGCCCGGCACCACCAAGATCCGCGGCATCGAAGCCGACCTGACGGTGAACCCGGTCGAAGGGCTGACGCTCAACGCATCTTATGCCTATACCTACACCAAGATCCCCTTGGTGCCGATCACCTACACCGGAACCAACGGTGCTTCGACCACCGTTGATCAACGCTTCTACATCGTGTTCACCCCGCGCAACGCGGCCAGCGGCTCGATCGACTATGCGCTGCCGATCGGACAGAACGACACCACGCTGAAGTTCCACATCGACGGCAACTATTCGCAGGCCACCCAGGCCTTCGACCAGTTCGCCACCAAGAACGATGCATCATTGATCTTCAATGGACGCATCTCGCTGGCCGACATCGGCGTGGGCGACCGCAAGTTGACGCTGGGAGTGTGGGGTCGCAACCTGTTCAATGAGCAGTACGTCTTCCGCCGCGACCCGTCGAACAGCCTGCCCGGCGCGCCGACCACCAGCGTATCGACCGGCAGCGTTAACAATATCCTGGGCGATTACGGCAACTTCAACGCGCCGCGCACTTTCGGCATCGACGCCAGCGTCCAGTTCTAATCGCTTTCCCCCCGCCATCGGCCTTCTTCATGGGGCCGACGGTTCTGGAAATGCGATCCACGCGGAGAAATGTTCCTTTTCGATGGGGGAGCAGTTCAACTCGCCGCAAGATCGCAAAACTGATCGGCGTGACGCTCCCCAGCGTCACGCCGTTTTTTTATCTCAAATGAGGAGTACGACTGAGACCTCTAGGCCGCCTTCAGGCCCGGCATCGCCCAGCGTCAAGGTTCCGCGGTGCAGCCGGGCGATGGCGTCGGCCAGAGGCAGCCCCAAGCCATAGCCACTTCCCCTGCGCTCGATCCTTCCGAACCTGCGCAGGACCAGCGAACGTTGCTCAGCCGGAATTCCGGGGCCATCGTCCGTCACCACGAGGGTAATAGTGTCACCGCGCCGCATTGCGCAAATCTGTACGGTGGTCCCCTCTTGGCCATGCCTCAGCGCGTTTTCGAGCAGGTTATGCACCAACTGCGACAGCAGCTGTCGATCCCCGACCAGCGTGCCCGCTTCGCACGGACCGATAATCAGATGCTGGTTACCGTCCTCGGCCAGGGGGCGCACCATGTCGGCGATTTCCGCGATCAGCACGTCGACGTCGAGCGGGCGGAAACCGGCACGGCGGGCACCGCTCTCGATTTCGGCGATCCGCAGCAGGGCGCCGAACATGCCCAGCAGGTCGTCGGCCTGCGCTGTGGCGAGCGCGAGCTCGACGCGCACCGGCTCTGCGTCACTGCGCTGTTCCAGCAAAGCCAACTCATTACGCAGTCTTGCAAGTGGTGTGCGAAGTTCGTGCGATATATTATTAGAAACATTGCGAATTTCAGACATAAGCTGACCAATCCGGTCGAGCATCCGGTTGAACGCGGCCGCCTGCTGATCGAACTCGCCGCTGTCGCCGACGATGGGTACTCGCTGCGAAAGGTCGCCGTCGATGATCGATTCCACCGTTGTGCGCATCGCCTCGATCCGCTGGCCGATGAGCCTGCGGAACATTAGCAGGCCCACCAGAACGACCAGTACAATCGCGCCGAACCCCGTGATGTAAATGAGTTTTCGGATGGAGAAATAGTTGTCGATCGGCTCGGTCTCGGCGAACACGGCAAGGCGCATTCCGCCGTGGAGGTCGCGAACGAAGACGCGGCCGGAGCTGAGCCCCTCGATGCGATCCTGCCAGCTGAGCGAGGAGAAGCCCAGTGGTAGTTCGCGGGAGAAACGGGTGTTTCCGGCAATCGTGCGTCCTTGAGCATCGGTCAGCAGCAGTCCGAGGTCTCCGGTATCGCGCTGGCCGGTAAGGTGCAGGATACGGCTGGCCAGTTCACTGCGCGGGATATCGGTTCCGGCGGGGGCCAACTCGTCGCTTTCGAACGCAATGCGCTTGTCCACCAGCACGTTGATCATCGAAAGCGTCGCGAAGAACGTGCCCAGACCGGCGAGCGTCGTGACGGTCAGGAACAGGCACAGGAACGCTATGGTCAGCCCGCGAAGCGACCTGGGCGTGCCTTTCATGCGCGCAGTTGGTAACCGATCCCGCGCACGGTCCCGATCGGATCGTGACCGTGCTGGATCAGCTTCGCGCGCAGATGCTTGACGTGGGAATCGATGATGTTGGTCGTCGGCACGAAATCATGGCCCCAGATGCGCTCTATCAGCATGGCCCGTGTGACCACCGCCCCGTCCGCGCGCACCAGTTCGAGGAGCAGGTTGAATTCGGTACGCGACAGGTTGAGCACCTGGCCGCCGCGCCAGGCCAGCACGCGCGACGGGCTGACAAGGAAGTCGCCCGCGCTCACCGTGTCGGTAGGCTGCTCCGTTACGCGGCGGGCGCGCAGCAGGGCGTGGAGCCGGGCATTCAGTTCGAGGGCATCGACGGGCTTGACGACGTAGTCGTCGGCGCCAGCCTCGAAACCTTCGAGCTTGTCGGGAATCTGGCCCAGCGCGGTGAGCATGAGCACCGGCACATTCATGCCGTTATCGCGCAGTTGACGCAGCAGGGCGATGCCGTCGAGGTGGGGCAGCATCCAGTCCAGGATCAGGATGTCGAAGGCATGTTGGCCAAGCAGCACAAGGGCTTCACGCCCGTCGTCGGCGGTCTGAACCTCGTGCCCGAACTGGGAAAGCTGCGCAGCGAGCTGCCGCTGAAGCTGGCGATCATCTTCGACCAGAAGAATATGCAGACTCATAAGTACGGTTCGGCCCAATAGGGTGTTATGGCGCCGCCAGCATAGCCGACGATGCGGGTAACGCTATCCCCGGCGCGCGCTTCAGCGTCCGATCAAGCCCAGCGCATGGCGGATGAAGGCGTCGCGGTCGGTCACCCATTCGGCTCCGGCGGGCAGTTCCGGATCGGTGAAAGTCCAGCCCTCGTTCGAATAGACCTGTTTGAACCGTCCGGTGGTGTTGAAAGCCAGCGACACCATGCGCTGCTGCGCGCGGGCAGTGTTCTCGTTACCCTCGACCGTGGTGGTGCCGGGCGCGATAGACGTGCCCTGCGGCCTGAGCGCGATGGCGTAAGGTTCGGTGCGGAAACTGTCGATCGTGGTGTTCAGGAAGACCGAAAGGTAGACTTTGTCGAGGATCGCCAGCGGCGATGCTGGCATCCGCCAGCTACCGTCAACCAGGACATTCCACGGATAGTTCTCCGGAGCGCCGTAGAGAATTTCGCTGCGCAGGTCGATCAGCGCGTCGCGCGGAGTCTGTGCCGGGGCAACGCGCTGGAGGTGCAGGTTGTCCGACCAGGTGAAGCCGAAGGAAGAGGCGTCGATCAGCGGCATTGCCGAAGGCGTCGAGGTGTTCGGCCGGTTCGAGACGGTCACGTTCTCGTAGATGCGCAGGTACGCCTTGTCCTTGATCTGGTGTCCGCTGGCGATGTTCTGCCAGGCAAGCTGGCCATGGAAGCTGGTGTTGCGGAAATGTGAAACGAGGATGCCGTTGATGTAGCTGGTATGCTCCTGATCGACGTTGGAGCCGACATTGCCCGCCAGTTCGCTGTCCTCAATGTAAAGCATGGTCTGCCCGCCCGGCACGAATAGCGCGTTCTTGCCGCCATAGATCTTGGAGCGGCGGATCACCGCCGTCAGCAGTCCGGGACGGGCCGTGCCGACCGCCTCGAGATGGACCGCACCCATCGGTTGGACTGCGCCGGGAAAGTCCAGTTCGATGTCCCGCATTTCGAAGTGGACGCGCTGTTGGCCTATGTCGAACATCCGCAGGTCGATGGTGGCCCACTCGTTGCCGGTGCGGAACGTTACCCGCTGGCCCGGTATCGACGAGCGCAGGATATACTGTGTGCCCTGCAGCGAACCTACGATCTGCGGCATCCACGGCGCAAAGGGATAGACGCAAGGCCGCCCGGCGGAATCGAACGCTTCGTAGACGAATTCGTAGCCGCCTTCGGCCCGGCCGTAGAGCGATTCGCCGTCGCGGCCTGCATATACTTCCCGCCCGGCGGCACGGGAGGCATCGCATTTGACAGTCAGTTTTATCGCCGGTTGCCGCAAGCCTCCCATCGGCATGTAGAAGGGATAGAGTTTGTCGAGCGCCTCTGGCGGGAGGGCTGGAGTAGGCGAGGCGGTTGGCAATGCCCCCGGCTTCGCAGCCGCTGCCGTGGCCCCGGGAGCAGTTTGCGGCGACGGTGCCTCGTCTATCGCGGCACAGGCCTTGCCCAGCCCGGCAATGCCTAGCAGGGCTGGCAGGGCGAGGATCAGCATGGATTTGAAGCTGTTAACCGCCGGCACGCGCATCTCCGTTTCGAAACTTGTCGCAGGCCTCTGTGCCGCAAAGACCCGACAAAATGATGAACGCGCCTTGCCTTGCCATGGCGATGACATGCCCGCAGCTGCGGCGCGATGCGAGAAAAGTTCGCTGAACGCAACCGACCTCAGATCACCGAGATCGCAACCGCCGAATTCGCCGACAAAGGCCCTTGAGCAGCCCCGGGGCTGTACTCGACCCTGAAGGGCAACATGTGTCGTATGGGACACATATCGCGACTGTCACAGGAGAGTGACGCTAGCGCCTTTGCGCCGTAATGGACAGCGACTAGGCCCCCTCCCAATCCAACGAACCCAGGGAAATCGCAATGAAACTCGCGACTTGTGCCGCCACTCTTCTTGCCGGAACGGCACTGGCGATGATGCCGGGCGCAGTTTTCGCCGCCGAAGCAGACGGTGCCACGGGCGATGAGGGTGCGAACTCGATCATCGTGACGACCCAGAAGGTCGAGCAGCGCGCCCTCGACGTGCCCATGACCCTTTCGGTCCAGACCGGTGAGCGAATGCGCGAACTGGGCGTGACCGATATCGGCGAACTGTCGAACTATGTCCCCGGGCTCAACGTCCAGATCCAGAGCGCCAACAACCCCGGCTTCGTGATCCGCGGCATTACTTCCGACAGCGGTTCGGCACAGCAGGGCCCGCGCGTTTCACTCTATTACAATGGCGTCGATATCTCGCGTTCGCGCGGAGCCTATCAGGGCCTCTACGATCTTGACCGCGTTGAAGTGGTGAAGGGCCCGCAGGCGACCCTGTTCGGGACCGCCGCCACAATCGGCGCGATCAGCTTCGTCTCGGCCAAGCCCGAGGCGGGGACGTCTGCCTCGCTTACCGGGGCTTATGGCAACCTCGATGCGACCCGTGTCGAAGGCTTCGTGAACATGGGCAGCGACGTGATCGCCGCGCGTATCGCCGGCCAGTGGAAGAAGCGTGACGGCTATATCGAGAACCTCGCGCTCGGTCAGGATGACCTCTACGCGCAGGACCAGCTCGGCCTGCGCGGATCGTTGCGTTTCACGCCGACCAGCGACTTCACCGCCGACCTCGTGCTGACTTACGACCGCCAGCGCAATTCGGGCACGCCGTTCCTGTCGAAGAACCTGGGCTCGACGTCGGTAGAGGGCCTCTATGGCGCCGCATATCTGGGTGGATCGCCGCTTTCGAAGGAAGTGCTTGGCGCCGACAAGCTGGGCCTGCACCGCGACGTTTACGACGCGAACCTGACCATGAGCTGGGACTTCGCGGACGGCTGGAACTTCACCACCGTCAACGGCTACCGCAATTTCGACGCGCTGGAAGTCTTCGATGCCGACGGCTCGGCCGCCTGGTATCTCGAATTCGCCGAGCACGCCAAGGGCTGGCAGGCCAGCCACGAGAGCCGCTTCACTTATAGCGACGACCAGTGGCGCGCCTCGTTCGGGTGGAACTACATCATCGAGGACAGTTCGCAGTACGTGCCGCTGTCTTCCGAAGTCGGCACGTATCTGCAGTGCAGCGCCAACATCATTCGGGGCCTGGGCTGCGTGGCGCCGAACAACTCGGTCCCCGCCTCGCTGGCGACGGGCCTTGCCTCGGGCGGGCTGGCAACCACGGTGCCTTACCAGAGCTGGTACAAGAACGAAGGCCGCAACCAGACCTGGTCGATGTTCGGCGACGCCACCTGGACGCCCACCCCCGCGCTGGAACTGACGGCCGGCGCGCGCGTGCTGATCGAGACGCGCCGTTCGGGCTACTCCGCCAACCAGCCCAATGCCCCGCTCTACGGACAGCCGCTGCTGCCGGCGGTCGACACGGGCGGCGAGACTTTCCGCGCCCGGCGCAGTTATGCGGCTGTGCTGCCGCGCTTCAACGCGCTTTATCGCCTGTCGCCCAACCTCAACATCTACGCGACGATCTCCGAAGGGCGTCGCTCGCCGGTGGTCCAGCTTTCCGCCGCTGCCGGTCCGGTCGCTGACCTCGACCTTATCAAGTCCGAGACAGTCTGGAACTATGAGGCCGGCATCAAGGGGGCGGTGGGCATGTTTTCCGGCTCGCTGGGTGTCTATTACAACAAATACAGCAACTTCCAGGTTTCGGTACTTGACGCCAGCGGCATCGCGCGCACCGAAAGCGCAGGGTCGGCTTCCAACATCGGCGTGGAGGCCGAACTCGAGGCGCGCTTCACCGATTGGCTGAGCGCCTTCGGCAACGTGGGCTACATCGGCGGCGGTATCGACGACAAGGCTTCCAACGGCGCATACGCCGGAAACCAGTTCCGTCTTCAGCCCAAGTGGCAGTGGTCGGCGGGATTCAACCTGAACGTGCCGGTCAACGAAAATGCCAGCGTGTTCCTGACGCCCAGCGTGACCTACCGCAGCAAGATCTACTTCGAGATCCCCAACCGCGATGCGATCAGCCAGAGCCCGGTCACGCTGGTCAACCTGCGCGGCGGCGTGTCGCTGATGGACGGCCGCTTCCAGATTGCCGGCTATGCCCGCAACCTGACGGACAAGAACTACCTGCTCGATGCGGGCAATACCGGCGGCTCGTTCGGCTATCCCACCTTTATCCCGGCCGAACCGCGCACGTACGGCATCGAATTCACCGCCCGTTACTGATCGCAGCTTTCAGGAAACAGACCATGACTCTCAACCTTGATCGCCGTCTGCTGCTTCGCGCGGGCGCCTTCGGCCTTGCCGCGCTTTCAACCCCCGGTGTCGCTCAGATCCTCACCGCGCGCGGTTTTACCCACGGCGTCGCCAGCGGCGAGCCGGCGGCCCATTCGGTCCTGCTGTGGACTCGCTATGTCGGCAGCGGCGATACCCGGCTGCGCTGCGAGCTTTCCGAGGACGAGACCTTCCGCAAGATCGCGGGCGGCGGCGATGTCGTCGCCTCTCCGGCGCATGACAACTGCGCCAAGCTGGTAGTCAAGGGCCTCACCGCCGGCAGATGGTACAACTACCGCTTCATCGCGCCCGACGGCAGCATGAGTGACGTCGGCCGTACCCGCACCCTGCCGGTGGGTGAGGTGGATCGGTTTGGTATCGGCCTGTTCTCCTGCTCGAACATGCCGTTCGGCTGGTTCAACGCCTACGCCCATGCCGCCGCGCGCGACGACCTCGACCTCGTGATCCATGTCGGCGACTACTTCTACGAGTACGAATACGGCCACTACCCCGAGAACCCGATGGCCGGCCGCATGATCGAACCTGCCAACGAGACGGTGACGCTGGCCGACTATCGCCTGCGCTTCGCCAGCTACCGCCTCGACCCGGACCTGCGCCGCCTGCACCAGCGTTTTCCGATGATCGCGCAGTGGGACGACCATGAACTGGCCAACGACGCCTGGAAGGACGGCGCTGAAAATCACCAGAGCGACAAGGAAGGTGCGTGGTCTGTCCGCAAGGCGGCTGCGGAAAAGGCCTACCGGGAATGGATGCCGGTGTCCGATGCGGTCTACGACAGCTTCCAGATCGGTTCGCTGGCGACGATCTTCCGCCCGGAAACCCGCATTACGGCGCGCAACCAGCAGCTGGACTTCGGATCGGTGATGGCCGGGAACGCCGACGTGGCCAAGGCCCTGGCCGAATTCCGCGACGGTCCGTGGATGGCTTCCGACCGCACCCTGATGGGCGCCAAGCAGGAAGCCTGGCTCCACGGCGCACTGGCCAGATCCGCAAAGTCGGGCACGCGCTGGCAGGTGCTTGCCCAGCAGGTTGTCATGGGCTCGCTCAAGGCCCCGGTGCAGATGGGTGATCTGGTTCCGGCGGATGGCGATCCCAAGGTCCGGCAGGCACTTATGGCCATCGCCGCCGCCGCGAAAGCCGGACTGCCGTTCAACATGGATTCGTGGGACGGCTACCCCGCCGCGCGCGAACGCCTGCTGCGCGCCGCGCGAGAGGCGGACTGCAACCTTGTCGTGCTCTCGGGCGACAGCCACAACGCCTGGGGCAACGAACTGTCGATCGAGGGGGCTGCGGCCGGCGTCGAATATGCCGGGCACTCAGTCACTTCGCCGGGCTACGAAACCTATCTGCCCGCGCTGCCGCCTGCCGAACTGGCCAAGGCGCTACGCGGTGCGAACCCGGGGCTGGCCTTCGCGGATACCAGTCGCCGCGGCTATGTATCGTTGGACATGACACCGGAGCAGGTGAGCGGCCAGTGGCATTTCATGGGCACGATCGCCCGCCACACAACCGAAGGCACGACCAGCGAGGGCCTTGCCGTGAAATGGAACGAGCGCCGCTTCGCCAGCGCGTGAATGCGCTGCAACGGCTGTGAACGCGCCACTAGCGGCGATGGATGTGCCTCTGCTGATGCAAGTCTGGCAGGGGCACATTAGCATCCACGGCCGATGCCTTCGCAGCCTGGCCGGATGGCGCCCATGCTATGCGGCGGCGGCGGATCATTTGGCTTGCCGAAGTTCTGCTCAGTGCCGAAAGTGTCGGTGCCGGTCTCAGGCGCGGATCTCAGTGGGTGTGCATCATTCGAACGGTTGGCCAACGGGCTTGCCGTCCACGAACATCTGGCGGCGGGTCACGTCACGCATTTCAACCCTGCCGGCCGCGATGCCGGCATCGATCTGATTCAGGTGCTCGGTTCCGGGGAAGCTGTCACCACCGGCGACATTCGACCAGACATTGCCTTCTTGTCGCCAGATGTTGACGCGTGCGCCGTGCAGAACGATGGCCTCATTGCTGCCAGCTTCGTGCAGCACCGCACAGGGGGCGTCGAGCCCGCAGGCGTTGTAGTCGGGCAGCTTGGCGAGCAGCGCCTCGGGTAGGGCAATCTTTCGCGGTAGAATGGTCAGGCGTTTCTGGTCGATGACGGGCTGGGGGCTTTCAAATTCCAAGGGAGAAATCTCCCAGCGGCTCTTGGCCTTTATCGCCTCGGCTGCGGCAGCACGGATCGCCGGCGTAGCGCCGTTCCGCGTAAGTTCACGCGTCGCTTCAACTCCAGCAGAACCAAATTCGAAGCGCAGCGCGCGCCAGTCGAACTTGTCGGCGGGCGTGGTTCCATCGCGCAGGCGGGCGACCTGATCGCGGGTGGACAGTGCACCGAAGCTGACCAGCGGGGTCGAAAGCAGGAAGACCAGCGCACACAGGGCAATGGCAAGGCGCAGGTTGGCCGTGCGCAGATGGGCGGCAGGAGCCAGCCGGCCACGTATCAGTGCAACGAAGCTGGCCAGACCATAAGCGCAGGCGATGCCTGTGAACATCACCGCCCATAGCCGATCGGGCGTGAGGCCGTATTGATGGATGCGGCTGCCGGTTGAAATCGCGGCGATCATCGCCAGCGGCAACACGGAAAGGCACAGTGCCGGGACGCTGAAGCGCAGCACGGCGCTACGCGGCGTCTGTGCATCGGTTTCGCCGATCACGGCGTTGGTCAGGCACAAGGCTCCGATGATGCAGCCCAGCAGGATCGGCGTGGTCGACTTGGTAGCCTCCCATAAGGGGGCAAGGCCGGTGAGGGGAATGGCGGCGAGAAAAACGATGAGTCCCAGCGCCAGCACCGGCGCGAGTACCGCCAACACCGTGGTGACTACCCGCTGCAGCAGGCCGAGAATCTGTTCTCGGTCGCGCAGCAGGCCGATACCTGCGCCCAAGGCGCCGCCAATCAGCATCAAGATAACCCAGTGCTTCTGCAACAGCTCGTACAGCAAGCCGATGCCGATAAGCCGGAACAGTTCGCCCAGCAGGAGCGCCATCAGCCAGGTAACACATACGAAGGCCCAGGCGGCACACCACAGCACTACGTTGGTCCAAGCATAATGGTAAGCCTGAGCATAGGGAATATCGAAGCGGCCAGTGGCCTGGTCCCGGCGGACCCGCCACGACTGGAAAAGCGGCGCGGCGATCACAACGCTTAGTAAGGCGCAGACAGTTTGCCAGATATCGGCCGAGCCATGCCCGTTGAACGGTCCGTTCCAGTAGGTGGCGAAGGCCACCACCAGACCGGCAAGGGTGACAAAGCCCAGGGTCCATGCTGGCCGCGTACGCTCGACCAGGAAGCCAAACAATATGGCGCCAATTCCCACGAAAGTGGCGAACGCCAGCTTTACCTGTGCAGCTTGCTCCGATGCAGGGGGAGTATCATGGTCCAGGGTGAGGAAGTAGATCACCAGCCCCGCGAGCGCTCCCAGCAGCGCCAATCCCCACGCCCGCACGGGCCAGTCGGCATTAGCGGCGTTGGCGTTGGATGGGGGGAGCGAAGAAAGCGGGAAAAGGGAGTCCATGGAACCTGTCCTTTCGGCCGGGGATCTGTTGGCCGGCAGTGGCCGTGACAGCTGCGGCGGGAATAAGCCGCTTTATCCAGAAAATATTCAGTGTTCAATAAATAATTAAACATCGATCATAAAGAGGCCGCATTTGGCAAGGAATCTACCCCCATCTTGAACTGTTTGCCCCGGCGGGACGAAGACGATCTTGCTCGGTCGATCGGACGATTCGAGGAGGGATTGCGCGGTGACCGGGTGGAAATGGCCGGAATTTATATTCTCGAGACACGTCGCAGGCCGCTGATAACAGACAGCTCTTTGTTTCTGCTCTCATAGACAATGCCGATATTTAACGGTGTTCAATATAAATATTAAACACTATCCAATTTACGCTGGTTTCCCTATGAAACTGCAATGGCACGCCGATCAGACCATAGTCGCAAAGAGCTGGAAGAAATGCTCATCGTCGAGGGCCACAAGCATATGGCCGAGGTCGGCTTTGCGCGCTTCTCCGCGCGTGAGGTCGCCAAACGGATCGGTTACACCATCGGCACGCTTTACAACGTATTCGGCAGCTACGACCGGCTGCTCATTGCGATCAACACTCGCACGTTCGTGCTGTGGACCGACTATATTCGTAAGGCTTTGGATGATGGCGGTGAAGACCGCATCCGCGCGTTGGTGGAAGGTTACTTCGGCTTCGCCCGAGCCAATCGCAATGCTTGGATGGCGATCTACGACCACCACCTGCCGCCCGACTTCACCATGCCGCCTGAGCATGACATGCTGCGCGGGGAGTTGACCGACGTTGTGGTTGCTGAGGTCGCTGCCGCACTCCCCGAAGCCTTCCGCGACCAAGCCCCGCGACTTGCCCGCTCGTTGGTGGCCACAGTGCATGGGCACTGCACCTTTGATCTCAACGGCAGCTTCGCTCTCATGGGTGAACGCGATCCGGCGGGGCTTGCCCTGTCCCGTGTGCGCGAGAGCCTCGTTAACGCGCTGGAACGCGGCTGACAGGCTGACGAAGCCGCGATCATCGCCGAGGCCTCACGACGCAATAAGCTGACGCTTTGCTCGTCGATAAAGACCTAGAGCGACAATTAATCGTGTTTCAATCTACTATTGAACACTGTTTAGTGATGGTCCGGCTGTCGGAGCAGGTGCCGGGACACAAAAATCCTGCTGTCACATTGCCGGGCGCCATGGATTTTTCAGGTGGCGGCGCAGTGTCCGTTTTCGCCGATGGCTCGAACGGGGTTCCGTGCCCGTCTGATTCGATTTGGCTACAGAACGGCAATGTGAGGAGTCTTCGGCCATCGCCCTGGGCAGTGCGTTTGGTATGCCCGGCAGTGGCTGCCGATTGTAGGCGTTATACCAGACCGTTGGCGATAGCGAATGCCACCATGTGCGAGCGGTTGCGCGTCCGAGTCTTTAATCTGATATGATCTATATGTCGTTCCACCGTGCGCGGAGCGATGTTCAGCTGTTTGGCGACTTCTTTGGCGGACAGTCCCTGGGCAATTGCACGCAAGATCTCCGATTCCCTGTTGGTCAGCCCTTCAATGTTTACGCCAACTCCATCAGCCATACCGTCAGTCCAATTCGTTGCGTAACTAACCAACCATAGTTGCTGGTAGTAGCGCGATCTTCCTGTGATTGCTGTTACGATGCAACGGCAATAGATGTACGTAAAAAAACGTACTACGAACAAAACTGGTGCTGGGTCTACAAACTGTGTTATATAAATTTACCGATGGGAAAATCCTATAGGGGTCGCCAGCGAAGTTTCGATTTCCCATAATTCCAGTAGTGAAGCCTTGAGTAAAATAATCTCTTGTTTTCATGCGCTTATGGGGGAAATTATGGCGGATAAACTTTGCAATCTGCAGCTCACTGTTCGAGAATCTGAAGTGGTCTGCCTGGTGGCTCGCGGCATGTCCGCGAAAGAGGTCGCACTAACTTTGTCGATCGCACCATGTACCGTTGAGCGGCATGTCGAAAACGTACGACTGAAAACCCGCACAAGAAACCGTGTTCACATGATCGCTTACGTCATCCGTAACGGCATGATCGGCGACGCGGCGCCTGGATATATATTCAACGCTGCCTAGACATCGGGGGCACTAGTGACGGCGCTATCATCCGATCCTCACAGTGTCGGCAACGGCAATTCTGTGCTGCGAGAAAACGGGCTTCCCGATGTTCGGACCTGGTCGATGCCCATACAGTGCATGCAAGGCGCCGTATGTTTCATCGATGTGGCGCTCATCGTCGTCGCCAGTTTGCTTGCAGGGCAGGCGTTGGGGCACCATGAAGGCCAATTGCAGGCGCTTCGTCTCGATCGAATTGGCATCGTGTCGAGCGCCCTGTTTGCAGTCATAGCCCAATTGGTGGGGGCCTACGAGCTTCAGGCTCATCTGTCAGCCGGACGGTCGGTACTGCGCGCAATGAACGCCTGGGCAGGGGTGACCCTGTTCGTTCTTGGCCTTAGCGCTGCTTTGCTTGGCAGGATGCCGCTTGCTGCAGGGGATATCTATATCTGGTCTATCGCTTGCGGCTCTGCTCTGGCGCTGGGCCGTATAGGTATGTCTACCGCCATGACCGGACTGCGGCGGCGAGGGGTCTTCGATCAACGCAGCGCCGTGATCGGGACCGGAGAACAGGTTAGCGAACTGGTTCGTTATATAACACAACATAAGCTGCTGACATTGTCGCTCACGGGCTTCTACTGTGACGACGAAGCTGAGCCTCTCGATTTCCAGACCACGCCTCAAGGCGGCGCATTGCCCTATCGAGGCAACCTGAACGCCTTGCTCGTGGCGATCCGGCTGGGCGCTATCGACCGCGTCATCATCGCGCTGCCGCAAGGGCAGGAAAGTCGAGCCCGCGCGATCGTGGCCCGCTTGTCTGACACGCCTGTCGAGATCCGCCTGGCGCCAGCCGGCGGCGGATTTTCCTGGACGCAGAATGCCGTGACGGTGCTGGGCGAGTGGCCTGTCCTCACTTTGCTGGACTGGCCGTTGTCCCGCGGGCAGCGCCTGCTCAAGGCAACCGAAGACCGTCTCCTTTCACTGATGGCCCTGATCCTGCTGGCACCGCTGATGATGATCGTCGCGATCGCCATCAAGCTGGATTCGCCCGGGCCGGTGCTGTTCCGGCAGAAGCGGCAGGGCTACAACTGCCGCGACTTCGAAATTCTGAAATTCCGCACCATGCAGGTCGCCGATGAGGCCGATGCCGTAATACAGGCGCGGCGCAATGACCCGCGTGTCACCGCCGTCGGCGCCATCCTCCGTCGCACTAGCCTGGACGAGCTGCCGCAGCTGCTGAACGTGCTGCTGGGACACATGTCCATGGTGGGGCCGAGGCCTCATGCCGTATCGACCCGCGCTGCCGGCCGCCTGTTCGGAGAAATCTCGCAGTCTTATCCCGCACGGCACAACGTGAAGCCCGGCATGACCGGGTGGGCGCAAGTCTGCGGATGGCGGGGAGAGACGCATAGCGAGGAGCAACTGCTCCGCCGCCTGGAGCATGACCTCTACTATGTGCGCAACTGGTCGATCTGGTTCGACCTGCGTATCCTGGCGCAGACGGTCGTGACGGTGCTGCGCCAGCAGAATGCCTACTGACAGGGGTGTTGCTGCACGAAGCCCGGCAGGGCTAAGCGCGGCAGTCTAGATGATCGATGGTGCGCGCC
This sequence comes from Novosphingobium sp. 18050, assembly GCF_902706195.1. Classification (GTDB taxonomy): domain Bacteria; phylum Pseudomonadota; class Alphaproteobacteria; order Sphingomonadales; family Sphingomonadaceae; genus Novosphingobium. The sequence continues at coordinate 112,513 of NZ_CACSJO010000006.1, read as the reverse complement.
CATGCGGCGGTGTAGCCGGTCAGCGGCGGGCAGCAGCCCACTTCCAGAACGACCCGTCCGTCCATGCGCACAGGCCTGCGTCCCTTGAGACCGGAATGGATTTGTGCCGCCGGCATCGTCAATCCGTGGCCAAGCGCCTTCAGGCAGGCTTCCTTGCGGGTCCAGCCCTGAAGAAAGCCGGTGCCGTGGCGAAAGGGTGGCGGCAGCGAAGACAGCGCCTGCTGCTCTCTTGGATGGAAATGCAGGGCGCTCAATTCGTCGGCATCGGGAATAGGCCGGTCACATTCGATATCGACTCCGACTGCGCTGTCGCAGTCGATCCCCATCAGCGCCAGGTCCCCTGCATAACTGAGGCTGAAATGACAGTCCGCCGGCTCTGCGAGTTGCGGTTTGCCATCAGGCCCCGGAACGAAGCGCTGGCGATGCGGGGCCAGCCCGCAATATTCCTTCAGCACCAACCGCAGGGCGATATGTGCATTGAGATAGCGCTCCCGGTTGCGGGAGAAGGCGAAGCGGGCCGCTCGGTCACGCTCCTCCTGCGAGAGCCAGGCGATCGCCTCTGCGGGCGGGGGGCCGGACAAGTCCAGTAGCCACAGCTCCAGCGGTACGTCGCCCACCAATGGCCGGGCAAAGGACGAAAGGTCGAGAGCGAGACCCATAGCCTTCACGCCCGCCCGGGAAGGGCTTGTGCGTCGTTGAACAAGGCGGACCGCGCGATGAAGTCCCGCAGCAGGAAGGGAACGACGGTTTCTTTTCGCGTCCGCAAACGGCGCAGCACACGCCACCACACATGCCCAGCCAGCCAGGCGATGTCCGCGATGATGGCATAGCCCTTGCCGTGGTTGACTATGAAATAGCGGCGGCGGGAATCGAACCAGTAGCGCGGAATCCTCGAGGCTTGGTTGTCCTTGAGGCCGGTGCTTTGGCCGGCAATGTGCAGAACCACCGCCGAGGGCAAATACCAGCAACTCCATCCCTGCTGCCGCGCCCTTCGGCAGAAGTCTGTCTCCTCGTAATAGAGGAAATAGCCCTCATCCATCAGGCCGGTTGCATAGAGCGTTGCGCGCCGGACCACCATGCTGGCACCCGATACGGAATCGACCTGCTCAGGCGCGGTTCCCATGACCCTGGCCACGCAATGGTTCTGCAGCAGCTTGGTCAGCGGTCCGAAGGCGGCGCCGCGTTCCAGCTCGCTCAGGATGGAGGGGAAGCGGAAGGCAAAAGGCCATGGCATTTCATTGCCATAGAGCAGCAAGTTCCCAGCGATTCCCACGGTGGGGTTGGCCTCGAAAAAATCTAGGAATGTACTCAAAGCACCTGGATGAACACGCGTATCAGGGTTTAAAAGCCAGAACAGGTCCGGCGCCGCCGCATCGGCGAGCGCAGCGCGGATGGCAAGGTTGTTGCCGGCTGCAAAACCGCCATTGACGGGAGATCGCACAAGGCTAGACCAGTCGGACCAGCCCCGTGCCTCGATGGCCGCTTCAATCGTGTCGGCCGAACCGTCACGTGAATCGTTGTCCACTACCACCACACGGGTGCCGGGTGAGGCCGCGACTTCGTTGTCCAGACTGGCCAGGCAGTCGACGACCAGCTTTCCGGTCCGATAATTCACGATCACGACCATCAGGGTCGGCCGCTGCTGGCGCTCCATGCTGCCGTTCCTCACTATGTCACTGGACTTGCAATTGGGCTGTCTCTGCCCTGCGTCCGAAGTCCACCGTAGGCGGCGGCGCATGCATGATCGGTATCGGTTCCTGAACTACGTCTTCGTCCGGCCGGGCGCGGGCGATGGCCTCGCGCATTGCGCCTGCCAGTACGTCCACATTGGGTTCCTGCAGGACACTGCTGTGCCCGCCCGGCACCGAGACGACCGTTACGTCGCCCTCTACCCGCTTTCCCCAGCCGAAGATGCAATCGGTATAGAGATCGCAATAGGGAACATCGTCATCGGCGCCCGTACCCTGCATGGCTTTGAACAGGACCACTTCGCCGCCTTCGAACAGGCCGCTGGGGCGGTGCGCCCTGTGGGCCACTTCGTAGAGATGCAGGAACGACAGCTTTGGCGCGGCGACCTGCACCTCGTCGTTCGCCGGGCTTGGGCCTTCGGCCATGCGGGCGACCTTGCGGGTGCGGCTCATCCACTCAAGGCGGGTCGATACGTCGTAGACGACGGCGTTGGTCGCGCGGCGCATCAGCAGGCCGACGCTGGGAGGTGGCCCTCCGGCATCGCCGCGCAGCAGTGCGCGGACGCGCTGGATGCGGGTACGGGTGATGTAGAACGAGCGCTTGTGCGCTTCGACATCTGCGGCATCGACGATGCCGACGAAGGCAGTGCTCTCCCCCATTTCCTGCAGCTGGCGGGCCATCTCGAACGCGATGACGCCGCCGGCACAAAGTCCTGCGATGAGGTATGGGCCATGCGGCTGCACCGTCTGCATCCGCACGATGTAGGCGCGGGCCATTTCGGCGATGCTGGTGTGCAGGTAGGCGCCGCCGGCATAGACGTCCGGCTCGATGCCCATAACCGGACGATCGGGGTCCATCCGCATCGCCAGCGCGCGGTAGAGCAGCGTTTCGCCCAGGCCATCGTGGACCAGGAACAGCGGGGTTTTCCGGCTTCCGGGACGGATGGTGATGATCTTGCGGTTGGCGGCGACTTCCTCCTCCGGCGCTTCGCTGGAGCCGACCACGGCGGCGCCTTCGGGATCAATCAGCCGGCCCAGCTTCTCTACCGTCGCGCTTTCCAGCAGTGTGGCCAGCGGCAGTTGCTTGCCGGTCCGCTTGCGCAGGCGGTTCATGAACTGCACGCCCAGCAGCGAGTGGCCGCCAAGGTCGAAGAAGTCGTCGCTGCGCTGGATGTGCCTTACGCCCAGCATCTCGCTCCAGATTTCAGCGATGATGCGCTCAGCAGCGGTCGCCGGGGGATCGCCGCCGAGTGCTTCGTCGTCCCGCTCGAACGCCGCTGTCGGCTGATAGGGCGCGCGGATTCGGGCCAGTGTCTGGTGCAGGTCGGTGGGCGAGATGATGACATGGCTGGCTCGCACGCCCGCCAGCACGCGCTCGACGATCGCCACGCCTTCGGCGGAGACCAGACCGTCGCTCGCCGGCTCTGCGGGAAGCGGCCTGCTTGCCGGGCGTGGTGCCGTAGTTTCGGTGCCGGAGAGCCGGGCGGTGTCCGAAAGACGGAGCATCGTGAATTCGGCGATCTCGGCGATCACCCGGCCTTGGGGATCGAGCAGCGTCACGTCGAACACGGCAATGGCGTCGCTCGTCACGGGGCGGCAACGGACATGGCTGACCAGGTGCGCGGGGCAGGCCTGATAGAGCTTGATCGAACCATAGGAGGCAGGCGCGAAGAAATCCTGTCCCGGACGCCGTGACGGGATCAGGCACTGCGCGCCCGCCGTGGCGAAATCGAGCAGGGCGGGGTGCAGCGCTATATGGGCGAGATCGTGGGCGAACCGGCGGTCCAGCGCCAGTTCCAGCACGGCCTCACCATCGGCGATGCGCAGTTGACGCACCGACCGCCAGCGCGGCCCGAAGCGCATCATCGACGATGCATCGACAAGTGCTTCGGCATTGCCCTCTGCCGGCATGCGTTGCAGCAGCGCATGCACGTCTTGCGGCGCCAGGGGCGCGGCGGCGAGGCGGCGGATGACGCCACGGACGTGCTCGGTCCAGCCTTGCTCCGGGTCGCCGTTCACAGCGCGGCCGAGGATGGAGAAGTGCCAGTCGCCGTCGCGCTCCTGATGCATGTGGATACGCAAGGTCCGGCTCTCGCCGTCGGGGACGGCGAAGGGCGTCAGGAACAGAATATCGGCCAGTTCGCTTGGTCCGGCCTCAAGGCTGTCGAAAGCGGCCCGCGCAAGTTCGAGGAAGCCGGTGCCGGGGATGAGGGAGGAACCGTCTGCCAGCCTGTGCTCGTCCAGCAGCCAGTGGCGATCGGGCGAAAGCATGCCCTCTACGATCACTTCGGTTGGCGACAGCCGGTGCATGGCGTGCAGGAACGGATGGTCCATCGCCTCGCCTACGCCCAGCGGTGCGGTGGCGCGGTCCCCGGCTGCCTGTTCGGCGAGATCGGCCGCCATGCCCACGTCCTGCCAACGGCTCCAGGCGATGGAGACGACGTTCGTCACATCGTCCCGCCGGCTCTGGGCGTAAGCATCGAGGAAGGCGTTCGCCGCAGCATAGTCGACCTGCCCGGGTATCCCGGCAAAAGCGCTGATCGAGGAGAACAGCAGCATGAATTCGGGCCGCTCGTCCTTGAGGGCCACGTCGAGCGCAAGCGTGCCGTGGAGCTTGGGCGACAGTACGCGGTCTATCGAGGAGCGGGTCTTGAGCTGGAGCAGTCCGTCGTCGATCACGCCGGCGGTGTGGAAGACGCCGTCGATCGGGCCCCATTGCTGGTGGATCTGCTTCACTGCCCTGCGCATCGCGCGAACGTTGCAGACGTCGGCGACGATCAGCATGACTTCGCCGCCAGCCGCCTCGATCGCGCGGATCTTGCGGATCGTGCGGGCCACCGGGTCGGCTCCGGCGCGGGCCATGATGTCCTGCCATTGTTCGCGCGGCGGCAAGGCGCGGCGTGCCAGCAGGGCCAGCCGGGCCTTGCGGGTCCGTGCAAGGTGCCCGGCCATCACCATGCCCAGCCCGCCAAGGCCGCCGGTGATCAGGTACACGCCTTCCTGCTTGAGGTGGATCTCGGCCGGTATCGGCGCGGTGACGGGCGTGCGGGCAGTCGCGAAGCTGGCCGTCCAGCGCTCGGAGGCGCGATAGGCGATGACTTCGGCGTCGTCGGGCTGCGCGCTTTCCGCGATCAACATGTCGCGCAAGGTGGCCCAGGCGGGGCCGTTGCGGCGGGGTAGACGTATATCGACGCTGCGCACTCGGATTTCGGGATATTCCCGCGGGATGACACGGCATGCGCCGAGGATGGTGGCCTTGGCAGGCACCATCCCTTCCTCGTCGCAGACGCGCTGCACGCCGTCCGAAACCACGGTGACGGCAATCGGACCGGTGTCGCCTTCGCCCAGCGCCTGGGTCAGGAAGACCAGGCTGTGCAGCCCGAGGTCCTGCAGAGCGGCGGCATCGGGCGCAGTCTCGCCGGTCACCAGCCATAGGTGATAGACGCGGGCAGGCGCGAGATCGCGATCCGCAAGCGTCGTGGCCAGGCGGCTGTAGTCCTCGGCGGCGCGGACGTTAATTTCGAACGTCACGTCGTCGATCTGGCGAAAGCGCCGTCCCGGCCGCACGGAGATGACGCGCTGTTCCTGCCCGCGCAGGCTGGCAGCAATTTCGGCACCAAGCCCGGCCTTGTCCTCGAACACCAGCGTCACGCCGTCCGGCGTGGCGACTGCCTCCTGAGCCGCGCGGTGCCAGATCGGCTCGTATAGCCAGTCGGCCATGTCCGCATGGCGGGGCAGGGGCTGGTCGGGCGCTATCTCAGGTTCCATTGCGGCCATCGCAGCCGTGCCCGGTTCGAACCAGTGCCGCTGCCGATCAAACCGATATGTGGGCAAAGGCAGGCGGCAGCGCCGCTCGGCCGCCCAGTAAGCGTCCCAGTCCGGGGTCACGCCGGCAGCCCAAAGGTTGCCCAGCGTATCGAGCACATGGGCCAGATCGCCAGACTTGCGCTCGTCCTTATGGGGCAGGCTGTTGAGCACCGGCAGGTCGGCATTGCGGTCGGGGTGTTGGCGGGCGAGGCTTGAAAGGACCCGGCCGGGGCCGACTTCCAGCAGCACGCGGTCGGGATCGCCCAACAGCCGCGCCAGACCGTCGGTGAAGCGGACCGGCTGGCGCAGGTGCGTCACCCAATATTCCGGGTCGGTCGCCTGCGCGGCGGTGATCCAGTCGCCGGTCAGGTTGGAGACGAAAGCGAGGCTGGGCGGGCTGAACCGGACGGTCGCCAGCACTTTCCTGAACGCATCCAGGATCGGATCGAGCATGGCTGAATGTGCCGCCACCGAAATGCCCACGGTCTGTGTTTCCACTTCACGCGCGGCCAGTTCTTCGGCGAAAGCGGCAATCGCGGCGGCAGGGCCGGATACGACGGCCAGCTTCGGCCCGTTTACCGCCGCGATCGAAAGTTCGGGCGATAGCAGCGGCACAATGTCCGCCTCGGCCATCGGCACGCTGAGCATGGCGCCACCGGGCACCGTCTCGAATAGGCGGCCACGGGCGCGCACGATGGTCAGTGCGTCGGAAAGGCTGAGCACGCCGGCCAGATGCGCGGCAGCATATTCACCCGAGCTGTGTCCGATCATGGCGCCGGGTGTGACGCCCCAGGCCATCCACAACCGTGCCAGCGCGACCTGCACCGAAAACAGCAGCGGCAGCGCGATGGAGGGGCGCTGCATCGCCAGTGCCGCCTGCTCGGCATTCTGCGCATCCGGATAGAGCCAGCCCTTGAGAACCTCGCCTTCCTCGCGCCCCAGATGGGACAGGCACTCGTCGATCACACCTCGGAACAGCGGCTCGCTCGCATAGAGTTCCGCGCCCATCCCGGCATATTGCGCGCCGGCGCCGCAAAACAGGAAGGCAACCGAGCGATTTCCGCTTCCAGTCACGGCTTTGCATACTCGTGCATTGGCGGGTTGGGCAAGCGCCTCGGCAGCGTCCGTTCCGTCTCTTGCAACGATAATTTTACGATAAGCCAGTGACTTGCGACCTGTACTTAAAGTGAAAGCGACATCGGCGAGGTTAAGCCCCGGGTTTGCCCGAAGGTGATTGCCCAGCGCGGCGGCGTTTGCCTCCAGTGCCGTGGCCGTCTGGGCGGACAGCGTCAGTACCTGCCTTGGGCGGCCGGCACTGCCGGGCGCACGCGGCGGGGCCTCTTCCATGATAACGTGGGCGTTGGTCCCGCCGACACCCAGCGAGCTGACACCTGCGCGGCGCGGCCTGCCGGGCAAGCGGGGCCAAGGCTCGAACTCGCCCGCCACAGAGAAAGGACTGTCGCCGAAGTCGCAGGCCGGGTTGGGCCGGGAATAGTGAAGCGTCGGAGCGATAGCACCGTAGTGCAGGGACAGACCCACCTTGATGACGCTCGCGACCCCGGCGGCGGTGTCGGTATGGCCGATATTGCCCTTTACCGAACCGATGCGGCAGAAGCCGGTGTCGGCGGTATGGCGGCGATAAGCCTGACTCAGCGCAGCAATCTCGATCGGGTCGCCGACGCGCGTGCCGGTGCCGTGCGCCTCGACATAGCCGACGCTGCGGGCATCGACCTGCGCCACATCCAGGGCTTCGCTGACGACGCCGGCATGGCCATCGACGCTGGGGCTGAGGTAGCTGACTTTGCCCGACCCGTCGTTGTTGACCGCAGAGCCGCGGATCACCGCGTAGATATGGTCGTTATCGGCCAATGCATCTTCAAGCCGGCGCAGCACGACGATGCCCACGCCGCTGCCGAAGACGGCGCCGGTCGAATCCGCATCGAAGGGACGGCAGTGGCCGTCCGCACTGGTGATCTCTCCCTCTTCGTACAGGTAGCCCTGTGCATGGGGCAGTTCGATGGAGGCGGCGCCCGCCAGCGCCATATCGCACTCGCGGTTCAACAGGCTTTGCACCGCGCTGTGTATCGCCACCAGCGAGGTCGAGCACGCCGTCTGGACGTTGACGCTCGGCCCCTTGAGGTTGAGCAGGTACGATACGCGGGTCGACAGGAAGTCCTTGTCGTTGCCGGTGTGGCGCAGCAGGAACGGCCCGACATCGCGGACCAGCTTGGGATTCGTCAGCAGGTTGCTGAACAGGTAGGCGTTGTGACCGGTGCCGCCGAAAACGCCGATCGCGCCCGGCACCCGGTCCGCGACGTGGCCGGCATCCTCCATCGCTTCCCAGGCGCATTCCAGGAAATGGCGGTGCTGCGGGTCCATTATCGCGGCATCGCGCGGGCTGAGCCCGAACAAGGCGTTGTCGAAGCATTCCATGTCCGCCAGCGGCGCGCCGGCGCGGATGTAGTTGGGGCGGGCGATCATGCGCGGATCGGCCCCGGCGGCGAGCAGGGCTTCCTCGGAATAGTGCTCTATCCCCTCGACACCGCCACTCAGCAGATCCCAGTAGGCATCGATTCCGCGCGCCCCGGCGAAACGGCAGGACATGCCAACGATGGCGATTGCGTTCTCGGGCTCCTCGCCGCCAGCGGCAGGGAATTGCCCCTCGAAATGCTCGTCGTTGCGATACATGTCTTGTCCACCCCGTTATCGTGTTGCCAGCGGCGCCCTGACGCCGCGGCGCCGATCGAGTGCCGCCCGCCGTTCCGCTGCCCGCGCCTGGCCTTCGATCACTGCTGCATTGCCATCACCGCCACCCGACAGATGCGCGCTGAGCGTCTGGACGGTTGGAAAGCGGAAGATGTCGGTCAGCGGCAGCGGCCGGTCGAGCGCGGCGCGCAGCTGACGGTGGACTTGCACCGCCAGCAGCGAATGACCGCCGATGTCGAAGAAATTGTCGTGCGTGCCGACCTTGTCGAGCTTGAGAACCTCGCGCCAGATGGCCGCCACCCGCTCCTCCATGGCGTCTCCCGGCGCGACATAGTCGCCACCGGGAGAAATCGCACCGCCCTGCGGGGCAGGCAGGGCACCGCGATCGACCTTGCCGTTGGGCGTGCGCGGCAGAGCCCGCATTTCCACGAACACGGCCGGCACCATGAACTCCGGGAGATGTACGCGCATGTGGTCGCGCAGTACGTCGACAGGGGTATTGGCAACGTTTGCTGGTACATAATACCCGACCAGCCGGACATCCCCCGGAGTGTCCTCCCTGGCGGAGACAATCGCTTGCTCCACTTCGGGGTGACTGCTGAGCACCGCCTCGATCTCGCCCAGTTCGATGCGATAGCCCCGTATCTTGATCTGGTGATCCAGCCTTCCCAGGAATTCGAGCGTGCCGTCGCTGCGCTGCCGCGCGAGGTCCCCGGTACGATAGGCACGCGCGCCCGGACGGAAGGGGTGGGCGATGAACCGCTCCGCCGTCAGTTCGGGCCGGAACAGATAGCCGCGCACCACGCCCTCACCGCCGATCACCAGCTCACCCGGAATGCCCGGCGGGCAGGGCTGCTGGCGGCTGTCGAGGATAAAGACCTGCTGGTTGGCGAGCGGACGTCCCAGGGGCACTGCACCGGGTGCCCCGTCCAGCTTGTGGACGGCAGACCAGATGGTGGTTTCCGTCGGCCCGTACATGTTCATGACGGACGTTCCGGCGAGCGCGTAGAGATCCTGTGCGAGGGAAGGCGGAAAGGCTTCTCCGCCGATCATCAGGCGCTGGAGCTTCGCCAGCTGCGCACGCGCTGCGTCGTCTGCGACCAGCATATGCGCCATTGAAGGGGTGCATTGGAGATGCGTGACCTCATGCCGGGCCATCAGCGTGGGCAGCGTGGCGGACTGGACCGACGGTCCCGGGTTCGCCATCTGCCGCAGCGCGTCGAGCGCGGGCAGGTGGTCGAGCACCTGCTGCACCGGCAGGCCGAAGTCGATCAGGCAGCCGATCTCGTCGATGCCCGCCGCCCGGACCCGAGCAACCATCGCCAGGCAGTTCTGCGGCGTGCCGAACAGGCCGCTGGTATCGTAATAGCGGTCGAAGGCATATTCCAGGAGCGAGTCCATCTCCGCCTCGGTGACGCTGGAGAGGTCGGCGTGGGCGCTCGATTCCTCCATGCCGGGGCGGCGCTTGAAAGCCGGGAAGGACCAGGCGAACTTCTTCACCAGATCGGTCGAAGTACGCAAGTAAGCGATCATCGGCCCGCGCACGGCCTCGCGAACGGCTTCGGCATCGTTGCCGACGAAGCTGTGCAGCATCAGCGTAACATGACCCTCGCCGGGATGACCCGCCGCTTTCCACGCCTCGCGGTAGCGGGCGACCTTGGCCGCCATTTCCTCCACCGTCTGGCCCAGCAGGTGGGTAAGGACAAAGGTTCCCGCCGTGCCTGCCGATACGAAAGTATCGACGTTGCCTGCCGAGGTAATCCATACCGGAAGCTCGGGCTGGACCGGGCGAGGGTAGATCGCCGTTTCCACGTCGCTGCCGAGCGGACCGGGGAAGGGCCGCGTTTCACCGCGCCACAGGGCGCGCACCGTATCGATGCCGCGCATCATCGCGGCGTTGCGATCGGCGAAGTTTTCGGGCCGCAGCACGAAGTCGTTGGGTTGCCAGCCAGCGGCGAAGGAAATGCCGACGCGACCTTGCGAAAGGTTGTCGACCAGCGACCATTCCTCGGCCACGCGGATCGGATGGTGCAGCGGCAGGACAACGCTGCCGCCCCTGATCTGGACATTGCTAGTGATCGCGGCAATCGCCGCGCTGGCGACCGATGGATTGGGGTATAGACCGCCGAAGGCATGAAAATGCCGCTCCGGCGTCCAGACGGCGGTGAAGCCATGATTGTCCGCAAACTTCGCGCCTTCCAGCAGCAGGCGATACTGGTCGGCGGCGCTGCTGGCATCGGCGCTGGGGAAGTAGAAAAGGCTAAACTCGACCGGCGTCTGCGCCGCCGCGATCGCCGGGGCCGCCTTGATATCGTCGTTCGTGGCAAGGACCACATGAAAGCCCGTGGTGAGCGTCCAGCACAGTTCCAGGACCGAAATATCGAAGCTGAGGCTGGTCACCGCCAGCCATGTGCCGGGGGCCTCCAGCTTGCGATCCATGCCCGCGAAGAAGTTCACCGCGTTGCGGTGTTCCACCATGACGCCCTTAGGCTTGCCGGTGGAGCCCGACGTGTAGATCACATAGGCCAGGTTCTCCGGCACGGCGAGTGCCGGAACCGGCTCGCTGGAACGCTCTGCGATGAAGGGCCAGTCGCCGTCAAGGCACAGGATCGTCGCGTCGGTCGGCGGCAGGGCGTGGACCAGGGCGCTGTCGGTGATGATGATCGACGCGCGGGAATCCGCGATCATGTAGGCAATCCGGTCCGTCGGATAGCTCGGGTCGAGCGGCACGTAAGCGCCGCCCGCCTTGTGGATCGCCACTAGGGCGACGACAAGGTCGACCGAACGGTCGGCGTTCAGCCCGACCAATACGTCCGGACCGACACCCAGCGCGCGCAGTTGATGGGCCAACTGGTTGGAGCGGGCATCAAGCTCTGCATAAGTCAGCGTCCGGTCGCGGCAGGTCACGGCTGGAGCATCGGGCATGCGTGCCACCTGCTGCGCGAACAGGTCGTGGATGCATAAATCCCGGCGGATTTCCACGTCGGTCGCGTTCCAGTCCTCGATCACGCGGCGCAGCTGATCCGGGTCCATCAAAGGCAGTTCACCTACCGGACGGTCGGGATCGGCATCGGCGGCGGCAAGCAGCGCGAGGAAGGCGGACTGCATTGTCTCGATTGCTTCACCGTCGAGGCGGCGGGGATCGTGGAACCAGCGGCAGGCGCTTCCATCCGAAAGCAGGGCGATGGTGAGGTCTGCGGCCGGGCGGGCAGCCGCCTTGTCGAGGTCCTCGACCAGCAGGATGGCGACGGGCAGGGTAGAAGGATCGCCGCCCGCCTCAGCCTGAGGTGCCAAACGCAACTCGGGACTGCGTCCGAAGAGGTCTGCGGCATGGCCGATCCGACGGCGGATCTGGCGTATCTCGGTGCAGAGCGCTTCGCGCAGGTTCGAAATGCCGCGAGAGAAGTCGATGTCGATGCCCAGCGGCAGTTGGGGCGAAAACCACGCCTCCAGCCCGCCATACTGGCTCATCAGGATCGGGTCGGTATAGCCCAGGTCAAACCTGGGTTTATCGGTGATGCGGCCGAGGCTGGCGACCAGCGCCGCCAGCACAGCGCGGTCGCGCGCGGGATTCGGTGTTGCCCCGCCGGGGACCGCCAGATCGCGGTGGGCCATGTTTGGCGAAGTGTCGGTCCCGCTGCGATCGACATGCGGCAGCAGCAGCGGCTCGCGGCGGGCAAGCCGCTTGCGCCACCAGGGTTCGAAACTGCCGACGGCGGCATTCAGCGTCGACAGGTCCGCCCGCTGCTGCGGGCTCGGGATGTCCAGCCTTGCGCAGGGCTTCAGTCCATGTTCGCCGGGACGGCAGGGCAGGCCGCCGCAAGTGGTGATCGCGCCGATCCGCAAGTCGTGCGTCGCGGTCGCCACGACCAGTTCCTCGCCTTGGATCGAGACGATTGTACCGGCGGGCAATCCCGAGCAGGCAGGCTGGATCGAAGCCATGCCGACCAGCAGCACCTGTCCGTCGATACTGAGCTTCGGCGTGCCGAGCGGATTGGCATAGCTGCCATGGTCGAGTGCCCGCACGATCCGCGCGATGGCCTGGGCATCGCCGTTCCAGTCGATCATTCCGGCCCCGGCAGGCCGGGCGGTGAGGCCATAAAGCTGGCCCGGCGCATCGTCCTGCGGGCGCGGTACGATCGTGTCGGTTTCCAGACCCATGATCAGGGCGTCGAAGCTGTCGAGCGCGGTGATGAAGCATTTGGTATTAACCGAAAGTGCGCTGTCGTCGGCGTCGAGGTCGACCGGGCGGGTCAGCAGAAGGTCGCCTGCATCGACGTCCGCCGTCATCAGGTGCCAGCTGATCCCGTGCCGTGTCTCGCCGTTGAGCAGCGCCCAGACGGGCGTATTGAGGCCGGCATAACCGGGCAGCAAGCCGTCATGAAAGTTGATCGCGGCGCGGCGGGGCAAGGACAGGATTTCTGCCGGCAGACGGCGCAGATTGGTGATGCTGAACAGGTAATCGAATGGAGGCAGGCCAGCGTCGATCAGCGCCGACGGCTTTCCCAGCACCGGTATGCGTTCCTGCCCCGCCCAGTCGAGGATCGGGCCCTGATCGCTGACGATAGCGACGATCTCATGCCCGCGATCCCGCAGCTTTGCAGCGCATTCGGTGAGTAGTCTCTCCGAGCCGATCAGGACGCAGCGCGACCTCATGCCCATCCCCGATGCGGGGCCGGCGAATGTCATGAAAACACCACCGGAACGGAGCGGCGACGCGCAGCCGGCACGCCGATGACGAGCGCGCCAAGGAGAAGCATCGCCAGCATCCAGGTGTCGACGTTCCACTCAGGCCCGGAGACCTCCGGGGGGCATGCGCCCTCCGGTAGCAGCATCGGGCTGTCACCTTTGCCTGCGGCCTGCCCATGGCTGGTCGCTGCGTCGACGGTGCAATGCGCATCGCCGCCGCTGGGATGCCCGACGGCGTTGGCCGGGGCGCTTGCCATCAAGGCAACGGAAATCAGAAAACTGGAAACGACGAGACGCATTTGCCCCTCCACCGCATGAATATGCGTTGTTGATGGTCGATCGAAATTTCGGAGATCGCCTGCCATTTTGTAAAACGGATTCGGCTGGATCGTTATTTGATGTTTTACGGTATCACTTATCACCACATCGATTTTTACTTGTATTCTACCAATTCGCTTTTCTTGACTAGGGGGCGAATCCAGTACTTGGATTGCTCCTGAAAATTCGGAACTCTGAACACCCAACACAGTCGCGCGGGCAGTAATTGAACCACACGATGGCCTTGCATCGTCTTTCTACACCTCGCTCAAGGCTTGCGACTGGTACGTACCCAGAGGGTCTGCCTGGCACCGGCAAGCCGGCGATATATCGGCAGCTTCCACAGGACGTAGCGGGGCAGCTGCCTCGCTATCGCAGCGGGCAGGATGTCACGCCCCAAGCGAAACCAGACGAGTACCAGTGCCGCCGCCGCCGCCGCCGCCACACCCAACAGGGCGAGCAATGGAGCAAAGGTGCCGGTGAACATTGCGATAATGGCCAGTAACAAGCAGATCGGCACCGTCAGGCCGGCGAGCAGCGCGAGCGGCGGTACGGCAATGTCCGCTGCCAGCACCAGCAGGGCGGGGCGGCCGCGCAGCGCAGCGCTTGTCAAGCGGGGCAGGTACTGCGCCATGGTCGCGATCGAGCCATGCTCCCAGCGGGTTCGTTGGCCTTGGGTGGCGCTTTCCGCGCTCGCACCGCTGGTAAAGACGGCGAGCGGATCGAACTGTACTTTGCGTCCCGCCAGCCTGAGATCCAAACCGAGCTTGAGATCCTCTACCAGCGAGGCGGTTTCGAGCGGTGCGGTATCGAACATCGGCCAAGGAAAGGCCATGCCCGTGCCTTGCAACAGCGCACCGCCGCCAAGGCGTTGCAGACCGGTCTGCCGAACCAGATTCTTGACCAGGAAGGCGAAGATCGAAAACCGCACTAGTGGCGTCGCATCAGGGGTTCCGGTCAGGAGGTAGCATCCCTGCACTGCCGCGCTCTTGCCCGCCGCATGGGCGGCAAGACGGGGCAAGGCGCCCCTTGCGGGCAGGCAATCGGCATCCAGAACGATGACGATCGGGGGCGGCTGCAAACGCAGCGCCTCCCGGCCGCGGACAAGAGCATAAGCCTTGCCGCGCAGGTCGGGGGCATTGCGCTCAACCACGTCCGCGCCGCAGGCCTTGGCCATGGAGGCGGTATCGTCGGTGCAGTTGTCGGCCACCACCAGCACCCGGTCACAGGGACGCAGTTGCTGGCGCACCGCGCGCACGACGGCGGCGATGCCGATCACTTCATCATGAGCCGGGATCAGCACGGTGAACGGGGGGGGCAGAATATAGGGCGCCTTTACCGAAGGCGAAGCCCCCAACATGCATTCGGCCGCCAGTATGAACAGCGGCAGTCCGACAACGGCGGCGAGCGCCCAGCAGAGGATATCAACCATGGCCTAGGCCAGCGGACGCAGGAGATCGGCCAGGTCCGGCACATTCTCATCGATGTCATGTCCGGCCCTGACGCGCTGGCGGCCTACTTCGCCCATGGCGCGCAGTTGCTCGCTCGGTGCTTCGAGCGCGGCGATCATCGTGTCGGCCAGTGCGGTGACCGAACCTGCAGGGATGACCCATCCGGAATCGCGGTCGACCAGCTCCGGGATACCGCTGATCGCGGTGGCGATCACCGGCCGGCCCATCGCCAGCGCTTCCATGATGACGACCGGCAGGCCTTCGGCGAAGCTGGGCAACACCAGTGCGCGCGAGGCCAGCAGTTCACGCCAGATGCTGCGGGGGTCGAGCCATCCGCTCAAAGTGACGACATCTTCCAGGCCGCGGGCCTTGATCTGCTCTTCCAGCTCGGCACGCATCGGCCCGTCGCCGATGATGTTGAGGCGGAACTCATGCGTCTGCGCCACGATGGCGGCTGCCTCGATCAGCAGCATGATGCCTTTTTGCGGGCTGAGGCGCGCCACGCAGACCAGACAACTGTCGGTCAGCCCGGTATCGATGATCGGCGTCACCGCGTGCATGAACAGGGGGTCGCTACCGCAGCGCACCACCGCGATCTTCGACCAGTCGCGGGTGGCGGACCAGCGCATGATCTGGCTGCGACCGAATGCGCTGATTGCAACCACGAAGCGGGCGTCGGCGACTTTCTCGCCTATTTCATGGCTTTCGGGCGCGTCGAATTCGTCCGGCCCGTGCATCGTCAGGCTATAGCTGAGCTGGCCGAGACGGCTGGCGATGCGGGCGACGGTGGCGGGATTGGTGCCGAAATGGACATGGACGTGACGGATGCCCGCCCGCTCCATCTTGTCGGCGAGGCGACATGCCTCCAGGAAATAGGCGGTGCACCGGACGAGCCCCCGAGTACTGTGGCGAAAAGTAGTGGCGGTCACCGACAATCCGCGCATGAAGGCACGCGGTTGCCGAACCAGCCTGTGCATGGCGGACCACAGCATGCCCGCGACGTTGCCGTCCAGCAGGGTCGTCGTCTGGGCACGTTCGTCCTCGTCGGTCGGATCGGCGAAGTCATCGGGCGACGCGCGGATCGTGAGCCGGGTGACGTCGAAATCCATCCGTTCGAGGGCGAGTATCTCATTGCGGATGAAGCTATGGCTGATCTTGGGATAGACGTTCGTGAGATAGGCCACGCGTGTTCTGCAAGGTCCGGCCATTTCCGGGGCGGCCCGGCCGCAAAGCGGTTCCTCTCCGGCAACATGGGTCATTCGGGACGGCCTTGTAGCAACGCGACCGGGGCGAGATGTCGAAACTGAAGGCGCAAGGGCATGCTCTTCCTCTTCACGTGGCGCGGCGCGCGCAGCCTTTGCATCATAGTGACGTGCTGCGCTGCGGGATAACATCCAACCTTATCGCCCCCGGAAAGCCAGTGGTGACCTTCCCCCTTCCGATATTGGCCAACGTAGATCGTAGACTGTGGTGCAGGCCGGATGCCGGATAGCGTGGGGTTGCCGACGCCGCCGGGCCAGTAGTGCCGTGATGGCGCGTGCCGAGGGTCTGGCGGAGACGAACATGCGGATCTTGCTGGTTGCCGAAAATATCTCGCTGCGGCTGAGCGGAGAAACCCTGCTCCCCTGCTGCTATTTCGAGCAGTTCGTCGCCGCAGGCGAGGATGTGCGCCTGCTGTGCCATGAGCGAGTCCGCGAGGACCTGCGGGCCGATCTTCCTCCCGATCAGTTTGCGCGCGTCCGCTTCGTGAAGGACAGGCCGCTGCAGAACCTGCTGTTCCGGCTCGGGCGGAGGTTTCCCTACCGCGTCGAGGACCTGGTCTTCAACCAGCTGATTCAGATCGTCACCCAGTGGCACATGCGCCGCATCGCCCGCGACATGGTACGCGAATTTGATATCGACGTGGTGTTCCAGCCAGCGCCCATCGCGGCAAGGGCGGTCAGCTTCATGCACGGGCTCGGCGCGCCGGTGGTCATCGGCCCGATGAGCGGGGGCATGAACCTGCCGCCCGCATTCCGGCGCATGGACGGCCCCGTGGTGCGCTTTTCCATTGCCGCAGCCCGCTTCGGCTCTGCCGCGCTGCACCGGCTGTTTCCCGGAAAACTGCGCGCCGCCGCGCTGATCGTCGCCAATGAACAGACCCGCGCCGCCTTGCCCGGCGGCATTCGCGGCAAAGTCCATGAAGTGATGGAAAGCGCGGTCGACCTCGAACGCTGGGTCCAGCGTCCCGTTACGGAAAAGGCTTCGAACGAGCCCACGTCCTTCATCTTCTGCAGCCGCTTCGTGGACTGGAAAGGCATCCGCCTTCTGGTCAGCGCCTTTGCTCCGCTGGCGCGGTCGGGGAACAGCATGCTCCACCTGGTTGGTGACGGCGAACTGTTCGAGGAAATCCGCGAGCAGGTTCGGCGCGAGGGGCTGACCGGCAGGGCCATCCTGCACGGACGGGTCGACCGCGATCGTTATCAGGAAATGCTGCGCGAGACGGATGTCTACGTCACCCCGTCGCTGCGCGAATGCGGCGGTATGGCGATGATGGAGGCTATGGCGGTGGGACTGCCGGTGATCGGCATCGACTGGGGCGGGGCCGCGCAATACGCCGCGCCCGATTGCGCTCTGCTGGTCAAGCCCACGTCCGAACAGGCGGTGATCGATGGTCTGACCGCGGCCATGGCACGCATGGCTGCGTCGCCCGAACTGCGCCGTTCGATGGGCGGCGCTGCGCGGCGTCATCTGGAACAGGCGGGGCACGGCTGGGCAGACAAGGCGCAGGCCGTGCTGGGCGTGCTGAGGGAAGCCGCCGACGGTTCGGGCCGCAGCCGCGCCCGCCCGAGAACAACCAGCGAGGCACAGACCGCCTCGCCCTCATTACAGGTGGCCCGCTGACATGGCGACGAAAGCAATGGACCCCGCCGTCGATATCATCTTCTACACCCGCCAGCTACACAACGGCGGGGTCGACAGGGTGGTGTTCAATCTTGCCGGCGAATTCCTGCGGCGAGGTATCAAGTCCTCGATCGTGGTCGATGTCGACAATCCCCATTCGCCGTTTCGCACGCTCATCCCCGAGGGGATCGGCTACGACGTGCTAGAGGCAAAGGGCCCGATCGCGCGGCTGTTCAAGCTGCGCAGCTACTTGCGCAAATCCCGACCCAGCGCGGTCATGTGCGCCAGCTTCGGTTTTCCCAATCTCTACGCGGTTGTCGTGCGCTGGATCTCGGGCCTGCGGTTTCACCTGATGCTGACCGAGCACTGCTTCCCCTCGGTCGACCGCGCGGGGCCGAAGCCGTGGCAGTCGCGCTACTGGTTCTTCCCGCTGGCGCACTACCTCTACCCCTTTGCCGACCGCATCGTCGCGGTGTCCAAAGGGACGGCGCTCGACCTTGCCAAAGTGATCGATATCGACCCGAAAACCATCTCCTGCATCTATAACCCGCTCGTCAGTGACGGGCTGATCGAGCAGGCAAAGGAGCCGGTCGACCACCCTTGGTTCGCGGACGACACGGTGCCCATCATCATTGGCGTGGGACGGCTGGAGCCGCAGAAGAACTTCTCGCTGCTCATCCGCGCCTTCGCGCGGGTACGCGCGGAGATGCCCGCCCGACTCGTGATCCTGGGAGACGGTTCGGAACGCGACATGCTGCGAAACCTCGTCGCCGACATGGACCTGGGAGAGGACATTGCCCTGCTGGGCTTTGTGCCGAACCCTCACGCCTATGTCGCCAAGGCAGACCTGATGGTCCTCTCGTCCGATTTCGAGAGTCTTGCCAACGTCGTGATCGAGGCCCTGGCGGTCGGCACGCCCGTGATCGCCACCGATTGTCCGTCCGGCCCTGCCGAGGCGCTGAACCATGGGCAATGCGGTACGCTGGTTCCCGTCGGCGATATCGGCCGGATGAGCGCTGCGATACTCGAAGCTCTGCGCGAAAGGCCCGCGCCGATCGCGCGGGGCTGGCTGGACCAGTTCAGTGAACGCGAAGTCGCGGACAGATATCTCGACCTGCTTGCGTTGGATGCGAGGTGATGGGTGGACGCGCTCCGGTCGCCTCCCTCCCCCACATCTCCCGTTTTGGCGCAACTGACGGGGCTGCGCTTCGTGGCGGCCTTCGCGGTCCTGCTTTCGCACCTCGATTTTCTTGGCAGCGATCCGGGATCATGGGCCAGCGGGATCTACGAAACGCTGTTTCGACAGGGCTATTGCGGGGTTTCATTCTTCTACGTCCTTTCCGGGTTCATCCTGAGCCATGCCTATGGCAGCCGACTGGCCAGCGGGGAGACGGGGCTGCGGTCCTATTTTCTGCTGCGGATCTGCCGGATCGGCCCGCTGCACTGGATCATGGCGCTGTTCTTCCTCGCATGGCTGGCGGCGGCGAAAGGCGCGGTGCCGGGACCCGGCACAATCGGGCTGAACCTGCTGCTGCTGCACGCATGGTCGCCCGACTTTACCGTTCACTACGCGCTGAACGGTCCGTCGTGGAGTCTCTCGGACGAGCTGTTCTTTTACGCCGCATTCCCGTGGCTGAGCCGGGTGCCCACCCGAGTTCTGGCGCCGTGCCTCGCCCTTGGCGTGATGCTCGTCACCGCGCTCGCGGTTATGGCGATGATGTGGCAGCCGGGCTATTCGCCAAGGCTGGAGTGGCTGTTCTACGTCGCCCCGCCCGTGAGGTTGGCCGATTTCGTCACCGGGATGCTGCTCCATCGCGCCTGGCGACAGGACTGGGGCCGGCGGTTGGCAGGGACGACGGCAGAGCTGTGCGTGACCCTTGCGATCCCGGCCGCGATGGTGGGATTTTCGCTGGTCGCCTTGCCGATGCCGCTGCGCTGGCAGCTTGCCTATCTGCCGCTGATGGCCGCCGCCGTGCTGGTCTTCGCACATGGCCGGGGCGCTGTTTCGCAGGTCCTGCGGGGCCGCTGGCCTGTGCTGCTGGGCGAGGCTTCCTTCGCGCTTTACCTGACCCATCGGCCCCTCGTGACGCTGGTGGCTCGTCTGTGGGGCGGCGATCCGGCATTTGCGCCCGCGCTGGCTGCGATACTGCCGCCGGTCTGCATCGCGCTTTCGATAGCGGTGTTCCTGCTGTTCGAAAGGCCGTTGCTGCGCCGTCTGCGGCGGCGCCTGCGGCAGAGGGGACAGGCGCATGATCCGGCAGGGGGCGGGCTGAAAGCATGGCAACCGTCCTAGAACACCCGCCCTGGCGCCGCGCTATCCAGAGCGGTGTCAGCCTGGTGGTGATCACCATCGTCGCCTCCAACGTGCTGCGCATTGCCAGTACGCTAATCCTCACCCGCGTCCTCTCGCCCGTCGACTTTGGCGTGGCGGGGCTGACCGGGGCGATCCTCAACATTCTGCTGATGATCTCCGACGTGGGATTCGGCGTCTACATCGTGCGCCATGCGCAAGGTGACGACCCCCGGCTGCTGGATGTCATCTGGACGCTGCGCCTACTGCGCGGAGCGGTGCTGACGCTGGCCATGGCGGCCTGCGCCGAACCGCTCGCCATGCTGCTGGGCAAGCCGGCGCTGACCATCGCCATCGCCGTGACCGGCATCAATTTCGTGCTCGACGCCTGTTCCTCGCTCGCCCCTTTCAGCGCAGTGCGGGAGGAACGGCTTTTCATGCTCAGCATGCTCGATATCGCCAGCGCCGTCAGCCAGACGGTGACGGGGATCGTGCTGGCCATCGCGCTGCACAGCTACTGGGCCATCATCTTCGCCGGGCTCGTCGGCGCCACGATCAAAGCCGTGCTCAGCTACGTACTGTTTCCGGGCTCCTTGCGCCGGTTCGCTTTCGACCGGCATGAGGTGGGCGAGCTATGGCATTTCGGGCGGACGATCGCGGGCGCCAATACCATTCAGGTGCTGCTCTCGAACGTCGACAAGATCGCGCTTTCACGCATCTTTCCGCTTTCGCTGTTCGGTCTTTATTCGCTGGCCGCGAACCTGTCCGGCGTCGCTTCCGGTTTCACCACGCTCTATCCCAGCCGCATCCTGCTGCCCGCCTTCGCGCGGGCATATCGCGAGGATCCCGGTTCGATGGCGCATGCCTATTACGACAGCCGCCGCACCCTGACGCTGCTTTACATGGTTGCCATGGGCGGGTTCATCAGCATGGCCCCGGCGGTCGTCAACCTGCTCTACGACCCGCGCTATCAGGCGGCGGCGACGTACCTGCAACTCCTGGCTTTGGCACCTGCAATGGCGATGAACATCTATGCCGCCCGCGAAGTGCTGATCGTCGTCGGCCGGGTGCAGGCGCTGCTTTACGGCAATCTGGTGCGCCTGACCTGGCTGATCGTGGTCGGGACTTCCGCGTTCCTTGCCTTCGGCCCCATGGGTCTGGTCGGGGCGGTAGGGTGCATCGAGGTGCCGGTGCAGGTCTACTGCTGGCACGAACTGCGCAGGGCCGGTCTGTTCCGGGCAGGGCAGGAAGCACTGATCCTGGGCGCTCTGGGGTTCGGAGCGGTCCTCGGCATCGTCGGCGACAAGCTCTACTTCATGCTCGTCGCGGCCTGAGGCGTAAAGATCGGGCGCATCGACGGGGCTGCGGCGCGCATCACCACGCGACTTACCAGCCCGGCACCGGCCGCCAGCAGCACCACATATGTCGTTTCGTTCCGTCCGTAGCTGGTGGTGACGAGGCTGGCCATCAGGCCGATCAGCCCGGCGAAGCTCGCCGTTGCCGCAGCGCCAGCATCGCGGCCCAGCGCCGGTCCGCGGACGAACAATACGCCCAGCACACCGACCAGCATCGCGTAATAAAGCGAGGCACCGAAGACGCCTCCGCGCATCAGGATCGTCAAGGGCTGGTTGACGAGATCGATGATCCCTTCACCCTGCCGCAGGCTTTCCAGATTGTCGTAGATATCCGTCATGCTGAGGCCGGTTATCCAGTTTTCCCGCGCAAGCGCGAGCCCCCGCGACAGGAGTTCGGAGCGGTAGTCGACCGATCCGGCCGCATCCTCGCCCGTACCCATGGAGGCGGCCAGTGTGGGGATCACGCGCGACAGCGCCAGCAGCACGGCGCCGCAGATCGGCACCGCCAGCACCAGTTTGAACAGCCCGGTCCATCGCCGCTCCTGCACCATGCAGGCGACCAGCCCGGCAATGATGACGATGTAGCCGATCCGCGCCAACGTGAAGAAGACGCCCGAGGACAGCAGTACCAGCACCGCGAAGAACGTGAGCCTCGATCCGATATACTTGCGCATTGCCACGGCGATCACGACTGCCATGCCAAGGAACAGGGAGAGGCTGGTGGATTCCCCGAAGCTCGCCCGTGAACGGACAAGGCCGCCGCGCTGCTTGGCGTAACCGGAACTCGTTTCGGGATCTGCGCCTATGCCTTGCGGCATGGTGTCGTAAAGCAGCCAGTGGCGAGGGGCCTCGAACGTCGCGATCAGCGCCAGTATGCAGCCACCCAGCAGGACCGCCAGCATCAGGTCCCCCGGCGAGCGCGACCGAATGAAAGCGCGACTGACCGCCAGATAGGGCAGCCCCAGGTTCAGGATGATCTGGTTGCAGGCACGGATGGAAAACGTGAGGTCGTTGCCCCGGCAATCCATGAAGGCCTGCACGGCCATCATGCTCAGGAATAGCATGTCCCATGCCTGAAGCCTCGGCTCCAGCAGCCGTTGCCCCGAGAGCATCATGGCCAGAACATAGCCGATACCGAGCAGGTGGACGTAGTTGAGCTGGGCAAAGGTCAACCCGCCGATGGCAATCGTGTAGACCATCATGGGCATCAGCGGCAGGCACAGCAGAAACAGCTGACTACGCAGTTCCAGCGCCTGCGTGGCGGGGAGAATCAGACCGGCGCTGCTGACGGCAGGTGCCGCAACTATCAGGAGGATGACGCCGGCCGCGAAGATCGCATAGTGCAGCCCGAACGTGCCGAGGAGCGGAAGCGCCAGCACGATCGTCATCTGGTGCGGTCCGCATAGCGTATGCAGTCGCCCCGGCAAATGACGAAAGCCCCAGACCACGGCGGCGGTCAGCATCAGGATCGCAAGATAGGCCATGGTTCAGCTCGCAGCGCATAGCAGGGAGGGGCGGGGGCCGCCGTCCCGGACCCAGTCATAGACCTGGCCGATCTGTTCGGCCTTTCGGTCCCAGGTGAAAGTCGATTGTACCCGCGCCACGGCAGCGTCTCCTAATCGGTCCAGCTTTTCAGGGTTGGCGAGGACATCCAGCAATACGGTGCGCAGGCCTTCGGCCAGCGCCTCGGGTCCGTCGAAGGGGACGCGGATGCCCGTCTCGTCGTCCATCAGTTCGGTGGGGCCGCCATAGTCGGCCACGATCGGCGCCACGCCCAGCGCCATGGCTTCCAGCACTACGCCGCCGCCGAATTCGCGGATGCTGGGACAGGCGAGGAAATCGCAGTCGACCAGCAGCGTCTGGACCTCACGGTGCGGGACCTCGCCATGGAGTGTTACCGCATGATCCACACCCAGGTCCCTGATGAGCGCGGCTATGCTCTCCCGCTCCGGGCCATCGCCAATGATGTCGAGGTGCAGTTCGCGTTTAGCCAGCATGTCCCATGCCGCCCGGATCAGCACATCGGCGCATTTGTAGGGAACCAAGCGGCCAACGAAGGCCCCTCGCAGCGGCGCCTTGGCGCGGCGGGTGCGGCGCAGGCCGAAGCGGGCGGGGTCGATACCGTTCTCGGGCAGGTGAAAGCTGCGCGGCTGCGCCTTCGCGGGCAGCTCTGACAGGGTGTAGAGCGAACCCGCCAGGATCGCGGCGGCATCGCGCCGGGTCGCAGCATACCCGGGGAGCCACTTGTAGGCTCCGCGCAGCCGTGACAGCCACTCGCGCTCGCGCAGCATCCGGTCGGCAAAACCGGAAGGCCATGGCAGCCCTCCGTTCAGCGGGCCGACGACCAGCGGCACCCCGATCCGCTTGAGCTTGCGTGCCAGGAAGGAGGGCGTTGTCGGGCTCATCGGGGTCAGCCGGTGGACGATGTCGTATGCGCCCGCCTCCAAAGCCGGACGGAAACGATCCCAAGCCGCTTTCTCGAAAGCATAGCAACCTATCGGGGCAAGTGCCTGATAAATAGTCCAACCGCGATTATCGCTAGCCCCTAGAAACCGGGCGATGCGGAAAATCCGGCGGACCATCGGTTCGGTGTCGATGATCGTGAAGTCGCGGTCCTCCTTCCAGCCCAGCGCTGCGATCGCAGGGCGGTTGCGGATATGCGTCACGAGATGGACCTCAGCCTGCCGGGCCAGCGCCTCGGCAATGCACCAGGCGACCAGCGGCACGCTTACCATATCGGGGTTGGCTATCTCCGCGAGCAGCAGGATGCGCCGGGGCTTTGGGTGCGGCGCAGGATCTGGCCCCGGACCGTGATGTTCCGAAATCTGCCCGGTACTTTCAACCACCATAATACGGATACCTGTCAGCGCCGGGGTGAACGGCTAGAATCGCGGCGGAAGAAGGACTTGCCGAACGCCGGGTCCGTCCCGGCAGCGTCCTTCCGGTCTTGTCGGCACTATATGGCCGCCGCCCGCAACATCCGATCATGCCCATTGGGAGGGGAGAAGCGCGTGGGTAGATTTCCGGTGGCTAGGTACGCCGTGCGATGGCTGTTCGTGGCCTGCGTGGTCGCGGTGCCGCTAGCCGCTTGCGGGGAAGGAATCCTCGCCGCCGCCAGCAAGGATGATCCCCCCGTGATGGCCGCGGATATGGGCGCCGACATGGGCATGGGCACTAACCTCGACGGGCTGGCCTATTGGAGCACCGCGTTACCGACCCTCGATGTCATGAAATCCGCCGGCGGGTGGCTGCCGCAGACCGACGGTACTTACGACACCGGCGAAACTGTCCCGCTTGACCGGGACGGGTGGGCCTTGCCCTCTGCCGATCCTGCCAGCCGGCGTTACCGTTCGCTGGTGGTCAACGTCATTCACGACAACCCGGCAGCACCGCCCAGCGCGCGATATGTCGTCCTTTACGATGGATTGGGCCAGATCGCAGCGCTTGACGTCGACGGTGCCAGCGTCATCTCGCAGGCGCCGGGCGAAATGCATGTGGAGGCCGGGCGCGGCGGCAGTCTCTATCTCCGCCTCGACGCCGGCGCCTCCTTACGGAACATCCGCGTGGTGCGCGAGGAGTACCTGCCGTTCTACCGGGCCGGCCTCACCTTCAACCCCGATTTCCTCGCGCGGATCGACGCGTTCCAGGTCCTGCGTTTCATGGACTGGATGAACACGAATGCCTTGTTCGCGCCCACCGGCGGGCCAATCACGGACGAAGCAGCGATCAACGCTGCGCCGCAACTCGACTGGGCCGACCGGCCGCGCCCAAGTTCAATGCATTGGGGCGACGGCAGCCGGGGCGTGCCGGTAGAGGCGCTGGTGGAGATCGCCAACCGTACCGGCGCGGAGCCGTGGTTCACGATGCCCGTCAATGCCAGCGACGATTATGTCCGGGGCTTCGCAAGCTATGTGCGCACCCACTTGCGACCGGACCTGAAGATCCATGTCGAACTGTCCAATGAGGTGTGGAACTGGATATTTCCGCAGGCACGTTACGCGCAGGCCCAGGCGCGGCGAGCCTTTGGACCGAATGGCGACTGGCTGGAGTGGTACGGCATGCGCGCGGCGCAAGTCGGGATGATCTGGAAAAAGGCTTTCAACGAACCCGAACGGCGCAGCTCTCAGGCGGGCAGGGTGTCGATGGTCTTCGGAACCCAGTTCGCCTGGCGCGGGCTGGAGGCAAAGGGACTGGACACCGCCAACTGGCGCGATGCCCAGGGCCGGCAGATGCACGCCGCGGACTATTTCGACGAATATGCCATCACCGCCTACTACGACGGGACGATGAATACCGACGAGACGGTTGCCACGGTGAAAGGCTGGTGGAAGGACAGCGACGGCGGCTATACCCGCGCAGTTGCCGCGCTGGACAAGCGCATCGCCGATTTCAACGCACCGCTCTATCGCTATCACGCCGAGCAGGCGAAGGCGCATGGACTGCGACTGGTCAGCTACGAAAGCGGTTTCGGTGAATACACGCCGATTTCGCAGCACGACAATGAGGCCTATACCGATTTTCTGGTGAAGCTGCAGCGCAGGCCCGAATTCACCGCGCTGGAAACCGCCAACTACAAGGCGTTCGCTGCAGCCGGCGGGCGTCTGTTCATGAACTTCGGCATCATCGGCGCGCCTTCGAAATGGGGGAGTTGGTCCGCACTGGAGGCGGTGGGACAGGAGACTTCTCCCCGGTACGGCGCGATGATGGCCTGGCTCGCTGCCCATCCTCCTTCACCTTTGCGGGGCCCCTCGGTGGCTTATGCGCCTTCGCGCCTGATGATCGGCAAGCCGAGCGGTTCCACGCTCACGCAGACCGCGCATGGCTATGACGTTCTGGTCGGCGGCACCGGGGACGACCGGTTCATCGCCAGTGGCGCTCCCGGAGGGCGTGTCGACGGCGGCGGCGGCACCGATACACTGTTCCTGCCGGCAAAACGCGAGGCTTATCGCTTCAGCGGAGAGTCGGACCAGGGCCCGATCCGTGTGGAAGGCCCCGGCGGCGGGCAGGATATCTCGCGCATAGCTCTGGTCCGGTTTGGGGAAGGGCGCCCGATCGCCCTTGCGCAGCTTCTGTCAGAGGATCGGGGCCTGCGCCTCGCTGAAGTAGAGCGGGTTGGAAGCGTCCCGGCGCCGAAATAGCCGGGGCCATTGCACCCTCAGCCTTGCCCACTTCAGCCAGACCATCGGTCCGGGATAGTCGCGCCATTGCAGCGACCGCTGGTAGGCAAGATACCGCGGCGCGAAGCTTTCGCTAACATAGCTGCTGCAGTTTTCCGCCGGTATCTCCTGGCGTTCGGCCCGATGTGCGGTGACGAACCGGGCTGCGATCTCCTGCAGGCGGTCGGCGGTGTCCTTGCGCATACCCTCGGGCCGCACGGAAGTATGGACGGTCTGCCCCTGTAATCTGGCGGAGGATACCAGCGCGATGTAATAAACGCCCGCCGAAGTCAGATGCACGTCATCCCGGAAGATCCGCGCCAGTATCGACCGGGTGTCGGGGCCTTCGAGACCGGGGACGGGACGGCGCGAGGTAGCTTCCTCGACCAGCACCGTCAGGGCCGAAGCGGCAGGGATGGTCGCTATTCTGTCGGAACGTCCCTCGGCGGCGAGGTCGTGGTTTATCCGCCCGGCAACGCAGCGCCAGAGCGGTGCCGCCGCCCTTTCGTAGGCAATCCATGACGCGGGATCGTCGAGGTCCACCACATTCATCCAGGCCTCGAAAAGATAGGTCTGCGCGTCGGGCTTTTGTGCGATCACACGCTCATGGAAGTCACGCAGTAGGCGCAGGCTGTCGTTCCACACGATGCTCCCAAGCAAGGTGTGCTGCTCGGTTATGACGAGGGTATCGTAGGCCTTTTCCCCGGGGGCGAGGGGACGCTGCAATTGCGCAAGCAAATCGAGTGGCCGGTCCGCCCGGTCGGTCCCGGCGGCATATCCGGCCCAGGGGACGGGCCCCGAACCCATCGTCCGGTCCTTGATCGATGAGCCTTCCAGCGCCTGCATGTTCCAGTCCAGAGGACGGCCGAGGCTATTGGCGATGCCCTCGAGATATTCGGGATAGGGGTGGTCGGTCAGACTGTGCCCGGATACAAGCAGGCGGCGGGGAATGCGAGCGGGAAGGTCCAGTGCCGATCGCATTTCGCTGGCTTCGAAGGCTGGCGGCGATCCCGTCACGACCGGCAGCGCCGGGCCGATCTGCCACACAACCAGCCCGACAACCGCCAGCGTACACAGTCCATAGACGCGCCTCATATGCTTGACGCCAGTTCAGGCGGCGCTGCGTAGGCGCCATTGCCGGGCGATCTCGAAGATCAGCGGCCCTTCAACAAGATAACGGCGCCATAGCCGTTTGGGGTCGCTCAGCAGGCGAAACAGCCATTCCATGCACATCTTCTGCACGATCCGGGGCGCTCGGGTCTGTTCGTCGGTCAGGAACTGGAGGCTGGCGCCCACACAAAGGCCCACGCCGGTCGCCTGTCCGGTGCGTCCGATGCGATAGGCAAGGATCTCCTGCTGCGGCGATCCCACCGCGATAAAAGTATAGCGGGCCCGTGCATCGATCGCGAACTGCACCGCTTCCTGCGTCGCGGCCGCATCGTGGATGAACCCCATTGGCGGGTTGTGATGGGCCAGGTTGGTCAGGCCGAAAGTCTGGCGCAATTTGTCGATAGCACCGCTGCTGCCGCCGATCACCGCGATCCGGTCGTCCGGGCGGATGACTTCGTGAAACAGGGCGACGGTCAGGTCGCTGCCGGGGACGATCGGGAGGGCCAGGTCGGCGCGTGCAGCTAGCCGGCCCAGGATGCGGCTGTCGCACAGGGTGATCCAGGCATTGCGGTACATCGGCCAGAGGTCCGAGCGGGCATGCTGGATTCGCACGACATGATCGACGTTGGGAGTGACGATATAGGCGAAAGGTGAGCTGGCGGAACGCTGCTCGACATCGCGAAGCACACGCGTCTGGTCACGCCAGGCGAACTTCATATCGATGAATTCCGACGTGCGCTGGTGCCCGCGAATCCGCTGCGGGGTGGACGCCTGTGCACCATAAGCGGAAATCGGACCGGCCGCAGTGACGGGAACAGCTAACATTTCCATTCCTATTCGCTCCGCTTACTGCGCCGATTGGCTGTTTTATTTTTATTATCGTGCAGTTCATAATCTTCAGTAGGGTTTGTTATACATTTCGAGTCATGTTCCGCATTCGCGGCTATTGCGACCTCAGTATCATCCGGGACGTTTTACCTACGGATTTGCAGGGATATGCTCCTACCCATCCCTTTTCGTGTGGTGAGAAATCGGACCCCCCTTGGACGAATGACGCAAGGCCCGCGCCGGTCGTACACTTGGCCCTCAACAACAGGGGTTAACCGAGATGTTCTGTTTGCGAGGCAGTATGGCCACCCTCAAGGCGCTGCCGGGACTTCTCGCGGCGCTTTGCATGGGAGCGCCGGCGCTGGCAGCCGCCAAAGACGTGGTTCCGGTGGTCCAGCCCAGCGGTGTCGATCCCGAATACCGTGTCAATCCCGGCGACGAGCTCGACATCCTTGTATGGGGTGACGAGCGGTTGCAGCGCCTGGTCCGGGTTCTGCCCGACGGTACACTGAACTTCCCGCTGGCCGGGCGCGTCAGCGCCGCCAACCGGACGGTGCGCGAAATTGCGCTCCAAATTCGCGATAATCTCGCTCCCAATTACCGCGAGGCGCCGCCAGACGTGACCGTCGCCGTGCGTGACGCCACGGGCATGCGCTTCTACGTGATGGGCAAAGTGCGGACACCGGGCGGATTCGCCTCGGGCCGCTCCGTCAATGTCTTGCAGGCGCTGAGCATGGCCGGGGGACTGGCGGAATTCGCCGACGTGAAGAACGCGATCATCCTGCGCCAGACGGCGCAGGGGCAGACAGTCGAGCCCGTACGTCTTTCCCGCGTGCTAAAGGGCGCGCGAAAGATGGATAGCGGGCGGCTTACCGTGCCCTTGCCCGTACTGGGAGCAGGCGATGTCCTCGTCATTCCCTGAGTATGCCGCTTGTATGACCGAGCGCCGCCGTCAGCTTCCCGCAGTGGGCTTCGCGCTTGTCCTGCCGGTCTTGGCCGCATCGCCGGCCGAGGCAAGGACCGAGCCGAAGCTGGACGTGGACATGGCGATCTTCGCCTCGTCCGATCCGCTGCTGCTGTCCACCGAGCACGCAGGAGCGGTGATGGTAGAGATCGCGGCATCCCCCAGCATCAAGATTACCAATCAGGGCGGTTCGATGCTGATTATCGGCGGCACTCTCAGAAGGCGCGACTACAGCAGGCTCTACGGGCATTTCATGCTGGGCGATGCACACGTCGAAGGGCGCTATCGTGATAGTGAATACCTGAACATCGGCTTCGCAGCCGGTTTCGAACGGATGCTGGCGCTAGACCTGTTGACCTCCAGCCCCGACGGGGCGAGCGATCCCGGTGCGATCCGTAACAGCTGGTTCACCGGCATCGATGCTGCCTGGACCCCAAATGAATACGAGCTGTTCACGCCGGAAGTACGCGTGGAACGGACCTATTACACGGGCAGCAGCCTGCTGCTCAATGCCGAGGCGCTGTCGATGGGTCTTGGCTATTCGCGGCGCACGGGGCCGCGCACCAGCATCGGCCTGAGAGCCCGAAATTCCATCAGCTCGGTGGCCGGCATGGGCAACGTCAACACGGCCGCGCTCTATGCCACCTTCAACCGGAAGCTACCCGATCACACCAAGATCCTGGCTGAATTCGGCGTATCCAGAACAGGCGCGCAGAAGGAAATGACCACCGGGATCTCGATCAGCCGGCCGGGCCGCACGTTGCTTGCCGGCAGGGTGGAAATTTGCCGCGAAGACGGGGAGTGGGCGCGCCAGGGGCCGACCGGATGCCTTTCCACTTCGCTCGACACCGAAGTCAGCGGACTTGGCGGATTGCGCCGCAATGCGATCGTATCGCTCTCGGTGATGCAACCGGTCGGCGCGAAGTTCGTGCTGCGCGGCTCGGGCGAATTTCGGCATTCGACGCTGGTCGGCGGCGCGCCGGCGACGGGACCGCCGGATACTTTCGGCGATGGTGCCACCGATGCCGTGCGCGGGGTGGTGGCGCTGGACTGGAGATTGCGCCCGCAAGTCACGCTGACGGGCAACGTCCAGTACCTGCGCCGCCAGGTCGTGAACGGCGATCGGATCGGCGCCGCCTATTTCGGTATTCAGCTCAGTTACAAGCCCGGGTCCCGCAGATGAGTGATGAAACATGACTGACGAGCAAGCACCGAACCTCAGCGTCATCAGCCCGCTCGAGATATTCGCCATCTTCTACCGGCGGCTATGGTGGATCGTCGTACCGGCGGTGATCGGTACTGTGGTGGCGCTGGCGGCAGCCGTGCTGATGACCCCGGCCTATCGCTCTCAGGCGACCCTGCTCATCGACGCGCCGGAGATCCCGACCAACTTCGTCGCTCCGGTTCAGTCTGCGAACTACGCCAACGAAAGCGTTGCCAAGATCCGCGAACAGATCATGAGCCGCTCCAGTCTCACCCGTCTCATCCACGAAGCCGGTCTCTACAAGCGCGAGCAGAACGAGATGTCGTTCGAAGACCTGCTGGGCGTGATGCGCAATTCGATCGCGGTGGACCTTGTGAGCGCCAGCGGACGCCAGCCGTCGGGCAATGGCAACGACACGATCGCTTTCGACCTGTCCTTCACCTATTCGGACCCCGTCGCCGCCCACAAGGTTGCTGAGCGACTGGTCGCGATGTTCCTGACCGAGGACAAGCGGCTGCGCACCGAAAAGGCCGTAAGCACGGCTTCCTTCCTGACCCGCCGCGTCGACGATCTTCGTGCGCAAATGGTCGAACTGGAAGGCAAGCGCCGCGAAGTGGAAAGCCGCTATGCCGGGGCATTGCCCGATCAGGTCGCCCTCAGCGCGCAATCGGGTTCTGCCCTACGCGCCGAAGTGTCGCGGCTCGATGCGGAAACCCAGGGGTTGATGCAGCAGAACGGCCTGCTGGCGGCCCGTAGCGAGGAGATCGCCGCGGCGCCCAAGCCTGAATTCGAAGCGCTGCGCACCGCCGAAGACCGGCTTGCCCAGCTCTCCGCGACCTATTCCGATACTTATCCCGATGTGGTCGCGGCGCGCGCGGCGGTCTCCCGCCAACGCCAGGCGGCCCTGTCGACCATAAGTCCAACCCCAGGCGGCGGCGTGGTGGCATCGGAAATGGCAGCGGCCCGTTCGCGCATATCCTCCCTTGCGGCGCGCCGCGGGGAACTGGTGGGCTCGATCTCCCAGATGGAGCGAATGACCGCCATGGCCCCACAGGCGACTTATGAACTCAACAACCTCGAGCGTGATTACGACAACCTCAAGCGCCAGTATCAGGACGTGCGCGACAAGCAGATGGAAGCGCAGGTCACCGCCAATCTCCAGGCAGAGAACAAGGGCGAGCGCTTCACTGTAGTGAATGCGGCCAGCATACCGGGCGACCCGATCCGTCCCAAGCGTATGCAGATGGTGCTCGGAGGGCTGCTTGGAGGACTGGCATTGGGCTTCGCGCTGGTGGTTGCCTGGGAGGTTCTGGCCGGCCCCATCCATGGCATCGGCGCGGTCACGCGGCTGATGAATGCGCCGCCGCTGGCAGTAGTCCCGGTGCTGGGCCCCGGTTCGACGCCGCCGCTATTCGAACACATCCGCCGGATTCTGCAAAAACTGCGAGCGCGTCCCCATTCCCGTCGAGCGGAGGCATGACGATGATAACTGTCGGCAAGGAAGATTTCGTCACACAAACCGATGCCTGCACCATCGTCGATCTCGAACGGCGACGGATCCGGCTCGACCGCGAGAAACTGCTTGAAAACGGGATCTTCGGGCTGGAACACATGGACCCCCGCGCGCGCACCTTCATCCTGCTGCGATCGCAGATCATGAACGGCTTCCATGCCGAGGGCGGGCGTATCCTTGTGGTCACCTCGACCCAGGCGGGCAACGGCAAGACCTTCGTCACTGCGAACCTCGCCTGCGCGCTCAGCCTGATCCAGCCCACCGTCCTGATCGACCTCGACCTGCGGCGACCGACGATGGCCCAGCGCTTCGGTCTGACGGTGAATGCCGGCGTCGACGATTATCTGCTGGGCGATTGCGAATGGGAAGATGTCGCCCAGAAAGTGGCGGGGCTGGACCTGACCCTTTACCCCGTGCGGGAACCCCGCCAGGATTCATCGACCCTACTGTCACTGGACCGGCTTGCGGGCGCGATGGCTGCGATCCGCGCCATGCCGTATCAGCCGCTATGCATCATCGACACGCCGCCTGCGCTGGTGCTGGATGACGTGATGCTAATCGCGCGCAAGGGCGACGGTATCGTGATGGTGATCGAGGAAGGCCGCACGACCTCGGGTGAGTTGAAGGAGGCCATGCGCCTGCTCGGCGCGGCGCGGATCGTCGGCACGGTGCTCAACAAGTCCATGACCAGTGGCACCCGCCGGTACGATTACGACTACTACGAACCTGCCTGAAAGCCCCGGCAGGTGACGATGGCGGTCTGCGAATTCCCCACGGATTACGCTGCCTGCGCGGGCCGCCACGCCTGGAATATAGTATGTAGACATCGCAATGGCCGCGTCGAACGAGGCGGCTGCCCATTCCTTCCAAAGGTGAAGATGGACGCATGAAACTCAGCGAACACCCTGTCGCCATGCCCGCACTGGCACGTATCCCGGCCCTTATGCCGATGGACTTGCCGGCAGAGCCGCCGACCCCGGTCACGCAGCCTTTCATGCCGCCGCTGGAAGAATTCGTTCCGTTTCTGGAAACCATCTGGAGCAACCGCTGGCTGACCAATTCGGGGCCGTTCCACCAGCAACTGGAGCGGGCGCTCGAAGAGTATCTCGGCGTTCCCTACATCTCGCTGACCTCGAACGGCACGACGGCCCTTTGGCTTGCCCTGCAGGCGATGAAGGTCGGCGGCGAGGTCATCACCACGCCGTTCACCTTCGTCGCGACGGCCCACGCGCTGCGTCTGGTCGGAGCAACCCCGGTCTTCGTCGATATCGACGAGGATGATTGCAACCTGGCGCCCGCCGGGATCGAAGCCGCCGTCACCGACCGGACCAGTGCGATCCTGCCGGTCCATTGCTTCGGCCACCCTTGCGACACGGCGGCGATCTCGCGCATTGCGGACGTCTACGAACTCAAGGTGATCTACGACGCGGCCCATGCCTTCGGCGTTCAGATCGGCGGCCAGAGCATTCTGCGGCAGGGCGACCTTTCCGTCCTCAGCTTCCACGCAACCAAGGTGTTCAACACTTTAGAGGGCGGGGCGATCGTTTCGCCGGATCAGCGCACCAAGTCGAAGATCGACCGGCTGCGCAATTTCGGGTTCATCGAAGACACGGTGATGGCCCGCGCCTCAATCAACGGCAAGCTGAACGAATTGCAGTCGGCTTTCGGCCTGCTGCAACTGCGCTACATCGACGGTCTGATCGCCAGGCGCGGCGAGATCAGCGCCCGCTATCACGCAGCTCTGGCAGACATTGACGGAATCGCGCCGTTCAGCATCGGCGGCGGAGCCACGCTCAACCATTCGTACTTCCCGATCCTGGTATCCGAAGACTATCCCGTCGACGCCGATGCCCTGTGCCGCCGCCTGCAGGCTGCCGGAATCCTGGCGCGGCGGTACTTCCATCCACTGATCTGTGACATGCCCGGCTACCGCGACCTGCCTTCGGCGCGTCAGCCGCTGCCGGTAGCACGCCGCATCGCCCGGCAGATCCTGTGCCTGCCGATCCATCCCAATCTCAGCGATAGTCTTGTCGATCGAACCATCGACATTCTCAGCCATGGCTGAAGCGCCTTTGCGTTCGGCGATGAAATGGGCGCGTGATCTGCCGGCACGAACCGCGCTGCGCTGCGCCAATTCGGCGATGCTCAACCCCCTGCTGATGCAGGGCCACGAAAACGCGCTGGCGCGGCATGGGCCCCTTGCGCCACGCCTTTCCGGCGCGGACGTTCGCATCGTCGAAGACCTGCACCGCGACGGCATCCACATCACCAGCCTGGACGCGCTCGGCCTGCCGGGATCGGATGAGATGATGGCGGCGGCGCGGGGCCTGTCACGCGATTTCGTCCCGGAAGCGCGGCGGCTCGCGGCAAAGGGACAGGAGTTCGTCATCGTCCCGCCCTCCGACATCGCCTCCCGCCCGGAGATCTTCAGATGGGGTCTTCACGAGAGGTTGCTCGACATCGTGGAGAGCTACCTCGGTCTGCCCGCTGCCTATGACGGCTTGCAACTCATCTACACCGTCGCCGATGGCAAGGAGGCTGGCCCACGCTGCTGGCACCGCGACTGGGAGGACCGGCGCACGATCAAGGTCGCCGTCTACTGCAACGACGTTACTGCCGGCGGCGGCCCCTTCCAGATGATCCGCCGCCGCGACCCCCGGCAGGGGGGTGTCAACGGCTACCGCTACATGCTGGCGGACGACGCTGCGCTCACCGAGAGGCTGGGCGCAGGGTACGAAACGGACATGGTCAGCTGCGAAGGACCGGCTGGCACCGTCATCTTCTGCGAGACGGCGGAGCATTTCCATCGCGGCCAGCCTGCCCATACGGTGGATCGCACCGCCCTGTTCCACAGCTACTTCGCCCGGCAACCGCGCCATCCCTTCTATTGCGAACGTTCGGGCCTCAGCCGCAGACAGATCGCCGACCTTGCCCGGCCGTTGAATGCGCGCCAGCAAGCCTGCGCACTATGGCGGCGCGAGCTGCCGCTTCCAGTCCGGTTGATCCCGCCCGCCGGGCTATAGCGCAGACCACCTTCTTGCCGGCCATTCGCATTGCGCTGCCTTGCCCGGATGGCACAAGCTTCTGTGTGGACACCAATTATCTTCTTGCCGGGGCGGGCCTCCTGGCGGGCGCGATGAACGCGCTCGCGGGGGGAGGCTCCTTCGTGACCTTGCCGGCCTTGATGGCGACAGGCGTACCGCCGGTAGTCGCCAATGCCTCGAGCAGCGTCGCCCTCTATCCCGGAGGTGCCGCCAGCGCATGGGTCTACCGCAAGGACATCGGTCCCGTGGCGGGCGTTTCGCTGACCCAGCTTGCGGTGATTTCGCTGCTCGGCGGGGCGATCGGCAGCGTGCTCCTGCTGGCGACCCCTTCGACCCTGTTCGACCGCGTCCTGCCATGGCTCCTGCTGGTTGCCACGCTGGCACTGGCTTTCGGCAAACGCGTTGCATCGCGGCTCCACGGGGACGAAGGCGGGCAGGGGGCCGGGCCGAAGCTCATCCAGTCGGGCCAGTTCCTGCTGGGTATCTACGGCGGTTATTTCGGCGGCGCCGTCGGCATCATGATGATGGCATTCTGGAGCGTGACTACCCGCACCGGCCTCAAGCGCCTTCAAGGCCCGCGGACGGTTCTGGTGACAGCGGCCAACACCGCTGCCATCGCTATTTTCGCAGTGATGAACGCGGTGCGCTGGCACGACGTGCTGCTGCTGGCGCCCTCGGCAATCGCAGGCGGCTATCTGGGGGCATTGCTGGCAACCCGGCTACCACGCCGTGTCGTTGAGGCTGTTACGGTTACGCTCGCGGGCGCTGTGACCGTGGCTTTCTTTGCCAAGGCCTATCTCTAATAACCTCGGTAAAACCGCAACTTCGGCCCGCACCCGATTGATTTTTGGGGCATTGCATCACGGGTGCATCGCCTGCATGAAGATGCATCAAGGTCGAAGGGGAAGTCGATGCGTGCGATTTGGGCCGGCTGGGCAGCTCTGGCAGTACCCGCTTCACTGGTTGCGCAGGAGGTTCCCGCGACGCCCGGCGGTGCCAGCGCGCAAGGCGATCTCTCTGTCACCATCTACAACAACGACGTGGCGCTGGTGCAGGACGTCCGTCCGCTCGACATCGGCAAGGGCCGGGTGCGGCAGAGCTTTCCCGATGTCAGCGCCCAGATCAGGCCGGAAACTGTATCGCTCACCGTCGCCGACGCCGCGATCGTCGAGCAGAATTTCGATTACGACCTGCTCAGCCCGTCCAGCCTGATGGAAAAGGCCGTTGGTGAGACGATCAACCTGATCCGCACAAATCCCGCAACCGGCGCTGAAACGCGGGAGCGGGCGAAAGTCCTTGCCGTGAACGGCGGCGTGGTGCTGGAAATAAACGGCCACGTCGAAGTCCTGCGCGATGACGGCCTGCCAGTGCGCGCCGTGTTCGACCGTGTGCCCGAATCGCTGCGTGCCCGTCCGACGCTGTCCGTCACACTGGCGAGCAATCGCGCCGGTAATCGCCCCGCAACCCTCTCCTATCTTTCCAGCGGCCTTGGCTGGAGCGCCGATTACGTCGCCCTGTTTGATGACAAGAGCGGCACTGTCGATGTGCAGGGCTGGGTGACCCTGCGCAATACCAGCGGGACGACTTTCAACGCCGCCAGGACACTGCTTGTCGCCGGTGACGTGGGCAGTTCGAACGGTGGCAATCAATATGCACCGTCTTATCCGCGCCGGGCTACGCGCGTGCAGCCTGGCACAGAAACTGCGAACCGCGAACAACTCGGCGATTTTTATCTCTACCCGCTGGCAGAACGCACGACGATTGCCGACAAGCAGACCAAGCAGGTCAGTTTCCTCGATGCGAAGGGCGTGTCCGCCAGTTCGGGCTATCGGTTCGAGAACCCCTGGCTGGGCACGGCGAACGAGGCGCGCAGCGCCGCAAGCGTATTGCGTTTCGCCAATTCGGGCGCTGGTGGCCTCGGCGATGCACTGCCTGCCGGGACAGTGCGGGTCTAT
The DNA here is from genome assembly GCF_902706195.1 of Novosphingobium sp. 18050. GTDB lineage: Bacteria > Pseudomonadota > Alphaproteobacteria > Sphingomonadales > Sphingomonadaceae > Novosphingobium. The sequence continues at coordinate 75,552 of NZ_CACSJO010000006.1, read as the reverse complement.
GTCCGCGATGCACGCGGCCAACCGCAGTTCACCGGCGAAAACCAGATCGATCATACTCCGCAGGGATCGACCATCGGTTTGCCTACCGGCGACGCCTTCGACGTAAAGGTCCAGCCCACGACCGTTTTGCGCACGCGCCTTGGCGATGGCCGCTGGCGCACGCAAATGCGCTACCGCCTCACAAATGCCCGTTCGCGTGCGGCGACCGTTGAACTGGTGCAGGGTGGGCTCGACTGGGGCGACACGCGTATCATCGAGGAAAACCGCAAGAGCGAACGCCGTGATGCGGGTTCGGCCGTATGGCAGGTGCCAGTGCCGGCCAACGGGGAGGCGGTGGTCACCGCGACGTTCGACACGCGCTACTGATGACCGCGCGGCCATCCTTTCCGGTGCCGGCTATAGCCATGCTGCTGGCCCTGGCCGCTGGCTGGCCTGTGAATGCCAGGGAAGCAGCGCGCGGCGAGGGGGGCGAAAAAGCGGTAACTTCGCCCGGACCCGGTAGTGTGGAGTTGACTGTCTACCGTGCGCCCTACGGCAACGGCGCGCTCGACTTGCGCAGTCTGGGCGGCTTCGCAATGGTGACGGAGACGCGCAAGATACGCCTGCCGCGCGGCCGCGCTGTGTTGCGCTTCGAAGGCGTGGCTGAAGGGATCATCCCTGTGAGCGCCGTGATAGAGGGACTGCCCGGCGGCACGGTCGAAAAAAACCGCGATGCGCGGCTGCTGTCGCCGTCTTCGCTCGTCGACGGTACGTTAGGGCGGCAGGTCACGGTGACGCGCACGGATAAAGTGACCGGGAACAAAGTCAGCGAAGAAGCCACGATCGTCGCCGGGCCGCGACCTGGTGTAGTCCTGCGCACGGCGACCGGCGTGGAGACGCTGCGCTGCTCCGGCCTGCCCGAACGGTTGGAATTCGCCGGGGTGCCTGCAGGACTGTCCAGCAAGCCGGTACTCAGTGTAGTTACCGACAGCCCCTCGGCCCGCACCGTTTCCGTACGGTTGAGCTACATTGCCTCCGGTTTCGACTGGCGTGCAAGTTATGTCGCGACGCAGGCGAGCGATGGCCGGTCTCTCGACCTGTTTGCCTGGTTGAGCCTGGGCAACGGCAATCCTCAGGGCTTTGCCGATGCCCAGGTCAGAGCGGTGGCAGGCAAGGTCAACCGGGTGGCCACGCCCATGCTGCGGGCGGCGGTGGGCGCCCTTAGGCTCCAATGCTTTCCGCTGGGAACCACGACTTCCAATCTACGTGAGCATGATGATATCATAGTCACGGCCTCACGCGGCTTCGAAAGCGCACCAGCCATGGCGATGACAGCAATGTCGGCCCCACCACCACCAGCACCTCCTCCGCCACCGCCGGAGGACCTGGGCGACCTCAAGCTCTACCGCGTGCCCGAGCGCGTGACGGTAAGCCCACGCAGTCAGAAGCAGGTGGCATTGCTGGCGCGCGGGCAAGTACCGTTCGAGCGCCGCTATCGCCGTCCGGTCTATCCGGGGCAGCGGATAGAGGCGGTTGCAACAACGGTCGTACTGGTCCTGCGCAACAAGAGCGAGGCCGGGCTTGGCCTGGCACTGCCTGCCGGAAGCACTGCGCTTTACGCTAATGGGCAGAGCGGTGAACGACTGTTGCTGGGCCTGGGCTCGCTGACAGACCGGGCGGAGGGAGAGACGTTCCGGCTCGCAGCGGGAAGCAGCACACAAGTCGTCGTCACGCAGCAAGGGGGCCCCGCCAGAGAGTCAGTCATCACTGCCAGCAATGCCAACCCGTTTCCCGTTGTGCTGGAGGTGCCGATCGGCAGCGCCGGTCAAAAGATCAAGGTTGATGGCGCCGCGCTTGACGCGGTCGACGGCATTGCGACCTGGTCTGTAACTCTAGCGCCGAGAGAGAGCGCTCAATTGTACTATCGGTTCTAAGGGCGCGCCAAATTTGGCCGGCCCATTATCGGCACCGTAAGGCTGATAATATATCTTATGTTAAATTCGCGATCGACGCTCTTTCGGATATATCGCGGCACTGACCGTTGACCGTTAGCCGTCTGTCTTGCTGCTCCCAGCTGCCCTGTTCTTTCGCACAAGCAACACGGCAATACCGATGATGGCTGCAATCGCCAGCGCACCGCCAACGAGATGCTCAAGCGACTTGATGCGTCCGAACTCTGCCTCGATCGCCTGCCCGAACCAATGGCCGACGGTGACGAAGACAAGCGCCCACACGATCGCCGCGGCTGCGTTGATCGCAAGGAATTTTCGGGCGGAAAGCAGTGTTGTGCCGATCGCCAGCGGACTGACCGTACGCAGCCCGTAAAGGAAGCGGAAGGCAAATACGAACAAAACGGGATGTCTGTTGAATGCGGTTAAAGCACGCGCAAAGGCCGGTCTCCGTTGCAACCCGCGAACGAAGCGATGCTCACGAAAACGTCGCCCCAGCAAAAAGAACAACTGGTCTGCTAGAAACGAGCCAGCCGCTGCCGCCGCGACGGAGGGCCAGAACGGCAGGATACCTCGATGGGTCATCAGTCCGCCGATGACAACTACGGTTTCCCCTTCAAGACCTGCACCCAGTGCAAGGCCGACCAAGCCATATTCGGTGATGATCTGTTCCAAGGACATAGCAACCGTCTCCGCTTCCCTGCATGCCAACCAACGTCGGGGTATTCAAATCCAGATTTCCATCAATCGGTTGCCCTCGTCGACCAACCGACTGGGGGACTTGCTGCATTTGAAAGTAAGCGTGCAAAATGCGCACTTGTGCTGCGCCGCAACATGAACGAAACAGATCTCGCCTTTCAGGCATCCTCTCCCAAAACTTTTCAAGCCGGTCCTCGTGGCCGGCTTTTCTTTTGCTCTCCAGGCGAAGCTGCGTTTGCGCGCTGCAGTGCTGACTGCGTTGAGGTCGTTCGGATCAATCCGCGACATTGCTGAATTGTCTTCACAAGTTCATGCAGATAAAAGCATCTAATCAATGAAGCACAGCGCGCTTAGGTTGCCAATGCAACATGCTGCGGGACGGACCGCCTCATTCGAGCCCGGTGCCCGCAGCCCCTGACCCACCCACTCGCTCGGCTAGACGCTGATCGTCACCGCCGGTTGAGGAATATCTCGCCGGTCCGGCCTCCGAGTAACGGAAAGGAACCTCACAATGAAAAAGCGCACTCTTGGAACGAACGGGCTGGAAGTTTCCGCCATCGGCCTGGGCTGCATGGGCATGAGCTGGTCTTATGGTCCGGCCAAGGACGAGCAGGAGATGATCGCGCTGCTGCGTGCCGCAGTGGAACGCGGCGTCACCTTTTTCGACACCGCCGAGGTCTATGGTCCGCTGTTAAACGAGGAACTGGTCGGCAAGGCACTGGCCCCCTTCCGAGGCGAGGTCGTCATCGCCACCAAGTTCGGCATGGAGCCGGGACCCGGCGATACCGATCGCTGGAGCAGGCTAAGCAGCCGTCCGGAGCATATCCGCAAGGTCGTTGAAGGTTCGCTGAAGCGGTTGAAGGTCGATGCGATCGACCTCTATTACCAGCACCGCGTCGACCCTGCAGTGCCGATCGAGGATGTGGCCGGAGCGGTGAAGGACCTGATCGCGCAAGGCAAGGTCAAACATTTCGGCCTTTCCGAAGCCGGCGCGCAGACCATCCGACGCGCCCATGCGGTTCAGCCCGTAGCGGCATTGCAGAGCGAATATTCGCTGTGGTGGCGCGAACCCGAGGAAGTGCTGATGCCGCTGCTGGAGGAACTGGGCATTGCCTTCGTACCGTTCAGTCCGCTGGGCAAGGGCTTCCTCACCGGCAAGATTGATGCATCCACTCCCTTCGACAGCACCGACTTTCGCAGCACGGTGCCGCGCTTTGAACTGGAGAACCGCAAGGCCAACCAGGTCATGGTAGATCTGCTGGCAGACTTCGCCGCACGGAAAGGCGCAACGCCTGCGCAGATCGCATTGGGCTGGCTCCTCGCGAAGAAGCCGTGGATCGTGCCTATTCCGGGGACTACAAAACTGCACCGGCTGGAGGAAAATCTTGGGGCGGCCGATGTTGTCCTGACGCCCGAAGACATGCGCTCCATCGAGGATGCCTCCGCTGCCATAGCGATTGCGGGGGCACGGTACTCGCAGGCCCAGGAAAATCTGGTCGACCGGTAAAATTGCCTGCCGGAAACACCATGAAACAGCGTCTATTTGCGGCAACCGGAGCATTTATCATGACCTGGACATCTTTGAAGTCGTTAGGGGTCAGGGCCTTATGGATAATCGCCGTAAGTCTCGCACCGCCCGGCGCCCTGTCCGCTGCCCCGCCGGAGGCAACGGGCCCGGCTGCGGCGGACGCTCGCCCCTTGGTCAGGATAGCCGAACTGGACATTGATCCGGCCCAAATCGCAGCTTACAAGGCGTTGTTAGCGGAAGAAGTAGAGGCATCGGTAAGGCTGGAGCCGGGCGTATTGATGCTCAACGCGGTGTCGATCGACGAAAACCCCGCGCATATTCGTCTTCTCGAAGTCTACGCCAACCGCGCGGCCTACGAGGCGCATCTGCGCTCCCCGCAATTCATGAAGTACAAGACGTTGACCGCACCCATGGTCCGGTCACTCAAGCTAATGCCGACCACGCCTGTCATGCTTTGTGCGAAATCCGGTATTTCCGAAACTGGCAGCGCGCATTGCATGTGAATAGGCTGCGGTCATTCTGAGACGTTCATGGTGCCCATGTCCCTCTGGTAGCCGATCTGCCACCCGGACAGCGCGACCTCGACTGGTGGCGCACGCAGGGACTGGCAGGCTCCGCAGGCGGCCAGCGCGTTTACCGTCACGGATCAGTCACATAAGGCAGCTACCGCGCACCCCATCTTAAAACAGGGCGCTTGTATCATGAACCGTAGCTCAACCTCCCGGCGTCTGCGTGCCGTATCTGCTGCTTGTACCGCTGCCTCACTGCTTTGCATTTCAGCCGCCGCGTCCGCTGCCTCCCCCAAAGATGAGATGACGGTCGAACGCGTGGTGATGCTGATGCGGCATGGCGTGCGCCCCTCCACCAAGTTCCCGGCGACGCCGGTGGGCACGACGAAGGACGAATGGCCGACGTGGAACACCCCCGCCGGCGATCTCACCGACCACGGCGCTGACGGTATCCGGCGTCTGGCGGATTACGACCGCAATCTGTTCGTTGCCTCGGGGCTTCTCCCGGCTTCGGGCTGCGCAGTCCCCGGAACCATCAGCGCCTGGGCGAGTGGCAGTTCGCGCGCAATCAAGACCGGGAAAGCATTCCTCGGAACGCTGCAGCCCGGCTGCAACGTTGCGCTCGACCACCCGGCCGATGAAGAAGCCGAGGACCAGTTCCATCCGACCGGCGCGGAGGTAGCCATCGATGGCGACAAGGCGCTGGCGGCTTCGCAGGCGCAGTTTCCCAAAGGTGGTCTTCCCGCCGTCGTAGCCGCGCGCCGGGCCGATTTCGCAGCCTTGCAGCGGATCGTCGGCGTGCCCGTCGACCCCGCCTCGACGCTCAAGGCTACGCCGGGCGATAAGCCGGACATGAAAGGCGGCCTGTCGTTCGCATCCACAGCAGGCCAGACCCTGCTGCTGGAATATCTTGAGGGGATGCCGATGAGCCAGGTCGGCTGGGGCCGTGCCAGCAAGGCCGACATCCGCGCGATACTGCGCTTCCACCCCGTCAAATTCCAGTACGAGACGCGCCCGGCTTACGTCGCCCAGCGCCTCGCCGCGCCGATCGTCACCCGGATGATCGACGCGCTTTCCGGCACCGGCGGAAAAGTCACACTGTTGTTCGGCCATGACAGCAATATTGCCGCGCTCGGCGGTTTCTACGAACTGCACTGGACAATGGCCGATTATCCGCGCGACGATATCGCCCCCGGCGGCGCGATCGGTTTCGAACTGCTGCGCGACAAGGCCGGTCACCGTTTCGTGCGCGCATTCCAGCAAGCGCAGACGATGGACCAGCTGCGCGCCCTCACCCCGCTGACCCGCGCCGCGCCGCCGAGCCGTAGCTATCTGGAAATCCCGGGCTGCGGATCGACCAAGACCGCTTGCACGCTGGAGACCTTTGAAAAGATCACGCGCGAACGTCTCGCCCATCCCGCTCCCTGATCGAACGCCTGAAGGTTGCGGCGTCAAACCGCAGCCTTCAGGCGCAGTCAACGCCGCCCGGTCACCGGGATCAGTTGTTGGCCGACTTTGCCTGCAAAACAGACCCTCGCCCGAAACGCGGGCCCAGGACCGGCAACGCCCACAGCATTATTGTTCTGCAACTCGCCGGAAGGGTAATCCCTAGTTCGCTCCGCCTTCACCCGTTTGCGCATTGGCGGCGGGATCAGGATGCGGCGGCGGCGTGCTGCCGTTTTGCTGGGGAACCTGTTCAGGCTGGGTAGTCCCATCCTCTTCTTGGGTTCCGGCGGTGGGCATCGCGCGGCCATAGACCGGGACGACTGCAGGCGTCATCCGACCATGAAGCGCGTTGATCTCGGCCTTGCGCTGTTTCAGGTACAGCTCCCGATAAGTCGCGTAAGGATTGTCCTCCTCACGGATACGGGTGACTTCGCTATCGAAGGCAGCACGCTCGCCCAACTGGCCCAGGATCGTCGCCGGGATCACGACCGCCGGTTTGGTGAACGGCTTGCCTACCACTGCGGGCACCAGCATCTTGTCGACGGAATCGCCGATAATGTCGCGCAGCGTGGTTGGGCCGATGATCGGCAGGTACATGTAAGGCCCCGGCCCGACACCATAATACCCCATTACATTGGCCAGGCCATTGGGCCGATAGGGCAGGTTGAACGGCTTGCGCTTTGCCATGTCGACAAGACCGGCCGCCCCGATAGTGGTATTGATCGCGAACCGCCCCGCCGTTTCGAGCGCCTTGCCGGGCTTGAACTCCAGGAGATAGGCGGCAAAGACCACTGGCTCGCCAAGGTTCGAGAAGAAGTTGCGCAGACCCTGCCTGACTGGTCCGGGCAGCCCTTTGTTGTAGGCCTGGGCGACCGGCTTCAGCACCGCGTTATCGACGGCCTGCACGGTCTTGAATGACTGTTCGTTGATCCGCTCGAGCGGATCGCCCGGTGGCGCCGGCTGGCGGCGCATTACGACAATATCGTCGCCTTGAGTCACATCACGTTGAATCGCATCAGCATCATTGCCCGGGGCTGCGCTTGGCACGTCCGGCGAAGGCGCCGGCAAGGGCGCCGCCGTGGGCTCAGGTGCAGCGTCCGGCTGCGGCTCGGCCTGAACCGCGACCACGGGATCGATCATGATGAGAGGCTCCGCCACCGGGGCGGCAGAACTCATAATCAATACGGCAGCAGTGGCCGTCAGGCTCATTAGGTCGTCCTTGCGAAGCGGTCGCATGGACACGCCAAAATCGTTCACACAGCGCCATCGACGCAGCTATCTTGCCGCATGTAATGCGCAAGCCGGCGGGCTAGGCCTGATTGCACTGGCCGTCAATTGCATGTGCCGCCGCACTTTCGACCGAAATAGACAGTGCAAAATCGGGGGAGTTGCCCCGCTTCCGGCGGGCTCGGCATTGGTCCCGGTTGATTTGACGTGGCTTTACAACGCTCTGGTTCGCGGGCTTGGGTGTGTCGTATTCACCTCATGACATCCTCGCCCGCGACGATCGTTGCGCGGGAAGTTCACAGCACCTGCGCTGTGATCTGCTCGGTGTCCATAATGCCCGGAAGACTGAAGGTGAAGGTGGTCCCCTGGCCAGGCTCGCTTTCGCATTCGATCTCGCCATGGTGCCGCGCGACGACGGTGTGAACGAAGCTGAGTCCGAGGCCCGCGCCGCTGGTCTTCGGGCCAAGGCCTACGGGGCCGCGGCGGAAGCGTTCGAAAATCGTCATGCGCAGGTCCGCCTCCATTCCCGGGCCCTGATCGGTGACTGCGCAGAGCGCCCAGTTCGTTCCATCGGCGCGCGTCTCGCTGCTCAGTGCGCAGGTGATCGTCGTACCTTGCGGGCTGTACTTGATCGCATTGCCGATCACGTTGCCGAGCGCACGGGTCAGCAGCGAGCGCTCGCCCATAATCAGTAGCGCTTCATTGCCGCGCGTCACGATGTCGATCGATTTGGCTTTCGACTGCGGCCATAGATCGTCGATCGCGTCCATCAGCATGTCGCCCAGTTCGACTTCCTCCAACGCATATTCAAGGTTCTCGGCCCGCGCGAGCTGGACGAATTCGTCCGCAAGCCTCAGCGTGCTTTCCGCATAGTGACGGATCGCCACCGACTCCCTCGCGGATATCCGGTCAGGTGAAGCGGTTTCCAACACCGCAAGGATCGATGCCTGAGGCGAGCGCATGTCATGGGTGAGAAGTTGCACGAAATCGTCGCGTTGCCGCTGTGCGGCCTTCGCTTCGCTGATGTCGACGAAACGGATGACCCATCCCACGCGCGCGCCTTCGGTCGACGTCTGCCCGGCCATGCCGACCAAAAAGAACCGGGCCTGTTCGACCTGGACCTCGCACATCGCCGGATCACCGCCAATGGGAGGGAAAGGAACCGGATCGCCGCTGCCGGTCTGGCGGAAGTATTGCAAGAGTGACGCGGCGTTCGCCTTTTCGTCAATCGTCCCGCCCGTCGAGGCGAACAGAGCGTGTGCGGCGGCGTTGGCGATGACGATCCGGCCCTGCAGGTCCAGCACCAGTGTCGCGTCAGGCAACTGGTCGAGCCTGTCGGCCACGAAATGGCGCATTTCGCGGTCGCGGGCGATGGCCGCGCGCAGCAGGCCGATGGTATAGGCGACCCCCCGCTCCCGGACAGACGGTTCCGCCTGCGGCACAAGCGAGGGTTTGTGATCGAGCCGCTCCAACTGGACACGCATGAACTGTTCGATCACCGCCAATTGCCGCCAGCCCCATAATGGATAGGCGACGGCAAGCCCGCTCAAGGCCGCGCCGGGCGGAAGCCACAGCCGCCAGAATATCAGAGCGGCCACGCACGAACCGAGAACCAGCGCCAAGCACAGCGCGAAGCAGGCCAGCGCGGGAAAGCGGCGCACCGGTCCCAGCAGTACCATCAAAGCCCATAGTGGCAGAAGCGCTAGTGCCAGACAGGCCCAACTTCCGGCGGGGCGCATCATTGCACCGTCCCGCAGGCCCTGCAGCAAGTAAGCCTCGATCTCCAGGCCCGACATCACGCTGCCGGTCGGCGTGGGATAGCGACTGGCAAGACCCGACGCTGTCGCTCCGACCAGGATGATCTTGTCGCGGATCAGTTCCGGCGGGACTTCGCCCGCCAGTACGGAGGCGGCGGAAACTTCCGGCCAGCGCCCCTGCCCTCCGCCGAACGGAATGAGCCGTGCCCGGGCATCGGTGACTTCCCGGCCAGTTGCAAAGGCGGCGACCAGACTTATCAGATGGTGCCACTGGCCCTGCGCCCCCGCCATTGTCGTGGCAGACCGCACGACCCCGTCCGCGTCGGGGTCGATGGTGGCATATCCGACCCCGGTGGCCGCCGCTTGCAGGGAGGCGATAGGCGCAGCACCTTCCTGCCCGGCCGCGGCAGGCAGCATGGGGAAGAAAATGGGGCTACCCGCTGCCGATTCCCCCAAGGCCCGGTCATCGTCGGGGTCGCCCGGTTCGGTGAACAGGACATCGTAGGCGATAGCCTTGGGCCGAGCGGCGCTCAGCCGATCGATAAGCGCTGCATGCGTGGCCCTGCTCCAGGGCCAACGGCCGAGCCGCCGGATGCTGTCATCGTCGATTTCGACAAGAAGGATGGGCTTCGACGATGGCGACGGCGACGCCCAAAAGCTGGCCTGAAGGAGGTGATCGTAGATGAGATTGTCGATGCGCATCATCGTGCGGTCCATCGTCATCCCGGCCACCAGAAGGCTGGTAACGATCGCGATCAGCCACCACTGCGTCCGCAGCTTCAGGCCACGGCGCTGGATCACCAAGCGCCCTCGACCCTCAAATCGGTGTAATCCGACCACCTGGATACGGCCTGGCCGTCAATGACCTGGCTGGTCATGACGCGCCACCGATAGCTGCCCTTCGGCAGGTCGATCACGATCAGGTCATTGCCAGATAGGGGCCCCTGCTCGACCATGGGCTTGTTTTCCTTGCCCGCTTTCGCAAGCTGGAAGCGGAACTGCGGATTGATGGCGCCATGTGCCCGCCACCAGAACCGGAACTGCCGGGAATAACCGGCAGGGCTGACCTCAAGCCCCATCTCGAAACGGTCCAACCGCCGCTCGAACTGGGCAATGCCGGGCTTACCTTCCAGATCGTTCCGGTCGATGGCGGTCGCACGCACGAAGTACCTGCCGTCGGGCAAGGATGCAAAACGCGCCTCGGGCGTAGCCGTCAGCGTCTCGTCCAATACCGAGAGAAACGCCGCATCCGCGCCGATCTGCAGGCGGTATGCCTTGGCGCCCGGCACGGGCTGCAAGACGAAACGAATGTCATCGCCGGCCTGCACGTCGGCTGCGCCGATAAGCCCGGGCGCATCGAGCAAGGCCACCGGGGATTCCAGTTCGCTGGTCGTGCCGAAGCCCGCTGGCAAAGTCTGTGCATCGTGCGCTTCCGCCGCGAATCCGACTTTGCCTTCAAGCACCTCGCTCGTGGCATGTCCGTCCTGTACGTCGTAGCTCATGCGGAACCGGGTTCCGCGTACGGACGTGACGGCGCCGGGCGTGGCAAAGCGAAAGTCGCTGAACGGATCGGTCATCGGCGTCACCGTCGCGCTGGCGCGGCCGTGTTCGATCTCGAACAGTCGCTCCAGGTGGTTGCCCAAAACAGCGCGGCGCAGACGCTGCACCCGTACCGCCGATTGCGACGGCAGCGCGATGCTGGAATCGTCCGGCAGCCTGAGCGTGACGAAGGACTTCTGCCCCGTCTCGATCAAGGTCCCCTCGCTCACTCCCATGCCGACCGTCGCGGGGCGCCCACCGATCCGTACTGCACCGCTGTAGCTGTGCACGGCGCCGCGAACTGGCTCAAGCCTCAGCAGTTCGCGTGGAATGAGCAGGATCATGCCAATCGGCAGGCGCAGTGGATCCGCTACCCGGTTAAGGCGCTGCACGGCGCGATAATCGTCCGGCCGGATGAGATAGAGCGTGGCCAGCCTGAAGAGGTTGTCGCCGCGCTGGACCTCGTACCGCACGATCTCATCGGAGGTCTTGCCCGAAGTCTGCCTTGCAGAGTTCTGCACGCCGCGATTTTGAGCAGTCTGGCTTTGAGCGGCTGAGGCGGTTCCCGAAGTCGCAGCGAGCAGGACCAAGGCCCCTACAGTCAACGCGCGATTTCTAAGAGGTAAGTGCTTCAAGACGATATCCATAGGCATAGATAGGGACCAGCTTGAACCCGTTGCCTGGGCGAATATTCAGCTTGGTTCTGACGTTGGAGATATGAACATCGAGAGTTCTGGTCGGCAGGTCCGGATTACGTCCCCATACTGCCTCGAAGATATACGCGCGTGACAAGGCGCGGTGCAGGTTGCGGAACAACAGCAGGGCCAGGGCGAATTCCTTCGCGGTAAGCGCGATAAGTTCGCCCCCGCATTCGACCGTCTCGGCGCGCGTATCGAAGCGGTAGGATCCGAATACTTCCATACCCAGCAGGGCGGCGGGATAGGCGCGCCGCGCCAGCGCGTTCACTCGTGCCTTGAGAACGGTAGGGGCAACCGGCTTGATGACGTAGTCGTCCGCGCCGGCGGAAAGCCCTTCGACGATGTCCTCCTCTGCCGACCGGCTGGTCAGCATCAGCGCAGGCGGCGGCAGGTCGAGGTTTGCCTTCACCCATTCGAGGATCCCGATCCCCGAAATGCCCGGCACATTCCAGTCGAGGATGAGAACGTCGTACGTCTCACGATGCAGGGCACGGGTAAGCAGATGGCCTTCGACGAAAACCTCGCAGAAATGCCCCGCTTCCGTGAGCGTCATTTCCACGAGCCCGGCAAGGGCCACATCGTCCTCAAGTATCGCTATCCGCACGCGCCGTCCTTCTTCACCCGCATGCAGGCATGGCTGTTCAATAGCAGGGCGAGCGGTGATTGCGAGGTCTAGAGATGCGTCTTTGCAATGTTTTACAGGACGCCCCGGTACGGGACGTTCGACCGGGATTAACATTCTTTTACATGACAGTGAGGGGCGGCGGCGCCTACGGTCCGGCCAAATGAAAATTACGGGAAAGTCCTGATAAAAATGCAAATAGCCGCCATGGGCGCCGGTGCCCGTGTGGGCCGGGCGGCTTTTCCTTGAACCATTCCGCGGACCATGACGGCAGGCTCATGGAACATCTGTTTGCGTCCCCCTCGATGACGCTGTGCGTCCTGGACCGCAGCCACCGGGTCACGATGGCCAGCCCATCGATGTCTTCGATCTTCATGCTGGACACGATAGCCGGCAGCCTGGCCGGCGACCTCGTCCCCGGTGCAGGTCCGGTGGTCCAGGGATGTTTCGATCTCGCCGCGCTCGGACATGCACTGCCGGATCGCTATTTCACCGCGGGTGGCCGCCATTATCAGGTTACGTTTCATGCCACTGCGGACCGGAACGGAGGCATTTTCGAGCTTCTGCTCATAGTGCTGGATGTGACCCGGCGCGTGCAGGTCGAACACCTGCTGCGAGAATCTCGCCGCCGCCTCATCGCCACCGCCCGGCGAGATCATCTGACGGGCCTGCTCAACCGGCGCGGCCTGGAGAGCGTACTTCACCGCGAGTTGAGGCGGTCGAGGCGCGCAGGCAAGTCGTTGTCCTTGATCGCTATCGATATCGACTGGTTCAAGGATTACAATGACAGCCTGGGCCACCCGCAGGGCGACGCATGCCTCTATGCCGTGGCGCGCGCACTCATCGGATGCCTGCGCCGCGCGGGAGATGCAGCCTGCCGATATGGAGGGGAGGAGTTTCTCCTAGTATTGCCGGACACCGACATCGGCGGCGCCGCCACTGTCGCAGCAAACTGCCAGCGGGCCATAGATGACCTGAATATCCCTCATCCGGGCAGCCCGTTCGGCCGGGTCACGGTGAGCTTCGGGATCGCCGAGGCCGCCGCTGGTGCCGACGGGGCCTCCGTTGCGCTGGATGCCATATCGCTCCTCTCCCACGCGGACAGCGCTCTATACCGTGCCAAGCGAGATGGCCGGAACCGCATCGAGTTTGCCTTGGGAGCCTAAAGTTCGGCTCATTTCACGCAGATCGGATGGCCGATCAGGATGGGCGCTCAAGCGAGCCTCTAGCCTGCTATGCGTCTCATTTACTTCATATTGAGTGCTTAGGACGCACTCGGATCTGGTCCTCCCTTGACCATATCTTCCCTGACCTGACACTATGCCCAGTGGCCCTGGCCGCTGGGCTTTTTCCGCCACGATGCGTGAAGATCATGCGAAGTTTTGCTCGCAGGTTGCTGATTCCGGTTTAGAAGGCAGGATGCGCCGGGGAGACATGATCGCTGGACTGTCCGTTGCGGGACTGATGCTTCCCGAAGCGGTTGCCTATGCCGGAATCGCCGGGCTCCCTCCCCAGCACGCGGTGATGGCGGCGATAGCGGGCTGCCTGATCTACGCACTCGTCGGAAGAAGCCGCTTTGCGATCGTGTCGCCCACCTCGTCCTCGGCGGCCATCCTTGCCGCTACGCTGGCGGTCTTTCCCGGCAGCGTAGCGCAGAAGGCCGCGATCGCCACGGTTGCCGTCGCCCTGGCAGGCCTGTTCTTCCTCATCGCGGCCGCCGGGCGTCTGGGTAGCCTTACGGGCTTTGTATCCCGGCCTGTCCTGCGTGGTTTTGCATTCGGACTGGCGATCACCATCATCTTGCGCCAGCTTCCCTCCATCGTCGGTGTACCGGAACAGGGTTCATCCATTGCCGGTATCGCGATTAGCCTGATACGCACCATTCCGCAGTGGCATGTCCCGAGCCTCGTCACCGGCGCACTGGCATTGGGCGCCTTATTCCTGTTCAGGCGATGGCCCGCCATTCCCGGTGCATTCTGCGTGCTGGCCGGCAGCATCCTTGCATCGACCGCGCTTTCGCTTTCCGCGCATGGGGTTGCCGTGGTGGGTACGATCGATACCGCGCTCCAATGGCCGCAATGGCCCGGCATGACGTTTCGCGCCTTCTCGCAACTGGCGCAGCTGGTCCTGCCTCTCGTGCTTATTCTTTTCGCCGAAAGCTGGGGTACGATCCGCGCCTTGGCGCTACGCCATGGCGATACGGTGGAGCCGGATCGCGAACTCCTGTCGCTGGGTATAGCCAATGTCGGTGCTGCGCTGGTGCAAGGCATGCCGGTGGGAGCAGGATTTTCGGCGGGATCAGCTGCCGAGGCCGCTGGCGCGCAGACCCGCTGGACCGCCGTTCTGGCTGCCTGCGCCCTCACCGTTATGGTCCTGGTCGCCGCCCCCGCGATCGCCGAGCTGCCCAAGCCGGTGCTTGCCGCCGTCGTGATCGCCGCACTGTCGCACGCGCTCAGCCCGGCGCCGCTACTTCGCCTCTGGCGTCTCGACCGGGATCAGTACGTCGCGCTGACCTCCGCCGCGGGGGTAATGGCGTTCGGCGTGCTGGACGGGATGCTGCTGGCAATCGCACTGTCGATCGCAGCGCTGCTGCGCCGGCTGGCGGCCCCGCACATCGTCTTTCTGGGTCAGTTGGATGGGAGCCACGACTATGTGGACTGGAGCCGCCATCCTGAGGCCCGGCCCATTCCGAACATGCTGATCGCCCGCCCCGTTGCACCGATCTTCTTCGCGAACGCCGACCGGGTGCTCGCAGAAGTCACAAAAAGCGCGACGGCGGCGGCGAACGTGACGATGCTGGTCCTCAGCCTTGAGGAAAGCCCGGACATGGACAGCACCGCGCTCGATGCTCTCATCGAATTCGACGGGGCGATGACGAAACGCGGGGTTGCCGTCCTCTATGCCCGGCTGCACGATCAACTACGCGACCTGCTGGCGAAATCCGGCGCCGGGGAACTCGTTCAGCGAAGCCATTTCAGTGTCGACGATGCCGTGAAAGCCGCTCTAGCAGCGCCCGTGAAAGCAGCAACGCCATGAAGATGATCGAACCTTTCCTACGCCCCGTCGAAGTCACCGCCCTGCGCCCTACGCAGATGACCGTGGGGATGAGCGAGGTCGAACGAAAGCGCCGCCTCTGGCGCGAGCATAGCGAACACGACGGCCCCGAGTTTCTCGGACGGCACATGCTGCCGGTCGTGATCGGGCCGGACGAGCGCCATTGGCTGATCGACCATCATCACCTGGCACTGGCCCTTCATCAGGAAGGCGCGGGCCATGTGCTGGTCAATGTCGTTGCTGACCTGCGAGTGCTCAAGCGTCAGGCCTTCCTTGTTTTCATGGATAACAGGAACTGGCTCCATCCCTATGATGCGCAAGGCAAACGCCAGTCTGCGAAAGACCTGCCCAAGAGCATCGGGGATCTCAGCGACGACCCGTTTCGATCGCTCGCAGGTGCGCTGCGGCGTGCCGGTGGCTATGCCAAGGTCCCGACGCCATATTCAGAATTTCTCTGGGCAGATTTCCTGCGCCATCGGATCAGCACGAAAAAACTCGCCAACGCCCCCGAGGCTGCCTTGACCAAAGCCCTGTCACTTGCCCGCGACAAGGATGCCGACTTTCTCCCCGGTTGGTGTGGACCTCAGGACTGAGGTCGTAACAGGATTACATTCAGGCCAGTTCCCGATCCCGCGAGAAAAATTTCGCAGCGGCTGTAAGATATGAAGATGCGCGGCGTCATCTCGGTGAAGATACGCGAAACACCTTGCGCAATCGGGAACATCTTGTGCCAGACATGCACGAAAAAATAACCTCCATGCCAACATGGAGCCTGTTGAGACGCCTATATCATCTGAACTCATCACAATTCATAGGATTTAAAATCGCCGACAAGGGGGCTGCACTGAGCATTTCTTGCGCAGCCATTGCATCTGTCTCGTTGTATATGGCTCCGGCCGCCGCGCAGGATTTTGCCAAAGTCGCACTCGGCAAAGCCGAGTTGGAACGACGACTTGCCGGGCCTGACGGCTCTGTCATGGTTGTCGCCCATCGCGGGTGCTGGCACGACACTTCCGAAAACAGCGTCGACGCCATCAAGGCCTGCATCAAGGCCGGGATCGACATGGTCGAACTCGACGTGCGCGCCTCGCGTGATGGCAAGCTAATGCTGATGCACGACCCTGCGCTGCAACGCATGACGGATGGCGTGGGCAAGGTCGAGGACCTCGACTGGGCGCAGCTTCGCAAACTTCGCCTGCGCGAGGGCCGGGGCGACGGCACGCCGCTCAGCAAGCGTCGTATCCCGACCCTGAAGCAGGCGCTGCGCGCGGCGAAGGACAAGATCCTTATCAACGTCGATGCCAAGGCACCACTTTCGGCCGCTGTACTGGCGCAAGTCGATGCAGCAGGCATGCGTGCGCAGGTTCTGTTCAAGGCGGAAGCGCCGGTCGCGACGATCCTTGCCGCGGCGCCGTGGGCGGCATCGGTGCGGTTCCAGCCGATCCTGCGCCAGCCCTACATCCATACCGACCCCGCCGCCGCCATCGCCGCCTATGATACACTCAGGCCGGTCAGCTACGAGATCGACGTCAAGGACGAAGCGTTCACCGCACTCGTCGCCCCGATCGTCCATACCCGCTGCGCGCGCTACTGGATCGACGGCCTTGCCGGACGTGCCTTCGACGATCGCGAGGCCGTGGCTGACCCCGACCTCGTCTGGGGCAAGTTGATCGCCCTGGGTGTCGACGCAGTCCAGACCGACGAGCCGATTGCGCTCAAGACCTACCTGCAGCGTACCAACGCCGCCGCCTACCGTTGCGAGCCCCCGGCCGAATAAAACCGGTCGACCAGGCCCATCGGGCCTTTGGCGCCGCGCGCGCACCTCCTTCGGATTTCGACTCTCGCTTTTCGTTCACAGGATAGCTGTACCCATGAAACGCATCTCCAAGTTCCGCTACGCCGTCGCAGGCTCCGCCCTTATCGCCGGCCTGGTCAGCGCACCGGTCTTCGCGCAGGACGCTGCAACGCCGCCTTCCGGACCCGATGCCGACGAAATCCAGAACCGCGCCGCCGATGCCCGCGATACTGAAGGCGAGGCCGCAGGTATCGTCGTCACCGGCTACCGCTCGTCCAATGCCGCCGCGATCGAGGCCAAGCGCCGCGCAATCGGCATTTCGGACTCAGTCGCCCAGGACCAGGCCGGCCTGCTGCCCGACCTTACTATCGCACAGGTTGCCCAGCGCATCCCGGGGGTTGCCCTGGTGCCGGACTTTGCCACCGCCGACGACCGCTCGCCCGACCTCGCCGAAAGCGTAATGATCCGAGGAATTGGGTCCAGCTACAACCTCGTCACCATCGACGGTCTGCCGCTGGCGACGACATCCCAGGACAGCCGCGGCGCGCGCATCGAACTGCTGCCCCCCTCGTTTGTCAGCCGCATCGACGCGGTCAAGACCATCACCGCCAGCCTCGATCCCCACGCGCTCAGCGGCCAGCTAGACCTGATAACCGCCAGCGCTTTCGACACCGGCAAGACCACGGTCACCGCCCGCGCCTCGATCGGCGACAACTCCACCGCCGGCGCGCTGGACGTTGACCAGGGCAAAAACCTGCGTACCGACGCAACGTTCTCCAGCGTGTTCGGCGAAAACCGCGACTTTGGCGTGGTCGTATCGGGCTCCTATGCGCGCTACAACTCCAGTAACTACGACCAGAAGCCCGGCGCGGTCGACAACAGCTACCTTCTTTACAACAAGACTACCGGCAAACAGATCGCGGATTACAACGACCTTACCGATACGAATGGATATTCGGCAGCCTCGCGCAACCAGATATTCGTCTACGATGATACCGTCACCCGCGCATCCGGCGTCATGAAGCTGGAGTACAACCCCAGCAAGACGACCTATGCGTCGCTTTACACTGGCTATTTCTTCCAGAAGGAAGACGAAGTCCGTAACGAATACCTTGCAACCGCCGACACCGCCAACGCCCCGACCGGTCAGACCGAAACCTCGGGCACATGGGCGAAGGGGCGGACGGCTCTGGGCTACTCGCACCAGCCGCAGAAGCGCGAGACCTTCGTGGTTTCAGGCATCCTCGACCAGGCGCTGAGCGACGACGTCGGCATGCATTTGCGCGCCTCGCATTCGCTGGCCCGGCTCAACACCATCCGCGACCGTTCCAAGTTCCAGATGGCCAGCAACACCGCCAATGGTGGCTTCTCCTACGACCTGAGCGGCGGCTATCCGGTGCTCTCGTTTCCTAACACGGATTACGGCAACGACGCGGCGAACTACGTCCAGAGCTACATCCAGCACATCACCCAGCGCGCCGCACAGGACCTGACGTTCGTGGGCGCCAACTTCGACTACAACTTTGGCGCCGACGATCGCGGCTTCGGCTTCAACGTGGGCGCGAGCTTCCAGAGCACCGACCAGTCTTATGACGAGAACCTGGAAAGCGGGAAAATTCCGGGCACCAACGGCGCAGCGGCGCCGACCATGTCAGGGTTCGTGCGATCGACACGGCTGGGCACAACCGATCCGGACGTCGACTTCCTACTGATCGATGACGCAGCCTATCGCGCCGCCTGGGTCGCCGCCGGCTATCCCAGCACAGACGACAACAGCGACAACAACATCCAGAGCGACTACGATCTCAACGAGAAGGTCGCCGCCGCATTCCTCGAGGCGAACTACCGGACCGATGCCTTCAACTTGCGCGCCGGCCTGCGTTACGATTCCACCGTGAACCGCATCAACCTGTGGTCGCAGGACGAAAACCTTGCCGCCACGCCCAACGCCGCCGCCCAATACGTGCGAACCAAGCGCAAGGCCGACTACGCCTATCTCCTGCCCTCGCTCATTGCCAGCTACGACTTCAACAACGGCGTGATCACCCGCGCCGGTTACAGCAAGACGATCGGCCGCCCCAACTTCTCCTACTACGCGATCGGCGAATCCGTGGGCCTGCCCGACGACAGCGAGGAGAACGTCATCGGCGTGACGCGCGGCAACCCGGATCTCAAGCCGCGCACTTCGAACAACTTCGACCTGTCGCTGGAATGGTATCCAACGCGTGGCAGCATGCTTTCGGTCGCGCTGTTCTATAAAGACATCAAGAACCTGATCTTCACGCAGAACGTGACCGACGACAATTATCAATACAATGGACAGACCTACACTGCGCGCATCACCACGCCGATGAACTCGCAAACGGCTTCACTCAGGGGTCTCGAACTATCTGCCCGTCAGGATCTTCGCGACCTGGTTTCCGGCTTTCTCAGCAACTTCGTGCTGTCTGCCAATGCCACCTTCATCGACGGCAAGCAGACGGTGATCCAGTCCGACGAATCCCTGCGCAAGGTCGGTGGGCTGGAAGGACAGCCAAAGTTCCTCGCCAATGGCACCGTTTCCTACGAAACTTCGGTGTTCGGCGCCTCGGTCGCTTACAGCTACGTCGGGGACTACCTCAAGTCGATCAATGAGGACGCCTCGATCTTCGACATCCACAGCCGGCATCGCGGCGAATTCTCGGCGCAGGTGCGCTGGAAGGCGCTGGAAAACGTGACGCTGATCGCCGAGGGCCAGAACCTCACCAAGTCGAATATCGAATACTATCGCAAGATGCCGACCGGCGAACTGCTGGCCGAGCGCGCCCAGAAGGGCCGCGTCCTGTGGCTCGGTGTAAACGCGCGGTTCTGACACCAAACCGTCGTGACAATACAGGAGAAGCGCGGGGCGGGACAAGCCTTGGCCTGCCTTGTGCTTCTCCCACTCCGTTTCCCGAAACCGATCGGAATTTCCCCGCGATGATTGCGAACCTGACGAAAGCCGCCGCCGTTCTGGCCTTTCCCCTGATTGCGCACCCTACCCTCGCCGCGCCCTTCTGCGGCGAGACGCCCCGCATCGCCGCCCTCACCCGCGAATGGGCCGATCCACGCGGCCCGGTGATGATCGCTTCGCATCGCGGCGGCCATCTCAAGGTGCCCGAGAACTCGCTGGCGGCCATCGACGAAGCCGTGGCAGCGGGCGCCGATTTCGTCGAGATCGATGTCCAGGTCAGCAGTGACGGCGTGCCTTTCATCATGCATGACCATACCGTCGATCGCACCACGAATGGCACCGGCAAGGGCGAGGACCTGACTTATGCGCAGCTGCGCAGCCTGCGGCTGAAAGGCGCCGACACCCCGCCGCCGACGCTGCTGGAAATGCTGATGCATACCTGCGGCCGGGTGCTCGTCGACATCGACATGAAGACAGATCACATCGCTCCCGTCCTCGCGGTGATACAGGGTCTTGGCATGGCCGGTCAGATCGAGATGTTCGATGCCGACAGCAACCTTCTGCGCGCGGCTCGGGCGTTGGAGCCGGACCTTCAGGTGATGACCCGCCTGACCAAGGATGCCACTCTGGAGGGCATCAACGAAGGCCTGTCGCCGGTGCGTATCGTCCACGGCGATGCACAGTCGCTGAGCCCGAAAGCCCGCGCACAGATCCAGGCCCTGCCCGCGCGGATCTGGGCCAACAGCCTTGGCGAAACCGACGACCTGATGGTGCGCAGTGCTACAAATGCCTGCGCCGCACTCAGCAAGTTACAGGCTATGGGCGCCAACACCATCCAGACCAACTATCCGGCCCTGCTGCGCGGATACCTGGCAAAGTGCGCGGCCAGGAACTGATCGCGCCAGCCACCCAGCCGCCGGACAAGGCCCTAACGTCCGAAGCTCCAGTTGACGCTCAACCGGACGACGCGTGGTACTGAATAGCTGTCCTTCAGCCACCCCGCGTTGGGGCCCGTCAGGCTGGTAACGCGCTCCCGCGTCAAATTGGCGATGTCGAGGATGGCGCTGACTCCCGCTCCGAAACGATAGCGGGCCTGCACGTCGAACTGTCGCCTGGGCGCCCAGTAAACATCCTGCGGAACAGTGTCCGG
Organism: Novosphingobium sp. 18050; assembly: GCF_902706195.1. Classification (GTDB taxonomy): domain Bacteria; phylum Pseudomonadota; class Alphaproteobacteria; order Sphingomonadales; family Sphingomonadaceae; genus Novosphingobium. Next base: position 54,668 of record NZ_CACSJO010000006.1, on the reverse strand, counting down.
CGCGATGCTACGCAAGGCCCGTCCGGTCCAGTTCATCGCCCCGCGCAGTTCGAACCCGCCCCGGTTGTAGAACACCGCCAGGTTGCGAATCTCATCGGGTTGCCCGACGAGGCGGTCGACTGTGCGCACCGCCCCGCCCTTCATCGGCACACTCATGGCACCGCCAAGTACCGTCCAGTTGGCGCTTACACCGAAGCCGCTCAGAGCCGGTATCACCGCCTCCAGCGATCCTATCACGGCGCTCAGTTCCAATCCCGATATGTGCGCCGCCGTTGCGTTCGTCGGTTTGGTGACCATCGCATTGCGATAATAAATGCCCCCATAGTCATACCCCACGGTGACCGCGTCGAAGATCTCGTTGGCGATCTCCTTGCGGAACAGCGCCCCCGAGATCATGCCGTCCAGCCGGCGCGTCAGGCTCCATTCCAGGCTGAGGTCGAAGTTGTCGGACATGCGCGGGTCGATGTCCGGGTTGCCCAGGTTGACATGCACGCCCGCAGCATTGCCGTCACCGATCGAACTTTCGCTTGCGAAATCGATCGATGAACGCGGGGCATAGGATTCGTAGCTGGGCCGCCCAATGGTGCGGCTGTAGCCTGCGCGCAGCTTGAGGCGCGGCAGCATCTGATAATTAACCAGCAGCGACGGCAGCAGCCGCAAATAGCCGGAGGACGTCGTTTGCGTGGTCCATGTGTCCCCTGCGCCAAAATAGCCCTGGGTGGCGATCCCGGTGTGTTCCAGCCGGGCCCCTGCAAGCACCTCGGCCGGCCCGCTTTCAAAGCGCGCCATCGCATAACCGGCGAGGACTGTTTCCCGGTGCCTGAAATCGTCCTCGTGATCGTTCTCGACGCCATCGGTAATGAAGATGCTCGACTGGTTCTCGTCGAACATCCGCCAGCCGAGTGTAGGGTCGACGGCGATCAGCATCAGGCCGCTTCCGTTGAAGGGAAGCGCCGCATTGCTGACATAGCCCGCCTGCGCCAGAGTGAGGCCAAGGTCGCTCGTCCCGAAAGCCAGGCTCTGGTAGCCATAGGCATAGCTTGTACGTGTCGCGGCGAGGCCGGCGGCGAAACCTGTCCCGTCGCCCGCTCCGTCAAGGCCGTGCCGCCAGTCGGCATGGATGGTATCCACCCGCGCGGCTGCCTGGCGGCTGCGATGGCGCCAGTAATCGGCGGAATAAAGCGACAAGTCGTAATATCCCTGCGCGGGGACATCGAAGCTGAATTGCAGGCCAGAGGTATCGTAGCCGAAGCCCAGCGCGCCCGTCCCCACAGCAGCGCCGGTCTCGCCCTGCCCGGCCGTGAACTTCACCATGTCGTAGGCTTCGTGCATGGTGGCGCGCGACAGACCCGCGCGCATTGAGAATTCGTCGCGTGAGGTCGGCTGCCAGTTTACATCGAACTGCACGACCTTCGTCTCGTTGTGGGTGACCCCGCCGCGATAGCCGACTTGGGCGGAGGCGGAATCGAAGTGCCCGGAAGTCGGTGTCTGGTCGACAAGAACGGCGTCTTCCGGATCGAAGACGATCTCGTTGCGGATGTAGCCATCGCGGAAACGGTAGTCCGCTGCCAGGACCGACAGCCGCAGAGCGCCGAGGTCCGCCTCGCCCCGCACAGTGGCGCCCATGTGACGACGATCGCTGGCATTGTACCAGTATTTTTCCTGACGCGGCACCGGAATGCCGTTGCCCAGCGCGGCGTCGTCCACGCGGCTGCCCGCATCGTCGTAGAAAGAGAGGAAATTGCTGTCGCCCGTGGCGTGCACGTTGCTGTTGTTCTGAAGCCGTTGGTAATTGGCCGAGACGACTATGCCGAACTGCTTCTCCGCCCCGAACGTCGTGCTGGCGGTAACAGAGGCATGGCCGCCGAAGCGGGACTGGCGCTGCACCTGCCCCCACTCGCTCGGGCTGGAAGTGCCGCTTTCGACCGAAAGGAACGGCCGGCCACCGTCATCGAAAGCGCTGCGTGTCTGTAGATCGATAGCGGCGCCGATGGCGTTGGGATCGAATTCGGGCGTGAAGGTCTTCACCACCAGCAGGCGGCTGACCAGCGAGGTCGGCAGGATGTCCAGCCGCACGCCCCGGCTGGCACTGTTGGAAGCCACATCGGGAATGCCAGTAGACGCCACCTGCATTCCGTTGATGGTGACATTGTTGTAGGCCTGCGTCAGTCCGCGCACAACTGGCGCGATGGGCACGTCTCGCGGATGCTCGTTATCGGCGATGGGCACTACCGACACGCCGGGAATGCGGCGCATCGCGTCGGCCACGGTGTTGTCAGGCAGGCGCCGCACTTCGTCGCTCGCTATGGCGTCGACGATATTGCGCGCGCGCCGCTTGGTAGCCAAGGCGCGCTGGTCGGCGATCCGCTGGCCGATCACCACCATGGGGGCCGGAGCCTCGACCATATCGCTCACCGCCGAGCCCGGCACGGCGACCGCGCGGGCGCGCCGTAATTGGCTCGGAGGTGGAATGCTCGCTGCAGAAGACTGCGGTGCGCTGACGATGAGGATTACCTCGCCGCGCTGCCGGAAGGTCAGTCCGCTGCCGCGTAGCAAAGCCTTCATTGCCTGAGCTGCCGCCATGACGCCGCGCACGCCGCCGGTACGTCTGCCACGCAGCACGGCGGGGTCGGCGATGACCTGAATGCCACTGGCGCGAGAAAAGTCCGTCAGTGCCTCGGACAAAGGTCCGGCCGGAATCGCAAAGGACGTGGGGCGCGCGTAGACCGGGATTGACGCAGGGGTCACGGCGGCAACCGTCGCCAGCGCCGCGAAGCGAGGAAAGGCCTTCATCGCATCGCCGGCCTACGCCTTCGGCCGACTACCCGTAGTCAGGTACATCGCGCGTCTTGCCAGGCGGATGGCGGGGGTTTCCGGGCCGCTTTCACTGCTGTTCGAGGACATAGCCCTGCCCCGTCTGCCTGACCCTGAAGCCATAAAGTGCTCCCAGGTTATCGAGCACGACACCAGGTTCGGAGAGGCGGAACCGGCCTGCCACGCGCTTTTCCAGCAGGGCCTCGTCCGCTACAGTGATGGTCCGGCTGGTCCAGCGCTGCAGGCGCGGGATAAGCTGCGCCAGCGGCATGTCAGAGACCTGCAGCCAACCTTCCCGCCAATCGGAAACGGATGCGGCCTCGAACCGGGCAGCATCGCCGACCCGCCCCCCGATCAGCGCGGAGCGGTGCGAGGCCGGCACGAGGACCGGGGCCGTATGGCCCTCGCTCGCCTCGAAACGAACCAGGCCGCGCTCCACGGCAAGGTCGACCCGGCCTGCGTTCACCGCAAGATCGAAGCGCGTGCCCAGCACGGTAACCTGCCCTGGTCCGGCAGAGACCGTAAAAGGCCGGTGCTTGTCGTGCGTCACGTCGAACAGGGCTTCGCCCGCCTCCAGCGCGATCTCGCGCCGGTTGTTGGCGATCCTGGCCCTGATGCGGGTGGCGCCGTTCAGCGTGACCTCAGTTCCATCGGCCAGCGTAACGCTGCGCACCTCGCCGGCGGTCGTGGCGTAAGTCTGCGCGGGCGTCATTGCGAATTGCAACTGCGGCCATGACAAGGCCAGCACCGCGAGGCAGGCAGCGGCCAGAGCGCCGATGGCAAAACGGCGGGTCCCGCTGCGGGCAGTCGGCATCCGCCGCCGCTTCTCCTTGCGCCATTCATAAAGGCGCGCGCCATCGGCGACCGCCTCGTCCATGCACGAGGCCCAAAGTACCTCGAACTTGTCCCGGCGGCCCGGCGCACCAGCCTGCCACTGCGCGAATGCGGCGGCGTCGACGGCGTTGCTCATGTGGCGGGCAACCCACAGCGCAGCGTCCTCGTGTTCCTGATCGTGCAAGATATCCGCCGTCATTGGCCCGGCGCCTCATCCAGCGTGGCCATGCCCTTATGCAGCGCCAGCACAGCGCGCGCGACATGCGTGTCGACAGCGGCGGGGCTGATCGCCAGGGCCGCGGCCACTTCCTTGGCGGACATCCCGTGGAGCCGACGCATGATAAACACCTCGCGGCGCTGGGCCGGCATCTGCGCGAGAATCTCGGACACTTGTTCCATACGCTCGCGGTGCAGCATAATCTGTTCCTGCGATGGATATTCTGCCGGAGCGTCCATCCCGCCAGCAAGTGCATCCTCGCTGCGGCGTGTGCGGAACCGGGCATGATCGACGATGAGGTTACGCGCGATCGTGCGCAGCATTCCTCCCATGTTGGCGATGGTGCCGGTGCGGTACTGGGCGAGCCTTACGAAGCTGTCCTGAACGATGTCCTCGCTGGCCGAATGATCGCCCAGATGCCTGTAAGCAAAGCGATAGACCTCACGGCGGCACAGGCGATAGACGGATTCATCGAAATTCAAGACTCGCCTCCCCGGCTCCGGTGCCGCCGGGTATCTTCGGGGCATGACAGCTTGATGGCGAATTCGGGCCTCGTCCAAATCGCTGAAAACGTCGGACATCGACTGCCATCTTGCTAATGCAATGTAATAGCGATAATCACAAATCATTCATTCCGGCCGCCGGCCCTTTCAGACAATTGCGGAGCATACGATGTCCATCAGGTACCTGGCCCCCTTGTTCCTCGCTTGTGCCGCTCCGGCAGTACAGGCCCATGAGGTCTGGATCGAACGCGATGCCTCGGGCCCGGCCCGCATCTACCTTGGCGAACCCGCCGAAGCGCTGCCGGTCGGTGGCGACCCTGAGTTCGAACACCTCAAGGCGCCGAAGCTCGTGCCGGCCAGCAAGGCCGTGCTGGCCCGCAAGACCGGATATCTGGAAGTGGCGGTGCCTTCCGGTGACGTGCGTGCGCACGACGACACCGTGTTTGCTCCCTGGGGCACCGGTACGAAGAAGGAAGGCGTAGCCTATTATGCACGCGCAGGCCGCAGCGAAGCACGCGCTGTGATGCCGATGGAACTCACGCCCGTGACTGCGGGCAGTGACCGCTTCGTGCTCGTCCGCGACGGCCAGCCGGTGAAAGATACGCAGATCACGGTGGTCTCGCCGGAAAAGTGGTCGAAATCGGTCAAGACCGACGCGGATGGAGCTGTCGCCGTGCCGATCCGTGAAAAGGGCCGCTATCTTATCTCCGCGACCCTGAAAGACGAAGGCAAGTTTGACACGACACTCGGCCCGGTTTCTGTGCTGCACAGGGTTGCCACCACAACCTTCGTGGTGGACTGAACGCCTGACCTGATAGAAGCGCCCCGAAAGCCACTTGCCCGACTAAATCCGGGTATAAAGCGTTTTCGGGCGCTTCACCGGTTTACCGGATTTTATCGGTAAGCGAGCAGCACGGGCAAATGATCGTCTATCCAGTTGGCCAGAGCTTCAACGCGGTCCGCCGCTTCGCGGCCAAGGTCGGTCAGCGTATATTCGACATGCGGCGGCACCACCGGGTAGCTTTGCCGCTTCACCAGCCCGTCTCCCTCCAGCTGGTGCAGGGTCTGGGCGAGCATTCGGTCGCTCACCCCGTTCAACTTGCGTCGTAATGCGCTGAACCGCATCGTCCCGGGTTTCAGCGCTATAAGCGCAAGCACGCCCCAGGTGCTGGTCACGTGTTTCATTATCTCTCGCGAGGGAGAGCGCGGCTCGAACACGTCGCCGCGCTCCATGCGATCGGCCAGACGCGTGGATGTGCGCTTTAACATCGACACTTACCTTCATGTGCGTACTTACCAGCCATAAATTAGGCGAGTATGTGCCCAACGACAACACCGACCAATCGGGCCATCTGCGCAGTGATCATCGCAGCAGCAGGCCAAGGTCGTGCCGAAAAGAACCGAGGACGCCTCCCCCATGAAGCATGCAACCTACATCGATGCGGCGCTGGCGCCGGTCGAACGCACGGAAGCCATCAAACTGCATGGGCCAGTAGGGTTCGAGGGAATGCGCAAGGCGGGGCGGCTTGCCGCCGACATGCTGGACCGCCTGGCACCCCACGTGGTCCCGGGTGCCCGCACCGATGCGCTCGATGCGATGGTCTACGACATGGCCCTGGAGGCAGGCGCGAGGCCGGCATCGCTCGGCTACCACGGATTCACGCATAGCTGCTGCATCTCGATCAACCAGGTGGTCTGCCACGGCATCCCTTCGGAGCGGACCTTGAAGGAGGGAGATATCGTCAATATCGACGTGACCCCGATCCTTGACGAATGGCACGGCGATACCAGTCGCATGTATATGGTTGGCGAAGTCCCGCTCAAGGCGAAGCGGCTGGTCGAAGTCACACACGAGGCGATGATGCGCGGGATCGAGCAGGCGAAACCGGGCAACCGCCTGGGCGACATCGGCCATGCCATAGAGCGTTTCGCGGCGAAGTATCGCTATGGGATCGTTCGCGATTTCTGCGGCCACGGCCTGGGCCGGGTGTTTCACGATGCGCCGGACGTGGTTCACGCGGCCAGGGCAGGCACCGGGCCCGAACTGCGGCCCGGCATGTTCTTCACCGTCGAGCCGATGCTGAACATCGGCGGGCCCGGTGTAAAGATCCTGGAAGATGGCTGGACCGCCGTCACGCGCGATCGGACGCTTTCCGCCCAGTTCGAACATTCGATCGGGATCACCGAAACGGGCCACGAGATATTCACGGCCCCCGCCTGAGGAAAGGCCGCTCAACTTGCAGGCGTTGCTCCCCTTCAACAAGGCCGACGTTACGGGCCAAGTGAAGGGGCGCCGCGCCATAGCGCTCTTACGAGAGGATTGCCGCGATCCCTGCGCGCGCGATTTGCACATCCTGCTCCGATTTGACGCCGGATACGCCGACCGCGCCAACGAAATCGCCCTGAACAACAATCGGGACACCGCCTTCCAACATCGCCTGCAACGCCGGGGCCGACAGCATCGACACTCGGCCGTTGAGGATGAGGTCCTCATAGACCTTGGACTCCCGGCGCCCCATGATCGAAGTGACGGCCTTGGCAGGAGCCATATGCGCGGAACTTGCCGCAGCCTCGTCCAGCCGCTGCAGGCCAAGGAGGTGGCCCCCGTCATCGACCACCGCAATGGTCACGGCCCAGCCATTTGCCAGAGCTTCGGCCTCCGCGGCGACCAGAATAGCTTTGACATCAGTGGCTTCTAGGCTGTTCTTCATCTTCATTAAACCGTATCCGTTCCAAACGCCGACATTCTGTGTCGGGTGTATCCGTGATGAGAGGTCAGCCCCATAGCAGGACCCATACGGCGATCGCACCGACATGGCGCCCTTGCATCGATCTCTTCCTCCGTCATCAACATATTCGACATTAAAGGTGCATCCACGGTGTCTATCAGCCAGCCTTCTTCGGTTTAAGCGGTCTAACCGCTGGCCCCGCGCCAGTGGTTCCTGATTTTCTCGGTAGGGATGTAAACATGACGGACAACACGTTCTCCCGGCGCGGACTGATCCGCGTCGGAGCCGGTGCCGCAGTTGCAGGGGTCGCGCTTGGCGCGGCCCCTGCAACTGCGGCGGCGAATGACCTGGCCCAGCGCAGGAAGCCGCTGGTCATCGGCCACCGCGGCTGTTCCGCTCTGCGGCCCGAGCATACGCTGGCCTCCTATGCCAAGGCCATCCAACAGGGTGCTGACTTCGTCGAGCCCGATCTGGTCTCGACCAAGGACGGCGCTTTGATCGCCCGCCACGAAAACAACATCGCCGAAACCACCAACGTCGCCGATCATCCCGAGTTCGCCGATCGCCGCACCACCAAGGTCATCGATGGACAGTCGCTTACCGGATGGTTTACCGAAGACTTCACGCTGGCCGAGATCAAGACCCTGCGCGCGATAGAGCGGCTTGGTGCCATGCGCCCGGAGAGCAAGAGCTACGACGGGCAGTTTCAACTGCTCACGCTGGAGGAGATCGCCGATTTCGTGGCGGCAGAATCCGCCGCGCGCGGGCGCGCGATCGGTCTCATCCCCGAGATCAAGCACCCGACCTATTTCGCCAGCATCGGCCTGCCGCAGGAACAGCGCTTGCTCGACCGGGTGGCGCTCAGCCATTATCTTTCCACCACGCCGGTGATCGTCCAGAGCTTCGAGGTCGCCAACCTCAAATGGCTGCGCCCGCGCATCGGCGCCTACGCCAAGCTGCAACTGCTGCAGCTTACCGTGCCGATGGACATGAGCCCGCCTGACGTTACCGCCGCCGGCGGCAAGCTGACCTATAACCAGATGCATACCCCGGCGGGTCTAGCCGAAATGAAGACTTATGCCGACTGGGTCTCGCCTGTGCTTCAGGGCATCATCCCCTTCGGCGATGCGACCGGCAAGTCCGGGCCGCTGGGCAAACCCACCTCGCTGGTACGCGATGCACGCGCCGCCGGGCTGCTTGTCTCGACATGGACGGTTCGCCCGGAAAACCGCTTCCTGCCTACCGATTTCCAAGGCCCCGGCGGCGATGACGCACGGCAGGACAAGGGCTGCGTCGAACTGATGCGCCGCTACGTGGCGGCTGGCGTCGATTCTTTCTTCACCGACGATCCGGGCCTCGGCCGGGCAGCGGTCGACGGCATGGCCTGACAACGCAGTAATTTCAAGGAGGGTGGGTGCTGGCCCAAGCGCCAATGGGCGAGTAGGAAGACAATATGTTGAGATCCTTTCCCAATGAAGCAGATGGGGCCAACGCCAAATGGCTCGATCTTATGTCGCCCGATGACGGCGAGCGGGCCACCGTCGAAAAACGCTATGGTGTCCACCTTCCAGACCTTGGTGCGCTTCGGGAGATCGAATCTTCGAGCCGGCTGCGGGTAGACGGAAACGTGCTTTACATGAGCGCGCCTTTGATCACCGGCACTCACACGCAACATTGGGAGTTCGCTCCCACCGGCTTCGTTCTCACGCCTGACGTTCTGGTCACGGTACGGTACGCTGAGATCGCGCCGTTCGATACCGTGGCAGGTGAATTGCCGGATATCTCGCAACTGACCCCGGTTTCGGCACTGGCGACATTATTGGAAGACCTCGTGGACCGAGCGGCGGATCATCTTGAGCACGCCTCCGAGATCGTGGCACAAGTGTCTCAGTCTCTCTTTTTCGAGGAGGCGGCACGTCCCGGACTCAGCCGGGAAACGCGTAAAATCCGTCAGATCATGCGCGACATGGGGCAAGCGAGCGACCGCGCTTCGCGTGTGCGATACACGTTCCTGAGCATAGGGCGAATGGTCGCCTTCGTTCTTGATCGTTGCACGCCGAAACTCGACGAGGCGGTGCGGGACAGGTTTGATGCTATCCGCCATGACATCGCTTCACTCGATGAATTCGAGACAAGTCTCAGCGGGCGCATCCAACTCCTTCAAGACGCGGCAACGGCCTTCATCAGCATTGAGCAGAATGATGTCGTCAAGGTGCTCACAGTCGCATCGGTAGTGGGAATTCCGCCCGTCCTGGTCGTCGGCGTCTACGGCATGAACTTTCATAATATGCCTGAGCTGAATTGGCCGCTCGGTTACCCCTTCGCGATCATCCTGTGCCTGCTTTCCGCAATAATTCCTTTCCTCTGGTTCAAGTGGCGGGACTGGATTTAAGCCATTCAACCTTTATGCAAAAACGTGGCGGTCACAGACGGGGCGTCGATTTTCGGCTGATTTGCACCGTCTGGCTGGGCAAAATTGGCCTGCCATCAACTCTTGATTGCAGGCTTGATAGGCGAACTTTTCCCAACGGCCATTTACCCAACCAAAATGGTTGAGTATTCTTGCTTCCGGTCTTAGTTTCGTGGCGTCTCCAGTTCGCCGTCGCAGCGATGCGCAGGGCAACGGTCGAAGACCGCCTCGGGCGTAAAGAATACGGACAGGATATGATTATGCTGAAATCCCGCGCTCTGGTTCCCCTCGCCCTATGCTTCGCGATCGCCCTGCCCGGCTGCTCAGGCGGCGGCGGGCAGTCCGACAAGGTACAGATCACCAACGTCAGCTATGATCCGACACGCGAACTGTACGAAGCGATCAATCCTGCCTTTGCCGCCTACTGGAAGAAGAAGACCGGCAAGGACGTGACCTTCCGCATGAGCCACGGCGGCTCGGGCAAGCAGAGCCGCGCCATCATCGACGGTCTTGATGCCGACGTCGCCACCCTGGCCCTGGCCTACGATATCGACGCGATCGCTGACCGGGCCAAGCTCCTTCCGACTGACTGGCAGAAGGCCCTGCCGGATAATTCCTCGCCCTATACGTCGACGATCGTTTTCCTGGTCCGCAAGGGCAATCCCAAGGGTATCCGGGATTGGGCCGACCTGGTGAAGCCGGGCGTCGAAGTCATCACCCCCAACCCCAAGACCAGCGGCGGCGCGCGCTGGAATTTCCTCGCCGCCTGGGCCTACGGTCGCAAGGCAGGCGGATCGGACAAGGCCGCGGAAGGCTATGTGCGTAGCCTGTTCACGCATGTCCCGGTGCTCGACAGCGGCGCGCGCGGTGCAACCACCACGTTTGTGGAGCGCGGCATCGGTGACGTGCTGATCGCCTGGGAGAATGAGGCGCTGCTGGCCGAAAAAAAGCTGGGCGCGGGCAAGTTCCAGATTGTCGCCCCTTCCATCTCGATTCTTGCAGAGCCGCCGGTCGCGGTGGTGGCGAAAAACGCGCAGAAGCATCACACTGAAGAGGTTTCAAAGGCTTACCTCGAATATCTCTACACTCCCGAGGCACAGGTCGCCATCGCGCGCAACTTCTACCGTCCGAGCGCCCCCGAGATCGCCGAACAGTTCAAGTCCACCTTCCCGCAGATTCCTATGGTCACCATCGACAAGGACTTCGGCGGCTGGCGCGCCGCGCAGAAGACGTTCTTCGATGACGGGGGTGTATTCGACCGCATTTCCACGAAGAAGTGAGCCTTACCTAGTCATTATCAATAATCGAGCAGGCCCCTGCAGATGACCGCTTCTTCCGCCGCCGCCATGCGGCGCCGCTGGCGCCAACCATCCGTGCTACCCGGCTTCGGGCTGACATTCGGGCTTAGCCTGGGCTGGCTTACGCTCATCGTGCTGATCCCGCTGGCGACGATCTTCCTCAAGTCCGCCGGCATGGGGTGGGACCAGTTCGTCGCCGTCGGCCTTTCGGACCGCGCCCTGGCCGCCTACCGCCTGAGTTTCGGCACGGCGGCTGCGGCGGGCCTCGTCAATGCGGTGTTCGGGCTGCTCGTCGCCTGGGTGCTGGTGCGCTATACGTTCCCCGGGCAGAGGATCATCGGCGCTATCGTCGACCTGCCCTTTGCACTGCCTACCGCCGTGGCGGGCATCGCTCTCACAGCGCTCTATTCGCCGAGCGGCTGGGTGGGCCGCTTCCTCGATCCGCTGGGGATCAAGGTGGCCTTCACTCCGATCGGCATCACCGTGGCGCTCGTCTTCATCGGGCTGCCCTTTGTTGTGCGCTCGGTCGAACCGGTGCTGGCCGACCTTGGCAACGACGTCGAGGAAGCCGCAGCCACGCTCGGCGCCACCCGCCTGCAGACTTTTCGCCGCGTCATCTTCCCCGCCATTGCCCCAGCCCTCCTCACAGGTTTCGCGCTCGCCTTCGCGCGTGGGGTGGGCGAATACGGTTCGGTAATCTTCATTTCCGGCAACATGCCCGGTCGCACCGAGATCGCCCCGCTGCTGATCGTCACCCAGCTCGAACAGTACAATTACGACGGGGCCACTGCAATCGCCACCGTCATGATGCTCGTCTCCTTCGCGATCCTGCTCGCGCTCAACGTAGTGCAGGCTGCCGGTCGCCACAGGTACGGAGCATGAGCATGCGGCGCTCCACCACGGAAAGCCGCGCGCTGCAGATCGTTCTGATCGCCATAGCGCTGCTGTTCCTCGCCTTTTTCCTCGCCCTGCCGCTGATCGCGGTGTTTGGCGAGGCGCTCAAGGCGGGCTTCGGCCCATTTCTGGATGCCGTGACCGCGCCCGACGCACTGTCCGCCATCAAGCTGACGCTGCTGATTGCCGCGATCAGCGTCCCGCTCAACCTCGTGTTCGGCGTGGCGGCGAGCTGGGCGATCACCAAGTTCCAGTTCCGGGGCAAAAGCCTGCTGATCTCCATGATAGACCTGCCTTTCTCGGTCTCTCCGGTCGTCTCGGGCCTGATCTTCGTGTTGCTGTTCGGCGCCAGCGGCTGGGTCGGTCCGTGGCTTGCAGAGCATGACCTGAAGATCATCTTCGCGGTGCCGGGCATCGTCCTTGCCACCGTCTTCATCACTTTCCCCTTCGTCGCGCGCGAGTTGATCCCGCTGATGATGGAACAGGGTAAGGACGAGGAGGAAGCCGCAATCTCGCTGGGGGCAAGCGGCTGGCAGACCTTCCGCCATGTGACGCTGCCCAACATCCGCTGGGGCCTGCTTTACGGCGTGCTGCTGTGCAACGCACGCGCCATGGGCGAGTTCGGGGCCGTCTCGGTCGTCTCGGGCCACATCCGGGGAGAAACCAACACGATGCCGCTCCACGTCGAGATACTCTACAACGAATACGACTTCGTCGGCGCCTTCGCGGTCGCCTCGCTGCTTGCAGGCCTGGCGCTGGTGACGCTCATCGCCAAGACCGTGCTGGAGTGGCGCTTCAACCTTCACGGGAGTGCACGGCATTGATCCGGGTCCAAAACGTAACCAAGACCTTCGGCGATTTTGCGGCGCTTCATGGCATCGACCTGAAGATCAAAGCCGGTGAATTCGTCGCCCTGCTCGGCCCTTCCGGCTCGGGTAAGACGACACTGCTGCGTATCATCGCAGGCCTCGAATTCCAGGACGGCGGCGAAGTCCTGTTCGACGGCGAAGACGTCTCCAGTCGTTCGGTAGGTGAGCGCCAGGTAGGCTTCGTGTTCCAGCAATACGCGCTGTTCAAGCACATGACGGTTGCCGAGAACGTCGCCTTTGGCCTTTCGGTACGCCGCAAGGGCCGCCCGCCCAAGGCCGATATCCGCGCCCGTGCCGAGGAACTGCTCCGCCTCGTCCAGCTCGACGGGCTGGGCAAGCGCTATCCCGGGCAGTTGTCCGGCGGCCAGCGCCAGCGCGTGGCCCTCGCCCGTGCACTGGCCATCGAGCCGCGCCTCCTGCTGCTCGACGAGCCTTTCGGCGCGCTGGACGCCAAAGTCCGCAAGGACCTGCGTCGCTGGTTGCGGGGCCTCCACGAAACCATGGGGCTGACCTCGATCTTCGTCACCCATGACCAGGAAGAAGCCCTCGAACTGGCCGACCGCGTGGTGGTCATGGACCACGGTCGGATCGAGCAGGTCGGCACGCCCGAGCAGGTCTACATGGAACCTGCCAGCCCCTTCGTTTCGGACTTCGTGGGTGAAACAAACCAGCTTCCCGGCGGGATCCACGTGCGCCCGCATGACATCGAACTCGTCACCTCTGGCGGAATTCCGGTAGTGGTCGACAATGTTTTCCGGCGCGGTGGGAGCTGGCGGGTCGAGGGCCGGATCGAAGGACACGACAGGGTCGTCGAATTCGACGTCAACGCCGCCAACCCCGCACCAATGCTGGGTGAGACTGTTCAGATTCAGCCCTTGCGCGAACGCGAATTCCAGAAACACCCATCGTAATGCAATAGCGAGGAAATTGAAAAATGATCCTGCGCCCCAGCCAGTCTGAAACGGAAACCGATCCTGCTTTAGAGGAGAGCCTCGCCAATGTTCGTGAAGCGCTTAGCGGGATGAAGTTCGGCCAGATCGTATTGACCGTTCACGAAGGTCGTTTGATGCAGATCGACGTGACGCAAAAGCGGCGCTTCGGTCAAAAATAATACCAGAGCGGCAAAGCTCACACCTGCGCCTTGAGGGTGCGAGTTGCCAATGGTCGCCGTCTGAATCTGATCTTCACCGCACGCCCTGGATGCGCGGATTACCCGCCGCGCTCAGGAGCACTGAAAGCCTGAGGTGGCGTGGAGTGAAGAAATGCATAAATGCGGCGGCACCCAATAATTGGACGGAACAGTTGCCCTATTACGCGATGCCGGTCGCAAGCGGTCTCGGAATCTGCCTAAAATCCGATCGAGGCCAAGGCCCACTGGCGAAGCGGCGCAAAGAGCACAGCGAATAAGGCGAAAATCACGACAAGTTTGAACAGTGCGTGCGTGTGCAGCTTGCGCTCCATAGGATTCCTCTCTCGTTATTATTGAGATACGTGTAACACGAGATCGAAAGCTGGGAAGTCATCTTTTTTTTTGAGCAAAGGCATCTGCTGCTGCCCTTCTCCACCGCTCGACCTGCACCGGAGTGCCTTCCCGATGGAAATGCGGCAGGCTCCGTTCAAATCGGCACGGCTTTTTTGGGCTCGAAGCGGCCTTGCGCTGACGCCATTCGGCCCGACAGAATGAGCCATGATGCGCGAAGTCGATCGCTGGAGGTCTAGTCAATCGCCTGCTCACAAGTCAGCAGCGCCTTTACGATATCTGGTGCGATGACAATGACCTTCATTTCAGTCGTCACGTTGAGCCCGGCAATGCAAAGGCGACCACGAAATCGCCCGGGGTCGTGCCCATGTACATGTGGCCGCCCGCCGCGATCACCACGTACTGGCGGCCGCTCTTGCGCGATATGTAAGTGATCGGCGTCGCCTGTCCGCCTGCCGGCAGCCGACCGCGCCACAGCTCACGGCCGTTGGCAGTGTCGATCGCGCGCAGGTAATTGTCCAGCGCCGCGCCGATGAAGGTAACACCGCCTGCGGTGTTCGCCGAACCGCCAAGGTTGAAGGCGCCGGGCATGGGAATGCCGAGCGGGGCGGTGTCGGCAGTGGTGCCGAAAGTCCGGCTCCAGGCGATCCTGCCGGTAGTAAGGTCAACGGCGGCGATGTGCCCCCATGGCGGCGCCTCACAGGGAGTGCCCAAAGGCGAGAGCATCGGCAGCAGGCTGACGCCGTAGTTGGTCCCCACCTGCGGCAGATAGCCCGGCGCGTGCGAATCCTTTGCCAGTGCCGGCTTTTCGGTATCCGCGCCGTGGCGGAACAGGCGCACTTCCTGCGGGATCGCGGCGGAGTTCACGATCATCAGATTGCGCGCCGGATCGATGCTGACGCTGCCCCAGTTGAGCACGCCGAAGGTGCCCGGCCACTGGATCATGCCGCGTTCGGACGGCGGGGTGAAGTTGCCCGCATAATCGAGCGAGCGGAAGCGGATTCGGCACCACATCTGGTCGAGCGGGGTCGCGCCCCACATTGAGGCCTCGGTCAAAAGCGGCGGTGCGAAGGAGGGGAAGCCCTTAACATAAGGCTGGGTGGGGGAGTACCGCTCGCCCGGAATTTTGCCGCGGGGCACGGCCCGTTCCTCGACGCCGGTGAGCGATTTGCCGGTGCGGCGATCGAGGATGAAGATCTCGCCGCGCTTGGTCGGAGCGGCCAGGGCCGGCACCTTGCGGCCATCCACGGTGTAGTCGAACAGCACCGGCTGGGCGGGCATGTCGTAGTCCCAGATATCGTGATGGACGGTCTGGAAATGCCAGCGCACCCGGCCCGTCTTCACGTCCAGCGCGACGATGGAGCTGGCGTAGCGCTCCAGCATGGGGTTGCGGTGGGTGCCGACGTGGTCGGGCGTGGCGTTGCCGGTAGGCAAATAGACGAGGCCCAGCGCAGGGTCGGCGCTGAACACGCTCCAGGCGTTGACCGAGCCGCGGGTCCAACTCTCGCCGGGGCCTGGCATCGGTGCATCGTCGGGGCGGCCGCTGTCCCATGCCCAGAGCAGGCGGCCACTCTTGACGTCGTAGGCGCGCACGACGCCCGAGGGATCGTCCTTGGTGAAGTTGTCGCGCACGTAGGAGCCGAGTATCGCGGTATTTTCGACGATTACTGGCGGGGAGGAAGTGTAGGAACGCAGCGGGTCGACCTCGCCCAGCCCGGCATCGAGGTTGACGGTGCCTTTGTCGCCGAAGTCAGCGCAGGGCGCGCCGTTAACGGCATCGCTTGCCAGCATCCGGCCGTCGACGGTCATGCTGATGATCCTTTTGGCACACAGGCCCGTCGCGGCGGGGTCGGCGTGGTAGGAAACACCCCGGCAGTTGAGCATCTGGGCATTGCCGATTTTGGTGTGCGGATCGCGCAGCCAGACCTGCTTGCCGCTATCGGCGTCGAGGGCGAAGACTTTGCCGGTGGGGGAGCAGAAGTAGACCTTGTCACCGACCATGAGCGGCGTTGCCATGAACGAGATCGACTTGATTTCAGGGCGTTTGGCACGGGTATCGCCGGTCTGGAAGGACCAGACCTGCTCCAGCTTCGCGGCGTTGGCCGGGGTGATCTGCGTGGCAGGAGAATGGCGGGTGCCGGCTGAGTTTGCGCCGTAGGCCGTCCACTCGGCGCTGGCGGGATTCGCTGCCACCGCGACGACGGGGCCGCGCGCGGGGAGAACATCGAAGGTCGGGTTCATGGCGAACGTCGCGCCCAGCAGCAGCGCTGCTGCCGCGACCGCCGTGCCAAGCCCGAAGCGCGTCAGGGCGTCGGCTGCGCGGGTCATCCTTCGGCGGACCGGCGGGAGGGCCAGAATAGCGCCGATCACGGCCGGTCCTGCGACACGCGGCAGGAGTTGCCAGAACTGGCCGCCTACTTCCCAGCAGGACCACGCGATGGTGACCATCAACAAGGCGGCGTACAGCCACAATCCACGCCGGTCGCCGCGCCAGAGCAGCATGCCCGATGCGAGGCACGCGAGGCCCGCCGTCAGATAATAGGCCGAGCCGCCCAGCGTCAGCAGCTTTACCCCGCCCAGAGCCAGTACCGCGCCGATGGCGAGCAGCACCGTTCCCGCCAGCCAGCGCGGCCAGCCGGGCCCAACCTTCTTGTCGTTCATCCTCGCGTCCTCTCCCGGAACGGGACTGCGCCATTCAGCACATTGTTATTCATCATCCCCGCGTGCGAGGGGACGACCAGCCGCTACGTCTCGATCACCGCGATCGCAGCGCGGACATCCACCGTGTCGCCGCTATCGACTAGGATGCGCAGCAGGATGCCGGAAACCGGCGCGGGGACTTCGACCGTGGTCTTGGCAGCTTCCACCTCGACGAGGTTTTCGCCTTCCTCGACACGCTCGCCCACTTGCTTAAGCCAGCGCACGATCTCACCGTCCTGCATGCCCATGCCGTATTGCGGCAGGACCATCGTGAATTCAGCCATGACGGTCTCCTCAGGCGGGCTGTGGCTGCGGCGCAGGTGCACCGACCAGACGGCGAGCCGCATCCATGATCCGCTCGATCGAGGGATAGAGCGGCTTTTCGATGTGAGGGCTGAACGGCAGGTGGGTGTCGGGCGTGGTCACCCGTACCACCGGGGCACGCAGGGCTTCGAATGCCTCTTCAGCGATAGTGGCGGCGATCTCGCTGGCGGCGGAGCAAGTCTTATGAGCCGGGTCGACGCAGATTGCGCGGCCGGTCTTGCGCACCGAGCGGAGGATGATATCGCGGTCGAGCGGCACCAGCGTGCGGGGATCGACGACTTCCACTGAAATGCCTTCCGCTTTCAGCTTTTCCGCAGCCTTTAGTGCGATGTTCACCGCGCCCGCGATGGCCACCACGGTCACGTCGGTGCCCTCGCGCTTGACCTCGCCCTTGCCGAGCGGGATGACGAAGTCGAGGTCGTCGGGGACTTCGGACTTGACCATCCAGCAGGTCGAATCCTCAAACGACATCACAGGGTCGTTGTCGCGGATCGCGGCTTTCAGCAGGCCCTTCATGTCATGCGCATTGGATGGCGCGATGATCTTCAGCCCCGGCATGTTCATGAACATGGAATAGGGTCTGTCGGAATGCTGCGCGGCGTTGGAATTGCCGTAGAACAGGCACGAACGTATCACGAGCGGCAACTGCGCCTGGCCGCCGTAGATATAGCGCGACTTGGCGATGATCGAACATATCTGGTCCATCGCCGGGAACAGGAACGAGGAAATCGTGGCGTCCACGATGGGCCGCATCCCCACCATCGCCGCGCCGCCCGCTGCGCCGATGAAGCCGTTTTCCGAGATCGGCGTGTCACGCACACGCTCCTCGCCGAAACGCTCGACGAACCCGGTGGTGGTGCCGAAGACGTTGCAGCGAATGTCCTCGCCCATGATGAAGACTTTGGAATCGCGCTCCATTTCCTCGGCCTGCGCCTGATATATGGCTTCCAGGTAAGTGATCTTGGCCATTTTTCCGGCTCCTTCTTCAGGCGTGTGCACGTACATCGTCAGGGATCGGCAGGCGATCGACGAAGACGTGGTCGAAGGCCTCTTCGAAGGCCGGGTATGCGCTTTCGCGGGCGAAATTCAGGGCATCAGCAACTTCCTCGGCCACCTGAACGTCGATCGCATCGAGATCTGCACCGGAAACGCCGTCCTCGACCAGCCGGGCACGATAGAGGACGATGGGGTCGCGCGCCAGCCACTCGTCATGTTCCGGCCCGCGGGGGGTGAGATCGCGGCCCATGTTTACGGCGTGGTCGGCGTAGCGATAGGTCTTTGTCTCGATGAGCGTCGGCCCCTTTCCGGCGCGTGCGCGGTCGACGGCTTCGCGCACGGCGGCTTCCACGGCGTCCACGTCCTGCCCGTCGACGATGATGCCGGGGATGCCGTAACCGTGGGCGCGGTCGGCGACATGAGCGCCCGCGACGCCCGCAGCGGTGGGTGTCGACATGCCGAAGCGGTTGTTTTCGCACACGAAGATCGCGGGTAGTTTCCACACGGCGGCAAGGTTCATGCCTTCATGGATCGCGCCTTCGCTGGAAGCTCCGTCCCCGAAGAAACACAGCGCCACGCGGTCCAGTCCCTGCAGCTTGGCGCCGAGCGCTGCCCCTGCGGTGACCGGGCCGCCCGAACCGACAATGCTGGTTTCCCCCAGGCTGCCCATCGAGAAGTCCGACAGGTGCATCGACCCGCCTTTCCCCTTGCAGATCCCGGTCACCTTGCCGAGCAGTTCCGCCATCAGCGAGCGCAGCTTCGCGCCCTTGGCGATCGGGTGGCCGTGACTGCGGTGAGTGCCGACCATGTAGTCGTCGTCGCGCAGGGCCATGCAGGCGCCCACGCCCGAGGCTTCCATGCCGGCGTACGTATGCAGCGCGCCGGGGATTTCGCCCGCCGCATGGATAGTTTCGGCGCGGGTTTCGAACTGCCGGATGCGCTGCATGCGCCGGTACTTCTCAATCCTGCGGTCGTTGTCGCCAATGGCGGTCATGACAGATCCTCTCTCAGTGGACGGGTGCGGGCTGGGGAGCGGAGACGGCCTCGAAAAGTTCGAGCGGAGCCGCATACATCGGTTCGGGAGCGCCAGCGGTGATCGCGTAGACGTTCTCCATGTGGCAGGGGCCAAGCTTCGCGCCGAAGTAGAGACTGTCGAGCGAGATCAGCATGTTCTCCTCCATCACGAAGCCTTCCTTCACCCCGGCAAGCCCGGCGGCGGGGAAGGCCAGCGGAATTTCCAGCGGCATCAGGCCGATGCCGTGGGCGACCACCAGCAGCTTCTCGGGCGTGGCGACGCCGTGGGCCTTCAGGTGTTCGTATCCGATCGCGGGCAGGCTGGCGGTGGAGACGCCGGGCCGCAGCGCATCGACCATTTTGAGAAACGCATCGCGCAGGATGTCGTGCTGGCGGCGGTATTCCGGGCTGGCCTTGCTGACCACGGCGGTCCGGTTGATGTCGACCCAGAAGCCGTCGTAGATGCCCTGCGTTTCCAGGATCACGATGTCGCCGCTGCGAAGCGAACGGTTGCCCCGGGTGCGGAACAGGTCGGGGATGAACTCGTCCGCCTCGTAAGCGCCGCCGAACAGCATGGCGCCTTCGTCCACCGGGATGACTTCATTGCGGACCATGAAGTCGCAGATGCGCGCCTGCACGTCGTTCCAGTCCGCGCCTTCGTGGAGCAGCGATCCGGCGTGGGCGATGATCCGGTCGGCCAGTTTGCCCAGCTTGCGATAGCGCGCCAGTTCGCCGGGGGTCTTGACCACGCGCACGCGCATCATGAAGTCGAGCACGTCGCTGTATTCATGGGGCACCGCGCCTGCGATCCGCGCCGAAACGCGGTGTTCGTCGAAGCCTACGCGCCCGCCCGCCATGCCGTGATCGGCGAGCGCCGAGGCAATCGCGGCGGCCACGTCGGGCTGGCAGGTGCCGGCGATGGCGGCCACCATGTGCCCCGCATCCTCGGCCAGTTGGCCACCGTTGCGGTCCGGGTCGATGTAGCGGCTGACTTCGCAGAAGTTGAGCATGTCGAACGTGCGCACTTCGGCGAAAGTGCAGGCGTCCTCGTCCTTGTTGAGCACGGCGACGAGGCCCAGGTTCGCCTCCGGGATCACCAGCGTCAGCGGTTTGGTGGGATCGGCATAGACGATGGCCGCCGCCATCGGCTCCATCTGCTGCCAGCGTTCGAGGATCGAGTGATAGCCCGTCGCATAACGCACGTCATGCGGGTGGCTGAGGACCACCGCGTCCAGCCCCTCCCCCGCCATCATCGAGCGCAGCCGGTCGGCACGCGGGTTCGAAGGTGCGGTCATGCCGCCTCCTCCAGCCCCTCGTTGGCGACGTTGGAGACGACTTCACCCTTCGCCACGTCGCGCAGGAATTCGTGGTTGAGGATGAAGCGGATTTCGCCCGCATCGTCGGTGAAGGCGACGGCGCCGTGGCCCATGAACAGGTACTCGGTCACTTCCTCGCAGCGCGCCTCGCTGTGACGAGATCCGATCGGTTCGTAGCCATAGGTGCCGACGGGCGCCGAGCCGACATCGTAGATCAGCTCGCCCTTGGTGACGAAGTACTGGCCGTGGCCGAGATGCCAATGGGGGGCGAAGGTGGCGCCTGGCTCCATGTGGACCCACAGCACCCAGTCGCCGGTTTCCTCGCTATAGCGCAGCAGGCGGATCGTGGTGCCAACGCCCAGCGCGACTTCGTGGCAATCGTTGATGTTGACGATGAGGTCGCCGAGTTTTCCGGGTTCGTGCAGAACAGTCATGGTTGTCTCCTCTTCCCAAATTGAATGTTGCCTTGGACAATCACATCGTGGCGGTGAGCCCTTCGTCCGCCGGGATGACGGCGCCGTGGACACAGCTCGACTTGTCATCGAGCAGGAAGCAGACCAGTTCGGCGATCTGCACAGGCTCCATGAAGAACTTGCGGCGCGGACTGGGGTGGCCGTCCATCAGCGCGGCGATGGCCTGCTCGCCCTCGGGCGTGCGCAGGTTCGCGGTCAGCGGGGTCGCCACCGCGCCGGGGCACACGCAGTTGATGCGGATGCCCTTGGGGCCAAGTTCCGCCGCCAGCGTGCGAGAAAGCATCGCTACGGCCGCCTTGGAAGCGCTGTAGGCACTGTCGCCCGCGCGCCCCGCCACGCCGCTGACCGAACCGATGAAGACGATCGCGCCGCCGCCCGCCTCGATCATCGCCGACAGCACTGACTGCGTAACGTAGAAGGTACCTTTGAGGTTCACGTCGATATGCCGGTCGAACAGCGAAAGCGGGCTTTCAGGCACTGGATTGGGCGCCCAGATCGCGGCGTTGTTGACCAGCAACGTAACCGGGCCAAGCGCGCCCTCGATCCCGCGCACGGCATGCGCAACAGCCTCCGCATCGGCGATGTCGACATGGACGGCGTGGTCCAGAGCGCCGCTGGCGACTTCCTTGTCGAGGTCTGCCTGCGCGGCATCGGAGAGCACCGCCACCTTGGCCCCCGCCTCGTGCAGGAGCTTCGAGACGGCGGCGCCGATGCCGCTGGTGCCGCCGGTGACGATGGCGACTTTTCCTGCAAGATTGCTCATTGCGCGGTGAAACCTCCGTCCACGATCAGTTCCGAGCCGTGCATGTAACCGGCCTCATCCGAGGCAAGGAAACGCACGGTCTTGGCGATGTCGATGGGGTCGGCCATGCGCCCGATCGGGTGCGCGGGGGCCAGACCGGCGGCGGCTTCCTCGACGCTGGCGGCGAACCCGCTGTCGACGATGCGCTGGAGGATGTGGTCGACCATGCCGGTCTTCACGCCGCTGGGGTGCACGGAATTGACCCGGACCTTGTAGTTCAGCGCCGAAAATTCCATCGCGCAGGCTTTCACGAACAGCGCCACCGCGCCTTTCGATGCGCAGTACCCGGTATGTAGCGGCGAGCCGATCTTGCCCGCGACCGAGGATATCACGACGATGGACGCACCGTGAGGCAAATCCTCGCCCGAACGCTTCATCAGGCCGATTGCCGACTTGGTGCCCAGGAATACGCCGTCAACATTGACCGCCATCTGTTTGCGCCACTGCTCAAGCGTGGTGTTCTCCATCTTCTCGACCACGACGATGCCGGCAACGTGGATCAGCGTATCAAGCCGCCCGTAACGTGCCTCTATCGCCGCGATAACCGCCTGCCACGATGCCTCGTCGGTGACGTCAAGCTGGTAGTATCCCCAGTCAGGCTGGCCTGCGCTCCATTCGCCGGGCAGGTCAGCGCCGACGACCACTGCCCCCGCTTCCCCCAGCGAACGGGCAATTTCGCTGCCGATGCCGCCGGTGCAGCCGGTGACAAGGGCGATGCGTCCTTCAAGCGAGGCGATCATGCGGGAACTCCTGTGAAGGCCGCTTCGCCAAGATGGTCGAAGCAGCGGATGTCGGGATCGCCGTCGAGGCAGGCATATCCGTCGGCGGACATGGCGACGTGATAGGGACGCAGCGCGTGCTCCTCCTTCGCCTCCATCGTGGTGAAGAATTCGGTGAACACGAAGGCATCGGGGTCGTCCTGCGATTGCAGGACCTGGAACAGCAGGGTATCCGGCTCGTTCGCCCGCACGTCCTTCTGGAGCTGCGTCGTCAGTTCGATGAAGCGCTGCGTCTTGTCCGGTTTTGTGCGGACATGCATAATGACTGCAATCACTTGAAGGACCTTTCGTCATGTGGGGGGAAATGCTGGCCGAGGCGGCGCAGGCCGCGCAGGGACCAAACCCTGCGTCCGCCCGGCCGCTGGTCGAACGCCTGCTCACCGCGAAACCCGGCGACGCCGATGCACTGACGCTGGCGGGGATAGTCGCCCAGCGAACCGGGCGCATGGAGGATGCGCTGGACGCCTTTCGCGCCGCGCGCGATGCCGATCCGCTCGATGCCGGACGGCACCAGAACCTGGGCGTGGCGCTGAAAAATGACGGCGCCTACGAGGAAGCCCTTGCCGCCTTCGCCGCCGCGCTCGATCTGCGTCCCGGCCACGATGCCACGCTGGCGAACCTCGGCTCGTGCCTGATCGCGGCGGGCCGCTGCGAAGATGCCCTCAAGGTCCTCGCCGCAGCGGGCGACAAGCCCGATGCGCTGAACAACATGGGCGTGGCGCTCGCCCGTGTCGGCCGTCACGATGAGGCGGCGGCGCGCTACAACCGCTCGCTGGCCTTGCGCCCGGGGCACCTCGAAACCGCGCTCAACCTGATCGATGCGCTGGCCGCCAGCGGCAGACGGGACGAGGCAGAAAATCTCGTGCGCCAGGTGCTGCGCGCCCAGCCCCGCAATTTGCGCGCCGCGAACCAGTTGGGGCTGATGCGCGAAAGTGCTGGCGATTTCGCCGGAGCGGTTGCCGCACTGCGCGGTGCTTTCGATCCTGCCGCGCCTAACCACGCGCTCGGCATCAACCTCGCCCGCGTGCTGATCCTCGCCGGTGAGGGGGAGGACGCGCTGGGCGTCTGCGGCACGCTGGCCTCGACGCAGCCCAGCGTCACGACGCCGCTCGCCCTGAGTGTCGCTGCGTTCGAACGGCTCGGCCATGTCCGTGAGCGCGACGCCATGATGGCGCTCGACCGCTTCGTGTCGGTCCATGATATCACGGCCGCGCCGGGCTTTGCCGACATGGCGCAGTTCAACGCGGCGCTGGTGGCAGAACTGCGCGCTCATCCATCGCTGACCTTCGAGCCGGAGGGTCTCGTCACCCGGCAGGGCCGCCTGAGCGGCGACCTTGCCGATGCCGAAACCCCTGCGCTGCGCGGACTGGCCGGCATCGCCAAAGAGCATCTCGCGGCGGCCCTCGCCGGGTTCGCCGCCCAGCCTGCCGACCACCCTTTCCTGCGCGCCATGCCCGCAGACTGGAACCTGACGCTGTGGGGTACGATCCTCCAGCCCGGCGGCGAAGTAGGTCCCCACATCCATGCGCCGAACTGGCTTTCGGGCGTCTACTATCCCGCGTTTGAGGGCGATGACGGCGCCTTCGCGATCGGCGTACTTCCCGGTGAACTGGGCGGCGGCGGCACTCCGGTCATCAAGTCCCCGCGCGCCGGGCGCATGATCCTGTTCCCCTCCTACCTGTGGCACGGGACTCTGCCCTTCAGAGGCGAGCAGGAACGCATCAGTTTCGCCTTCGACCTCGTGCCCGCAGGCGTGGGCAAGCCGCACAAGCTTCGCTGACCCCGCTTCCCCCCGAAGCAAGCACAAGGGCTGCTTCGGGGAGAAACCCGCAAGGGAGAGGCAAGGGGAAGCCGGCGCAACCATCGCTCAGAACTTCGCCGAGCCTTCGATGCCGAAACTGCGCGGCGGGGCGTAGTTGGTGAAGTTGAACAGCCCCGCAACCGAGTTGGCTGAAACGCGGTATACCTGATCCAGCAGGTTGCGCCCGAAGATGGCGACCCGGTAACGCTCATCCGGATCGGTCCAGCCAATGCTTGCGCCCACCAGAGTACGGGCCTCACCTTGCGAATAGCTGGCGTTGAGCGTCGTGGATTCGAACTGCGACTGGTAGTTGATATCCGCATTGAGCGAGATCGTACCGAAATCTGCAGGCGGAAATTCGTAGTGCGCATTGGCCCCGGCGGTCCACTTGGGCGCGCCGCGCAGTTTCAGATATGATGCATCCTCGTTGATCCCGTCGCCGTTCACGTCGGTGATGAACTTGAGGTACTTGGCCTTCTGGTAGCCCAGCGAAGCACCCAGCGTCAGGCCCGGGATCGGTGCGGAGGAAATCTCCAGTTCGATGCCCTTCACCTCGGCCTTGCCGGCGTTGGTAGTGCGGGTTTCCTGGCCCGGCAGGCCCGTGATCGGATCGACGAAAGGCACCACCGCGTCGCGCTGCAGATCGTTGTACTTCACATAGAACGCCGCGAAATTGACTCGCAGCTTGCGGTCGGCGGTTTCGGTCTTGAAGCCCAGTTCGAAACTGTCGGCCGTTTCTTCCTTGAACGGCAGCGCCGATGTGGCGGACATCGCCTGCTCGTTGTAGCCGCCCGACTTGTAGCCCTGGCTATAGGTGAAGTAGTTGTTGATGCCCGATGCGATTTCCCAGCGGTAACCAGCGCGGATGGTCGGCTTGCTGAACTTGGCGCTGTCGCTGTATTCGGGCCAGAACCCGGTGGCGATGGTCGAACGGCGCACCTGCGGGCGGACCGAGAAGTCCTTGCTTTCCTTGGTATAGCGCGCGCCCAGAAACACCGAAAACGGATCGGCGACCTTGTACTCCGCCTCACCGAACACCGCGTAGCTGTCGACCTTGTAGTTCGCGGTGGACTGGTTCGGATCGGTCAGCGCGGTGGCATCGCCCAGGAAGCGCAGGAAACCGAGGAAGCTGGTCGCATTGGCGTCCAGCGTCTGGCCCCAATACATGGCGCCGGCGGTGAACTTGATGCTGTCCGAGAAATCGGAACTGAAGCGGGCCTCCACGCTGTACTGCTTCCGTGTGTCCTCGCGGGTGGAGACGAACAGGTAGGCGTTTTCGCCGGTATAGTCCGAGGGCAGTTCCGAACGCACCCGGCGCCAACCGCCGACTACGGTGATCGTGCCGGCGCCGTCCATGGAATGCTCGCCGCGCAGGAATACGCCGTCCACGTCGACGCGGTGACCGTCGAGCGTACCGACGCAGGTCGGCGCGCTGGAGGAGCCTTCGCACAGGGTCGTGCCTGTCTTGAACGGGCTTTGGCCGGTGGTCTGAATGCCGGGGAAGCCGACTTCGGAGATGAGGAAGCCGGGAGGCGTTTCGTTGACGGATGGCGGGCTATCACCGCGATCGCGCAGGAGTTCGTAAGTCAGCATCAGGTTTGTGTCGTCGGTGGGTTCCCAAAGCAGCTTGGCGCGGCCGCTGAAGTAGCGGCTGCCGCCCCAGCGCTGACCGCGTCCAGGCACGCCCTCGAAACCGTCGACCGAATTGTTCTTGGTCAGGCGGTAATACCCATCGCTTTCCTGGAACGATCCGGCCGCGCGGAAGTACAAGTTTTCCGCCAAGGGAATGTTGATCGAAGCCTTCACGTCCTTGGTGTTGAAGCTGGAGTAGCCAAGGCGGACTTCGGCGCTGAAGCCGGGCTCCGGCTTCTTGGTGATGACGTTGACGACGCCGCCCACGGTGTTCTTGCCGAACAGGGTGCCCTGCGGTCCGCGCAGGACTTCGATGCGCTCCACGTCGAAAAGGTCGAACAGCTGGGTCTGGACGTGGGCCAGCACGAAGTCGTCGACGACTACGCCGACAGCCGGTTCGAACGTCAGGATGATGTCGCCGGTGGACTGCCCGCGAATGCCGATCGCGGCGGCGTTGAAGCCCGGAACGTTGGTGATGACCACGTTGGGAACGTCGCCGGCCAGGGCGCGGATATCGTTGGCGAACTTGTTTTCGATCGCCGCCTCGGTGAAGGCCGAGACTGCCACCGGAGTATCCTGAATGGATTCCGAAATACGCCGCGCGGTCACGACGATGTCTTCAAGGCCGGTCGACTGGCCCGACTGGCTCGTGCCCTGCGGCTGGGGCGCTGGAGCCGGTGCGGCCTGGGCCAGGGCAGTGTTGCTGACGCTTGTCAGCAGCCCCGTGACGAGCAGTTTGCAGACGCAATTCAGGTGTGACTTGCCGATCATGGTCTTCCCCTCCGAACCGACTGCCTTTTTCTGATGGGGCAGTTCGAATCACTGCCGACGTTTTCGTCCGGCTCGTATAAATGAGTGCAGATGTTCATTTTTGTGAAGACAAAAAATACAATCATGTATGATTTATTTTATCGCAGTGCAGCGGCGGATGGACGAAGGGATTGCTTCGAAGAACCGCAGGCCTCTAGAATTTCTAGAGAATAGTGAGGGAAGGAAGATGCGTGGGGAACTTGCTGCAGTGCAGGAGATGACGGCAGAAAAAACGACCCCGAGTCGGCGCCGTTACACCAGTCCGGCGATGACGGAGCGCCGGGCGCGCATCGTCGACTCCGCGCACCGCATCCTCGGCGAAGGGGGCGTTGCGGCGCTGACCATCCGCAGGCTCTCTGACGAAGCAGGCGTGGCGCAGCGCACGTTGTACCGCCTGTTCGGCGACAAGGACGGCGTCATCAGCGCAACGGTGGTCGACCGCATGGTCGAAGTGCGCGAACACATTGCGCGGCGGAACCACATCTATACGCTGCCTGTGGTCTTCCGCGAACTGGACTGGATGGTCAGCGAGCTGGACCGCGACAGCCTCTACGCCCGTGTCGTCATAGATTTCGTCTTCGCGCCGGAGATACGGACTCTGGAGGTCCGCGAATTGACCTCGGTGGCGCGTAGCCGCTTCATCGGCTGGCTGGAGCACCAGCGCAGCAAGAATAGCCTGCGCGGTGATCTCGACGGCGAGGCTCTGGTCGAGGCGCATGTGATGCACGAATTCCTCGTCTACCGACGCTGGTCGCTGGGGCAGTGCGGGTCGGACCAATGCCGCCTCGAACTGCATGCCTGCTTCCTTCAGAGCGCCTCGCTGGTGCTGACGGGAGAGCTGCGAGAGACCTATCTGGCCAAGCTGGTGACGATCCAGAAACGGATCAGACGAATGCGCAAATAGCCTGAAAAACGGGCTGATGACGGGAGAATTAACGGCAATGACGCTTGAAGATCTGACCGCGCGCGAGGCCATCCGCCAATTGCGCGTCGACTATTCGACCGCCTTCGACACGATGGACGAAGCCGCCGTGCGCCGGAATTGCACGGATGATATCGTCTGCGAATACCCCCTCGCCTTTGGCGGCGCTTACGAAGGCGTGGAGGCGGTGCTGGGCCTGTTCCGCGACAACTGGCGCCATTGCCGAGCGCCGCTGGAGACGCTGCACTACATCGCCAACCATTCGATCGAACTTACCGGCCCCGATACCGCGCACGGCCACTGCCTGTTGCTTGATCTCGTAACGCGCCAGCATGAGGGATCAGCCATCGTTACCAGGGGCGGAGAGGCCAATCCGCTGCTGCTGATCGGGCGCTACGATGACGTCTATGTGCGCCAGGACGGACAGTGGAAGTTCGCCCGGATTGCACTGACGATGTTATGGCCCAAACGCTCGGATTGAGACCGCAGATCGTCGTCCCGGATCACGTCCGGGACGACGAGAAGCTCATT
The DNA here is from genome assembly GCF_902706195.1 of Novosphingobium sp. 18050. GTDB lineage: Bacteria > Pseudomonadota > Alphaproteobacteria > Sphingomonadales > Sphingomonadaceae > Novosphingobium. The sequence goes on along the minus strand of NZ_CACSJO010000006.1, from coordinate 26,520 downwards.
CTCCCGTTTTGTGGGCCGAACCGAAGGGCGTTTCCGGTTTTCCACTTCGCAAAATATATGCCCTTGAGCGGATGTACTGGCGCAACGCTCCGATCTGTTCCGGCGTGAACTCTCCGAAAGCCGGCATCCCGGAGGATACCAGCGCGCCGTCCTTGACCACTTGCGCGAAGACTTCGGCATCGTGCGGGATCGGCGAAGTGCGCAGGTCCGGCGCGGTGCCGCCTGCGACGACGCCGGTGCCGTGGCATACCGCGCAGCGACCGCCGAATATCCCCTCCCCCCGCTCGGTAAGTGCAGCATCCGGCTTGTAGTCGGCATCCTCGAAGGCAACTGCTTTATACGGAATGCGCGGCGGTAAGGCCTGCTTGCCACCGATTGCAAAAGTCAGAACCCGGCGCGCCTGGGTACGGTAATCGATGCCGTACTTCTCAAACATCGGACCGAACAGGCCCACGCTCGTGCCGATGCCCGCGATCACCGTGACGTATTGCTTGCCGTTCACCCGGTAGGTGATCGGCGGCGCGACCACTCCGGCGCGCGCGTCGAAGTTCCATAGCCGCTTGCCGTCCTGCGCGTTGTAGGCGGAAAAGCCGCCGTCTGGTCTTCCCTGGAACACCAGATTGCCGCCCGTCGCCATGATGCCGCCATTTCCGTGGGTCGGCATCGGCAGCTTCCAGCGCGCCTTCTGCGCCACCGGGTCCCAGGCGATCAGCCAGCCGGTGACCTTGCTGTCACCCGCGTCGATGGCGTAACCCACCCCCGGCGAGAGCGCCATTCCGCCCGCGAATTTGAAGTTCTCCCGCGTGATGCCGGTGTCGTCGAAATGCACCTGCAGATCGATGGCGGGTATATAGGTGAGGCCGGTCTTCGGACTGTACGCCATCGGCATCCAGCTATGCGCGCCAAGCGGCGTAGGCCGGAACGTGGTCTTACCGCTTTCGTAACGTACACCGGGATTTTCGACCGGGCGGCCTGTGGCAATGTCGATCTTCTTCGCCCAGGTCACCTGTACGAAAGGCTCGGCCGAGATCAGTTTGCCGTCCTTGCGGTCGATCACATAATAGAAGCCGTTCTTGGGCGCCGTCGTCACCACTTGCCGCTGTTTGCCGTCGATGGTGAGATCGGCAAGCTGCATGTCCATCGCGGCATTGAAGTCCCAGCTTTCGCCGGGATTGATCTGATAGTGCCATTTGTACTTGCCGGTCTTCGCGTCGAGCGCGACGATCGAGCACACGAACAGATTGTCGCCCTTGCCCAGACTGCGGATCTTGTGGTTCCACGGAGCGCCATTGCCGGTGCCGATCAGGATCTGGTCGTTCGCCTTGTCGTAAGTGATCGAATTCCACGCGGAGCCACCGCCGCCGTACTTCCACCAATCGCCGTGCCAGGTTTTGGCGGCCATCTCCTGCGCCTCGTCCTCGAAGCCCTTCGCAGGGTCGCCGGGGACGGTGTAGAATTTCCAGAGGAACTTGCCGGTATCGGCGTCGAAGGCAGTCACGAAGCCGCGCACCGCGCTTTCATCGGACCCTGCATTGCCGATTATGACCTTGCCGTCGAACACGCGCGGCGGGCCTGAGATGAACATCGGCGCTCCATCGTCCAGGGTCTGTACGGTCCAGACGGGCGTGCCGGTCTTCTCGTCCAGCGCGACGAGGCGGCCGTCCTGCGTGGCGGTGATGACCTTGTGGTTCCAATATGCCACACCGCGGCTGCCCCATCCCTGCCGCAAACGAATGCCGGAAGCCTCGGGCGCCTTGGGATCATGCTCCCACCTGACCTTGCCGGTCGCCACATCGATCGCGCGCACCACCGAATAGCCGGTGGCGAGATAAACGCTGCCGCCCACTTCGATCGGTCCGGTGGCGGGGTTGCCGACAGGCAGGTCCACCGACCAGACGAGGCCGAGGTCCTTGACGTTGCCCGCGTTGATCTGGTCCAGCGGGCTGTAGTGCTGCTCGCCATACGTGCGCCCGAAAGCGGGCCAGTCGTCGCCGCTGCTGGCATCGTCCAGCTGCTGAAGCCAGGGCTCCGCTACCCGCTTGCCCGCCATGGCCTGCTGATCGGCCGAACCGCAGGCAGCGAGGCTCCACACCAGCGCGCCCAGCATGACCGGCCGCAGCATTTCCAAATCGCCTTTCACCAACACGCAGTGCACCTCTTGTTCGAAAATGGGGGCAAGGCCCAATCCTCCCCATCGGCCCTGGCGATGGAGAGGATTGGCGGGCCGCCTTACAAGTGATCGCCGAAGGACACGCCCAGCTCGACGCCAAAGTAGCGCGGCGCGCCAAACTGCGAGTTGAGCCACAGGCCCGCCACGTTCTGCGAAGCGATGCGGTAGCGCTTGTCGGTCAGGTTCCTGCCGATCACACGGACGTAATACTTGTCATTAGCCTGGGCGAGAGTGATCGATCCGTTCACCAGCGTCCGGGCGTTGAGGAAAGTATTGCCCAGCGGATCATCGATTGCCTGGGTATTGAGGTTGCGTCCGGTATAGGCGACGTTGCCGTTGAGCGTCACCTTGTAGTCATCACCCAAAGGCAGCGAATAGGCGGCATCCAGCGTCCACTGCCACTTGGGCGCACGGTCCAGCGGCGCGCTCGCCAGATCGTAGCCGGCGTTCGCGGCCGTATAGGTCTTGTACTTGCCGTCCTGATAGCCGAGCACGCCGCGCAGGGTCAGTCCCTCGACCGGAGTAGCCGAAAGTTCGCCTTCCAGCCCCTTCACGGTGGCGCTGGCGGCATTGACGAAGATCGTCACCTGATTGGGCTGCCCGTTGACCTCGATCGGCACGTTGAGCTGCTTTTGCAGGTCCTTGTAGTTCACATAGAAACCGGTGACGTTGAAGCGCACCCGGTTGTCGAGGAACTGCGATTTGAAGCCCACCTCGAAGCTGTCGGCGGTTTCCGGGTCGGTGGCGCGCGCCGCTGCGCGGAAGGCGTCGAGATCGGCACCGAAGGCCGCGAAGCCGCCGATCTGGTCGTTGAAACCGCCGCCCTTGTAGCCGCGCGAATAGCCGCCGAAGACGAAGATGTCGTCGGTCGCCTGATAGCTGATGCTGGCGCGGTAGGTCGGCTCGCGCCACTTGCCCTTCACCGTCACAACCCCCGCGGGATATTTGTATACGCTGGCGTCCAGCGCGTGGTCGATGGTGATCGTCGGGTCGAAACCGCCGTTCAGCGCCGGGATAAAGGTCTGCTGGCGGCCCATCCAGGTCTTGTCGTCCCAGGTATAGCGCCCGCCTGCCGCGATCGTCAGCTTGTCGCCCAGCTTGAGGGTGCCTTCGAAGAACAGCGCGCGCGATTTCGCCTTCTGGGCATTGCACAGGATGTAAGGCGTGTTGTTCCACTCCCCGAACGGCAGCGGACCGGAAGTCAGGTCGAGGAAGCCGAGGATCTGGGAGACGCAGAAGTCGATCTTGTCATGCTGGTAGAACCCGCCGGCGACGAAGTTGAACGGCCCCTTGAAGTCGGACGAGAAGCGCAGTTCCTGCTGGAAGGTCTTGCGGTCGTCATCGCGAGTAGCATCGAAGAACGAAAGCAGTTGTCCATCGCTGCCCACCGCCGTCGCGCCCGCATAGGAGTTGGGAATGCGCGACTTCTGCTTGCGATAGCCGGTGACCGAACTGACCGTGCCGATGCCGGTGTGATATTCCAGATTGGCGTAGAACCCGTCAACCGAGATGCGCTGCCCTTCATCCATGTAGAGCAGTCCGTCGTGGCGTCCGGTATACGCCGCTCGCTTGAGCGGATCGATGGATTGCGCGTTGGGATTGGTAAGGCCCAGCAGGTCGGTGACGAATGGGTTGCTGCCGGTATAGAGGTAGTTCTCATTGACCGAAGGCACCGAATCCGAACGGTCGCGGATCCATTCGTACTGGAACAGTGCGCTGAAATCGGGCGACGGTTCGATCAGCAACTTGGCGCGGGCCTGCCACACGTCCTTGCCGCCGATCCGCTCGCCGCCAAGGCACCCGGTGGAGTCTTCGAACTTGTTCGGTACGAAGCCGGTGACAGGGCCGTAGCAGGCACCGTTGTGATAGAACCCGTTCGACTTCTCGTACCCGCCGACAAGGCGCAGCGCGGCGATGTCGCCGATCGGCACGTTCATGGCGGCCTGGACTTTCTTCTGTCCGAAGTCGCCGAATTCGGCGCGCGCATCGACGCCGACATATTCCATCTGTGGCCGCTTGGTGCGCACGGTGACGACGCCGCCGGTGGTGTTCTTGCCGAACAGGGTGCCCTGCGGTCCGCGCAGCACTTCGACTTGCGCGATGTCGAAGGTATCGAGGAGCTGGGTCTGTACCGAAGGCACCACGAAGTCGTCGACAAGAACCGCGACGGGCGGCTCGAAGTAGACTATGATCGAGGTCTGCCCGACACCGCGCATCGCGAAGCTGGCAGCGTTGAAGTTGGCGATCGTCGCGGCCGAGAAGTTCGGCACGAACGCGGCAATGTCGCCAAGGTCGCGCGGCGCGGCCTGCGCGATCAGGTTGGCATCGACCGCCGAGACCGAGACCGGAGTCGACTGAAGATCGGTTGCCCGCCGCGTAGCGGTAACGACGATTTCGGCCAGACCTGTACTGGTCTGCTGAGCTGCGGTCTGGGGTGCCGCCTCATCCGCTGGTGAGTTCTGAGCATGGGCGGGTGCGCTTGCAAGTCCGGCGACGAGCGCGAACGCGCAAGACGAGCAATATAGCTGCCTGGTGAACATGGCCTCTCTCTCCTTGTACCCCGCCATTTATTGCGGGTTGCCCGAATACGTATCACGGACGGAGCGATAAGCAATCATTCATGTATGTTTTTTTGATAGCCGTACTATGCGCCGTGTCCAAGGAGATGCGCGTCCTATCTGCAACCCCGTGCAAGTACCGGAAAAAGCCCTATCACATGCATTCATGATTGTTTTTATATCGGGATCACCTATGCTCTCCGACGAGCAGGCGCCGAAACAGGTGCCGCGTTGGAGAGAAGCCGAAGAATGCTGCCGCGGCGGCCGAATCGGCATCTGAGGAGACCTATCAAATGGCGTTCAGCTTCCTGTCCCGCTTCCGAATCAAAGACGACCGCCAAGACGAATTCGTGACCCTCGCTCGAGAGATGGAGGCGCTTTCAAAGCAGGAACCTGGAACCCTTTACTACAAGTTCTTCAAGCTGGCTCAGCCGGGCATGTTCGCAGTCCATGAAAGTTTCGTCGACGAGGCCGCCGACGAAGCGCATATGGCCTATGACCACAACAAACCGCTGATCGAAAAGATCGTCGGCTGTATGGACGGTAGCTACGAGCGCGAACTCTTGTTCGACCTGGCCTCAGAATTGGAGGGGCAGGCACGATGAGCGCCAAGAGCTTCATAGCGCAACTGCGCACCCGCCCCGAAAAACGCGGCGACATGATCGCCCTGCAATCGCAGCTCAAGAGCCTGGTGTTCGAGCACGAACCCGATGCGCTGGTCTATGAACTGTTCCAGTCGGAGGCCGACCCCGATCTGTTCCAGGTCGTCGCCACTTTCCGCGACGATGCGGCCTACGAAAAGCACATGCACATCGATTTCCACGACCGGCTGGTGCCCGGCATCCTCGACTGCGTAGCCGAGGACATGAAGCTGGAATTCTACCGCTCACTGCCTTGAGAAGAGCCAGGTGGCTTTGCCTTCAGGACCGCGCCCCACCCCTTGCGCGGGGCTAACGGGCTTGTCCTGTTCCATCTGAACAGGACAGCGGCCCGGTATCAGCCCATCAAGCGATGGCGGCTGCATCCCTCAGGCTATCGATCATCGACTGGCGCAGGAGGTACTTGCGGCGCGCGTCGTCATTGGTGAGCAGGGCTCTCATCTTGTCGCGGCGGCGCGCATGCGCCTCGCCCTGCCCGCCGCGCATGGCTTCCATGTTCTCGATGGTCTGCTTCTGCGTGAAGGCATGGGTAACGGTGCGGCGCTGCCGATCGAACTGATCGAGCAGGCCATCGTCGCCGCCCTTGATGACGTCGACGAGACGTTCACACAAGTTGAACGCGTCATGCACGCCGCTGTTCATGCCGAAGCCGCCGAGTGGGTTGTTGAGATGCGCGGCATCGCCGACCAGGAGCACCCGGTCCTTGCGGAACTGCTTGGCCACGCGCTGGTGGGCGCGGTAGATCGTGCGGTGGTGCGTCTGAACACTGGCGCCGTCCTTGAGGAAGCCGTCGAAGACGCTGGCCTTCTTCTCCTCGGACAGCAACTCCGCATCGGTTGCCTCGTTGGCGGGCACCAGCACACGCCACAGGCGCGGCACGCGGAGCAGCACCATCCACTCCTGCGCATCGGAGATGTAGTTGACGTAAGCAAGATCGGGCACTTCGTCGCGGATTTCCTGCTCGGTCGACAGGCACAGGAAGCGCTCGGGGTAAGTGAAGCCGTCGAATTCGATGCCCAGCCACTTGCGCACGATAGAACTCGCGCCGTCGGCGCCGATGAGATAGTCGGCGCGGAACTGCTCGATGCCGGTCGACGTTTCCAACGCCACATCAACTCCGTCATCGTCCTGCTGGAACCAAACGAGACGGTGGTTGAACAGCACCTCTGCATGGGGCTCCTCGGCAAGGCGGCTTGCGAGCTTGCCCGACAGGTGGTGCTGTTCGCACTGAAGGCGGAAGGGATATTTGGTATCGCCGGCCAGTTCCGCGAAGTCGAACGGCAGGATCTCGCCGGTCTTGCGGTCGCGCCAATGGTAGATGGGCGACTTGAGGCCCGTCTCCATCAGGAAGTCGGTGACCTTGATCTGGTCAAGCATCTCGAGCGTCGGCGGATGGAAGGTGGAGGCGCGCAGGTCGACTGCGTTGTCCGCCCCGACCTCCGCGAGCACCACGTCCACGCCGTTCATCGCCAGATACATCGCGGCGACCGAGCCCACCGGCCCCGCGCCCGCAACGACAACCTGCACCCGCTTCTTCGTAGTCATTTCGTAGTCTCCAAGGCCCGGCACGGATGCCGGGCACGGATGAAAATTGTCAGAATTCGGCCATCAGGCGGCCGAAGCCTTCGATCTGGTTGTCGATCCCGTTGCGGCGCAGCGCGTGCCAGTACGTGGCGGCGTTGATGGCGATCACCGGCTTGCCCAGCCACGTCTCGGCCGCTGCAGCGAAGCGCATGCAATCAAGGTTGGTGCCGACCTGGATCAACGCGTCGACATCGTCGCCGTCAAGCTGCCGGAAGGTTTCACGCAAGGTCTGCTCGGGCGTTTCGGCGATGGCGATCCAGCTTGGCCGCTCCAGCGCAACGTCGCGCACTGTTTCATAGCCGTAGTCCGAGAGGAAATTGCGCACTTCGGCGTTGGCAGTGGGGAAGTAGGGCGAAAGGAACGCCACCTTCCTGATCCCGCCATAGGCCTCCAGCGCAGCCACGGTCGCTTCCGCGCCTGTCGAGACGCCCAGCCCCGAGACTTCCTCGACCTGCTCGCGCCATTTCCGGCCGCCCTCGGCGCCGTTGAAGAACGTGACGGCCGACATACCCATGACAAGGTAGTTCGGCTCGCAAGTCAACACGCGCTTCACCGCATCGTGCGTCATGTCGCTGATCTTCCATGCGCCAGCCATGAAAGTGTCGTTCGAGACGGCCTGCGCATTGTCGACGTGGATGCGCGAATAATGGTTGGTGACGCCGCGCGGGCGCAGGTCGTCGAAGTCGGGCTGGACGATCGTGTTAGTCGACGGGCCCAGCACGCCGAACTTCATCCGGTAGCCCTGCCGATCCTTGCTGCGGCGGTCCATCCTCGCAATCGTGGTCATTTCATTCTCCGTTACGATGGCCCGCGGGCCTTCAGGGGTGGAGCCGGGGGGATAGGGTTCAGACCGCTCCGGCAAGCCAGGGCTCGACGAGCGAGACGCGCGCCTCGTGGGCGCTGATCGCAGGGTCCTCAGTGCGGGTGAGCGCAATTTCGTCGAGACCTTCGATCAGGCATTCACGGCGGAAGGGGTCAATGTTGAAGGGGCGGCGCTGGCCGTCCGGCGTCTCGATGATCTGGTCGATCAGGTCGACTTTGAGCAAACCATCCTCGCCGTCGGCGCTCGCGACGGCCATCAGCGGGGAGATAGCCGCTTCGTCGACGACAGCGGTAAGGATGCCGTTCTTGAAGGCATTACTGGAGAAGATATCCGAGAAACTGGGTGCGATCACCACGCGGATGCCGGTGTCGACGATCGCCCAGGCGGCATGTTCACGGCTGGAGCCGCAGCCGAAGTTGGCACCCGCCACGAGGATTTCGCTGCCCTTGTAGCGTTCGTCGTCGAACACTGTGACGCCGTTATCGCGCAGGGCTGCGAAGGCACCCTCGCCAAGGCCGACCTTACTGATCGTCTTGAGCCAGTCCGAACCGATGATCTGGTCGGTATCGACGTTGCTGAGGCCCAGCGGATAGGCCCGCCCTGCCACTACGGCCATGGTCATGCCGGTTCTCCGATATAGGCGCGCACGTCGGCAAGGTGCCCGGCCAAGCCCGCTGCCGCCGCCATTGCGGGGCTCATCAGGTGGGTGCGGGCATCAGGGCCCTGACGGCCGACGAAGTTGCGGTTGGACGTGGAGGCGCAGCGGCCCAGCGGCGGGATCACGTCTGGGTTCATCCCCAGACACGCCGAACAGCCCGGCTCGCGCCATTCGAAACCGGCGTCCGTGAAAATTCTGTCGAGGCCCTCGGCCTCGGCCATGCGCTTGACCAGGCCCGAGCCCGGCACGACGATGGCGGACTGGATCCGCGGCGACAGATGGCGCCCTTCCAGCACCCTGGCGGCGGCGCGCAGATCCTCGATGCGGCTGTTGGTGCAACTGCCGATGAAGACGTGGTCGACCTCGACGTCGATCATCGCCTGTCCCGGCGCGATGCCCATATAGTCCAGCGCGCGGGCGACGGCGGCGCGGCGCCCCTCGTCGGCGAAGTCTTCGAGACGCGGCGCGGCGCCGTCGATCGACACGACCTGCTCGGGGTTGGTTCCCCAGGTCACGCTCGGCGCGATTTCGCAGGCATCGATAGTGATCGACTTGTCGAACACGGCGCCTTCGTCGCTGCGCAGTTCGCGCCAGCGGGCAACCGCGTGCTCCCACTGCTCGCCTCTGGGCGCCATCGGGCGGCCCTTGAGGTAAGCGAAGGTCGTCTCGTCAGGCGCGAACAGGCCTGCCCGCGCGCCCGCTTCGATCGACATGTTGGCGACCGTCAGGCGCTCCTCGATGCTCATCGCATCGAACACCGAGCCGCGATATTCGATCACATGGCCGATGCCCCCGCCAACGCCGATGCGGCCGATCACCGCAAGGATCACGTCCTTGGACGAAACGCCGTGGCCCAGCTTGCCCTCGACACGGATTTCCATCGATCTGGAGCGCGCCATCCGCAGCGTCTGCGTGGCCAGCACATGCTCCACCTCGGTCGTGCCGATCCCGAAGGCCAGCGCGCCCAGTGCGCCATGCGCGGCGGTATGGCTATCACCGCAGACCAGTGTGCAGCCGGGAAGTGTGAAGCCCTGTTCCGGTCCGACGACATGGACGATGCCCTGCTCAGGCGAAGTTGCGGTGAAGAACGGCACGCCGAATTCAGCCACGTTGGATTCCAGCGCGGCAAGCTGGATGGCACTGGCCGGGTCGACGATCGGGATCAGGTTACCCGCCGCATCGACGCGCGGCGTCGTCGGCACGTTGTGGTCGGGCATCGCCAGAGTCAGGTCGGTGCGACGCACTGGCAGCCCGGCCTTGCGCAGGCCTTCGAAAGCCTGTGCGCTGCTGACTTCGTGAACCAGATGGCGGTCGATGTAGATCAGGCTGCTGCCGTCATCGCGGCTCGACACCACGTGGGCGTCCCAGATCTTTTCGTAAAGAGTGCGTGGGGTCATGTCGCTCAGCCTCCCGATCAGTCCTGCGCCCAGCGCTTTTCAAAGGCCCAGACGTCCTCGAAGCCGATCAGGCGGCAGAAGCGCTTGAAATCGAACATCTCGTCGTTGGCAGGGGCATCGCCGGCGCGGAGGCGGCGGAACGCCTCCTCCATCGCCTGCGCGGCTACCAGCGAGGCCATCGCCGGATAGATGCCGATCGCGTAGCCCAGCTTTTCAAGCTCGCCAGGTGAGACGATTGGGGTGAGGCCGCCATGCGCCATGTTCGCCAGCATCGGCACATCGAAGGACGAGGTGATCGCGGTCATTTCCTCATGGCTTTCGAGCGCCTCGGGGAACAGCACATCGGCGCCGGCCTTGGCATAGGCTTCCATGCGCCGCATGATCCCGTCGTAGCCTTCTGACTGACGCGCATCGCTGCGGGCGATGACAAGGAAATCCTCGGACGATCGCGCCTCGCAGGCGACTTCGATCTTGCGCGCCATGTCGTCCGCCGGGATCACCCGCTTGAACGGCGTATGGCCGCACTTCTTAGGGAATTCCTGATCCTCGATCTGGATCGCGGTGACGCCCGCCGCCTCATAGGCGCGCACCGTGTGGTGGACGTTGAGCAGGCCGCCGAAGCCGGTGTCCGCATCGGCGATGACCGCCGCTTTCGAAGAAGCCACCAGCGTCGCCATGCGATCAGTCATCTGCGTGACCGAAGCGATTCCGGCATCCGGCAACCCGTGCGCCGAGGCGGTAAGCCAGTAGCCCGACCCGTAGACGACCTCGAAATCGCACTGCGCCGCGACGACCGCGGAAATCATGTCCTGGATGCCCGGAGCGGTCACGAACTTGCCCTCAGCGAGCATCTTGCGCAGGATCGGCTGTGCCATCGTGTTCCTCGTTGCTATTTCGGTGCGCGGCGCCTTGCCGGGTGCCTGCTGCTTGCCGACCGTCCTATGCCTGCAAGACCCGATATCGAACCCGGCTCGCCCCGCATGTTCACCCTGTGGACATTGCCTTGCAGCATTGGCATGATGCTCATGTGGAATCGCCCGTTCGAGGCGCAAGATTGAGGGCCGTCGACGTTGGAAAATGGTATCCCGATTCGTTCTCTGTCTCGCGGCATCGCCGTGCTTCAGGCCATTAACCGGGGTGGATCGGCGACGCTCACCGACATTGCGAAGGCTTGTAATCTACCCTTTCCTACGGTTTCTCGGCTCGTCCAGTCGCTGCTTCACGAAGGCTTGATAGAGCGCGAGCAGAGCCGCCGCCGCTACCGCCCGACCGCTCTGGTGCAAACTCTCGCGCATGGGTTTCAGGGCGATGCTCGCCTGGTGAAAGCTACGCGCCCGCATATCGTCGAGCTGACCCGCATGGTGGGCTGGCCAATCACGCTTTCCACCCATGTCGGCCATTCGATGGTGATCCGCGATTCTACCCATGCGCTCAGCGCGCTGACCTTCAACGAATACTTCCCCGGCTATGCCAGTCCGCTGCTCGATACCGCTGCGGGCCTGATCTACATCGCCTCTCTGGGCGATGCGGAGCGTGGTACGCTGATTGCCTCGATGAAGGTGCTGGAGAACCCTGAGTGGGACCACGCCATCGCCCTTGCCGAGGACGCCGGTTTCATCAGCCAACTGCGCGATCAGGGTTACGCCACGCGCAGCTTCAACCGCTTTACGCGTAATCCCGGCAAGACATCGTCACTGGCCGCGACGATCTTCGACGATGAGCGTCCGATCGGCGCCATATCGCTGGCGTTTTTTGCCTCGGCGATGAAGATGGAGGACGCGATCCAGCGCTTTTCCGAACTGATCCGCACGTGCGCAGCCTCGATCAGCGCCGAATTGACGGCAACTCCGCGCACGGCGGATTGGCCCGCCCTGCCCGGCGCCAGCACGCGCGGGGAAGACGGCTAGACCAACTTCAACGGGTTTCCAGCCACTCCACCACGGCGCTTACCGGGACCACGTCCGCATACTTGAGCTGCATATCGGTCAGATTGGCGAAATGCGGGCTCTCATGCTTGTCGGCGGTGGTTTCGATCGGCACGATGGCGCGGTAACCGTGGCTCACCGCATCGATGGCAGTCGCGCGCACGCAGCCCGACGTCGAACCGCCGGTGATCACCACGGTATCGACCCTGTGCCAAGTCAGCAGGCTGTTCAGGTGCGTCTCGTGAAAAGCCGAGGCCATGCGCTTGTCGAACACCGCATCGACGCTTTCGTCAACCACGCAGCGCGGGTCGAAAGCGTGGCGCTCGCTGCCTGCACGGATAGACTGCAGCGCGTCCGGCCCATCCTCGCGCATGCCCCAGACACCGCAGTCGGCGCCGGTCGGCATATAGGCCACGCGGGTCCAGATCACCGGCATCGCCTTCTTGCGGGCAAGCGCCGAAATCGTGTTGACATGCTCGACCTGCCGGGGATCCGTTTCGTAAGCGGTCACGTAGCGGTCGATCTGCGTATAGGCGCACTGAATGTCGACGTTGACGATGGCGAGCTTGCGGCCGAAGCCAAATGGCCGGCGCGCAGGATTGGCCATGACCTGCTCGAAATACTGGCGGGCGGTCAAGGGTGATTGGACCATGTGAGTGCCGATGAGCGTCATTGCGTCTGTCTCCGGTGCTTCAAGGTGGTGCGGCGGCGTTAGTCCGGCCCTGCAAGCCTGCAAACCGCCGCTGCTGTCATTGCTCACAGTATGGAAGATCGAAGCGTTTCGCCGGGAAAGCCCTCAACCAGGAAATCCATAGCCACGCGCGCCCGCATCGGCAGGCGCATACCGCGAAACCCGTGGGCGACCATGATGACCAGCGGTGCGATGCGGGCCTCTGGCAGCACTTGCACCGCAGTGCCGCGCGCCAGATCCTCCTCAACCTGAATGCGCGGAAGCAGGCCGATACCCAGCCCGCCGCGTGTCGCCCGTAGCACAGCCTCACTGGTATTGGCGCGCAGGAACCCGTTCACGCGCATCTCGCGGCCATCGATCGGCCAAGGCTCGGACCGGGCAGCGTAGCCGTAAGTGAGACACTGGTGCGCCATCAGATCGTCGGGGCCAGACGGCACACCGTGAGCTTCCAGATAGGCAGGTGCGGCAACGAGAATGCGCGCCAGTTCTCCCAGCGCGACTGCGCCGGGCGCCTCGCTCGCCCCGACCGTTAGCCACAGGTCCAGGCCGCCGTCGTCGGCCACGTCTCGCCAGTCGGCGAACAGCAATTCCACCATGAGATCGGGATGCCCTTCGCGCAAGTGCTCCAGCCGCTGCGCATAATGCAGGCCAAGCGCCGTGGTCACGCCGATCCGCACCAGTCCGCGCGCCGCCACCGCACCGGCCAGATCCGCCTCTGCCTGCCCGACCTGATCGAGGATCGCCGCAGCATATTCCACCAGCCGCTCGCCATCACCGGTCAGGCTCAGGCGGCGAGTCGAGCGTTGGAACAGGCGAACACCGAAGTGTGCCTCAAGATCGTCAATCGCCCGCGCTATCGTGGTATGACTGAGGTTCTGCCGACGCGCGAGGGCAGAGAAATTACCCTCTTCGCTCAGGCGCACGAATAGTCGCAGGGATCGGATGAGGTCGCTCATTTGAACGCGTATAGCACAAGTGATGCACTCATTTGAGCTATTGCCTTCATTCCTGCACGGTTCGAATGAGAAGCTGCGGCCCCGAGAAGGCCAGAGTACTGAGAGGGACTCCCCATGACGAACCGTATCGCCCGTGCCGACCTGCGCCAGAAAGTAATGTCCGCAGCAGACGCCGCCGCGTTAATCCACAACGGCCAAACCGTTGGGATGAGCGGCTTCACCGGCTCCGGCTACCCCAAGGCGGTGCCGATGGCACTCGCAGCCCGAATCGAAGCTGAACACGCCGCCGGACGCCGGATGCGGGTCAAGGTCTGGACCGGCGCCTCGACTGGCCCTGAACTCGACGGCGCGCTGGCCAAGGCCGATGGCATCGAACTGCGCCTGCCGTACAATTCCGACCCCATCGCCCGCGAACGGATCAACAAGGGCGAGATGGACTATCTCGACATGCACCTGTCGCAGGTGGCGCCGATGGCATGGCAGGGCTTCCTTGGCCCGTTGGATGTTGCGGTGGTGGAAGTGACTGCGATCCGGCCCGACGGTTCGCTGGTGCCTTCCTCTTCGGTGGGCAACAACAAGACCTGGCTCGACCGCGCCGACGCGATAATCCTCGAAGTGAACTCGTGGCAGAACCCGGCTCTGGAGGGAATGCACGACATCTATTACGGCACCGCCCTGCCGCCCCACCGCGTGCCGATCCCTCTGGTTCGTCCCGACGACCGCATCGGCCAGGCCACCTTGCAGTGCGACCCTTCCAAGATCGTCGCCATCGTCGAAACCGACGCGCCAGACCGCAACCTGCCCTTCACCGCGCCGGATGCCAGCGCGCTGGCAATCGCCGGGAACATCATCGAGTTCCTCAGCCACGAAGTTGCCAAGGGCCGTTTGCCGGCGGACCTCTTGCCGCTGCAATCGGGCGTGGGCAATATCGCCAATGCCGTGCTGACCGGCCTCATCGACGGGCCCTTCAACGAGCTGACGGCCTATACCGAGGTGATCCAGGACGGCATGCTCGACCTGATCGACGCGGGCAAACTGCGCATGGCATCCGCCACCGCGTTCTCACTCAGCCCCGAGGCGGCGGAGCGTATCAACGCCGAGATGGCGCGCTATTCCAGCCGTATGATCCTGCGCCCGCAGGAGATCAGCAACCACCCAGAACTGATCCGCCGCCTTGGTTGCATCGCCATGAACGGCCTGATCGAGGCGGACATCTACGGTAACGTCAACTCGACCTGCGTGATGGGATCGCGCATCCAGAACGGCATTGGCGGCTCGGGCGACTTCGCGCGCAATGCCTATGTCTCGATCTTCATGACGCCTTCGACGGCCAAGGGCGGCGCGATCTCCGCGATCGTCCCCCAGGCGGCCCATGTCGACCACATCATGCAGGACGTGGCGGTGCTGGTGACCGAACAGGGGCTTGCCGACATGCGCGGCCTGCCCCCGCGCAAGCGCGCCGCGCTGGTGATCGAGAACTGCGCGCACCCGATGTACCGCGACGCGCTGCGCGATTACTACGACCGCGCCTATCACGGCTCCTACGGACGCCACGCCCCATCGCTGCCGAGCGAGGCGCTGTCGTGGCATCAGCGCTTCATCGACACGGGCTCGATGCTCCCGGCATGACCGGAGCGCGGCAAGGGACAGCGGCCTGCGCAAAAGGACAGGAGGGGCAGCGGCACTGGACGCAGCCGCCCCTCCTACCTATATACCGCTCGGTATGAAATGTTCGGCCCCCAATACGGCCCCCACTGCGAGTCGGGGCCGACCGCGTGAATTCGATCCCGACGAGGCACTTTCCGCCGCGCTGCGAGTGTTCTGGACTCGCGGCTACGAAGGCGCCTCGATGGCCGAACTGACCGAGGCCATGGGCATTACCAAGCCCAGCCTATATGCGTGTTTCGGCAACAAGGAAGCGCTCTTCAAGAAGGCGCTGGACCTCTACGAGCGCGACAAGATGGCCTATATCGGCAAGGCGCTGGAAGCGCCCACCGCACGCGGAGTGGCCGAACGGCTGCTTAATGGCGCGCTGGCGACTCACTGCGGTACAAGCGACCCGCACGGCTGCTTAGGCGTCATCAGTGCCGTCGCCTGTGCCGAAGACGATTCGATCCGCGCACATGTCATCGCTCGGCGCATCGCATCGGAAGAAGCCGTCGCCGTGCGCTTCAAGCGCGCGCAGGCTGAAGGCGACCTCCCCGACAGCGTCAACGCCAGCGCGCTCGCCGGCTGTCTGACCACCGTGCTGCAGGGCATGTCGGTCAAGGCGCAGGGTTGCGTGTGCCCCACCGAACTTCAGGGTACCGTCGATACGTTTCTTTCGATGTGGCCCAGCCGCTAACGCGGGCTACTCAAAAAGCTCTCGAGAAATGCCCTGAGGACAGGGAACGGAGCCACACGAAAGCCGGGCTAAACCTGCCGCCCCTTTGTGCAAAATATTTCATTCAACTGCGGTTCACCTCTTGAAAAGCGCTGGCGCGACCTAATTTACCGGTCGGTACAGAAAGCCGCTTGACGCAACGCAGCACGGAATATATACCAATCGGTATAGAAACAAACCACCCGACTCGCCGCCGACACGGCATCGGGTAATCCCTTAATAACCAGCCGGTCCTCGCGGGTCGGTCATGGCGCCGAACACCCGTGTGGGTCGAGGCCCTATTACGCAGAACTGGCAGTTGCCCGGTCGGACACCCGTGTCCGGCGCTGGCCGACTGCGCCCGAAACCCTTCCGGCTGCCCCGAGCCGGAAGTTGCCCCGGTGTGCGCCCTTCCCCCGTCCCGGGGCGCGCGCCGGGGCACTCCAGGAAGGAGCACGAAACATGGCCTTCATCGACTTCACCGATGCAGCACATCAAGCGCTGCCCATCGCAATTTCCGCCCCGCTGGTCCCGACTGCCGAAATGCAGCCGCTTTCCGCCCTGGAACACCGCGTCGTCGCCCTCGCAAGGCAGGACGGCCTCGGCACACTGCGCCCCCATCGCAAGCGAGGCTGGCTTTCGCGGCTGGTCCTCGGCCCGACGCCGCCTTCGGCCATGCTGGCCAACGAACAGCTCGAAGCCCTGCGACGCTTGGCGGTCTACGCCTGGCATCAGGGCTACACCCTCCCGGTCTCTGCGCTGAAGGAAGCCCGTGCGGCCGGCCACAGCGAAGCCAAGATCGGCGCCGTCATCGATATCATCGGGCGTTCGAAAGCGCCCTTCCGGAGGCTCGCCGCGTGAATCTCGCCACATCTCTTGAAATCCCTTCCGAATATGCGCGGGACACCGACGTGAGGACCGAGCGCGGCTCGTCCTCGCGCCGGATGCCGGTCGTCATCGGCGCCCTTGCGCTGGTGGCGGTCGCCGGTCTCGGCTGGAAATTCCTCCAGCCCGAGGCTGCTGCTGCCCTGCCCCCGCCCACGATCGTCCAGGCCGCCCATCCGCTGGTGCGCGAAGTGACGCAGTGGGACGATTACGTCGGCCGTTTCGCCCCCAGCAAGACGGTCGAGGTGCGCCCGCGTGTCTCGGGTGCGATCACCCAGATCCTGTTCAAGGACGGCGATTACGTTCAGGCCGGACAGGCGCTGTTCGTGGTTGACCAGCGCCCTTACCGCGCCGCCCTGGCAGAAGCGCAGGCGGACGCCGCCTCGGCCAGTGCCGCACTGTCGCTTGCGCGATCGGACTACAGCCGTGTCGCCGGACTAACCGGTGACGAGGCCATGGCCGCCAGCGAGGTCGACCAGCGGCGCTCGCGCGTCCGGGCCGCCGAAGCCGCGCTCGCCGCAGCACAGGCACGCGTACGCACCCGCGACCTCGATGTCGAATTCTCAATCGTGCGCGCCCCGATCTCGGGCCGCATTTCGGATCGCCGGGTAGACTCGGGCAACCTCGTCTCCGGCGAGAGCGGTGCGAATGCCACCTTGCTCACTACGATCAACGCGGTTTCGCCGATCTACTTCACCTTCGACGCTTCTGAATCGCTGTTCCTCAAGACCCAGCGCGACAAGGCCGAGAAGCGCGAGGCCGCCCCGGTAGAGGTCCGCCTGCAGGATGAGGCCGACTATCGCTGGAAGGGCAAGCTGGACTTCACCGATAACGGACTGGATCCGCGTTCGGGGACGATCCGCGTGCGCGCCAGCCTCGACAACGCCGATGGCTTCCTGACGCCGGGCATGTTCGGCAACATGCGCCTCGCCAGCGGCGGCACCGTCAAGGCCATGCTGGTGCCCGACGCTGCAATCCGTGCCGACCAGACCCGCAAGGTCGTAATGGTCGTGGGCAAGGATGGCACCGTGGCCAGCAGGCCGGTAGAAACCGGACCGTTGATCGGCGACCTTCGCGTCGTGCGGTCCGGGCTGACGGCGGCCGACACCGTGGTGATCTCCAACTATCAGGCCGTCATGCCCGGCGCCCATGTCCAGACCAAACCGGGCAAGATCGTTTCCGGCGGTCAGGTCCGGGCAGGGCCCGGCCCGGCCGAACCGGCTGCCGCACAGGCGACGCTCGTGAACTGACTTCCGTGACCTGATTTTCGTCATACCGGACTTGAGCCGGGATCGCTGGGAAAGTCGCGCCCACCTGTTGAGCAGGTACGGCGCTGCAGAAAACTCGTGGCGAGGTCTCGCCTCAAGAGTACCCGGCGATCCCGGATCAAATCTGGGATGACGGCGACTACCGATTTCAACCTACCGCGCCACCGGCGCGCCGGAGTGCCCTACGTGTAGCCCCCGCTACACGCCCGCCCCGACGCGCGCCCATAAGGGCCACCCAAAAATGCGACTTTCCCGCTTCTTCATCGACCGCCCGATCTTCGCGGGCGTCATCGCGGTGATCATCACCGTGATCGGCGCGCTGGCGTTCGTCGGCCTGCCGGTCAGCCAGTATCCCGACATCGTCCCGCCTACCGTGACGGTGACCGCCCAATATCCCGGCGCCTCCGCCGAAACCGTCGCAGACACCGTCGCTGCTCCCATCGAGCAAGAAATCAACGGCGTCGACGACATGCTCTATGTCGACTCGCAGTCCACCGGCGACGGCAAGGTGACGATCACCGTCACTTTCAAGATCGGCACCGACCTCGATGCTGCCCAGGTGCTCGTGCAGAACCGCGTGGCCGTCGCCACGCCGCGCCTGCCGGAAGAAGTGCAGCGCCTGGGCGTGGTCACCCGCAAGTCCTCGCCGGACTTCCTGATGGTGGTCAACCTCCAGTCGCCCGACGGCACCTATGACCGCGACTACCTTTCGAACTACGCGCTCACCCAGGTCAAGGACCGGCTGGCGCGCGTGGAGGGCGTGGGCGACGTGCAACTTTTCGGCGCGCGCGACTACGGAATGCGCATCTGGATCGACCCCGGCCGCGCCGCCGAAATGGACCTGACCGCCGGTGAGATCGTCGCGGCGCTCAGGGCCCAGAACGTACAGGTCTCGGCAGGCTCCATCGGTGCCCCACCGTTCGACAAGGGTAACGCCTATCAGGTCGGCGTGGAACTTCAGGGGCGCCTTGCCGACCCGAAGCAGTTCGCCGACATCGTTATCCGCACCGATCCCGACGGCCATCAGGTACGCGTACGGGATGTCGCCCGCGTCGAGCTGGGCGCGCAGGACTACAACACCAACACCTACCTCTCGGGCAAGCCCACCATCGTCATGGCTGTGCTGCAGCGCCCCGGCTCCAACGCGCTCGAATCCGCGCAGGCCGTCCGCGCCGAGATGGATACACTTGCCGCCAAGTTCCCCAAAGGCCTTGAATATTCGGTGATCTACAACCCCACCGAATTCATCGGCCAGTCGATCGACGCCGTCTATCACACCCTGTTCGAAGCGGTGATCCTCGTCGTCCTCGTCATCCTCGTGTTCCTGCAGAACTGGCGTGCGGCGATCATCCCGATCATCGCCATCCCGGTCTCGCTGGTCGGCACGGCGGTGATGCTGGCAGCCGTGGGCTATTCGCTCAACAACCTCTCGCTGTTCGGGCTCGTGCTCGCCATCGGCATCGTCGTCGATGACGCGATTGTCGTGGTCGAGAACGTTGAACGCTACATCGAGGAAGGACTAACCCCGCTCGAAGCCTCGCGCCGTTCGATGGACGAGGTTTCCGGCGCGCTTGTGGCCATCGTCCTGGTGCTCTGCGCGGTCTTCGTGCCGACGCTGTTCATCGATGGCATTTCCGGCCAGTTCTACAAGCAGTTCGCCGTCACCATCTCGACCGCAACGGTGCTGTCGCTGATCATCTCGCTCACCCTTTCCCCGGCGCTTGCAGCGATCCTGCTGCGCCACAAGGAACGCCTTGGCGAGGATGCGCCGCGCTGGCGCCGTGTCCTGCAATCGGCGGGCGACCGCTTCAACCACGGCTTCGAGCGGATGAGCGACAGCTATGCCCGCCTCACCGCCCGTCTCGTGGTTCTGCCCGCGCGCATGATGGCCGTCTACGGCGCCCTCATCGCCGCTACCGTGGGCCTGTTCTGGGCGACGCCGACCGGCTTCGTTCCGCAGCAGGACCAGGGCTACTTCCTTGCCGCCGCGTTCCTCCCCTCGGGCTCCTCGCTGGAGCGCACGGACCAGGTGACGCAGGACATCGCCAAGCGGCTGCTGCCGATCAAGGGCATTCGCGGCGCGGTGATGTTTGCCGGTTTCCACGGGCCTTCGCGCACCGCCGCTCCCGATGCCGCCGCGATCTACTTCCCGTTCAAGTCCTTCGAGGAGCGCAAGGAACTGGGCGTCACTTACGATCAGATCATGCAGCAGGCGCAGGAAGCCATGAAGGGTTACGACAAAGCGCAGGTCCTGCTGATCCCGCCGCCGACCATCAACGGCATCGTCCCCGCCGGCGGCTACCGCATGATCGTCGAGGACAATGAAGGACGCGGCTACGGTGACCTTGCCAAGGCGACCGGCCCGCTGATCGCCAAGGCCAATCAGACCAAAGGCCTGCATCAGATCTACACCCTGTTCGACCAGAATACCCCGCGCGTCTTCGCCGATGTCGACCGCCGCAAGGCCGATCTTCTGGGCGTCCCCCCCGAGCGCGTGTTCGAAGCGCTTCAGGTCTACCTCGGCTCGGCCTTCGTGAACGACTTCAACCTGCTGGGCCGCACCTACCGCGTCACGGCGCAGGCCGATCAGGCCCATCGCGGCTCGGTCGCCGATATCGCCAACCTCAAGACCCGCTCGAATTCCGGCGCGATGGTTCCCATCGGTTCGGTGGCCAATTTCGAGGACAAGACCGGCCCTTACCGCGTCGTGCGCTACAACCTGCACCCGGCCATCGAGGTCGACGGCAACGTCGCCCCCGGATACTCGACCGGACAGGCGCTCTCGACGATGGAAAAGCTCGCCGACGATACCCTGCCCGCAGGCTACGGCCACGAATGGACAGGCATCGCCTACCAGCAGTCCACCGCCGGCAATACGGCAGGCGTCGTCTTCGGCATGGCGGTCCTGTTCGTGTTCCTCGTCCTTGCCGCGCAGTACGAAAGCCTGACCTTGCCGCTGGCGATCATCCTGATCGTGCCGATGTGCCTTCTCGCAGCAATGCTGGGCGTCAACGTCAGGGGCATGGACAATAACATCCTCACTCAGATTGGCCTCGTTGTGCTGATCGCACTGTCGGCGAAGAACGCGATCCTCGTGGTAGAATTCGCCAAGCAGGCCGAGGACGAACGCGGCATGTCTCCGGTGGAGGCCGCCATCTACGCCGCCCGGACCCGTCTGCGCCCGATCCTGATGACCAGCTTCGCGTTCATCCTGGGCGCCGTGCCTCTGGTTATCGCGGAAGGCGCCGGTTCCGAGCTTCGCCAGGCGCTGGGCACAGCGGTGTTCTTCGGCATGGCCGGCGTCACCGGGTTCGGCCTGCTGTTCACGCCGACCTTCTACGTCGTGTGCCGCAATCTTGCCGAAAGGCTCGGCGGCCGCCGCGGCCCGAACCATCACGCCAGCCACGCGCTGCAGCCGACGGAATGATCTTGGCAGTCCAGGGTAGGCGGGATCGAACCTGCCGACCCTGGACTTGCCAAGGACCACAAAATTCACACCGCCGCCAGTCGCGGCGAATGACAGGATATCTTCGATGATGACGAAGACCATCGCGGCCTTGCTGGCCGCAACCGCCCTTTCCGCCTGCGCGGTCGGCCCCGACCATGTCGCGCCCACGCCGCCCCCGTCCGCCGAGGCGCCTTTCGTAGGCGTGCAGTCCGCCGAAGTGTCCGCCGGCGCGCCCGTGGCGCAGTGGTGGCACCTCTACAACGATGCCGTCCTCGACGGCCTCGTCACCGATGCACTGACGGCCAACACCGACCTGCGCGTGGCCCTGGCACGGATCGAGCGCGCCCGCGCTTCCTTGCGCGGATCGCGATCGGACGCGCTGCCCAGTACCAGCATCGACGCCACCGGCACTTATGGCCGCGCCTCTGAAAGTCAGGTCCTGCCCGGATACGACCGCGAAGGCCGCCGCGTCGATGGCGGCCTCTCGGTCGGCTACGAACTGGACCTGTTCGGCCGGGTAAAACGCGGCATCGAAGCCTCGCGCGCCGATCTCGGCGCTGCGCAGGAAGATGCCGACGCCGTGCGGGTGACCGTGGTGGCGGATACCGTGCGCGCCTATGTCGACGCCACCAGCGCAGGCGAACAGATCGACGTCGCCGAGCGCACGGTAGACCTGCTCGCCCGGTCGGAGCGCATCACCAATGCCCGCTTCGAGCGCGGTCTCAACCAGAAGCTCGACGTGATCCGCACCATCCAGCTGCGCGAGGCTCAGGCCGCCGCGATCCCGGCGCTGGAGGCGCGGCGCGACGCCGCGTTGTTCCGCATCGCAGTCCTCACCGGCCGCACGCCGCAGGACCTGCCCGACGCGGTGCTCGCCCGCACGACCACCCCCGATGTCGGCCAGCCTATCCCGGTCGGAGACGGCGCTACGCTGCTGTCCCGCCGTCCCGACGTGAAGGCAGCCGAGCGCCGCCTCGCGGCCGACACCGCGCGCATCGGCGTGGCCACGGCAGACCTCTATCCCCGCATCACGCTGGGCGGCTCGGTGGGCACCACAGCTGTGGGCGCCGCCGAAGTGTTCGGCGGCGGCCCGCTGCGGTGGCTGCTGGGCCCGATGATCTCATGGGCCTTCCCCAACCAGGAAGCGATCCGCGCCCGCATCGGCGGCGCAAGGGCAGACGCGAAGGCAGACCTCGCCACCTTCGACGGCGCCGTCCTGCGCGCGCTGGGAGAAACGGAAACAGCGCTTTCCGCCTACCGCAACGCGCTGCTGCGCAAGGACCGCTTAGCCGCCTCGCGCGATGCCGCGAGCCGCGCTGCGAACGTCGGCCTGGCCCGCCAGAGCCGGGGCGAGATAGATTCGCTCGCCGTGCTGGATGCCCAGCGCACGCTAGCGCAGGCCGAAGCGGATTCGGCGGCCGCAACCCGCGACGTGGCTTTTGCACAAGTCGACCTGTTCCGCGCACTGGGCGGCACATGGCAGGACGCCCCGGCAACCTGACCGACACTGCCGAGTACTTTTTTCGTTCCGCTGTTGTTTCAAGCCCTGCGTGCAGGCTAACGATTTTCACGCAAACAGGGGAGAATATACTTGCGGTTTCTGAATATTGCCTTCGCGGTGAGCGTGCTAGCGCTTGGCGCTTGCGGTGGTGACGATACGGGTTCGGGTGGAGGTGGGCCTACGCCCACTCCGGCGCCGACACCGGCCCCCACCCCGAACCCGACGCCCGCGCCGACTTACGCGGTGACCGACTATAGCGCCACTTTCGGGCTGTCATCGAACCTGGCCTATCTGGCTAACTTCGAGGTCGTACCGGGCACCGGCACCGACCCGGACCGGCAGTACTTCGCCTCGGGCGCGTTGATCGACGCCGCGCACTTCGCCGCGTTCAACTATACCCACGATCCCGAGCGCCTGGACATCGGCTATGATGGCATGACGATGAACTTCGCCGCAACGGATAGAGTGGCAGGCCTGACCTACCGGCTCTATGAGAAGAACGAGCGAAAAGAATCGCTGCTGCTGACGGCGTTGAACCTGGCCGCCCAGCCACGCTACATTGCCCAATACACCTGGCGCTCGACCAAGCCGCTGATGCTTCCAGGCGGGGCGCAGAAACCAAGCTACCAGTACCGGGTTGCACTACTGGGCACGCCGTCCTCGTCGGCCGACCCCCTGCCCGATTTCCTGGGCTTTACCGGGCGCACCGCGGTCTATGGCGGCATCCCCGGATCGCAGGATCAAAGCCTGAATGACCTCGTCACCAGCGACCAAGACGTCTTCTGGTCCTACACTCCTTCTGTCAACCACATCAGAGGGTCGGTGGCGCTCTCGATCGTGCGTGACAGAACCCAGATCCAGATAGGGCTCCTGACCGCCGAAGGCCGCTTCGACCGCCCGACCAACACCTTGAGCGGCACCCTGACCGATCAATTGAACGGCTATCGCGGGACATTTCGCGGTCAAGTGTTCGGGCCCAATCGAGCGGAAGTGGGAATTGTCTTCGAATTCTCACGCGATAGCGACGGTTCACGGTATTTCGGCCACTACATCGGCGCGCGCCCGCAAACACCATAATTGCTGACTGCCTCCGGTCCTCCAGCAGAGGCCGAGGATTGCCGCCTGGCGTCGTAATGTTGAGTTGGCATCGTTTATCACAAGGCAGGGCCTCGATTTCTACGCCTTCATGATAGTGATGCCTCCTCCTCTTCGTTTCCCGCCTCTGTGGGTGGATGATTGAAAGACCCGGTTGGGGAAGCAATTTGTTCTCGAGTAGGTCCTGGATCATGGCGTGGCAGCAATGCCTGCTCGTGCGCGAAAATCTTCAAAGCAGCCTCGCCTGGATTTTTCCGCAGCGTCCAGAAAAATTTTGATCCACGGCGTATAGCACTCGCGAAGACGAGTGATTTTGTATACTGCGCAGCTTCGTCACATCGCCGGGGAGGCATATTTGTCGAAAGCCAGCGATCAGGCCTATCTCGAACTGCGCGCGCGTATTCTTTCGGGCGAACTCGCGCCCGGTACGCAGCTCAAGGAAGAGGAACTTGCCGCCATCTGCGGCGTGTCGCGTACCCCGGTGCGCGATGCCATCCGTCGGTTGGAGACTGAACTGTTCGTGCGCCGCACGGACAGCCAGCGCTCGTTCGTGGCCGAGTGGACGCTGGAGGACATCGAGGAAGTCTTCACGCTTCGCGGCATGCTGGAAGGCTATGCCGTGCGCCGCGCGGCCAGCCGTGCCGACAAGACCCAGATCGCACGCATGCGCACCATCAACGAGAACCTGCGCGATGTGCTCGATGCACCCACGCTCGACGTACAGGCGTACCTCGCCGCCAATGCCGAATTTCACTCGCTGATCCTTGAGATCGCCGCGTCGGACCGGCTGGCGGCGCTGCTCGGCCGCCTCGTCATGCAGCCGGTGGTGCAACAGACAGCCATGGCCTACAGCCGCGAACAGTTGGCCCGCAGCTACAGTGAACACACCGAAATCACCGCCGCGCTGGCGCAGGGCGACCCGGACTGGGCGGAAGCGCTGATGATCGCGCATATTCGCCGCGCTCTCCACGCCCGCCTCAATCCGGCCGCTCCTGCGAACGGTTAGCGTACCACCGTTCTGGCAAATGCAGGGGCCGCCGCGCCCCTGCGGTATACTCAGATCGCCTGCCGGGCCTGAAGCGCGGCCATATCCTCAGCCGTCATGCCCAGCAATTCGCCGTAGACCTCGGCGTTGTCCTGCCCGATCTCCAGCGGCGCGCGCCGACGCACCGAACTGGGCGTATCGGACAGCTTGGGGAAGGCATTCTGCATCTTGTAGGAGCCCCAGCGCGGGTGCTCCATCTCGACAAGGGCGTCGCGGGCTTCGAAATGCGGGTCCTCCAGCATCTCGGCCGCACGGAAGATCTTGCCTGCGGGGACCGAGAATTCGATCATCTTCGCCTCCAGTTCGTCGACCGTCAAAGTACGCGTCCACTCGGCGATGATATCGTCAAGTTCGCGCAAGTTGTCGCCGCGCGCGACGTGGGTCGCGTAGCGCGGGTTGGTGGCAAGGTCGGGGCGGCCCATCGCATCGCACAGCCGCTTGAACACCGCGTCCTGATTTGCGCCGATGAGGTACTCGCCGTCGCTGGTGGGGTAGACGTTGGACGGCGAAACACCCTCTAGGATTGAACCAGTCCGCTGCCGCACGTGGTCCGACACCATGTATTCAGGGACGAGGCTCTCCATCACCTGCAGCACCGCTTCGTAAAGCGCACTGTCGACGACCTGGCCCTTGCCGGTGCGCTCACGGGCGTGGAGCGCGGCCAGCGCGCCCATGCAACCGTAAGTCGCGGCAAGGCTATCGCCGATCGAGACGCCCATGCGCGACGGCGCGCGGTCGGCATCGCCGACGATATAGCGCCAGCCGCCCATCGCCTCGCCAATGCCGCCAAAGCCCGCGCGCGAAGAATAAGGGCCGGTCTGACCATAGCCCGAAACGCGCACGATAATGAGACGCGGGTTGATCGCGTGAAGCGCATCGGGACCAAGGCCCCATTTCTCCATGGTGCCGGGCTTGAAGTTCTCGATCAGGATGTCGGCATGGGCGACCAGCTTGCGGACGATCTCCTGACCTTCGGCGATACGCAGGTTGGCGCTGACCGACTTCTTGTTGCGGGCGACGACTTCCCACCACAGCTTGGCCTCGCCGTGACCCCAGTTGCGCATCGGATCACCGCCGCCTTTACCGTCGACCTGGGGCGGCTCAACCTTGATGACTTCCGCGCCCATATCGCCCAGCAGCTGGCCGCAGAATGGCCCCGCGATCAGTTGGCCCAGTTCCACGACCCGGATTCCGGCCAAAGCCCCTTCATTCGTCATTCGATATCTTCCTGCAAAGTGGGAACAGGGGTCGGGGCTTTGCCCCTGACCCGGTCATGTCGGTGAAAATCAGATGTCCTTGCCCAGCGCTACGGCCGGGAAATTGCCCGCGTTCGAGACCATACCGCGAAGGGGGCCGCCCATGACGCCCTCCATCCAGTGCGAGGCCTCGATCACGCGGTCGAGGTCCAGCCCGGTGGCCAGGCCCGAGCGTTCGAACATGTAGACCACGTCCTCGGTCGGCACATTGCCGGTCGCCTTGGGTGCGAAGGGACACC
>NZ_CACSJO010000005.1 GCF_902706195.1 Novosphingobium sp. 18050 | reverse complement strand
CTCGAACTCGGCCGTGAAACCTGACAGCGCCAATGGTACTGTGGCTCAAGCCCCGGAAGAGTAGGACGTCGCCAGGCATTGAAGCCGGCGCAATACACTAGAGACAAAAAACCCATCACAATGACAACAAACAAGAGGGCCCATGCGGCCCTCTTCGCGTTCCTGCAGAACGCGCAAGATTGACGCGGGGTGGAGCAGCCCGGTAGCTCGTCAGGCTCATAACCTGAAGGTCGCAGGTTCAAATCCTGCCCCCGCAACCGATCAAAACCATTAAAACCCAGCACAATAACAATACACCAACCCCGCAAGCAAAAGCTCGCGGGGCACTCCGCGTTTGTTTCCTCGCAAAGGCGGTGTGGCCGCTAAGCCCGAACCTACTCCACGGCGCCATCGCAAAGATGGATACCCGCCTGCGCGAGATGACGATTAGAGCGATGCCGGGTTATCACTTTCACCCGGCACTGCTCTGGCCTCAGACCGCTTCGGCCTTTGCCGCTGCTGCAGTGTGGAATGCCGAAGGTTCGTAGTAGTAAGGCTTGATCTCGCAGCACAGGCCGTCCCGGAAGGTGAACATCTCGCATAGTTCGGCAGGCTTGAGCGCAGGGTCGGCAAAGCGCATCGTCAGAACTGCGATCGCGCGGTCCCGGCTCAGCAGCAGGTCGGTGCGGTCGAGGCCGACAACGTCGGCCATGCCCATCGCCACGCCGAACAGTTCCCGCAGGCCGCCTTTACCGCGATATTCGCCGCCCATAGGCAGGGCATCCGCTTCATAGGCGACGAAATCGTCGGTGAGCATGGACTCAGCCGTTTCCCAGTCACCCACGCCGCATGCGGCGTAAAGGGTGTCGACGAATTCGGTCATCTCTGCGGGGGTCATGGTCATCGATCCTGCTCCAGTTTGTTTGGGCGAGAGTTTGACCATAGCGCCGTCCGGCGCAAACCTAGCGTTTAGACCAGCCTTCCGCAGCGCGCGCGTGCGTCTAAGCAGGTGGGCATGGGAAAGGTACAACAGATATTGCTGGCGCGGCGTCCCGAGGGAATGCCGGTGCTGGAGGACTTCCAATTAGCCGAGGCTGAAATGCCGGTGCCCGGTGACGGGGAGTTCCTCGTCGCCATGCGTGTCGGCTCTGTCGATCCGGCAATCCGCGGATTCCTCGATGACAGGCCCAGCTACATCGAGCCGGTGGCGCTGGGCGCTCCGATCAACGGGATGTCGCTGGGCGAGGTCGTGCAGTCGAACAACGCGGAATATCCGGTGGGAACGTTCGTGCGCGCCTTTGCGACCTGGCAGGATCACTATGTGCTTTCAGGCGAGAGCTGGGGACTGGAAAAGGTCCATCAACGGGATGGGACGGAACTGCATCATTACATGGGCGCGCTCGGCCCGGTTGGCCTTACGGCATGGGTCGGGCTGTTTGCGGTAGGCGAAGCCAAGCCGGGCGAGACAGTCGTGGTCAGCGCGGCGGCGGGGGCTACCGGCTCCACGGTCGGTCAGATCGCCAAGGCCAGGGGCTGCAAGGTCATCGGCATCGTCGGTTCGCCCGAGAAGATGGATGTGATCCGCGACCTCGGCTTCGACGCTGCCATCGACTACCGCGCCACGCCTGACATCGCCGCCGAGATCGCCAACGCCGCGCCCGAAGGCGTCGACGTCTATTTCGACAATGTGGGCGGCGAGATGCTCGAGGCGATCCTGCCGTTGATGCGCCTGCACGGCCGCGTC
Source organism: Novosphingobium sp. 18050 (assembly GCF_902706195.1). GTDB lineage: Bacteria > Pseudomonadota > Alphaproteobacteria > Sphingomonadales > Sphingomonadaceae > Novosphingobium. Next base: position 214,318 of record NZ_CACSJO010000005.1, on the reverse strand, counting down.
GCGGTGTGCGGGATGATCGGTCAGTACAACGATGCCGATCACCCTTATGGTGTGAAGACGCTGTGGCAGCTGGTGGTCAACCGGATCAGGATGCAGGGCTTCATCACGTACGATTATCCCGATGTCCTCGCGCAGGCGCAGGCCGAACTCGACGAATGGGTGGCGCAGGGAAAACTGCGACCGCTTGCCAACTTGCGCGATGGCTTCGAGACGCTTCCCCAAGCCTTCATCGACCTGATGTCGGGCCGCACGGTCGGCAAGACGCTGGTGTGTATCTGAGATGAGCACGACTATGAGTGAGACCTTTCATCCCATCGTCGCCGAGAGCGATTTTCCCGAAGAGGGCAAGATCGCGGCGCGGCTTGAGGGTTGGAGCGTGCTGGTCGTGAAGACCGATGACGGCTTTCGCGCCGTCAACGACCGCTGCACTCATCAGGCGGCGCTCCTGTCACCGGGCCGTGTGCGGCGCGGGGCGATCATGTGCCCACTGCACGGTGCGCGCTTCGAGGCGGCTACGGGGCGCTGCATCGGCGGGGCCTATGCGGACCTGCGGGTTTTCCCACTGCGTATCGAGAACGGCATGATCGAGGTCGCGGTGCCGGATACCGCGCCGGGGCCGGACGAGCGCCCGGTCGGGGTCTGAGCGGATTTCTGCCTGCTACAAGGCATAGGTTTCAGCGCGACCGTCAGGCTCTAGCATCCCCGTCAAACATTGGGAGAATGCCAAGATGCCTTACACCGGCCCGTTCGAGGACCGCCTCGCCATTCGTGAATTGCTTGAGACTTATGCTGACGCGGTGACGCGCTGCGATGCCGTGTCCTGGGGCGCGACCTGGGCGCAGGACGCCGAGTGGTCGCTGCCCGACTATCCCGAGATCGGCACTACCAAGGGCCGCGAGGCGATCGTGAGCATGTGGGTGGAAGCGATGAAAGCCTATCCCGGCATCATGTTCGAGGCATGGCCCGGCTCGATCGAGGTGGACGGCGAAAATGCGGTGATGCGCAGCTACACTTCAGAGGTTTACGACCAGGACAGCGTGACCATGCGCGACCGGGGTGTCTACGAGGATACCTGCATCAAGCTGGACGGCAAGTGGCACTTCAAGAGCCGCTCGTTCCGCAATATCCACCGTCAGCACGGACCCAAGGGCGTCTGAAACCAAACGCGTCGTCCCGGACATGATCCGGGACGACGGTTCAATTCACCAAAGTTTCACGCGCTTTTCCGGCGGCAGGTAGAGCGCATCGCCCGGCTTCACATCGAACGCCTTGTACCATGCGTCCACGTTGCGCACCGTCAGCGCGCGGTACTGGCCCGGTGCGTGGGCATTGCCGATCACCTGACGGCGCAGCGCGCCTTCGCGGTCCTTGCTGGCCCAGCTCTGCGCATAGGCGATGAAGAAGCGCTGGTCGCCGGTGTAGCCGCCGACAACGGGTAGATCCTTGCCGCCGAGCGCCTCGCGGTAGGCGTCATAGGCGGCGACCAGGCCGGCGACATCGGCGCCGTTCTCACCCAGTTCCAGTTTGCCGTTGAGGTGCAGGTCCGGGAAGGGCGCATAGGCGTCGAACTGGGCGACGAGGGCCTGGCTCTGCGTTTCGAAGTGGGCAAGATCCTCGGCGGTCCACCAATTGCGCAGCGTGCCCGAGGCGTCGACCGCCGCGCCGCTGGAATCGAAGCTGTGGCTGATTTCGTGGCCGATCACTGCGCCGATTGCGCCGTAGTTGGCGGCGAGGTCTGCGGCGGGGTCAAAGAACGGCTTCTGCAGAATCGCAGCGGGAAAGTTGAGCGCGTTCTGCACCGGCAGGTTCACGGCGTTGACCAACTGCGGGTTCATCCACCATTCGCCGCGGTCCTGCGGTTTGCCGAGCTTGGCCAGCTGTTGCAGCGTCTTGCCCCGGATCGAGGCCATGCGGTTGGCGTATGCCTGGCCGGGCTTGATCGTGACCATCGAATAGTCGAGCCAGGTGTCGGGGTAGCCCACGCTGACCACCATTCCGTCCAGCTTGGCGCGCGCTTCCTTGCGCGTGGCCGGCGACATCCAGTCGAGAGCGTCGACGCGGCGCGCGAAGGCGTGCTTGATGTGGGACGCCATTTCCTCGACCTGATGCTTGGCCGAGGGCGGGAAATAGGCTTCGACGTAGAGCTTGCCCAGCGCATTGCCGAGGTCCGCGTTGACCGAGGCGAGGGCGCGTTTTTCGCGCGCGCGCTGCTGCGGCGTGCCAGACAGCGCGGTGTCGAAGAAGGCGAAATGCAGCGCGTCGATCTTCGTGGGCAGCACGTCAGTGTTGGCGTTGATGCGGTGGAAGGCGAGCCAGTCCTTCCAGGCTTCCAGTGGCTCGGACGCGACCAGTGCTGCGATGCCGGTCACCGACGAAGGGCTATAGACGTCGAACGACTGCTGGCGCGGCATCCGGGCGGCGGTGAGGTAGGCGTCCCAATCCATGCCCGGCGCGTTCTTCGCGAAGTCGGCGCGGGTCCACAGGGTGCCGCCGGTCGTGAAGTCGGCGACGTCGGCCTTGCTGGCATGAGCCCTGGCGATCTTCGTTTCCAGGTCAAGGACGCGGCCTGCGCGGACATCTGGCTGGTCGATACCGGAGAGGCGCAGCAGTTCCGCTACATAGGCCTTGTACTGGCCGCGCAGGTTGACCATCCGCGCTTCGTTCGAGACGTAGTATTCACGGTCGGGCAGGCCGAGGCCACCCTGGAAGAGATAGGGCACGACCTCGTCGCTCCTGAGCGCCTTGGTGATGAACAGGCCGAAAAGGTTCTCCGTCGCCATGTCGTTGTTGTTGTTGAACAGGTCGAGGTCGCTCTCTGTCTGGTCGCCCAGGACACGGACCAGCTGCGCCTTGTCAGCGATGCGGGCATAGCGCGTAAGGTCGCCGTTCAATGGAGCGAGACCTGCCTTGTCGATCGCGGTGGTGTCCATGTACGCGCGCCAGTAGTCGCGCACGCGGGCCTTATCGGTGCCAGCGGCGGGCTTTGCTGCGAGAATGCCGGAGATCAGCTGCATCTGCTGGCGCTCGGTCTCATCGGCGGCGACGGTGTGTGAGCCGATGCGGCTGCGATCCTCAGGGATCTTCGCCCGCGCGAGCCAGGTGCCGTTGGAGAAAAGGTAGAACTCGTCACCCGGCTTTACGGCCTTGTCCATCGCGGTTTCGTCGATGCCGGTGATCGCGGACTGCGTGACTGCCTTGGGCGCGGGATCGGCGGCGGCCATGGAGCCGGAGGCAAAGGCGGGCGCGGCGACGGTAAGTAGCAGCGCGGTCAGCAGGCGGGTCGTGTGCATCGGGCAAAGTCCTCTGGCGGCAGGGGGCAACGCATGGAGGCCCTCGCCGGGTTCATGGCCTCTGGCCTAGCCGCTCGCGCCGTCCGGGCCAACCGGGCTCCATGAGAAAGTTACGTAACGGCGCAATAAATAGCTGCGCTCGCAATGGCGAGGGACGGCGCGCTCATGCAAAAAAAGAGGCGGAGCCCTCGGACCCCGCCTCTTTCGCTTACTTTTGCCCGTAGCCCTTTGGCTTAGAAGCGCTTGGTCACTTCCACCATGACGGTGCGGGGCAGCGTGCCGAAGCCGAGCTGGTCGGCCTTGATGCCGCCGGCCGTGCCGGTGCCGCCGCCGGTCGAAGGACCGTCAACCACGCCGGTGACGTAGAACTGGTTGGTCAGGTTCTTGCCGATGAGGGCAAGCTGCCAGTTGTCGTCCTCGGCGCCGAAGCGCAGGCCCGCGTCGATCGTCACGTATTTGCTCTGGCGGGACAGCGGATTGCCGAAGCCCGAGGCGAGGTAGCTGGCCGAATACTTGGAGTCGATATTCAGGCCCAGCTTGTTGGCCGAACCGATCGACACTTCGTAGTTGATGCCGAGGTTACCCGTCCACCTGGGGGCAACCGAAAGCTGCTCGCCCGTGAGGTCCTGACGGCTGTTGCCGGACAGGTTGCAGCCTTCTGCCGGGGTCTGGCCGGCGTAGCACGGCGCCAGCGGGAAGCCGGTGTAGCGCGCCTTGTCGTAGTTGATCGAGCCGTGGATGTCGAAGCCGGGGATGCCGTTCGGGGCGAACTGCCATTCCACTTCGACGCCCTTGGTGCGCGCATCGGCGGTGAGCGTCTGGAACGCGAAGATCGGCGAGTTGAAGAAGTCGACCTGCAGGTTCGAATACTTGTAGTTGAACGCCGTCACGTTGAAGCGCAGCTGGTTCGACAGCAGCGTCGACTTGAAGCCCAGCTCGAAGCCCTGGGCCTTCTCAGGGTCGAAGGTGAGGTCCGCGGTCGGGTCGGTCGAGAACTTCGAGTTGATGCCGCCGTTCGAGAAACCACCCGACTTGTAGGCGGTCTTGAACGCGCCGTAGACCATGAGGTCGGACGTCGGCTTCCAGGTCAGGGTGGCTTCGGGCGACCAGTTCCGGAAGTGCTGACGCGCGGTTACTTCGCCCAGGCCATCGGGGTCGTTCTGGTCGCGGAAGATGCCCAGAACCAGAGGGTTGTTGTAGGGCTGGGTGAAGAAGCTGTTCTTCGTTTCGTCCGAATAGCGCACCCCTGCGGCCAGTTCGAGGTTCGACAGGACCTTGTAGGTGAGCTGGCCGAAGACCGCCATGGTCTCGCCCTTGGTGAAGCTGCTCTTGGCGGTGGTGACGTACTGGTAGCCGTCCGGAGCGTCGGAGTTCGACACGCCGCCGGTCAGCACGAACTGCGCGAAGTCACGGCGGGTCTTCTGGTAGAGCATGCCCACCATCATGTTGAACGGTCCGTCGAACTGCGTCAGCGCGCGCAGTTCCTGGCTGAATGCCTTCCACGAGGAGTTCTCGGTCGCCCAGGTTGGGCCGATGCCGTTCTCGCTGCCGCCCGACTGGAAGTCGCAGGCGCAGGCCCAGCGGTTGTTGTTCCACTGGTAGTTGGTGACGGACGAGACCTGCAGCAGGTCGGCGTCATAGGTCACGTTGAGAGTGCCGCCGGCCGAGCGGTACTTGTTGTACAGCGAGCCGTCCTTCTTGGCGTAAGGATAGTTTGCCGCGATGTCGGCAGGCATGTTGTTCTGGTGGGTGACGAAATGCTTGTCGCAGGCATAGCCGTTGAGCTGCGAAGTCTCGCCATTGCCGCAGCGGAATGCCACGTAGTTCCACGAGGAGTTGTTGACCGTGCTCTGGTCCATCGTGCCCTTGAGGTTCACCGTCAGGCGGTCGGTCGGCTCCCACTTCAGGGTAGCGCGGGCGAGGAATTCCTCTTCGCCCGGAGCCTTGTGTGCGGCAGGCTCGGCGGTGTGAGTGGTGAAGTTGCCGGTGGCGGAATCAAGCTCGGTGTAGTTGATGGTGTCGGCTTCGTTACGATAGTAGCCGCCGTCCATCTTGGTGTAGCGCGCGGCGAGGCGGAAGCCGAGGGTGTCGGTCAGCGGCATCGAGGCATAGCCTTCGACGCGGTACTGCTGGCTCTTGAACTCGTAGCCGCCCTTTATCATGAACTCGGGCTTGTCGGTGGGATCGGCGGTGGTGATCGAGATCACGCCGGCGGTCGCGTTCTTGCCGAAGAACAGGGCCTGCGGGCCCTTCAGCACTTCGACGCGGGCCAGGTCGAAGAAGCCTTCCTGGATGACGCGGCCCTGGCCGTAGTAGGCGCCGTCGACGACGACTGCGACTGACTGCTCGATACCGATCGAGGTCGAGGACGAACCGATCCCGCGAAGCGTCAACTGCGCGCCCGAGCCGTTGGAGGCGCGGCCGACGCTGAACTGCGGGGCGATGGCGGTGATCTTCTCGACGCTGGTGACGTCGCGGTTGGCGATCTGCTCGGCCGAGATGGCAGTGACGGCGACAGGCACGTCCTGCGCGGTTTCCTGGCGTTTGCGGGCAGTGACGATGATGTCGTTGAGGCCGCCGGTCTGGGCCGACTGCTGGGCGCTGTCGTCCTGGGCATCCTGCGCGATTGCGGGCGCTGCGCTCACGGCGATGCCGAGTACGGTTGATGCGAGCAAAACGGATTTTGTGAATCGCATTTCAGAAACCTCCCATGTAATTTTGTAATCGTTATTTTTCGCTGCCTAGACCCGTGCGGGGCCGGGTGTGTCCTGTTCAAACGGATAGCCCTATCAGTTTGAACAGGTGGCGCGTGGACGCAGGCGGGCAAGGGTCCGGCGCGAGGAGACCTGAATTGACCGTTTGTCGTTATTGGCGATTGGATCGCCACCCCCAGGGCAACACTGATTTCGCGCGGTTTTTAAGCCTCCACGAAGAGCAGTGTGCGGCCCTTGCCGATGGCGAGGTTCGCATCGCGGTGGAATGGCTGTCGATGGACGCAGGCACCCGCATGTGGATGAGCCCGCGCACCGATGGCTATCAGCCGCCCCTGCCGCTGGGATCCAAGATGGTCGGCCTCGTGCTGGGCCGCGTAATTGCCAGCGCAGACTCGGCCTATCCGGTCGGCGCGCTGGTGCGCGGATTCGGCCAGTGGGCTAACGTGGCGACCGTGGTGCCGGCGCTGACCGGGCTGGAAGTGGTGGACGATACCGTCGCCGATCCGCGCCAGCACTTCGGCGCGCTCGGCATGAATGCCTGGACTGCCTACGTCGGCGTCAAGGAAGTGGCGGCGGTGAAGGCGGGCGAATGGCTGGTGGTCTCCGCCGCGGCCGGGGCGACCGGCAGCATCGCCTGTCAGGTCGGCAAGAATTTGGGCGCCAGCGTGGTCGGCATAGCCGGGGGTGCGGAAAAGTGCCGCTTCCTGACCGACGAGATCGGCGTCGACATGGCGATCGACTACCGGAGCGAGGATGTCGCCGCGCGGCTTGCCGAAGTGCCGGGCGGGATCAACGCTTTCTTCGACAATGTCGGCGGGCCGATTCTGGACGCGGTGCTGGGCAACATGGCGCATTACGGCCGCGTCGCGGTGTGCGGCATGATCGCAGGTTATGACAACGACGCACCGATGGCCGGGCCTGCGCAGTTCGACCAGGTCCTGATGAGGCGGCTAAGGATCGAGGGTTTCTTCATCCCCGATTTCCTCGAACGCGGCGCCGAATTCATGCCGCAGCTTCGCGAATGGCTGGATGACGGCAAGCTCTCGGTTCGTTTCGACGAGACCGGCGGCCTGGAAAACGTGCTGACCGCCTACGAGCGGATGCTGACCGGCAAGAACATCGGCAAGGTCGTGGTCAGGCTGTAATGCCGCTCATCCGCCACCGCGCAGGGGGGCTTACTTGGTGGAATATTCGCCGGGCTTGGCCTTGAAGTTCTCCTGCGCGAATGCCCTGGCGGCATTGGCGGTCTTGAACAACTCGTCCTGAAGAGTAGCCGTAACGAGCGGATAACCCTGCGAATTATACCGGGTGGTCCTGACGGTGAGGCGAAAATGGCCGTCCGCGTCCTTTTTGATAAGGAACGGGCGAGAGCTGGGATCAGTCATGATTGAAATTCTCGTTCAACAGTGCGGCCCAAGGGGCAGGGATAAGCGGTGCGGATGGCCTGGGCCACCCGCACGAACACTCGGTCTTCAGGCAGGCTGAAGATTGACGGCCGAGGTCTTGCCGCGCCTGTCGGTTTCCAGTTCGTAAGAAACGCGCTGGTCCTTGCTGAGGGTGTCCATTCCGGCGCGCTCAACGGCCGAGATGTGCACGAAGGCATCGTCGCCGCCGGTTTCGGGCGCAATGAAGCCATAACCCTTGTCGGCGTTGAAGAATTTCACAGTTCCGGTAGTCATATCGGTATCCTTTGTCCGACGCGTAACGGCATGCGCCATCGCGGCACATTCCGGCTTCATGAGGCTCGTAAGGGACAAAGGGGGCGGTATGTCTGCCCGATGGTCCGTCGCACGCGACGTCAGCAGCAGCTACCATAGACGGTATTTGCGCAAAATGCAATTATGGGTGGGCCGGCCTCGACATTCCGGATGCGCGAGGTCGTAAGCGGGAGGGCAATTGCCCTCGCATCGCTATTCTGTGGCGGTCAGTTTCGCCAGCCAGGCCTGGGCCTGCTTGGGCTCGCCCACGGCCTGGGCATCCACCGGCCCGCGTGAGGCGAGGAATTGCTGGTGCAGTTCGAACGGCTCCATGAACAGCTGCTCGCGCGCGGAGTCGATCTCTTCGCCGAGTTCGGTGAGGGCCTCGATGGTAGGCGCGGCAGCGGCGCGCGCCGTGCGGTCCGCATTGTGGCCGAACAGGCCCCACTTGCCCGATGCGGTCACTCGCAGGGCTGCGATCAGTGCCGCAAGGTAGTCTTCTTCGAGGCTTGCCCGAAGAGTGTCCAGTCGTTCGAGACGGTCCGCTTTTGCCATAGTCTGTGCGCCCTATACCGCTACCGGGGCGCTCGCAAGCTGCAGCGCCCCGGTATCCGGCACATCACATTGCGGTTACGCCGCCGTCGACGGTGAATTCGCCGCCGGTGATGTAGTTTGCCTCGTCGCTGGCGAGGAACAGGTTCATGTTCGCGATGTCGAGCGGTGTACCCATGCGCTTCATCGGGATGCCGCCGACGATTTCCTTGAATCCTTCCGGATTGTCGCGGCGGGCGACGTCCTGCATCGCGGTCTCGATCATGCCGGGGTGGACCGAGTTGCAGCGGATGTTTTCGGCCGCACATTCCATCGCTACGACCTTGGAGAAGATGCGCACACCGCCCTTGGCCGCAGCATAGGCACCGCACATCGGCACGCCGACGAGCCCGCCGATCGAGGACAGGTTTACGATCGATCCGCCTTCGCCAACCTTGCGCATCAGTGCGACGGCGCGCTGGGTGCCATAGAACACGCTGTCGAGGCAGACCTTGTTTTGCTTCGACCAGTCTGCGGCGGTCAATTCCGCCAGCGGCTTGAGGACGGCGATGCCCGCGTTGTTGACCAGCACATCAAGGCGGCCGTGGCCTTTCTGGATGGCCGCGAAGACTTCGTCCCACGACGCTTCGGTGGTGACGTCATGCGCCAGCGCTTCGGCGTGGCCGCCGACTTCGACGATGGAGGCAGCCACGCCCTGCGCACCGGCAAGGTCGAGGTCGGTCACATACACGAAAGCGCCTTCCTCTGCGTAGCGCTGCGCAGTGGCGGCGCCCAGTCCGCGCGCGTTGCCGGCGCCGGTAACCAGAGTGATCTTGCCTTCGAGACGGCCCATAATCGTGCTCCTTTTCAATGTCATAAGGGTGCCCGGCAGAAAACAGCCGGACACCCCCGATGGTTGCCCTGAAGGGCGGGTAAGTTTTAGAACTTCACGCCGACCGTCGCTCCGTAGGTGCGCGGCTCCAGCGCCATGCCGAACGAGAACAGTCCGGCTACGGTGAAGGCGTGCGTCGTGGTCTTTTCGTTCGCGAGATTGCGGCCGAAGACGCGGAAGTAGGCCTCCTTGTCGCCGACATCGAAATTGAAGGTCAGGCTGGCATCGACGAGATCCTGCGTGGTGGTGCGCACGCGCGCATCGTTGCCGTTGACGGTCACCGCAGTCACGTCGCCCGCGCCGTCGACGGTGGGGGTAAGTGAATTCTGCGAGATCTGCTCGTCGTAGGGGCTGATGTGGCGCCAACCGGCCGTGGCGACGACCTTGCCGAAGCTGGTCGGCACTTCGTATTCGGCATTGACCGAGCCGGTGAACTTGGGTGCGTAGATCAGGCGGTTGGCGGAATAGTTGAAGGGGACCAGCCCGGTGCCGCAGCTGTTCGCGGCGGCGGTTCCAGCGGCATAGGCGCCGCAGGTGATGAAGTCGCGGAAGTGCGACTTCATGTAGGCCGACGATGCGGTGATGCGGAACTGCGGCGTGATGCGCAGCGTGGCATCGGCTTCGATACCCTTGATGATCGCGCCGCCGGGCACGTTGCCGGTGATCGTCTGGTTGCCCAGCGGGCCGCCCGGCACGGTCAGGTTCTGCTGCATGTTCTTGTAGTCGGACACGTAGCCGGCAAGGTTGAGTTCCAGCTTGCGGTCGAAGGCGGAGAACTTGGCACCGATTTCGTAGGCGTCCACGGTCTCTGGCTGGAACGGCGTGCTGGCCGTGGCGGCCGTGGCGGCGCGGGGGCTGAAACCGCCGGAACGGTAGCCGCGCGACCAGCTGGCGTAGAGCATCATGTCGCTGCTGGGGCGATAGTCGATGCCGACCTTGGGCGTGAACTTGGTGAAGTTGGCATCGCCCGAACCGATCAGCCCGGCGGTGGCAAAGCTGTTGGTCAACTTCTTGTTGTCATGGCTCCAGCGGCCACCGAACGAGAGGCGCCACTTGTCGGCGAAGGCCCAGTTGAAGTCGCCGAAGAAGGCGTAGCTGGTGGTCTTGCCCACATTGGTCTGCGGGTTCTGGTCGAATTCCATCGGCGGGATCGACGGGTCGAAGCCAAAGAAGCGCGTCCACTGCGTGAGGCTGTACTTCGAATGGAAGTAATATCCGCCGACGACATAGTCGAACCCGCTGAACAGGTTGCCCGCGGCGCGCAATTCCTGGCTCCACTGCGTGTACTTCTGGCGGCGGTCGACGTAGTAGAGATCGCTCGACGAACCGTCGAAGTCCTGGGTCTGCGCTTCCTTGCTGTGACGCCAGCCGGTGATCGAGCTGAGCTTGATGCCGCCCAGATCGTAATTCATCTGCAAGGTGGCGTTGGGCGCCTTGTAGGTGCTCTTCGCGGGCAGGGTGAAGACGGTGTAGAGGTCGGTCGTGTTGTTGCGGCCGCACTGGTTGGCGGGGATGAGCCCGCAGAACAGTTCGGTGCTGTTGGTGAGGTTGCTTACCACGGGTTCGAAGCTCTGGACAACGTTCTCTACCGAAAGCTGCGCGTCGAATCCCGACCCTGCCGGCTCGAACAGCAGGCTGGCGCCGTAGGCATCGGCCTTGCTGCCGCCTGCGCTCGTGTCGCGGATGGCGTTGTGATAATAGCCGTCGGACTCGCTGTGGAAGTACCAGCCCTTGATCCCCCAGGTCTCGCCGTCACCGTAGTTGACGATGGCCTTGCCGGCCCAGGTGTTCCAGCGGCCATAGGTGAATTCGGCCTTGCCGCCCGGTTCCATGGTGGGCTTCGTGCGAGTGATGTTGATGACGCCGCCGATGGTGTTGGCGCCGAACAGGGTGCCCTGTGGGCCGCGCAGCACTTCGATCTGGGCGATGTCGAAGGCATCCTGCAGCTGGCCCGTGTTGGTGCCGATGGTCACGCCGTCGACGACGACGCCCACGGTCGGGGTCTGCGACTTCTCGATGTCGGCATAAGTCAGGCCGCGGATCGAGATGTTGGCCGCCTGTGCGCCCGAATTCTGCTGGGTGATGAGGAGGCCCGGCGCGGCGCCCTGAAGATCACCGATATTGGCGGAGGCTTTGTTTTCCAGCATCGCCGCGCTGATCGCGGTGATGGCGACCGGGGTTTCCTGCAGCGTTTCCGAGCGGCGACGGGCCGAGACGATGATTTCGTTAGGATCGACCGCAGCCGCTGCCGGCACTGCCTCCTGGGCGAAGGCTGGAGCTGATATGCAGGTCAGTGCGCTGGTGCCGAGTGCGAGCTTGATGAGCGTGCAGGACCACGCTCCGCGAACATGTGCGGATGCCATCAGATTATCCTCCCATGCGGCTGTGATTCCAGCCGTCATTGCATGTCACTATGCAACGGATTGCGCCGCCGCCTACCTGTCGATTTGCACAGGTGCGGCAGATTGCGCGAAGTCCGACCAGAGCGGGGAAAAGGAGATCGATGCCATGGCCGAAAACCGGCGCTTCCTGCTTGCACGCAGGCCCCAGGGTTCGCCCGTCCCCGAAGACTTCCAGTTGGAGGCTCAGGACATCCCCGCGGTTCCGGCGGGCGGCATCGTCGTGCGCAACCATTATGCCTCGCTCGACCCGGCGCAGCGCGGGTGGATGGACGATGCGGAAAGCTACATGCCGCCGATCCCGCTGGGCGATCCGGTGCGCGCGACGACGGTGGGCGTGGTCCATGCCTCCGACAATCCGGACTTCGCGGTCGGGCAATGGGTCATGGGGCTGAACGCGCTCGAGGATTATTCGGTAGCGATGCCGGGCGGTTTCACCATGCCCATCGACATAGCGGCAGTGGCATCACCTTCGAACTATCTTTCGGCGCTCGGTGCGGTGGGGCTGACGGCCTTTTTCGGCCTCAGCGAAGTGGCAAAGCCTCAGCCGGGCGAGACGCTGCTGGTATCGGGCGCGGCGGGTGCGGTCGGCTCGGCGGTGGGCCAGATCGGCAAGATCATGGGCTGCCGGGTGGTCGGCATCGCAGGCGGAGCGGACAAGTGCCGCCGTCTGATCGAGGACTACGGCTTCGACGCCGCCATCGACTATAAGGGCAAGGACCACGAAGCGCTTGTCGCGGCGATCGCAGAGGCGGCCCCCGGGGGCGTCAACGTGGTGTTCGAGAACGTCGGCGGGCCAGTGCTGGAGGCGGAAGTCTTCACCCTGGCGCACCATGCGCGGATCGTGCTGTGCGGCCTTATCGCCGAGTACAACAGCCCGGAAAAGCTGGGGCTGAAGAACCTTTGGCAGGTGCTGGCGCGCCGCGCGACGATCCACGGTTTCCTGATCGCCGACTACGCAGGCCGCTTTGCAGAGGGCGGCGCACAGATGGCGCAGTGGCTGGGCGAAGGAAAGCTGCGCGCCGACGAGGACGTGCAGCAAGGGCTGGAGAATGCCTACCCGGCCTTCATGCGCCTGTTTTCGGGCGAGAACACCGGCAAGCTCGTGTTGAAGATCACATGAGTATGCGGCTGGAGGGACGAAAGGCAGTGGTCACCGGGGCTGCTTCAGGCATCGGCGCGGCAGTGGCGGCGCGGCTGGTGGCTGATGGGGCGCAGGTCTTCACCGCCGACATCCAGGGCGAGGTCGATTTCGTCGCCGACCTCACCGCTGTGGACGCCAACACGAGGCTGGTAGCCGAGGCGACCGCGCGGATGGGCGGGCTGGATATCGTCGTCCCCTGCGCGGGGATCAGCACCTTCCACCCGCTGGAAGGGCACGATGACGCCTACTTCCAGCGGGTGCTCGACGTGAACCTGATCGCCGTGTTCCGACTGGTGCGCGAGGCAACGCCTCACCTCAAGGCGCACGGGGCGGGGCGCATCGTCACCATCGGTTCCACCACTTCGACTTACGGCGACGAGGGGTTATGCGCCTACTCGGCCTCCAAGCACGCGGTGCTGGGTCTGACCAAGTCGATTGCGGCGGAACTGGGGCCTTTCGGCGTCACTGCCACCTGCGTCCAGCCGGGCGCCATCGACACCCCGATGACCGCCCCTGCCTTTGACCAGATGCCGGAATATCGCACATTCTGGGAAGGCAAGGCACCCCTGCGGCGTCTGGGCAAGCCAGAAGACATCGCCGATGTCGTGGCGTTTCTGTGCAGCGACGATGCGCGCTTCGTGTCTGGCCACGGCCTGTGGGTGGATGGCGGCGCGATGGTGCGGCATTAGGGGGCGGGGCATCGGCGCTCGAAATGACAACGCTGGGCCGCAGTTAAACCCTCAGGGCTGTTCCGCCTTCCAGCGCAGCGGCCCTTTCCGGCAGGCATAAAAAAGCGGCGGACCTTGCAAGAAGGCCCGCCGCACTGTTTCCTCTGGAGAGGAGGAGGGAACTGTCAGAACTGGACGCGCTTGGTGTAGCCGCCGTCGATCACCACATTGGTGCCGGTGGTGTAGGACGAGGCCGGGCTGGCGAGGAACACGATCGTGCGGGCCACTTCCTCAGGTCCACCCCAGCGGCCGAGTGCGAACTGGGCTTCGGTGGCCTGGTAAAGTTCCGGGGCCATCTGGCCGATCGCTTCCCAGTTGCCGCCGGGGAACTTGATCGGGCCGGGCGAGACGCAGTTCACGCGGATGCCCTGCGGACCCACCATCTGGCCGAACTGGCCTGAGTAGGCGATCAGCGCGGCCTTCATGGCGTTGAAGGCCTGGGGGACGATGAAAGTCTCGGTGCCGGCGGTGGAAGCCATGATGACGATGGCGCCAGCGTCCGATTCGGCGAGGATTGGCTGAAGCGTTTCACAGCCCAGCACGGTGCCCTTGATGTCGGCGTTGAAGCAGGCTTCCCAGTCGCCGGTCGCGCCGGAACCTGATGCGCTGGCACCGGGGACGAAGATGTCGCAGCCGCCCAGCTTTTCGGCTGCCGACTTGAGCCAGGCCACGTATGCCTCATGGTCGAGCATGTCGAGCGCTTCGCCCACGACCTTGCCGCCATGCTTGGAGAGCGATTCGACCGTCTCGGCCACCTGCTCCGCATTGCGCGAGAAGAAGGCGATATCGCAGCCTTCGCTTGCGAAGATTTCCAGCGCGGCACGGCCGATGCCGCGGCTGCCGCCGGTGAGAATGACCTTCTTGCCCTTGAGTCCGAGATCCATTGCGTAGCTCCTCTGCCTCACGCGGTTTTTTTGTACCGGTGTGCTTTCGCCCCTCGGGCGCGGGGAGGCCACTATTAGTTTAGTCAGGAATGGACATGGCCGAGGCGTGCTAGCGAACGCGCCGACAACGAGAGAGGAAATTTCAAATGGCCAACCTCGAACGGGGACGTCTTGAAGGCAAGCGTGCCGTTATCCTCGGCGCCAGCAGTCCCGGCAACATGGGACAGATCATCGCCCGGCGTTTGATGGACGAGGGCGCCAGCGTGCTTGTCTCTGGTCGCAAGGAAGATGTCCTTGCCGACTTTGCTGCGCAGCACGGCTGTGCCTGGGCATCCTGCGACCTGACCGACAAGGCCAGCGTGGATGCCTTGGCGGATAGCGCGGCGCATGCACTGGGCGGCATCGACATTGCCGTCAACGCTACCGGCTGGGGTCTGCTAAAGGGCTTTCTGGAAACCACCCATGACGAGCTGATGGCGATGACCATGCTGCAGTATGTGGGGCCTTTCCACTTTTATCAGGCGATGGTCGGCAAGATGGCACGCAGCCGGGGCGGCGAGGGCGGTTCGATCATCCAGATCAGCTCCGCGACCGCGACGATCATGCTCAACGACCATGCTGCCTACATGGGAACGAAGGCCGGCGCAGATCATGTGATCCGCTGCGTGGCGCATGAGTTCGGCGCCGAAGGCGTGCGGGCCAATTCCATCTCGCCGGGGCTGACCGACACGCCGATGACGTCCGACGCCAAGCAGGTGCCGGGCCTTTTCGACGCTTTCCTCTCGGGCTATCCTCTGGGCCGCATCGGCACGTCGGCGGACATCGCCGCCGCCGTCGTCTGGCTGTCCAGCGACGAGTGTTTCATGACGGGTGAGAACCTGCAGGTGAACGGCGGCCTGACCCTTCGCCGCAACCCCATGAAGTCGGAGATCGACGCGGCCGTGATGGCTGCTATGGGGGCGAACTGAATTAGAGCTTCCTGGGGAGGAAGGGCCGGCGGCGGTGTCCCGAGGGACGCCGTCGCCGCTTTCATCTGAGGAAGTCAGACCGTCGCTTCGACCAGTGCCTTCACGTCGGCGCGCAGAACGTCCTTGCGCACCTTGCCCGAGGCCGTGCGCGGGAAATCCTCACGAAATTCAAAGCGCTCGGGGGTCTTCTGCTTGGCCAGGCCGCTATCGGCGATATGTGCGGCGAGGTCCTGCGGGCTCGGCGCTTCGCCCGCGGCGATGATATACGCGCAGACACCTTCGCCGAGCCGCTCGTGCGGCATGGCGACCACGGCGGCCTCTCGCACGCCGGGATGAGCGTGCAGCACGTCCTCGATCTCCTTGGCGGAAATGTTTTCGCCGCCGCGGATGATGAGGTCCTTCTTGCGCCCGGTGATGGTGATCGCGCCCTCGGAGGTGCGCACGCCGAGATCGCCGGTACGGAAATAGCCGTCGGTGGTGATCGCCTCGCGGGTCTGCGCCTCGTCGGCATAGCCCAGCATCATGCCGGGGCCGCGTGCGAGAATTTCGCCTTCCTGCCCGTTCGGCAGGTCGCGGTCCTCGTGGTCGACGATGCGGATCTCGTAGTCGACGATGGCGCCATCGGTCGTCGCGGCAAGCCGCTCGACATTGGGCCAGCCGAACGTGACCAGCGGCACTTCGGACGCACCGAACACCCGGAAGGCGCGGCAATGGTCGAAAGCGGTATTGGCTGCGGGAATGAGGTCGGCCGGAACCGCCGCACCGCCGCAGGCGAAGAATCGGAAGCTGGGTAGCCGGTTGCCGCTCTCACGCGCTGCGGCGGCGAGTTCGACGAGGAACGGCGTCGCCGCCACCGTGCCGACTGCCTGATGCCGGTCGATCAGGGCCAGCGCCTCGGCGGCGTTCCAGCTTTCCATCAGCACCGTGCGGGTGCCGCAGATGAAGGGCGCCTCCAGCCCGTTGGCATAGCCTGAGACATGAGTGACGGGCGAGGGCATCAGCGTCGCCTCGCCCGCTGTCAGTCCCCAGTAGGCCCCGCTTTCGCGCAGGATACGCGCGATGGATACGTGGCTGTGCAGCACGCCCTTGGGCCGCCCGGTGGTGCCCGAAGTATAGAGCACCATTTTCACGCCTAGCGGATCGACTTTGGGCCGGGCGAAGGAAAGCGCGCGGCCTTCCTCGATCAGTGCAGCATAATCGTCCGCGCCTTCTCCGCGCACGGTGAATACATGGTCGAGATCGGGCAGCACTTCGGCAAGGCGCCGCGCCATGGCGGCATAGTCGAAGCGGCGGAAACTGGAGGCTACGAATACCGCGCGCGCACGGCAATCTGCCAGCATCAGCGAGACTTCATGGTCGCGGTAGATCGGTACGATAGGATTGACGACGAGGCCCGACATCGCGGCGGCCGTGTTGATGACCATCGCTTCGCGCCAGTTGGGCACCTGGAAGGCGATGACATCGCCGGGCCGCAGCCCGCGCGCATGCATCGCCGCGCTCAGCGCCTCGGCGTCGGCGACGACCTCGGCGCGCGTCACCCGCGTGTCGCCTTCGATCAGCGCGACGAAGCCTGGGTCGGCCTCTGCCAGCGCCGTCGCCTGCTCGGCAATGGTACGTTCGTCCCAAAGACCCGTGCCCGCATAGGCGGCAAGGTGCTGCGGTGGCGATTCTAGCCATGCCCACGGGGGGCTTATCCTCTCACTCATGGTCCTTGAGTGCTCCGCATGTGTCCTCAGGCCAACTGGCCAAAATGCCAATCAAGCCAAAATGAGGCTCTTTCGCCTATCACCTTGCGCAGGTTGTCGCCACGTCCTCGTGCGCGCAGAATCACGCTATAAACAATCGGGAGAAGACCGTGGAACGCGTGAAGCGCATTGGCGACGTGGCCGAGATCATGCTCGACTATGTCGAGAACAAGAAGACTTACCAGACCGACAGTCCGCTCCGGGTGCCGACCAGCACCTATACCGACAAGGACCAGTTCAAGGCCGAGATGGAGCTGGTTTTCAAGCGCGTACCGCTGATGCTGGCCTTCACCGCCGAGCTGCCGAACCCCGGCGACTACAAGGCGATGGACACGGTCGGTTCGCCGGTTCTCATCAACCGCGACAAGCAAGGCAAGGTCCGCGCTTTCCTGAACGTATGTTCGCATCGGGGTGCGCCTGTGGCGCCGGACGGCACGGGCAACTGCGCGCGCTTCACCTGCAAGTACCATTCGTGGACTTACGGACCCGACGGCAAGCTGATCGGCATTTCCGAGCCGGGCACTTTCGGACAAGTCGACAAGAGCCGGATGGGCCTGCGCGAACTGCCCTGCGAGGAACGCGGCGGCATGATCTTCGTGTGCCTGACGCCCAATGCGCCGATCGATCTCGACAACTATTTTCAGGGCTATCTGGAAGATTTCGAGGCGCTCGACTTCGCCAACTGGACCTATCTCGGCAACCGCACGATCGAGGGCGCGAACTGGAAGATCGCCTTTGACGGCTATCTTGAGGGCTATCACTTCAAGTCGCTGCACCCGGAAACGATCTTTCCGCGCACGCCGTCGAACTGCACGCATTACGAAGGCTTCGGGCCGAACATCCGCATCGGCTTCCCGCAGCACACCATCGCCGAGCAACTCAAGGACGTCCCCCGCGAGGAATGGGGCAACCGCGAGAATTACGGCTACGATTTCGTGCGTATTTTCTTCCCCAACGTGTCGATCTTCATCGCACCGGAAATTACCCAGGTCGCGCAGCTGTTCCCCGGGCCGACGCCGGACCGCAACCGAACCGTCCTCAACTACCTGCGCCGCAATCCCATCAAGGACGAAGCGGACCGCGAGGGGGCCGAAGCGGCGATGAACTTCTTCCGCGACGTGACTTACGAGGAGGATTACGTCATCGGTCTGGAGATCCAGAAGGGCCTCGAATCCGGCGCTCATGACGACCTTACCTTCGGCAAGAACGAGCGCGGCAACCAGTACTTTCACGAATGGCTGAACTGGTATCTTGAGGATGACGCCTCGGCGCCCCAGCCGCAGATGTGAGAATATGCGCCGGGCTGCGCGCCTGCCCTTCGCGGCAGGTGCGCAGCCCGGCGTTACGGCCGCCTGGGAGAAGCCATAATGCACAAGTTGTCTCTGGCATCGGGGGTATTGCCCGAGTTTGGCGCTGTCGATGTGGTCGAGGCTGGCGCCGCTGCCGGCTTCGATGCGGTTGGCCTGTGGGTCGATCCGCTGGAATGGACCGCGCAGCATACCCGCGATACCCGCGCAGCATTGGCGCGTACCGGGCTGCCGGTTCTCGATGTCGAGGTGGTGTGGATCAGGCCCGATACGAAGCTGGACGATCACCGCAAGGTGCTCGACGTTGGGGCAGAGTTGGGCGCGGCGAACGTGCTGTGTGTGTCTTCCCACCCTGATGTCGGCGTTACGGTGGAGGAACTGTCGGCGCTGTGCCGCCATGCCGAAGGTTCAGGAATGCGCGTGGCGCTGGAGTTCGGCGTTTTCACCGAGGTGAAGAACCTGACCCAGGCGCTCGGCGTGCTGGACCGCGTGGGACACCCGTTGCGCGCCGTGCTGGTCGATCCGATCCACGTCGACCGTTCGGGCACCACCATCGAGCAACTGGCGGCAATCGATCCAATGCTGCTGCCCTACGCCCAGATCTGCGACGCGCGCGCCGAGCGGCCTGATCCGGCCGACTTCGACGCCGTCATCATCGATGCCATCGACCTGCGGGAGCAGTGCGGGGAAGGCGTGCTGCCGCTTGCGGGAATGCTGCAGGCGCTGCCGGCGGGCATTCCGCTGTCGATCGAACTGCGCTCGGCCGCTTTGCGCGATGCGTTCGCGCACCCGGCCTTGCGGGCC
Organism: Novosphingobium sp. 18050; assembly: GCF_902706195.1. GTDB lineage: Bacteria > Pseudomonadota > Alphaproteobacteria > Sphingomonadales > Sphingomonadaceae > Novosphingobium. The sequence continues at coordinate 195,215 of NZ_CACSJO010000005.1, read as the reverse complement.
AAGGCCGTGCTGGATGCAACACGCGGCTGGATGGAGACGCTGGCATGACAGTGACTGTGATTACCCTGCTCAAGCGGCGCGAGGGCATGAGCCCGCAGGATTTTCGCGCCTATTACGAAAGCAACCACAGCAAAATCGGCGAGGCCGTACTGTCGGGCTATGCTACCCGCTACGTGCGGCGCTTCCTGATGCCGACGGACGGCATCGACCAGCCCTTCGACTACGACGTGGTGATGGAGATCGACTTCCCCGACGAGGCCACCCGCGATGCCTGTTTTTCTTCGCTGGGCGATCCCGAAACGCTGGCGATGATCGTGGAGGATGAGGAAAAACTGTTCGATCGCAGCCGGATCAGGACGTTCAGCGTAACACAGAGTGCGTCGAAGATGCCGCCCGTCGGCCTTGTCTCGCGCTGAGTTGGTTCCGCCGATCCCGACGAAGGCTGGGATTGCCCGCCGCATAACTGCGCTATCGCTGTGAGCGCTTACTGAAGCGCCTGATTGCTCAGATCGGCAGGATCTCCGGCGTTTCGTGGATTTCCAGGATCTCGAACACATTGCCGAAGAAATCGCGGCAATACGTTCCCGCATAGCCGTGCTTCACCCCGTGTTCGTCCACGGTGATGTTTTCCAGCATCGGCGGCGTATGGACCGGCAGGCCCGCCGCGACGATGCGGTCGTGGACGGCGGTAATGTCCTCCACCTGCAGCGCTATATGGGTATAGCCATATTCGTTGACGCCCCGGCGCGGGTCCTGAGGGGCCTGCTTCGGCGCGTTGTACTGGAAAACCTCGATCTGCACGTTGCCAAGGCGGCAGAAGAACTGGTCGGCGGCGCTGCCTTCAAGGCCTACGACCTGGTCGATAAAGGGATTGTCGGCCCAGCTCAGCGGTTCGACCTCCTCGACCGCGCCCAGCACGTCGAGGTAGAATTCGCGCGCCTTGCCCAGATCCGGCACGGAGACACCGATGTGGTGGACGCCGATGACGCCGGGAAGTTTGCGGGTCATGGTCCGCTCTCCTCAAATAGAGTTTACGGGCCGCCGGATGACGGCCCGTCTGGTTTGCAATCAGGCGGAAACTTCTGCGGGGCTTTCCGCCCCCACATTGCGCTGTGCGGCGTGTTTTCCGGCAAGGTAGCCGAAGACCATGCCGGGGCCGAGCGTGCCGCCGCCGCCGCCGTAAGTCATGCCCATCATCGAACCCATGGCATTGCCGGCCGCATAAAGTCCGCCGATCGGCTTGTCGTCCAGATCGATGACGCGGCCCAGCGTGTCAGTCTTGGGGCCGCCTTTGGTGCCCAGCGCGCCGGACTTGACCTCGGCCGCGTACCAGGGGCCGCCTTCCAGCTTGCCCAGGGTGGCTTCCTTGTGGCCCTTGTGATCGGGGTCGCCCCAGTAGAGGTCGTAGTAGCTGTCGCCCCGGCCGAAATCCTCGTCCTTGCCGGCATCTACCATGCCGTTCCAGCGCTCCACCGTAGCTTCCAGCGCGCCGGATGGGATGCCCAGCCGGGCTGAGAGTTCGTCCAGCGTATCCCCGCGCGCGATCCAGTCGGCGGGTTCCTTGCGGTGTTCGCCTGGATCGCCGACGCCGATGAGCTGCGTGTCGAGGAAGCCCCACTTGTCGTAGAAGCTCTGGTTGAACACGCACCATGCGGGCAGGTTCGCCCAGGAACAGGAGTTCAGATCCTGGACGTGGAACGCGGCGCCGAAGGCGTTGTAATTGGCGGCTTCGTTGGTGAAACGCTTGCCCGCCTTGTTTACCATGATGGTGCCGGGCAGGGTGCGCTCTCCGGTGAACAGCATCCGGCCCATCGGGTTGAGCGGGGCCTCCACCACTGGCATCCACCACGCCTCGCGCATGGAGGAGAGCATCGCGCCTGCCTTCATCGCCATGCGCAGGCCGTCGCCGGTATTGGTGCGGATGGAAACCGGCGAGGTCAGCGGGCCGCGCAGGAAGGCGGTCTTGAACGCCTCGTTATGCTCGAACCCGCCGGTGGCGATCACGAGGTTGGTGGTCTTCAGGGCGGTGCCATCGTCCAGCGTCACGCCGGTGATCGCGCCGTTCTCGATCACCAGATCCTTGCCGCCGGTGCCCAGCAGGAATTCCACCCCCCGGTCGAGGCATCCGCGCAGCAGGCGCCCGACCAGCGAGTGGCCGAGGCCGCGCTCGTCGTTCTCGGTGCGGCGTTTGGCTTCCTCTGGCGGAAGCGGGTCGGGCACGGCCTGCGCCAGCGAAGTTTCGCCGACGGTGAAGTGGACATGCGGCCAGTAGTAGGGGGAGACTTCCACCTTGTCCCGCCATTCGCCCAGTTCGCTATAGGGGTAGACGGGGCATTCCAGCGTGCGGCCACCGCGGCTGGCAGCGCCGGGCTGCTCGGGGTGATAGTCGGGGAAGTGCGGCACGGCCATGAACTGCACGGGCGTATTGGCTTCGAGGAACGACACCATCTCGACGCCGCCATCGACATAGGCTTCGGCCATTTCGGGTTCGATCAGTCCGTTGGACATCGATGCCAGATAAGTCAGCGCCTTGTCGCGGCTGTCCTCCTTGCCGAATTCCTTCTGGTGCGGGTTGCAGGGAATCCAGATCTGGCGCCCGACCACGCGGAGGTGCCGCCCAGTTTCTCGCCCTTTTCGACGACGAGGACTTTGGCGCCGTGTTCGGTCGCCGTCAGTGCGGCGGTCATCCCTGCGGCGCCCGAGCCGAGTACGACGAGATCGTAACTAGCTTGCATGGTGCTGATCCTCTCCGAGCGGCCGATATTTTCCCGGCCTGCCTGTTGGTGGGACGGAGCCTAACGCGCCGTCCCTATTTGCAACCACTGCTTTAAATAACAGGCCCGGCTTTATTCGGGCTTGATTGTCATACCTGGCTGAACCCTCCGTCCATCACCAGTTCGTCGCAGGTCATGAAGCTGGATGCGCTGGAGGCGAGGAACACCACGCCGCCGGCCATCTCATCGGCCCTGCCAAGGCGGCCGATGGGGTGGGACGCGTTGACCGCCGCCAGCGAGGCTTCGCGCGAAGGCGATGCGCCCAGTTCGATGTAGCGGTCCATGATCGAGCCGAGCATCGGCGTGTCGATCCCGCCCGGATGCACCGAGTTGACGCGAATGTTGTATTTCAATGCGGCGAATTCGGCGCCCAGACACTTGCTGAGCATCTTGATCGCCGCCTTGCTGACGCAATAGGCCGCATTGAACGCTGCCCCGCGAAGCCCGCCGACGCTGGAGAAGTTGATGACCGAAGCGCCGGAAGCACGCGCCTTGCCGCCTTCCTTCAGCAGGTCGAGCATGACCTGCGTGCCGATGATCGCCGAATCCACGTTGATCGCATTGACCTTGTGGAATTCGCTGAGCGGTGTGTCCTCGAACTTGGTCACGATCGAGAAGCCGGCGTTGTTCACGAGGGCGTCGACGCGGCCGTATTTTTCGCGCACCAGCGTTTCCACCGCGCGCCAGTCGGTCTCGCTGGTGACGTCGTGTTTGAGGTAGTGGTCGGCGCCTTCGATTTCTGCCCCAAGATTTTCAGTGTCTTTGAGGTCGGTGGCGATCACGATGGCGCCCGCCGCCTTCATGGCCTTGACGATCTCGCGGCCGATGCCGCCAGCGGCGCCGGTGACGACCGCGATCGTGTCGGGAAGGGCGATGGTCATTTCAGGGTCTCCCGGTGGCTTCTAGGTGCCGTTAGGTGTCGTTCAGTTGCCGTCATTGCGAGCGTAGCGAAGCAATCACGAGAGAGAGGTCGTCACATCACTGCGCGGTCCAGCCGCCGTCGATGACCAGCTCCGCGCCGGTCATGTAGGAACTGTCGCTACCGGCGAGGAAGAATACTGCGCTCGCCAGTTCCGACGGATCTGCAAGGCGGCCGATCGGCGTCTTGCTGGCCATCATGTCGACGAGGTCCTGCGTTTCCTTGGCCACGCCCTTGTCGACCCAACGCTGGAAGCCTTCCTGCAGCAACGGGGTGATGACGAAGCCGGGGTGCAGCGAATTGGCGCGGATCGGCATTCTCTTTTCGGCGAATTCCAGCGCGATCGACTTGGTGAACAGCCGCACCGCGCCCTTGCTGGCGTTGTAGCCGGACACTTCGCTCATGCCGACAAGGCCCATGATCGAGCTGACGTTGATGATCGAGGCGCCGCCCTTAACCTCCGCGCCGCTGGCTTCCATCAGCGGTACGAACGTGCGCGTGCCGAGGAACACGCCGTCGACGTTGATGCTCATGATCCGGCGCCAGCCCTCCAGCGAGGTGGTGGCAACGGGGCCGGTCAGGTCGATGCCGGCATTGTTGACTAGGATGTGCAGTTTGCCATGACGCTCGGTCACTGCGGCAAGCACCTTGGCCCAGTCTTCCTCGCTGGCGACGTTGGCCTGCACGTAGCTGGCCGCCTGGCCTAGCCGGGCGAGGGTGGACGCGGCAGCTTCGCTGTCGGGGGCCTGAAGATCGGTGAGCACGACTTCGGCGCCCTCCGCCAGAAACCGCTCGACGCAGGCGAGGCCGATGCCGCGCAGGCCGCCCGAAACGAGGGCGACGCGGCCCTTGAGGCGCAGTGAGCCCAGGTCCGTCATACGCCGTTCATCCCTGCGGTGGACGCACCGTCCATGGTGAATTCGCTGCCCGAGCAGAACTGAGCCTCGTCGCTGGCGAGCCAGGCGACCATGCCGGCCACTTCGCCGACAGCGGCCATGCGGCCCATCGGGGAAAGACCTTCATACGCGGCGCGCGTGGCGACGGGATCGCCCGACTTGTTGATGAGGTTCACGATCAGCGCCGTTTCCACGACGCCCGGCAGAACGGCGTTGACGCGGATCTGGTACTTCCTGTTGCCCGAATGGACGGCCGCAGCCTTGACCAGTGCGATCACGGCAGACTTCGACACCGAATAGGCGACGAAATTGCCCATCGCCCGGTGGGCGTTCATCGAGGAATTGACGATGATCGAGCCGACCGGCCCTTCCGGGTTCTTGGCCATGGCGCGCATCGCGTGCTGCACGGTGAGCATCACGCCGGTCAGATTTACGCCGATGACGTTGTTCCAGCCCTCGATCCCGATGTCCTCGATGCTGCCGTCGCCGCTTTCCGTGCCGGCATTGGCGAAAGCGATGTCGAGGCGGCCGTGCTGGCCGAGGATGTCAGCCATCAGGCCTTCCCAGGCGGCCGCGTCGGTGACGTTGTGCTTGACGAACCGCGCGCCGGTGGCGGCGCACAGTGCATCTGCTGCGGCCTGATTGGAGCCGGTGAAAATAACTGTCGCACCTTCGGAGCACAGGCGCTCCACGGTGCCGGCGCCGATGCCGGAGGTTCCTCCGGTAACGAGCGCGACCTTGCCTTCAAGCCGCTTCACGGCATTCTCCCAATGACCATTGGCGCCCAACATGGCGCTTCCTGACTCCGCGACAACCTATGATTTTGAGCAAGGTGACTTGGCACCCGCAAAGGTCCAGACAGGGTCCAAACAGGAAATCCGTGCTTGGGAGATTTGATAGCAATGGCTGACCGAGACCCCGAAATCGCCATGAAATTGGGCGAAGATCGCAGCGAGGGCATCAGCTGGGCCGAACTCATGGCCCTGGATTCGCGTACCCCCCCGTCGATCCTGACGGAAGAGAGCTATACCTTCCGCGGCTCCGAGCCGATTCCGGCCGAACGCTACACCGGCGAGGAATTCGCGCGCCTCGAACGCGAGCGGATGTGGCCCTATGTGTGGCAGTTCGTAGCCCGCGAGGAAGACCTTCCCGAAGCCGGCGACTATATCGTCTACGAGAACGCCGGTCGGTCCTTCCTAGTTACCCGTCAGGACGACGGTTCGATCCGCGCGATGCACAATGTCTGCCTCCACCGTGGCCGTAAGCTGCGCACCGAGGAAGGTTTTGCGGACAAATTCGTCTGCCCGTTCCACGGTTTTGCCTGGAAGAAGGACGGCAGCTTCGATTCGATGCCCTGCCAGTGGGACTTCCCGCACCTGGAAAAGCAGAACCTCGACTTGCCGGAGGCCGAAGTGGGCCGCTGGGCGGGCTACGTGTTCATCCGCGAGGAGAAGGGCGGCCCCAGCCTTGAGGAATTCCTCGCGCCGCTGCCTGATCACTTCAAGCGCTGGCGCCATGAGGAATGCGCCAGCGTCATGCGTGTCGCCAAGGAGGTGCCTGCCAACTGGAAGGTCGTGATGGAGGCCTTCATGGAGGCCTGGCACACCATCGTGACGCACCCGCAATTGCTGCCGTTCACCGGCGATTCCAATGCCGCCTACTGGACCTGGGGCGACAACGTGAACGTCAACCTCGTTCCCTTCGGTATCATGAGCCCGCACATTCAGGAGGGCCAGGGCGAGCAGTGGATCGTCGACGAGTTCATCAAGTACAACGGTCGCTCTGGCGACAACTACGAGGGTGAGGCCCACGCCAACCCGATGGCGATCACCGTGCCCGACGGCATGACAGCCCGCGCCGCGCTGGGTGAGGCCATGCGCACTGCCTATGCCGAAAGCACCGGCTACGATCACAGCCACGCTACCGACGCCGAACTGCTCGACGGGCTGGTCTACAACGTGTTCCCCAATTTCGCGCCCTGGGGCGGCTACATGCCGAACATCGTCTATAACTGGCTGCCCGGCAAAACGCCCGACACCTGCATCATGGAAGTGCGCATCCTGGCGCGCATTCCGAAGGGTCAGCCGATCCCACGCGGTGCTCCGCTCAAGATGCTGCGGCTCGACCAGAAGTGGACCGAAGCGCCGGAACTGGGCATTCTGGGCGACGTGTTCGAGCAGGACATGGATAACCTTCCCTACGTCCAGCAGGGCCTCCACGCCTCGAAGACGGGCAAGGTGAACCTTGGCAACTATCAGGAAATCCGCATCCGCCAGTTCCAGGACACGATGATGAAGTACATCGAGGGCGAACTCGGCGGATCGAAGGAAGCCTGACAGCATGAGCGAAGCTGGAAACGAGGTGGCAAAGCCGCCGCGCGTCAACTGCGTCCTCGTGTGCGGGGGCGTGTGGCACGACATGGACTTCGCCCGGCTGGAGCTGCTCAAGCTCCTGGGCGAAGATCCTTCCGTGCGTACCCGCGTGTTCGAGAACTACGAGAACCTCGACGCTTTGCGCGAGGCGGATATTCTCATCACCTATACCTGCGACGTCACGCCTTCGCTGGCGGCGCAGGAAGTGTTGCGCGACTGGCTGACTGCCGGTGGGCGCTGGTATGCGCTGCACGGCACCAATTCGGTGCTGCGCCTGCTTTCCGAAGGGCCGGACAAGGGCCTGTGGGATGCGCCTCGCTGGGCGCCGCTGTTCATGGATATGCTCGGTTCGCAGTTCATCTCGCACCCGCCGATCGCGCCCTATACGGTGACGGTCGCCGATCCGAGCCATCCGCTGGTGGCGGGCATCGAGCCATTCGAGACGACCGATGAACTCTACCACATGGAGACTCACGGCGATCTTCACGTCCTGCTCGAAACCGACTGCACGGAGGAAGGCACCGGCTTCGTCGAGGCCAGCGACGCGCTCGGCAAGCAGCCGGTGATGTACTTGAAGGACCATGGCAAGGGCGGCGTGCTGTACAACACGCTGGGGCATTGCCGGGGGCATTACGACCTCCAGCCGATGCTCGACTGGTGGCCCACGGTGGACCGCTGCGCCTGGGATCTTCCGGTGTTCTACGATCTGTTGCGCCGGGGTGTCGGCTGGCTCAAACAGCGTGAGCGGTAAGGAGGTCGCCGGCTGATTTGCCGGCGGATTTCTCGTCCAACCGCCTCGCCGCTTGGCAGCCTTCATCGGCAATGAACAAAAAGAAGGGGGCGATCCGAAACCGGAGCGCCCCCTTGTCAGGTGTGGATCTGCAATCTCAGTTGAGTAGCCCGGCGTAGCGGTCGAGCGCTGCCAGCGGCCCCTCGGGCCAGCGCGAGAGCACCAGCAGGCGCTTGTGTCCGCCGCCGATCGCCAGTTCGTCGGTAACGCCCATGCCGCCGTGAAACTGGATCATCTCATGGCCCAGTTCAACCGAGGCATCGGCGATGAACGCCCGCGCACCCTGAACGGCATTCGCAAATTCGTCGCTCTGCCAGGAAACCAGCGCGAGATTGAGCAAGGCGCGGCTCTGCTCGATCACGGCGTACTGCGCGACCATGCGGTGCTGTATCGCCTGGAACGCGCCGAGCGCCGAGCCGAACTGGTCGCGCGTGCGCAGGTAGTCGATGGTTTCGTGCAGCAGCCGCTCCATGATGCCCAGTGCCTCGGCGCTGCGGGCGAGGGCGGCGAGGTCGCTGGCGGCGGCGATGGCGGCAAGGCCGTCGTCACCGAGCTTGTGGCTTGCGGGCACGACAACGCCTTGGAGGTCGAGCGAGGTGGCGACGCTGCCGTCGGCCATCGTCCAGTCTCGCGTGGAGGCGCCGGGCATGCCAGCCGGTACGAGGAACAGCGCAACCCCGTCTGCATCGCCGGGCTTGCCTGAAAGACGCGCCGAGACGATGTAGCCGTCCGCGCCGCCGCCGACTGCGCAATAGGGCTTGGCACCGGACAGGCGATAGCCATCATCTTGCGCTGTTGCCGAGGTTTCCACCCACACCAGCCCGTCGCGCGCGCGCGCTTCGGCGTGGGCGAGGGCGAGGCGTTTCTCACCGGTCATCAGCGCTTCCAGCCAATCGCCCTGCAGGGCTTCCGGCGCGGCCATGGCGAACAGGCGGCCGGCCATCACTACGGCTTCGGCCAGCGGTTCGACGACGAGGCCGCGGCCAAGTGCTTCGAAAACAGTGGCAATTCCCGTGGCATCGAGGCCAAGCCCGCCCAATTCCTCGGGAAAAGGCGCTGCGATCAGGCCAAGTTCGCCGAGCAACTGCCAGTTGGCGCCTGAGAACCCACCGGGCTCGCTAAGGAACGCGCGGCGGCTGTCGTGGTCGTAATGGTCGGTGACGAAGCGCTCGGTCAGGGCCTTGAGCATTTCCTCGTCTTCGTTGAGATCGAAGTTCACATTCCACTCCCGGTTATATGGCCGGGTCTACCACCAAGCGGGCACGCGTTACCGCTGCGCAAAAGGCTAGTCATAAAAACGCGCTAATCCTGCGTTTCAAGCGATTGTGCCGCCAGAATCGCCGGGCTAAGAAGAAGGCGAGAGGACCAAAATGCCACTTTTGTCACAGGAAAACATCGACGCCGTCAGGGTCAAGTCGCCCGAAGGCATCCGTTCCGCCGCCGAGGCGCTGCACCGCATCGCCATGGACAACGGCATGCGCGCGGCCCCCGCTCACGATATCGCCGACAAGCGCACGCCGGTCGATGCCGAAGGAAAGATGCTGGCGACCGAGGTCTTCGGCTGGGGCGACGAGGACCGGGTGTGGTGGCGCAATTCGCGCATCGCTCTCGATTCCCCGCTGACCACTGCCTGCCGCTTCGAAAGCCTGCCGTTCTGGGCCAATGCCGAGGGTTTCCGTACGCGTGAACCAAACGCTTACCTGGCCTCGATCGAAATCGGCAACTTCGAACAGCGCGCCATGACCCGCGCTGCCATCGGGGTGCCGGTGCACCTGCCGTTCGGCCAGATCGGCGCGGTCAGCTTCAATCCGCTCGACAAGAGCAAGACCGACCTGACCGAGGAATTCGACCTGCTCTCGGACGCGCTCGGGCTTTATGCGCGCACGTTCATCGCGACTTATGTGCAGGTCATGGGTTCGACGCAGGCGCTGCCGCCCGAGTCCCGTCTGTCCAAGCGCGAGGTCGAGTGCCTGCGCTGGGCGGCGATCGGCAAGACCGATCTGGAAATCAGCATGATCATGTCGCGCAGCCGCGCGACGGTGCGTTTCCACATCCACAATGCGGCCACCAAGCTCAATGCCGTGAACCGCAGCCAGACTGTCTTCAAAGCGGCGCAGCTGGGCTATATCTCGCTCCAGACCTGAGGGGGCCTTCAGCGCATCATGCAAATCCTGAAGGATCACGAGTTGGAAATCAGGCTGGACGATCCGGCGGCATCCCATGTGTCCGACCTTCTCGCCCATCACCTTCGCGAACTGCGCAGCGTCATGGGGGAGCATGCCTTTGCCCTCGACGCGAGCGGGTTGTCTTCACCCGACGTCACCTTCTGGACGGCATGGCGGGACGGTGACCTAGCCGGTTTCGGTGCGCTCAAACAGCTTGAGGCGGGCCGGGGCGAAGTGAAGTCGATGCGCGCGGCGCCCTCGGCACGGGGAACGGGTGTCGGCCGTGCGCTGCTGGGGCATATCGTTACCGAGGCAAGGGCGCGCGGATACGAGGCGCTTCATCTGGAGACCGGCACGGCCGATCTCCACGCCCCGGCGATCGCGCTTTACCGCCGCTCGGGGTTCGTTTCGTGCGGGCCTTTCGCGGATTACGATGCCAGCGAGCACAACCAGTTCATGGTGCTGACGCTTTGACGTCGCGTTCCTCCCCTTGCAGGGAGGATCAGCCCCTGTCTTCCAGCATCAGTTTCGCGCCGCGCAGGCCCACCGCCATGGCCGGCGCATTGGTATTGCCGGTCACGTGCCAGGGCATGATCGAGCAGTCCGCCACGCGCACGCCTTGTACTCCGTTCACCCGCAGGCGCGCATCGACCACGGCGTCCGCATCCGCGCCCATGCGGCACGAGCGGATGGCGTGGAGGCCGCAGCTCGACAGGTTGCGGAACATCGCCAGCACGTCTTCGTCGCTCTCGACCTGCGCGCCGGGCACCAGTTCGGCGCCGATCATCCGACCCAATGGGCCCGCGCGCATATAGGCGCGCATCCGGCGGACCATGGCGATGGCCGAGGCCTTGTCGTGCTCCGTCGTAAGGAAATTGTGGTGGATGTCGGGCAGGTCGTCTGCTGACGGGCCGGTCGCCCGCACGCTGCTCTCGCTGGTAAGGCGCAGGAGCTGGCCGTAGATGGTGACGCCGGGCTTTGGGTCGATCTTGTCGAGCGGGACCGGGTCCTTGTCGTCGCCGACCTTGAAGGTATAGCCGCCGAGGTAGAACTGCGCGTCGGTGCGCCCGTCCGGGTGGGCGACGTTGCAGAACGCGCCGATCTCGAACGGGCCGGTGGCGAGTACGCCGTCATGGCGCAGGAGATAGCGCAGCATCGCCAATGCGGCACCGATGCCGAAGAAGCTCTTGTTCGTACCCTTGCCGCGATCCAGCCGGAACGGCATCGAGATCGAGAGGTGTTCGATCATCTTCTCGCCGACGTCCGGCGAATGGGCGACGAGGGGAATGCCCGCTGCCGCCAGCCGGTCCGCGTCGCCTATCCCTGAGCGCTGCAGCAGCAACGGGCTTTCCATGGCGCCCGCGCTCACCACGATCTCGCCCGCACAGTCGAAACGCTGGCGGCGGCCGTTCACGGTAACGTCGAGGCCGACGGCCCGGGTGCCCTCGAAGACGATTCGCTGGGCCATCACGCCGGTCAGCACCGTGACGTTGGGCCGCCCCCGCGCCGCTGCGAGGTAGGTGCGGGCGGACGAATCGCGCTTACCGCCGCGGATATTGTGGCTGTAGTAGCCCACGCGCGGTCCCGGCGTCCCGTTGAGATCGTCGACGCGGGCAAGGCCCATCGCTTCACCGGCCTCGATCATGCGCTCGGCCAGGGGGTACTTGAAGCAGGCCGGATCGACGCGCACGAGGCCTCCGCTGCCGCGCATCGACGATGGTCCGGCGGCGTGGTCTTCCAGTTCGAGGAAGGCCTCGGTCATGCTGGCACCGTTCCAGCCGGTGGCACCGGCTTCGTTTTCCCATGCGTCGTAGTCGGCTTTTTCGCCCCGGCTCCAGATCATGCCGTTGATCGAGGACGAACCGCCAAGGCCCTTGCCGCGTATCCAGACTTCGCCTCCGGGCGAATTGCTGCCCGGATCGCGCGGCTGGGAGACGGCGTAGGCCCACATGTGTTCAGGCTTCTTCACCAGCTTGGCGACACCCTTGGGCAGGGTCACCCAGAAGCTGTCGTTCTCGCCGCCGGCTTCCAGCACGAGGACCTGCGCCTTGCCGTCCGCGCTCAGGCGTTCGGCCATGACGCATCCAGCCGAACCGGCCCCTACGATGATATAGTCCCACTGCCTGGCCATGTTGCTCGTCTCCCGCTGCGCCGGGTTTTCCCGAACATACCCCGGGTCGCACGAACTAGCGCAATGACTACCCTAGCGTTTTGGTGAGTCACAATGCCGGGGCAGGCAGGCTTAAACCGTTCTCATGACCGGATATCAATACCGGCCAAGTTTGTATGGGAAGCGGGAGCAAGATGCGCGCGATTGCAACAGGGCTGTTCACGGACGAGGCCGAGCCGCGCCTGATTGGTGGCAAGGACCGGGAAACCGGCCGCATCGTCTTCCCGTGCCCATCCGCCACGACATATGAACCCGTGCCCCTTTCGCGGGAGGGATCGCTGTGGTCCTACACCGTGCAGCGTTATCGCCCCAAGACGCCGCCTTACGCGGGGCCTGAGGCTTTCGCGCCCTGGGTGGTCGCCTATGTCGAGCTGCCCGGCGAGGTCATCGTCGAGGCGCCGCTTTACGGCGTTGCCTTCGAGGACGTGAAGATCGGCATGGCGGTGCGTTTCGCACCCGCGCCGCTGAACCCCGAGGATGCAGACAGCGTCTTCATCCCCGCATTCCAGCCCCATGGAGACGCAGCATGAGCGGTGACGTGTGCATCGTCGGCATCGGCATCCACCCGTTCGGGCGCACCGATGGCCTGTCCGGCGTGGATCAGGGCGTCTTCGCCGTGCGTCAGGCCCTAGTCGACGCCGGGGTGGATTGGCCGCAGGTCCAGTTTGCCTATGGCAGTTCTGACGCGGCGGGTAATCCCGACACCATGGTCGACCGCCTCGGCCTGACCGGGATGCAGTTCATCAACGTGCGCAACGGCTGCGCGGCGGGCGGGTCGGCGCTGTTTTCCGCGCAGATGGCGATCAAGTCGGGCGAGTTCGACATCGGCCTCGCGGTCGGCTTCGACAAGCATCCGCGCGGCGCCTTCAATGCGTTGCCAGCTGAATACAACCTGCCCGACTGGTACGGCGAGATGGGCCAAATGGTCACCACGCAGTTCTTCGCGGCCAAGATCATGCGCTACATGAGCATGTTCGGGATCTCGCAGGAGACGCTGGGCCGGGTGGCGGAAAAGGCGTTTCGTAACGCCGTCCACGCGCCCCATGCATGGCGCCGCCAGCCGGTCGCGCTGGAGGACATCCTTGCCGCGCCCTTGGTCAGCGATCCCTATACCAAGTACATGTTCTGCTCGCCCGCAGAGGGCGGCGTTGCGCTGATCCTCGCCAGCGAGAAGAAGGCGCGCGAACTGGGCAAGCCGCTGATCCGCCTCAAGGCTGCGACCATGCGCACCCGCCCGCCCAGCAGTTTCGAAGTCTTCGCGCCTTCGGTCGACGTGGTGGCGGACGATACCCGCCCGCGCGGCACGGCCTCGCGCATCGCCTCGGCCGACGCCTTCCGCCTTGCCGGTATCGGCCCGGGCGACATCGACGTCGCCCAGCTTCAGGACACCGAGGCCGGCGCCGAGATCATGCATATGGCCGAAAACGGCTTCTGCGCCGATGGCGAGCAGGAGAAGTGGCTGGCCGAGGGCCATACCGAGATCGGCGGCGCGCTGCCGGTCAATACCGATGGCGGCTGCCTCGCCTGTGGTGAGCCGATCGGCGCATCGGGTCTGCGCCAGGTCTTTGAAAACGTAGTGCAATTGCGGGGCGACGGCGGTGGCCGTCAGGTCCCGAACTCGCCGAAGACGGCTTACAGTCACGTCTACGGCGCGCCGGGCGTCTCCGCCGTCACCATTCTGGAACGCTGATGGATATCGAACTTTCCCCGCAAGACGCCGCTTTCCGCGACGAGGTCCGCACCTTCCTGCGCGATCATCTGCCTGCCGACGTGAAGGCCGGCGCGGCGGCGACCCCATCCGTTTTCGTCGAGCCGGAGATCGGGCAAGTCTGGAACGGCGTGCTCAACAAGAAAGGCTGGCTGGGCTACCAGTGGCCTGCCGAACACGGCGGCACCGGCTGGACCCCGCTGCAGCGCTACCTGTTCGAGAAGGAGTGCGCCGCCGCCGGCGCGCCCAACCTTACCGTCCTGGGCCTCAAGCTGCTCGCTCCGGTGGTCTACAACTTCGGCACCGATGCACAAAAGGCGCAGGTCCTGCCGCGCATTCTCTCTGGCGAAGACTACTGGTGCCAGGGCTTCTCCGAGCCGGGCGCAGGCTCCGACCTTGCCAGCCTGAAGACCCGCGCGGTACTGGAAGGCGATCACTACCGCGTCACCGGCTCCAAGATCTGGACCACCCACGCCCACCATGCCAACCGCATGTTCACGCTGGTCCGCACCAATACCGAGGTGAAGAAGCAGGCGGGCATCTCGTTCCTGCTGATCGACCTCGACAGCCCCGGCGTTTCGGTGCGCCCGATCCTGACCAATGCCGGCGACCATGAGGTCAACCAGGTGTTCCTCGAGGACGTGATCGTCCCGGCCGAAAACCTCGTCGGCGGCGAGGGGCAGGGCTGGACCATCGCCAAGTTCCTCCTCGAAAACGAGCGCGGCGGATCGTGCCACGCCCCCAAGCTGGGCTACGATCTCGACCAGATCGAGGCCGCTGCGAAGCTGGAAAGCGACGGGAAGGGCGGCGCGCTGTCCGACCAGACCGACTGGCGGCGCCGTGTCGCCAAGGCGCGGCTTTCGGTCAACGCGCTCGAAATGATCGAACTGAAGATCATTTCCGAGATCGCCAAGGGCCGCAAGCCCGGCCCGCAGACCTCGCTGACCAAGCTGCTCGCCTCCAACCTGCGACAGGACATCGATCTGCTGGCCGTGGACCTTTACGGCCCCGCCGGTCTCCAGCTGGAAACCGCGCGTCCGCTATACGGTGACAATGCGCCGCAGGGCCTTCACTCCAAGGGAGCGCAAGTCGCTTCCGCGCGCTATCTCAACAGCCGGGCCTGGACGATCTTTGGCGGGACCAACGAAATCCAGAGCACGATCATCGCCAAATCGGTGCTGGGCCTGTGACGCTTCGACAAGCTCAGCATGAGCGGAGTAGGGTAGGCAATCTGCTCTCCACCCCGCTCAGGCTGAGCCTGTCGAAGCCCCCGCGTATCCATATTACAAACGAGAGGAAATCCTGATGCAGCTGAACCGCGAGGCGCTGACCCGCGCCTATCGGCAGATGAAGCTGATCCGCGAATTCGAGGAACGGCTCCATGAGGAGATCCAGACCGGCGAAATCGCAGGCTTCACCCACCTCTACTGCGGACAGGAAGCCGTTGCCGTCGGCGTGTGCGAACACCTGACCGAGCGCGACAAGATCGTCTCCACCCACCGCGGCCACGGCCACTGCCTTGCCAAGGGTTGCGACGTGGACGGGATGATGAAGGAAATCTGGGGCAGCCAGGACGGCCTTTGCAACGGCAAGGGCGGCTCCATGCACATCGCCGACATCGACAAGGGCATGCTCGGCGCCAACGGTATCGTCGGCGCGGGCGCTCCGATCGCGGTGGGCGCGGCGCTGTCGAACAAGATCGACGGCCCGGATGAAAACGGCAAGCTGGCCATTGCGCTCGCCTTCTCGGGCGACGGCGCCTGCAATCAGGGCACCACCTTCGAGGCGATGAACCTTGCGGTCGTCACCAAGGCGCCGTGCATCTTCGTCTTCGAGAACAACCACTATTCCGAGCACACTGGCGTCGATTACGCCGTCGGCACCGTGCAGGATATCGCCAGCCGCGCCGAAGCGTTCGGCATGAAGGTATGGCGCGCGGACGGCACCGATTTCTTCGCGGTCTACGACACGTTTCGCGAAGTGCTGGAATATGTGCGCACCCCCGGCAACGGCCCGGCGGCGGTCGAATTCGACACCGAGCGTTTCTTCGGCCACTTCGAGGGCGATCCGCAGCGTTACCGCGGCGAGGGCGAACTCGATCGCCTGCGCGCCGAGCGTGACTGCCTTAAGATCTTCCGCGCCAGCGTGACCGGCGCGGCGCTGCTCGACGCCGCCGACCTCGACAAGATCGACGCGGACGCTCTCCAGGCGATCGAGGATGCCGTTACGGCAGCGCGGGCAGGGGCACGTCCCCAGCCCGAGAACGTCCTCGACAACGTCTACATCAGCTACTGACGGCAGGAGCGAGAACAATGGCAAAATTGACGTATCGCGACGCCATCCGCAACACGATGTTCCAGGAAATGCAGCGCGACGAGCGGGTTGTGGTTCTGGGCGAAGACGTGGTCGGCGGCATGGGCACTGCCGGCGGGCCTGAGGCCATCGGCGGCATCTGGTCGACCACGACCGGCTTCTACGACGCCTTCGGGCCAAACCGGGTGATCGACACGCCGATCAGCGAAAGCGCCATCATGGGCGCGGCGGGCGGTCTGGCTCTGGCCGGCAAACGCCCCATCGCAGAGATCATGTTCGCCGACTTCATCGGCGTCAGCATGGACCAGCTCTGGAACCAGATCGCCAAGTTCCGCTATATGTTTGGCGGCAAGTCTGTCTGCCCGGCGGTGATCCGCATGCCCTGCGGCGCCGGCTACAACGCCGCTGCCCAGCACAGCCAGATGATCAGCCAGTTCGTCACCGGCATGCCCGGCATCAAGGTGGTCATGCCGACCACGCCCGAAGACGCCTGCGGGTTGATGCGCCAGGCGATCCGCGATGACGATCCGGTGGTCTTCCTTGAGCACAAGTTCCTTTACGGCCTGACCGGCGAGGTCAACGAAGACCCGGACTTCTGCATCCCCTTCGGCCACGCGCGCCTTGCGCGCGCCGGCAAGGACGTGACCATCGTCGCCAGCGGCATGATGGTTCGCTACGCCGAGACGGCGGCGGACGATCTGGCGCAGGACGGCATCGGCTGCGACGTGATCGACATCCGCACAACCTCGCCGCTGGATGAGGAAGCGATCCTCGACTCGGTGGAAGTGACGGGGCGCGCCGTGATCGTCGACGAGGCGCCGCCACGCTGCTCGCTGGCGACCGACCTGTCCTCGCTCATCGCCCAGAAGGCTTTCGCCAGCCTCAAGGCGCCGATCGAGATGGTGACGCCGCCGCACACGCCCGTACCGTTCGCCCGCGAACTCGAGAGCGCCTACCTGCCCAGCCCCGCGAAGATCGCGGCGGCCGTGCGCAAGACGCTCGATTACCGTTGAGAGAGGCGCTGACATGAGCCGCATCCGCGCATTCACGATGCCCAAATGGGGCATTGAAATGACCGAGGGAACCATCGCCGACTGGATGGTCAAGGAAGGGGACAGCTTCAAGCGCGGCCAGACGCTGTGCCTGATCGAAACCGCCAAGATCACCAATGAAGTCGAGGCCGAATACGACGCCACCGTGCGCCGCATCATCGTCGCTGGCGGCGCGGGTGAGGAGCCGGTTGGTGCACTGCTGGCAGTCTTCGACGAAGGCGCGCACTCGGATGACGAGATCGAAGCCTTCGTGTCCGGTTTCAAGCCTGCCGAGGGCGGTATCGCCCAAGGTGCAGCAAAGGGGGGCGCGGAGAAGGCCAAGGCAGCTGAACCCGCCGCCGTGGCCGCTGCCCCGGAACCTGAGAAGCAGCGCGTCAAGATCGACACCAACCGCCCGATCAGCCCCGAGGCCCTGCGCCTCGCGGAAGAGGAAGGCGTCGATATCTCGGGTGTCGAGGGATCAGGACGCGGAGGCCGGATTACCCATCAGGATGTAATCAAGGCTCTGCGCGGTCCTTCCTCGGCGGCGCCCAAAGGCGTGCTGGCGGTGGAGCCCGACGACCTCAGGGTGCTGGCATCGCCGCTCGCCCGCCGCATCGCCGCGCTCCACGGCCTCTCGCTGTCGGGCCTCACCGGCACCGGCCCGCGTGGCCGTATCTCCAAGGCGGACGTTCTGGCGCTTGTGCCGGAAACGAAAACCGCTGCCGGTTTCGGCACGCCGGAGTTCGTGGCTGGTGAAAACCGCCCCGAGGTCGTGCCCTTCGACCGCGTACGCAAGGTCGTTGCCCAGCGGCTGACGCAGGCCAAGCAGGAGCTGCCGCACTTCTACCTGCGCATGTCCGCCAGCGCAGACAAGCTGATGGAAATGCGGCGGACCGCCAACGTGGTGCTGGGCTGCAAGGCCTCGGTCAACGACTGGATCGTCAAGGCCTGCGCTACGGCGCTTGCCAAACACCCGGACGTCAACGTGCAGGTGCACGGCCAGGAAATCCACCGCTTTCCGCATGCGGATGTGTCGATTGCGGTGGCCAGCCCCAAGGGCCTCGTCACGCCGGTGGTGCGGCAGGCCAACCTCATGCGCATCGACCAGATCGCGGCCGAAACCCGCCGCCTGATCGACAAGGCGCAGGCCGGCAAGCTGAGCATGGACGACATGGACGGGGGCACGTTTTCCGTTTCCAACCTTGGCATGTTCGGGATCGAGAACTTCGATGCGATCATCAACCCGCCGCAGGGCGCGATCCTGGCCGTGGGCGCTGCCCTGCGCCAGCCGGTGGAGACTGACGACGGCGGCATCGCGTTCGAAACCCGCATCTCGGTGACGCTCTCGGTCGACCACCGCGCCATCGACGGCGCTGCGGGCGCGCAGTTCCTGCAGACGCTCAAGGGGCTGATCGAGGCGCCGGAAGGCATGTTCGCCTGAAAGGAAAAACAATGACCGGAGAGGCTACCACCACAGCAATCATGAAACCGGGCCCGCTCAAGCGGCTCGGCGACGTGATCCAGCTCGCCTACTTCCCGACCGATTTCGACGCCACGATGAAATACTGGATCGAAACCGTCGGCGTCGGTCCGTTCTTCGTGCTCAACGACGTCCGGCTCGACGAGATGAAATACAAGGGCGAACCGACCGACGCCATCTTTACGATGGCGATCGGCTACTGGGGCGATATCCAGATCGAGCTTATCAAGACCGACAGCGATGCGCCTTCGCTCTACTCCGGCGAATATGCCGTGCGGGACCGCCTGCATCATGTCTGCGTCTTCGTCGAATCGATCGCAGAAGCGCGGGCAGCCTGTGCAGAAGCAGGCGCGCAGGTTATCGTCGAGGGCAAGGTCGGCGCGGACGGCGAAGTGATCTACGTCGATCCCGGCCAGGGCCCCGGCCACGTAATCGAGTACCTTCAGCCGCTCAGCGGCACCGAAGGGCTGTTTCAGATGATGAAGGATGCCGCCCGCGACTGGGATGGCTCCGATCCGATCCGGGTGCTTCAGTAATGACCGAGATTTCCCAATACGCACTCGACATGGCCGCCAGGGTCGAAGCTTTCGTGCGCGATGTGGTGGTGCCGTTCGAGAAGGACCCGCGCCGCGATCACCACGGTGCGCCCACCGATGAGCTGATGATGGAGATGCGCAGCCTGGCCCGTGAGGCCGGCGTGCTCACCCCGCACATCAAGGCGGACGGTTCGCACCTCACCCAGCGCGAGACGGCGGTTGTCCTCATCAAGTCGGGCCTTTCGCCGCTCGGCCCGCTGGCCTGCAACACCATGGCGCCCGACGAGGGCAACATGTACCTGATCGGCCACGTCGGTTCGACCGATCTGAAGGAACGCTTCCTGAAGCCGCTGGTCGAGGGCAAGGGCCGCTCCGCCTTCTTCATGACCGAGCCTGCCGAATGGGGCGGCGCGGGTTCCGACCCCTCGATGATGAAGACCACCTGCCACAAGGACGGCAACCAGTGGGTCATCAACGGGCGCAAGACCTTCATCACCGGCGCGCAGGGCGCGATGGTGGGCATCGTCATGGCGGCCTCGGCCGAGGAAGACACAAAGGGCGGCGCCTGCATGTTCCTGGTCGACCTGCCGGACGAGGCGATTCGCATCGACGAAGTGCCGAACACGATCGACAGCTCGATGCCCGGCGGCCACGCCACCCTGACCATCGACAACCTGCGCGTCCCCGCCGACCAGATGCTGGGCCAGCCGGGTGAGGGCTTCAAATACGCCCAGATCCGCTTGTCCCCGGCCCGCCTGTCGCACTGCATGCGCTGGCTGGGCTGCTGCATCCGCGCGCATGAGATCGCCAGCGACTATGCCTGCCGCCGCATGGCGTTCGGCAAGCAGCTGATCGAGCATGAAGGCGTGGGCTTCATGCTCGCCGAAAACGAGATCCTCATAAAGCAGTGCGAGCTGATGATCGACTGGTGCGCGGGCGTGCTCGACACCGGATCGCTGGGCACCGTCGAAAGCTCGATGGCGAAAGTTTCGGTCTCCGAGGCCTTGATGAAGATCGCCGACAACTGCGTGCAGGTCATGGGTGGCACCGGCGTCACGGAACGCACTATCGTGGAGCAGGTGTTCCGCGAAGTGCGCGCTTTTCGCATTTATGACGGCCCCACTGAAGTCCACAAATGGAGCCTCGCCAAGAAAATCCGCCGTGACTGGCGCAAGGCGCAGGAAGCCTTGGCAGCGAAAGAAGCTGAGCCCGCATGAGCGATGTAGCGGAAGCCAACTCGGGCACCACTGCCGTTCGCGAGGGCTACGCCTTCGACGAGGCGGCGCTGATCCGCTGGATGGAGGCCGAGGTCGAAGGCTTCGCCGGGCCGCTCACGGTCGAGCAGTTCAAGGGCGGCCAGTCGAACCCCACCTACAAGCTGGTGACGCCCAGCCGCGCCTATGTCCTGCGCCGCAAGCCGCCGGGCGAACTGCTCAAGGGCGCCCACGCGGTGGAACGCGAGGCGAAAGTGCTGTCCGCGCTCCACGGCGCGGGCTTCCCGGCGGCGCGGGTCTACGGCCTGTGCACTGACGATTCGGTGCTGGGCACGTGGTTCTACGTCATGGAAATGGTCGAGGGCCGCATCTTCTGGGACGCGACCGTCCCCGGCGTCTCGAACGAAGAACGCGCCGGCATCTTCGACGCGATGAACGCCACCATCGCGCAGCTCCATTCTTTCGATCCCGAGGCGATCGGACTGGGCGATTACGGCAAGCCGGGCAATTACTTCGCCCGTCAGGTGGGCCGCTGGTCGAAGCAGTATTTCGCGGACGAAGCGGCTGGCCGAAACGACGACATGGACGCGGTGATCGCCTGGCTCGAGGCGAACATGCCCGAGGATGACGGCGCCTCCAGCGTGATCCACGGCGATTTTCGCATCGACAACATGATCTTCCACCCCGCCGAGCCACGCGTTCTGGCGGTGCTGGACTGGGAACTGTCGACACTGGGCCATCCGCTGGCCGACTTCGCCTATAACGCGATGATGTACCACATGCCCCCGCATATCGTTGCGGGCCTTGGCGGGGCGGACATCGCCGCGCTGGGCATCCCGACCGAAACGGAATACGTCGCCGCCTACTGCCGACGCACCGGCCGCGAGGGCATGCCCGACTACCGCTATTACATGGCGTTCAACTTCTTCCGCCTCGCGGCGATCTTCCATGGCATCAAGGGCCGCGTGATCCGCGGCACCGCGGCCAATGCGCAGGCGCGGGAACGGGCGGAGGCATTCCCTGAGCTGGCGAAGCTGGCGCTGGGCTTCACGCAGGGGTAGTGACAGCTCCCCGGGCTTGCTCGGGGAGGGGCACCGGCTGCGCACCGGGTTGTGGATGGAGGGGCAAAGCCCTCTCCGTCGGCCCCCACGGGCCGCCGTATGCTCATCGCTTCGCGACAGGCAGCAGCAGTCCGCCCCATTTTCTTGACTTTGGCACGGCGCGCGCCTAACCACTGTCCTTTCCGAACCTTTAGATTCTTTACCGGGAGTGCCCATGGCGCGCGTAACTGTCGAAGACTGCGTCGACAAGATCCCCAACCGTTTCGACCTCGTCCTGCTGGCTGCCCAGCGTGCACGGGAGATTTCGGGCGGCGCGGAACTCACGCTCGAGCGTGACCGCGACAAGAACCCCGTCGTCGCCCTGCGCGAGATTGCCGAGCAGACGGTGACCCCGTCGACCCTCAAGGAAACGCTCGTTACCTCGATGCAGCGCGTCCTGCCTGACGACGATGACGAGATGGACGAAGTCGGCTCGCTCAGCCAGTCGGCAGAGGCTCTGCGCATCACGGCTTCGGCACCGACGCGCAACACCTCGATCGGCGGCGACTACGACGGCTGATCCTTTTCGTTGACTGTCGCGCCGCGGCAGGCGACGATCACGAGGTGGGATCTAAATCGAAACTACCTCGTATTATCGGAATTTCCGGGGGACCGCCCAACAGGGCCGGTCCCCTTGACGTGTCCGTGAAAGATGAAGCGCGGACGACCGGCGGGTTGGCTGGCAGTGCGACGATCGCCGTTTACAGCGTCAAGGGCGGGGTCGGTAAGACTACCTTCTCGGCCAATCTTGCGTGGTGTTCGGCAGTGACGAACGCGCGGCGCACTCTGCTGTGGGACCTCGACGCTGCGGGCGGATCGGCGTTTCTTTACGGCCTTGAGCCGCAGGAGGCGCAGCTTGCCGAGGAAGTTTTTGCGCGGGAACGCTCGGCTGCCGGGCTGATCCAGAAGACGGCCTTTGCCGATCTCGACATCCTGCCTGCGGACGAATCGATCCGCACGCTTGACGCGCAGCTTGCGCGGATCGGCAAGCGCAAGCGGCTGGCCAGGCTGACCGAGGAACTGGCGGCCGACTATTCGCGCATCATCCTCGACTGCCCGCCGGTGATGAACGAGCTTTCCGCGCAGATCGTGCGCGCCGCCGACCTGGTCATCGTGCCGCTGCCGCCGTCGCCGCTGTCGGCGCGCGCCTTCGATCTGGTGGTGCGCGAGATTGCGGGCAATACCAAGCGTCACCCGCCGATCCTGCCGGTCCTCTCGATGCTCGACATGCGCCGCGCACTGCACAAGCAGGCGCAGGAGGCGAACCCCAACTGGCCGTCGATCCCCTATGCCAGCGTGGTCGAACAATGCGCGGTCCACCGCCAGCCGGTTGGCGCCCTCGCACCGCAAAGTCCGGCGGCGCGGTCCTTTGCGCGGCTGTGGAACGCCATCGAAAAGAAGCTGGCGCAGCGCGCGAACTGACGGCGCGGACGCGGACTGCTTAGCTGGCCGGGAAGCGGGGGCCAGCAGTTTCCGTGCGGAGCGCTATCTCGGCACGGATCTTCCCGATGATAATTCTGAAAGCTGCGATCAAAAGCAAAGGGGCGCCAAGGTCAGACCTTGGCGCCCCTCCTGCATTCTCCCGTCGGAGAACTTTAACGTCTGTCAGGCACCTTGCGGAGCGGTGCCGCCGCTGAAGCGCTTGCCCGACTTCGGAATGGCCGAACCCGAGAGCGGGCGCGGGGTCGAAGCGCCGCGCGGCGTGCTGGGGCGATCGATCGAGCCGCCTTCAAGCAACTGCTTGATGTCTTCGCCCGAGAGCGTTTCGTATTCCAGCATTGCCTGCGCCAGCGTGTGCAGAGCCTCGTTCTGGTCCTTGAGGATCTGCGTGGCGCGGGCGTGGGCGTTGTCGACCAGCACGCGGATTTCGCTGTCGATCAGGCGGTTGGTATCGTCCGAGCCCATCGTGCGGTTCGAGCCGCCCATGCCGAGGTAACCCTCCTGGGTTTCCTCGTACTGGAGCGGGCCGAGCTTGTCCGACATGCCCCACTTGGTGACCATGCTGCGCGCGAGGCCCGTGGCATACTGGATGTCACCCGAAGCGCCCGACGAGACCTTGTCGTAGCCGAAGATCAGTTCCTCGGCGACGCGGCCGCCCATCGCGACCGAGAGGTTCGCGAGCATCTTGTCACGGTGATAGGAGTAGCTGTCACGCTCCGGCAGGCGCATCACCATGCCGAGGGCGCGGCCGCGCGGGATGATGGTGGCCTTGTGGATCGGGTCTGAAGCAGGCTCGTGCACCGAGACTAGCGCGTGGCCGGCCTCGTGGTACGCGGTCATCTTCTTCTCGTCGTCGGTCATGACCATGGAGCGGCGTTCCGCGCCCATCATGACTTTGTCCTTGGCGTCCTCGAATTCCTGCATGGCGACGAGACGCTTGTTGCGGCGGGCCGCAAGCAGGGCTGCCTCGTTCACAAGGTTCGCGAGGTCGGCGCCCGAAAAGCCCGGCGTGCCGCGCGCGATGACGCGCGGATTGACATCGGGGGCAAGCGGCACCTTCTTCATGTGCACGGCGAGGATCTTCTCGCGGCCCTCGATATCGGGCACGGGGACCACGACCTGGCGGTCGAAGCGGCCCGGGCGCAACAGCGCGGGGTCAAGCACGTCGGGACGGTTGGTCGCCGCGATGATGATGATGCCTTCGTTGGCTTCGAAGCCGTCCATTTCGACCAGCAGCTGGTTCAGCGTCTGCTCGCGCTCGTCGTTCGAGTTGCCGAGGCCGTGGCCACGGTGACGGCCGACGGCGTCGATTTCGTCGATGAAGACGATGCAGGGCGCGTTCTTCTTGGCCTGTTCGAACATGTCGCGCACGCGGCTGGCGCCGACGCCCACGAACATCTCGACAAAGTCGGAACCGGAAATGGTGAAGAAAGGCACGCCCGCTTCACCCGCAATGGCGCGGGCAAGGAGGGTTTTGCCGGTGCCGGGCGAACCGACCAGCAGTGCGCCCTTGGGAATCTGGCCGCCCAGCTTGGAAAAGCGGGTGGGATCGCGGAGGAACTCGACGATTTCCTCCAGTTCCTCACGCGCTTCGTCGATGCCGGCGACGTCGTCGAAGGTGACGCGGCCCGAACGTTCGGTCAACATCTTGGCCTTGGACTTGCCGAAGCCCATCGCGCCGGAACCGCCGCCCTTCTGGACCTGGCGCAGCGCGAAGAACGCGATGCCCACGATCAGCAGGAACGGCAGGGTCTGCGCGAGGATGTAAAGCAGCAGGCTGCCCTGTTCGGCTTCCTTGCCCGAATACTTGACGTCGTTCTGCGACAGGAGCTGGGTGAGGGTGATGTCGTTCTGCACAGGAACCGTGCTGAACGTGTCACCGTTCTTCAGCTTTCCGTCGATACGGTCTTCGGCGATCTCCACCGAGGCGACGCTGCCTTCCGCCACCTTGCTGCGGAAATCGGAATAGGGAATCGACGGGCCCGTCGTGGTGCGCGCGCCGAACATCGACACCACCATCAGGAGCGCGAGGAAGATGCCCCCCCATACGAGCAGGCTCTTGACCCAGGGATTGCCGCTTGGCTGGTCGTCGTTCATTCGGGGAAACCGTCCTTTCAGATTGCCAATGTAGGCGTCTGCCGCTGAATCTCAAGCTAGCGGGGGCAAGGATAATGTTCGTTTTGGCTCGCAAGCCCTGCGGCCGGGCGGTTCGGGGCGCTTAAAGCGCCTGTTGGGCGGGTTCCGCAAGTCGGGAAAGGGGAAGGTGAAGGGTCATGCAGGCGCCCGATTCGCGGCTTTCCAGCGCCATTTCCGCCCCCAGCTGCTGACTTAGGACGCGCGAGATGCGCAGGCCGATACTGTCTGTGCTGGTGGGGTCCAGGCCGGGTGGGAGACCGACGCCATCGTCCTCCACGCTGAGCACGATGGAGGTGTCACGGCGGGCCATGCAGAGCGCGATGCGCCCGGCAGGGCGGCCTGCGAACCCGTGCTCGAGCGCGTTGGCGATTGCCTCGCTTACGATCAGGGCGACGGGCACCGCACTGTCGGGGCGCAGGATGATGCCGGCCTCTGCGTCGACATGGCAGGTGATGCCGGGAGGGGCGCTGGAGGCCATGATCTTGCCGGAGACTTCGGTGAGGAAACGGTCGAGCGGGACCAGCTGGCCGTCTTGCCGGTAGAGCTGGCGCTGGATATTGCCGATGACCTGGAGCCGCGCGGCGGCGTCTGACAAGGCTTTGCGTGCGGTCGGCTCGTTGAGGGTGCGCATCTGCAACGAGAGGACCGCGCCCACCATCTGCAGGTTGTTGCCGACGCGGTGCTGCATCTCCTGGAACAGAAGCTCCGCGCGTGCGGCCAGGTGTCCGCGTTCCTCGGCGAGCAGGCGCACTTCCTCGCGGGCGGTGTTAAGGTGGGCATTGGCGGTTTGCATCAGGTGGACGAGCCAGATGTCGACGGTGACCACGCCGAGGTAGAACAGCATTGCCGTGACCGTGCCGCCGTCCGTCCCGAACGTCATGCGTGGAGGTATGAACACATACCAGGCGAAGATTCCGCAGAGTACGGCGGCAAGGACGCCGGGGCGCGCGCCGAACAGGAACGAGCTGAGGATCACCGCCGGGAAGAAGGTCAGGAACGGATATCCCGGCGGGAATGCGTCGTCGAGCACCCAGCGCAGCCATAGTGCGAAAATGCACAGCACCAGTGCCGCGCCGTAGCGCAGGACTGGTCGGCCGGGGAGGAGCGGGAGTCGTTCGGTAAACCGGCTCAAGGTATTCAAATCAGACCCCAATCACGTCGGTCCCGGGTTCGCACTCAGGCACGTTTCGTACTGCAAGCGATAGACGTGCGAAAGTGCGGTGGGTTCCGTGGCTGGGGATAGGGTCAGGTCCGCAGCAGCTGGTAATCCCCCGCGTCGTCGACCTGCGCCTTCCAACCGGGATAGACGACGATGGTGGTGAACGTCTCCTCGATGATCGCGGGACTGGGCACTTCCATGCCGGGCGCGAGATCGCGGCCCAGATAGACGGGGGTTTGCGCGAAACCCTGGCCCAGGTTCGCGCGGCGATGCCTTGCCGGGCGGGGCGCGGTGCTGCTCGGGGTGAAGCCGCCGGCGGCGCGGGGTGAGGGCGTCCGGGCATGGGCGACGAGGCGCACGCCGGAAATCTCGGGCACTTCGTGTTCGCGGATATGGGCGTATTCGGCCATGTGGCGGGCGTTGAACAGGGCGATGGCGCGGGCCGCGAAGTCGTCGGCTATGAATGAAAGGTCGCCGAGCGGAGCGTCCGCTTCGAACGGGAACGAGAGCGAGAAATTCTGGCCGGGATAACGCATGTTGAGTTGGTAGTTCACTCGAACCGCTGCGTTTTCGAAGCCTGCGCCGGTGAAGTAATGGCTCGCGCGGTCCGATAGCTGGGTCCACAGATCGCGGATGCGGGGCACGTCGAGCGCGGCGGCTGAGGCGATGTAGGAGCGTTCCTCGTCGATGGTCGGGTCTGCTACCAGCGTGCCCAGCGCCGAGAACGTGGGGGAGGCCTTGGGCACCAGCACGCGGCTTATGCCCAGGTCCTCTGCCTGGATCGCGGCGAAGGCGGGGCCGTTGCCGCCATAGGCGAGCATGACGAGGTCCTTGGGGTCGATCCCCTTGCCGGCCGTGGTGCGGCGCACACCTTGGCTCATGTTGGCGTTGACCACGCGCCAGGTGTCGAAGGCGGCCTGTTCGGGCCCATAGCCATCCGCTTGTCGGCCCAGTTCGTCGGCGAGTTGCTGGAAGGCTTCGGTCACGCCTTCGCGCGTGAGGGTGAAGCTGCCGCCGGCGAAGCCTTCATCGGTTGAGAGGATGCCGAGCATCACCAGCGCGTCGGTGACGGTCGGCGCAGCGCCGCCGCGTCCGTAGCAGATCGGGCCGGGTTCTGACCCTGCCGAGCGCGGGCCGACTTCCAGCGCGCCGGCATTGACGTGGACGATCGAGCCGCCGCCCGCGCCCAGCGTCTCCACTTTAACCATGGGCACGCCCACGAGGTAGCGGTGGTGCATGTTCCAGCCGGCCTCGGCCGGGGCCTGTCCGTTTACCACCAGCGACATGTCGTAGCTGGTGCCGCCCATGTCGACGCACAGCAGGTTGGGGCAGCCCTTGGCCGCGCCGCAGTGGGCCGAACCGATCACCCCGCCCGCCGGGCCGGAGGCGAGGACGCGGATCGGGGCGCCGTCGATGTATTCCTTGGTCATCACCCCGCCCGAGGCCTGCATGACCATGAGCTGGTTTTCGTACCCGCCCTCGGTAAGTCGCTGCACCAGCTTTTCGAGGTATCCGGTGACGCGCGGGCCGACATAGGCGTTGACCACCGTGGTCGAGGTGCGGTCGTATTCCGGGGCGCGGGGCAGGACTTCGTGGCTGGCGCAGACGTAAGCGTTCTGGATCTCCTGCCGTACGATCTCGCAGGCGCGGCGCTCGTGCTGCGGGTTCACGAAAGAAAACAGGAAGCTGATCGCCACCGCCTCGACGTTCTGCAGGCGCAGCTTGCGGCAGGCTTCGCGCAAGGCCTCCTCGTCGAGCGCCTTGTGGACGGTGCCGTCGTGCAGCACGCGTTCGGGCACGGTAAGGCGGCGGCGGCGCGGGGTGATCTGGACCGGCGGAGCGAGACGCACGTCCCAGATGTCCTCCTTGTAGCCCCGCCGGTACTCGATCTCGTCGCGGAAGCCTTCGGTGGTGATGAGGCCGGTGAGGGCGCCGTTCATCTCGATCAGGGTGTTGTCGGCGACCGTGGTGCCATGGACGATCGCCTCGCACCGGCTGAGGAATTCGGGGAGGGGCAGGCCTTCCTTCCCGGCAAGTTTGGCAAGCCCCTCCATCACGCCCAGCGAGCGATCTTCCGGGGTGGAGAGGTTCTTGTGCAGGATGACCTCGTCTCCCTTGAGCAGGGCGAAGTCGGTGAAGGTGCCGCCGATGTCGATGCCGACGCGGTAGTTCTTGGCACGATAGGTCATTTCCGCTCCCAGGCATTTTCTTATCGGGTTCTTCCCCCGCCGCGCAGCGGGGGGTGGAGGGGCGTTTCCGTGCGACTTTTACGCGTCGCCGCCGCCCTCCGTCAGCGCTGCGGGCGGCCGCCTCCCGAGTTGGGAGGAGTGTCCGTCACCGTCCTGTTACTGCGCGATCGCGGCCATCTCTGCCCGAAGCGCCGCGGTCGCGGCATGGTCCACGCCGAGCGAATAGTCGTCCAGCCGTCCCGTCAGCACCACGCCGTACTTCGTGCGGGCCGCCTCGACGCTGACGTATTCGTCCAGCACGTCCTCCTTGACCGCCTCAGCATCTCGATGGCGGGCAGGTCCGAATCCGCCGCCGCCGCCGTGCTGGTAGGCAATCACCGCACCGCTTGGCAGCAGGTCCTGCGCGGTATGGACGATCCGGCGCTCCCCCGGTGAGCCCAGTTCGAAATGGTTGGTGTAGGGGATCGCATCATCCCCCCCGCACATGCCGCGCAAGGGGTGGTCGGCCGAAACCATCCACGCCATCGCCGAGGTCGGCTTCAATACCTGCTTGACGTTGAGCGAGCCCGGCGCCCCTCGCCAGCGGCCGGCGCCGCCGCCATCGGTGGTCATCTCGCGGCTGATGTTGAGGATGGGAAAGCGGCTTTCCGCGTCCTCTGCCTCGGACAGGATCAGGCTGCCCAGTGCGCTGGGGCACGAGCCCCAGCCGTCCAGCCCCTGCACCGCCGACACATCCATCGAGCGGCAGTCCACCCCCTGGTCCATCCACATCATGCCATCGTCGCCGAAACCGACCACCATGTTGGGCATCCCGATCTTGTAGAGCTGCGGCTGCGCGCGGCCCGGCGCAACGCCAGAAAGTGCGATGCACACCGCCTCGGTGATCTCGCAGGCGGGGTGGAAAGAACCGAGCGCGGCGGGCTTGTTCGGCGGCGGCTGGGCGATGCAGCCTTCGGGCACGACGATCTCGACGGCGTTGAAATAGCCCTCGTTCTTGACGATCGTGGGGTCCATCGAAGCCACCACCTGGCACATCACGTAGCTTCGGGTGTTGGCGAAGGTATTCCACACGCCGACCAGTTCGGCCCGGTCGTCGGTGCCGGTGAGGTCCACGGTCAGCTGGTCTCCGGCAATAGTGCAGGTGACGTGGACCTTGATGTCCTTGGTTCCGGCGGTGTCGTGATCGATGAAGACGGTCGCCTCGTGCACCCCGTCGGGCCACTTCGACACTTCCTCGCGCACGCGCTTTTCGGTGTGTTCGATGGACTGGTTGATCGCCGCCTTGATGACGCCGGAGCCCCATTTGCCGATCAGTCCGTCCAGCATCTTCACGGCATGCTGGACGCCGCCGATCATCGCCGCGATGTCCCCTGCGAAAGTCGCGAAACGGTTGTTGCGTACTACCGTGTCGAACACGTCGCGCCGCAGTTCGCCGCGGTGGACCAGCTTGAGGCAAGGGTAGATTACGCCTTCGGTGAACACGTCGGTCGCGTCGAGCGAGAAGCCCCCGGGGTCCTTGCCGCCGGTGTCGCCCTGGTGCGCTTGCAACGTCTGGATGCAGATCAGCTCCCCTGCCGCGTCGTAGACCGGGCCGTAGACGCAGTAGTCGGGCAGGTGGCCGCCGCCATGATCGGGGTCGTTGGCGAGGAAAACGTCGCCCGGTCCCCAATCGTAGCGCTCCTGGTTCATCAGCCCCCAGCGCGTCTCCATCTGGTTGACGAACGTCAGGTGCGGCGTTCCCACCGCGCCCATCGCAAGCCGTCCATGGGCATCGACGATTGCCGCGTTGCGCTCGTTCGACTGGTTGATGATCGGTGAGGAGGCCGCGCGGCCAAGGTAGGTGGCGCTTTCGAAGCAGACCGTCTCGAAGGCGCCGCGAATGATGTCGGCGGTGACGGGGTCGATGCTCTGCGTGGTCGGCAGGGGCTGGCGCGGTGCGGCCAGCTTGCGGTTCAGCTCGTAAGACATCGCTTGCACTTCCTCCTGCCCGGTGGCTTCGGGATAGGTCGGCGTGTGCCCGCCTTCTCGACAGACTACGCCGGTTGGCGTGCAAAATGCGAAACGGCAGGCTATCGAGGGACGCTATGGAGACGAACGATATCAGCGCCCGCCCGGTCTGGCGCGCCATGCTGGCCGAGGACATCGACGGCGTGGTCACGGTCGCCGCCGCCTGCTTCCCCGATCACTTCGAGGCGCGCGCCTGCTTCGAGGAGCGGCTGGCGCTGTTCCCGCAAGGCTGCTTCGTGCTGGCCCTGGACGAAGTGGTGAAGGGCTACCTCATCGCCTACCCCTGGCCGCCTGGCGCGATTCCGCCGCTGAACAGCGCGCTGGGCGCCCTGCCGCAAGAGCGGGAGACGTTCTACCTTCACGATCTGGCGCTGCATCCCGACGTGCGCGGGCAGGGTCATGCCCGGCCGATCGTCGAGCGGCTGGCCGGCGCGCTGTCTAAGATGGATGGGCGAAGTCTGGCGCTGGTTTCGGTCAACGATTCCGTCGCCTTCTGGCGCGGCATGGGTTTCGAGCCCATATCCGGCGACGAAGCGATAACCCGCAAACTGGAGAGCTATGGCGGCGGCTCGACCTATATGGTGCGGGCGCTTGGCGCCTAACGGGGATCGCCGAAAGCGCGCAGGCTCAGTGGGCGGCTGATTTCGAGAACACGTTCATCACCAGCACCCCGGAGATGATTAGCGCCATGCCGAGAATCGCCGGCATATCCAGCTTTTGCCCCTGAAATGCCCATGCCACGGTCGCTATGAGCACGATGCCTGTGCCGGACCAGATGGCATAGGCGACGCCGGTGGGGATCGTCTTCAATGTCAGCGAAAGACAGTAGAACGCGATGAGGTAGGCCACGCCGGTAATGAGGCTCGGGATCAGCTTCGTGAAGCCTTCCGACTGCTTCATGAACGAAGTGCCGATCACCTCGGCGATGATGGCAATGTCGAGTATGCCGTAGCCCATCCTGCACTCCACTTTTCCAAGGCCGGATCGAGACCCGACCCCGGTACTGCGCCGATCAGTCGCTTTCGAACGCAGCGCGCATGTCGTCGGGCGCGAGGTCGGAGAACTTGGTGATGCGCGCCTCGAAGCGCAGGCGCACCTTGCCGGTGGCACCGTGGCGCTGTTTGGCGATCAGCAGTTCGGAGAGGCCGGTGACTTCTTCCATTTTCTGGCGCCAGGTCTCCCACTTGTCCTTTACGTCCGGGCCATCGGTATCGCTGGGATACTTCGGCTCGGTCGCCTTCACGTAATAATCCTCGCGGTAGACGAACCAGACCATGTCGGCGTCCTGCTCGATCGAGCCCGATTCGCGAAGGTCGGAAAGCATCGGGCGTTTGTCGTCGCGCTGCTCCACCGCACGGGAAAGCTGTGACAGCGCGATCACCGGGACGTGGAGTTCCTTGGCCAGGGTCTTCAATCCGCGCGAAATTTCAGAAATTTCGTTCACGCGGTTGTCAGTAGAGCGGCCCGAGCCGGAGAGCAGCTGCAGGTAGTCGATCACGACGAGGCCGATGTTGTGGCGGCGCTTGAGGCGGCGCGCACGGGTGCGCAGGCCGGCGATCGTCAGGCCCGGCGTATCGTCGATGAACAGCGGCAGTTCGGCCAGACGCTGGCTGGCGAAGGACAGTTGCTGGAAGTCCTCGCGGCTGATCTTGCCCATACGCAGCGCTTCGGAACTGATGTTCGATTGCTCGGCAAGGATACGCGTGGCCAGCTGGTCCGCGCTCATTTCGAGGCTGAAGAAGGCCACCGGCGCGCCGACCGACTTTTCGTGCGGCATCCCGTCGCGCACGGTGTCGTCGACGTAGCGCTGCGCGGTGTTGAAGGCGATGTTGGTGACCAGCGAGGTCTTGCCCATGCCCGGACGGCCGGCAAGGATGATAAGGTCGGAATCGTGAAGGCCACCGATCTTCTGGTTGACCGAGGTGAGGCCGGTGGTCTTGCCCGAGATGTGGCCGCCCGAATTGAACGCCTTCTCGATCGACGAGATAGCGGTGCGCGTGGCGACGCCGAAGCTTTGCGCCTCGCTTTGCGTCGCGGCGCCTTCGGCCACTTTGTACAGTGCCGATTCGGCCTGTTCGATCTGCTCCATCGGTTCTACCGATTCGGAGGTATCCATCGCGCTTTCGACGAGGTTGCGGCCCACCGAGATCAGTTCGCGCAGCAGCGCAAGGTCGTAGATCTGGTTCGCCAGCTCACGCGGGGCAAGCAGGCCCTGGCCGTCGCCGGTCAGCCGCGCGAGGTAGGAGACGCCGCCCAGCGCTTTCAGCCCTTCGTCGGCCTCGAAATAGGGGCGCAGGGTGACGCCGGTGACGACGGCCTTGCGGTCGAGCAGCTGGAGAATACGCTCGTAAAGGCGGGCGTGGACCGGCTCGAAGAAATGCGGCGGAGTGAGCGGGGTGGTCAGTTCCTCGATCACCCGGTTGTCGATGAGGACGGCGCCCAGGAACGCGGCCTCGGCCTCGACGTTGGCAGGCAGAGTGCGCACGCCAGAATTTTGGGCGCCGTCATCGGCGCGGATAAGAAGATCTTGCTGGGCCATAAGCGGCGCACAATGCTCCGGGCGGCTGAGTCCTTCAAGCGGGGCGCGGCGGGATATTAATCCACAGCTTGTGGATGTTGGGGGGGGAGGGGCCCCTCCAAAGGCCCCTTGCCGGGCTATGCCGCAACCGCGTAAAGGCACTGCGATCATGGCGGACCCGCGCATCTCTCACATCGAGCTCGACGATGCGACCATCCTGTGGCGCAACGCGGACATCGAACAGGAACGGCGCATCGCCATCTTCGATCTGATCGAGGACAACGTGTTCAACCCGCTACGCACCTGCGCTGCGGGGCATGAAGGCCCGTATCGCCTGCGCCTTTCGGTGCGCGATGGCCGCCTGTCGCTGGAAATCGCGGGCGAGGACGGCGAGGTGCTGGAAACGCTGGTGCTGGGTCTGGCACGGTTTCGCCGCCCGATCCGGGAGTATTTCGCGATCTGCGAAAGCTATTACCAGGCGATTCGCAAGGCGACCGCGCAGGAGATCGAAACCATCGACATGGCCCGGCGCGGTGTCCACAACGAGGCCGCCGAAATGCTGCTGGAACGCCTGGAGGGCAAGATCGAGACCGACCACCCGACCGCGCGGCGCCTGTTCACGCTGATCTGCGTCCTGCATATCCGCGGCTAAGGGGCAAGAACAAGTGGCAGTTCGCGGTGGGCGAAAGGGTGGCAAGGCCGCCGGGATCAGTGGCAACTGGCGTTTTCGTGCGCTGGGAGCGCTGTTGCTTGCGGGTATCGTCGGCGGTGCGTGGGGCTGGTGGCACTTGCGCCACTGGACGCCCGAGCGCGCGGTCTATGCCGTGCAGGGCGTGGAGGTCGGTGCGGACGACGGCGAGGTCAGCTGGAAGTCGCTGAAGGCGATCGGCGCGGACTTCGCCTATATCGACGCCAGTGCCAGTGCCTTCGCGCGCGACCCGCGCTTCGTCGACAACTTCGAGGCCGCGCGCGCAGCCGGGATGGAAGTGGGCGCGCTCCACCGCTATGATCCGTGCCAGCCGGCGGGGACCCAGGCGGCGAATTTCGTCACCACGGTGCCGCGCGACGCCAAGCTGCTGCCGCCTGCGGTCGAACTCGACATGCTGGCAGACGGCTGCCCCGTGAAAGTCAGCGACGCCCGGGTCGAGAGCGAGCTGATGACGTTCCTCAATCAGGTCGAGACGCACACGGGCAAGCCGGTGATCCTCAAGGTCACGCCTGCGTTCCAGTCGCGCTACACCATCGCTCACAAGCTGGATCGCAACCTGTGGCTGGTGCGCGACCGTTTTACGCCGAGCTACGGCGGCCGCCCCTGGACGATGTGGACCGCTAACGGCGATCTCGCCAACGAGATTGCGCAGGGCGGCCTGCACTGGGTAGTGGTGCAGGAATGAACGATACTCCCCGCTTTTCCGACGGCGCTCGCGACGCCCTGGTGACCGCTGCCCGCGAGGCTGCCTCGGCCGCCTATGCCCCTTATTCACGCTTCCACGTCGGCGCTGCGCTGCTCATGGCGGACGGCTCGGTCGTTACCGGGGCCAATGTCGAGAATGCGAGCTACGGCCTATCGCTCTGCGCCGAAACCGTCGCCGTGGCCAAGATCCTGTCGGGGACGCGGCTTGCTCTGGAGGCCGTCGCGGTAACCGGCGGCGCGCCCGGAGAGGCCGGGCAGGGCGCTCGGGTCACGCCTTGCGGGCGCTGCCGCCAGGTCCTCAACGAGATCGCGCAAGTTGGCGGCACCGATCCGGTTGTCTGGTGCGATGGGGAAGAAGGCGTGCTGGAACTGCGCCTCTCGCAGCTGCTCCCACACGCCTTCGGGCCCGCGAACCTGCTTTAGGTACTTTCGCAGAAATCTCCCGCGCAAAGCCGCGTCGTCCCCGTCCGCGCGGGGGTGGCGGCCGGTTTCGGCATGGCCAGAGCCGATGACCGTTCGGTCGGGGCGGCGCAATAAGCGGGCAGATCACCGCAAGCACATTGTCTATCTTTTGAGTTGAGATATAAGGAGCGCAGTCGGGACGTAATCAGAGTCGACCGGCGGAACCCCCACCTGAAATGGAGATTCCCATGGCAAACTTCCGTTATCCCAATGCGCAGGATCATACGCCGCTCATCCTCCTGGTTCCCGGCACGCCGCTGGCGGCAGGGCACTGGATGAACCGCTGGACCCGGTGGAGCGAGCATTGCCGCGTGGTCGAGCTTGGCCTGTGGGACGAGCCGCATCGCAATACCTGGGTAAACAAGCTCAATCTCGCGGTCCGCCGCGCCGACCGGCCGGTGGTGATCGTGACCGACGATATCGCTGCGCTGGCGCTGTCGTGGTGGGTCGAATTCGAAGCACTGGGGCAAGACAATCCCGTGCTGGGCGCAGTGATCGTCAATCCGCCGAATGTCGACCTGCCCGGAGCAGATCCGCGCCTGGGCCGTTTCGGTGCCTGCCCAAGGCAGCCCCTGCCGTTCACCTCGTTCCTCGTCAGCGATCTCGAAGGCACGCTGGCGCACCAGCGCTCGATCATGCGGCTGGCGAAGGACTGGGGCTCATGCCCGGTATGCGACGATACGCGCGGGGACTGGGCTCAGGGCTGGATGCTCATCCAGTCGGTGCTGGGGCTTTCGCCCTCGGGCTCGGTGATGCCGGAATGGACGCAGGACGAGAATCTCGCGATGCGCGAGGCCCTGCGCCAGTGGGCAGCGATTTGACCTGGTGAACCCAGGTATGTCCTCCCCGGGCCGGGGAGGACATAATCGATCAGGCTTCGCGTTCGACCAGCCATTCGAGTAGTGCGCCAAGGCAATCACGGCCAAGCTGCGCCGACCGTTCCGGGCTCCACCCCTGGCGCTTGTCGGCGGCGGGGTCGTGGTCCTTGAAGGGCATTTCCAGCGTCATCGACACCGCGCCGAAACGTTCTGCCAACTGGTTGGTCGACATCGTCAGGTTGCCCTTACCGGGGCGCGTCAGCGGATAGCCGAGCTTGGTCTGGAAATCGGGCGTGCGCCGCTCCAGCAGGCCCGCATAGCGGGTGTAGCCCGCCTGCTGCTCGTCCTTGAGAGAGGGGATGCCCTCAAACCCGGCGAGGAACACGGCGGAGATCGCCTCGTCCCCGTGGATGTCCATCGCGAAGTCGACGCCGGTGGCGTCCATCGCATCGCGGATGGCGAGGACCTCCGGCGATTTCTCGGCCGTGGGATTGTCCCATTCGCGGTTGAGGTTCACGCCCCCGGCATTGGTGCGCAGGTGCCCCCGGCGCGAGCCGTCCGGGTTGGCGTTGGGGACGATGTGGAAGGAGCAGCGCCTGCGCAATTCGCGTGCGACCGAATCGGAAAGGTCGGCCAGCAGGTCCAGCGCGCCTTCCATCCACCATTCCGCCATCGATTCGCCCGGATGCTGGCGGGCATAGAGCCACACCTGCAACGGTCCGGTGCCGGTTTCGAGGCAGTCGATCAGCTGGCCGTCGAGGCTGAGGCCCAGCGAGCGGTGCGTCACACCGTCGGCCCCGGCGATATGCGCGACGAGATCGTGGTGGCGCTCCATCGAATAAGGCGCGAAATAGGCGAACCAGGCAAGTTCGCCTTCGGGCTGGTAGCGGATGGTGAGGGTGCCGCCATCGCGGCTCTCATCCCACTCGCTGGCGGCGCGGCCCCAGAATTCACGGTCTTCGGAAACACAGGCGTCGTAATTCGGCCAGCCTCCCGGATAGGCGGAGGCGCCCAGTCCGGTGATTCGCAGGGTCAGTTCGCGCCCGGCCGCGCCGCTGACGCGGAAGTGGAACCACTGGAAGAAGTCCGATGCATGGTCCTTGCGGATCGCCAGCCGCGCTTCGGTGCCGTCGACGGAGAGGACTTCGATGTTGCCGGCGTCGAAGGACGCGGTGATTTGAATGTCGGTCATCTTACCTGAATAGTTTCGCCGGACTGCCCCGGAAACCCCTTGAACAACGCTTCGGCCAATTTCGCCGAACCGAGCGGTGCCTGTGCCAGCGGCGAATCGCTGCGGACGGTGAACATTGCCCGTCCTTCCCACAAGGCCGTCGCGGTATCGGGCGCCGCCCGCTCGCGAATGGCCACAAAGACGCGGGTGCCCACCTGGTCCTTGGGCGGGCCGGAAAGGTCTATGCCGATGCCCATGCCGACGCCCGAGCCATATCCGCCCGTCGCTCCGCCCATGCCGACCGAAACCGGGCTGCGACCACGCTCGGGCTTGAAGGTCTGGCGCTCCAGCGTGAGCAGGGCGACCTGCTGGCTGGGCGCGGCGCCGGGAAGGGGTTCGCTATAGCCGAAACGGGTCAGTTCCCGTGCGACCGAGGCGGCATATGTGCGGAATTCGAGGGTATCGGCCTGACCTGGCGCAGGCTCGACGCGGATCGTGCCTCGGCCAAGGCGCGTGGTGTCGGGCGCATGGAAGCGCGTTACCTCGACCGGGCCGACGGGTGCGACGCAGGCTGAAAGTGCGAGGCTGGCCGCAAGGGCAAGGGCAGCGCCCAGGCGCGCATCGCGCCGCCGCGCGGGGAACCTGCGCTCGATCATCGCCATTTGTCCTCTCCAGCCTTGTTACCGGCAAAGTTTGCCTGCTGCGTCATGCTGATGCAAGCGCAGCGCAGGCCCGCAGGTTCCCGTCAGCCTGCGTTGCCGGGCGCGATCGCGTCGGCCTTGGGAAAGTTGTCGAACAATGCGCCGGCCAGCTTGATGGCGATCATGCCGTCGCTCCACTTGCCGTCGCCTTCGCGGGTGGCGATCGTGGCGTAGCCTTCCCACAGGACCTTGCCGCTGTCCTTCTCGACGATTCGCGCATCGAGTCGGGTGGAAACCAGGGCGGAGCGCGGTTTGGTCAGGTCGACGTTGATACCAAGGCCATAGCCGGTGCCGTAGGTGCCGGTCTCGATCGCGGCGGTACCGCTGACGGGGCTTCGCTTTTCCTCGGCCGGGGTCAGGACCTGACGCGAAATCTTCAGTTTGGTGATCTGCGGCTGCGGGACGTCGGGGTGAAGCGTGTCGTAGCCCGCGCCCACGAGGGCGTCGACGATTGCCGCCTCGAAAGTGCGGCGCATGCTCGCCTCGACCCAAGGCCCGTCACCCGATTCGGATTCGACCGAGACCGGACCCTTGCCCAGTTCGGCGACTGAGGCGGGATCGCTGCTGACAAAGCGGCTGACTTCGACCCGGCCTTCACGCGAATCGTGCGTGCGCGAATTGTTGACGCGCGGCGAATCGAACGAACTGCCCCAGCCGGAACCGCGATATCCGCCGCCCCATCCGCGCCCATATCCCGGTCCCCACTGCGCCTGGGCGGTTGAGGAGGCGAGGAGCATGGCGGCGATGCCTGCGGCGATCGCCGCGCCTTCGAGCTTTTTCATGATGGGTATCGTTTTTGTCCGAATTCGGTGGGGTCGCGCCCGTGAACCTGTTATGCGCGCGGCAAGTTGCCCGCAGATGAACAGTGTAGATAGGCCTTGTGAAATCAACTGCAACGGCCTTCGAATCGAGCAGCCTGCTTGACTTCGCGCTCTGCTACCACTAACGGCGCCACTTCGAATTTCCGGCGGTCGGTAACCGCCCAGACACGACACGGACGAGATAGACCATGAAGATTCGCAACAGCCTCAAGTCGCTCAAGGGCCGCCACCGTGACAACCGCGTGATCCGTCGCCGCGGTCGTACTTACGTGATCAACAAGACCAATCGCCGCTTCAAAGCCCGCCAGGGCTGATCCTTTTCGCCTGAAGCCCGCCTCTACCGGCGGGTGAACAAGGCGGATGGTTTCGCGTCGAATGCATGAGACCCCCGCCACTTGCGGGGGTCTTGTCATGTCTGTCGTCGATGCATGTTCTCCGGTCGAAGCGGTCGTCTTCGACGTCGGGCGGGTGCTCGTCCAATGGGACATGCGCCGCCTGTTCGCGCGGCTGATCGACGAGCCTGCGCGGCTCGACTGGTTCATGGCGAATGTCGTCACCGAAGCGTGGCACTTCGAGCACGATGCCGGGCGCGACCTGGGCGAGATGGTCGCTACCCGCAAGGCCGAGTTTCCCGGCCACGACGACCTGCTCGACGCATATGCCACGCGCTTCGGCGAGACGATTCCCGGCAACGTTCCCGGCAGTCACGAGATCGTGCGCGAACTGGCCGCGCGGTCCGTGCCGCTGTTCGCCATCACCAACTTTGCCAGCCAGTTCTGGCGCGACTATCGCGCGGGCGAGGCGCTGTTCGATCTGTTCGGCGATATCGTCGTTTCAGGCGACGAGAAGATCGCCAAACCGGATGCGCGCATCTTCGACCTTGCTGCCCGCCGATTCGGCCATGCGCCCGCCGCGATGCTGTTCATTGATGATAATGCCGCCAATATCGACGCCGCCCGGACGCTCGGCTGGCAGGTTCATCACTTCCACGAGGCGGGGGCGCTGCGTGCGGACCTTGCGAGGCGCGGGCTGCTCGGCTGACAGCCGCCAGACCGTAATGACGCCGACCATCATGTCTCAAGCAGTAATTAACGATCAAAACAGTCTGATTTAAGCCGTTTCTCGTCAGCGTTAAATTTTCTTCGCACATGCAGCGAGAGTGCTTGGCAAGTCCCGATTCCTGTTGCATCACTTGTGCAACAGGGAGTCAAAATGTCGGCTGAGAGCGGTACGAATTTCGACGAGATGCTCAATGCGGACGGCTCTGTTCGTCCTGCTTACGCCGAATATCGTCAGTGGTTCGATAGCCAGGACAAAAGCTGGCTGAGAAGACAGGACGCCGAAGCGGAGCGTTTCTTCCGCCGCATCGGTATCACCTTCAACGTATACGGCGACGATGCTGCTGAAGAGCGGCTTATTCCTTTCGATATGATCCCCCGGATCATCACTGCGCGCGAATGGCGCAAGTTGACGCGCGGTATCGAACAGCGGGTGAGGGCGCTCAACGCCTTCCTGCAGGACCTCTACCACCGCCAGGAAATTATCCGTTCCGGCCGTTTGCCGATTGAGGCGCTTCGCAACAACGAGGCCTTCCTCTCGCAGATGATCGGCTTCACGCCGCCGGGCGGCGTCTATACTCATGTCGTCGGCATCGATCTGGTGCGAACCGGGCCGGACGATTTCATGGTGCTGGAAGATAACGCCCGCACCCCCTCCGGCGTCTCGTACATGCTCGAGAACCGCGAGACGATGATGGCGATGTTCCCGGAACTGTTCACCAAGATCCCGGTACGCCCGGTTTCGGACTATCCGCGCCGCCTTGCCCGCAGCCTTCGCGCCTGCGCCCCGCCTGCTTATAAAGGTGGCAAGCGCCCCGTGGTGGCAGTGCTGACGCCGGGCATCTTCAACTCGGCCTATTTCGAACACGCCTTCCTAGCCGACCAGATGGGTGCGGAACTGGTGGAAGGAAACGACCTGCGCGTCGTCGACGGGCGCGTGTGCATGCGCACGACCACCGGCTACAAGGCAATCGACGTCATTTACCGCCGTGTGGACGATGATTATCTCGACCCGCTCAGCTTCAATCCCAACTCGCAGTTGGGCGTGGCGGGCATCTTCGACGTCTACCGCTCTGGCGGCGTCACGATCGCCAATGCGCCCGGCACCGGCATCGCCGACGACAAGGCGATCTACAGCTACATGCCCGAGATCGTCGAGTTCTACACCGGCGAGAAGCCGATCCTGCAGAACGTGCCGACATGGCGCTGCTCGGAAGCCGATTCGCTGGGCTATGTGCTCGACAATCTGGCTGATCTCGTCGTCAAGGAAGTTCACGGATCGGGGGGGTACGGGATGCTGATCGGCCCGACCTCCTCGAAAAAGGAGATCGCCGATTTCGAGCAGAAGCTGCGAGCCAAGCCGTCGAACTACATCGCTCAGCCCACGCTTTCGCTGTCGACCTGTCCGATCTTCACCAAGGAAG
Organism: Novosphingobium sp. 18050; assembly: GCF_902706195.1. Lineage (GTDB taxonomy): Bacteria > Pseudomonadota > Alphaproteobacteria > Sphingomonadales > Sphingomonadaceae > Novosphingobium. Next base: position 154,426 of record NZ_CACSJO010000005.1, on the reverse strand, counting down.
GCCTCGCGCCTCGGCATCTGGACCTCCGGCCCTTCGTGCTGGTTTCGCCCGACGGCATCGACATCACGCCCGGCGGCCTGACCCGCGTGGCGCTCAAGAAAGGATCCCTCGTGGTCAATTCCTCGCAAGGCGGAGGCACCAAGGATAGCTGGGTGCTGGACGAGTGAGGGGTAGACACTGATGCTCGGACGCGGAGCCAGCGGCGTATTCTGGATGTCCCGTTATCTCGAACGGGCGGAAAATACCGCACGCCTGATCGACGTGGGTTTTCACCTCGCCCTGACGCGGGGCAACCGCCAGTCGCAGGATGAGGAATGGAAGTCGGTCCTCACCACCACCGGCATGCTGGAGGACTATTGCTCGAAGCATACGGACTTCGGCGGCTCGCAGGTTTTCAACTACCTGCTGCGCGACCGGGACAATCCCGGTTCGGTGCTGGCTATGGTCGAGAACGCGCGCACCAATGCCCGCGTCGTGCGTACCAGCATCACCAATGCCGTATGGGAAACCACTAACGAAGGCTGGATGCACTTGCGCGACCTGCTCTCGCGCCCGGTACGCGAGACGAACCTGGGCGAAGTGCTGCGCGAAATCCGCCGCATAGGTACGCTGGTGCGCGGCGCGCTCGAAGGCACGATGCTGAGGAACGAGGTTTTCAACTTCTCGCGCATCGGCACCTTCATCGAGCGGGCGGATAACACCGCGCGCATTCTCGACGTGAAGTATTACGTGCTGCTGCCTTCGGCGGCCTGGGTCGGCTCCAGCCTCGACAATGTGCAGTGGGACACGCTGCTGCGCTCGGTCGCGGGCAACCGTGCCTATACGTGGCTCAACGCAGGGTCCATGGACCCGCGCGGCATCGCCCGCTTCCTGATCCTCGATGGCCAGTTCCCGCGCAGCCTGGTCTTCTCCTACGACAAGATCCGCAGCAACATGGCGGGCCTCGCCAAGGAATATGGCCACGAGGTGCCTGCCCACCAGTTGCTGCGCGATGCTGGTGACAAGCTCAACCAGGTCACCATCGAAGAAATCTTTGAGGGTGGCCTGCATGAATTCCTGCAGGATTTCATCGGCAAGACCATCGAGATCGGCAGCGCCATCGCCGCCGATTACCGTTTCAGCGAGTAGGAGGGCCTTTCGTGCTCCTCACTGTCAAACATACCACGCGCTACGTTTTTGAGGGCAAGGTGACCCACGGGCTTCAGCGCCTGCGCCTCAAGCCCAAGTCGACGCACGGCCAGGAAGTGATCGACTGGCGCATGGACCTGTCGGGCGCCAAGCCCGAGGCCGCGTACGACGACCAGCATTTCAATCACACCGATCTCGTCTCGATCGTGCCGGGCGTGCCTGAAGTGGTGGTCACCTGCGAGGGCACGGTCCGCACGATCGACAACAACGGCATCACCGGCCCGCATACCGGGCACATGCCGCTATGGTGCTTCCTGCGCCCGACGCCGCTGACCAGGCCCGGCCCCAAGGTGCGCCAGTTGCTGGCGGGAATCGAGGCGGACCGGTCGGATACGCTGGGCTATCTCCACGTTCTTTCCAACGCGATCGCCGGTCAGGTGGAATACGTCAGCGGCACGACCGATGCCCATACCACTGCCGAACAGGCGCTCGCCGCCGGTAAGGGCGTATGCCAGGACCACGCGCACATCTTTATCAGCGCGGGCCGCATGCTCGACGTGCCGATGCGTTACGTCGGAGGCTACCTGCACATGGACGATCGGGATGAGCAGGAGGCTGGTCATGGCTGGGCCGAGGCGCATATTCCGGGCCTTGGCTGGGTCGGTTTCGACGTCTCGAACGCGATCTGTCCGGATGAGCGGTACATTCGCGTAGCCACGGGTTGCGATTATGGAGAGGCGGCTCCGGTTACGGGTATTGCCGTCGGTGCCGGGGAAACCAGACTCGACGTCCATTTGTCCGTCGGCGAAAATAGGGTAGGAGCACAGCAGCAGCAGTCCGCTTCAGGTGGGCAGCAGCAGGTACAGGGCGGCTGAACGAACCGCTCCGCGCAAGGGAGAAGCGCGGTATAAAAACGGGTTTGCATAAGGTTTGATGGTTCGATGACGTATTGTGTGGGCATGATGCTGGATCGCGGGCTCGTTTTGATGAGCGACACGCGCACCAATTCGGGCGTCGACAACATCTCGACCTTCCGCAAGATGTATCACTGGGAGCTGCCCGGTGAGCGTATCATCACGATCATGACCGCCGGCAACCTCGCCACCACGCAGGCCGTCGTCAGCCAGTTGGAAGAACGCAACAAGGCCCCGTCCGAGCGGCATAACTCGTTGCTGGAAGCGCCGACGATGTTCAAGGTCGCCTCGATCGTGGGCAACCTGCTGCAGGACATCATCGAGGAACGTGCGACCGACAACGGCCAGAAGGCCGCTGCCGGCACTTTCAGCGCCTCGATGATTGTCGCCGGTCAGATCAAGGGCATGGAACCGCGCCTTTTCCTGATCTATCCCGAAGGCAACTTCATCGAAGCCAGCTTCGACACGCCGTTCTTCCAGATCGGCGAGACCAAGTACGGCCGCCCGATCCTGATCCGCGGTTATGAGCGCGACATGAGCTTCGAAAGCGCGGTCAAGCTTTTGACGGTGTCATTCGATTCGACGCTCAAGGCGAACCTTTCGGTTGGGCTCCCGCTCGACCTGCTGGTGATCGAGCGGGATCATTTCACGCCCCGCCATGAGCGCCGGATCGAGGCATCGGACCCTTATTTCGCCGCCGTTTCCACCAGTTGGAGCGAAGCCCTGCGCAATGCGCTCGATGGGTTGCCGGACTACCGTATGGACCCGGCGGTGAAGGAAGTCGTGGGTTGATCTCCCAAAGGTGATGTAGCCGTCTCGGATCAAATCCGGGAGGGCGATCAGTTCACATCCCAGACCAGGGGCAGGTTGCGGATCGACAGCAGCCCCGGGAACACACTCGTGTCCGAACCCGGCTTGGGTTTGAATTCGGGGATGCGGGCAAACCATTCCTCCAGCAGCACGCGCAGTTCGCGGCGGGCCAGATGCGCGCCGAGGCAGATGTGCACGCCGCCCACAAACGTGAAGTGTCGGTTGGCGCGGCGCTCGGGATCAAATTCGCGCGGGTTTTCGAAGCGCACCGGATCGAAGTTGCCCGCCGGGTTGAGGCACTGCACCGAATCGCCCTTGCGGATATGCACTCCATGCCATTCGAAATCGCGCGTCGCGGTACGGGTGGAGGAGAGGATCGGCTGGGTGCGGAGGAATTCCTCGACCGCGCCATTGATGAGTTCGGGCTTCTCGCGGATGCGGCGCTGGATATCGGGCTGCATCGCCATGCGGCGGAACATCTGGGCGATGGTTGCCGCCACGGTGTCTAGCCCGCCCAGCCACAGGAACCAGACCATGCCGATCTTCTCGTCCTCGGTCGGCGCGCGGCCTTCAATTTTGCCGTGGACGATGGAGGAGACGAGATGCTCGTCGGGATTGAGTTCCTTTTCAGCGATGAAGGCGCGCAGGAAGTCCAGCACGCCGCGCAGTGCTGCCTGCATCTTTTCCAGCGTGCCGGAGTGGAGGATGTCCCATTCCCAGTCGAGGAACTGCTCGAACATGTGGTCGGGAAAACCCATCAGCCCCATGAAGATGCGCACCGGATAGACCCGGCCGAAGTCCCAGGCCATATCGACTTCGCCCTTGTCCGCGACAGCATCGATCATCTCGACCACTACCGAGCGGATGCGCGGCTCGAGTTCGCGGGTGATGCGCGAAGGGCTGAAATACGGCATCAGGTAGAGCCGGTACTTGGAATGGTCCGGCGGATCGATCGCCAGGGGGATGGACTTGAAGGTCTCCCCGATCAGGCGCTGGAATTCGGCCGTGCCCGAGTTCGAGAAGTGGTCGTTGTCGCTGTAGACGCGGTCGATGTCCTCATAATGCGAAACTACCCAGTTGCCGCGCCGGGCGCCTGAAATCGCGCCCAGGCCGGAAAGCATCGGCGGGTTGTAGAGCAGGCGGGGGATGTCCGGCCCGTTAAGCCACGCGAAGGGTTCGTAAGGGTCGACGAGGTTGTTGGGCGCGCTGCCGTTGGCAAAGGACAGGTCGACGATCCGGTCGTTGGGCACATTGTCCGGCGCATCGAATTCCACACGGATGTCGTCAAGCGTTCGCGATTGTGTCATGGTCTTCTCCCGGCCGAATGAATGCCCGAGGGGCGTTAGGGCCGCAAGGAAAGTGACCGGCGTCTGCGCCGCGTTCTGCGAGGCTTCGCCATTCATCGTCGCGGCGTTGCCTTGCCCCGCGCGATTGTCATGTCCCGGCCCGGTTGCGAAACGAGTGTCATAAGGTTTGGCATTATTCTTCGGGAGAATCACAATGGCTGATGACGACACGCAGGAGCTGTCGCAGTCCGCACGCAAGTACTGGTCCGCCGACGGGTACAAGGAAGGCGGCTTGATCCGCGAGGTGGATTATGCCTCGCAGTCGGGCGGCCTCGATCCGATGTTCGAAGGCATCAAGATCGTCGACACCGACACCCACATCACCGAGGCACCGGACCTCTTCACCAGCCGCGCATCCGCTTCCATGAAAGCGAAAATGCCGCGGGTCGAGCGGGTCAACGGGACTGACCGCTGGTTCGTGGGCGACCGTGATTTCGGCACGCTGGGCGGTAACGTCATCCGCGCCGACAACAACAAGCTGCTTGGCCGTCTCGCCTTCCCCAAGCTGGAAGAGGCACACCCCGGCGGCCACCGGATCAAGGAGCGCCTGCAGGCGATGGACGACATGGGTGTTTACGCCCAGATCGGCTTCCAGAACTCGGGCGTGACACAGGCCGGCTCGCTGATGAGCCTGGGTGATCCCGAATTGGCGCTGCAGGTCATCCAGATCTACAACGACGCCTCGGCAGAGTACCAGGAAACCTCGGGCCAGCGTATTTTCAACATGGCGCATCTGCCGTTCTGGGACCAGAAGGCCCTCGAAACCGAAGCACGCCGCTGCCACGATATGGGTCTGCGCGGCTTCGTGCTGCCCGATACTCCCGAGCGCGTCGGCGTGCCCAGCTTCAACCACGATTACTGGACGCCGTTCCTTGAGATGTGCGAGGCGACCGGCATGCCGCTCAACTTCCACCTCAACGCGGCGATCGACCCCAACACGCTGACCTGGGAAGGTTTCCAGTTCGAGCAGACGCTGTCGGTGGTGGCGACGATGTTCTCGATCGGCAATGCCGCGACGCTGGGCAACTGGATGGTCTCGGGCCGTCTCGACCGGCACCCCAAGCTCAAGATCGGCCTGATCGAGAGCGGTGCCGGCTGGGTGCCTTTTGCGGTGGAGGCGCTGGAACACCAGTTCCGCGAGATGCTTGCCAGCAAGCGTGACATGCTCAAGAAGCAGCCCTGGGACTACTTCCGCGATCACTTCTACTGCACCTTCTGGTTCGAGAAGATCGCGCCCAAGTACCTGCTGGAAATCATCGGCGTCGACAACGTCATGTTCGAAACCGATTTCCCGCATCCCACCTCGCTTTATCCGGGCGTGCAGGCGCACCTCAAGGACGTCTTGGGCGGCTACAGCGACGAGGTCCGCAGGAAAGTCCTGCAAGGCAACGCGGTCAAGCTCTACAACCTGCCGTTCTGATCGCCGGAACTTTCTTCCCCGTTGCGCAGCAACGGGGAAGAACCGGTCAGTGGCGGTAGAACAGACTGATCGAGGCGACGTGGTTCATGCGCGTGCGGCCGCGTGTCTGGTCGATGGTCTGGTTGAGATAGCCCAGTTCCATCGTCGTCGCGCCGGGCAGCCCGACTTCTGCGCCGATGAAGCTGCGCAGCTGGTCGAAGCCGCCGCGCGCACCCCAGTCGGTATCGTTCAGCGCGACGAAGCCTTCGGCATAGACAAGCGCGTTCACGGCGTCGCTGCCGGCTTTCAGCGGATGTTCGTAGCGGAGCATCTCGCGCAGGCGCCAACCCATGTCGCCGCCGTCCGAACGCCAGCGCTGTTCCAGCCGCGTGCGTGAGGAAAGCTCGCCTCCCAACGGCTTGCCCAGCGCGACGTTGAGCTGCTGGAAGCTGCGCTCCTCGTTGATGTCGCGGCCCCCGTCGACCGGCGAGATGATATGCGCATAGCCCTGGTAGAGCGTGACCGAGGGAGAGAGTTTCCACCCCACGGCGCCGCGCAGCAGCAGCGCATCGACTCGCGATGCTCCGTCGCCGACGCGCGGCTGCAATTCCGCGAAATAGACCAGCTTGTCGGAAATGGCGCCCATAGCCGTGAGATTCACCCAGACCTGTTCGTCATGGGTTGTCTCGGCGCTGGCGATTTGCGGTGCTGTGGCGGTGAAAGTCAGGGCGGCTGCGGCGAGGGCGAAACGGACGAGAGTAGGGCTGTTCATGCGGACCTTCGGGCAGGGACTGAAGGTTCGTCCAGTATGGCTCGTTCGTGTCTGGATCAATGCCGGTCGGTCAGGTCTTGTAGCGATGCCGCCTAGCGGCAGAAATCGGCGCCGTCGGCTTCTAAGTGGAGGTGATTCGCGTGGGCTGCGTTGTAGGCCGGACCCAGCGTCGTGCCGAAGCGCTTGCAGGCGCTGTCATGAACAGTGCGCAGGAAACGGCGTTCGGCCGGGGTGCCACCGTTCCAGTCGTCGAGTATGGTGATCCGCCGCCCGTCGCCGAGCACGAAGCCCGAGACATCGATCGCGTTGGCGCTCGCATGACCGGAGCGGCGGTTGGTGCCCGCCACGTTGCGGCAGGAATAGCTGCCGAAGGTCTCGATCTTCACTACTCGGCTGCCGAGGATCTGCTGCGCCGCGCGGTCCACGCCGTAGCGCGCCCAGGCGGCGAAGGGCGTCGCCACTCCGCAAGTCGCCGGCCCCAGGCCGGATACGGTGACGGTGGCGTTATCCGTATTGAGTGCGGCGAGTTTCACCGTGCCCACGGTGGAACAGGAATTACCGTAGTAGCGATCCTCCACCGGGGTGAAGACCGCCTGCTGCGCGCCCAGCATGGACAGGCACTGCCGCACATCGGGGCTCGGTGATTTCACCGGCCGCTGGGCCGTGCGGGCGGGTTGCCGCTGGGATGGCTGCCGCGGGGAATCGACGCAGGCGGCGAGGGTGGCCACGCCGACCAGCACGGGGGGCAGGAAGAGCAGTACTCTGCGCATGGCGCCCTTGTTGAAGCGAGCGGGTTAACCTCAGATTACCGGTGCGATGGAGCGAACCGATCCGCCATCCGGGCATTTGCGGATATAGTGGGCATTTGCACAGGCTGGTCTGCGCAAGTCGATTGACTTCCCCCGTCACCTCTTTAGATGCGGCGCCGGGCCACGCGGTCCCAACGCCGCGCGAGCTCTCTGTAAGGAGAGTCAGAAATGACTGATTTTATTGCCGTACCTGCGCGTAAACCTGCACGTCCTCATTTCTCTTCCGGTCCTTGCGCCAAGCCGCCCGGATATACCCCAGCACAATTGAACACTGAAGCGCTCGGCCGCTCGCACCGCGCCAAGATTGGCAAGACGCGTCTTGCCTATTGCATCGATCTGATGCGCGAAGTGCTGCAGCTTCCCGAAACCCACCGCATCGGTATCGTCCCCGGTTCCGACACCGGCGCTTTCGAGATGGCCATGTGGACCATGCTCGGTGCGCGCGGCGTGACGACCGTGGCCTGGGAAAGCTTCGGCGAAGGCTGGGTGACGGACGCTGCCAAGCAGCTTAAGCTCGATCCCACCGTGATCCGTGCCGACTACGGCCAGCTGCCCGACCTGACCCAGGTGGACTGGAGCACCGACGTGCTCTTCACCTGGAACGGGACCACTTCGGGCGTGCGCGTTCCAAACGCCGATTTCATCCCCGACGACCGCGAGGGCCTGACCTTCGCAGACTCGACCTCGGCCGTGTTCGCTTACGATATCGACTGGTCGAAGATCGACGTTGCCACTTTCTCCTGGCAGAAGGTTCTGGGCGGCGAAGGCGGTCACGGCGTTCTGATCCTCGGTCCCCGTGCCGTCGAGCGTCTGGAAACCTATACCCCGGCATGGCCGCTTCCCAAGGTGTTCCGCCTCGTTTCCAAGGGCAAGCTCGCTGAGGGCGTGTTCAAGGGCGAGACGATCAACACCCCCTCGATGCTTGCCGTCGAGGACGCGATCTTCGCGCTGGAATGGGCCAAGGGTATCGGCGGTCTGGAAGGTCTGAAGGCCCGTTCGGACGCCAATGCAGCTGCGCTTTCCAAGATCGTAGCGGAGCGTGACTGGCTCGGCCACCTTGCCATCGACGAGGCCAGCCGTTCCAAGACCTCGGTCTGCCTGACGGTTGAAGGCGCTGACGCCGACTTCATCAAGAAGTTCGCCGGCCTGCTGGAAAAGCAGGACGCCGCCTACGATGTCGCCGGATACCGCGATGCCCCTGCGGGCCTTCGCATCTGGTGCGGCGCTACCGTCGATACCCAGGACATCGAGGATCTCGGTCCCTGGCTCGACTGGGCCTACGCCACCGTCAAGGCCGGCTGAACCTACTTTCACGCATGAAACGGCGCGCGCCCGTGCAGACGGGCGCCGCGCTTCCCTCCCCGCTCCCGCGCATATCGACGCGAGTAGCAGCGGGGGCGACGAGCCAAGGAACAATTCCCATGACCAAGCCCAAAGTCCTCATTTCCGACAAGATGGACCCCAACGCAGCCCGCATCTTTGCGGAAATGGGCTGCGAAGTCGACGTCATCACCGGTGAGACGCCCGAGCAGCTGATCGCCCGCATCGGCGAATACGAAGGCCTCGCCATTCGTTCGTCGACCAAGGTGACCAAGGAAATCCTCGCCGCCGCGAAGAATCTGAAGGTCATCGGCCGCGCCGGTATCGGCGTCGACAACGTCGACATCCCCGCCGCCTCGTCGCAGGGCGTCGTGGTGATGAACACCCCGTTCGGCAACTCGATCACCACCGCCGAGCACGCTATTGCGCTGATCTTCGCACTGGCTCGCCAGCTGCCCGAAGCCAACGCCCAGACCCAGGCCGGCACCTGGCCGAAGAACGGCTTCATGGGCGTTGAAGTCACCGGCAAGACGCTCGGCCTCATCGGCGCGGGCAACATCGGCTCGATCGTCGCCAGCCGCGCGCTTGGCCTGCGCATGAAGGTTGTCGCGTTCGACCCGTTCCTGACGCCCGAGCGCGCCGTGGAAATGGGCGTCGAGAAGGTCGATCTCGAAACGCTGCTGGCCCGCGCGGACTTCATCACCCTGCACACCCCGCTGACCGACCAGACGCGCAACATCCTCTCGGCCGAGAACCTGGCCAAGACCAAGAAGGGCGTGCGCATCGTCAACTGTGCACGCGGCGGCCTGGTCGATGAGGTCGCACTGAAGGCAGGCCTCGATTCGGGCCACATCGCGGGTGCCGCTCTCGACGTGTTCCAGACCGAGCCGGCCAAGGATTCGCCGCTGTTCGGCACCCCGAACTTCATCTGCACCCCGCACCTGGGCGCATCGACCACCGAAGCCCAGGTCAACGTGGCGCTTCAGGTAGCTGAGCAGATGGCTGACTTCCTGGTCAACGGCGGCGTCACCAACGCGCTCAACATGCCTTCGCTGAGCGCCGAGGAAGCCCCCAAGCTCAAGCCCTACATGAAGCTGGCCGAAGTGCTCGGCTCGATGGTCGGTCAGTTGACCATCGATTCGGTGCCGCGCATCTCGATCCACGTCGAAGGGGCCGCCGCCGAACTGAACCAGAAGCCGATCACTGCCGCTGTTCTCGCCGGTTTCCTGCGCGTCCAGTCGGACACGGTGAACATGGTCAACGCCCCGTTCCTCGCCAAGGAGCGCGGCCTCGAAGTGCGCGAAGTGAAGACCGAGCGCGAGGGTGACTACCACACGCTGATCCGCGTCTCGGTGAAGACCGAAGCGGGCGAGCGTTCGGTTGCCGGCACGCTGTTCAACAACGTCGAGCCGCGCCTTGTCGAAATGTTCGGCATCAAGGTCGAGGCAGAGCTGGACGGCTCGATGCTCTACATCGTCAACGAGGACGCCCCCGGCTTCATCGGCCGCATCGGCACCCTGATGGGCGAGCAGGGCATCAACATCGGCACGTTCAACCTCGGTCGCCGCACCACCGGCGGCGAGGCAGTGCTGCTGCTCTCGGTCGATACCCCGGTCGGCGCCGACGTGCTGGAGCAGGCACGTGCACTGCCCGGCGTGAAGACGGTCAAGGCGCTCGCGTTCTGATCTGAGTTTCTTCGGTATGAATTGAGGGGTCGGCGTGAAAGCGTCGGCCCCTTTTTCGTTGCGCTCTCAATCGGGCTGCGGGGCGGCGTTGAACACGGCCAGCTGGTCCGCGAAAGCGCGCTGGAAGGCGGGGCGCGCTTCCCCGCGGGCTACATAGGCGTGCAATCCGGGGTATTCGTCGAGCATGCCCGATCTGTGGAGCCTGCGCAGCACCGCGACCATCAGCAGGTCGCCTGCGCTGAATGCGCCGTCCAGCCATTCGGCATCGCCCAGCCGGTCGGCCAGTTCGTGCAGCCGGGTGCGGATGCGGGCATCAATGGCGGGCAGGCGCTCGGCGGCCCATGGTTTGTCGCTTTCGAAGATCACGGCCATCGAGCGTTCGACGATGGGCGGCTCCACCGTGCTGAGCGCGGCGAACATCCAGGTGACTGCGCGGTCACGGGCATCGGCATCGTCCGGCAGCAGGCCTGAGCGGCGCTGGGCGATGTGGAAGACGATGGCGCCCGATTCGAACAGGGTAAGTTCGCCCTCTTCATAAGTAGGAATCTGGCCGAAGGGGTTGGCCGCGCGGTGCGGCGGTTCCTTCATCGCCTCGAAGGAAACGAGGCGGACCTCGTAAGCCAGGCCCACTTCCTCCAGCGCCCAGCGAACGGGCATGTCGCGCGCCAGTCCCTGTCCGCGATCGGGGGAGCGTTCGAAGGCTGTGATGGTGATGGTCATCGTCTGGTTCCGCCTTGCAGGGAGGATGCCTCGCGAGAAGGGCGTTTGGCAATCCTCCCTTGATGGGGGCTTAGCCCCACCTTAGCGCAGCAACACCGGCAGCCCGGAAACGCCCTGCTGTTCCAGCCCGCCGGTCATGAAGGGGGCAGGCGCATCCGGATCGAGACGCAGGTTCGGGAAGTGGTCGAGCAGTGCCTCGATACCCCGGGCGATCTCAACCCTTGCCACGTTCATGCCGAGGCAGCGGTGGGTGCCGAGGCCGAACGCCATGTTGGTCAACTTTGGGCGGAACAGGTCGTATTCGTCCGGCCGCTCCCAGCGCCAAGGGTCGCGGTTGGCGGGGCCGAGGCCCAGTTCCAGCACCGAACCTTCGGCGATATGGTGGCCCTGAAACTCCACGTCCTTCGTTACCATGCGGTAGAAGTAGGGCGCAGTGGGGTTCCAGCGCAGGCTTTCCTCGATGGCGTCGTCGATCAGCGCGCGGTCGCTGCGCAGGGCCTCGAACTGGTCCCGGTGCGAGAGGAGCGCGAAGAGCGCAATGCCCATCTGCCGCCATGATGTGCCGCCGCCTGCCACCATAACCAGCTTAGCATGGGCAAGTATTTCACGGTCTGTCAGCGGGCGCGGCGTCTCGCCGGGCATCTGCAGCTTCATGCCCAGCAGGAAACTGACGAGATCGTCCTGCGGTTCGGCGCGGCGCCGCTCGATAAGGCCGAGGACGGTACTCTCGACGATCTTCGCATTGGCCAGCCGCTGCTCCATCGTCACCGTGCGGCTGGAACTGGTGGAGTTGAGGTAGGCGTGGCGGAAGCGCAGCGCTTCGTCGCCGTCCAGCCCGATGGCGGTGGTGATCGTGTAGACCGGGATGCGGGCGCAGTAGTCGAGGTTGAGGTCGGCCCGCTCCCCCTGCTTCATGCGGGCGATCAGGCGTTCGATGATGGTGTCGATGGTATGTTCGCGCCACCAACCCATGGCCTCGGGCATGTTGAACTTGGGCTGGATGGTGCGGCGGTAGGCGCGGTGCATCGGCGGGTCCATTTCGAGGATGCCCATGGTCTTTTCGCCCGCCGGATTGTCATGACCCTGGACCGAGTTCGAAAAGATCGCCGGGTCGCGCAAGGCGGCCTCGCAGGCGTCGTAGGACAGCACCGTCCAGTGCTGGCGCCCGGCCGCGCGGGCGTGGCGCTGGTGCACGGGCAGGCCCAGCAGTTCGCGCAGGCGTCCCTTGTGGACTGGCGCGGCGCTGCGCAGCGCATGGATGCGAGGAATGGCGGCGTCCACGTCCACCGCGTTGCCGATGGCCTCGGCCTCGCGGCGGACGTCGTAAAGCTCCTCGTAGAGCGGGTCGTCGGCGGTCAGTACGTCCGCGTTGGGGGCGGTTTCCAGCATGTCAGTCCAGCCCCAGCAGCTTGCGCGCGTTGTCGTGGATGATGGCGCGGACGTCGGCTTCGGGCACACCTTCGAAGTCGCGGAGGATCACCTCGCGCGATTTGGGAAAGGTCGTCTCCGAATGCGGGTAGTCCGAGGACCACATGATGTTTCGGCCGCCCGGCAGGTTGCGGTTGAGAATGCCCGTGCGGTCCTGGATGAACGAGCCATAGACGTTCTTGTCCATGTAGTAGCTGGGCGGGTTTTTCAGCTGGCTTTCGGTCCAGAAACGCTGCCGTTCCCAGGTCCGGGTGATATATTCGGTGTACCAGGCGAACCAGCCCACACCGCTTTCCATGCTGCCGATCCGCAGATCTGGGAAACGGTCGAAGATGCAGTTGAAGATGAAGATCCCGATCGGCTCGGCCATAGCCATCTTGCTCATCGGCATGTCGGGGAGGAAGAATTCTTTCTGGCCGAAGCGCGGCACCCGGGCGCCGAGGTGGAAGGTGACGACCAGATTGTGGTCGCAGATCGTCTTCCACAGCTTGTCGAAGGCAGGGTCGGAATATTGCAGCGCGCCCTTGCTGTCGCCGGTGAGGGCGGAGACCTGGCCGTCCTTCATGTTCTGGATGCCGGACGAGGTCTTCCATGCGTCCGGGTTCTGCGGAAAGGCCGGCAGGTTGATGGCGCGAAAGCCCTTCTTCGCAAGGCGCGTGACGTGCTGGCAGGTCTCGTCGATATTGCGCATCGGCACGTAGCCGACGGGAAACAGCCGACCGGGCGCGGCCGAGGCGAAATCCATCACCCAGTCCTGATAGGCCACATAGCTGGCGACGTAGAGTTCGTTATCGAACGAGCCCAGCGGTCCGCCGCCGAACAACAGCGCGGCGTCCATGCCGTCGGCGTCCATGTCGGCGAGGCGGGTGGCCGGTTCCCAGACGGTGCGCTGGTCGGACAGACGGCCCTTCATCTTGAAGTTTTTGCCCTCTCGCCCGGCCTGGTTGTTGATCATCATGAACGGGCGGCGTCCGCCTTCGAAGCAGATGTAGTCGCCGTCCTCGGCATGTTCGATGAAAGGCGCGCGGTCCTTGAGGTGGGCGGGGAGGTACTCCTTCCACATGTCGTGGGGCGGGTCGATATGGGCGTCGGCGTCGAAGATCGGGCCGTAGGGCCATTCGGCGACCGCGGCGTCCTTGATGGCCGGATCTGCTTCGCTCATCTCCCAGTCTCCTCTCGCGCCGTCGTTGCGGCCCATTCGATAATTCGAAATTGCGAACCTATAATCGCAGTTATGAATGATTCGGTCAACCGGGGCTGGAACGAGCAGGTCAGTCCCGCCGCAGGATCATCGCGCCGTAACCGTAGCCGCCGTTGGAAATCACGCAGGTCTTCGCGTCTCTGACCTGCCGTTCGCTGCCTCGGCCCCATAGCTGGACGGTCGCTTCGTGAATGTGCCCGTAGCCATGGAAGCGCCCGGCCGAGAGCTGGCCGCCGCCGGTGTTGAGCGGCAGTTCGCCGTCCAGCGCGATGCGCGTGCCGCCTTCGACGAAGCGGCAGGCCTCCCCCGGTGGGACGAGGCCGAGCGCCTCCATCCACATCCAGACGTGGATCGAGAAACCGTCGTAGATCTGTGCGCAGTCCATGTCGGGCGGAGCGAGGTCTGTGCGTTCCCACAGCATCCGTCCCGCGCGGTGGGCAGCGGGCAACGAAGTGAAGTCGCCTTCGTGGCGGCCCACCCACAGGCCACCCACCGCCATGCCCATCGCCTCGATGTGGAGCGGCGGATTGCGCAGGTCTTTCGCGGCATCGCGGTGGGAGAGGACGATCGCGGTGGAGCCGTCGATATGCGAATCGCAGTCGAACAGCCGCAGCGGCGAGGATATGACGCGGCTGGCCAGATAGTCGTCCAGCGTCAGAGGTTTACGGTAGATCGCGTTGGCATTGTGCGCGGCATTGGCGCGGCTGTTGACGGCGATGGCGCCAAGCTGCGCCTCGGTGGCGCCGTACTTCGCGAAGTAGGCCTGCGCGTAGAGGGCGAAGGTGTTGATCGGCGAAAGAGCACCGTAGGGGACGGTCCAGGCGTTGTTGCCGTCCACCCGTTCACGCGCGCCGGACATCAGCGTCGATGCGCGCGAGACGGCCCGGGCCTGCGCCTGCGCAACGCTGCGGAATACCACGACATGGCGGGCGAGGCCGCAGGCGATGGCGGTCACCGCGTTGAAGATCGGCGCCATGTGGCTGAACCCCTCGGCGGAGGCGAGTATCCAGCGTGGCTCGATGCCCAGCACGGCGGCGGCTTCGGACGGGCTGACCGGCGCGATGCCGCCGCCTTCGCTGCTTTTGCCGGGATAGGTGGCGATGCCGTCGATGTCGCCGGGGCTGAGCCCTGCGTCAGCGATGGCGGCGAGGCAGGCATCGGCGGTCAGTTGCAGCGCGGTGCGTTTCGACGGGCGCCCGACTTCGGACTGCGCCGCGCCGGTGATGCAGGTGAGTTTCTCGGGGAGCAGGGTCACGCGGCGTCCTCCCGAAACATGGGCAGCCACACGTCGCCGTGCTGCTCGAACTGCACGGTAAGGGGCATTCCCACGCGCACCGCGTCGATCTCGGCCAGCACGTTGGTGAAGACGTAAAGCTGCACCTGCTCGGCCAGTTCGACGACGCCGAACACGAAAGGCACTGGCAAGCCGGGTAGCCATGGCTCGTAATTGATCGTGAAGCTGGCGAGGTGGCCCTTGCCGGAAACCACCTCGGGCGAGACGCTCTCGCCGTGGCATGTCGAACAGTGGGGGAAGGGTGGGTGCTGGTATGTTCCGCAGTCGGCACAGCGCTGGATGCGTAAGGCGCCGTCCGCACCGGAGGTCCAGTAGGCCGCGGTTTCCGGTTCCAGCTTCGGAAGTTTGCGCTGGGTCATCAGAACACTACCCCCTGTACCTTGAGGTCGATGATCTCGTCCTCGCTGTAGCCCAGGCTTGCCAGCACGGTGTCGCTGTGCGCGCCCAGTTCGGGGGAGCGGGTGGAGGGCAGCGGCTGGCCGTCGAACACCATCGGCAGGCCGACCATCGGGATCTGCATGCCGTCGTCGTAGTCGATGTTTTTGAGATAGCCGTTGGCCTGCGCCTGCGGGTCGTCTTTCATCTCGCCCACGTCCTGTACGACGTCCCACTGGCCCTGCTGACGGCCGAGGATTTCCTTCCATTCGGCGAGCGATCTGCTGGCGAACAGCGCCTTCACTTCGGCATGGCACGCCGCGATATTCTCGCGCCTCGCGCAGGCGTCGGCAAAGCGCGGGTCGGCGGCGAGGTCGCTGCGGCCGGCGACCTCGCAGAACGGGGCCCAGTATTTGTCCGCCTGCAACATGCACAGCGCCAGAAACCGGCCGTCCGATGTGCGGTAGTTGCTGACCAGCACGTTGTTTGGCTTGTCGGCGGCTGGCTTGGGGAATTTCTGCACCCCGTCCGCCGTCGCTTGGCAGACATAGCGCTGCATCGACCATAGCGCCGTACCGAGCAGCGATACGTCGACGCTGGTGGCCTCCCCCGTCAGCGCACGCTTGGCGATGGCGGCGCAGACCGCGCCCGACAGCATCGCGCCGGACAGCGTATCGCCGAATGCCGGCCCCGGCGGGCCGACCGGGTGCGCCGCATCTGGCTCGGTCAACGAGGAAGAGATGCCGCCGCGCGCCCAGAAGGTGATCGCATCGTAGCCGCCTTTCTCAAAGTCGGGTCCATTCGGGCCCAGCGCGCTGCCGCTGGCGTAGATGATCTGCGGGAAGGCGGCGCGCAGGCTGTCCTCGTCGATCCGCATCGCGCGCCGCGCCGGGGGGAGCAGGTTGGTGAGGAACACGTCGGCGTCCTTCAGCAGCCGGTAGAGCACCGCGCGCCCGGCCTCCTGCTTGAGGTCGAGCGTGACCGAGCGCTTGCCCCGGTTGTAGCTTTCCCATGAGAAGTCGATCCTGCCCGCTCCCAGTCCGCCGATCTGCAGGCCGCGCAGGGGATCGCCGGTGGGCGGCTCGATCTTGACGACATCCGCGCCGAGGTCCGCGAGCATGCCGCCGCAGGCGGGCACGAAAGCCCACATCGCGACTTCGACGACTTTGATGCCTTCCAGCGGCTTGCCCATTGGCCCTGCCTCTCCCGTGGTTCCGGTCCTTGTGCAGCGCCGTTCCGACGACATTCACGTGACCGTATAAATTCTCTATTGCGAAGGATGGACCGAAATGGCGAATTACGTCAAGCCAAGGGAAGAGATATCGAGAAAGGGAGAAGGCATGTCGAAAGCCCTCGAAAGGCAGGTTCCGTCACAGCCGGACATCACGGTTCCGGCAACATTGGCCCAAGCACTAGACCCGCAGTGGCTGGCGCTGGCTCTGGCGGATATCGCGGGGGGCAGGGCAATCGCGGCGGTCGAACAGGTAGAACTGATTCGCACCGTCGCCACCAAAGTGCGCTTCGCGGTGATCTTTGACGACGGTGAGCGGCTGGGCTTTTGCCTCAAGGGCCTGCTCGATGTGGATGCGATGACGGCGCGGGGCGGACCCACCTGCGTGCTGGAGGCGGAATTCTATAACAAGGTCGCGCCGACGATCGCGGTGCGGGTTCCCGAATGCTCAGCGACGGTGATCGACCGCGAGAACCAGCAGGCGGTGGTTATCATGCGCGATCTCATTGCCGATGGCGCGGTGTTCTGCTCGGCGCTTGACCCGTTCAGCGCAGACGATGCGATGGAAAGCCTGGGCCAGCTTTCGCTGCTCCATGCGCGCAGCGACTTCCTTGGCGGCGCGGACTGGATCCGCCCGCGCGCGGCGGAACTGGCGCAGATGAGCTACGTCACGCCCGAGGCGCTGCAGGAGCTGCTTGACGGTCCGCGCGGGGAAAACCTCAGTCCCCGCGTACGCAGCGCGGCGAACCTTGCAGCGGCGATCAAGGAACTGGCACGGCGTGACGGCGCGCGGCCGCAGTTCATGATCCACGGGGATGCCCATGCCGGGAACGTGTTCCGTAAGGCGGGAGGTACTGGCGTGATCGACTGGCAATTGCTCCAGCGTGGCGGCTGGGCCCTGGATGTCGCCTATCACCTCAATGCCGTTTTGCCGACCGAGGTGGCAGAGGCCGAGGAGCGCCGCTTATTGGTCGAATACCTTGGGATGATGCGCAGCCACGGTATGGCGATGCCCGGCGTGGAGGACGCCTGGGTGCAGTACCGCGAGGGGGTGACCTACGGCTATTACCTGTGGTCGATCACGCGGCGGGTCGATCCTCCGATCATCGTCCAGTTCGTCGACCGGCTGGGCAAGGCGGTGATGCGGCACGACAGTTTCGGATTGCTTGGCGCGGGGTAAGGATCGCTCGTCCCCCATTAAATGAAAAAGCCACGCCCGAACGAGGGCGTGGCTCAAGTCTCGTGCGAACCCCGCGCACTCGGCACGCGCGGGGTTCTCCTTTGAATTAACTGCCGAAGGCGTACTTCAGGCGCAGGCCATACACGCGGGGGACGCCGTACATGAAATCGCCGATGCCCGAGGATTCGAAGCCGCCGCCCGACGTGATGCGGTAGTGCTTGTTGGTCACGTTCTGGCCGAACACGGTCAGGTCGAAGCCGGTGCCGCCCACATCGCTGATGCCGAGGTTGAGGTTGAGCAGGCTGTAGCCGGGGATCTTGTTGTTGCCGTCAACCAGCTGGTTGGAGGTGTAGGTGAAGATCGCGCCGAAGTTCAGCTCGCCCACGTTCTCGCCCAGCGACACCGAGTAGTCGCCCGAAATCGAAAGCTTGTGATTGGGCGAATACGTGAGGTCACCGCCGATGGTGCCGCGCGGAATGACCGCCTCGAACGGGCTGCTGGCGGGCAGGGTCGGTGGGACCAGTTCCTTCAGCTTGGTGTCAAGGTAGGTATATCCCGCCGAGAGGCGCAGCCCGTGGAACGGCGAGATTCCTGCATCGACCTCTACCCCCCGGATCACAGACTTGCCCGCGTTGATGATCGCCGCGCCGCCGACCAGCCCGCTGCCCTCCTTGGCGATCAGCGCACCGAAGACCTGCTGGTTCGAGAAGTCGTTCCAGAAGCCGGCGACGTTGAAGTAGCCGGGCAGGGCGCCGCGGAAGGTCAGCTTGGCGCCGACTTCGTAAGCGTCCACTTTTTCGGGTAGTGCGGTTTCAAGTCCGGGGTTGGTGAAGTTCACCGTGCCCTGGCGATAGCCGCGCGCATACTTGGCATAGAGCAGAGTGTCGGCCGTCGGCTTGAAATCGACGTCGATCAGCCAGGTAGGCTTGTTGGATTTGTTGACGATCCGAGTGCCGCACGCGGCCAGATTGCCGCCGTTGGTGAGCAGGTTGACGGTGGGATGGTTAAGGTTGTCGTTGCACACCCGCTGCGCGGGGATCGTACCAATGCCGGGCACCGTTACGAAGACGTAGCGGTTGCTTTCCGAATAGCCGTCGATCTTGTCGAAGGTCCAGCGTCCGCCCAGGGTGAGTGCCAGCTTGTCGGTGAACTTGTAAGTGCCCTGCGCGAAGACACCGTGATTGTCGAAATCCAGCTTGGTGCGCGATTCCGAAATGATGGCGCCTGGAATAAGTGAAGCGGTCGACAACGGTAAGCCGCCGACGCAAGCCAGGGTGCCAGGGTCAACACAGTTTCCGTAAATGCCAGTCCGCTGTTGGTTGAAGCCGATCGGGCGGCTGAATTCGAGGTAGCCGCCGACCACGAAGTTGAACTTGCCATCGGCCGAGCGGCCTTGGACCTGCAGTTCTTCGGTAGTGGTGGATTCTGCCGCAGCGTCATGGCCGGGCTGGGTGCCGAGCTGGATGTAGTCGAAACGAGCTCCGGGCAAAGGACCACCGCGTGCGGCATAGCGGCGCGTCACGGCAGTATTCGGGACGAAGAAGTTGTCGCTGTAGAGCTGAAATGCACTCTGTTCGCGATATTCGCCGTAGCTGACGATGTTCTTCAGCGTGATCGTGTCGCTGGCCTGCCAGGTGGTGGTGTTGATGACCTGCCAGGTGCGGAGGAAGATTTCCGGATTGGCGTTGCTGACCTCGACATCAAGTGGTCCATCTCCGCGCGCAGCCTGTCGATCGATCTGGTCGCAGGCGGCCAGTGCCGTGTAGTAGCGGCTGATTTGGTAGTTCTTGCCGGTCGCCGGATCGATCGTGCTCGGATCCCCCGGATTGCGGTCGCAAAACTCGTAGTGAGAGGCGTAGCCGTTTGTCTTTGAACGGCTGTAGTGGAAGATCGTGTAGTTCTCCAGCTCCGGCGTCAGGTCGGCGACCACGCTGAGGCGGCCGTAGAAATAGTTGACGTCGTTGAAGTCCTTGGGGCCGATGCCCGAACGGTTCTTCATGTAGCCGTCGCGCTCGTTGCGGTCGATGGCGACGCGGACCTTGAAGGTGTCGGCCAGCGGAGCATTGAACATGGCCTGGACACGGCGCTGGTCGTAATTGCCGTAAGTCCCCTCGACCGAGGCTTCGAGAACGTCGGTAGGCTTGGAAGGCACTAGCATCACGGCGCCGCCGGTGGTGTTGCGCCCTTGAAGAGTGCCTTGGGGACCTTTCAGGACCTGGACGTTCTGGAGGTCGGTGAAGGAGCCGGCGCCGACGGTGTTGCCACCCGCCGTGCCGCCCTGTGCACGCACACCCACGACGTCGGCGAAGTAGACGCCCACGGTAGGCGCGGTCGAGGCATCCTGGTTGAAGCCGCGGATCGAGTACGTCGCCTTTTCAGGGCCGTAGCGGGTGTTGACCGAAAGCGAGGGCGTGAAGGCCGCCAGGTCGGAGGCCACTGCGATGTTGCGTTTCTCGATCTGGTCGCCGCTGTAGACGGTCATTGAGATCGGAACGTCCTGAAGGCGTTCTTCGGTACGGCGGGCCGTGACGATGATGTCGCCCGGATTAAGGGCCTCCGAGCTTTGCGCAAAGGCCGGCGCGGCTGCTGAAGTGCCTGCAAAAGCGGCGCCCAGCATCAGCGCGGCCTTGAGATTTCCACCCCTGAAATTCGTTGCAATCATGTTTTTCCTCTCCTCCGGAAACTGTGTTCTCATTGTCGGCCAAGCGATTTTCCGAGGCGGCCGATTTTCCGGTCCGCGCCAGTGCGATCGTGTGTCTTGGTGATGGATTCTGGTCGCCTGTGCGCGCTCGTCCAATGGCTGGACGAACAAGCGTGTGACGCCCCAGTACTTGTCCCCTCCCCCTTGTGCCGGTTGTCCGGCATCCGTTCTCAAACTGTGTAAACGGTACGGTTTCCGTACATGTTTGCAAGAATAACTGTCGCTGGTTCAGTTCACAATATGGAAATACCCATCGTGAATTCGAATTAATCTGGTCTTGTGGTGTAATTGTAACACCTGTTCAGCCGATCATGCCGTCAGGGTCACGTCGAGCAGGGCCAGAGTGCCGCTCCAGGCAATGCGATGTGCCGTCAGGTCATAGGCGATCCCCTCGGCGATACCGTCATGGTCGGGGTCGGTGAAGGCGTGGCGGGCCTGCGCGAAAAGCGTTGCGTGGTAGTCGGCCCCGGCTGCATCGAGTTCGGCGCGCAGGGCGTCGAATTCGGTGATCGGGGCATAGGGATCGCGCCCGCCGCTCCATACCGCGATGCGGGCCGTGACCTCTCCGGGCTGGGCGGGCGCATGAGTGGAAAGCAGGCCGTGAAAGCTCGACACGCAAGCAACTGCCGCGCCGCTGCGGGCAAGTTCCAGCACGCATTTTCCGCCGAAGCAGTAGCCGATCGCCCCGATCCGCGCGGGGTCTACCCCTGGGATTGTGCGGACCGTGTCGAACCAGGCGATGACGCGGGCGCGCAAGACCTCAGGCCGGGCCATGAGGTCGGCGAAATGGGCGCCGGCGGCTTGCGGAGAGGACGTGTCGGCGCCGCGTCCGTACATGTCGATAGAAACCGCGAGGTAGCCGAGGGCGGCAAGTTCGCGCACGGCGTGGTCGAAGCTGGGGCCGGGCCCCGTCGCGCCGGGAAACATGAGGACGGCGGCATGCGGGCCTGCGGTCCGAGGCCGGGCGATGCGGCCTGTCAGGGTCGCGCCGTCATGGACGCATTCGACAATGTCGAACATCTCGGTCATCAGGCTCTCCGCGGATAGTCGTATATGTGAACCATTGTTCTTATTTCAGAATGTATGCCCGATCCTTTGTTGTCAAAGCCGGCCGCGTTTCGGCAGAGGTTGCGCCCGATTACCCGCTCGTGCGATCTGGCAGGCATGACACGGTTCCAATCCCGTGCCGATCGGCGGCCGCACTGGGGCACTGCGGGCGCGGTGCTGCTGATCCACCTCGTGCTGGTCGGCGGGTTGATCCGGGCATTCGCGCCGGACATCGCCGTTGAAGCTGCGCGCGCGGTGACACAGGCCTTCACCGTCACCGTAGAACCGCCGCCTGCGCCCGATCCCGAACCTTCGCCGACCATCAGCCGCGCCGCACCGAAGGAGGAAGGGGCTGCTGGAGCGCCGGCACCTAAGGGAATCCCGCGCGAAGTGGCAGCGCCTCGCGCGCCCGTGGTGATAAGGCCAACACAGGCCCCGCCGGTCGCAGGCAAAGGAGAGGAAAACGCCTCCGGCGCCAGCGGGCAGGGCGAGGGAACAGGCGCATCCGGAGCGGGCAACGGCACGGGGGCAGGCGCGGCAGGGGCCGGCACGGGCGGCGGCGGAACGGGCAAGCCCACTGTCAAGATCGCTGGCGAGATCAACTCGGCTAAAGACTATCCGCGGGCCAGCCGAGAACTGCGCATAGGTGCTTCTGTGGTGATAGACCTGGCCGTGGGCACCGACGGGAGGGTGACGGGGTGCCGCGTGGTTCAGCCTAGCCCCGATTCGCAGGCGGACGCGATTACTTGCAGGCTTGCGATCAAACGGTTCCGCTTCAACGCCGCGCTAGACCCTAGGGGAAGTCCCATAGAAGCGGTCTATCGCTGGCGTCAGCGGTGGTTTTATTGACACATTGAACAACCTGTAACGTTGCATCGCAGCAAGCAGGGGTTATGACCGTGGGCATCTCAAGCGTCACCTGACGAGCGAAATCCTTCATGCCCACCATCGTTCCTGTCATTCTTTGTGGAGGCAGCGGCACGCGGCTCTGGCCGCGCAGCCGAGCCTCGATGCCCAAGCCGTTCCTGCCTCTGGTCGGGGAGAATACACTGTTTGAGGCGGCATTGGCACGGTGCCCTGCTTCTGGCGGCTTTGCGCCGCCGGTGGTGGTAACCGGACGCCAGCACCTTGCCCATGTCGAAGCGCAGCTTGGCAATGTCGAGGGCGCGCAGGTCATCGTCGAGCCTTCCGCGCGCAATACCGCCGCTGCTATCGCGCTGGCCGCTTGCCGCCTGCCCGAAGACGCGGTGATGCTGGTCTGCCCCAGCGACCACCACATCGGCAATGCCGGCGCCTTTGCCGTCGCCGCCTGCGCAGCGGCCGATCTGGCGGAAGAAGGCTGGCTGGTTTCGTTCGGCATCGAGGCGACCGCGCCCGAGACCGGCTTCGGCTACCTCAAGCGCGGCGAGGCGATTTCCGACAAGGCCTTTCGTACCGCGCAGTTCGTCGAGAAGCCGGACCTCGAACGCGCGAAGGCCTTCCTCGCTGAGGGTATCTATGCTTGGAACGGCGGCATCTTCGCATTCCGGGTCAAGGACTTCCTGGCCGAACTGGAGGCACACCGCCCGCAGATCGCCGCCGGTGTGGCCGAAGCGGTCGACAGGGGGAGCGAGGACGGCCGGCGCTTCCATCCCGATGCAGATACCTTTGCTGCCGTGCCGAGCGATTCGGTCGATTACGCGGTGATGGAAAACACGGCTCGCGCCGCGATGGTGCCGGCGGATATGAACTGGTCGGACATCGGCAACTGGCACGCCCTTTACGAGGCGCTGGCGGCCGACGAGAGCGGCAATTCGGTGCGCGGCGCAGGCGTGACGGAACTGGTCGACTGTCGTAATGTGTTGGTCGACAGCGACGGTCCGCGCGTTTCGGTGATCGGGCTGGAGGATGTCATCGTCGTCGTCGACGGCGATGACATCATGATCACCACTGTCGCGGGCGTGCAGAAGGTCGGCAAGCTGTCGGGAGCTGTGAACCAGTGAACTTTTGCCCCGGGATTCTTCTGCCGTGAGCGCGGCGCTGCCGATCCGCCAGGTCGAGAAACCCTGGGGCAAGGACGTGCTGCCTGCGCCTTTCACTGCGCCCGAAAGCATCCGCATCGGTGAGATCTGGTTCGAGCCGCCCGCCGCCCTGCCGGATCTGCTGGTGAAGTACATCTTCACCAGCGAAGCGCTGTCGGTGCAGGTCCACCCGTCCGATGCGCAGACGATCGCCAAAGGCATCGGGCGTCAGGGCAAGGAAGAGTGCTGGCTGATCATCGCCGCCGAGCCGGGGGCAAGGCTGGGCATCGGCTTCGACGCCGATCTTGATGAAGCGGCGATGCGCGCCGCCGCGCTCGATGGCTCGATCGAGCACCTGCTGACCTGGCACACCGTTGCGCCGGGCGATTTCTTCTACATCCCGGCCAACACCGTCCACGCCATCGGCGCGGGGGTGGGGCTGATCGAGGTGCAACAGAACAGCGACATCACCTACCGTCTCTATGACTACGGCCGCCCGCGCGAACTGCATCTGGAGGACGGCGTGGCGGTGTCGAAGGGTGAGCGGTATGCGCGGGATCGCTGGCACAAGTCCGTTGCGCCGCGCAGCTCGCAGCAATTGGTGGACGGCCCGCTGTTCCTGCTCGATCAGGTCGCAGGCACGCCTTCACCGGACATCGCCGCGCGCTATCCGGCGGCGCTGCTGGTGATCCCGCGAGAGGGCGAGGTCGAAGTCGGCGGCGAGGCCATAGCGCCGGGCGGCTGCGCGCTGGTAACCAGCCTCGCCGATGTGCGCTTTGCGGATAACGGCATCTGTCTGCTCGCCAGAGGCTGTGCAGACGCGGCGTAAGGCTGCATGAGAGACGGCATGATAGTCCAGACCATCCAACTGGCACTGACCCCGGTCTTCGTGCTGGTGGCCATCGGCAATATCCTCAACATCCTTTCTACGCGGTTGGGCCGGGTGGTCGACCGAGCACGGACGCTGCAGGAGCGTCATGGCTCCACAGAAGGGCCGCAGCATGACATGATCGTGAGTGAACTGCGCCTCGTCCACCAGCGGATGACGCTGATTACCCATGCGGTGCGCATGATGGTGCTGTCGGGTCTGGCGATCGGCGTGACAGTGGCGATCCTGTTCCTCTCGGGATTGAGCGGGTCTGACTGGCATGTGGCTGCGGCGATGACGTTCCTTGCCTCGATCGTGCTGCTGCTGATCGCGCTGGTGCTGTTTCTGCAAGAGACGCAAGTGGCGGCCAAGGCGCTGCGCATCCCCAGCGATTACCTGGAACTGCACCGCAAGATTGAATAGCGCCTTATCGGCACCGGCACCGGCATCGCCGCAGCGGTTGGCGATTGCCGCGATTGCCTTAGTGTCTCCTCGCAAGAGGAGAAGCGCATGGGGATCGGAAGCAAGGCCGGCAGCGGCGGCAGCCTGGAGGAATGGCAACGCGGCTGGCCGATCGTCATTGCGGCAATGGCGGGCTTCTCGTTCTTTTCGGTGCTGCTGTCCGCGACGGGCCTGTTCATTGAGCCGCTGGAGCGCGAATTCGGCTGGGACCGCGCGACGCTGTCCATGGGGCCGGCGATCGCCACCGCCGTCACCGCGTTGCTCTCTCCCTTCTATGGCGCACTGATCGACCGCTTCGGCTCGCGCCGGCTTGGCCTGCCGGGCGTGGCGGTGACGATGGCGGCAACCTGCATGTTCTCGCTCGCCAGCGGCTCCAAGGCGCAGTGGGTGATGATGTGGATCGTCTTCGGCCTCATCCTCACCAGCATCAAGTCGACGATATGGACCACCGCCGTCGCCGGCGCGTTCAGCAAGGGCAGGGGGCTGGCGCTCGGCCTTGCCGTGACCGGTCCCGCCATCGCGCAAACGCTGGTGCCGCCGCTCGGGAACTTCCTCATCGAGAGCTTCGGCTGGCGCGCGGCCTATGTGTGGTTCGGCCTTGGTTGGGGCGGGGTTACGCTGCTGCTGTGCTGGCTGTTCCTCACCGACGCGCACGACCGCAAGGCGAAGGAGGCGAAGGCAGGTGCGGCGGCCCGTCCCGTCGTTATCCTGCCCGGCCTCCACAAGCGCGAGGCACTGCGCAGCGTAGCCTTGTGGCAGGTCGCGGTGTCCTCGTTCGTGGTGATGATGATGACCATCGGTCTCGCCATGCATCTGTTTCCGATCCTGACCGAGGCCGGGGTCCCGCGCGGCCAGGCGGCATGGCTGCTCTCACTGGGCGGGATCGCCGGGATCATCGGCAAGCTGGTCACAGGTTCGCTGCTCGACAGGTTCCGCCCCAACTGGACGGGTAGCCTGACGATGGGCGTCACTTCGGCGACTTTCGTGGTTCTGATCTGGTGGCTCGATTCGATGCCAGCGCTCATCATTGCGCTGGTCATCAATGGCTATGCGGCCGGCTCCAAGACGCAGATCACCGCGTTTCTCACCGCCGGCTATGCGGGCATGCGCAACTTCGGCATGATCTATGGCGCGATGTCGGCTCTGGTGGCGCTGGCTTCAGGATTGGGGCCGTGGATCGCGGGCAAGGTTTACGATGCATCGGGCCATTACGAGCCGTTTCTCTGGGCTGGCGCGGTGGCCTGCGCGCTGGGCGGCGCACTATTGCTGGCGCTGCCGCCGATGCCGAAATGGGAGGACGAGGAAGCCCTGGCCTGAACAACAAAAAGGCAGGGAACCGAGCTGGTCCCCTGCCTTTTTTTGCTGTTTCAGCGCTGTTTCAGGCGGCGAGCTTGAACGGCTCGATTTCGCCTGAGAGATACAGCTTCTTTGCCTTTGCGCGGCTGAGCTTGCCCGAGCTGGTGCGCGGCAGGCTCTTGGGCGGGATCAGTTCGACCACGCAGTTCATGCCGGTGATCGAGCGCACCTTGTCGCGGATCATCTCGTGCAGTTCGATGCGCTTTGCGGGGTCCGAGACGCGGCAGTGGACCAGTACGGCGGGGGTTTCCTCGCCATTGTCCATCTCAACCGAGAACGCGGCGATATCGCCGTGGTTGAAGCCCGGCAGCTGCTCCACGGCCCATTCGATATCCTGGGGCCAGTGGTTCTTGCCGTTGATGATGATCATGTCCTTCGCACGGCCGACGATGAACAGGTAGCCCTGCGCCATGTAGCCCATGTCGCCGGTGTCCAGCCAGCCATCGACCATGCAGGCGGCGGTCGCCTCGGGGTCGCGGAAGTAGGAGTGCATGACGCTGGTGCCGCGGCACCAGACCTTGCCGATCTGGTGGTCGCCGATCGGATTGCCGTCCTCGCCGCGGATCACCACTTCCATGTCGCGCACGGGCTTGCCGCAGTTGACGATGGCGCGGTAGCGGGCCGGGCGCGAGAGATCGCGGGGGCTGCCCGACAGGCGCTCTTCCTCTACCAGTTCGACGCGGATGCCTTCGCCCGGCGGCATGATGGTGACAGCCAGGGTCGCTTCGGCAAGGCCGTAGCTGGGCAGGAACGCGGAGGCCTTGAAGCCGGCGTCGGCAAAGGCGTTGACGAAGCTCTGCATCACGTCGGGGCGGATCATATCGGCGCCGTTGCCGGCGATACGCCAGCGCGACAGGTCGAACCGGTCGCCCACGGCGGTCTGGCTGGAGATGCGGCGCGCACAGATGTCGTAGCCGAATGTCGGCGAATAGGATGCCGTCGTACCCTGGTTGCGGGTAATGAGGTCAAGCCATGCCAGCGGGCGGCGGGCGAAATCCTCGGTCTTGAGATAGTCGGTCGAGACCTGGTTGGCGATCATCGACAGGAAGCAACCGACCAGGCCCATATCGTGATACCAGGGCAGCCACGAAACGCAGCGGTCGGTAAGCTGGAATTCCATGCCATGGCTGTGGCTGGCCAGGTTCGACAGCAGCGAACGGTGGGTAACCGCAACGCCGTGGGGGAAACGGGTCGAGCCGCTGGAATATTGCAGATAGCAGATGTCGTCCGGGTCTGCCTTTGGCAGGTCCACCACGGGGGCGTCCTTAACGGCGAAGTCGTTCCAGGTAGCGTGGTTGCAGCCCTGGCGCTCGGCGGCGACGCTGGTCATCGCGGCAATCTCGTCGGGGCCGATCAGCAGGACGGGGTCCGAGCTGGCGAGCTGGACACCGAGCTGGTCGATATAGTTGTCCTTGCCGCCGAAGCTGGTCGGCAGCGGCAGCGGCACCGGCCAGGCGCCTGCATAGACCGCGCCGCAGAACAGCGCCGCAAAGTCCACGCCGGTTTCGGCGATCAGGGCGACGCGGTCGTCCTTTTTTACGCCGCGCGCGATCAGTGCGTGGGCGACGGCGACCGCGTCGGCGCGCAGTTCGCTATAAGGATAGACCCGCGTAAGGGTGCCACGCGGGTCGTGGAAATTGAATCCGCGTTGCCCGGTTGCGGCATAATCGAGGGCGTCGCCAAAGGTGGCGAAATCGGCGAAGCGGCGCTCCAGCGCATCTTCGTTGGGGGTCGGTATAAGTGCCTGACCCGTATTCGGCACCATGCTGATGGTGTCGGCCATGTTTTCTAACCCGTTGTTGTTATACCGTTAACTTCGCAAGACCGGCGCTTCTACCCGATCGTTGCTGAACCGTAGATAGATGCATCTGCGTCCTTTACGGTCCCGCGCACTCTCCCCAATCCGAGCCGAGTGTGGCACGAATAGGGCAACATGTCTGACAAGCGTCGCAATGAAGGCCGCAAGGGCCCACCACCTTTGAACCAGACCCGCCTGGAGGAACTGGCGCTGGCCTATGTCGCGCGTTTCGCGACGACGCAAGCCAAGCTACGCCTTTATCTGCAGCGAAAGACGCGCGAACGGGGCTGGGATGGCGATAGCGAGGATGGGCGCGATGGTGAGAGGAGCGGCGCTGGCGAAGCGTCCGGGGCGCTTGAGGAGTTGGTCGGGCGTTATGCCGAGAAGGGCTATGTAGACGATGCCGCCTGGGCAAAGATGAAGGCCGGTAGCCTGCTGCGGCGAGGCTACGGCGCGCGGCGCGTGGGGGAGGCGCTGGGGCAGGCGGGTGTGAACGAGGATTTGCGCGCGGAGCAGCGGCCGGGGCTGGGCGAGCAGCGCCGCGCCGCGCTGGTGCTGGCGCGGCGGCGGCGTTTTGGCCCGTTTGCGGTTCAGTGCGGGGAAAGCGAAGTGGACCCAAAGCTGCACGACAAGCAACTCGCGGCGATGCTGCGAGCCGGGCACCCGCTCGACATCGCGCGCCGGATCGTCGAGAGCGACGACGCTGACGCGCTCGAAGAGTGGGGCGAGTCGGAATTCGGAGACGATTGAATGCGCCTGACTCGGAGCACTTTTGCCGCAGCCTTCCTTTTCGCTTTCGCTGCCTGTTCGCAGGGCGGGACGGACGCCGATGCCAAGCCCACGGCGACACAGGCGGCGGTTCACCCCGAATCCGGCCTGCGGGTCATTCCGCTGAAGGTTAAGTCGCAGGGCGGCACGCACGCCTTCAAGGTGGAAGTCGCCATCACCGCGCAGGAGCAGGCCAAGGGCTTGATGTTCCGCACGCAGATGGGCGCGGACGAGGGCATGATCTTCGTCAACGACCCGCCGCGCAGGGCTGCTTTCTGGATGCGCAACACGGTGATCCCGCTCGACATCATCTTCATCGGCACCGATCACCGCATTTTGAACATCGCGGCGAACGCGGTGCCTTATGATGAAACGCCGTTGCCGGCGGACGGCGTGACTTCGGGCGTGCTTGAACTCAACGGCGGGCGGGCCGCGCAGCTGGGTATCAAGGCGGGCGACAAGGTTAGCTGGTAAGGCGGCTGCCGAACGCCGGGCCTGCTCAGTCGGCGGGCTTGGCCAGTTCAGCAACCATCGCGTTGACGGCGGAAAGCTGGGTGCCGTAGCGCGTCAGGAACGTGCCGGGCCCCTTTCCGTCATAGCCCCACCAGTCCCAGCAGCCGTTAGGATTCATCGGCATCAGCTGGCTTTTCGCCACTTGCGGGTAAAGCATGACGAGGCCGTAGATTTCGGCCCACTCGTTGTAGCCAAGCTGACGGTACACCGCATCCCCAACGGTTCCCGCGCCTTGTTCGCAGCCGTGGAACACGATGTGGACCGGACAATGTGCGGCGGCATCGCGGCAGCGGGCGGGAACATAGAGATAGCCGGTATCGTCGAAGCTCGACAGCGGCGCGCGGAACGGCGACTGGTCGAAGGCAATGGGAGCGCTTGCAGGCCGGTCGTTCCCTGCCGGCGGGGCGCCGAAGATCTGCTTCAGGATGGCGGCCGGCTGGTCGTAAAGGCTGCGACCCTGCCTGCACTTGTTGATGAACGGGGTGCCAAGGACCTTGCAGCCGTTGCCGGTTTCATCCGAAACGAACGCATGGTTCGCGCCCATCGCTGAGACGTAGGCGATGTTCGCCTCGGGCACTTTGAGGTCGAGGTAGAACTGACGTAGCGCCGCCATTGTCGCGGCGGAAACCGTAGTGTCCGCAGTGCCGTGGAACAGGTAAAGCCGCTGGCGGGCGGTGTTCGATAGAGGATCGATCAGCCCGAACGCCTGGTAATTGAGCGCCAGCGAGTAGGAGCCGGCGGGCGAAAGGCCGGAACCGGCCATGCACGCGAGGGCATCCACAGCGCCGAATATACCGCAGCCATAAGGACCACCCGCGACGATGCCCGCGCCGATCGTGCTTTTCGAGAAGGCGACGGCATATTGCACCGCCATGAAACCGCCCGACGACAGGCCCGACACGGAAGTTCGCTGGGCATCGGTGCCGAGGTGCGGCAATGGCGGGATATCGGCATCGGCGGCCGGCGCCATGAGGCTTGCGAGAAGACAGGCTATCGCGGCGAACAGATGACGCATGACGAATATTCCCCCCAATGGCACGAGCGGCGTGTAACCGCGTCCGTGCAACAACGCCTGCCCGGCCTCTCCCGAGTTGAAAGGTGACTCACGTTGACACGGGTGTCCAGTCGTTGCGCCTCCGAAATGGCTGCGTCTCCGGGCTTCGGGCGATGTATGGCAAGAAGGCTGCCACGTGGCTTGTCTGGCATGGTCCTGCCAACGGTCCGTCGGTGCGGGCGAGAATCGTTGGGCTGCAACCGGATAAGTGCACTTCAGGCCGGCAGGTGCCTCAATGCGCTTGCCTTAGGGGGGGCAGAGAGGCTAACGCGCGGCTCATGGGAATCCTGTCCAATATCTTCACCTGGTGGGACGGCGCCACCATCGGCACCTCGCTCTGGAGCGCGCGTAACGGCGAGCAAGTCGGCACTGATGCGCAAGGGAACAAGTACTTTCGTTCCAAGAGCGCCAAGGTCAGGACGATCGAGGGCTATGAGCGCCGCTGGGTGATCTACGTCGGCGCCAACGACGCCAGCAACGTCCCCTCCGAATGGCACGGCTGGCTGCACCACTCCTATGACGGCGTGCCCGAAAGCCATCTGCCTGCTCCGCGCATCTGGGAAGTGGACTATACCCCGAATGCCACCGGCACCGTTTCGGCCTACCGTCCGCAGGGCGCGCTGGAACGCGGCGGGCGCCGCGCAGCAGCGACCGGCGACTACGAAGCCTGGTCTCCGGACGCCTGAGAGCGACGTGATTCGGGTGAAGGGTCTTGTTGCAATCTCGCTGCTGTCGGTCCTTGCGGCCTGCGGTAGCGGTGAGCCCGCGCCTGAAGCGCAGGACACCGGCGTTCCTGACGCGATCGCCGGGATGCAGGCTGGGCCTGCCCAGGCCGCGCGCGGCGCACAGATCGGCACGCCGAACAAAGATCGCGTGGTCACGATCGGCGTCCTCAACAAGCGTAACAACCTGACGCAGGACCTGGTGATGAAGCCGGGCGAATCGCGCCGGCTGGGCAATCTGGTCGTCAAGGTCGCCACTTGCGAGAAGTCGCTTCCCTGGGAGCGACCGCAGGAAGAAGGCGCTTTCGTTCAGGTTTTCGTCGAGGAACGCCGTACCACGGCCGAGAAACTGGCCTGGCGCAAGGTTTTCTCGGGCTGGCTGTTCAAGAATGCACCCTCGCTCAACGTCGTCGAGCATCCGATTTACGACGTCTGGGTAAAAGCCTGCGCAATGAGCTTCCCCGGCGAGGAAGCGAGTCCGCAGGACGCCGCGTCCTCCATCAAGGCTCCGAAAGCCTCGGGCAGCGGCAGCACGCCTTCGCCGGCGGCAAGTGCATCCCCCGCCGTCACGCCGTCACCGCTTGAACCCGAGCCGGTCGAAGAACCCGTCACCCAGTGACCGACTGGCTCTGAGGCAGGTCCGATCTGGGCCCGCTGGAGCAGTGCCAGATACCGCTTTTGCGACATTTCCACCGCGCCCAGCGAGGCGAGGTGAGGGGTCATGAACTGACAATCCAGCAGGCTGGCTCCGCCGCGCCGCAAGGCCGCGACCAGCCAGGCCAGCGCCACCTTCGACGAATCACTTACCCGCGAGAACATCGATTCGCCGCAGAACACCCGGTCGAAGCCGACGCCGTACAGCCCACCGACCAGTTCTCGCCCATGCTCGCCCTCCTGCCAGACCTCGATCGAGTGGGCGTAGCCGAGGAAATGCAGGTTCTCGTAGCTGGCCTGAATGCGTTCGCTGATCCAGCTGCCGCCATTTTCGGTGTCCTCATGCTCCGGCCTGACCCGGCGCGGCGCGGCGCAGGCGTCCATGACTTTCGAAAACGCCTCGTTGCAGGTCACTGTGAAGCGCCCCCGGCGCAAGGTGCGGGCCAGTGAGTGGGACACGCGCAAGTCTTCCAGCGGCAGGATCGCGCGCAGGCGCGGTTCGATCCAGAAGATTTCCGGGTCGTCGCGGCTGTCCGACATCGGGAAAATCCCGCTGCGGTAGGCGAGCATGAGCAGTTCGGGCTCGATGATCGGAGCGGATCGGGGGGCGTGCACGTTCCCGTCCTAGCAGATCACGGCGGCAGAGGGGAATCGATATGCAGGAAGGGTGTTTTCGGCGTGTTCGGATGCCCTTGAACCTGCAAACCTTCTTTCCGTCACAATCATCGCTTGTAATCCCCGGCAGGTCGATCTAGAGGCCAGCCCGCCCGCAGGAGTGTAGCTCAGTTGGTAGAGCATCGGTCTCCAAAACCGAGGGCCCACGGTTCGAGTCCGTGCACTCCTGCCAGCATTTTTCCGAACATCGCTATAATATTCCCCTCGGGGAACGCCCTTTTCGGGGCCTCGCCTGATGCGGGTTCTGCCGCATATTGCGATGGGGCGCGGCGCACGATAGCGTTGCATCCCTTGCCTATTGCACTGCGAGGACTAGGAGAACGCGTCCGCCGATTCGGACGTGGCCCATGTCTTGGCGTCGCGGCTGCCGGGTCGGGCACAGCGGGGAAAGATCCAGTCTCACATGCACGCCAGCGCGCATCCTGAAACGCAACTGGCCGGAACGGTCGCACCCGAAACGGGAACTGTAAGCGACAGCTATCGCCGCACCCGCCACGAGGCGGTGTGGATGGGCTTCGTGCTGTCCTGCCTGGCGATGCTGCCGGTGCTGCTGGCCTGGACCCCGCAGATGACCGACTATCCCTCGCATCTCGCAGGGTACAAGATCATGCTCGACCATGGGCACGATCCCTTCCTGACGCGCTATTTCCTGTTTAAATGGGAATTGACCGGGAACCTTGGTGCCGAACTGCTGATGGTGCCGCTCACCCCTCTGCTGGGGCTGGAAGAGGCGGGGCGCTTCATCGTCGCGATAATCCCTTTCCTCAGCGGCATGGCTATCATGGCGGTGGAATGGAGTCTCAGGAAGCGAATCGGCGTGGGCGCGATCCTTGCCTTCGCTATGATCTGGTCGCCTTCGCTGTTGATGGGCTTCCTCAACTATTCGCTCTCGCTCGCCTTCGCGCTCTTCGCTTTTGCGGGCTGGGTGCGGCTGGAGGGCTGGCGCTGGCGCTGGGCGGTGATGGTGCCGGTCAGCTTTGTGGTATGGATCTGCCACGTCTCGGGCTGGGGCGTGATGGGCGTGCTGATGTTCGGTTACGAATGGTCGCGCCGCCGCAGTTGGCTGGACTGGCGCCCGTTCCTCAAGCCCTGGCCGCTGATCTTCCCGCTGCTGCCGATGCTTCTGGGCATGGGCGCGAACGGCAAGATGTCCTACGGGCGCTGGGGTGTGCTCGAATACAAGTGGGGCATTCTCTACAAGTCGATGCGCAGCTACGATCAGGTGCTCGACATCACCAGTCTGTGCCTGGTGCTGGCGGTGGTGGCCGCAGCACTCGTGATCCGCCGTTTCGACGGACGGGTGGGCTGGGCGGCGCTGATTCTGCTGATTCTCACACTGATCGTGCCGCGTCAGATATTCGGCGGCGACTATGCCGATTACCGTCTCAGCACCGCAGCGTTGATGGTGGCCTGCATGGCCATCGACTGGCCGGTGCCGCGCTGGGGCCTTGCTCTTGCGGGGCTGCTGTTCAGTGTTCGCATCGCCGTCACCAGCGTGGTCTGGTTCCAGGACGGGCAGACCGCAAAGCAGTTGATTACCGCGCTCGACCACGTGCCCGAGGGGTCGCGGGTGGCGACCGCGGTGGCGATCCCGCGTACGCAGTGGCTGTTCGGCCCATTCGAACATTTCGGCAGTTTCGCGGTCGTGCGCCGCAGCGCGATGGAGAATTCCAACTTCGCGCTGCCCGACGTCCATATGCTTTCGATGCGTGAGACGCGCTATCGCTTCAACGATCCAACACAGCGGATTCTCTACTCGCCGAGCCAGCGGATCGACCTGCGCAAGTTCAAGCCCGCGCGCCATGCGGACTACCTCTGGTTCATCGGCACGAAGATGCCCGTGGCGATACCCGAGGGGGCCCGAATCGTTTATGCGACGCCGAACTCGTTCCTCGCGCGGCTTCCGAATGCGGTGGACCTTGCAAATCCGGCAGACGGAAGCTAAGTCCCCGTTTCCTTCCGACAAGCGGACCTCACTAGCCCCTCCCGGCCCCGGCCGGGGCGGCGATGGCCCCTAGCCGGAAGACACGAGACATTTTTCCGCGCCCGGCATCTCGTCGGGCATCAGGCAAGTGACACGAGAGAGCGACGTAAGATGGCCAAGACTACCCCCGGCGAATTCATGCGCCAGGTCCAGGCGGAAGCGCGCAAGATCCATTGGCCGTCGCGCCAGGAGACGGTGACGACGGCGATCTTCGTCGGCATCATGACGGTGCTTCTCGCTGTGTTCTTCCTGGGTATCGACGCGCTGTTCGGTTGGATCGTCAGCTCGCTGCTGTCGGCCCTGTGATCGCGATTTAGGACACGAAGAGACAACCATGGCCCGCTGGTACATCATCCACGCTTATTCCGGCTTCGAGAACAAGGTGAAGGAATCCATCCTCTCGGAAGCCGAGCGGATGGGTCTCTCGCAGCTCGTCGAGGACGTGCAGGTTCCCGCCGAGACGATCACCGAAGTGAAGCGCGGCAAGAAGGTCCAGGTCGAGCGCAAAACCATGCCCGGCTACGTGCTTGCCAAGCTGCACCTCAACGACGACGTCTACCACCTTGTGAAGAACACCCCCAAGGTGACCGGCTTCCTCGGTTCCAGCGGCAAGCCGCAGGCGATCAGCGAGAACGAGGCCAAGCGCTACTTCGGCGCTGCCGAACTCGCCGCCGCCGCACCGAAGAAGACGATCAGCATCGACTACGAGATCGGCGATTCGGTGAAGGTCCTCGACGGTCCCTTCGCCAGCTTCAACGGCATCGTGGAAGAACTCGACTTCGACAAGAACCGCGTCAAGGTGGCCGTGTCGATCTTCGGCCGCGCCACGCCGGTCGAGCTTGAGTTCGAGCACGTCGAACTCAGCAAGTAATTTGTCCAGACAACGGGGGCGGCTTCGGCTGTCCCTCGCAACACAAGAACACCCCGCAGGCACCCAGCCTGCGGGGTGTTCTTGTGTTGGCCGTGGTGAGCGATAATTAACCAATCGCCGTCATGACGAAGTGCATGAACAGGGGGCGATTGGACGGACTGGACGGTTTGCGCGGCATCGCCGCCCTCTGCGTGTTTTTGACGCACGTCTTTCCGAAAGTGAACAGCTGCGCCTACCTTGGCGTCGACTTCTTCTTCATGCTGAGCGGATACGTGATGGCGCGAAGCTATGAGGCCGCTCTGCTCGACCCGGGAATGGGCGAGGGCGAGCGGTGGGCCGCAAGCCGGGCATTTCTGGGCGCGCGCGTGCGGCGACTGTGCCCAACCATCTTTCTATGCGGTCTTTTCGGCATGCCTTGGGTTCTGATGCAGCCCGAGAGCGTCAACCCTGTCTACGTTGCTGCGTGTCTGGTTTTCCCGTGGGTGCTGAGCCTGCCGGTCTGGTCAATTGGCGGCGAGCTGTTCGCCAACCTTACCCATTCCACTGTCTTGGTGCGCCTCGAGACGCGCCAACTGGCATTGCTGATCGTATCGCTTTTTGCAGGGCTGGCGTTGTTGGTGGTTCGGGACGGAAGCATCGGGGTGATGAACGGCCAAACCGGCTGGGCGGCGGTCGCCTTGCGCACATTAGTGCCCTACGGGGCGGGCATCATTCTCTATCGCACTTGGCGCGACGTGCCCCCGCTTGCCGTTGGGCCGGTTTTCACCTGGGCAGCAATGCCGGTGTTCATCGCTCTGGCCTCGCTGCTGCCTGAAGGGCGCGGGCTGTCAGATCTGGTTTTCGTTCTCGTGCTCTGCCCGCTGCTGATCGCAGGAGGGCTGACCAACGGGCGGGGCAGCCGTCTGGCGCGCGGGGCAGGGGCCTTTTCCTTCCCGCTTTACGCCGCACACGCTCCGGCGCTCCTGAGCTTGCAGGCCTTTGGCTTGGGCTGGGAATGGCAGATGGTCGGAGGCCTGTGCGCAGGCGGGCTGGTTTGGGCGATATCGGACCGTGCGGGGCGGCGCGCGCACCATTCGCGCCGTGAAAATAGATACCTGACGGCCAGGCGGGAGGCAGCATGACCGTGCAACCAGATGCCGCCCCGCAACCTGAAGGCAAGGTAACCCGCATTGCCTCGCTCGACGGCCTTCGCGGCATTGCTGCCTGCGGCGTCGCTTTCTTCTATCATCCATTGCTCGAATTCGATCCTGGCATCATGGATCATGTCCCCGGCGCAGTGCTCTGGCTGCGAAACTGGGGCTGGACGTTCGTCGACCTGTTCTTCCTGATTTCGGGCTACATCTTCGCGCATGTATACCTGCAGGGCGCGCCGCTCGAGCGGGGGCGGATCGGAGATTTCGCGGTGGCACGCCTCGCCCGGCTCTATCCGCTGCACCTCGTGACCCTGTTGGCCTGCGCCCTGCTGTTCGTCGGGGCGACCGACAACACCTGGTATGCCTTCGTAGCGCATCTCTTTATCATGCAGGCTTTCGTCGAGCCGGTGACGCATACATTCAACGGGCCAAGCTGGTCGATTTCGGTCGAGGTGGTCTGCTATGCCGTTTTCGTGCTGGGCGCGGTGCGGGGCGACAAGGTGCTGCGGATCGTCACGGCGGCCGCGATCCTTGTCGCGCTCGCCCACTTTGCAGTGCAGGGGCGGCCCGGCGGTCCGTGGACCGGCGACAGCGTTCCGCGCGGCCTCCTTGGCTTCTTCACGGGCCAAGTGCTGTGGAGATGCCGCGCCGGACTGGCGAGGGTGCCGACCGCAGTCTTCTCGCTCGTCCTGATTGTCGGCCTGAGCATCGACATGGGCAGGGCCAGTTCGCTGCCGCCGATCTCGCTGCTGGCTTGGCCGGCGGCGCTTTGCCTCGCGCTGCGGACACCGATGTTGGGCGGCCGCCTGTTCCTGTGGCTGGGCGACCGTAGCTATGCAGTATATCTGATCCATTTCCCGGTTCTGATCGCTGTTATTCCCCTGCTGCACTCGGCAGGTGCGGGATGGCAGGCCAGCGGCATCACGCTGGCCTATGCCGCCATCGTCCTGGCTCTGAGCGAACTGGTCTACCGCCGTTTCGAAGTACCCTCGCGCCGGGCCATACGGGCGGGATGGGAGCGCCGGTCCAAGGCGAAATCGGCGCGCGGCGTCAGTCCCGCCTGAACGCCCTTTCCTTTTATCGGCGTTTCGTTTAGGGGCGCCCCCTTCGGACCGGCCTCGTGCCGGTGTGATTCCCTCGCGGGAGGGCGGCTGGTTCGCCCGTCATAACCGCTAGGCATGAGCGTTCCCGGGTCTCGGGGACGCGATAGTGTGAAAAGGAGCGGCCTCATGGCCAAGAAGATTACTGGTTACATCAAGCTGCAGGTTCCGGCCGGCAAGGCCAACCCGTCGCCGCCGATCGGCCCGGCGCTGGGTCAGCGCGGCGTGAACATCATGGAATTCTGCAAGGCGTTCAACGCCGCTACGCAGGAACTCGAGAACGGCATGCCGATCCCGACCATCATCACCGTCTACGCGGATCGCAGCTTCACCTTCATCACGAAGACGCCGCCCGCCACGTTCCTGATCAAGAAGGCCGCCGGCCTGAAGTCGGGTTCGAAGGAGCCGGGCAAGGTGTCTGCCGGAACGATCAAGATGTCGCAGCTGGCCGAGATCGCCCAGGTGAAGATGGCCGACCTCAATGCCAACGACATTGACGCGGCAACGAAGATCATTGCAGGCTCCGCTCGCGCGATGGGCCTCCAGGTTGTGGAGGGCTGATTTCATGACCAAGATTTCCAAGAAGCAGAAGTCGCTGACCGAAAAGCTGGGCGACAACATGAAGCTCTACGCCGTTGGCGAAGCGCTTCAGGCCCTGCGTGACCTCAAGACCACCAAGTTCGACGAGACCATCGAAGTCGCGCTGAACCTGGGTGTCGATCCGCGCCACGCCGACCAGATGGTCCGCGGCATGGTTTCGCTTCCCGCCGGTACCGGCAAGGAAGTTCGCGTCGCCGTGTTCGCCAAGGGCGACAAGGCTGCCGAGGCTCTCGCAGCCGGTGCCGACAAGGTTGGCGCTGAAGACCTCATGGAAGACATGCAGGCCGGCAACCTCAACTACGACCGCGTCATTGCCACCCCGGACATGATGGGCGTCGTGGGCCGTCTCGGTAAGCTGCTGGGTCCCAAGGGCCTGATGCCGAACCCGAAGCTCGGCACGGTCACCCCGAACGTGACGCAGGCCGTGAAGGACGCCAAGGGCGGCCAGATCGAGTTCCGCGTTGAGAAGCAGGGCATCATCCACGCCGGCATCGGCAAGATGTCGTTCTCGGATGAAGACCTGACGAAGAACTTCTCGGCATTCGTCGAGGCGATCGTCAAGGCCAAGCCGTCGGGCGCCAAGGGCAAGTACCTGCGCAAGATCTCGATGTCGTCGTCGATGGGCCCGGGCCTGAAGATCGACACCACCGAGGTTACCGGCGCCTGATCCTTCAGGACCGCTGAACAGATTGAGGGCCGGGAGGGGAAACCTTCCCGGCCCTTTTCTTTTGCGCGTGAAGCCTAACCGGATGCGCCATCCTTTCACGCCCTTGCGATCCCGCGCCCCCGACCGTTTACGCTTGTGAAATTTCGGTGTAATGCGATGCTGTACACATGTTCAGCAATACCTCCGGGAGAGGCGGCCAAATGGCTATTCGTTTCGAAGACATCAAGGAATTCATCGGCTCGCGGGTACTTTGGGACGACCGCGCCGACCTGTTCACGCCCGAGGCTGCGAAGCTGATTCGCGCGAAGGTTGAGGAGCGCACCGTGCTCGTCTTCCCGCAGGTGAACCTGACCGATGCCGAACAGCTCGCCATCACCGATGCAATGGGCGAAAAGGTCCGCCTGACGGCCCGCAACAACGTCCAGAGCACGGATGCGGACGTTTACCAGGTCACCCTCGACGAGAAGATCAACCCGCAGCCCGAATACGTGCTGGGGACGTTCTTCTGGCACATGGACGGCATCACCGTGGACATGCCGCCCCCCTTCGCAACGCTGTTGTCCTGCCGCATCGCGCCGGACAAGGGCGGTGAGACCGAGTTTGCCAGCACTTACGCTGCTTACGAAGGTCTGCCCGATGAGGAGAAGGCGGCGCTTGAGGGGCTGAAGGCAGTCCATTCGGTGCGCGCCAGCCTCTCGCCGATCGCCGACGCCATTCCGGAAAAGCACCGTGAGCGGGTGCTGGGCATTGGTCTCATCAAGGAACATCCGCTGGTCTGGACACACGAATCGGGCCGCAAGTCTATGGTCGTGGGCACTACTGCCGATCACATCGTGGGCATGGAGGTGCCCGCAGGGCGCGCGATGCTAATCCGTCTTCAGGAATGGGCGGCGCAGCCTGCGTTCTCGCTGCGGCACAAGTGGACCCAGGGCGACTTCGTGATCTGGGACAACACCGGGGCGATGCACCGTGCGATCCCATACGACAAGTCGACGGGACGGATGATGCACCGCACGTCGATTGCCGGAACGGAAGCCGTCGCCGCCTGATCTTCGCGTCGTCCCGGATCGAATTCGGGGCGGCGCTGCTTGCCTTAGCGGAGCGGCGCGAGGTTGGCCGCCGTGTAACATTCCACGAGATAGGCGAGCGGGCGCCCATCGGGCAGCACCAGCATCGCCTGATGGGTGGAGATCGTGTCCGCCGGGCAGTTCTCCGCTGGGCCTGCGACCATCGAGAGAGACTTGCGCCGGAAGCCGAGCGGCGCGACCACTTTGCCGAAAGGCGCATCGCTGCGTGCCAGCGCCTCGTTCATCGGCGCGGTGAGGCGGGAGGGGACATACCAGTTCCACGCCACTGACAGCACGGCGCCGCCGCAGCTAAGCCTGACATTACGCAGTGCAAACGCCTCATCCGAGGCAATGCCGAGAGCCTCATGGAGATTCGCGGGGAGGGCAGCGTTTGTTTGGGCCAGCGTCTGCGCGGTCACGCGCGCCGGATAAGCCAGTCCGCGTATCGTGCACCATTCCTCCAGCGCCAGCGTTGCACTGTCATGCCGGCGCAGGGTCGCTTCGAAGTCCGCGAGTGTCGGGGTAGCAGTCATGGTGCTGGCCATTGCCGCAAGACCAAGCAGCAGCTCAGATGCCACCCGGCACTGCCGACTTGCCGATCGCGGCCAGCCCGTCGACAAGCGCGCGGCTGCATGCGGCAAGGTCTTCGGCGCTGACCGAACGGATCACGAAGTTGGCGCCGGTGCGCCCTTCTGCCCAGAACGGGTAGGAGCCGATCTGGCAGGTGGTGAAGGCCTTCTCGGTATCGCCGAGCAGTTGCGCTACTTCGCTTTCGCCCACCCAGCAGCCGACAGTCTCGGACAGGAGCGGTGCGCCGCCTTCGAGCTGGCCGGAAAGGGCGTCGAGCATGCCCGCGGTGATGCTGGGCACGCCTGCCATGATGAAGACGTTGCCGCAGCGGATACCCGGTGCGCCGGTATAGCGGTTGGGGATAAGGCTTGCGCCTTCCGGAGTGCGCGCCATGCGTAGACGCGCATCGGTGAGGCCGCCGCGCGTCTCGTAGTAGGCTTCCAGGATCGCCCGCGCCTCGGGGTGGACGATGGCGGGCACGCCGAGAGCCTGGGCGATGGCGTCTACAGTGATATCGTCGTGGGTCGGGCCGATGCCGCCGGTGGTAAACAGATAGTCGTTACGCGCCCGCAGCGTGTTCACCGCTTCGACGATGGCGTCGGGCTCATCGGCCACTACGCGGACCTCTTTCAGGCGGATGCCCTGGATCTGCAGCCAGGTGGCGATCTGGGCGATGTTCTTGTCGTGGGTGCGTCCCGACAGGATTTCGTCGCCGATGACGACGAGGGCGGCGGTGAAGATTCGCTGCGTAGGGGCCATGCCGCATCGCTAGGGCAATTGGACGCCTACGGCTAGTGCGGCAGGCTGCATTGCAGCGCCGAAGGCTGACGAAAGGGCCGGTGGAGCGCCCAAAAAGAAAGGGCCGGTCCGAAGACCAGCCCTGAGAAGTTTTGGGAGAGGATGCCTGAAAGGCGAGTTCTTTATGTCTCAAGGGCGGCTATGCTGCAAATGCGAAAAACTTTAGCAATATTGCATATAATGCAACCATATAATCGCATGGGCGAAGCGCACGGCAGAGGTTTCGCGAGACGCTCAGCGCGCCTTCGCGAGTGCAAAAAAGAAAGGGCCGGTCCGAAGACCAGCCCTATGAAAGTTTTGGGAGAGGATGCCTGAAAGGCCCG
Source organism: Novosphingobium sp. 18050 (assembly GCF_902706195.1). Lineage (GTDB taxonomy): Bacteria > Pseudomonadota > Alphaproteobacteria > Sphingomonadales > Sphingomonadaceae > Novosphingobium. The sequence goes on along the minus strand of NZ_CACSJO010000005.1, from coordinate 113,083 downwards.
ATCCGTATGCTGGGAATCGATGATTCCCGCAAATGTGAAAACCTTTACGCTGGTTGCAAGGAGTGCAACTAAGCGGCGTTCAGCGAGACGGATCAGGCTTGGTCGATCACGCCGTAAAGGTCGTGCTCGTCGGCATCTTCAACAATAACTTCAACGATATCACCAACTTGCAGAGATCCGCCGACATCGCGGAGGAACACGTTGCCGTCGATCTCGGGGGCGTCGGCCTGCGAGCGGCCGGTTGCCCCAATGTCGCCTTCTTCGTCCGCATCGCCGATTTCGTCGATGATGACTTGCAGTTTGCGGCCCACCTTTGCCTGGAGCTTGGCCGCGCTGATCGCGGCGGTCTTCTCCATGATACGGGCGTAACGCTCTTCCTTGACCTCTTCCGGCACGGCGCCGGGCAAAGTATTAGCGGCAGCGCCTTCCACTTGCTCAAAGCGAAACGCTCCGACACGATCGAGTTGCGCTTCCTCAAGCCAGTCGAGCAGATATTCGAAATCCGCCTCGGTTTCGCCGGGGAAACCGACCACGAAGCTGGAGCGGATCGCGATGTCCGGGCAGATTTCGCGCCAGTTGCGCAGGCGTCCGAGCACCTTTGCCTCGTTGGCAGGGCGCTTCATGGCCTTGAGCACCGAAGGCGCGGCATGTTGGAATGGGATATCGAGGTACGGCGTCAGCAGCCCTTCCGCCATCAGCGGGATCACCGCATCGACGTGAGGGTAGGGATAGACGTAATGCATGCGCACCCACGGGCGGCGACCTTGCGAATCGGCAAGCTGGCCCAGTTCGCGCGCAAGGTCGGTCATGTGGGTGCGGACGGAGTGGTCCTTCCACATGCGCTCCTCATGGCGCACGTCGACGCCGTAGGCGGAGGTGTCCTGGCTGATGACCAGGAGTTCTCGGGTGCCGGCCTGGACCAGTTTCTCCGCTTCGCGAAGCACGGCATCGATGCGCCGGCTTGCCAGCTTTCCGCGAAGGCTGGGGATGATGCAGAAGGAGCAGGCGTGGTTGCAGCCCTCCGAAATCTTCAGGTAGCTGTAGTGGCGCGGCGTCAGCTTCACGCCCGCTTCGTCATAGGCATGCGGGATCAGGTCGAGGTAAGGTGACAGTTCAGGCGGCGCAGCCTCGTGGACGGCCTCTACGACCGCCTCGTACTGATGCGCGCCGGTGACGGCCAGGACCTGCGGGAACTTGGCGCGAATGACATCGGCCTCGTTGCCCATACAGCCGGTCACGATGACACGTCCGTTTTCGGCGATCGCCTCGCCGATGGCGGCAAGGCTTTCCTCCTTGGCGGAATCAAGGAAACCGCAGGTGTTGACGAGGACCACGTCAGCGCCGGAATAATCCGCGCTCATGGTGTAGCCGTCGGCACGCAGGCGCGTGAGGATACGCTCGGAATCAACGAGCGCCTTGGGGCAGCCGAGGCTGACCATGCCGACCTTGGGCGGATTGGGGATTTCTATTGCCATGGGATTGGCGCGGCCGATACTCTCATTAGACGCGCGAGTCACGAAAAACGAATCGCCAGCTTGAAGTCTCCCACCAAATCCCTGTCGTCGCTGGCTTGGTGAAGCCGCCCGGGGAGCGGCAGGGGGCGCTGCCAGGCGGCTTCGCCAGACCCGCGATGATGAAGTGTTGTGTCGACGGGGTATGTTGCAAAGACCCGGCGTCGCGCGCTTGCGTATCCCTTCATGGCCTGCAAGACAGGTCACTATTGAACAAAAAGGGAAGATGCGATGGGTCCTGTGAACTGGCTGGCGGTGGTGCTTGCCGCCGCACTCGCGCTGGCGATCGGGATCGTGTGGAACGGCCCGCTGTTTCGTAGCGGGCGCCAGCTCATCTCCGGCAACGCCGAGCGAACCAGCGGTTTTGTGATCGCGGGGGTCGTTTTGCTGATCAGTTCGATCATGCTCGGCCACAATTTTGCACGGATCGGCGCCGAGACGCTGGCGATCAAGCCGTGGCTCTATTTCATGCAGACGGGCGGCGTCGCGATCGCCTTCGTCATTCCTTCAGTATGGTTGACGCACCTGCGCAATCGCACCGAGCCGATGCGCCGCGTGATCGACTGCCTGTTCTGGCTGGTAGCCTACCTTGCCATGGGCCTGGTGTTCTGGATTATGGCCTGAGACAATAACCGCGGAGCGATCAGCCCGGCGAGGCTTCCTTGATGCAGGTGGCAGCGATCTCGACGATGATATCACCCGGCTCCAGGCTATGCGCCTCGGCCTCCCAGAAACCGATTGCCGTGTCGCCGCGATAGATTCGTAGGCCCTTGCCGGTTGGAATCTGATCCAGCGGCTTGCCGATCTCGCCGGCGGTGACCGGGCGTTCAATGAGCTGGACGCGCCCGCCCACTGAGGCGAGGTCGGACATATATTCGGCGATGTGCTGGCCTTCCGCCGATCCCGCCAACAGCAGTCCGGTGAAGCGCACCGGGTTGATCACGTTGTCGGCCCCGGCCTGCCGCGCGAGGAGTTCGTTGTCGTCCGCGCGGACGACCGCAGTGATCGGCACGCCCGGCGCCACGTGGCGCGCGGTGAGGACGATCAGAATCGTCGTATCGTCGCGCCCGGCGGAGATCAGGATCGAGCGGGCGAGATCGATGCGCACTGCCGCCAGAGTCTCGTCGCGGGTGGCATCACCTTCCAGCACGTTGCAGCCAGCCTGCTCGGCCAGCCGGAGCCGCGCCGACGAGGGGTCGACAACGACGATGTCCGAGGGGTCTGTGCCGCGGTCGATCAGTTCCTGCACGGCTTCCGAGCCGCTGACGCCGTAGCCCAGCACGACGATATGGTCGGCCAGGCGTTCCTGGATGCGCTTCATGCGCCACGTCTCCCAGCTACGCTTGATGATGAAGTTATAGGCGGTGCCCACGAAGATGAAAATCACCGCGAATCGGATAGGCGTGACGATCACCGCCTCGATCAGCCGCGATTTGTCGCTCACCGGGGCGATGTCGCCAAAGCCCGTCGTGGTGATCGAGATCATCGTGAAATAGAACACGTCGAGGAAGCTGACCGTGCCGTCGTGCGTGTCCTTGAGACCGTCGCGGTCGATCCAGTGGATGATGACCACGAAGAACACGAGGGCGAACGCGGCGCCCAGCCGGAGCGCGACGTCGGCCCAAACCGGCAGGGCTACCGCGCGGCGCAGTGGCTTTGTCAGAGCGAGGGGCGGGCGCCTTTTGCTCATGCGGCTCAGGGCGACTTGGGAAGTTCGCCCAGCGGATCGACCGGCTTGCCGTCCTGGCGGACTTCGAAATGCAGTTCGCTACCCTTGGCGAGGCCGGTGTCGCCGACCAGCCCGACGCGTTCACCGGCGGCGACCTTGGCGCCTTCCTTGACCGTCACGCGGCTGAGGAAGCCATAGGCGGTGAACCAGCCGTCGCCGTGGTCGAGCACGACGAGGTTGCCGAACTGGCTCTTTTCCTTGCCCGCGAACGTGACGGTTCCGGCGGCCGCGGCGCGCACCATCGCGCCCTTGGGGGCGGTGATGTCGACGCCGTCGTGATAGTCGCTGCCGCTGGCATAGCCGCGTCGCACCGGACCTGACAGCGGCCAGGCGAAGCGCGCGGGCCGCGAAGATACGGGTGCGGCGGCCGGCCTGGGCGCAGGCGACAGGGTTTTCGCGCCGATGCCAGGCGGATCGAGCAGGGTCGGGATCAGCAGGTTCTGACCGACTTTGACCGGCGCGTTCGCGTCGAGATTGTTAGCCAGCGCGATCTGTTCCCACGGCACTGCGTAGTCGAGCGAGATCGAGAAGCCGGTGTCGCCGTTCTTCACTTCGTGGCGGCGGGTGCGCGGGATGCGCAGGGTCTGGCCGACGCGCACGTCGAACGGTGCCTGCAGCCCGTTGGCCTCGATGATGAGGACGCGCGGCACCTTGGCGCGCGCGGCGATGCCGCCCAGCGTCTCACCTTCGCCGACCTTGTGCGAGGTTTCGGTCTCGGGGCTGCCAGACGGCTGGCGCGCTTCGATCACGCGGGCGGCGGTCTTCTCGGCCTTTTTCGCGGAAAGTTCGGCGCTGGGCACGGAGGGTGTGGGCTTGGGCGTTGGCTTGGGGGAGGGCTTTGCCGTGGCCGGCTTTGCGGCGACTTTCGCCGCGCGCGGAATCGTCAGCTTCTGGCCGAGGCGCACGACGTAGGGCTCTTTCAAGCCGTTGGCCTTGGCGATTGCCGTGGCCGATACTCCCGCGCGGTTGGCGATACCGCCCAGCGTTTCGCCTGCCTTGACGACGTGGGCGCTCTCTTCTTCGGGCGAAGCTGCGTAGGCGGGGGCGCTCATCAGCAGAGCGCCGGCGGCGAGAAGTGTGCGGCTCACTGGCTGGAGCTTTGGCCGTAACGCTGCGCGATCGATGCCAGCGAGGCATCGTGGGTGAGGTCGAGTTGCAGCGGCGTCACCGCAACATAGCCTTCTGCGATGGCTTCGAGGTCGGTGTTGTGGCCGGGTGTATGTTCGATCCCGTGCAGGCCGAACCAGAAATAGGGGAAGCCGCGAGGGTCCATCCCTTCTACCACCGAACCGCGCGCATAGTCGTGGAAGCCCTGGCGCACCACGCGGATGCCCTTGACCTCGTCCGGGGCGAGCGCGGGGAAGTTGACGTTGACCAGCGTGCGCGGCGCGAAAGGTTGGTCCAGCAGCGGGCGCAGCACTTTGGCGCCCCATGCCTCGGCGGCGGCGAAGCTGACTGCGTCGCCCTGGCCTTCCTTCGAATAGACCTGGCTCATGGCGATCGAGCGTATGCCCGCCAGCGCGCCTTCCAGCGCGGCCGATACGGTGCCCGAATACGTCACGTCATCGCCGAGGTTGGCACCGCGATTGACGCCTGAGAGGATAAGGTCCGGCGGTCCGGGCATGGCTTTGCGCAGCGCCATCGTCACCGAATCGGTCGGCGTGCCGGTTACCGAGAAGCGGCGCTCGGCGTGCTGGCGCATACGAACAGGGCGGGTGAGGGTGAGCGAGTGGCCCGCACCCGACTGTTCCTCGCTCGGCGCGCAGATCCAGATGTCGTCGGAAAGCTGGGCGGCGATCTTCTCCAGCACATAGAGGCCGGGAGCGTTGATGCCGTCGTCGTTGGTGAGGAGGATGCGCATGACTTGCCTTTAACCATAACCGCTTGGGCCCGGCTACTGAAAGACGGCCGCCACGTTGAAATAGACCCTTCGAGAGGCTGAGCATGATGCTTCGACAAGCTCAGCATGAGCGGGAGTAGCGTAATACCCTCTCAAAACCGCTCATGCTGAGCTTGTCGAAGCCCCGCCCGTATCTACCCCAGCGCTTCCAGTTTCTCGATGCCGCCCATCCAGGGCTTCAGCACTTCGGGCACCATGACCGAGCCGTCTTCCTGCTGATAGTTCTCCAGCACCGCTACCAGCGTGCGCCCGACCGCAAGGCCCGAGCCGTTTAGAGTATGCACGAATTCGGTCTTCTTCGCGCCCTCGGGCTTGTAGCGCGCGTTCATACGGCGGCCCTGATAGTCGCCGCAGTTGGAGATCGAGCTGATCTCTCGGTAGGCCTGCTGGCCGGGCAGCCACACTTCAAGGTCGTAGGTGAGCCGCGCGGTGGCGCCCATGTCGCCGGCGCAGAGCAGCACCTTGCGATAGGGCAGGTCCAGCGCCTGCAGGATCGATTCGGCGGCAGCGACCATCTTCTCGTGCTCGCCTTCGCTTTCCTCGGGGCGGCAGATGGTGACGAGTTCCACCTTCTCGAACTGGTGCTGGCGGATGAACCCGCGCGTGTCGCGGCCCGCAGAGCCAGCCTCGGAGCGGAAGCACGGGGTCAGAGCCGTCATGCGCAGCGGCATTGCGGCCGCGTCGAGGATTTCGCCTGCCACTGCGTTGGTAAGGCTGACTTCGGCGGTGGGGATCAGCCAGCGGCCGTCCGTGGTGCGGAACAGGTCTTCCGAGAACTTCGGAAGCTGGCCGGTGCCGTATACCGCTTCATCGCGGACCAGCAGCGGCACGTTGCATTCCATGAAGCCGTTAGTGGCCGTCTGCGTATCCAGCATGAACTGCGCCAGTGCGCGGTGCAGGCGCGCCATCTGGCCTTTGAGGAAGGTGAAACGCGCGCCCGAAAGCTTGGCGCCGGTCTCGAAATCGAGGCCGAGCGCGGGGCCGATATCGGCATGTTCCCTGGGCGTGAAGGCGAAGGTGCCGGGTGTGCCCCACTTTAGCACTTCCACGTTCTGCGTCTCGTCTTCGCCGTCAGGCACTTCGGCGACCGGAATGTTGGGCAGGCCGGCCAGCGCATCCTGCAACTGTGCGGCGACATCCTTCTCCTCGGCTTCGAGTGCGGGGAGGGTGTCCTTCAACTGGGCTACTTCGGCCTTGAGCGCGTCGGCGGCGGCGGTGTCGCCCTGGCCCATGGCCTTGCCGATTGCCTTGGATGCCTCGTTCCGCCGGTTCTGGCTTTCCTGCAGCCGCGTGGCGACCGAGCGGCGCTGCTCGTCCAGCGCGATGAGCCGGTCGGAGACAGGTTCCACGCCGCGGCGCGCGAGGCCGGCGTCGAAGGTTTCGGGATTTTCGCGGATCTGGCGGATGTCATGCATGGTGAGCCGCCTATGCCGAACAGGCCAAGCGCTCGCAAGCCGCGAAGGAAATTATGCCGCCGATGTCGAGCTATCCGCCGATGGTCGAAAGGACCATCCTCGCCAGGGAGGATGGTGGGCGCGGCAGGGATTGAACCTGCGACCCCACCCGTGTGAAGGGTGTGCTCTACCACTGAGCTACGCGCCCGCTATCAGTGCGGAAGCGGCCCCCTAGACAACTGAGATCGAATTGACAAGCGCTGATCTCCATCTAAACGCACGGACATGACCGAAGAGACCCCCACGCCCGTCCAGAGTGGCCCCGACGTGCCGCCCGACCACCTCGCTATCAACCCGCGCAGCCCGTTCTTCGACCAGGACAAGCTGCAGCGCGGCATCGGTATCCGCTTCAAGGGCACCGTGCGCACCAACGTCGAGGAATACTCGATCTCGGAAGGCTGGATTCGCGTTCAGGCCGGCAAGTCCATGGATCGCCACGGCAATGCGCTGACGATCAAGCTCATGGGCCCGGTCGAGGCGTGGTACGAAGACATCGGCGACGGTGCACCGGTCGCCAAGAAGGACTGAATTTCAAAACGCCGCGTTCAACGCGGCGTTTTTTTTCAATAGGCCCCGGCGATGATCACGCCGATCGGGTCGTTGCGCCGGCCGGTTGAGGTCTTTGTGGATTTCGCCACTTTCATGGGGGCCATCTTCACCGGCTCGGCCGATGCGGCGAGGCGAGTGGTGCCCAGATCCCGCACGGAGCCGGGCTTCGCGTTGTAGATGAATCCCGAAACCGGCCAGCGCGTGGTGCCAAGCCCTCGCGCAGGCGCATACCAGATGCGCACCTGGCTCCAGTCGTTGGCGGGGGACACGTCGAGCGCGGTGACGTTACGCTCGATCTCGCCCGGGACCGACCAGTTCGCATGGCTGAGCAAGATCGTGCGCGAATCGACGACCCGGCTCACCGTCGCCACATGCCCGAGGCGCGAATTGTTGTGGGGCTGGACCGCCATGACCGCGCCGACGCGCGGTGCGTGCCCGGTCGCATAGCGATTTTTCGCCTGTCCCCACCATGTATGCGCATCGCCGTAGATCTGGATGCCCGAAGTCGTGCGCGCATAAGGCACGCATTCGAGGTGCCCCGGACCTTTGGGTACAATGAGCGCCGATCCGGCCTCGGAATCGATTCCGGATCCCGTGATGGAGCCTCCGGTATCGGTCAGGCCATCGATGGCGGTGCGGGCGCTGGCCGGCGTCATGCACGCTGCGGCGAGCCCAAGAATGATTACTTTGCGGTAAACCCTCATGCCGCCCTTTTGCCCTGCGAAAGTTAGTGTCTTTCTGCTGTGGTTGGTTAATCGCGGAGCAAGATTTTGTTCCGCATTCCTCCGTAAAATGACGGAGAAACCTCCGGCAAACGATTGCAATTCAGGATTAGTGCAGAGTCCCACGCCGGGCTTGATCGGACGGTGCGGGCAGAGCCGCGTTTAACTTTTTGCAAGGCGGTGCATAGCAGAAGGGCGGCGATCCGGGACCGGCCTGAGATGACGGTAAGACTTCCCGAATCGCGCAAAGCTTGCCAAAACCGCAGGAAATCCCCATGCGCTGGGAATCATGCTTCCCCAAGTCATCATCATTGGCCGACCCAACGTCGGCAAGTCCACGCTGTTCAACCGCCTGATCGGCAAAAAGCTCGCGCTTGTCGACGATCAGCCCGGGGTCACGCGTGACCGTCGCTTCGGCGACGCCGAACTCCTCGGCCTGAAATTCCAGATCGTCGACACTGCCGGTTGGGAGGACGAGGAGGCCGAAACTTTGCCGGGCCGGATGCGCAAGCAGACCGAAGCCTCGCTGGAAAGCGCCGACGTTGCCCTGTTCGTGGTCGATGCGCGCGCGGGCCTTACTCCGCTCGACGAGGAAATCGGCCAGTGGCTGCGCGCATCGCCGGTGCCGGTGATCCTGCTGGTCAACAAGGCCGAAGGCCGTGCAGGCGAGGGCGGTGTGCTGGAAGCCTACTCGCTGGGCCTGGGTGATCCCATTCCGTTTTCCGCCGAACACGGCATCGGCATGTCCGACCTGTTCGAATCGCTGCTGCCCCATCTCGATCCTCTCCAGCCCGAAGAGCCGGAGTTCGAGGAGGAAATGGACGACGAATCGCGTCTGCTCCAGCCGCTCAAGCTCGCCATCGTCGGGCGTCCGAACGCGGGCAAGTCGACGCTCATCAACCGCATTCTGGGCGAAGACCGCCTGCTGACCGGCCCGGAAGCGGGGATTACCCGCGATTCGATCACGGTCGACTGGGAATGGACCGACCCCAGCACCGGCAACGTGCGCGAAGTTCGCCTGATCGACACCGCAGGCATGCGCAAGCGCGCTAACGTTACCGAGAAACTGGAGCGCATGGCCGTGGCCGATGCGCGTCTGGCGATCGACTTCGCCGAAGTCGTCGTGCTGTTGCTCGATGCGACGCGCGGGCTTGAGCATCAGGATCTGACGATTGCCTCCAAGGTGCTCGAAGAGGGCCGTGCGCTGATCATCGCGATCAACAAGTGGGACGTGGCCGAAGGCGCTTCCGGCCTGTTCAACGGCATTCGCGCGGCGCTCGACGAAGGTCTGGCGCAGGTTCGCGGCGTGCCGCTGCTGGCGGTCTCGGCGCGGACCGGCAAGGGCCTCGACGAACTGGTGGCCGCCGGCTTCGCCATTCGCGAAGCCTGGAGCAAGCGCGTGCCCACCGCCGCGCTCAACCGCTGGTTCGACGATGCGCTTTCAGCCAACCCTCCGCCGGCACCGGGCGGCAAGCGCATCAAGTTGCGCTACATCACCCAGGCCAAGACCCGCCCGCCGGGCTTCGTTGTGTTCGGCACGCGCCTCGACCTGCTCCCGGAAAGCTACAAGCGCTATCTCATCAACGGGATGCGCAAGAACCTCGGCTTCGAATCGGTGCCGATCCGCATGAACCTGCGCAGTGCGAAGAATCCGTTCGCGAAGGACTGATGCGGGGGGAGTCGGGGCTTGATGCTTCGACAAGCTCAGCTTGAGCGGATGGTGATTTAAACGATTATGGCGGGAGTAGGCTTTGACCTACCCCCGCTGATCTTGAGGCACCATCAGGGCGGGAGGGACGTCACCCGGCCCCGCTCACCCTGCTTTAGGATGGATGCGCTACCGCTTCCTCAGCAGCTCGCTCGGCATTTACCTGCGTCTGCGGCGGGATCGGTGATCCAGCCACGCGCGCCTTGGCCTGACGGCGGTCGCGGTGCTGGTTCCATACGGAGATGAACAGCGCGGCGATCACCGGGCCAATGATGAAGCCGTTGAGGCCGAACAGTTCCAGCCCCGAAAGCGTCGCGATCAGCACCACGAAGTCCGGCAGGCGCGTATCTCGGCCGACGAGGATCGGGCGCAGCACGTTATCGACCATGCCGATTATGAACACGCCGCAGAACACCACGATCGAGGCCTTAACGGTGTCGCCGGTGGCGAAGAGGTAGATGGCGGCGGGCACCCAGATAATCGCGGTGCCCACGGCGGGCAGCAGCGAGAAGAAGCCCATCAGCACGCCCCAGATCAGCGCGCCCTCGATCCCCAAGACGGAGAACAGCAGCCCGCCCAGCGCGCCCTGCACCACGGCGACCACAACGGTGCCCCGCATCGTTGCGCGCACCACCAGCAGGAAGTTGTCGATCAGCGCATCGCGCGTTTCTGCGTGGAGCGGCAGGCTGGTGCGGACCATGTCGCCGTAGCGCTCGCCGTCGCGCAGCAGGAAGTAGCTAAGGTAGAGCATGACGCCGAGCGCGGCGACGAAGCTGAGCGCGCCCTGGCCCACGGTCAGCGCGCGGCCGGCCACGGTCTGCAGGCCGCTGGTGATGCTGGAGCCGAACTGGCGGCGGATGTTTTCGAAATCGGTCAGGCCGTATTCGTCGATCATGCCGCGGATGCGTTCGGGCAGGGCATTCAGGACCTGCTGGAAGATGCCGCTGATATCGATCTGGCCGCTGCTGACCTTGCCGTAGATGGCGGTCGCCTCGTTGGCGATGTTAATGCCGAGCAGGATCGTGGGAACCACGAAGAGCGCGATCAGTCCGAACAGGACGATCGAGGTCGCCAAATTCTTGCGCCCGTTCAGCCGCTGGGTGAGCTTGGCCGTAAGGGGCTGGAACATGATTGCCGCGACAACCCCCCACAATACGGCCCCGAAATAGGGAGCAAGAAGGTATGCGGCAGCGAGGGAGATGATTACGACGAGGACGGCGAAGCCAATATCCTCGATTTGCAGGCCCTGTGATTGCGGGCGCGGTGAACTCATTCTTTCCCCCTGGACGTCTTGGGTGCGGCAGCCGGCCGCTCCTCCCACGCACAAGGCCTGAGAGGAGCGGCGGTTCCCGCGCTCAGTGGCGCAGAGGGCCTGGGATCAGCTTTCCGCGGGCTTGCTCTGCAGCTGGCAGTAGTTCTGAATACCCATGCGCTCGATCATGTCGAACTGCTTTTCGAGGAAATCGACATGCTCTTCCTCGCTCTCGAGGATACGGGCGAAGATTTCGCGGCTGACGAAATCGCGCACCGATTCGGCGTGGGCAATGGCGTCCTGCAGCATCGGCAGGGCGTCATGCTCGAGCGCGAGGTCGGCCTTGAGGATTTCCTCGACCGTTTCGCCAACGCGCAGCTTGCCGAGCGACTGGAAGTTGGGGAGGCCGCCAAGGAACAGGATGCGATCGGCGAGCACGTCGGCGTGCTTCATTTCGTCGATCGATTCGTGACGTTCGTACTCGGCGAGTTTCTTGATGCCCCAGTTGTCCAGCATGCGGTAGTGCAGCCAGTACTGGTTGATCGCGGTCAGTTCGTTGAACAGGGCCTTGTTGAGAAACTCGATGACCTTCTGGTCGCCATTCATCGCGCGGAAACTCCTCTATGTGAGCCGCGGCATATAAGCGAAACAGTCGGGTCAGGGCAAGTCAGGTCAGGTCATGTCAAGCGGCTGCAGCGATTCCCATTCCGGCCGACGAGTGTTCGTCGGCGATGATGTCATCCGCCTCGTCGAGGCATTGGCGGCATTGAGGGGTCCGGCCCAGCGCGCCGTAAATGGATTCGGCACTGCCACGGTAGCGCCTTGCGGCGCAGCGAAGCTCGGTTTCCCGGATGGCATTGCAGATGCACACGTACATGAGCGAATCCTCTCTATGCCCCCCAATATATGCGAGTGCGAATAGATCGCAATAGCATATTTTCGGGACACTCCGGGCAGGCTGTGCCGGAGCCGGACCCTCAGAGGCGGTTGGGCAGGGCCCTGTGCTCGACCAGCGAGCGCCACAGCCACTCCAGCGGTCCCCGCCTGAAACGGCGCAGCCACAGGGGACTCCAGATCAGCATGAGGGCCCATCCGCCCACTACGAAAAGCCACTGCGCCAGAGGCCCAACCTTGGCGTAGAGGCCCAGGCCCCAGCCATAGAAGGCAAAAGTCATCATCAGGCTGGTGAGTACGTAGTTGGTGAAGGCCATGCGTCCGGCAGAAACGAGGCGGCGTCCGATTCGGGTTCGGGCCAGGCGCGGGGCGGCAAGTACGAGCAGCCCGGCATAGCCGCATCCGCCCATGAGGTGCGGCATGGCAAGGCCCCAGACCAGTGCGGCGTTCATCGCGACGGGCGGGAAATGGCGCGGCCATGCCCAGTCCAGGAACATCGCGGTCAGCGCGAGACCGGCGAGCGTGCAGACGATTGAGACTTCGGCCAGTTGCCGGCGGGGCATTCCGCCGTCGAAGAAGCCCCGGCGATACATGACCATGCCGATCAACATCAGCGGCAGCGTTTCGGAAAAGACGCCGGACACCATCTGGATCTGCCAGAACGGACGCTCAACCAGCTTGATGCGCAAAAGTTCGAGCCAGCCCAGTCGGCTTTCGCGTAGTTCCTGTGCGGCCCAGGCTTGGATGGGGTCGAGCCGTTCTGCCAACAGGCTGAGCTGGGCGGCGCTGGCGGAATGGGTGCGCAGGGCGCTTTCGGCAGTGATAGCCGCCGCCGAATCGAGCATCCCCCACACGTGCCAGCCGTAATAAAGCAGCAGCGCCAACGCGAGCAGCGTACCGTTTCGCAGGGGTCTAAGCAGCAGGGCGGCGATTCCGCAGGCAGCATAGACGAACAGGATATCGCCCCACCAAAGCAGCAGGTAGTGGAGCATTCCCAGCAGCAGCAGCCAGCCGAGCCGCCGCAGTTGCAGGATGTCACCGTCGCCCCCGGCCGCTTCGGTGCGTTCCCAGAACAGCACCAGTCCCGCGCCGAACAGCAGCGAGAACAGCGCCCGCATCTTGCCTTCGAAGAACAGGAAGTTGAAGGCGAAGGCGGCTTCGTCAAGCGGGCCCACGGCATGGGGCAGGTTAGGCGTAGTCGAGGCGATCGTCGGCCCGGCAAACCCGGCGATGTTGATCGTCAGGATACCCAGCACCGCGACGCCGCGAATCAGGTCGAGCGTCACAAGACGCGGCAGGGGGGCCGGAAGCGTCTCGTCCGCGTCCGGCACCGGAATGTCGTGGGGGGTCAGTCCCTGACCGGCAGGCACATGAAGCCACTGGCGGACAGGCGGGAGCAGGCGGCATCGGCATCGGTCTTGGAGGCGAAGCCGGTGGCCTGGAGTTTGAGCAGCTTGCCGGCCGGCGTCAGCGCTTTGGCGTGGCCTGCCATTTCGGGCCGGCCTTTTACTTTTGCCCAGAGCGCCTCGGCATTGCTTGCGACGCCAAAAGCGCCGAGCTGCACGCGCCATGGTCCGTTGGCCGCAGGAACGGGCTTGGGCTTGGGCATGGCTGCGGGCGGTTTGGCAGCGACGGGGGAGGCAGGCGCAGCCGTGCGCGCAGGCGCGGGTTTCGGCGCTTCCGCCTTGGTGGTCACCATCGGTCTTGACTGGGTGGGCGTGGCGGCTGCGCGGACATAGTCCGCTCCGGCGGCCGAGGGAGGTGTGGTTCCGGCGACGCGGGTAGCCTGTGTCACCGCGCTCTGTGGCTCGACGATTTCAGGGGCGGGCGTGTGTCCGGGAGGGGCGCTGGCCAGCTGGGTTCCCAGTTCGGCGGAAGTGTTGAGGCGCAGGCGGTTGGCTTTCGCCTGCGCGGCGATCTCGGCGCCCAGGCTCACGCTTTTCTGCCGGTCGGTGAGCGGGATGTGCTGGTCCATCTGGGCCAGCGCATTGGTGGCCTGCGACAAACCCTCCTGCTGGGCAAGGCTGACGAGGGCGTAGGCGCGTACCCAGTCCTTCTTGACCATATCGCCGTTGAAATGCGCGATGCCCAGGATGTACTGCGCCCGTGCATCGCCGCGTGCGGCGGAGGCCTCGATATAGGGCAGGGCGCGGGTACGCTCGCCGCGCTGGAACAGCAGGAGGCCGTAGCTGTCGGCCGCCTGGGTATGGCCCTTGGCGGCAGCCTTGCCATAGAGGTCTTCGGCCTTGCCGAGGTCCATCGGCACGCCGCGGCCCAACTTGTAGGCCTGCGCGAGGTTGAATTCGGCATCGGGATCGCCGCCGGCGGCAAGGGGCTGCCACTGGCGGATAGCGGCATCGTAGTCGCCCGCCGACCAGGCATCGACGCCGCCCTTCACGTCGGCATGGGCGGCAGGCGCAACCAGAGCCGCAGCGGTGAGCGCGAGGATACCCGAACGCAGGAGAGATAGATTCTTGCTCAAGTCGATGTCGCCCGGTCCAGCCCGTTTAAGTCCTATGGTAACCGCAATGGAGCCAAGCGCGCCAGCGTGAAGCGCGCCAAGGTCCCATTTTGAACCGGAAAACGGCCTAACCGAGAAGAGTTAACGGGCCGTGGATGAGGAGCTGCGCGGTGCCGCACCAGCTCCGGCGCGGATGGTAGTCGCCGCGGCCCCGACTTTACCGGAAAATGCGGTACGGGCAGAGGCGTTGGACGGCGCCTCGCCACATCTACGCGATTAACCGTAAATTAGGAACGATCTGCCAAGTTTACGGGCCTGGGCAGGCTTTGCCCATCGCATGGTTTCCGGGGGTATCGGTTTTGCGCGTACTGGCTTTGGCATCGCAGAAAGGCGGTTCGGGGAAGACGACCCTGTCCGGCCATCTCGCCGTGCAGGCGCAGCGCGTGGGTGCCGGGCCTGTGGTTCTCATCGACATCGATCCGCAAGGCTCGCTGGCCGACTGGTGGAACGAGCGCGAGGCGGAAATGCCCGCTTTCGCGCAGACGACCGTGGCGCGGCTGGCCGGCGATCTCCAGATTCTGCGCCAGCAGGGCTTCCGTCTGGCGGTGATAGACACGCCGCCGGCGATCACGCTGGCGATCCAGACCGTTATCCAGCAGGCCGAGCTGATTGTCATACCGACCCGCCCCAGCCCCCATGACCTGCGTGCCGTGGGCGCCACGGTCGACTTGTGCGAGCGTTCGGGAAAGCCGCTGCTGTTCGTCGTCAATGCCGCCACGCCTAAGGCGCGAATCACTGCCGAAGCCGCCGTTGCGCTGTCGCAGCACGGCACGGTTGCGCCGGTCACGCTGCATCAGCGGACCGATTTCGCCGCTTCGATGATCGACGGGCGCACGGTGATGGAAGTCGATCCGAAGGGGCGCTCTGCCGCTGAAGTCGCGGCCTTGTGGAACTACATCGCCGACCGGCTTGAGAAGAACTTCCGACGTACCGTTTTTGCGGCTCCCGCACCCGGGCAGCCTTTGATTCATGGCGCCTTGCGCCCCGTTGGCGGCTTCGGCCGCCGCGTAACCGTGTCCTGATTTGAGGAATACCAAGATGGAACGCTCCAGCACTACTGCCAGGAATGCGGGCTTCACTCTCTGCTCGGCGATGGTCGCCGCGCTTCTGGCGGGCTGTTCGGGCCAGCCCTCGCTTGCCAGCACAGGTGCCGCGCCGCTCGCGCAGGCATCCGCTGCGGGGCAGGGCGAAGGCGTGGTCGAGCGGGCGATCGCCCGGGCCGAGGCGCGTGTTGCCAAGTCGCCTGACAACGCCTCGGCACGCGCCGATCTGGCGCAGCTCTACCTTGCCGCTGGTCGTTTCACGTCGGCGACCACGACGTTCGAGGATGCCGTCTCACTTGGCGACAACAACCCGCGCACGGGGCTGAGCCTGGCCCTTGCCTATATCGGTTCGGGTCGTAGTGAAGAGGCGCTCGGCGTTCTTTCGCGCTGGCGTGACCAGATCCCGGCGGGCGATTTTGGCCTCGCCGTGGCTCTGGCCGGGCAGCCGGCGCAGGGCGTGGCGATCCTTTCCGACGCGCTGCGCGGGGGCGAGAACAACCCCAAGGTGCGCCAGAACCTGGCCTATGCCTATGCGCTCGACGGGCGCTGGGGCGAGGCACGCATCATCGCTTCGCAGGATGTTCCGGCCGACCAGCTCGATGCCCGCCTCGGCGAATGGGCGAGCCATGGCCGCCCCGACCAGTCCCGCGCCCGCGTTGCCGGGCTGCTGGGCACGCCGATGCCTGCAGACGCTGGCCAGCCCGCCGCGCTGGCGCTGAACGGCGGTGGCCATGCCCCGCTCATGGCGATGGCAGAGGCGTCTGTTGCTCCCGTCCCCGCTACCGAGCTTCCGGCAGTGGCGACGGGCGAGAGTTTCTGGGGCGCCAGTCAGGCGGAGCCTGCTGCGCAAATGCCCATGCTGGCCGCCGCTCCGGCGCCTGCCGGGCCTGTAAAGGTTTCGGTTCCCAAGCCTGCCCGGACCAGCATCGAACGTGCTTTCCAGCCCGTCGCTCGGGCCGAGCAGCCGCGCGGCGCCGGTCATGTGGTGCAGCTGGGTTCGTTCCGCACGATGGAGGGAGCCAAGCGCGCCTGGGGCATCTACCAACGCCGCGATCCGGGCCTGCGTGATCATACCATGCGCATTACAGAGGCCGAAGTGCAGGGCCAGCGCTACTTCCGCGTCGCCGCCGTGGGCTTCGACCGGGGCTCGGCGCAGACCTTGTGCTCGACCGTGAAGCAGCGCGGCGGCGCGTGCCTTGCCTATGCCGAGGGGCGTCAGCTTCCGGGTGTAGTGGCCGGCGGCGGCAGCGGCCCGCTAAAAGCACGCCGCTGAATCAGTTCAACATTTCCATGTGAACCTTACGCGGCCTTTCGTCCCTCGGGACGGAGGGCCGTTTTTTCGTGTGCGAGGGGTGCTTTGGCAAGCTCGGCATGAACGGGAGGCGGTTTGCTGCCCAACCCCGCTCACCGTGACCCTGCCGAAGGGCTTTCGCGTTATCCCGCCGTCCTTTTGGTGCGCACCACCACGCCGCCCTTGAACAGCGCAAGGACGCGGCCCTGCACCGGCTGGCGGTCGAAGGGAGTGTTGCCGGCACTGGCGGCCATCTTGTCTGAATTGACGATCCAGGGACGCTCTGTGTCCACCACGGCGATGTCCGCTTCGGCGCCCACTTCCAGCCGTCCGGCATTCACGCCCAGCAGGCGCGCGGGGTTGGCGGCGAGCAGGTCGAAGGCGCGGGCCATGTCGATCACGCCGTCGCGAACGAGGCTGAGCGTTAGCGGCAGCAGCGTCTCCGCGCCCGACATGCCCGGCGCCGAATCGGCGAAGGGCAGGCGCTTGTCCTCAGGCCCGCGCGGATCGTGGCCGGAGGCGACGATGTCGATCGTGCCGTCCGCCACGGCGGCGATCACCGCCTGCCGGTCCTCCTCGCAGCGCAGGGCCGGCGAAAGGTGGGTGAAGGTGCGGAACGCCCCGATCGCAAGGTTCGAGAGCATGAAGTAGGCCGGGCTGACACCCGCGGTAACCTTCAGCCCGCGCGCCTTCGCGCCGCGCACCAGGTCCAGCCCGGCAGCGGTGGTGACGTTGCGGAAGTGGATGCTGGCATTTGCCATCTCGGCCAGCGCGATGTCGCGGGCGATGGCGAGGGGCTCTGCCTGCGCGGGCGCGCTGGGGAGGCCGAGGCGCGTCGCCATCTCGCCGGCGGTGGCAACGGCGCTGCCGACGATCCCGGCGTCCTCGGCATGGGTGATGACCGTCATGCCCAGCATCCCGGTGTACTGGAGCAGGCGCAGCATCGTGCCCGAATCGCCGACCCAGCGCCGTCCGGTGCAGACCGCACGGGCGCCCGCATCGCGCATCATCGCGATCTCGGCCAGCGCGGTGCCGCCAAGCCCCTGCGTCGCGGCGGCGAGCGGGTGGACCCAGAAGTCCGGCTTGCCCGATTGCGCGGCGAAACGCACCCGTGCCGGCACGTCGAGCGGCGGGTTCTGGTCGGGCATCAGCGCGGCGCGGGTAACGCCGCCGAAGTGGAAGGCCGGTTTGTCGATCGCGAAGACGCCGATGTCGACAAGGCCCGGCGCGATCAGGCTGCGCCGCGCGTCGTGGACGGTGTCGCCTTCCTGCGGCTTCACATCCGGGCCTAGGGCGGTGATGAATCCGGCCTCGCAGCGGATCGAGCCGGTTTCGATGCGGCCGTCCGCCAGCAGCAGGCGGCCATTGGTGATGGTGAGCGGTGCGTGAAGGCTCATGCCCAGCCTTCCTGTTTGCGGCCCTTGCGGGTCAGCACGTCGAGGCACGCCATGCGGATGGCGACCCCCATTTCGACCTGCGTGGTTATCATCGAGCGTTCCACCAGATCGGCGACGTTGCTGTCGATCTCGATGCCGCGGTTCATCGGGCCGGGGTGCATGACCAGCGCGTTGGATTCGGCCTTTTCCAGCCGTTCCAGCGTCAGCCCGTAAAGGTGGCGATATTCGCGTGGGGAGGGGATGAACTGGCCTTCCATGCGCTCCAGCTGGAGGCGCAGCATCATCACCACGTCGGCGCCCTTCAGCGCCGCGTCGAAATCGTGGAAGACCTTCACGCCCATCTGCTCGATATCGGCTGGCATCAGCGCGGGCGGCGCGCAGACGCGCACTTCTGCGCCCAGCGAGGCCAGGCACAGGATGTTCGAGCGGGCGACGCGGCTGTGCAGGATATCGCCGCAGATCGTCACCCGTAGGCCGTTGAAGGCGCGCTTGGCCTGGCGGATCGTCAGAGCATCCAGCAGGGCCTGGGTGGGATGTTCGTGCTGGCCGTCACCGGCGTTCAGAACCGGGCAGTCCACCTTGCCGGCGATCAGCGCCACCGCGCCTGAGGAGGCATGGCGGATCACGATGGCATCGGCGCGCATGGCGTTGAGCGTCATCGCCGTGTCGATCAGGGTCTCGCCCTTCTTCACGCTGGAATTGGCGACCGCCATGTTGACCACATCGGCGCCGAGGCGCTTGCCGGCGATCTCGAAGCTCAACAGCGTGCGCGTCGAGTTTTCGAAGAAGGCGTTGATGATGGTAAGGCCGGAAAGCAGCTCGCGCCGCTTCTGCGCCCCCCGGTTCATCTCGACCCACTGTTCCGCCTCGTCGAGGAGGAACCAGATCTCGTGCGGGGCAAGGCCCGCGATGCCTACGAGGCCGCGATGCGGGAAGGCGAGGGCGCCGTCCGGATATGTATATTCTGGGGGTGTCATTAAAGACCATGCCTTAGGCGTGGGGGGCGGCAGGCTCAAGGGGGTATGGGCGGGATGTGCACGGCCTTCGTCGTGTCGGGTCTGCGTGGGCTTCGACAAGCTCAGCCTGAGCGGGGTTGAGGGTGGTGCTACGCTAAACCCCGAGAGGTTCTCTCGGATCATCCGAACCATCCACTCCGCTCATCCTGAGCCTGTCGAAGGATGGGGACCACATACGCGGCTGGAACCCCATCGCGATCCGCCCCTTTCCTACACCGCGCTGCAGCAGGTAAGGCTGCTTTCGAAAGGCAGGTCAGTTCATGAGATTCGCAAGCAAGGTCTGGAAGCTGCTCGTCGCGGTGAAGGACGTCATGGCGCTCCTGTTCCTGCTGATGTTCTTCGGCATCGTCTACGCCGCGCTCGCCGCGCGTCCGGCGCCGGGCCGGGTCGAGGACGGCGCGCTGCTGCTCGCGCTCGACGGCTCGATCGTCGAGGAAAAGAGCCAGGCGGATCCCGTCGCACTGCTGATGGCAGGCGGTGCCTCGTCCCATGAGTTCCAGGCCCGCGACGTGGAGCGGGCCCTGCGCCTTGCCGCCACCGACAAGCGGATCAAGGTCGTCGTCCTCGATCTGTCGCGCTTCCTTGGCGGCCGCTATGTGCACCTGCGCGATATTGGCGCGGCCATCGACGCCGTGCGAGGCGCCGGCAAGCCGGTGCTGACGTTCGCCAATGTCTATGCCGACGACGGCGCCCAGCTTGCGGCCCACGCCAGCGAGGCCTGGGTCGATCCCATGGGCGGCGCTTTCGTGGCCGGGCCGGGCGGCAACATGCAGTTCTACAAGGGCCTTTTCGACAAGTTCAAGGTGAGCGCCCACGTCTACCGCGTCGGCACTTACAAGAGCGCGGTCGAGCCCTACCTGCGCTCCGACCTCTCGCCCGAGGCGCGTGAGGACTTTGCGGGCGTGCTGAACGCGCAGTGGGCCGCCTACCGGAGCGAAATCGCCAAGGCCCGGCCCAAGGCGCAGCTTGACCGCATGACCGCCGATCCAGTGGCATGGATCAAGGCATCGGGCGGCGATATGGCGGAGTCGGCGAAGAAGGCCGGCCTCGTCGACCGCATCGGCGACAAGACCGAGTTCGAGAAGCGCGTCACCGAGATCGCCGGCGAAACCAGCATCGCGCGTCCCGGCAAGACCGATGCGCCGGATTACGCCCACACCGGCCTCGCCACCTGGCTCGCCGCCAACCCCGAGAAGGCCGAGGGCGCGAAGATCGGCGTCATCACCATCGCCGGGGAGATCGTCGACGGGGATGCAGGGCCGGGCACGGCAGGCGGCGACCGCATTGCCGCGCTGCTCGATGACAATATCGAGCAGAAGTACAAGGCGCTGGTCGTGCGCATCGATTCGCCCGGTGGATCTGTCATGGCGTCGGAACGTATTCGCCGCGCGATTATGCGCTGGCGCGATGCGAAGATTCCGGTCGTCGTCTCGATGGGCACCATGGCGGCGAGCGGCGGCTACTGGGTTTCGACGCCGGGCCAGCGGGTCTTTGCCGAGCCGGCGACGATCACCGGCTCGATCGGCGTCTTCGCAGTCATCGCCAGTTTCGAAAAGACGCTGGCCGACTACGGAGTGACCAGCGACGGCGTGCGCACCACCGGGCTTTCGGGCCAACCCGACCTGCTGGGCGGGCTTACCCCCGAAGTCGACGGCCTGCTGCAAAGCTCGGTCGAGAGTATCTACGGTAAGTTCCTCGGCGTGGTCGGCAAGGCGCGCGGCAAGACGCCGCAGCAGGTCGATCAGATCGCGCAGGGCCGTGTCTGGCCGGGCAATGAAGCGCAGCGCATCGGTCTGGTGGACCAGATGGGCACATTGCAGGATGCGCTGGCCTATGCCGCCAAGCTGGGCGGCGTGGGCAACGGCAAGTGGCATGCCGACTATATCGAGGATACGCCGGATTCGTTCAGCGCGCTGCTGGACGGGCTGACCTCGGGCTCGCAGGAGAAGGCGGCGGCCTACGATTTCGCGGGCATGGTGGCGACGCGCCAGCGGCTGGAGATGGGCCAGGCGGTAAACCGGCTCGACGCGCTGCTGGCGACGCAGGGCGTGCAGGCGATGTGCCTCGAATGCGCGATGGCGCCGGATTATCGCAAGGCTGCGAAGGCACCGGGCGAGAGTTCGACGCTTGCGCTGTTGGCGCGGCTGGCGGGGTGGAAGTAGGCACGCGGCGCCTGCCCCTTCGCTACGCTCAGAGTGGACGAAAGTTGGCGGAATGCGCCGGTTTCAACAAGTGAGAGGCGGGATGGAGCTGTTCCGTCCCGCCTCGTTTGCGCTCAATCCGGTGGCGGCAGTTCCACCGGCGCTTCGCTCGGCTGATCGTAGTCCGGGCCCGGCGAAGGGCTTTCGTCGGGAGTGCCCGGAGCGCCTGGATCGGCGGGGGTGGGGAACTCTGCGGGCGTGTCGCCCGGATTGTCTGCCGGCTGGGTGGCCATGGTCGTTTTCACTCCTGAAACTTGCCCCGTCTCCCCCCTCGAAGTGGGCATGCCCGTCACGCTGCGCAACCCCATGCGAATCAGCGGTCTTGCCCTTTATCGCGCGTGCCTATAAGGGCCCGTCCCTTGAGTTTTCGGCTTCTCTCATGCGGGCGTGGCGGAATTGGTAGACGCGCTGGTTTTAGGTACCAGTATCGAAAGATGTGGGGGTTCGAGTCCCTTCGCCCGCACCAATCCGTCACCTGTGTGGGCGGGAGCCAGGTAATACAGGCCGAAAGGCCTTTTGGATTGCACAGGAAGGCATCGAAATGCAGATCGTCGAAACGACCAACGAAGGCCTGAAGCGCGCCTACACGGTCACCATCCCCGCCTCGGCCATCACCGCGAAGATCGAGGGTGAGGTCAAGAAGATTGCACCGCAGGTGAAGATGCCCGGCTTCCGCGCTGGCAAGGTTCCCGTGAACCTCGTCAAGAAGCTGCACGGGCCGGCGATCCACCAGGAAGCGCTGAACACCTCGATTCGTGAAGCCATGGACAAGCTGGTTGCTGACAACGCGCTGCGTCCGGCGATGAACCCCGACGTCCAGCTGACCGACGGCTACGAAGAAGGCAAGGACGCCGAGCTGACCGTCAGCCTCGAAATCCTGCCCGTGATCGCGGCTCCGTCGCTCGACGGTCTCAAGCTCGACAAGCTGACCGTTCCCGTCGCTGATGACGCCGTGACCGAAGCTGTGGAGCGTATCGCTTCGCAGCAGCAGCGTTTCGACACCAAGGACGGCGAGGCCGCTGACGGCGACCAGGTCATCTGCGACTTCACCGGCAAGCAGGACGGCGTCGAGTTCGACGGCGGCAAGGCCGAGAAGCAGCCGATCGTGATCGGTTCGGGCCGCCTGATCCCCGGTTTCGAGGAGCAGCTGGTCGGCATGAAGGCCGGCGACGACCGCGTCATCACCGTGACCTTCCCTGAGGACTACCCGGCCGAGAACCTCGCCGGCAAGGAAGTCACTTTCGACATCCTCGCTCACGAGATCAAGGCGCCCACCGAATCGAAGATCGACGACGACTTCGCCAAGGAACTGGGCCTGGAAAGCCTCGAGCAGCTCACCGGCCTGCTGCGCGGCCAGCTGGAGCAGGAAACCGCCGGCCTGACCCGCACCGCCATGAAGCGTTCGCTGCTCGACCAGCTTGCTGCTGGCCATGACTTCGACGTGCCGCCGACGATGGTGGAAGCCGAATTCTCGCAGATCTGGCAGCAGCTCATCCAGGAAGCGCAGAGCGAGGAAGACCCCGCCGCTGCCCTGGAAGAGATCGAAGCCGAAAAGGACGACTACCGCAAGATCGCCGAGCGCCGCGTGCGTCTGGGCCTGCTCCTGTCGGAAATCGGCCAGGCCAACGGCGTCGAAGTGACCCAGCAGGAAATGCAGATGCTGGTCGGCCAGGCTGCCCAGCAGTATCGTCCGGAAGATCGCCAGCGTTTCTTCGAATACGTCCAGCAGGACCCGATGATGGCAGCCCAGCTGCGCGCGCCTCTTTATGAGGACAAGGTCGTCGACTTCCTCATCGAGAAGGCTGACGTCACCGAGCGCGAAGTGACCCGCGAGGAACTGCAGGCCGCAATCGAAGCTGACACCGACGGCGAGACGCCTGCGGCCAGCAAGAAGCCCGCCAAGAAGGCTCCGGCGAAGAAGGCCGCCAAGAAGGCCGACGACGCCGCCGACGAGGCTCCTGCAGCCGAAGCGGATGCCGAGGAAAAGCCGAAGAAGGCTCCTGCGAAGAAGGCCGCTGCCAAGAAGGCCGACGACGCAGCCGAGGACGAGGCTGAAGAAGCCAAGCCCGCCAAGAAGGCTCCCGCCAAGAAGAAGGCGGCTGCCGACAAGGAGGACTGATCCTCCTTACGGTTCGACCGTTTCGAAAAACGGCCCGGTGCAGCAATGCGCCGGGCCGTTTTCGTTCGGGCCCGGCGAGTCGGTCCTTTGCGGACATGGCGCCGGCCGCTTACCATTGCGTGCCATGTCAATCTTATCAGGAAGTTTGCGTCAAAGTACCGGGTATTTTCGGGGAAACTGACAATGAATTATCTCTGTGTTATTATCGCTAAAGAAAGCAATCTTGGGGGGCCGGGATGCGCATTATCTTTCTTCTGTTCGGCGGAATTTCCTACGCGGTATTCTTTGCGACGTTCCTTGGGTTGATTGCATTCGTTGCCGGACTGCCGGTTTTGCCGCGTACTGTCGACGCAGGCGGCCCTGCCACTGCTGCCGGTGTGGCTGCGGTGATCGACCTTGCCCTCATTCTCCTGTTCGCGGTGCAGCACAGCGTAATGGCCCGGCCGGGCTTCAAGGCGGCGTGGACACGAATCATGCCGCAGCCGATCGAGCGCAGCTTCTATGTGTTTGCCGCCAGCGCCGCCCTGATCGTCCTGATGGTGTTCTGGCGGCCGATCCCCGCCGTGGTCTGGTCGGTCGGCACTCCGCTGGGGGCAGGGCTGCTGTGGGCGCTATTCGCCGCCGGCTGGCTGATCGTGCTGTTAAGTACGTTTCTTATCAGCCACTTCGAATTGTTCGGCCTCACGCAGGTCTGGAACAACTTGCGCGGGAAAATGGCCGCACCGGCGGTCCTTCGCCAGCCATTCTTCTACCGGCTGGTACGGCACCCGCTTTATTCCGGTTTCTTCCTCGCTTTCTGGGCGACGCCGCTGATGACTGCGGGGCACCTGCTGCTGGCCGCCGCGCTCTCCGTCTTCATGATCGTTGCGATTCGTTTCGAGGAGCGCGACCTGATCGGCGTGTTCGGCGAGGATTACGTCCGATACCGGGCGAGCACGGGAATGCTTGTCCCCAGGCGTCGCCCGCGGGCTTGACGGCGAACGTACCGGGGCCGCCTGTTTCCACCAGAGATGCGGGCCGGGGTTGGTGAGGACGGCGCTGCGCACACTCTCGCTGCCCGCGCCGAGGTCCAGGCAGTGATCGCCGATAACGAGATCGATCGGCGAGGAGGGCGAGGTGACGGGCTCGTTGGTTTCCATACCGATTGACGCCCGGGCGAGCCGGTGGGCACCGCCCCGCCGCCCAAAGCCAGCGGCAGCCCGGCTAGGCTAGGTTGGGCGAGGACGATGATGCGGATCGGCCCATAAGGGAGAACCTGCCTTCCGGCACGGGATGCGAAGGCGAATATGCGTGCCCGTGCAGCCCCTTCCAACAGAGTTGTCCCAAGCGCGGTGCCGATTGATCGGTTAATCCCCTTGAATGTCTGGCCCGGCCACGCGACATAGGCGGTCCAACCCAAATGAGGACTCCCATGCTCGACCTGTTTGGCGCTTCGGGCGCCCAAGGAAAGTTCCACACCGATCCCGTGACCGGTGCGCTCGTGCCGATGGTCGTCGAGCAGACCAGCCGCGGCGAACGCTCCTTCGACATCTATTCGCGCCTCCTGCGCGAGCGCATCGTGTTCATCACCGGCCAGGTCGAAGACCATATGGCCTCGCTGATCGTTGCGCAGCTGCTGTTCCTCGAATCGGAAAATCCCTCGAAGGATATTTCGATGTACATCAACTCGCCGGGCGGCGTGGTGACTGCCGGCATGGCGATCCACGACACCATGCAGTACATCAAGCCGCGCGTCTCGACCGTGTGCATCGGCCAGGCTGCCTCGATGGGCAGCTTCCTGCTCGCCGCCGGCGAACCCGGCATGCGCATCGCGCTGCCCAATGCCCGCATCATGGTGCATCAGCCCTCGGGCGGTGCGCAGGGCATGGCCAGCGACATCGAGATCCAGGCACGCGAAATCCTGCGGATGCGCCGCCGCCTGAACGATCTCTACGTGAAGTACACGGGCAAGACCCTCGACGAAATCGAGAAGGCGATGGACCGCGACACGTTCCTCGAAGCCGATGAAGCGCTGGCCTTCGGCCTCGTTGACAAGGTTTTCGAGACCCGCCCGGAAGGTGACAAGCCCGCTGCCTGAACGGATGGCCTGATGCCCTGAAATGGGACCGTGTTTTTCAGTCTATGGCAAGGAATTGGCACTAGGATTGCAAAACCGGTCCCCCACGGGGTAGAGTGGACGAGTCGCCTCGATTGGAGGCTAAAGACGGAAAATGACGAAATTGAGCGGATCTGACGCGAAAAGCACCCTCTACTGCAGCTTCTGCGGTAAGTCGCAGCACGAAGTGCGCAAGCTGATCGCGGGCCCTACGGTCTTCATCTGCGACGAATGCGTCGAGCTTTGCAACGACATCATTCGCGAAGAAACGAAGGCCGGGATCGCGGGACGCAAGGACGGCGAAGTCGTCTCTCCCCGCGAAATCTGCGAGACGCTGAACGACTACGTGATCGGTCAGGAACGCGCCAAGCGGGTCCTGTCGGTGGCTGTCCACAACCACTACAAGCGCCTCAAGCACAGCGGCAAGCAGGGCGACGTCGAGCTTTCGAAGTCGAACATCCTGCTCGTCGGTCCGACCGGTTCGGGCAAGACGCTGCTTGCGCAGACGCTGGCCAAGACGTTCGACGTGCCCTTCACCATGGCCGATGCCACCACGCTGACCGAAGCCGGTTACGTGGGCGAGGATGTGGAGAACATCATCCTCAAGCTGCTCCAGTCGTCCGACTACAATGTCGAGAAGGCGCAGCAGGGCATCGTCTACATCGACGAGATCGACAAGATCAGCCGCAAGGCCGAAAACCCGTCGATCACGCGCGACGTGTCGGGCGAAGGCGTGCAGCAGGCGCTGCTCAAGCTGATGGAAGGCACCACGGCTTCGGTTCCGCCGCAGGGCGGTCGTAAGCACCCGCAGCAGGAATTCCTGCAGGTGGACACGACCAACATCCTGTTCATCTGCGGCGGTGCTTTCGCCGGTCTCGACAAGATCATCGCCGACCGCCTGCAGAAGCGTTCGATCGGTTTTGGCGCGCATGTCGCCGACCCGGACAAGCGCCGCGTGGGTGAACTGCTCCAGAAGGCCGAGCCTGAGGATCTGCTGAAGTTTGGCCTGATCCCCGAGTTCGTCGGTCGTCTGCCGGTGATCGCGACCTTGAATGACCTCGACATCGAGGCGCTGGTCAAGATCCTGAAGGAGCCCAAGAACGCGCTGATCAAGCAGTACGCTCGCCTGTTCGAGCTGGAGGACGTGGAACTCACGTTCACCGAAGACGCGCTCGAAGCGATCGCCAAGAAGGCGATCGAGCGCAAGACTGGCGCACGTGGGCTTCGCTCGATCGTGGAAGGGCTGCTGCTCGACACGATGTTCGACCTGCCGACTGAGCGTGATATCGCCGAAGTCGTGGTCGACAAGGACGTTGTGGAGGGCCGCAAGGAACCTGTCCGCGTCCTCAAGGGCGACAAGGCCGAGGAAGCTGCCTAAGGGCAGCGGAGCGGAAGAAGTCGCCTGAGGGCGGCACGCTTCGGCACGGCAAATTGAAGGGCCGCCCTCCGCAAGGTGGGCGGCCTTTTCGTTGGGAAGCGGACGGAAACGACGATCATGCGGCGCAGGCTGAAAGTATTCTTCGACGGCGGCTGCCGGCCCAACCCCGGACGGATCGAAGTGGCCGTCGTTATGCGCGGCGCGGTGCATCTTTTCGACGACCTGGGGCAGGGCAACAACGCCGACGCGGAGTGGCTGGCCCTGATCTGCGCGCTGGAACTGACAAAGTCGGCCGGCCTTGCCGATGTCGAATTGATCGGCGATGCGCGCCAGATCATCGACGAGGCGGATGCGGTCCTGCGGAGCGGCCGGGCGGCGCCGGGCCATGCCGCTACTTTCCTTGCCCTCGCCGGTAACGCCCCGCCGGGGCGGGTCCGTTGGATCAAGCGCGAGCAGAACCTGGCCGGAATCGCGCTGGCCGCTCGTCATCCGCGCTAGGGTGAGGGCGCGGGTGTGGCGGCTCGCTATCGAACCTAGACCACCGCTTCGCTTTCCAGCGCACAAGGGCTCGCGGCGTCCGTTTCAATCTGGATCGTGGGGTGACCGATGCCGAATTCGTGGGCAAGGCCGTCGGCCAGCGCACACAGGAACGCGTCGCCCGGCTGGCCTCCCGGCATCAGCAGGTGCGCAGTGAGCGCGGTTTCGGTGGTGCTCATCGGCCAGATGTGAAGGTCGTGCACGCGAGTGACGCCCGGCTGACTTTCCAGGAAGGCGCGGACCTTGGGCCCGTCGATACCTTCCGGCACCCCCAGCATGCCCATGTGGAGCGAATCGCGCAGCAGGCCCCAGCTCGACCAGCCGATCACGGCGGTAATCACCAGCGAGGCGATCGGATCGACCAGCGCCCATCCGGTGGTAGCGATGACGATGCCTGCGATCACCACGCCCACCGAAACCAGCGCGTCGGCCATAAGATGGACGAAAGCGGCGCGCAGGTTCAGGTCCGACTTAGCGCCCTTGGCGAACAGCAGCGCGGAGAGCGCGTTGACCGCGATACCTAACCCGGCAACGATCATCATCATCGTGCCCGCGACCGGCTCGGGATCGGCCATGCGGCGGATCGTCTCGACCAGGATTGCGCCGATAGCCACCCACAGCAGGGCTGCATTGGCAATGGCCGCGAGGATTGACGAACTTTTCAGTCCATAAGTAAAACGCTCGGAGGGTGGGCGCGCCGCCAGCACGCTGGCGCCCCAGGCCAGCATCAGCGAAAGCACGTCCGACAAATTATGCCCGGCGTCCGCCAGCAGCGCCATCGAGCCGCTGAGCAGCCCTGCGGCGATCTCCGCCACGACGAACACGAGATTGAGCGAAACGGCGACGGCGAAAGCCTTGCCGACGCTGCCCGTTGCAGGCGGGGCATGGTGCGCGTGGCCGTGGGAGTGGCCATGGCCATGCGTATGGTTGTGCCCGTGCGAATGTCCGTGATGATGTCCAGCGCCCATGGAAGGGGATTGGCACGTGTTGCCTGCGGGCATCAAGCTATGACGTAACATCACACGCCGCATCGCACTGCGCTGGCGAAGTGATTGATTTTCTCTTGTGATTGCGTGCCGCAGGTGCAGCAATCGGTTTCTGATCGACGTGACATTTATGCCACCGGGCGCTATGCGGCGTAAAGCGCAACATGCTGTAATATATGGAAATAAATCACAAAATATTGCAAATGTGACCATAGTGTCACAAAATTTCGCGTCGCTGTAGTCAAATGATTCCCAAATGTCAGAAAGTTGTCATATCTCGCTGCTCTTAGCAGCCGCAGCAATCATGCGGCGCAAGCAGTTCGTCGCACATTGTGACCACTTCAGTCTGACAAGCTCAGGGGCATAAAATGAAATCCCACACTCTTCTCAAGATCGCGACCAGCACGCTGGCGCTGGGCGCCGCAGCGGCAGCGCTTCCCGCCTTCGCCCAGTCGACCGGTGCGGTCGACTTCGAAGAAAGCACGATCGTCGTCACCGGCCAGGTCCAGCGCGGCGTTGCCGGCGTGCAGGTTCCCAACACTTCGAAGGCCAAGCAGGTCCTGACTCAGGAGATCATCTCCGCTCAGGTTCCCGGCCAGACGATCAACGACACCATCAACCTGATGCCGGGCGTCAGCTTCCAGAACAACGACGCTTTCGGTTCGGCAGGCGGTACGCTGACCATCCGCGGCTTCGACGATTCGCGCATCTCGCAGACCGTTGACGGTATTCCGCTGAACGACACGGGCGGTTATTCGCTCTATTCGAACCAGCAAATTGACCCGGAAATCATCGAGCAGGTCAACGTCAACCTCGGCACCACCGACGTCGACTCGCCGACCGCTGCTGCTTCGGGCTCGACCGTCAACATCCGTACCCGCAATCCGCACGATGATTTCGGCGTGCGTTTCCTGAGCTCGGCCGGCGACTTCAACTTCTTCCGTATGTTCGGCGAGATCGACACCGGCGTCCTGAACTCCAGCGGCACCAAGGCGTTCTTCTCGGCTTCGAAGGCGACCAACGACACCGTCTACGGCGGTATCGGCAAGATCGACAAGACGCAGTTCAACGCCAAGATTTACCAGCCGCTGGGCGATAACGGCGACTTCATCTCGGTCGCGGGCCACTGGAACCGCAACCGCAACAACTTCTTCGGTTCGACCCCGCTGCGTCTCGACCCGACCCGCACCGTCGGCCCGGATTCGGCTACCAACCGCTTCCCGCTGACGAAGAAGGAGCGCTTCTACGAGATCGCCGATTGTCAGGTTCCGGCAGGCGTCACGGGCGTTGCGGATGCGGCCAGCAGCTGCGGCTCGCTTTACGATTACCGCTTCAACCCGTCGAACACCGGTAACCTTCGCATCAATTCGCGCTTCACGCTGACCGACAAGCTGACGCTGAACGTCGATCCGAGCCTGCAGTACACCAAGGCCAACGGCGGCGGCACCGTTGTCGCTCGTGAAGGTGGCTTCACACAGACCGCCAATGCAACGCGCAGCGCGATTACCACGCCGATTTCGGGTTACATCGGCGGTTCGCCGTACTTCAACGGCGTCGACCTCAACGGTGACGGCGACACGCGCGACCAGGTGCGTATCCTGGCGCCGAGCAACACCGAGACCTGGCGCATCGGTGTCATCGCTTCGTTGCGTTACGACATCAACGACGATAACCGCATCCGCGTAGCCTATTCGTACGATCGCGGTCGTCACCGTCAGACCGGCGAATTGAGCCTGCTCAAGTCCAACGGCTTCGGCGGCGACGTGTTCTCCGATGCGAAGCTGACCGACGCGGATGGCAACATCCTCCAGAAGCGTGATCGTCTGTCCTACGCGATCCTGCATCAGGTTTCGGGTGAATACACCGGCGACTTCATGAACGACAGCTTGCACCTGAACCTTGGCGTCCGCGCGCCATTCTTCAAGCGCAACCTGACCAACAACTGCCTTACCACCAGCGCATCGGGCTTCGTCGACTGCTTCACCACGAACGCAGC
Organism: Novosphingobium sp. 18050; assembly: GCF_902706195.1. Classification (GTDB taxonomy): domain Bacteria; phylum Pseudomonadota; class Alphaproteobacteria; order Sphingomonadales; family Sphingomonadaceae; genus Novosphingobium. The sequence goes on along the minus strand of NZ_CACSJO010000005.1, from coordinate 82,784 downwards.
GGATCAGGCCACGTATGCTACGGCAAACCCGAACTATAAGGCCCCGCAGAACCGCGTCCTTAACTACAACAAGGTTCTGCCGACTGCCGGTGTGGTGTTCGACGCGACCGACAACGCCAGCGTGTTCTTCAACTACTCGAAGGGCCTGCAGGTCCCCGGCACCGACAACCTGTACCAGGCATTCTGGTACTCGCGTGACCAGGATGCGGCAAATCCGACCCCGGAAACCACCAACAACTTCGACCTTGGCGTCCGTTATACCTCGGGCATCATCCAGGCGTCGCTGACCGGTTGGTACACCCGCTACGACAACCGTCTGGCTTCGGCATATGACCGTGACCTTGACGTCACGATCTACCGTAACCTCGGTCGCGTCGACAAGTACGGCATCGACGGCAGCTTTGCCGTTCGCCCGATCCCCGAGTTCAGCGTTTACCTTTTCGGTTCGTACCTGAAGTCGAAGATCAAGGAAGATGTCGAGACCGGCGTTAACGCTGCAGGCGATCCGATCTACGCCGCCACCAAGGGCAAGCGTGAAGCGGGCGCACCGGTTTACACCATCGGTGGCCGCGCCAGCGGCAACATCGGTCCGGTGGAACTGGGTGTGCAGGTGAAGCGTACCGGTCCGCGCTACGTGAACGACCAGAACCTGGCGATCGTGATCGCTAACACGCAGGTCTATGCCAAGAAGACCCCGGCCTACACCCTCGTCGACCTCGACGCGAAGGTGAAGCTCGACTTCCTGGGTCTGGGCGACCGGACCTTCCTGCAGCTCAACGTCGTCAACGTCTTCGACAAGCTCTATGTCGGTGGCTTCGACGGTGCAGGCACCTCGCAGACCAACGTGCCGAATGCCTTCATCGGCACCCCGCGCACGTTCATCGGTTCGGTCAGCTTCGGCTTCTGATCGCTTCGATCGATTGACGAAAACAGGGAAGGGGAGGAGCCGCGAGGTTCCTCCCCTTTTCGTTTGCGCGGGGCGGAACGGGTGACAGTGCCCTTTGCGTTCCCTCCGCCTGGGCCCGTAGGCGTTTCCGCAGTGGCAGGCGAAGCCATGGATCGTTTAAATAAGGCTGATCCGGCCCGCGCTCGCCGCTATTTAAGCGTTCGCGACGTGCATGCAGGCTCCTACCCGTGTTTTGAGGAGGAGTGTTTCCGGCGCTGATCGGATTTTGTTTCGGGTCCGCGTTTTCCCGGAATCAGCCCGCATTCGCCTGCGGGCGGTTCGCATGCCTTGCGGGTGCGTTTATTCGTAGACGCAGGCGTCGTAGCCGTCGCGCTTCACCATGCCGATGCGTCCGGCGATCGTGTTGCCGTAGCGGCGGGTGAAGCCGGCGGGGTTGGTGACACTGCGCGTCTTGGGGCTGGGCAGGGCTGCGGCCATGCGGCCCGCTTCGGCCGTGGAGAGGTTAGAGGCCGACTTGCTCCAGTAGCGCTGTGCCCCGGCTTCGACGCCGTAAGTGCCGATGCCCGTCTCGGCGACGTTGAGGTAGACTTCCATGATCCGGCGCTTGTCCCACAGGTTCTCGATCAGGAAAGTGAACCAGACCTCCAGCCCCTTGCGGGCGTAGCGGGTCCAGCCTTCGCCCTGCCAGAGGAACACGTTCTTGGCAGTCTGCTGGCTGATCGTGGAGCCGCCGCGCAGGCGGCCGCCCTTGGCGTTGCGCTCCATCGCCTTTTCGATAGCGTCGGTGTCGAAGCCATTGTGAGTGCAGAACTTTCCGTCCTCGGCGGCGATCACCCCGGCGACCATGTTGCGGTCGATATTGCTGAGCGGCTCCCAGTCCTTGGTGATGCCGTTGCCGTCGACCAGCATCGTCACTGTCACCGGCGGGGGCACGAAGCGGTAGAGCACCACCAGTCCCACGCTGATCGCCACGAACCAGATGATGAACTTGGCAATAAGACGCATGGGCAGGGACGGGCCTTGGTTGAGGGAGAAATGCCCGTTCTCTCTAGTCGAAAGTCGGGCGTTTGCGCCAGCATGCTTCGACCGGCTCAGCATCAGCGGTCTGTGAGCGGCGCGGACACGAAAAAGCCGGGCCATCCTTACAGATGACCCGGCCCTTTATTCGTTGGCGATCAGGCGGCTGCGGGGAGCAGGCGCTTGTCGGTGGCGATGCGGTTCATAGCCTTCTGGAGCTTCTCGAAAGCGCGCACTTCGATCTGGCGCACGCGTTCGCGGCTGACCGAGTAGACCTGGCTCAGCTCCTCGAGGGTCTTGGGATCCTCGGTGAGGCGGCGCTCCATCAGGATGTCGCGCTCGCGCTCGTTCAGGGACCCCATGGCCTCGATAAGCATATCGTGGCGCACGGTGGCTTCTTCGGCATCGGCAACGGTCTGGTCCTGCAGCGGACGGTCATCGGCGAGGATGTCCTGCCACTGGCCTTCGCCTTCCTCGCGCAGGCTGACGTTGAGCGAGGCATCGCCGCCCATCATCATGCGCCGGTTCATGTTGACCACTTCCTGCTCGGAAACGCCCAGCGTCGTCGCGATCTTGGTGACGTCGACGGGGTGCAGGTCGGTGTCCTCGTAGGCGTCGAGATTCTTCTTCATGCGGCGCAGGTTGAAGAACAGCTTCTTCTGCGCAGCAGTGGTGCCCATCTTCACGAGGCTCCACGAACGCAGGATGTACTCCTGGATCGAGGCCTTGATCCACCACATGGCGTAAGTCGCCAGGCGGAAACCGCGCTCGGGCTCGAACTTCTTGACGCCCTGCATCAGGCCGATGTTCCCTTCGGAAATCAGCTCGGACACGGGCAGGCCATAGCCACGGTAGCCCATCGCGATCTTGGCGACGAGGCGCAGGTGGCTGGTGACGAGCTGCGCGGCTGCGGCGGGGTCTTCATGTTCCGAGTAGCGCTTGGCGAGCATGTATTCCTGCTCGGGGGCCAGCACGGGGAACTTGCGGATTTCGGACAGGTAGCGGTTGAGGCTCTGCTCACCACCAAGCGCCGGTACGGTCGCCACGTTACGATTGTTGCTCACGATCATCCGTCCTTTCTAGGTCGGCACACGGTCAAAGACCCTTGAAGGCGTCTTAGCTTGTGGCCACCTTCTCATGATAGCATATAAAAGCGATTTCAGTGTCGCAGTTCATCGATCAGTACCCGCATGTCGTCGGGTAGCGGGCTCGTGAAATGGACGCTTTCCCCTGTAACGGGGTGAACGAAGCCAAGTTCCGCAGCGTGGAGCGCCTGACGGCGAAAATCGAGTCTTTGCAGAATCGCGCGCAAGGAAGAAGGTGTACGTCCATAGACAGGATCACCCAGTAGCGCATGACCGATTGACGCCATGTGAACACGGACCTGATGCGTACGCCCCGTCTCCAGCCGGCATTCGATCAGGGTGGCGCCGTTCATCAGTTCCAGCGTGCGGAAATGGGTTACGGCGTGCTTGCCGCGTCCATCCTCCACCAGGGCCATCTTCTTGCGGTCGTGGTTGGAGCGGGCGATCGATCCGGTCACGGTGCGGGCGGCAGGGACCGGGCGGCCGCCGACGACGGCCATGTAGGCGCGCACGATCGAATGGTCTGCGAACTGGACGGCCAGACCCTCGTGCGCCTTGTCGGTCTTGGCGACCACCAGCAGGCCCGAGGTGTCCTTGTCGATGCGGTGGACGATACCCGGCCGGGCGACGCCGCCGATGCCGGAAAGCTGGCCCCGGCAATGGTGAAGCAGGGCATTGACCAGTGTGCCGTCGAGATTGCCGGCGGCGGGATGGACGACGAGGCCAGCGGGCTTGTCGATCACGATCAGGTATTCGTCCTCGAACACGACGCTCAGCGGAATGTCCTGCGCGACGGCTTCCGCCGGTGCTGCTTCGGGGACCTCGATGGTGAAAGCGGTGCCGGGTTCGACCTTGGACGAGCCCGATGAAACGCGCGCCCCGGCCAGGTTCACGCGGCCTTCGCTCATGAGCGCCTTGATCCGTTCGCGCGACAGTCCGCTCGCGTCTGCCAGTGCTTTGTCCAGGCGGCCGCCCACGGCGCCGATCCGGCCTTCGATGATATTTGATTTGAGCCCCATTGCAGGTACGATTTGGGGATGGAAGTCGAGGTGACAAGTGGCGTTCTGGCCATACTGCGTGTCGAGGCGAAGAAAGCCGGGGATGAAGAATGCTGCGGGCTGCTCCTGGGGTACGGCGAGCAGATAGAGATTGCCGAGGTGGCGGCCAACGTTGCCGTGAACCGGCGCATTCATTTCGAGATTGATCCGTTTGCACTGCTTGCCGCGCACAAGGCGGCGCGGGGCGGTGGGCCTAGGGTGCTGGGCTATTATCACTCGCATCCTAAGGGGCATCCCGTGCCCTCGGCGACCGATTGCGAACATTCCACCGGGGATTCGCGCATCTGGGCGATCATCGCCGATAGCGAGGTTGCATTCTGGCGCGATAGCGGGAATGGCTTTGCGCCATTGGCCTTGCGCGTCGTGGACTGACGGCGTGTGTCCGAGTTGAGGCCGACTGAAAAAGAAGACGGAAAGTACCTCATCCCATGACCACGAGTTCGCTCGAACTTGCCAGCCTCCTGTGTTCGCGCCTGTGCCATGACATGTTGAGCCCCGTGGGCGCGCTGTCCAACGGCCTCGAACTGCTAGCGGACGAGAAGGACCCGGAAATGCGGGCCCGTTGCTTCGAGCTTCTCGACCAGAGCGCGCGGATTTCCGCCGACAAGCTCAAGTTCTTCCGCCTTGCCTTCGGTGCGGCGGGTGGTTTCGGCGAGATGGTGCCGGTGAGCGAGGCCAAGGCGGTGATCGACGCGCTGGTTTCGAACAATGCGCGCATCACGCTGAATTGGGCGCTGCCGAGCAATTCGCTGCCCAAGCCTGCGATCAAGACGCTGCTGAACTTCGCGCTGATCGGGCTTGAGGCGCTGCCGCGCGGCGGCACGCTGGACATCGCGGCGGAATACCGCGCCGATCACGGGGCGAGCGAGATCGTTGTTCGGTCAGCCGGTCCGCGCATTGCGTTCGACCGCGATATCGGCCGTGCCCTCGAAGGCACACTGCCCGAGGGCGATCTGTCGAGCCGAACGGCTCCGGCGGCCATGCTCGACCAGCTTGCCAAGACGATTGGCGGCAAGCTGCAATATGTCCTGGCGGATGATGCGCTGATTCTCGGCGCGGTCCTGCCGGGAGCCTGAACAAGAAGTGGGAGGACACGAGGGATGAACCGCTGGCTCGTCAACCGCAAGGTCTCCTCCCCCAATTGGAACGAGCGTAAACTGCCGGTCACCATGGCCGTGCTCCACTATACCGGCATGAAGTCTGCGGACGAGGCGCTGGAACGCATGTGTGATGCCGAGGCTCAGGTCTCGGCACACTACATGATCGACGAGGAGGGCGTGGTCACCTCGCTGGTGCCTGAGGGCAAGCGGGCCTGGCATGCGGGGCAGTCCTATTGGCGCGGCATTACCGATGTGAATTCGGCCAGTATCGGCATCGAGCTGGTCAATCCCGGGCATGAATGGGGGTATCGCCCCTTTCCCGAGCCGCAGATGGATGCATTGACGCCGCTGCTCGCTGATATCCTCGACCGCCATGATATCCCCCGCACCAATGTCGTTGCCCATTCCGACATTGCGCCTGCGCGCAAGCAGGATCCGGGCGAGTACTTCGACTGGCCGCGCCTTGCCGAGCTTGGCCTTGCGCTGGATATTCCGCGCGCGAAGATGAATCTGTTCTACGACAACCCCGGCGCCTTCTACCTCGCGTTGGAGCGCTTCGGTTACGACATCACCGACGGACGCGCTGCCGTGCGGGCGTTTCAGCGGCGCTGGCGGCCGGAAATCATCGACGGCGAGATCGACGGCGAGATCGGCGGAATACTGCTCGAACTGCTGTTGGAGCGTGACACCGGGCGTGCTAGGTGACCCCCGCGCCGGGGAGCCGGGCAGCCGCGGGGTCTTTCGGGACCGCGAGGAAAGTCCGGGCTCCACGAAACAAGGGTGGCGGGTAACGCCCGCCGGGCGAGGGGGGCTTCCAGGCCTCCTGAAGCTTAGGGAAAGTGCCACAGAGAGCAGACCGCCAACCCCGCTAATCCTGAGCTTGTCGAAGGATCGGGCGGGGAGGTAAGGGTGAAAGGGTGCGGTAAGAGCGCACCGCGCTGCCGGTAACGGTAAGCGGCAAGGCAAACCCCACTCGGAGCAAGACCGAATAGGGGCTGCGCGCTGGCGTCGCGAAAGCGGGAGATCGGCGGGTTCGTTTCGAACCCAGGCAGCCCGGGTTGGTCGCTTGAGCGGCGTAGCAATACGCCGCCTAGAGGAATGGCTGCCACCGCGGCGTAAGGTCCCTCGATTGGGAGACCACGCCAGGAACAGAACCCGGCTTACAGGCTCCCCGGCGCATCAGGGATCAGTCACCAGGTTTCATCGCGGGCTCGGAGATGATCCCGGCGTGCAGGCATGGCGTACCTGCGCGGTGAAACTATCTGAAAAGGGGCAGAGAATGCCCTGAAAACCTACCACAACCGCCGGATCAGCCTAAGGGTTGCGGCATCAGGCCGCTTCGCTGCGCGCCGCCGAATCGTGGGCCTGGATGAACCAGCGTTCCTCGCCTTCCAGCCCGATCGCGGTGAGCGTGCCGTGAAGGAAGGCGCCGGTGTCGATGCCGATGCGGTTGGAGCAGACGTCCGGTTGGGGCGTGATCGTGTGGCCGTGGACCACGAAGCCGCCATAGTCGCCGCGGTGGCTCAGGAACGGTTCGCGAATCCAGCGGCAATCGCGGCCGGACTGGTGTTCCAGAGGCGTGTCGGGCCGAACGCCGGCATGCACGAAGACATAGTCACCGATGCGCAGCATCTTCTTGAAGGCATCGATGAAGTCGATGTCCTCCTGCGGGATCGCCGCGTTCATCAGGCGCTGCAATTCGTCCAATTCGGCGGATGACGCGGCTTCAGGGTCTACGCCGTAGGACAGGATAGTCTCCAGCCCGCCGAACTTGAGGAAGCTGCGCAGCGCGTCGGTATCGTCGCGGCTGACGAGGAGCATTTCCTCATGGTTGCCCTGGATGAATTCGACGTTGCGCTGGCTTCCCCAGCGGCGCGCGCGCTCAACGACGGCGGCGCTGTCGTGCCCGCGGTCGATCAGGTCGCCCAGCAGGACCACCGTGGTATAGGCGCGGCCACGCGCAGCATCGTCCTGCTCGATAGCGTGAATCAGGTCCTCGAACAGGTCGGCCCTGCCGTGGATATCGCCCACGGCATAGACGCGTTCGCCTGCGGGGGTCGAGGGGGCTCGCCTGACATCGCGGCGGCCCATGAGGTTGCGGATCATGGAAAACATTTGTTGCGCCGCAATATAGGGCGCGCGGCAGGCCGGTACAACCCGTTGCTGAAACAATGAAGCCGTTACGAATGCGAAAAGTACCCGTGGCAAAAAACCCACACTTCATGTCCGAAATATTGCTCAATTGAAATGTTTCTTGTGCGACCTCTGTGTGCGGTGCAGCAATATTGTGCCGCGGCAATTCAGGTCCGCAACGAGACTGGATGCGGCGGATGCAGGCAGGGACGAGGCATCAAAGACATAATTTGTGAGGGAACGATCATGCTTTTGTCCGTCCGCGGCGCTATCGCCGCCACTCTCCTTGCGGGAACTGCGCTTTCCGCCGCTCCGGCCTTCGCGCAGGACGCCGAGGCTCCCAAGGAAATCACCGTCACCGGCAGCGCTGCCGTGACCAGCGACTACCGCTTTCGCGGCGTGTCGCAGTCGGGCGGCGACGTTGCGATCCAGGGCGGCATCACGGTTTCGCACGCCAGCGGTTTCTACGTCGGCACCTGGGGTTCCTCGATTGATCTGGGCCGCCTCTACGGCAGCACCGAGCTTGATCTGTTTGGCGGATGGACGGGCACCCTGACATCGGGCCTGACCACCGATGTCGGCCTGCTGTACTACGCCTACCCGAACGGCACCGGCGGCGACTCCGAATTCTTCGAGCCTTACGCATCGGTCACCGGCCAGGTCGGCCCCGGCAAGCTCAAGGTCGGCGCGACTTACGCCTGGAAGCAGAGCGCGCTGCCGAACTTCGCGGGCAACAAGAAGTCGGACAACCTCTATCTTTACGGCAACCTCGATGTCGCGATCCCCAGCACGCCGCTGACGGTCTCGGGCCACCTGGGCTACACCGATGGCGCGCTTGCTCCGTCCTACTATTCCACCTCGGACCGCACCGGCTTCGACTGGTCGATCGGCGCTTCAGCTACCGTTTACGGCCCGCTCTCGCTGAGCGTGTCCTATGTCGGCGTCACCGGGCCCAGCGTCGACGGTTACACCGACGACACCGTCGTCGCTACGCTCACCGCCTCGTTCTAAAAAGCGGCAGGCCGACAGGCTTTGCAGGAGGACACCCGCCCGGATCGATCCGGGCGGGTTCTTCGTTTCCGGGGCGGAAACTACTTCAGGTAAAAGTCGACCGTCGTGACCACGCGCACCTTTTTGTAGGGCGTGTCCGACTGGCCCCAGCCGCCGCCCGAATCGCCGTCGCGCGCCTCGACCGAGAAATAGCCCTGCGCCGCGTTCTTGATCGCGCCAACCTGCGATCCGCTGTCCTTGGCGAACTGCTCGGCCGCCGCGCGCGCGTCCTTTGTGGCGGCCGCCACCATCTCTGGTTTGATGCCGTTGAGCTTGGTGAACGTATAGGCCATCCCCGAGCCTTCCTCGAGGATAACGCCGCGTTTTACGAGGTCGAACTGGCGGCGCACCGCATTCTGTGCGCGCTTGATGTCGGTTGTGCGCAGGCTCACCCGCTGGCGCACGGTGAAGGTGACGATTCCGTTGTTGTCCTTCGCCTGGTTGACGTTGACGCCGGTGGGCTGGAGCGCGTCTGCGGGAAAGCCGAGTTCGCTGAAGAAGGCGCGGATCTGCGCCGTGTCGCGGTCGACGCTGGATTGCGCGCTGGCAAGATCGGGGGCGCTGGCGGAATAGCTGATCGTCCAGGTGGCAAGGTCGGCGGTCACTTCCCGTTCGGCCAGACCCTTGACGGTCACCGCGCGGTCGGCCCGCTGTGCACGCTTGATGCCGTCGCCCAGCGCGAAGCCGCCGACCACCAGTCCCATCGCAAGGATCACTGAACTTGCCAGCCAGCGCGTGGTGACGGAATTCATGCCGCCTGTGCCCTTGCCTGCTGTCCCGCCCGAACTATCTTCGCTCATCGCATATCTCCCTTATCGTCACCTCGTTATGCTGGGTGGCGGCTGCATGTACGATGAACCGTTCAATTTCATAGACGAACCGAGAAAGCTTGTTCCATGACACGCTACCTGCACACCATGATCCGCGTCACCGATCCCGACGCGACGATCCGCTTTTTCGAACTGGTCGGGTTGAAGGAAACCCGCCGCTTCTCCAGCGATCAGGGGCGCTTCACGCTGATCTATCTTGCCGCTCCGGGGCAGGAAGAGGCGGAAGTCGAATTGACGTACAACTGGCCTGCAGAGGACGGCGCGGCAGAGGAATACACCGGCGGTCGCAATTTCGGCCACCTCGCGTTCCAGGTCGCCAACATCTACGAGACTTGCCAGCGGCTGCAGGACGGCGGCGTCACCATCAACCGCCCCCCCCGTGACGGCCACATGGCCTTCGTGCTTACGCCGGACGGAATTTCGGTGGAGCTGCTACAGGACGGACGCCTCGACCCGGCAGAGCCCTGGGCGAGCATGCCGAACGTCGGCAGCTGGTAAGCTGACCTCGGCTCCCGCGTTTTGCCGCCGCTGGCAAAACGCGGGATCGCGGGCCGGCTGCGGGCCTTGCTCCTGCCATTTTACATTTATTAACTTTATGAAACAGCGCTCAACGCGACTGGTGAATTTTACGTGGGTGATCATATTCCCCGTCCGTGAGGGACTGCATGGGGTGCAGTCCGCATGATTTGGCGCGGCCAAGGGGGAATCGGTGCCGGGAACGCCTGTGGTGGAATATGTCGCCCTTTGCCTGCAGGTGGCGAAGCACGAATTGCTGCTCTTCACGGGATTCTGGTTCATCCTGGGCGCGCTGGACGATTTCGGCGTCGACTTGTGCTGGATCTGGCTGAGGCTGACCGGCCGCGCGCGCGACGGCCGCATTACGCGGGCGACAGCTTCGGCCCCGCTGGGCGGCCGGGCGGCGGTATTCATTGCCGCCTGGCAGGAGGCGGGCGTCATCGGCCATACCATCAGCCATGCGCTGTCGGCATGGCGGCAGGGCGATTTCACCTTGTACCTGGGCTGCTACTGCAACGACCCGGAGACCATTGCGGCGGCGATGTCAGCGGCGGGGGACGATCCGCGCGTCAGGCTGGTCATCAGCGAACGTCCGGGGCCGACCACCAAGGCCGATTGCCTCAACCGCATATACGCGGCGCTGTGCAAGGATGAGCAGCGATACGCCCGGCGTTATAGCTCGGTCATTCTCCATGACGCGGAGGATATGGTCCATCCCGCCGAACTTGCGGTGATCGACGCCGGGCTTGCGCAGGCGGACTTCGTGCAACTGCCGGTCCGGCCCGAACTTCAACCGAAGTCGCCCTGGATCGCCGGGCACTATGCCGATGAATTCGCGGAAGCCCACGCCAAGGCGATGGTCGTGCGCGATGCGCTGGGCGCAGCCATGCCTGCGGCGGGTGTGGGCTGCGGCTTTTCGCGCGAGATGATCGCGCGCATCGCCCGGCGGCGCGGTGCGGCGGGATGCGGGGAGGGCGGTCCCTTCGCTGCCGAATGTCTCACCGAGGACTACGAACTGGGCCTGCTGGTCCGGCGCGAGGGCGGGCGTTCGCGGTTCCTGCGGGTGCGGGATGAGCAAGGCGAACTGGTGGCAACCCGCGCCTACTTCCCGGCCTGCCTCGAAGCATCCGTGCGGCAGAAATCGCGTTGGATTCACGGCATTGCCTTCCAAGGCTGGGACCGGATGGGGTGGGGCAGCGGGCGAACCGAACTGTGGATGGCCCTGCGCGACCGCCGCGGGCCGCTGACAGCGATAGTCCTCGCCTGCGCTTACGTACTGCTGGTGATCGAGGCGCTTCAGGCGCTTGCCGCGGTGGCCGGAATACAGGTGCATGTCATGGTTTCGCCTATGCTGCATGGGCTGCTCCAGATTTGCCTTGCCGGTTTCCTGTGGCGGGCAGCGTTTCGCTTTGCATTCACCACGCGTGAATATGGGGTCGTAGAAGGGCTCGGGGCGGTGATGCGCATACCCGTCGCCAATGTGATAGCGATCCTCGCGGGCCAGCGCGCGCTCGCCAGCTATATCCTGTCGCTGCGAGGACTGGCGGTGCGCTGGGAGAAGACGGAACACGAGGGGCATCCGGCCCTTGGTCTCCCCGCCATGAGTGAACAGGCGAGGGGCCTTGCGCGATGAGCGGAGGGGGAGGCATTTCGCGCGGACACCCGGTCATGGCCCTTCTCGCGGTACTGGGTGGCTGGGTCGGCGGGCGCGCGGCGACCTGGGAGCCGCCGTTTGCCGCAGCGCTGCAAGTGGCCGCGCAGGGGGCATCCGGGCCGGAAGGTGGCTCCGTGGCCGATAGTTGGGGCGGGCCGCAGTCGCTGCCCGGGACAGGGCTTGGCCTGGCTTCCGCCGATACAGGACCTGTCTACCCGGGGGGCTCCGTAGCGGCTTCGGCGGCATCGACGCCCTACTGGCGCTACGCCGCGCTGCCGGCGCTGACAGCTGGTCAGGGATGGAACCGCAGTTCGTCTATCCCGGCCGATCCTGCTCACATCCCCAGACATCTGCGCAGCGAGTTCGCGCTGACCGAATCGCTGCCGCGTTTCTACGCTCCGGAGCCGCCGGGCATGTCCCGGCCCCCGTCATCTTCGGCGTCGACAAGCGTGGAAGCCGGCCCCCAGCGCGTGCGGCGATGGTCTGCGGATGCGTGGGCGTTGCTGCGCCGTGACGAATCGGGCGCTCCGGCCTCGCCCGGAGCCTTGCCGGCAACTTACGGCGCCAGTCAGGCAGGCGCAGTGCTGCGTTACCGACTGGCACCGACGAGTGCCTATCGACCAACGGCCTACATGCGCACGACTTCGACCTTGGGGCAATTGCAGGAAACGTCGGCGGCGCTGGGCCTGTCTGCGCGGCCATTGCCGTCGTTCCCGGTCATCGCTGCACTGGAGGCTCGGCTGACCGACCAAGGCGGACGCCGCCGTTTCCAGCCCGTTGCGCTGGCGGTGACGGAACTGCCATGGTTCGCGCTCCCGGCGGATTTTCGGGGTGAGGCCTATGGGCAGGCAGGCTATGTTGCCGGCCGTTTCGCCACGCCTTTCGCCGATGGCCAGTTTAAGGCTGACCGGGCGCTTGTCTCTCTCGGCAAGGTTCAGGCGCGCATCGGTGCCGGGGTTTGGGGCGGCGCGCAGAAAGGCGCGGCGCGGCTCGACGCGGGGCCGTCCGCCTCGCTTGCCATGCCGTTGGGCCGCGGTACGGCGGGCCGCGTTGCGATCGACTGGCGCTTCCGACTGGCCGGGGATGCCGTGCCGAATTCGGGGCCTGCCCTGACGCTATCCGCAGGTTTCTGATTCGCCGCTTTTCTCGCGGCTGATGCTGCGGTAGCGAGAACCCGCAATGGACGTTTATCTTCCCATCGCCAACCTTTCGGTCAACGGTCTCATCATCGTCGGCCTGGGTGCGCTCACCGGCCTGCTTTCGGGCATGTTCGGCGTGGGCGGCGGGTTTTTGACGACACCGCTGATGATCTTCTACGGAATCCCGCCGACCGTTGCGGCTGCATCGGCCGCCAGTCAGGTTACCGGTGCCAGCGTCTCGGGCGTGTTCGCGCATACCCGGCGCGGCGGGGTGGACTACCAGATGGGCGCGGTCATGGTGGCCGGGGGTATCATCGGAACCGGATTGGGCGCGATCCTGTTCAACCTGCTGGAAAAGCTGGGGCAGATCGATACCGTCATCAATATTCTTTACGTCGTGTTGCTCGGCTCGATCGGTGGGCTGATGGCGAAGGAAAGCATCCAGTCTATCCGGGCAGAGCGTTCGGGCGTGCCGCTGCCCGCGCGCAAGCGGCGCCACCATCCGATGGTGGCAAGCCTGCCGATGCGCTGGCGCTTCTATCGCTCGGGCCTCTACATCTCGCCGCTCGCGCCGCTGCTCCTTGGGATCGGCACCGGCATCCTGACGATGCTGATGGGCATTGGCGGCGGCTTCGTACTGGTGCCCGCGATGCTCTACATCCTGGGGATGAGCGCCAATGTGGTGGTTGGCACCTCGCTGTTCCAGATTCTCTTCGTCACCATGGCGACGACGATGATGCATGCGCTCACCACCCACGCGGTGGACATAGTACTCGCCGCGCTGTTGCTGCTGGGTTCGGTTTCGGGCGCACAAGTGGGCGCGCAGTTCGCGCAGAAGGCCAGCCCGGTGAAACTGCGCTTGCTGCTCGCCGTGATCGTCCTGCTCGTTGCCGGGCGCATGGCGCTGGGACTGGGCTATCGGCCTGATGAAATCTACACGGTGGCGCCGCTGTGAAGGCATTCGCGTCGTCGCTGCTGGCGCTTTTCGCGCTGGTCATGCTCACCGGCGCCCGCGACCCGATCCTGGTGCCCGAAGTCTCGCAGCACGAGGTCGACCTCCAGCAGGGCTTCACCGGCACCGAATTACTGCTGTTCGGCGCAATCCTCACGCCTGAGGGTTCGCGCGCGGCGCAGGATTACGACATCATCGTCGTTCTCAAGGGTCCGACCCAGTCGATCGTCCTGCGCGAAAAGCAGAAAGTGGCCGGCATCTGGATCAACGTCGCCAGCACAGAATTACGCAGCGCGCCAAGCTATTACGCTATCGCCTCCACCAAGCCGATTGCCGATATCGTCGACGACAAGACTGCCGCGATCTACGAACTGGGGCTGAAATGGCTGCAACTCTCGCCCATCGGCGCGATTGACCCGGATGAACAGGCGCGTTTTTCCGCCGGGCTTGTCGACGTCAACCGGCGTAATGGCCTCTACCGGGAGGAAGAAGGCGGCGTGAAAGTGAGCGAGCAGGTTCTCTATCAGGCACGCATCGGCTTACCCTCGCGCGTGCCGACCGGCATCTACACCGCTGAAACCTATGCAGTTTCCAAGGGCAGGGTGGTGGCTTCCGCCAGTAGTCAGGTCGAAGTGCGCAAGCTCGGCATCGAGCGCGCCATCGCCAATTTTTCCGAAAACTACGGCTTCGTCTATGGCCTGATGGCGGTCTTCGTTTCGGTGGCGATGGGCTGGCTTGCAGGGCGTCTGTTCGCGCTGATCTGACGGCCATCGATCCGGGCGGTGGGGCGCTATGAGTGACCCAGTACCGCTCTTAGCCGGAAATTAACCCAGGTAGCTTTAAGACCTGCAATCGGTTGCCAACAATTCCGATGGTTGAAGAACAGATGCATGTTGACGGTCTCGATGAGGTTCACATGCCGCAGGCAGGAGCGGTTCCCATGACCGGCGCTGCCCCCGTATATGGCCATGAACCGATCGGTGTCGTGCTGGAGATCAGCGGCGCGGGCAGCCGCATCGCCTTCGACCTCGAACGCCTGAACGAGATCGCCGCAGACCCTGACCCCTCCGTCGCGCTGTCGGGCCAGGTAAGCAGTCAGGTCAAGATTCGCGTCGGCAGCGGCTGGCTGCTGGCCAGCGTGCGTAACCAGAAGCAGGACGCCAAGATGTCCGGCGGGGTTCTCTCCGACGTCGACTTCCTCGGCGAAGGGCAGGAGGAGCGGCTGACCGGGCGCATTCAGGCCTTCCGGCGCGGCGTCACGTTCTATCCGATCCCCGGCACGCTGGTCTATCCGACTACAAGCGACGATCTTCGCCAGATCTACGCCAGCGACGGGCGCTCCTCGATTCAGGTCGGCAACGTCTATCCCACCAGAGACATCCGCGCCGGCCTCTATGTCGACGCGCTGCTGGGCAAGCATTTCGCGCTGCTCGGTTCGACCGGCACCGGCAAGTCGACCAGCGCCGCGCTGATCCTCCACCGGATCTGCGAACATGCGCCCGAAGGCCATGTCATCATGGTCGACCCGCACGGCGAATATGCCGCTGCGTTTCGCGATACCGGCGTGATCCTCGACGTCACCAACCTCCAGATGCCCTATTGGTTGATGAACTTCGAGGAGCATTGCGAAGTCCTGCTGACCTCGCGCGGGGACGATCGCCAGCTTGACGCCGAAATCCTGGGCAGGGCATTGCTGGAGGCGCGTTCGAAGAACCGGCTGGCCGAGCAGATGGGCAAGATCACTGTCGATTCGCCGATTCCGTATCTGCTTTCGGACCTCGGCATGATCCTCAACAATGCCATGGGCAAGCTCGACAAGGGCCATACCAGCGCGCCCTATCTGCGCATTCGCAGCAAGGTGGACGAGTTGAAGAGCGACCCGCGTTATCAGTTCATGTTCTCGGGCATGCTGGTGGGCGATATCATGGCCGAGTTCATCTCGAAGCTGTTCCGCCTGCCTTCACGCGGGCGGCCTATTTCGATCATCGATGTTTCGGGCGTGCCGACCGAGATCACTTCCACTGTCGTCGCAGTGCTCAGCCGACTGGTCTTCGACTTCGCCGTCTGGGCGCGTGAGGAGCAGACCCGGCCGATCCTGCTCGTCTGCGAGGAAGCCCACCGCTACGTCCCGAACGAGAAGAATGCCGATGGATCCTCTGTCGGCCGCATCCTTTCGCGCATAGCCAAGGAGGGCCGCAAGTACGGCATTTCGCTGGGTCTCATCACCCAGCGGCCCTCGGACCTTGCCGAGGGTGTGCTGTCGCAGTGCGGCACGATCATTTCGATGCGCCTCAACAACGACCGCGATCAGGCCTTCGTGCGCGCTGCGATGCCGGAAGGTGCGCGCGGGTTCCTCGATTCGATCCCGGCCCTGCGCAACCGTGAATGCATCATCTGCGGCGAGGGCGTGGCGATCCCGATGCGGGTCTCCTTCGATGACCTCGAGGAGCACAAGCGCCCGGCCTCGGCCGACCCTTCGTTCACCCGCCTGTGGAACTCCACCGGCGGCGAGGAGGAGATGGTCATGCGCACCGTCCAGCGCTGGCGCGCGCAGGGTCGTTGACCCCGCGCGTAAGGGCTCAGCCCTTATACGCCGCGCGCCAGTTACCCATGCGGTAGTAGCCCAACGTGATCAGTACCGTCAGCGCCGAGCCGACCGGGTAGGACCACCATACCGCTTCGCTGCCGATGTACGGCACTGCCAGAGCGTAAAAGCCCAGGCGCCCCGGGTAGAGCCCCAGGAACAGGATCACCAGCGGCGCCACGACCGAGCCGTAGGCGCGCATCGTGCCGGTCATGATCATCGTCACCGAGACGATCACGAACGAGGCGGTGCAGATCAGCTGGATATGTTCGGCGATCGGCATGGCCGGGCTGCTACCGCCCAGGAACAGCGCCAGTAGCGGATGGTCGAAGATGACGATCAGCGCCGCGACCACCGTGGACATCACGAGGTTGGCGCCGAGGCCGGTCATCGTCACCTTGTCGACGCGCCCATGATCCCCTGCGCCCAGCGACTGCGCGACCATCGCGCTCACCGCCGAGCCGATGGCGAAGGCGGGCATCTGCAGGTAGTTCCACAGCTGCAGCGAGGCGCCATAGGCGGCGGCGGCATTCAGTCCCTCACGGTTGACGAGGCTGACCATGATGAGGCCGGCGGAAGAGACGATCAGCATCTGCGCGCCCATCGGCAGGCCCTTGGTCACGACATAGCGCAGGTCTGCTCCGCGCGGGATGAGATAGCGCAGTTCCGGTCCGCGCAGCCGCAGGGACAGGTCCTTGCGATAGATGTGCCAGAGTTGGAACAGCATGCCCGCCGTGTTGGCGCAGGCCGTGGCGATGGCCGACCCGGCCACGCCCAGCGCGGGGATCGGGCCGAGGCCCATGATGAGGATCGGGTTGAAGGCGATGTCGAGCGTCACCGCCAGGATCATCGCGTAGAGCGGCGTCTTGGAATCGCCGGCGCCGCGCATGCCCATCGAGACCATCATGTTGATGGTCCCCAGCGGCAGGGTAACGAAGATCACCTGTAGATAGGCGAGCGCTTCGCCGCGGCTGGCTGCGGGCGTGCCCAGTGCGTCGAGCAGGGCTCCGCCGCCGAACCAGCCGATCGCGCCTGTAACTACCGAGATGATTAGGCAGAAGCCGACACCGGTGCCGAAAGTGCGCCGCGCGGCGTCGATGTCGCGCGCGCCGAAGTGCTGGCCAACGCGTACCGTTGTGGCCATGCCGAAGCCGAACACGGCGGCAAAGACCAGAAACATCACGATGTTCGCGTTCGCCGTCGCCGCCAGCGCCGCTTCGCCCAGCAGCCGGCCTACCCAGATCGCGTTGACCGACCCGTTCAGCGTCTGCAGCACGTTGGACAGCAGCATCGGGATCGAAAACAGCAGTAGCGTCTTGAGGATCGGCCCCTTGGTCAGGTCCCCCCGCATTGCCGGCCTTGCGGCGGCCTGTTCCTGCGGCGAGGCAGCACCGGGCGTTTCCTCGCCGAGGGGAATGGGGGATGCTTCGTTCATGTGCCTCTCGTGTCGCCCCAGAGATGGATGTGCAAGCGGTCGGTGAAACGCAGTCCGTTCAGCGAACAGAAATCCGCCAACCAGCCCGAACGCTGCCTGATGACATCGCTGGAGCGGCCCTCGGGCATCAGGAACAGGCGCTGGCCGGGAATGGCGTAAGTTTCTTGCAGTGCCATGACTTCATCGAGGTCCGATTCCTCTGCAATCACGAACTTGAAGAAGGCGCGCGGATTCGCGGCCCACGCGGTTAGGCGCTCGGGCAGCAGGGCCAGTTCGGCGGGGTTGCCGCTGTGCGCCAGCTTGGGGCTGACGTTGTACTGGTGGACCAGGCCGTCGAGTGCGGGGTGGGGGGCGACGGTGGAGTTCGTCTCCACCTCCACGTGCATGCCTGGGCGCAGATCGTTGAGCGCGGTGACCATACGGGCGAGCGCGGCGCCCTGCAGCAGCGGTTCGCCGCCGGTGATGACAAGGCGGTCGGGCACGAGATCGGCGACGGCGCGGGCGAGGTCGCCTTCTTCCATCGTCACCTGGTTCTCGCGGCGCTCGAAGGCCAGGTCGTCGCGGTGAAAGCGGTTGTCGCCGGTGAAGCGCCATGTGTAGGCGGTGTCGCACCACTGGCACGCGAGGTTGCAGCGCGAGAGGCGCACGAACGTGCTGGGTCGGCCCATGGATGGGCCTTCGCCTTGCAGCGAGGCGAAGATTTCCGGTTCCCCCGGAGTGGTGGTGGCGAGAGTCAGGGTCATAAGATGGCAGGGGTTTACACGGTTTACACGGCCGAGGGGAGGTGTGGTGTCATCCCGCTCGGAGAGGTGTCACCTTTTGAAGCGGCGTAGCGAAATCCTCCCCGAAATGGGGAGAGGGCTGCATTCGAAACATGGTGGAGGGGCGGCCTCCTGCTACGGGATTGCCCGAAATGCGGGAGTGCCCCTCCACAACCCTCCGGATGGTCTTCCTCCCCCGAAAGGGGAGGAATTTAGCCCAGCCTTGTCAGTGCAGCTGCGAGGCGTTCCGCTTCAGCCGAATGGGCAGCATGGTCAGCGCGGGCCTTTTCCACTGCTTCGGGCTTGGCCTTCTGCGCGAATGCCGGGTTGTCGAGCCGCTTGCCGAGCGAATCGCGCTCCTTGATCGACGTTGCATACGCCTTTTCGAGGCGGGCCTTTTCGGCGGCGATGTCGATCACGCCGTCCAGCGGGATCGCCAGCATCGCATCGCCTGCGCCGACCTGCATCGCCGGGCCTGCGGGCGCCGCTTCGAAGCGGATCGCGTCGAGACGGGCGAGGCGGTCGATTGCTTTGCCGTTACGCTCGATCACCGCGCGCGTAGCCTCGGAAGGAGCTGGCAGGTAGGCGGTCAGGCGGGCGCCGGGCGAGATGCCCAGTTCCGCCTTGGCGCCGCGCAGGTTGCCGACCAGCGCGATCAGCCATTCGACCTCCACCTTGGCGGCGGCATCGACCTTCGCCTCGGGGACGGGCCAGCGTGCGACGATCAACTCGTTCTCGCGCGCGCCCATCTTGCTCCACAGCTCTTCGGTGACGAAGGGCATGAAGGGGTGGAGCATGACGAGGATTTGGTCGAGCACCCAGCCGGCGACGGCCTTCGTCTCTTCATCGAACTGACCCTTGATGAGTTCGATGTACCAGTCGCAGAACTGGTTCCAGACGAAGTAGTAGATCGCGTTGGCAGCCGCGTCGAAACGCAGGTCCGCCATAGCCTTGTCGAGCGCGGCGGCGGTCTCGACGACTTCGCCGATGATCCAGCGATTGACGGCCGAGGTGGCGGTGGGCGCGGCGACCGAAGTGCTGGCCGCGATGCCGTTCGACTGGCAGAAACGCGCAGCATTCCACAGTTTGGTGGCGAAGTTGCGGTAACCCTCGACGCGCTTTTCATCCATCTTCACGTCGCGGCCCTGGCTCTCCATGGCGGTCATGAAGAAGCGCAGCGCGTCGGCGCCGTACTGGTCGATGAGGCCGAGCGGGTCGACCACGTTGCCCTTGGATTTGGACATCTTCTGGCCGTCGGCGGCGCGCACCAGTCCATGCAGGTAGAGCCGCTTCCACGGCACTTCCTTCATGAAGTGGATGCCCTGCATCGCCATGCGCGCATCCCAGAAGAACAGGATGTCGAAGCCGGAAACGAGCAGGTCGTTCGGGTAGTGCTTGGCCAGCAGCGGCGCATTCTCGTCCGGCCAGCCCAGCGTGGCGAAGGGCCACAGCGCAGAGGAGAACCAGGTGTCGAGGACGTCCTCGTCGCGGGTCAGCTTCTTGTTGCCGGCAAGCGCCTGGGCTTCTTCCTCGGTCTCGGCGACGAAGATTTCGCCGTCTTCGGCGAACCATGCCGGGATGCGGTGCCCCCACCACAGTTGGCGCGAAACGCACCAGGGCTGGATGTTTTCCATCCAGTTGAAGAAGGTCTTCTCCCAGGTCTTGGGGACGATCTCGATCTGGCCGGTGCGCACGGCTTCCAGCGGCGCCTTGGCGAGGGTTTCGGCGTCGACGTACCACTGGTCGGTCAGCCAGGGTTCGATCACCACGCCGCCGCGGTCGCCGTAAGGCGTTGCGATCACACGGTCCTCGACCTTTTCGAGCAGGCCATCGTCGTCGAGCATCTCGACCACGCGCCCCCGCGCCTCGAAGCGGTCCATGCCGATGAATTCGTGCGGGATCAGGCCGTCCGAGGTCTGCTGCACTTTCGCTTCGGCATCGAGCATGTTGAGCATGTCGGCGGCCTTGAAACCGGCGCGCTTGCCCACCTCGAAGTCGTTGAAATCATGACCGGGGGTGATCTTCACCGCGCCTGAACCCAGTTCCGGGTCGGCGTGTTCGTCAGCGACGATGGGGATCTCGCGCCCCGTGATCGGCAGCGTCACCGTGGCGCCGCGTTCCAGCAGCGGCTTGTAGCGCTCGTCCGCCGGGTTAACGGCCACGGCCATGTCGGCCAGCATCGTCTCAGGGCGCGTTGTAGCGACCATGATGTGGCCCGACCCGTCCGAAAGCGGGTACTTGAAGTGCCAGAAGCTGCCATTGATCTCGCGGGTTTCCACCTCAAGGTCGCTGATCGCCGTCTTGAGCTTGGGGTCCCAGTTCACCAGCCGCTTGTCGCGGTAGATGAGGCCCTGCTTGTGCAGGTCGACGAAGACCTTGACCACGGCGCGCGTGAAGTGCGGGTCCATGGTGAACTGCTCGCGGCTCCAGTCCATCGAGCAGCCCAGCCGGCGCAGCTGGCCGGTGATGGTGCCGCCGCTTTCGGCCTTCCACTCCCAGACCTTCTCGATGAAGCCTTCGCGCGTGTAGTTGGTGCGCTTGTCGCCGGCGGCTTCCATCTTGCGCTCGACCACCATCTGCGTGGCGATACCGGCGTGATCCGTGCCGACGACCCACAGCGCGTCCTTGCCGCGCAGGCGCTCGTAGCGGATCACCACGTCCTGCAACGTGTTGTCCAGCGCGTGGCCGATGTGCAGCGAACCCGTCACGTTTGGCGGCGGATTTACGATGGTGAAGGGGGTGGCGTCCGGGCGCTCGGGGCGGAAGAGGTTCCTGTCTTCCCAGTGGGCGAACCACTTGGCCTCGATCCGGGCGGGGTCGAAAGTCTTGTCGAGCGCGGCTTCCGGCGCGGCTTCTGAAATCTCGTCGGTCATGGCGCGGGGCTTTGCCAGTGCGCGGGTTTGCGCGCAAGAAGCCAATACCGCCGCATTGCCACGGTTTTGCCGCAAGCGGCTGGCAAGCATCGTGTAAACCTAAAGATCACAATTCGTCGCGCCCGTGGAACCTCTTGCCGGTCCACGCTTTTTCCACGATACGAGCGAACATGCGGGAATGGGCTGAATTCACCCTGTCGGAAAACGACCAAGGCGCCGACCATGTCCTGGCGCTGAAGGGGCCTTTGCGCGTCAATTCTCTGGGCAATCTCGACGCCAAACTTGCCGGTCTCAGCGGGAATTTCACGCGGGTCGATATGTCCGGCGTCACCGATATCGATACCACCGGTGCCTGGCTCGTCACCCGTTATGCGGGAGAACGGGGCCTCGAAGTCACTGGTGAAAGCGAACAGGCGCGCCGCCTCTTCGCCGCCATCGGCAACATGGACGAGCCGGCTGCGGAGCCGGAACCCATACTGCCGTTGATCCCCCGCACACTCGCCGATCTGGGCGATATGGTGGCGATGTGGGGCGATGGTCTCTACAAGCTGATCGGCTTCCTGGGCGAGCTTATCATCGCTTTCGGCCACGTTATCCGCCGCCCTTCGCGGCTGCGCGGCACGGCGCTGGTGTTCCACATGCAGTATGTGGGCATCAATTCGCTGTGGATCGTGGGCCTGATGAGCTTCCTGATCGGCATCGTCATCGCCCAGCAGGGCGCGGTCCAGCTCGCACAGTTCGGCGCAGAGATTTATACGATCAACCTGACCGGCCGCCTCTCGATGCGCGAACTGGGCATCCTGATGACCTCGATCATGGTGGCGGGCCGCTCCGGTTCCGCCTTCGCCGCGCAGATCGGCACCATGAAACTGACCGAGGAAGTCGACGCCATGCGCACCATCGGCGTCTCGCCGATGGAAGCGCTGGTGGTGCCGCGCGTGCTGGCCTCGATGCTGATGATGCCGCTGCTGGGCTTCTATTCCTCGGTGCTGGCCATCATCGGCGGCGCCACGATCGCCAATTTCGCGCTCGACATCCCGTTCTGGACCTTCCTCCAGCGCACGCAGGAAGTGGTTCCCATCACTGACGTGTGGATCGGCCTCATCAAGGCCCCGGTCTTCGCGCTGATCGTAGCGCTGGCGGGGTGCTATCAGGGCATGCAGGTCACCACCAATGCCGAGGAAGTGGGCGCACGCACCACCCAGGCGGTGGTCACCGCGATCTTCACTGTGATCGTGCTCGACGCCTTCTTTGCTATCTTCTTCACCAAGATCGGCTGGTCATGACCGACCTTTCCCCCGCCAGCAGCGACGACTTTCCGATCATTGTGGAAGGGCTGCGCAATACCTTCGGCGATCATGTGATCCATGAGGATCTCGGGCTCAAGGTCCGTCGCGGCGAGATTCTCGGCGTGGTCGGCGGATCGGGCACCGGCAAGTCGGTGCTGATGCGCTCGATCATCGGGCTGCAGCAGCCTACCGCCGGGGAAATCACCGTGCTCGGCCACAAGATGGGCGAAGCGACGGAGGAAGACTCTATCGACCTGCGTTCGCGCTGGGGCGTGCTGTTCCAGGGCGGCGCGCTGTTCTCGACGCTGACCGTGGGCGAGAACGTGGAAGTGCCGCTCAAGCAGTTCTTCCCCGAGATCACCGACGAACTGCGCAGCGAGATCGCGCGCTTCAAGGTCCGCCTGTCCGGCCTGCCCGAGGAAGCGGCGTTCAAGTATCCCAACGAGCTTTCGGGCGGCATGAAGAAGCGCGCCGGCCTGGCCCGAGCCCTGTCGCTCGATCCCGAACTCCTGTTTCTCGATGAGCCGACCGCGGGTCTCGACCCGATCGGTGCGGCCGCGTTCGATAGCCTGACCCGCGAACTCAAGGAGACGCTGGGCCTGACCGTGTTCCTGATCACCCACGATCTGGACACGCTATACGCCATCTGCGACCGTGTCGCGGTGCTGGCGGACAGGCAGGTGATCGCGGTAGGCACGATCCCGGAACTGCTGGCGCTCGACCATCCGTGGATTCAGGAATATTTCAACGGCCCGCGCGGCCGTGCGGCTTTGGCCGGAAAAGACGACCCGGCGGTGAAGCCGGAACAGGATACGGCGAAGGCCGTTGACACGTCTTCGACCTCGAACGAGGTGGAGCCGTCCGGCATGGACGGCGCTGGAAAGACAGATATCAGAAAGTCGGGGGCATAGGCACAAGCGATGGAAACACGGGCCAATCACGTATGGGTCGGAGCCGTCACGCTGGTGCTGATGGCTGCTCTGGCGGTGTTCGTCATCTGGATTGCGCGCCTTAACGAGGGCAGCCAGAACGAATACGACATCTTTTTCAAGCAGTCGGTCGACGGCCTCGCGAAGGGGTCTGAGGTCAGCTACGCCGGCGTGCCGGCGGGGCAGGTAACGCGGATCGAACTGTGGCCGCAGGACCCCAGCTTCGTGCGCGTGCGCGTCAAGGTCGATGAGAAGGTGCCCATCACGATCGGCACCACCGCGACCGTGCAGGGCAGCTTCACGGGCGTTTCCGACATCCAGCTGGCGGGCGCGGTCAAGGGCGCTCCGCTCATCACGGAGCCGGGGCCTGAGGGTGTGCCGGTGATCCCGACCAAGCCCGGCGGCTTCGGCGAAATCCTTAGCAATGCACCGCTACTGATGGAGCGGCTGGCGACTTTGACAGAGAATCTCAACCAGATGCTGTCCGAAGATAACCGCAAGTCGATCACCGGCATCCTCCACAATACCGACAAGATGACGGCTGATCTTTCGCAGGCGACACCGGAATTCCGCGCGACGATGGTGGAGATGCGCGGCACCCTCGCTCAGGCGACACAGACGCTCAAGGCCTTCCAGGGCGTGGCCGGCAAGGCCGACGATCTGCTTGGCGGTGAGGGCAGTTCGCTGGCCGACCAGCTGCGCAAGACGCTGGCTTCCGCCCAGAAGTCGATGGAGCAGCTCGATAGCACGATGCTGCATGCACAGCCGGCGCTCGATCAGGTGTCGCAACAGACGCTGCCCGCCGCCGAAGCCGCGATCCGCGACCTGCGTGCGACCAGCAAGGCGCTGCGCAGCGTTACCGAGAAGATCGACGAGCAGGGCGCCGGTGCGCTGCTCAAGGGGCAGAAGCTGCCCGACTATAAGCCGTGAAGGAAAGCGCGATGACCCGCTTGCACAAGATCCGCGTAGGCAGCATCTATCGGGCCGGCTTCATGGCTGTCGCCGCCGCGCTCACCCTGTCGGGCTGCGTCAGCCTTGGCACCAAGCCGCCGGACGAACTGCTGCGTCTTACCGCGCAGGAAACCGCGCCGGCAGGTACGACATCCAGCGGCCAGCTCAGCGAAGCTATCGTGGTTCTCGACCCTGAGGCCGATCGCGGGCTGGACGTGTTGCGCGTGCCGGTCACGGTCGATGCTTCCAGCGTGGCCTACCTCAAGGACGCGCTGTGGATTGAGAAGCCCACGCGCCAATTCCGCTCGGTTCTGGCCGAAACCCTGCGCGCCCGCACCGGAAAGCTGGTGGTCGAGGGCGGTGATTTCGAAGTTACCGGCAGGACCCTGATCGGCGGACGCCTGCTTCAGATGGGATATGACGCGCAGCGTAGCGCCGTCGTCGTGCGCTTCGATGCGGTTCGCACCGATCGCGGGGGGACGCCGTTGCAGACCCGACGTTTCGAGGCGGTCGTGAACGGCGTCGAGGCGAAGGCGAAGCCTGTGGGCGCTGCGCTCAATCAGGCGGCGAACGACGTCGCGCGGCAGGTTGCGGACTGGGTGAAGGGGTGAATGAGCAGGTTTTTGCTGGCGTGGTGCCCGTAGGAACCGTCAGGCCGATAATAAAGGGCTGAGTGCTGAAAATAGTTTGGCCATGTTCTGGCAATAATTCGCGATTTCCGTGAAATGCCCATAGAGCATGGTGGAAACGCCGTTCTTCATCTGGTTCTCTGTGGCTTATTCATCACAATGACGTTTCGATGACACTTTCTTCCAACTCCATGGTTTGACGGCAAATTCTCTCCGGCTAAGGGGCGCGGGCCCGCTGCTTTCGACGGCGGCACGATAAGAATTTGCAGGAGCATACCATGAAGAAGTTCGTCACCGCAGCGGCCGCTGCCGCGCTGTTCGCCGTTCCGGCTGCCGCCAATGCACAGGCTTTCGTTCAGGCCGAAACCGGCCTCGACGTCGTGTCGGCCGACGGCGATTCCAAGGCGAACATCGGTTACGGCGGCTCGGTCGGTTACGACATGCAGCTGTCGGGCGGCATGTTCGTCGGCGTGCAGGCGACCTATTCGGACAGCGAGACCAAGAGCTGCGCACGCGCCGATGGCGACAAGCTGTGCCTCGAGGCCGGCCGTGACGTTGCAGCGCTGGTTCGCGTCGGCACCGCAGTCGGTCCGCAGGGCAAGCTGTACCTGATGGGTGGCTACGCCAACGCCCGCGCAGAGCTGAGCTTCTCCGGCAACAGCCTTGACGCTGTTGGCGACGCATATGGCCTCGATATCGGCAACGTGAAGGCGAATTCCGACCTCGACGGCTTCCGTCTCGGCGCGGGCTACGAGCACGCCCTGAACGAGAAGTTCTTCGTCAAGGCCGAGTACCGCTACTCCAACTACGAGATGGGCGTGAGCCGTCACAACGGCGTGATCGCCCTTGGCGCGAAGTTCTGATCTCAAGAAGAAGGGCGGGTGTCCTCATGCACCCGCTCTGACAGGAGGGCCCGTGCCGGATTCGTCCGGTGCGGGCTTTTTTGTGGATGGGCTGAAAGTGGGGCGTCGATTGCTCAGGGAGCCGCAGAGCGCGAGGGCGCGTGGTGCGCGCCCTTAACGCGCCAGTTCGGCCAGCTTCATCGCCAGCTTGAATGCTGCGAAGCGCGTGACACGAAGTTCGGTGGCTTCCCAGTCTTCACCCCAGAGTTCGACCTGCCAGTCGGCCTCCAGTTCGGCGGCCACCCACAAGGCGTCCGCATCGGCGCTGGGCCTGATCGCCTCCAATGCGATGACCAGCGAGGCGGAAAGGCTGGAAAGCATCTTCAGCGCGGCGAGTTGGAAGTCGTTGCACGCTTCCAGTTCTGCCTGCAGACGCGCCAGAGTCTGCTCCGGCTGGGGTCTGTGCATGATGCCGGAGACACGCGTGAAACGAACGCCGAGGCGCGCCTCGAATGCGGACAGGAGCGGCTCCCAGATTTCTGCCTGCCGTTTGTAGAGTGCTTCGTCGGGATCGGCGCGGTAGCACAGCGTATCGGTCTCGGCGTAGGGCACCAGTTCGGCGATCACCGCTTGGTGGTTCCCGGCGATGGCGTCGATCGCGAAGTCTGCGAGGTCGCGGAAATGGAAGGCGGAGGCTTCGATCGTCTCGGCCTGACCGGCCCATTCGGCGGCGAGAGCCCGCGCCAGTGCCTCGGTGGGCACGATTTGCGCCCTGCCGCCGGCGGTGCGGATACCGCGTCCGTCGAGAACCGCGCGCCAGCCGCCATCGGCCTGCTCTATGCTGGCTTCCTTGTAGAATCGCTTCATCTGGATCGCTTTATTTGGGGGTGCGCCACTTGCGGGCCATTATCACCGGAATGACGAAGATATCGACGATACCATTGGCGATGAGCAGGTAGGCGATCCACACCGGCGCGCCCGCGAACAGGCGTCCGTTTGCCATCAGCATACCTGCGATCACACAGGCGACGCCGAAGATGCGGGTCACCTGGATCATGGCGAAGCGGGCGGCGGCCGGGTCGCTCATTTCAGCAGATGCGCCAGAAGCTGGGCAGGCGTTTCGACCACGATCTCGGCGCCTGCTTCGGTCAGTTCGCGCGGGTGGTGATAGCCCCAGTCGACCCCGATGCCGCGGACTTGCGCGCTTGCAGCCATCTGTATGTCGTAGACGGTGTCGCCGATCATCACCGCCTCGCCCGGCTGGGCGCCTGCCTCGGACAGCGCCTGCTCCAGCATTGCGGGGTGCGGCTTGGACGGGTGCCGGTCGGCGGTCTGGAGCGTGACGAAAAGGTCCGCGATGCCATTGGCGGCAAGGCAGTGGGTCAGGCCCCTGTCCGACATTCCGGTAGCCACGCCCAGTGTCCAGCCTGCGCCGTGCAGGCCGCGCAGGGTGTCCTCGATACCGGGAAACAGCGGCTGGGCGACGCGGCCGTGTTCACGCGCGGAGCGAAAGGAGAGCTTGTAGGCCTCGGCCATAGCGTTCTGGCGCTCGGCATCCGATTCGGGAAGCAGCTGGCGGATCGCCTGCGGGAGCGAGAGCCCGACCGCGCGCCGGATCGCCCCGCGCGAGGGTGCGGGCAGCGCGAAGGCGGCGAATGCCGCCTCCATCGCCTCGCAGATCGGCGCCTGGCCATCGACCAGGGTGCCGTCGCAATCGAATACCGCCAGCTTCATCGCCTATCAGCCCCGGCCGCGCGGTGCGCCTCGGGGCGCTCCGGTCGGCTTGCGCCCACCGGCAGGCTTGCCGCCGCCCGGCCGAGCCGAGGGGCCACCGGCGCGCGGCCCCGAAGGCTTGCCCGCCGGCTTGCCGAAGGACTTGCCTGCCGGCTTTGCGCCGGGCTTGCCAACCGGCTTGCCGCCCAGCTTGCCGATCGCCTTGGCGCCGGGCTTGGCCGAAGGCTTGCCCGAACGCACCCGGCCCGAAGGGCTGTCGCTGCGGTTATGGCGCTCGCCGCGGCGTTCCTTGCGGTATTCCTTGGCGTGCTGCTTAGCGGCCTTCTTGCGCTCTTCCTTGGTGAAATCGGTCGATGCCTCTTCCGGCATCTCGCCTTCGGATTCCTCGAACCCGAGCTGCTCCAGCGAATTTGCGAAGTGTTCGGGCAGGGGCGCGGTCACGTCCAGCGGGGTGCCGTCCGGGTGTTCGATGATCAGGCGGCGTGCGTGCAGGTGCATCTTGCGGCTGATCGAGCCGGTCAGGAAGGCTTCCTGACCGCCGTACTTGCCGTCACCGACGATCGGGTGGCCGATTGCCGCCATGTGCACGCGCAGCTGGTGGGTGCGGCCGGTCAGCGGGTGCAGTTCTACCCATGCCGCGCGGTTGCCGGCGCGGTCGATCACACGGTAGCGGGTGCGTGCGGTCTGGCCTTCCTTCTCGTCGACATGCATCTTCTCGCCGCCGGTGCCCGGCTGCTTGGCGAGGGGCAGTTCGATCAGGCCTTCATGGATGTGCGGCACACCGACCACCAGCGCCCAGTAGATCTTCTTGGCAGTGCGCCCCGAGAAGCGCTTGGAGAAGAATGCCGCGCTGCCAGGCGTCCGGGCGATCAGCAGGACGCCCGAGGTGTCCTTGTCGAGCCTGTGGACGAGGCGCGGGCGGGGGCCGCGTTCCACATAGGCGTCGAGCAGGCCGTCGACGTGCTCCTTCTGGCCTGAGCCGCCCTGCGTGGCGAGGCCCGGCGGCTTGTTCAGCACGATGGCGGCGCGGTCCTGCGTCAGCACCATCGAATCGGCCAGCGCGATCTCTTCCTCGGTCAGTTCGCGGCGCGGCATGTCGGCGCCGCCGAGGCCCGGCTTTGCCTCGCCGCCCGGAGGTACGCGCAGGATCTGTCCGGCGGCGAGCCGGGTGTCGACATCGGCGCGCTTGCCGTCGATGCGGATCTGGCCGGTACGCGCCCAGCGCGAAACCATGGCAAAGCCGATATTGGGCAAGTGACGCTTGAACCAGCGGTCGAGGCGCACGCCTTCATCGTCTTTGCCGACAGTGAACTGGCGGACGGAATCGGTATTTTCGGGGGTATTGCCGGGCTTCATGCCACGCTCCGCATCATGATAAGGCCGATGAACAGGCTGGCGAAACCCGCGGCCAGCGAAAGGCCGCAATAGAGTGCAGCCGTACCGATATCGCCGCGCTCGATGAGCGCAACGGTGTCGAGGCTGAACGACGAGAAAGTAGTGAAGCCGCCGAGCACACCGACGGCGAGCAGCAGGCGTGTCGCTTCGCCGTGCAACCCATTACCTTGCCCGAATCCTGCAAGCGCGCCTGCGAGCAAGCCCATCGCCAGGCTGCCGAGGATATTCACCGTAAGCGTGCCATAGGGAAAGGCCCCGGCGCGCACAGTGCCGAGCGCGGCGCTCCATCCCCGCGAGACGAGGAAGCGCAGCCAGGACCCGAAGGCACCGCCGCACGCCACGTATAACGAGGCTGCAAGAAAGGAAGGTTGGGGCATGGCGCTCGCCTTAGACGCGAATCGGCGAATTTCCAAACGTAGTGGGCATGGCAGGCGTATTGCTATATAAGAGTGTGACGTGATGGCGGTATCGGCCGGGGCCTGATGGCCTTTCCCGGTCCTTTTGCAGAGCCGATTGACCCTTAGGACTTGTCTTCAAGGCGTCGCTTTGGTAACGGGCCCGCCATTCGAGCCGTACCTTCGCTGGTTGCGGCCTTGGTTTGGCTCTAGGATTCGCGGTTCGCCTCGCCGAAAGGTGTGGGGCGGGCCTCGTTCGTATTTTGTGAGGTGTGTCGGTTTATGCAAATTCTCGTTCGCGACAACAACGTCGATCAGGCTCTTCGTGCGCTCAAGAAGAAGCTGCAGCGTGAAGGCGTGTACCGCGAAATGAAGCTGCGCCGTCACTTCGAGAAGCCGTCCGAGAAGCGCGCCCGTGAAAAGGCCGCTGCTGTGCGTCGCGCCCGCAAGCTGGAGCGTAAGCGCATGGAGCGTGACGGCGCCAAGTAAGCGCTGTTTCCTGCGCTTTTCCGCAGGGCACCTCGAAATCACGGCTTGCGGCTTGAACGCCGCGCCGGGTTGAGCCATGAGGGCGCGGAATTTCATTTCCGCGCCCTTTGTGCATTCAACTTTCGGGCGCGAATCCACAATTTTCGAATACGAGGCAGGTCCATGACAGAGATTACCCGCGTTGCGCTTCAGCCGATCACCAAGGGTTCGCTTACGAAGATCTGGCTCGGCGTCGCTGTGGTGGCTCTGGCAGCCGGCGGCATCGCTTATGCGGCCCTGCCGCCGACTCCGACCGTGAAGACGCTGAGCGCGGGCACGGGTGATTCGCCGACGATGGAAGATGTCGTGCTCATCAACTACAAGGGCATGCTTCAGGACGGCACCGTGTTCGACCAGAACAAGGGCTATCCGAATCCGGTCGCGCAGTTCGTGCCCGGCTTCAGCAAGGCGCTTATGAAGATGCAGCGCGGCGGCAAGTACATGGTCGAGATTCCCGCAGCGCTGGCCTACGGCGCGAATCCGCCTGCCGGTTCGCCCATCCCCGCCAATGCCGATCTGAAGTTCGAAGTCGAACTGCTCGACTACCGGAGCCTTGCCGAGATCCAGCAGCAGCAGCGCATTATGCAGCAGATGCAGCAGATGCAGCAGCAGGGCGGTGCTCCCGGTGCGATGCCGGCTCCGGCCCAGCCCTGATCGCGTCGATGATTCTCGGTAACGCAGGCCGGCTGGCAGCCCTCGTTCTCGCAGCAGCGGTGCCTTCGGGGGCCGCGCTCGCGCAGGCCGCGCCTGCTCCAGCGGCTGCGCCTGTCGCTCCCAAGGTCAGCGTGGAAACGCTGACCCCCGGAACCGGCGAGAAGCCGCCCGAGCATTCCTATGTGCTTATCAATTACAAGGGCATGTTGCCGGACGGCACTGTCTTCGATCAGAACCAGCAGATGCCGATGGCGCTCGACGAAGTCGTGCCCGGTTTCGCGCTGGGGCTCGTGCAGATGCAGCGCGGCGGCCGCTACAAACTGACCATCCCGCCGGAACTGGGTTATGGTGCGCAGGCATCCGGCCCGATCCCGGCGAATGCGACCCTCGTCTTCGAGATCGAGCTGCTCGATTTCAAGACGCCCGAGGAAATCGCCGTGCTGATGGAGCAGATGCACGCCGAGCAGACGGCGGAGCAACAACCGCAAGGGCAGGCACCCGCTCCGGCACCGCAGCCGGGCCAATAGCCGCAGCTCCCGGCGCGCCCGTGCTTGAAGCCGGGCAGCCCCGATGCTAGCGCGCGCAATCGAATACCGCCCCGGCGCCAAGCCTTGCGCGCCGGGCTAACCCGTGAAGGAAAGCCATGTCGGTCGATACCGCAACCGTGGCGAAGATCGCCAGCCTCGCGCGCCTCAAGGTGAGCGAAGCCGAGCTTGAGGCGATGGTGCCCGAGCTGAACGGAATTCTCGCCTGGGTGGAGCAACTCGGCGAAGTCGACGTCACCGGCGTCGAGCCGATGACCGCCGTCATCCCCAACACCCTGCGCCTGCGCGAAGACGTCATCAACGCCGACCCGCTGACTGGCGGCGACCGGCGCGACGCCGTGCTGGCCAATGCCCCCGCCGCGCAGCATGGCTTCTTCGGCGTGCCCAAGGTGATCGAATAATGCCAAATTCGTCCAACTCAATTACCGATCTTGGCGTTGCCGCCATCCGTGACGGCGTTGCTGCCGGCCAGTTTTCCGCCGTCGAAGTGGCCGAGGCGTTCAACGCCAACGTCGCCGCTGCACAGGATGCGCTGAACGCCTTCATCGTCGCGACCCCTGAAAAAGCGATTGAAGCGGCAAAGGCCGTCGACGCCGCACGCAGTGCCGGTCAGGCGCTTGGCCCGATGGCCGGCGTGCCGATCGGCATGAAGGACCTGTTCGCCACCGAAGGCGTGCAGACCACTGCCGCCAGCCACATGCTGGAAGGCTTCGTGCCGCAATACGAATCGACCGTTTCGCGCAAGCTGTGGGAAGCGGGCGCCGGCATGCTCGGCAAGCTCAACCTCGACCAGTTCGCGATGGGCTCCTCGAACGAATCTAGCTATTTCGGCAACGTGATCTCGCCTTGGCAGCGTCCCGGAAGCAACGCGCAGCTGACGCCGGGCGGTTCCTCGGGCGGCTCGTCGGCAGCGATCGCGGCGCGCCTTGCGCCTGCGGCCACCGGCACCGACACCGGCGGCTCGATCCGTCAGCCTGCCGCCTACACCGGCACCGTGGGCATCAAGCCCACGTATGGCCGCTGCTCGCGCTGGGGCGTGGTGGCGTATGCCAGCTCGCTCGACCAGGCCGGTTCGATGGCGCGCGACGTCACCGACTGCGCGATCATGCTGGAGGCGATGGCGGGCTTCGATCCCAAGGATTCGACCAGCCTCGACCTCGCGGTTCCGGCATGGACGGCCAGCCTTTCGGGCGATCTCAGGGGCAAGAAGGTCGGCATCCCGCGCGAATACCGCGTCGATGGCATGCCTGCCGAAGTGGACGCGATCTGGGAGCAGGGCATTGCCTGGGCGAAGGACGCGGGCGCCGAGGTGGTCGAGGTTTCGCTGCCGCACACCAAGTATGCGCTGGCCGCGTACTACATCATCGCGCCTGCCGAGGCGTCCTCGAACCTCGCGCGCTATGACGGCGTGCGGTACGGCCTGCGTGATCTGCCGGACGGCGCCGGTCTTCAGGACATGTACGCCGCCACCCGCGCAGCCGGTTTTGGCGACGAAGTGAAGCGCCGCATCCTTATCGGCACTTATGTGCTCTCGGCGGGCTTCTACGACGCTTATTACACGCAGGCCCAGAAGGTCCGCACGCTGATCTCGCAGGACTTTGCGAAGGCCTTCGAGCAGGTCGACGTGCTGCTGACCCCGACCGCGCCGAGCGCCGCCTTTGCGCTGGGCGAGAATGTCGACGATCCGCTGTCGATGTACCTCAACGACGTGTTCACCGTGCCGGCTTCGCTGGCCGGCCTGCCGGCGATGTCGGTGCCTGCGGGGCTCGACGCACAGGGCCTGCCGCTTGGCCTGCAGATCATCGGCCGCCCGCTCGACGAGCAGGGCGTGCTGAATGCCGGTCTCGCGATCGAAGCCCGCGCCGGGTTCACGGCCAAGCCTGAGAAGTGGTGGTAATATGAGCACGTATCGCATCCAGGGCGCCACCGGGGACTGGGAGGTCGTGATCGGCCTTGAAGTCCACGCGCAGGTCACGTCCAATTCCAAGCTGTTCTCCGGCTCGGCCACGGCCTTCGGGGCGGAGCCGAACAGCCAGGTGTCGCTGATCGACGCGGCGATGCCCGGCATGTTGCCCGTGCTCAATGGCGAGTGCATTCGCCAGGCTGTGCGCACCGGCATGGCCATCGACGCGCAGATCAACAAGTGGTCGCGCTTCGACCGCAAGAACTACTTCTACGCTGATCTGCCGCAGGGCTACCAGATCAGCCAGCTCTACCACCCGATCGTGGGTGAGGGCAGCCTGACTATCGAAGCGGACGAGAAGGCCGGCATCCCGGAGGCCAAGGTCATCGGCGTGGAGCGTATCCACGTCGAGCAGGACGCGGGCAAGCTGATGCACGATCAGCATCCGACGATGTCCTATGTCGACCTCAACCGTTCGGGCGTGGCGCTGATGGAAATCGTCAGCCGTCCGGACATGAACAGCCCGGCCGAAGCAGGTGCCTACTTGTCCAAGCTGCGCACGATCCTGCGCTATGTCGGCTCGTGCGACGGCAACATGGACCAGGGTTCGATGCGCGCCGACGTCAACGTGTCGGTACGCCGCCCCGGTGACGAACTGGGCACCCGTACCGAGACGAAGAACGTCAACTCGGTGCGCTTCGTCATGCAGGCGATCGAGCACGAGGCGAACCGTCAGGTCGACGTGATAGAGGGCGGCGGCAAGATCGTCCAGGAAACGCGCCTGTTCGATCCGAACACGGGCTCGACGCGCTCGATGCGCTCGAAGGAAGACGCGCACGACTATCGCTACTTCCCGGACCCGGACCTGCTGCCGTTGGTGCTGGAAGACGCATTCCTTGAGGACTGCCGCGCCTCGCTCCCCGAACTGCCTGACGCCAAGCGCGCGCGCTACGAAGGCGAACTGGGCCTGTCCGCCTACAACGCCGCCGTGCTGACCGCCGACGTCGACACCTTCCGCTGGTTCGAAGCGTTGCTGGCAGAGACCGCTCTGGCTCAGGGCAAGCAGCCCGCCGAGGTCGCCAAGCAGGCGGCCAACTGGCTGATTTCCGAACTGTTCGGCGCGCTGAACAAGCTTGGCAAGTCGCTCGACGAATCGCCCGTCAGCCATGAACAGGCAGCCGAACTGCTGGCGCTTGTCGGCAAGGGCACGATTTCCGGCTCGATCGCCAAGCAGGTGCTGGAGATCATGCTGGAGACCGGCGACGGCGCTACCGTCATTGTCGAGCGCGAGGGCCTCAAGCAGGAAAGCGACACCGGCGCGATCGAAGCCAAGGTGGATGAGATCCTTGCTGCCAATGGCGACAAGGTGGAGCAGTATCGGGGCGGCAAAGTTGCGCTGTTCGGCTTCTTCGTCGGGCAGACGATGAAGGCAATGCAGGGCAAGGCCAATCCCGGCGTCATCAACGAAATCCTCAAGTCCAAGCTAGGCTGAGGCAGTTACGCGGCGGCGACCCGGGGTTGCCGCCGCCTTCCTGGAAACCCCTCCTGTGCAGCTTCGTGTTGCACCTGCGTAACACCCTGGCGTTGTTAAGCATCGCCAAGGGCAGCCATCCGGCGTTTCCGCAATAATACGCTTGTTTTCGGCAATGCTGATGTTATCGATTGCGCCAGAAGGACGGGGGGCTTTCCAACTATTCCATGACATGTACGCGGCTTGCGTACACCAGATGCCGCCTGTGCGAAGCGCGCGTATAGGCATGGTCGGAGACCGACGCTGCGGCGCGGGGGCACTCCGACCTTGCCGCACGAGCTCACCTGGGGGGGTGAGGGAGCCCGGTACTGCGCCCAATTGAGCGCGCGGTGCCGGGCTTTCGTGTATTCGGGCGGCGTGCCCTCAGGCCTGCCGCGTCCCCGTCAGTTCCATCGAGCCGAACATGCCCGCCTTGATCTGCCCGGTCAGGCTGTCACCTTCAACGATTGCTTGGCAATCGAGGTCCATCGGCATCGGCATGGTCATCTTCATCGACCACACCAGCGACTGACCGCTGATCCGGCCATCGGTGACATCCATGTTGCCCAGGTCGCCCGAGATGTGCCCAGTGAAGCTGTTCGCTTCGCCGGGCACCACGGTGAGCACGCCTTTCTGCTTGCCGAGAGGCGTATTGGTCACGCAGTCGTAGGTTCCTGCAACAGACATTCGGGTACTCCTTACTCTTGTTCGCCTTCGTCACCGGCGGCGGTGGGGGCCTCGCGGACCTCTACCGGTAAACCCAGCCCCTTGAGCTGCGGTTCCACGATCTTGCGGTCCCCGACGATCACCCAGGTCAGGTCGGCGGGTTGCAGATATTGCCCTGCCGCCGCGCCTATCCGCCTGGCGTCGATGGCGCGGTAGGTCGCTGCGAGGCGCACGTAGTAGTCTTCGGGCCGCCCCAGCCGGTCGTTCTTGACGATGGCGGACAGAACGGCACCATTGGTTTCGAACTGGGTGGGTAGGGCGCGGATCGCGCCTTCAGTGACGCGCTGGTATTCTTCGGCAGAGACCGGCTGCTTCGCGGGGAAGGACGACATGTCCTTGATGATTGCGCGAATAGAATCGCCGGTGCGGTCCGCCTGCACCGGAGCCATGACCTGCAGTGCGCGCGGGCCGATGGACTGGGTGACGCCGGTGCGGACGCCGTAGCTCCAGCCCTTGTCCTCGCGGATGTCGGCGTTCAGGCGCGAGAGGAAACCGTTGCCGACCACGTCGTTGGCCAGCATCAGCGGCTCCTCGCCGGGTGTGCGGCCGGTGAGCGGCAGGACGCGCCCGGCGTAAATCACCGACTGCGGCGAATTGGGCCGGTCGATCAGCACGATGCGCGAGGCAGGCGCGGGCGTCTGCGCATCGAGCACCTTGACTGGCTTGGGCGCGGCCGGGGCTTTCCACCCGCCGAGCGCCTTTTCCAGCAGCGGTTTCAGTTCCGCCATGGTGACGTCGCCGACCACTGTGATCCGGGCCAGATCGGGGCGCAGCCACTTGGCATGGGCCGCCCGCAGGGCCGCCGGGGTCAGCGCGGTGAGCGAGAGCCTGGTGCCAAGGCCGTCGCCCGGCTGGGCATAAGGATGGCTGCCGTAGAGTTCACTGCTGAGCGTGCGTGCAGCAAGCGCGGAGGGAGTCGATTCGGCCTGCGCCAGTTCGGCTTCGGCCTGCCCGCGCGTACGGTCGAAATCGGCCTGCGCGAAGGCAGGGTTCAGAAGTAGGTCGGTGGTCAACGCCAGCGAAGGCGCCAGGTTGGCGCTAAGCGCGCTGAGCATCACGCTGCTGGTATCGAGGCTGGCGGTGGTGCCGATCGAGGCGCCCAGACGCTCCTGCTCCTCGGCGATCTGGGTGGCGTTGCGGGTCTTGGTGCCTTCTTCCAGCATGTCGAGCATCAGGCCCTGCGTTCCGGGCGTGTCGAGCGCATCGGCGGCAAAGCCTGCGTCGAAGTCGATCGAGAGGACCAGCTTGGGCACGGCGGTGCGGCGCGCCAGCACCACCGGGATGCCGTTTGACAGCGTGGTTCGCTCGATCGCCGGGAAGGCGAGTTCGCCCACCGGCGCGACCGGGGGGGAGGTGCGCTTGGGCGCGGGGGCCAGCTTGGGCGCCTTGGCGCGGGCGTCTGCCGGCGGAGCGGCGGTTGCCTTTTCGTCGCCCCAGCCGCCCATGACGTCGCCGTTTTCGGTGCGGGCACCCGGCACGATGGCGAGCTTGTAGACCGGGCGGCTCAGCCACTTGCGCAGTGCCGCGTGGACGGTCTGCGGTGAGAGCGCGGCGATGGCCAGGAGGTCGGTCTTGTACTTGGCGGGATCGCCCGAATAGACTTGCCCTTCGGCCAGGGTTGCGCCCTTGCCGGAGAACCCGCCGACCTGTTCCAGCCCGCCGATTTCGGCCGACAGCGTGCTGACGACGGCGCGGCGTACTTCGTCCTCGCTCGGGCCCCGGGCGACGAAATCGGTAATGACCTTGTCGAGGGCGGCTTCGGCGGCGGCGCGTTCGACGCCGGGCTTCACGTCCATCGAGGCTTCAAGCATGCTGACCTGTTCGTGGACCTGCGCCGAGGCGCTGACCGATACTGCCTGCTGCGATCCGCGCACCAGCGCGTTGTCGAGCTGCGAACTGGCAAGGCCGCCCAGGATATGCATGCCGATGCGCAGCGCCGGGGAGTCTGCGTCGTTGAGCCCAGGGCCGCTCCACTGGCGGGTAAGGCGCAGCACGGGAACCTGATCTGTCATGTCGCGTGAGATCGGCGCGGGCAGCGTGACCGGACCGGCCTGAACCGGCGCCACTTCCGGGCCCTTGGGGACCTGGCCGAACCACTTTTCGACCTTGGGCCTTGCGGTGGCCGCGTCGATGTCGCCCGATAGTACCAGCACCACGTTGTTGGGGCCGTAGTGGTCGGTGAACCACTTGCGCACGTCGGTCAGGGTGGCGGCGTCGAGATCGGCCATCGAGCCGATGGTCGAATGGCGGTAGGGGTGGCCCACCGGGAACAGCCCGTCGGCCACGGCATATTCGGCAAGGCCGTAAGGCTGGTTGTCGCCCTGGCGCTTCTCGTTCTGGACAACGCCGCGCTGCTTGTCGAGCTTGTCCTGGGAGACGGCGGGCAGCAGGGCGCCCATACGGTCGCTCTCCATGAACAGCGCCAGATCGAGCGCGCCGGTGGGCACCGTCTCCACATAGTTGGTGCGATCGTACCAGGTGGAGCCGTTGGTCGGCGTGGAGCCCGCGCCCTCCAGCGGAATGTCAAAGCTCGGCACATTGGCCGATCCGCCGAAGAACAAGTGCTCGTACAAGTGCGCGAATCCGGTGTGGCCACGCGGCTCGTTCTTGGAGCCGACCTTGTAATAGAGCGTGACGGCGACGATCGGAGCCTTGCGATCGGTGTGGACGATCGTGGTCAGCCCGTTGGGTAGCACGAACTTTTCGAAGGGAATGTCGACGCGCGAGACGAGTTCTTCCGCAGAGACTGCACCTGCTACGGGGCCGGGCGTGGTGGCAGAGCGGTTTTCCTGTCCCGGTGAGACGGCGGGTGCCGGCGGCGTTCCCGGCGGACCTGCGGTGGCGCAGGCGGAAAGGGCAAGGACGGCGGCGAGAGCGCTCAGGCTCGACGTAGGGGACGGTCGCATGGGCCCAGCCTAGCAGCTTGTTTGGCGAGGGCCAGCGTCAAACGGCGGGTATGATGGACCATCCTGCCGGAGATGTTCGCGTTACTTCAATGCGGTGTGGCGGCTTGCATTCGGCCGACAAAATTCCGCAGCCCGCCGCGAAGGCGGGGTATTGCTGCTTTACGCAACGTTTCAGGAAAAAACCGGGTTCTCGCCTGCGCGGGGGCGATGCGGAACATGGGTTTGGTCCTGGCGGGGCAACCGCAGGGTTGCCCCGCCCGCGCCTTCACCCCCGCTTGAAGATCTGTCCCGAATCGAACATCGAAATGCGCCATTCGCCGTCTTTGTCCCGACGGCATTCCATCTTCACGTCCGCTACGGCGAGAGGATCGCAGTACTTGTCGAAAGGTCCGTCCCCCAGCGCTGCGAAGAACACCAGCAGATAGCCGACCTTGGCGTGGTCCGCATCGTCGAAGCTGACACGCAGGGAAGTGATGATGTGGCGCATCGTCATCAGCCCCGCGCCACTGCGCATCGCCTCGGCACGGCCACTGTAGAAGGCCTCAACCGCTTCCAGCCCTTCGCGCCACTGGCCGCCCACGTTGTAGCGTACATCCTGCGCGAGGCAGTCGCTGGTGCGCATCGACAGGCCGTTGTTGACGTCCAGCTCGTCGCCCCACTCATAGACCACTTGCTTGACCGCAAGCACATCTGCCGCCTGCTGGGGAGTGAATTTTGCCACGATTGTTGCCTCTTCCCTTTGGATTATCGCGCAGAGGCTAGGCGAGGCACCCGGCCAAGGCCAAGTCTTGATCGAAAGCACTGTTCATTACCGCCCCAGCGAACCTGTTATTCGAAGCCCTCTGGCAATTTCGCGCGGTACACCCATCTCTGCTCCAGCTCGCTTCGGCGCTGTTTTCTTGAGAACGATCAAGGCGCTTCGACCTTGAATGGACGAGAGTACGGCGCAGGGAAAATTTCCTGTAGCGGCTCTTGTGTTGCACAATTGCAACACCATATCGACGAGGTCAGGAGGCAACACTACCCATGAATCTCGAAAAATTCACCGACCGCGCCAAGGGATTCCTGCAGGCCGCGCAGACCGTCGCGATCCGCTTGAACCACCAGCGCATCGCACCCGAACATATCCTTAAGGCCCTTCTCGACGATCCCGAAGGCATGGCCGCCGGGCTCATCAAGCGCGCGGGCGGCAACCCTGTTTTCGCAGTGCAGGAACTCGACCGTGCGCTGGCCAAGGTGCCGGCGGTATCGGGCAGCGGCGCGGCGGGCGCGCCGGGGCTTGATAACGATGCCGTGCGCGTGCTCGACGCGGCGGAGCAGGCGGCGACCAAGTCGGGCGACAGTTTTGTCACCGTGGAGCGGTTGCTGCTGGGCCTCGCGCTCGCCACCACCACGCCTGCGGGGCAAGCGCTGAAGGCCGCCAATGTCACCGCGCAATCGCTGGAAACGGCGATCACCGAACTTCGCGGAGGCCGCACCGCAGACAGCGCAGGCGCTGAAAACGCCTACGACGCGATGAAGAAGTACGCCCGCGACCTCACCGAGGCGGCGCGTAGCGGTAAGCTCGACCCGGTCATCGGGCGTGACGAGGAAATCCGCCGCACCATTCAGATTCTCGCCCGGCGCACAAAGAACAACCCGGTGCTGATCGGCGATCCCGGCGTGGGCAAGACCGCTATCGCCGAAGGCCTCGCGCTGCGCATCGCCAATGGCGACGTGCCCGACAGCCTGAAGGATCGCAGCCTGATGTCGCTCGACATGGGCTCGCTGATCGCGGGCGCCAAGTACCGCGGCGAATTCGAGGAGCGCCTGAAGGCCGTGCTCGACGAAGTGAAGGGCGCGGATGGCCAGATCATCCTGTTCATCGATGAGATGCACACGCTGATCGGCGCGGGGGCCTCGGAAGGTTCGATGGATGCGGGCAACCTGCTTAAGCCCGCCCTGGCCCGCGGCGAATTGCATTGCATCGGCGCGACCACGCTAGATGAATACCAGAAGTACGTCGAGAAGGACGCGGCGCTGCAGCGGCGTTTCCAGCCGGTGTTCGTGGGCGAGCCGACCGTTGAGGACACGATCTCGATCCTGCGCGGGCTTAAGGAGAAGTACGAGCTGCACCACGGGGTGCGGATCACCGACGGCGCTATCGTGGCGGCGGCGACCCTGTCGCACCGCTACATCACCAACCGCTTCCTGCCCGACAAGGCGATCGACCTCATGGACGAGGCCGCAAGTCGTATCCGCATGGAAGTGGAGTCCAAGCCGGAGGAAATCGAGAAGCTCGACCGCCGGATCATCCAGCTCAAGATCGAGGAAATGGCGCTCGGCAAGGAGAGCGACGAGGCATCGAAGGACCGCCTCGCCACTTTGCGCGGTGAACTGGGCAACCTCGAACAGCAGTCGAGCGAACTGACTACCCGCTGGCAGAACGAGCGCGACAAGATCGCCGCCGAAAGCAAGGTCAAGGAGAAGCTGGACGCCGCGCGCATCGAACTGGAACAGGCGCAGCGTTCGGGCGACCTCGCCCGCGCGGGCGAGCTGTCCTACGGCACGATCCCGGCACTGGAAAAGCAGCTGGGCGATGCGCAGGCCTCTGCCGGCAATGCGTTGCTGCGCGAGGAAGTGACTGAGGACGACATCGCCGGCGTCGTCAGCCGCTGGACCGGTGTGCCAGTCGACAAGATGCTGGAGGGCGAGCGCGAGAAGCTCCTCAAGATGGAGGCGATCATCGGCGCGCGCGTCATTGGCCAGAAGGACGCGGTGTCCGCCGTGTCCAAGGCGGTGCGGCGTGCTCGCGCAGGGCTTCAGGATCCGAACCGGCCGCTCGGCTCGTTCCTGTTCCTCGGCCCCACGGGTGTCGGCAAGACCGAACTGACCAAGGCGCTCGCGGGGTTCCTGTTCGACGACGACACCGCGATGGTGCGCATCGACATGTCGGAGTTCATGGAAAAGCACGCCGTGTCCCGCCTGATCGGCGCCCCTCCGGGCTATGTCGGTTACGAATCTGGCGGTGTGCTGACCGAGGCCGTGCGCAGGCGCCCTTACCAGGTCGTGCTGTTCGACGAGGTCGAGAAGGCGCACCCGGACGTGTTCAACGTGCTGCTGCAGGTGCTCGACGATGGACGCCTGACGGACGGGCAGGGCCGGGTGGTGGACTTCACCAACACGCTCATCATTCTGACCTCGAACCTGGGCAGCCAGTACCTCACCCAGCTCGACGAAGGGCAGGATGTCGACGTGGTCGAGCCGCAGGTGATGGAAGTGGTGCGCGGGCATTTCCGGCCCGAATTCCTCAACCGTCTCGACGAGATCGTGCTGTTCCACCGGCTTGGGCAGGCGGACATGGGACCGATCGTCGATATCCAGGTGGCGCGGGTGCAGAAGCTGCTCAAGGACCGGAAGATCGTGCTGGACCTCAGCGATGCCGCGAAGCGCTGGCTCGGGCGGGTGGGATACGATCCGGTCTACGGCGCCCGGCCTTTGAAGCGCGCGGTCCAGCGTTACCTGCAGGACCCGCTCGCCGAAAAGCTGCTGGCGGGCGAAGTGCCCGATGGGTCGCACCTTCACATCGAGGATGGCGACGGGGCGCTGGTGATCGGCGTGATGTGAGCCGACCGGATGGGCCAGGCAGCGGCGGGCATAGTCCCGTCCGCTGTCTGTTTCAGCGGGGATTCCACACGTCGTAGGGCCGCGCCCTGATCCACCGGGTTGCCGCCCATTTCGCGCCTTGCCGGATCGGCAGGCCGGCGTGGCGGCTTCTCGGGTCCGGGGTGCCGTCCGGCAGGACATTGTCGAAGGCAACGGCATCGCCCCCGCCGCCCGCGACCGACAGGCGTGAGAGTGCGAAGTGCGTTTCGCCGCCCGCATATCCCGAGTTGAGATACATGAGCGCCGTCTTGATCCGCTGATTGGGCTCATGCGGAAGCGTATCGACATGATCGCGATATTGCTGGCCGGGTGCATAATGGAGCACGTTTAGCGGCTCGCCCTGCTCCACCGCAGTTCCGGTAGCGGTAGCCAGACGTCGCATGATCGCCTGCAAGGGCAGGGTTTCGCGAGTAGGCCCGAGAACGGCGGCGGACGAGGTTCGAACCGGGTGATCCATCATCCTTCCCGTTCGTGGATCGGCCACGACGGAAGGGGCTAGCAGATCGCTGACGGACATGGCCACATGTGCGCATTCGGCCGGTGTCAGGAAAGCACGCCAACGGCGCACCGTATAGTCTTTGCCCAGTATTTCAGGATCGGGCAGCTCCGCCGGATCGCCGTTCGCGTCCAGCTCCATGGCGCCGAGAAGTGCGAGGTCATCGCGGGCTGGGCCCCCGAACCGCTCTGCAGCATTGCGCAGCAAAACGAGCGCCCCCTGCCAGTCGCGGGCGCTTCCGGTACCGTTGGCGGTCAGCGCCGCCTCTACCAGACTGGCGTCTTCGTTGCCGGCCTCGCGCGCCGCTCGCAGGAGTCGGCGCGCTTCGACCAGGTCCCGTGGGAGGAGGCGCCCGGCAAGCGTCCAGTGGGCCAGGAGGTTGAGGGCGTCTGCGTCGTCTCCGGCATCGCGGGCGATGGCTATCGCATCAGCTGTCGCTCCGCGTTCAAGTGCGCGGTTGGCTCGGTCACTATGTTGGCTCATGAGGCTTTCATGGCCTGCCGAACGGGCAAAGAAAAGGGGCAGCGGGATAGCCCGCCGCCCCTTCGTCAAGGCATTGCCGATCGAAACGATCAGAAGTTGGCAGTGATGCCTGCGTAGAAGTAACGACCAAGGTTCGGGTAGACACCCGAGCCGCTGCCGACGCCGGTCAGGCCGTACGGAGGCATCTTGTTGAAGACGTTGTCCGCGCCGACGTAGAAGTCGAAGTCCTTGTTGATGGAGTACTGCAGTCGCACGTCGTGGTAGAAGACGTCCGGGTACTTCTTGATCGGAGCATAGTCTTCGTTCTGCGGCGGGCTGCCGTTGAGCGCGTTATAGTCCTCGTACGTATTCAGGTACATCTTGTCGATCCAGCGCAGGCCGTAGCTGAACTTGATCGGGCCGGTCTGGAACGAAGCGTTCAGGGTCACCTCATCCGAAGGATCGTTCAGTTCGTCCAGGAAGCGGTCCTTGAAGGTCGGATCGCTGGGGTCGGTGAACGAGTCGTTCTGGAGGTAGTGTGTCCAGTACGCCGCGAGCGTCAGGCGGCCGAAGTCGAACGTGTGATCATAGTTGATCTGCGTATCGATACCGCGAACCTTCAGCTTCGCGAAGTTCGCCTGCGACTGCAGGAGCGAGCCTTCGAGAATCTGGAAGGCGACTTCGCCGTTCGGGCCGCCTCCGGCACCGGCGCGCTGGAACAGTCCGCAGAACGGGTTGCTCAGCGTTGCCGAGTCGTAGCAAAGGTTGGCGATCGTCTGCGCGTCGACCGACGAGATGACGTTATTGACCTTGATGTTCCAGTAATCGACCGAGATCGACAGGCCCGGGACCCAGCGGGGCTGGATGACGGTGCCGACGGTGATCGAGTCGGAGGTTTCCTGCTTCAGGTTGGGGTTACCGCCGCTCACGATCTCGAGCGACTGAGAATAGACGAAGTCGTAACCGGCCGGACGGCCAGCTGCGTTGCAGTTCGCGAGGCGGTTCGCGGAACCGGTTGCGAGGTTGCGGTCAGAGCAGGGATCGACGAAGAGCGGTGCGAAGTTCTGGCCCTGTGCCGAATAGAGCTCGGACAGGTTCGGCGCGCGAACCGAGCGCGAGTAGGTGCCACGGAACTTGATGTCGCGGACGGGGCTCCAGATCGCTTCACCACCGTACGTGTAGACGGTGCCGGTCGCACCGGCGTAGTCCGAGATACGGCCGTTACCGCGCAGGCTCAGGTCCTGGAAGAACGGCTTGTCGGCAAGAAGCGGCAGCAGGATTTCGCCGTAGGCTTCCTTCACCTTGAATGCCGGTGCGTTGAAGGTCGGGATAGCGTTGTAGAACGCATAGCCTTCCTGCGTCAGGTCGTCGAGGTCGTAGGCAACCGTCTCGCGGCGATATTCACCGCCAACCGAGAAGGCGACCGGACCGCCTGGCAGGTTGAAGAACGAGCTGGTGTCACCCGACATGAAGCCCATCAGGTCGAGCTGGGTCATTTTGCCGCGCGCCATGCTGTCGACGAGGATGTAGTCCTTCGCAGCCT
The DNA here is from genome assembly GCF_902706195.1 of Novosphingobium sp. 18050. Taxonomy (GTDB): domain Bacteria; phylum Pseudomonadota; class Alphaproteobacteria; order Sphingomonadales; family Sphingomonadaceae; genus Novosphingobium. Next base: position 38,608 of record NZ_CACSJO010000005.1, on the reverse strand, counting down.
GGCTGACCGAACCCTGGCCGAACGGGTTCAGCGGAACGCAGGAAGCGATGTCGCCTGCGAGACGCGGATCGCCCCTTGTCGTGCCCGTGATGTAGGAAATCCCGGCAGCCGGATTGACCTGCGAACGGCAGACGATGTTGCCGGCCGCATCACGCGTCGAATCGAGCGCCAGCAGGTAGCGCTGAACGTTCACGTTGCCGCGGATGATGTTGGATTCCTTGTGCTCGCCGTAGTTGGCGGACAGTTCGTAATGCCAGTCATCGTTGAAATCGCCGCGGACGCCGGCGACAATGCGGTAGGTTTCGCGCTGAATCTCTTCGTCGCGGTTGCCGAAGTCCGTCCAGTTGCGGCGCAGGTTGAACTTGTACGTGCCGGCAGCAATTGCGGCGCGCTGCGCGGCGAGCTGTGCGGCAGCGGTGGTCGTGACGTTGCCGTTAGCATCCAGAATGTCCGCGAACGAGGTGCCGTTGACGTTGCCGGGCGTCGCCAGGAAAGCCTGGGTCAGAACGTCGCGGGCCTGGGCGCTAAGGTACGGGTTGTCCAGACGGACACGTTCACGGCCGCCGGGATCGCCCAGGGTGGTGCCCTGCGAGAAGAACGGACCGCTCTGCGAGCCGCGGGCTTCGGTGCGGCTGTACTTTGCTTCGAAGAACGGAACGAGTGCCGGAGTGACTTCGAAGTGGCCGGTCAGGTTGGCGGTATAGCGCTTCAGGTCGGGCGAGAGCGCAAGCAGCTGGCCTTCGCGGTTGGTGGCGCCGTTGCCGCCCTGGAAGTTGCCGTTCGGGCCGATGCCGATGCGTTCACCGGTCTGCGGGATGAGCGTGCCATCCGGCTGGAACAGATAGGTGCAGCTGAAGTTCGACACGTTGTTGCCGCAGCGCGAGCTGGAACCCTGGCCGACTGCAACAAGACCGCCCAGCGAAATGGTGGCGGAGCGGACGTCGGTGTAGAACGTGCGGTCGGGAATGCCGTCGGAACCGTTGAGCGCACCAGCGGGATCGGTGTCTGTGACGACGAAGGCCTGGTTGCGGGCGAGGCCCGGGCGGCCCGAGGCGTAGAAATCGTCGGAGTGCGAGAATTCACCCGAGAAGGTGATGTTGCCGCGGCCATCGGCGAAGTTCTTGCCCGCAAGGATCGAGGCGTACTGCTTGCCGGCATCGCCATACTTGGAAATGCCGTTCTGCGCGCGCAGCTTCAGACCTTCGTAGTCTTCCTTGAGAACGAAGTTCACGACGCCGGCAATTGCGTCCGAGCCGTAGACGCCCGAAGCGCCGCCGGTGACGACATCGACGCGGTCGATGAGGTCGGCGGGGATCGTGTTGACGTCAACCGAGGTGCCGTTGACCAGGATGTCGCTGCCCACGTGACGACGGCCGTTGACCAGGACCAGGGTGCGCTGCGTGCCCAGACCGCGAAGGTCGAGCAGGTTCAGGCCGCGCGTACCGAGGAAGCGAGTCGAGTTCGCCTGGCTGTAGGTGCTGCGCAGCTGCGGCAGTTCGTTCAGCTGGTCGCCAACCGAGAGGTTGCCCGAGCTGAAGATCTGCTCACCCGTGACGATGGCGACGGGGTTGGCCGACTGCAGATTCGGGGTGGAGATGCGCGATCCGGTGACGACGATTGAATCGGCGGTGGTGGCATCTTCAGCTGCCTGAGCTGCCGTGTCCTGAGTAGCGGCGTCCTGTGCGTATGCGTTGCTGCCCAGCAGCGCAATCGAAAGACAGGTCGCCCCGCGGAGGGCGGCCTTGGTCATTGTGGCTTTCACTTAGTGTGTCCCCTTATTGCATTCGGACCCCGGAAAAGATCCGAAGATCCCTCCGCTGCGCGGTCAGGATCAATGAGGCCATCCTGCCCAAGAGTCGCGGAACTGCAACACTATCTGCAACATGGGTGCAATTTTCCTCCCAAAGAGTTGTAACATTACAACAAGTCAGCGGAATTGTTGCGACTATGTTGCACAGCACGCAAGGGATGATCGAAGCCATAAAAAAAGGGGCGGCCGCTTGCGCGAACCGCCCCTCATTTCAGGTCTGGCTGGTGACTTTAGAAGTCGACCTTGGCGCCGACGCGGAAGTAGCGGCCCATGAAGAGACGGTCCGACCAGGCCGGGTTGAACTGGTACAGGCCATAACCGGCGTTCGGGTCGTACTTCGGCTTGCCGTCGAGGACATTGAGCATGTCGAAGTAGAACTTGAACTGGTCGGCAACCTTGATTTCGCCGTGGGCGTCGAGGTTGAAGACCGACTTCGCATGGCACTGCACGGGATCGCCGTTGTCGTAAGACACCAGCTGGCCGCTGTCGGCGCTGCGCTGGCAGTCCTTGTAGAAGCCGCCAGCATCCGAGGACGTTGCCGAGTACCCGCTGGTGTAGCTGGCGGTCAGGGTGAAGCTGGCCTTGTCGTTGAAGTCCAGCGTGTTCTGCCAGGTGGCGCGGAAGCGCGGGGCGCCCGAGCACGAGGTCAGGTTGCAGCCGCCCAGCGAGCCATCATAGCGCCAGGTCGTGCCATCGTCGTTCTCCTGCTGGAGGCGGAGCAGGTACGAAGCGGTCGCCTTACTGCGCAGCGAGACGGTGTCGGTCAGGTTGAAACGGCCATCCGCCGAGAAGTCGATGCCCTTGCCGAGCAGCGAGTTCTGGTTCTGGAACGAGCTGATGATCTCGCCCAGCAGCGGCAGTGCGCTCAGGTTCTGCGGATCGGGCGCACCCTGGCTGACCTCGATGCCCGGAATGTTAACGACGCCGTTGTTGGTGTAGTACTGGCTGTAGATGTCGTCGCTGGCGCTGGCGCTGGCGATCAGGTTGTTGATCTTCGTGCGCCAGTAGTCGAGCGTCAGGGTGATCCTGCGCGTCGGCTGCACCACGATTCCCATGGTGTACGAGGTCGACTTTTCTGCCTTCAGGTCAGGGTTGCCCGAAGAGGTGATGCCGGGGTTGTAGCCTCCCGCATAATACGCGGTGTTGCTGGCGTGAGCGGCGCAGAATGCAGCGTAAGTCGCGTCGTTGCAGTTGATCTGTGCGGCGGTGTAGCCGGTGGAAGGCAACTGGAAGGACTCGTTCAGGTTCGGGGCACGGAAGCCCTTCGAGAACGTGCCGCGCAGCTTTACCTGCTCGATCGGGGTGAATTCCGCTTCGAACTTGGGTGCGAAGTTCTTCTGACCTGTCGAGTAGTGGTCGTAGGAACCGTCGAGCTTGAAGCGGAACTGGTCGACGACCGGAACCGAGATTTCATACGAAGCGGACCAGATGTCGCGGTTGCCCTTCACGCCCACGGCGTTGATGCCGTAGTAACGCGCTGCCGGGTTGTCGTCGTTCGGGGCGTTGGAGCTGGGGTTGTTGATCGACTCGTAACGGTACTGGCCCGCGACGGCGACGTTCACGAAACCGCCGGGAAGCTCGAACACGTCCTTGTTGAGCGTTGCAATGACCTGGGCAAGCTTCGAGGTCGAGCGCTTGTTCTGGTCACGGAAGACGATCTGGTTTGCGGCTTCGGAATTGGCCGAGGGATCGACGAAGTTGTAGGTGCCCTGGGCAACGGCGTCCATCAGCCCCTGAAGGTAGATGTAGCCGGTGTTCTTGACGTCCAGCGTGACCTCGGACGCGGTGGCGCCGAGCGAGTAGTTCCAGCCCTGGCCGAAGCTGCCGTTGATGCCGGCCGAAGCGCGGTAGGTCTTGGCGTCGGTGAAGGTTTCACGCGGACGGTCAGGCCGACCGGTGAGGAGGGCGAGGTTGCCATCAGCCGCAAACGGATTGTTGGGGTTGAGCGTGCCGTTCGCAGCGTTGCAGCCCGATGCGATCAGGTTGCCGCCGACGACCGACGAAGTGCCGTTGGCGCAGACATAGGCCGGCAGCAGAATCTGGCTGACGGTGACGCGGTCGCCGCCGGCAGCGGTACGGTCAGCCCATGCCGAGTTCTGCGAAAGGTTCGAGGTCTTCACGTTGTAGTAGTTGAACATGAAGAACGCTTCGGCGTCGGAACCAACCTTGGCGGTCGCGCGAAGGGTGGCGCCCTTACGCTCGATCTTGGCGTTGTACATGCTGTAGTCGTTCACCAGGTCCTGCTGGCAGGCGACCGAGGGTGCGACGGGGACGCCGGTGGTCGCGTTGGCCGTTCCGGCCTGCTGCTCGGGGGTCAGCGTGACCGAGTCCAGGCGGCCGCAACCGGCGCCCGGGTTAAGCAGCTGGTTCGGAGCCAGGCCGAAGTAGTTGCCGTTGGCATCAGGCGTAGCCGAGACCGGCTGGACGAAATTGATGATCGTCGACTGGAAGCCGTTGTAGCTGCCATCGGCCTGGATGCCGTTGCGGATGCTGTTGGGAAGGCAGCCCTGCTCGGCGGTACCGCAGATCGAGCTCTGGTCGGCGGTGTTGAATGGTGCGCCGCGATCGCGCAGGAACATCTTGGCGTTACGCTGATATTCGACGTTCGCGTAGATGTTGAAGCCCTGCTCATCGAGATCGCCGTAGCCGTAAGTGGCGTTCAGGCGCTGTTCGCCGCCATCGCCGCGCTGCGAGATGCCCAGCGAGCCATCGAGGTGCAGGCCGGTGATCTGGCGCTTGGTGATGACGTTGATGACGCCTGCGATGGCGTCAGAGCCGTACGTTGCCGAAGCGCCGTCGAGCAGGGTGTCGACGCGGTCCACGATCGAGCCGGGGATGCTGTTGATGTCGACGATGTTGCGCTGGGTGTCGTCTGCCAGCGGGTAGTAGGCGGTGCGCATGCCGTCGAACAGCGTGAGCGTGTAGGAGTTGTTGAAGCCGCGCAGCGAAGGGGCGGTGGCGCCGGTGGTGAAGCCGTTGGCCGACCAGCTGGCGGGAATGGTGCCGGCGTTGTTGGCGGTCAGCGTCTGGAGCGCGTCGGCAACAGTGGTGATGCCGCGCTTGCTGAGGTCATCCGAAGTAATGGAAACGACCGGCGATGCTGTGGCGGCCGCCGGGTTGCGCGTGATCGAGCCGGTGACGACAATGGTGTTGGAATCGTCGACCGCGTCGGCCGCCTGGGGGGCGGCGTCCTGCGCATAGGCAGTTCCGCAAAGCAGCGCGAGCGCACCAAGGCTCGTCGCGCCGCGAAGGGCGCCCTTGTGAATGGATGTCTTCAACGTTTGTGTCCCTTGTGGCTTCGTTCACTTGCCAGGGAGCGTGACCAGACCCGGCAAATGACACGTTGCAGCTTCGGGTACTTTCCGCACCTCGACGCCATGGCCGGGGCTTCTCGCGCCGGGGGGGGCTGCTTTCAATGGATTTTGCCTGAGGAATTAAATTGCGTTCATCGTTGTTGCAATGTGGCAACATACACCCTCGCTCGGGTGTGGATAATCGCGGAAAATCAACGCTTCGAAAGCGTGTGTGGTACATAATAGAGTGTCGCATTTTGGGTCGGTTCGTTTTGATTGTTACGTTTGGCATCGCCTGGGGGAAATCCTGTTGCGTAACTGGTACTGTGTCCCACAAGCGCATTGACCGCGCTTCATTGCCCGCTTAACCGGGCGATTAAATAGGCCGAGCGAAAAGGTTGCCCGGGCTGTCTGGAACGGCATACGGGCCGTCTCATGAAATCTGGCCAAAAGGATCATCGGGATGAAGCTTGATAGCAGCATGGCCGCCGTCGTGACCGGCGCGGCATCGGGGTTGGGCGCTGCAACGGCGCGTGCGCTTGCGGCGAATGGCGTGAAGGTTGCGATCTTCGATCTCAATGCCGAGGCGGGCGAGGCCCTGGCTGCGGAGATCGGCGGCGTGTTCTGCGCGGTCAACGTCACCGACGAGGACAGCGTTGTCGCAGGCTTCGCCAAGGCGCGCGCTGTGCATGGGCAGGAGCGGGTGCTGGTCAACTGCGCCGGCATCGCGCCTGCGGCCAAGACCGTTGGCAAGAACCGTGAAACCGGCGAGCCGCGTGCGCACGACATGGCGCTGTTCGAAAAGGCTATCGCCATCAACCTTGTCGGCACGTTCCGCTGCATCAGCAAGTCGGCCGCAGGCATGTCGACGCTGGAGCCGCTCGACGAGGCCGGTTCGCGGGGAGCCATCGTCAATACAGCGTCCGTCGCGGCGCAGGACGGGCAGATCGGGCAGGCCGCCTATGCTGCCTCCAAGGGCGGCGTGCTGGCGATGACGCTGCCCGTCGCGCGCGATCTCATGAGCGAGGGTATTCGCGTCAACACCATCCTGCCGGGCATCTTCGAGACGCCGATGATGGCCGGCATGCCGCAGGGCGTGCAGGACGCGCTCGCTGCGATGGTGCCGTTCCCCAAGCGGCTAGGCAAGGCGGATGAATACGCCAAGCTGGCGCTGTTCCTGCTGGAACACGACTATATGAACGGCGAATCCGTGCGTCTTGACGGTGCGATTCGCCTGGGGCCGAAGTAAGGTTGCGATGAAGGAGCGTTCCGCCTCGCCGAATGGCCCGGCATCGGGTGACGTCGCTGCACCTCCGGGGGCACGGGAGTTGCTGCTCGACACCGCAAGCGCGATCATGCGTGACGGCGATGTGGTCGACATTTCGCTGTCCGAACTTTCGCTGCGGTCCGGGCTGAATTCGGCGCTGGTGAAGTACTACTTCGGCAACAAGGCAGGGCTTCTGAAAGCGCTGCTCGACCGCGACTGGCAGGCCATCGTCAGCAGCGTCGACGCGCTTGTCGCCAAGGACGAGTGGGAACCGGAGGCCAAGCTGCGGCGGCACTTGTGGAAGGTCGTCGATACTTTCTACGAAGTGCCTTACCTCAACCGCCTGACGATGCGCATGGTGCGCGAGAGCGACGATGCCGAGGCGCGCCGCATCGCCGACTGCTATCTCTCGCCGATCTACCGTGCTTACGAGCAGCTGATCGGCGACGGGGTGAAGGCGGGCGTGTTCCGCGAGATCGACCCGCAGCTGTTCTACTTCACCGTCACCGGGGCGGTGGACCGCTTCTTCTCGGCGCGGCTGGTGCTCAAGCACTGTTTCGATCAGGATTCGCTGACGGAAGAACTGCGCGACCGCTACCGCGAGCATACCATCGACATCATCATGGCGGGTATCCTTGCGCGCTGAGAAGAGCCGGAGCCGGTATCTGCGGATCGGTGGCAGCTATCCTGCTGCCGGCCGCGTGCCGGGCTGACGGGGAAGGCTGCAATGGCCCGGAAAAAGCGCTACCTCACCGCGACGATGCCTGATGGCTATGTCAAGACCATCGGCCCTACTGGCGATCCTCTCACGCATTACTGGCGAGTGGTGGCGCAGTTGCAGAACGGCAAGACCGAAGTGTTCTGGGGCCATGCGCGCTCGCTGGCAGAGGCGAAGAAGAAGCGGGCCGCTCTGGACGACGCAGCGCGAATGCGCGGCTGGCTAAGCTTCGTGTTCGAGATCGCGGATCTGGTGGAAACGCCGGTTTAGGTAAAGCGGCCCTTGGTCGTCACCCCGGCATTCACTGAGGTGACGACCGGGGCAAACTACAGCTTATGCCACATTGCTCGAGCCTCGCTGATCAGCCCGGCTTGGCCGGGTGCGGGTCGCCCCCGGAGAAAGCGTCGCCGATCGAGCAGGCGGCCGGGCCAAGGATCACCACGAAGAGCGTGGGCAGGATGAACAGGATCAGCGGCACGGTCATGATCGCAGGCAGGCGCGCGGCCTTTTCCTCGGCGCGCATCATGCGCTCGTTGCGGAATTCCGCCGACAGCACACGCAGTGCCGAAGCGAGCGGGGTGCCGTAGCGTTCCGTCTGCACCATGGTCGTGACCACGCCTTTCACCGCTTCCAGATTGACGCGGTAGGCGAGGTTCTCGAACGCCTGTCGGCGCTCGTGAAGGAACGACAGTTCGATCGATGTCATCGAGAATTCGTCGCCCAGTTCTGGGTAGGCGCGGCCCAGTTCGCGCGAGACGCGCTCGAAGGCAGCGTCGACGGTCAGGCCGGCTTCGGCGCAGATCACCAGAAGGTCGAGTGCATCGGGCAAACCCTTGCGGATAGCATCGGTGCGCTTGGTGATCAGGTTCTTGATGAAGACGTCAGGCCCCTTGTAGCCCGCCAGTACCATGGCCGCGAAGCCCATGAACTTCTTGAAAGAACTCCATTCCGGGAAATAGTCGATCCCGTAGATCACCAGTGCGGCGAGGGCGCCCAGCACGATCGGCGCGACGAGGCGCGCGAAGACGACCGCGACGGCCCACTCCTTGTTGCGGATGCCGGCCTGGGCCAGCTTCTGCTGGATCTCCTTGATCTGGCTGTCCTGCAGCATCTTGGCGCCGCCCAGGAACGCGCCCATCTTGTCGGTGGTGTCGTTGCGGCGCACCAGGCTCTGGCGTTTGCGGGCAGTCGTGGTCAGGCCCAGCTTGAGGGCCTCGCGGCGCTGGTTGAGGGCCTTGACGCGCTTTGCCATCGGATCGCGGATGGTGATCGCGGAATAGATCGCGAGGATCACCGCAGCAGCGGCAACCACGGACAGCAGCGTGCCGACGAGCGTAACGTCGAAGCCGAGGAGGGTGGGACCTGCGGGTTGGTCGAGCATGGGTGTTGTCCTGCCTTCTCGATCAGATTTCGAAGCTGACCATCTTGGCCATGATGAAGGCGCCGATGCCCATCCAGATCGCGCCGCCCATGCCGGCGACCATCAGGCGTTCGTCGACCATGAATTCGCCGATATACTTGGGGTTTACCCAGTAAATCATGATGGTCACGATGAAGGGCAGCGAGCCGACGATATAAGCCGAAGCCTTGGATTCCGAACTCATCGCGCGGATCTTGAGCTTCATCTGCGCGCGCTTGCGCAGGACGTCGGAGAGGTTGGCCAGCGTCTCGGCGAGGTTACCGCCGGTTTCGCGCTGGATCGCCAGGGTGATGCAGAAGAAGTTGAATTCGGAAATGCCAAGGCGGTCGGCGGTTTCCTGGAGGGCGTCCTCCATGGTCTTACCCACTTTCATGCGGTCGGTGACGAGCTTGAACTCCTCGCCGACGGGGCCGGGAACTTCCTGCGAGACGATCGTCAGCGTTTCCGACACCGGCAGGCCCGAGCGCAGGCCGCGCACGAGCAGGTCGATGGCATCGGCGAACTTGATGGTGAAGGCGTTGGTGCGCTTCTTGACGAAATAGTTCAGCACCATGTGCGGCAGACCGGCCCCCACGAAAGCGCCGAAGGCCAGCCCGAGGAACAGCGCTCCGGTCTTCAGGAATACGAGCAGCGCGATGGCGCTGCCCAGACCGACCGAGCCGTAAAGATACTGCTTGATCGTCCACTTCTTGCCCGAGCGGTTCAGGCGCAGCGCCAGCGCTTCCGTCCGCGATCCGGAGCCGGCGATGTGGTGGCCCTTGGGCTTGCGTGCGGCCACGGCCCTGCGCATCTGCGCTTCGAGCCGGTCGCTGCCGTTTGCCGAATGCCGGAAGCGCACCGACTTCAGGCGGCGCGTCGATTCCTTGGCCGGCGAGGGCCCCGAAAAGGCTGCCCAGATCAGCAGCAGCACGCCGGAAAGGCCCGCTGCGACCGTGATGAGCTGGAGAAAGTTCATAGCCGTGCCGTGCCTTTACGCCCGAGCCTGCCTGCGGCGCATCACTGCGCCGAGGCCTGCGCCTTCTTCTTCGCCTTGGGCATCATCGACTTGAAGTCGATCTTGCCCAGCAGCGACGTCTTGCCTCCCGAAACCACGTTATCGTCGCCGGTGTCGGCGATGCTCCGGGCCAGTTCGCACATCACCGAACCGGCCTTGCTGGTGCGGTTGGCATCGGCGAACGTCTGGCCCAGTTTGGCGGCCATCGAAGCGGACTTGAGGTCATAGGGGATCAGGAGGTCGATCTTGGCTTCGATCGAAGCTTCGAAATCGGCCTTGCTGATTTCGGCCAGCGCGGTCTGCACCTTGTTGGCGACGATGATGATACGGGTCTGGGGCGCATTGCTCTTGAACCAGGACAGCATGCGGATCGAATCGCGGGCCGAGGCCAGCGTCATCTCGGCGACAAGCACGATCACGTTCACGTTGGCGACCAGCTGAGGGAAGTTGATCAGCATGTTGCGCGGCATGTCGATGACGGTCATCTCGAAGGCGGAACGGAATTCCTCCTCGAGCTGAACGAAGGCCGAGCCGTCGGTCATCAGCGGGGTGTTGATTGGGGCCTCAGCTGAAAGGATCGCCAGGTTGTCGTTCGCGCGGATCATCGCGCGTTCGATGAAAAGGCCGTCGATGCGGCTGGGGTTCTCGATCGCGTCGGTGAGGCCGCGGCCCGGCTCCAGGTCGAGGCACAGTGCGCCGGTCCCGAAGTGGATGTCGAGGTCGAGCAGCGCGGTCGGCAGCTTGTGGTCGGCGCTGAACAGCCAGGCGAGCGAGGTCGCCAGGGTGGAAGCACCGACGCCGCCGCGCGTGCCGATCACGGCGGTCGAGATGTGCTGCTTGGAGGCGGCTGCGTCATGTACGCGCGGCGCAGCAAACGCGGCCTGTGCATGGGCCAGCGAATCGCGAACGTGCGAGGGCTGCAGCGGCTTGAGCAGGTAGTCGTGGATGCCGCTGGCGATGAGATCGCGGTAAAGGCGCACGTCGTTGACCTGGCCCACCGCGACGACGACCGTGCCCGGCTCGCACACTTCGGCGAGGGCGTTGATGTCACTCAGTGGATCGCCGCTTTCCGACAGGTCGACCAGCAGGATGTTGGGACTGGCGGTGATCGAAAGCGACTGGACGGCGCTACGCAACCCGCCCTTGTGGCACTTCTCCGGCTGCCAGCCGAGGTCGGTGGCAAGCGTGCGCACGACGTCGAGCGAAGCATCGTCGCACAGGAATGCCGCGAACTGGTCGCGTCCGCCGGGGCCGCCGGATTTCCAGGGTGCGTTCATGGCTCAGTTCCCCTTGGTGCCGGTCTGGGCGACGGTGTTGCCCTGGCCGGTCGTAGGTGCGGCGCGATAGGCATCGATGGCCTTGTTCGAGGTCGTCACGACGGTAACGCCGGTATCCCGGGCGCCGTGGATCAGGTCCTCGGGGTTGGCGACCATCGCCGCGATGTTCGCGTTGGTCGCGCAGCCGTAGTTGGTGGACAGGCCGTTGGTCGGATTGGCGTCGCTGTTCGCGGACCAGTCCGGGCAGCCGGCCACAGTCGCCTTGAAGCGGGTTATGAACACGCGGGCGGTGCCCGGCGCGACGTAGCCCGCGCTCTGCGGCGTCTGGTCGCTGAGGAAGATGCCGTAGCGCGAGGCGACGGCTTCGACCGCGCCGCGCGTCGCGGGGCTGGCGGCGGGATCGTCGACATAGACGCGGTCGCCGTACTTGAGGCCCATGGCCTCGAACCAGCCGGCAAGGCGGCCCTGTTCGCCGTAGGCGAGGCCGCTGGCGTTGCCGCCGCCCGTGGTCAGGTCGAGCGTGTAGTCGGTCCTCTCGACCACCGGCTGGTGAACCGATTCCATCGAGCGGTTGGACGGGACGCCGGTGCAGCCTGCGAGGGCGAGAGCCAGCATGGGCGCGAGGATGAGCCCGGCGGGAGCGAATTTGAGCTGTCGCATGGAGTTCACCTTTCTCACTTCAGGCTGAAGCCGGGCTTGGCGGTATCGCCCGACGTGGTGCGCGAGGGGGCCTTGCTCTCGGCCGCGCCGAGGCCGGGGGCCGGTGCAGGGCTGGCGGGCGCCTGCGTCGGTCGGGGGCGCTTGGTGCCGCTGACGCCGTCACTGGCCATGTTGCCCAGCAGGCGCTGGAGTTCGTTGGGCGAATTGAAGCCGTCGGTCGGCAGCGCGATCTGCGAGCCGTCCACCGGATTGACGAGGTAGGGAGTCACCACGATCACCAGTTCGGTCTCGCCGCGCTTGTAGCCGGTCGAACGGAATAGCGAGCCGAGGATCGGCAAGTCGCCGGCGCCGGGCATCTTCTGGATCGAGTTGGCGGTGTTGTTGCTGAGCAGGCCGGCGATCATGAAGCTCTGGCCCGAGCCGAGTTCAACGGTCGTCTCGGTGCGGCGTACCGTCAGCGCGGGGATCGTGTAACCGCCGAGCGAGACGGCGCCCTGGGTCGACAGTTCCGACACTTCCGGGCGCACACGCATGGAGATGCGGCCATTGGCGAGCACGGTGGGCGTGTAGCTGAGACTGACGCCGTACTTGCGGTACTCAACCGAAGTCGCGCCGAGGCCCTGGCTGATCGGAATCGGGTATTCGCCGCCGGCGAGGAAGTCGGCGGTTTCGCCCGAAAGCGCGGTCAGGTTAGGCTGCGCCAACGTGCTGACGAGGCCGATGGTCTCGCCCGCGTCGAGCGCGCTGAGCAGGTTCAGGCCCAGCAGCTTGCCGGCAAAGCCGAGGGTCGTGCCGGTCGACGTTGCGGTCACGTCGGAGCCGGGAAGGCTGGCGAGTTCGCCAGTGATCGGGTCTATCCCCACCTGCGCAGTCGCGCCGGTGCCCACGCCGAGCACGCGGCCTGTGTTGAACTGGGTGCCGATCGAGCCACCTTGTCCGACACCGAACTTGAAGCCACCCGTCGAGTCCAGCGTTGCCAGCTTGACGCTCAGCGACTTGACCAGCGAACGGCTGACTTCGGCGATGCGCACCTGCAGGTTGACCTGCAGTGGTGTCGCCAGGCGCAGACGGCTGATGATGTTGGCGTCCTTGCCGGAATAGGCCTTGACGAGGCGCTCCGCCTCGGCGGCGTCATCCGGGTTGCGGACGGTGCCGGTCAGCAGGAAAGTGCTGGAACCCATGGTCGAAACCGCGATCTTCGCCTCGGGCATCGCCAGGCGCAGCATCGAATCGACGCTGTCGAGGTTGGAGCCCACGCGGACCGTGCCGGACCAGACCACTGCGCCTGCCGCATTACTGGCGTAGACGGTCGTGGTGCCGCCGCCCTTGCCGAAGACGTAGAGCTGGCGGGCCGACTTCACCTGCACGTCCGCCACCGAATCGTTGGCGACGAACACGTCGGTCATGGCGCCCGCCACGTTGACGAGCTGGCCGTTGCCGATCGACAGCGTGATGTCCTGCGCCGGGCGCACGACCGACGGACTTGCTGACTGGGCACCCGCCGGCGCGGCGATGCCGGCTGCCAGGGGCGTGATCGCGCAGGCGGCAACCAGTATGCTCTTGAGAAGAGTGGGCTTCATCGTGGTGCCCCCAAAGGCGGTGGAACGGGCGGCAAAGCGCCGCTGCATGTGGCGAATGGTCATCACGGCTTACCCACGGGTTCTTCGGTGGTTTCCTTGCCGCGCGTGACGCGCACCACAGGTCCGGTCCGCACTGGCTGGCCGCTCGCAGAGACAACCTGAGGGGCAGAGCCGGTGACCGGGGCAGGCACGGAGGCAGTGGGCATGGTCGAGCGCTGGAAGCGCGAGACGTCGCCGCCGGTGACGTATGTGGTGTTGCCTTCGAGCGGCTTGCCCATCGCCTGCTTCATCAGCGATTCTTCCTGCTCGCGGGTCGCGCCTTCGGGAACCTTGACGTCGCCGTTGGCGAGGATGCGTTCGAATTCGCCCTGGTTGTCGGCGATGGCGCGCAGCGACAGGCTGATCTCGCCGATCTCCTGCGCTACGGCGACCTTTTCGGCGATGCGCGGGGTGACTTCGAGCGTGACGGTGCGGAAGGCATGAACCACGGTCTTGCCTTCGACCACTTCGCTGTCGGTGGCCTGATCGGTGGCGAGCACGCGCAGGTTGCGAAGGATCGTCTCGGCGGTGCGCAGCGAATCGCCGCTGCCTTCGCCCTTCACGTCCTGGGTGAGCATGAGGTCGACGCGGTCGCCCGGAAACACGAAGCCACCAACGCCGGTCTTTGCGGAAACAGGGATGGTGATGGCGCGCATGCCGGGGGCCAGCGCGGCGGCAAGGAAGCCGCGGTCACCGGGTGCGACGAGCGCGCCCTGAGTGAGCGGCTGGCCTGCGGTGATCGGGAAGCGCACCACGGTGCCGAGCAGCTTGGACATGTCGGCCTCGCCCTCGATGTAGTAGGCGTCCTTCACCAGTTCGTCCGGCCAGCCCTGGAAGGACACCGAATCGGCGGTGATGATCGTCCCCACCGGCAGCGCGCGCTGGGCGACAAGGACCTTGGGGCCCTTGGGCTGCGCGGCCACGGCTTCGGCCTGCGGCGCGGCGCCGCCAGCGAACATCGACCTTGCTGCAAACGCGGTGAATGCTGCGATGAGCAGCGCCACTGCGAGCAGCACCACCTTCTTCCTGTCCATGGCTGGATAAGCCCCTTGAAAAACCCCGAATCTCAGTAAGCCTTATCGGGTAAATTGGTTAAGAACGGGTTCACCCCGTTGAGGCGCGCGTCAGGCTGCGAAACGGGCCGCGACAAGCGTCTGCGCGCCCATCACCCAAAGCCCGGCGGCGGCGATGGCGATGCCGTAAGGAATCTCGAGCCGCGATTTCTGGCGGCGCATCATGTGGCGCAGGCCCGCCATGAACAGCACCAGGATCACGATAGCGCCCAGCGCCAGCACCCAGACCCCCGGCAGTCGGTCGAACAGTGCCGAGATGGTTTCTTCGCTGACGATCGGACGGCCGGTGGCCACGGCGAATACCACTGCGCAGGCAGCCCATACCCAGGCAAGCGCCGCGACTCCGGCAAGCGCGTCGCGCAGCGATTCGCCGGGCTCGCGCTTCATGTTGAGAGCGGCCATCGCGATCGAGCCGCCGCCGCCCAGAAGCGCCATCAGTACCACCAGGTCCCAGAAGCTGGACGGCGTGAACCACAGCGCCAGCGCGCCCAGCAGCTTTACATCGCCGCCGCCCATCTGGCCGGTCGCGAACAGCAGGCAGGCAACCGCGAAAGTCACGGCGGCGAGGGCAAGCTGGAACGCGATGTCGAGCGGGCCCAGGCCCATCGCCAGCCACCACAGCGGAGCGGCCAGCGCGATGGTCATGTTGAGCCAGTTGTTGATCTCGCGCCGGCGCAGATCGGTCAGCGCCGCGGTGAGCAGCGCCGTTGCCAATGCGGCCAGCAGCAGATACGAAAAAACGGCGCCCGTCATGCGTTTGTCCCTTTGGATCGGGATGGCTGTACTCCGGGCACCACTACCAAATAGTAACCAAGGCAACCGCCTGCCCGCTTGACCCCTTTTTCAGCGACATTCCCGAAGTGACATCCGCCATCGAGACCATCCTCCAGTCCGCAGTCCTTTCGTCCGCAGCCCGGCGCGCGATCCCGCCAGAGGCGGTCGAATCGCGTTGGGCCCTGCCCGATGGCCATGCGCTGCGCCGGATCGACTGGCCGGTTCCCGCCAACGGGGAGCGTCGCGGCTCGATCCTGTTCATGCCGGGCCGCGGCGACGCTTACGAGAAGTGGCTGGAAACGCTCGACGGCTGGCACCGTGAAGGCTGGCAGGTGACTTCGGCCGACTGGCGCGGGCAGGGCGGATCGGGCCGGCTGGGCCGCGATGCGACGACCGGCCACGTCTCCGACTTCTCGGTCTGGGTGGACGACTATGCAGCGCTCTTCGCGGACTGGGCGGCCAGCACGCCGGGGCCTCATGTGGCCGTGGGGCATTCGATGGGCGGTCATCTGGTGCTGCGCGCTGTCGCGCAAGGTGCGGTGAAACCCGACGCGGTGGTACTTTCCGCGCCGATGCTCGGCATCCATCCGGCCTGGATTCCAGCCGGTGTGCTGCGCCCCATCGCGCGCGGTATCCTATCGCTCGGCGATCCGAGCCGTCCGGCGTGGAAGGGCGGCGAAAAGCCCGGTGCCATGCCCCGTGCGCGCAGCCTGCTGCTGACCCACGACGATGGACGCTACGACGACGAGGAGTGGTGGCGCCGTGAGCGGCCCGCGATTGCCATGGGTCCGGCAAGCTGGGGCTGGGTGGAGCGCGGACTTGCCTCGATACAGTTGCTGGAACGCCCCGGCGTGCTGGAGGCCGTCACCGTGCCTGTGCTGCTGCTGGGCACTAGTATCGACGGGCTTGTCTCTTGGGGCGCGATTCGCCGCGCCGCCGCACGCTTGCCGCAGGGCGAACTGGTCTCCTTCGGCAATGAGTGCCGCCATGAGATCCTGCGCGAAGTCGATCCGGTGAGGGGCCGCGCGCTGGACGCCATCAAGGACTTCCTGAACCGGCGCGCCCCCGCTAGGGGCTGAGCGCAATGGATGCAGCGTTCGATATCGTCATCGTCGGTGCCGGCATGGCCGGCGCTTCGCTCGCCGCCGCGATTGGCGCGCGGGCCAATGCGCGCGTACTGCTGCTCGAAGCGGAAGAACACCCCGGCTACCACGCTACCGGCCGTTCCGCGGCCTTCTGGACCGAGAGCTACGGCGGGCCCGGCGTAAAGCCGCTGACCACGGCCTCCGGGCCGTTGCTGCGAGACCTTGGCGTGCTGACGCCGCGCGGCGCGTTGACGATCGGCCGCGCCGGGCAGGAGGGCGAGGTTGCTGCCTTCGCTGCGCGCTACCGCGCCGTTGGCGTCGAAATCGACCTTCTGGACCGGGCGGGGATCGAAGCCCGCGTGCCGAACCTGCGGGCGGACTGGACCAGCGGCGCGCTGGAGCCCAGCACCTGCGACATCGATGTCGCCGCGCTGCACCAGCACTACCTTGGCCAGGCGCACCGTCATGGCGTGCCGTTATGGTGCCGCGCCGGGCTGCTCGCGGCCGAGCGGACAACTTCGGGCTGGAGCCTGGCGCTGGCGGACGGGCGCCGCGTTACTGCAGGCGTGCTGGTCAATGCCGCCGGGGCCTGGGCCGATCCGGTGGCGCGGCTGGCTGGGCTGGGTCCGCTGGGGATCGCGCCCTATCGCCGTACCGTCGCTCAGCTCGCGGTCGAAGGGCCGGTGCCGGACGATCTGCCGCTGGTGCTGGACGTGGCGGGCTGCTTCTACTTCAAGCCGGAGAGCGGCCGTCTTTGGCTCAGCCCGCACGACGAGACGCCCAGTGCGCCCTGCGACGCTGCTCCGGAGGAGATCGACGTGGCTTTGGCGGTCGACCGTTTCGAGCAGGTCGTCGACTGGCCGGTCCGCCGAGTCGAGCATCGCTGGGCGGGGCTGCGCTCCTTCGCGCCCGACCGGCTGCCGGTCTATGGCTTCGCTCCGCAGGACGCGGCGTTCTTCTGGTTCGCGGGACAGGGCGGCTTCGGCATCCAGACCGCACCCGCCGCCGCCGATCTCGCCGCGCGCCTGCTTATGGGCGAGGGGCACGGCGGGGTCGACCCGGCAGCCTATTCGCCAGCCAGGTTTGGCTGAAAAACGCTTGAACCTCGGCAATGCTGTGATGACGGCGCCGCCCGTGCTCACTCGGCGTTGTCGGCATCCGGCATCTGTGCCTGCGCCTTGCGGCCGGGCGCTAGAAAGTGCCACGCCAGCAGCACCGGTTCGAGCACCGCCATGCCCACGAACACGCTGACAAGGCGCTGGATGGCCGGGCCAATCCGCGCGTCGGCGTAGCTGTCGGGCACCAGCACGACCAGCACGGCCAGCGTGAACTGGAGGCCCAGGTAGGTCACCCGGGGCAGTCCGTTCTCGATATGGCGGCCGATGACGATGCCGATGCAGGTTCCCGCGATCAGCACCGGCGCGCTTCCCTGCGCCAGCAGCAGCACGGCAAGCGCCAGCGCGCCGCCTGCCATGCAGCCCAGTGCGCGGTGGAACAGCCGGCGCGATACCGGGACGAAGCCGCTGGCACCGATCCCGGCGACGGGGACGATCATCACCGCCATGATGGTGACCGCTGCCTGCGGTAGCTCGGGAAGGTCGAACAGGGCGTGCAGCAGGGGCAATACGGCGATGGCGAGCCCTGCCTGCGCCGCGTGGCGGGCGGCATGGGGCTGCCAGCGCATCCGGCCGGGCGCGGGCTTGCGCTGGGCCCACCAACGCTTGCCCGCCAGCGCGCCCGCCGTCAGGCTGACGAGGGTGCAGGCGATCGTGCCCGCAATCACTTCCAGCAGCCGCGTCTGCGCGAAGCCGATGGTGTCGAGGTCCGGGCGGTCGATCTTGTCGAACAGGATCATCTCGAAGGTCAGGCCGAACAGCAGCCAGGCATAAGCGCGCCGCGCAGTGAGCATGCCGTAGAGCCCCACCGCACCGACCAGCGCGGCGGCAATCATCGAGAGCGGCAGCGAATGCGCAGCATAGGGCACCACCGCCAGCGCGAGACCTGAGCCCAGGGCAGTACCCGCGATACGCATGACGCCGCGCAGCAGTGTTTCGGAAACGTCGCTCTTAAGCAGGACGAAGGCGCTGAACGCGGCCCATGACACCATGCTCGCACCCATCGCATGGGCCAGCACGATCGCCAGCATCACCGAGGCGACACAGGCCCATTCGTCGGCCATGCGCGGACCGGGAGTGACCAGAGCGCTCAGTTCGGCGCGCAGGGTGTCCGTGAGGGGCGTTTGCAATTTCCCTCCAGAGGGCAGTTCGTCATGTTCCTAACCAAGGGAGGCGGCATTGACGAGGGTAGTTCCTACGCCGCAGCCTTCGCAGCATCGCTGGCGAGTTTGTCGACACGCTCGTTCTCGACGTGGCCGCTATGGCCGCGGACCCACTTCCACTCGACCTTGTGGCGGCCCGATGCCTCGATCAGGTCGTGCCACAGGTCTGCGTTGCGCACCGGCTGCTTGCTGGAATTGATCCAGCCCTTCTTCTTCCAGCCGTGGACCCACTTGGTGATCCCGTCGATGACGTACTTGCTGTCGGTGTGGAGCGTTACTTCGCAAGGTTCGATCAGCGCGTTCAGCGCCTTGATCGCGGCGGTCATTTCCATGCGGTTGTTAGTCGTGTCGGGCTCGCCGCCGGACATTTCCTTTTCGTGCTCGCCCATGCGCAGCAATACGCCCCAGCCGCCGGGGCCGGGATTACCCTTGCAGGCGCCGTCGGTGAAGACATCGACCTTCTTCATGAGCCGGAAATTTCTCCAAAGATGTTGGCGTTGGCCGGATCGGCATAGAATTCGAGGCGGCGCGCAAAGGCCATCGGGTCCTTGGGCGTCACCAGTGCATCGGCCGGCGTGTTCAGCCAGTCGTAGGCGCGGGTTGCCAGGAAGCGCATTGCGGCACCGCGCGCCAGCAGCGGCAGGGCCGCATGTTCAGCCGCGCTCAGCGGGCGCACGGCGGTATAGCCCGCCACCAGTGCATCCGAGAGCGCGGGCAGAAAACGAGTGCCGTCAGGGCTGAAGCACCAGGCCGCGTGTGTCACCGCAACGTCGTAAGCAAACAGATCGGTGCAAGCGAAGTAGAAATCGATGAGCCCTGTGACAGTGTCGCCCAGCATCAGGACATTGTCGGGGAACAGGTCGGCATGGATGACGCCGCTCGGCAGATCGCGCGGCCAGCGTGCGGCAAGCAGGGCCAGTTCACGCTCGACGATATGGCCCAGTTCCGGGTGGATCGATTCGAGCCCCTCGCGTCCGCAATCGCGCAGCAGCTGCTGCCAATCGGCCAGCGCCAGCGAATTGGTGCGCGAGGCCGGGAAATCGGCTGCGGCCAGATGGATCTGGGCGAGGGCTCCGCCTACCGCGCGGGCTTGCGCCGGGGTAGGTTCGGAGACCGAGACGCCGGGCAGGAACTCGATCAGGGCAAGCGCTTTGGTGCCTTCGGGCGTCTGGTGCAGGCGGTGGCTGGCGCCTTCGCTGTCATGCATGGTGCGCGGCACTGGGCAGTGCTTGGCGGCCAGATGGTCGAGCAGGTCGAGGAAGAACGGCAGTTCCGCCACTTCGGTGCGGCTCTCGTACATCGTCAGGATGAAACGCCGCCCCGATCCGGCCGCATCCTGCGTCTCGATCAGCCAGTTGCTGTTGGAGACGCCCTCGGCGATGCCCTTGGCCGAAACCAGCGTGCCGACGTCGAATGCGGAGATGATGACGGCCATCTCTTCCGCGCCGAGCCGTGTGTAGACTGCCATCGTTACGTGTCCTTCAGCGGGCCAGCTGGCGGGGCAGCTTGAAGGTCATGTGTTCTTTCGTGGTCACAAATTCCTCGGCGTCCACGGCGCGCAGTTCCTTGATGCGGGCGATGACTTCGTTGACCAGTTCCTCCGGCGCGGATGCACCGGCGGTTAGGCCCACGGTATCGACACCGTCCAGCCAGGCCGGATCGATCTCGCTCGCCCGCTGGATCAGCTGCGAGGCTGCGCCTTCGCGCTGGGCGACTTCCACGAGGCGCAGCGAGTTGGAGCTGTTGGGCGCGCCGATCACCAGCACCAGCTGGCACTGCGGCGCGATCTGCTTGACGGCGGCCTGACGGTTGGACGTCGCATAGCAGATGTCCTCGGCCTTGGGCGCGATGACCTCGGGGAAGCGATCCTGTATCGCCTGGATGATCGCGGCGGTATCGTCGACCGAGAGCGTGGTCTGCGAGAGGTAGGAAAGTTCCGTCTCGGACGGGAATTCGAGTGCTTCGACATCCTCGACCGTCTCGACGAGCGTCATGTTGCCGTCGGGGACCTGACCAAAGGTGCCGATCACTTCCGGGTGCCCGGCATGGCCGATGAACAGGATGTGGCGACCGGCCTCGATCTGGCGTTCCGCCTGGCGGTGGACCTTGCTCACCAGCGGGCAGGTCGCGTCCAGCCATTCCAGACCGCGCTCGTTCGCGGCGGCGGGCACCGACTTGGGCACGCCGTGCGCACTGAAGATCACCGGAACGCCATCGGGCACCTCGTCCAGTTCCTCGACGAAGACGGCGCCCTTGGCCTTCAGGCTGTCGACCACGAACTTGTTGTGGACGATCTCGTGGCGCACGTAGACCGGCGCTCCGTAAATCTCGATCGCGCGTTCGACGATCTCGATCGCCCGGTCGACCCCGGCGCAGAAACCGCGGGGAGCGGCGATCAGCAGGCGGATGGGCAACAGGTCCTCGGATGAGCCGATTGCGGGCGACGACGTCGTGGACGGAAAGGGCGCGTTCATAATGGGCCCTCTAGCGCTTTGCCGCTTGCATCGCTAGGGCAAGCGCACGCCATCTCGAGGAAGTGACGATGAATGCACGCCGCCTGACTGCCACTGTCCTGTGCTCCGCAGCTGCGATGTCCGCGCTGAGCGGGTGCAAGACCAAGGGGGAGATCGTGGTCGACCAGGGCGTGGGCATTACCTCGATCCGCTCTAAGTGCCCGGCGGTCGGTATTCCCGAGTACACTGGCGACGTCACCCTGTTCCGCAGCGCGGGCGATCGCACCGCGCCGAACATCGACCTCGTGGCGGCGATGACCGACGTGCGCACCCAGTGCAACCAGGACGTCGGCGACAAGGTCACCGCCAACGTCGCCTTCCAGGTGCAGGCCCGCCGCAACGATACCGCTGGCGCTCGCCAGGTGACGCTGCCGTATTTTGTGACCGTGTTGCAGGGCGGCAGCGCCGTCATCAGCAAGCGGGTGGGCAGCGTGACCATCACGTTCGCCGATGGTGAACAGCGCGGACAGGTCAGCGGCAACGTCAACGCCTTCATCGACCGCGCTGCAGCGACCCTGCCGTCGGAAATTCGCGAGCGCATTACGCGCAAGCGCAAGGCCGGCGACACCGACGCCGCCGTGGATCCGTTGTCTGATCCCGAAGTGAAGGCCGCGGTGGCGCGTTCCTCGTTCGAGGTGCTGGTTGGCTTCCAGCTCGACGAAGGTCAACTGGCTTACAACGCCACGCGCTGAGGTTTATGTCGCGGCTGGGGGCTTAGCCTCCGGCCTGCGCTGCTTCTCACCGGACCCGCTCACCCTGAGCCTGTCAAAGGGTGCCGGTACGCTTCCAGCCTCAGCTTCGACCCTCTCGCGCCGCGTCGATTGCGGCGCGGGCGGCAGCTGCCATGCGTTTGCGGTCTGCGCGGTCTTCCGGCCCCAGCGGCGGCAGGAAGTGTACTGTCAGTTCGACAGGGCGCAGACGGGCAAGGATGCGAAATGCGTTATCCAGCCCCGGTTCCGCATCTACCCAGGCGATATCACGGCTTTCCGCGCCATAATCCAGCCAGATCGGCTGAACCGGGATGGGGGCGGCGTCGGCGTCGTCCTCCAGCGCCGAAAGCAGCGAGGATTTGAACGCCAGCGTTTCGTCGCCGGATGACGTCGTGCCTTCCGGGAAGATCGTCAGGGCACTGGCATTGCGCAGGGCGCTGCGCACCTGATCGGCCTGGGCGGCGACACTGCGCCGTTCGTGCCGGGCGATAAAGACCGTATCGTTCATCCCGCACAGCCAGCGTAAAGGGCCGATCTGCGCCAACCCGTCATGCGCGACAAAGGCGCTGCCGGTAAGCCCTGCGACGGCGGGGATGTCGATCCAGCTGACGTGATTGGCAAGGAAGAAGGTGCGCCGCGCCGGATGTGTCCCGCGCACGCGCAGGCGCACGCCGGCAATCGCGACGATGCTGCGCAGGAACCCGCGTGGCACCGGATTGCGCGACGTGAACGGCGCGGCAATGTAATAAAGCGCGGTGCAGGCAATCAGCATCGCCAGCATCGCCATAAGCCGCATGGCGATCAGCGGCCAGCCCCAGGGCGCGATGCGGCCCGAAGCGGGCTGGACTGCGGTCACCTGCGCGGAGGGGCGACGATGCTTTCCGGGCGGTCGAGCTTGACGCCGAACAGTTCCATCCGGTGATCGACAAGGCGGAAACCCAGACGCTCGGCAATGGTGCGCTGCAGGGCTTCGAGTTCGGGGTCGACGAATTCGATGACCTGGCCGGATTCGACGTCGATCATGTGATCGTGATGCGCTTCGGGCGCTGCTTCGTAGCGGGCGCGGCCATCGCCGAAATCGTGACGGTCGAGAATGCCGGCTTCTTCGAACAGGCGCACGGTACGGTAGACCGTGGCGATCGAAATGCCCGGATCGATCGCAGTTGCACGTTCGTGCAGCTTCTCGACGTCGGGGTGGTCGGTGCTTTCCGAAAGAACCTTGGCGATCACCCGGCGTTGCTCGGTGATGCGAAGGCCGCGTTCGGCGCAGAGGGCTTCGATGTCGATGGGTTGGTGCACGATAGACCTGTAAATATGAATGAGGCGCACCGACCTAGATAGGGCGGTGCGCCTGCAATCACAACCGCAATGGGCGGCCTGTCAGCCAGCTACGGCAGTGGTCGGCACCTTTGTCCCCGAAAAAGCGGCTTTCGGAACGTTAGTGCAGGTGCCTTCTGCGCCGCGCGGGCTATTCGGCCGCCGGTCAGCGGATCAGGCTACGGCTGCCTTGGGCTTGCGGCCACGGCGCACGTCGGGCTTGCGGCCCAGGCCGATCTTCTTGGCCAGTTCGCGGCGCTTTTCAGCGTAATTGGGGGCGACCATCGGGTAATCGGCGGGCAGGTTCCAGCGCGCGCGGTAGTCATCCGGGGTCATGTTGTAGTGGGTCATGAGGTGACGCTTGAGCATCTTCAGCTTCTTGCCGTCCTCAAGGCAGACGATGAAGTCCGGCTTCACCGACGAACGGATCGAAACCGCAGGCTCGGGCTTTTCTTCGACGACCGGGGCAATGCCGCCGAGCCCAGCGAGCGCGCCGTAGACGTTGGTGATCAGCGTGGGGAGATCTTCGACAACAACGCTGTTGTTGCTCACGTGCGCGGATACGATGTCCGACGTCAGCGTGATCAACATTTCGTTCATGTCGGGCTGGATATTATCCATTCTTATTGTCCTTTGGTGCGACCAAGTAGTTTTGGGGGGTGGCATGCCAATTAGGCATTGCTGATCGTGCAGTGGACGAATTCGCTATGAAGTGCAAATTAATTTCAATTTTTTATACAATTTACCGATCCAGATGCAAGATGCTGGCCTCTGTATTGGCTAGCGCAACTTAATCCATGTCACAGGCAAATGTAATCGCGTCGAGGCGCTCACCCCCAGGGGTGCGATAGTACTCACGTCTTTCGCCGATGGAATGAAATCCGACATTTCTGTAAAGTGATTCAGCTGGATTACCGCGTCTCATTTCAAGAAGCAGGCGTTTGGCCCCGCGACTGCGCGCGCCGATTCGCAGGGTTTCGAGCAAGGCCCTGCCAAGTCCTTTTCCGCGATAATGCGGATCAACTGCAATCAGGAGAAGTTCTTCTTCTTCATATCCCGTGCGAGACAGGAAAAATCCCGCTGTCGATTCGGCATCAACTGGTTCAGCGCCTTTAGCGTCGACGAGGCAATAGTGACAGTTACCGAATTTGAGTGCGTCTTCGACTTGGCGCCGGTTCCATGCTTCCCCGTAAATGGGGTCGAAAGCCACCTCCATTACCGCCAGGATCTTGTCGACGTCGTCGGTCATACTGTGCCTGCCGGCAGTTTCGCGTCAGGTGCGCGGCCGTAGAGCGGTTGGGTGTCGGCTTGCAGCACGTCCGGCGCCAGGAGTGCGAAGGCGCGGGCGTCAGGCCAGAGGGGGAGGGCGCGGCCTGTTCCGCGCGCCGCGACCAGCGCCTCGGCCTGGTTTCCGGCAACGATGTGCTCCACGGTTTCGATCGCGGCCGCGTGAGGTACGAGCGAGGCGAGAGGGCGGGAACTGGTCCCGTCGCTTCCGAAGCCTTCGATGAACCATTCGCCGTGTCCGCCGGTCATCGCGACGCCTACGGCCTGGCCGCCTTCGGCACTGCGGGCCATCGCCGCCACGAGTGCGAGCGTGGGGTAGCCGACAAGATCCGAGCCCCATGCGAGCGCCAGCGCGCGCGCGGCCGCAAGACCCACGCGCACGCCTGTAAAGCTGCCGGGGCCGACTGCGACGGCGATGCGGCTGGCTCGTCCGCGACCGGGTAACGCCGCGATCATCGGCACTAGCGCTTCGGCATGACCACGGCCCAACACGCGAAAGTCGCCCGCGATGAGCGTATCACCCGCGAACAGCGCAACCGAACACGCGTCGGTGGCGCTGTCGATCACCAGTGTCGTTACGGAAGGCGGAGGTGTGTCCTTGGCGCCGGCCGATACGCGTGGTTTGTCACGCAGCATGCCCAACGCCCGCTCAGGCCGCGCGTACTTCGCTGACTTCGGGGACGTAATGTTTGAGCAGGCTTTCGATGCCCTGCTTCAGTGTGGCGCTGGACGAGGGGCAGCCCGAGCAGGCGCCCTGCATCGACAGGTAGACGACGCCTTCGCGGAAGCCGCGATAGACGATGTCCCCGCCGTCGTTGGCAACGGCCGGGCGCACCCGGCTCTCGATCAGTTCCTTGATCTGCTCGACGATGTCGGCATCGGCCGGATCGTCGCCGAAATCGTCATCTTCGGCCGGAACGGAGAAACCGGCCGCGCTCCCGCCTGCAAACAGCGGGGCTTCCGATACGAAATGGTCGAGCAGGATCGAAACCACCTGTGGGCGCAGCGAGGGCCACTCGACGCCGGGCGCGGCAGTAACCGAGATGAACCCGGTGCCGAAGAACACGCCCGTCACGTCACCGAGGTCGAACAATGCTTCGGCCAGCGGCGATGCTGCCGCGTCCTCGGGCGATGTGAACTCGCGGGTCCCTGCAGGCATTACCTGCCGGCCGGGCAGGAACTTGAGCGTTGCGGGATTGGGCGTGGTTTCGGTTTCAATAAACATGACCTTTGCGATTTAGGTGAAGTCGCCCAAGGGTCAAGTGCAAGACTTGTCGCAGGATGTTGCATTATGCGCCGAAGGCACGGTTTTGTGTCGAATAGTGGGTGTTAGGTGGCTCCGGTGGCGAGCACTGTGCTGCGCTATTCACTGGCCCTTAAGGAAACCGCACCCTATACCTTTTGCGATGAAATCCTCTCCGCGCGCCGCACGTTCGCTCGTCTGCCTGCTTCTCCTTACCCAGGCGCCGATTCCGCCATTGCTTGCCAAGGA
This sequence comes from Novosphingobium sp. 18050, assembly GCF_902706195.1. GTDB lineage: Bacteria > Pseudomonadota > Alphaproteobacteria > Sphingomonadales > Sphingomonadaceae > Novosphingobium. Next base: position 13,021 of record NZ_CACSJO010000005.1, on the reverse strand, counting down.
AGCCGCCGTTGCGGCGACGCCTGCGACGGGAACCATGGTGGCGCCGAGCGTGGGTCAGGCCGACCCCTGGCTCTATCGCGGCAGCGACATTCCGCGCGATCCCGAGTGGCACTTCGGCGAACTGGGCAACGGCCTCAAGTATGCGGTGCGCAAGAACGGCGTGCCGCCGGGACAGGTCTCGATCCGCATCCGCGTAGACGCAGGCTCGCTTTACGAAACCGATGCCGAGCGCGGTTATGCGCACCTGCTCGAACACATGCTGTTCCGTCAGTCGAAGTACCTGCCCGAAGGGGCGGCGATCGCCGCTTTCCAGCGGCTGGGTGCGACTTTCGGCAGCGATACCAATGCAGTGACCTCCACCACGCAGACGGTGTTCAAGCTCGACTTGCCCAACGCCACGCCGACCTCGCTCGACGATACGTTCAAGCTGATGAGCGGCATGGTCACCGCACCCACGCTCTCGGCCTCGAACCTCAAGTCGGATCTGCCGATCGTGCTGGCCGAGATGCGCGAGCGGGGCGGCGCTTCCAAGCGCGTGCAGGATGCGATGCAGAAGGTGCTTTATGCGGGGCAGCCGCTCGCCAACCGGGAGCCCATCGGCACGGTCGAATCGCTTACCGCCGCCACTCCGGCCAGCGTGCGCGCGTTCTATTCGCGCTGGTATCGCCCGGACAACGTTGCTGTGATCGTGGCGGGCGACGTCGATCCGGCGATGCTGGAATCCTACGTCAAGAAGTGGTTCACCGACTGGTCCGCCAAGGGCAAGCGGACGCCCGCGCCCAGCTTCGGCGATCCTGTCCTGCCCAAGGGGGCCGATCCGAAGAATCCTGTGGGCGAGACCCGCGTGCTGGTCGAGCCGGACCTGCCGCCATCGCTGATGTACGCCACCTTGCGTCCGTGGCGTCAGGTCACCGACAATATTGTCTACAACCAGGGCCTGATGACCGACGCGATTGCGCAGGCGATCATCAACCGCCGCCTTGAATCCAAGGCACGCGCGGGCGGCAGCTTCCTGTCGGCTTCGGTCAACCAGGACGATGTTTCGCGTTCTGCCGATGCGACGTTCGTTTCCGTCACCCCGCTGGGCGACGACTGGCAGGCGGCGCTGCGCGACGTGCGTTCGGTGATCGCCGATGCCCTGACCCGCGTCCCCACCCAGGCGGAGATCGACCGCGAAGCGGCTGAACTCGACGTCGCCTTCCAGGTGCCGGTCGAGCAGCAGCGCATCCTGCCGGGATCGAAGCTGGCGGACGATCTCGTCAATGCGCTGGATATCCGCGAGACGGTGGCCGCACCTGCCGACGTGCTGCGCATCTTCCGCGAATCGCAGCCGCTGTTCACTCCGGATGCAGTGCTCAAGCACACCCGCCAGCTGTTCACCGGAACGGTGACACGCGGACTGTTTACCGTACAGGAGGCCGGCAAGGCGACCGACAAGCAGCTACAGATGGCGCTGGCCGAGCCGGTCAAGGCCGACGCCAGCGTGCGCGCTGCGCTTGCGCCGGTTTCGTTCGAGAAGCTGCCCGCCATCGGCGCCCCGCAGAAGCCGATTGCCGATGCGCCGACCGGCTTGCTTGAAATCGAGCAGCTGACCTTTGCCAACGGCGTGAAGGCGCTGCTCTGGCCGGTCGCAGAGGAGCCGGGCCGGGTCATGGTCAAGACCCGCTTCGGCGGCGGCTATCGCTCGGTCGACCCGAAGGATGCGGCTTACATTACGCTGGGCAATTACGCGCTTATCGGCTCCGGCCTTGCCACGCTGGGGCAGGACGATCTTGACCGGATCTCCACCGGCCGCAAGATGGGCTTCGATTTCGAAGTGAAGGATGCCTCCTTCGAACTTTCGGCTGAAACGCGCCCGCAGGACCTTGCCGACCAGCTTTATCTCTTTGCGGCCAAGCTCGACATGCCGCAGTGGGACGTGAACCCCTTCACGCGCGCCAAGGCGGCGGCGAAGATTCAGTACGCCACGTTCGCGACCTCGCCGCAGGGCGTGCTGAACCGCGACCTGCAGTTCTACCAGCGCGGGGAAGACCCCCGCTTCGCGACCCCCACGCCCGACGAGATCGAAGCCACCACGGCCGAGGGTTTCAAGCGCGTGTGGAGCAAGCAGCTCAAGGAAGGCCCGGTCGAAGTCCAGATCTTCGGCGACTTCGACAAGGCCGCCGCTATCGCCGCGCTGGAGAAGACTTTCGGCGCGCTCAAGACCCGCCAGCCTTACGCAGGCGCCGGCACGCCGGCGAAGATCGACGTGCCCAAGCCGTCCGACAAGCCTGTCACCCTGGTTCACCACGGCGACCCGGATCAGGCGGCGGCGGTTATCTCGTGGCCGACTGGCGGCGGTGTCATGGGCATTCGCGAATCGCGCCAGCTTGAAATCCTCACGCAGCTGTTCACCAACCGTCTTATGGATGCGGTGCGCGAGAAGCTGGGCGTATCCTATGCGCCTTACGTCTATTCCAGCTGGCCGGTTGACCTTGCCGCCGGTGGTTCGATCACGGCGATGGCGCAGCTCGACCCCAAGTCGTTGCCGATCTTCTTCCAGACGGCTGACGAGATTGCGCAGAACCTCATCAACAATCCCCCCACCGCCGACGAACTGGCGCTCGTGGTCGAACCGCTGCGCCAGCAGGTGACGCGTGCGGCGTCGAGCACCTCGTTCTTCATGAGCCAGCTTGAAGGCGCGACCAGCGACCCCGCGCGCATCGGCACCGTGCGTTCGGTGCTGAGCGACTACACGATCACCACGCCGCAGGCGATGCAGGCCCTGGCCGCGCGTTACCTGGGGAAGAACAACTCGTGGCGTCTCGAAGTCATGCCCGAGGGCAAGGAGCCGAACGTCGCGGCGAAGTAAGAAAGGCAAGGTCTCATTCGAAGCGCCTTCGCGTGAGGCCTTGCCTTAACCTGCTTCTCGTTCCCCACATTCAAGTTCGGCGCAACCGATCACGCTGATCGGGCAAAGCATCTTTGCAAATATTGCCGCAGGGCGTTATGGCGCCCCCCTTGCTTGCGCTGCACGAGAGACAAAATGCGGCGCAGAAGCGGCTCGCGCATGGTGCTGCGGGCATCGGGAGTTAAGAACGTGGCAAGCAATTGGACACCGGAGAGCTGGAAGGCGCATGAAGCGCGCCACCTCCCGGTTTATGGCGACGAGGCGAAGCTGGGCGAGGTTGAGGCCACGCTTGCGAAGTTCCCGCCGCTCGTCTTTGCCGGCGAAGCGCGCGCCCTCAAGGCGGAGCTTGCCGAAGTGGCTGCAGGCCGCGGTTTCCTGCTTCAGGGCGGTGACTGCGCCGAGAGCTTTGCTGAATTCAGCGCCGACAACATCCGCGATTCCTTCCGCGTGCTGCTGCAGATGGCTGTCGTCCTGACCTTCGCCAGCAAGCAGCCGGTGGTGAAGCTGGGCCGCATGGCGGGCCAGTTCGCCAAGCCGCGCTCCGCGCCGACCGAGACTATCGGCGGCGTGGAAATGCCCAGTTACTTCGGCGACATCATCAACGGCATCGAAGGCAACGCCGAGGCGCGCCGCAACGATCCCGAGCGTATGCTCAAGGCCTATGGCCAGTCGTCGGCCACGCTCAACCTGCTGCGCGCTTTCGCGCATGGCGGTTATGCGAACCTGCGCCAGGTTCACCAGTGGACGATGGAACACATCGGCCGCAGCCCCTGGGGTGAGCAGTTCTCGCAAATGGCGGACCGGATCAGCGAAGCGCTTGATTTCATGGCGGCCTGCGGCGTCGATCCGATGACCGTGCCGCAGCTTCAGGGCACCGACTTCTACACCAGTCACGAAGCGCTGCTGCTCCCTTACGAGCAGGCGCTGACCCGCCGCGATTCGCTGACGGGTGACTGGTATGACTGCTCTGCCCATATGCTGTGGATCGGTGACCGCACCCGCTTCGAAGGTTCGGCCCACGTCGAGTACCTGCGCGGCGTTGGCAATCCGATCGGCATGAAGTGCGGCCCCACGCTGGAGCCGGACGCCCTGCTGCGCATGCTCGACACGCTGAACCCCGGCCGTGAGCCGGGCCGCATGACGCTGATCAGCCGCTACGGCCACGACAAGGTCGAAGCAGGCCTGCCCAAGCTGGTGCGCGCCGTGAAGCGCGAAGGCCATCCGGTGGTGTGGTCGTGCGATCCGATGCACGGCAACGTCATCAAGGCCGACAGCGGCTTCAAGACGCGTCCGTTCGAGCGGATCCTGTCCGAAGTGCGCGGCTTCTTCGCCGTACACCGCGCCGAGGGTACGCATGCGGGCGGCATCCATATCGAGATGACCGGCCAGGATGTGACCGAGTGCACCGGCGGCGCCATCGCCGTTACCGATGCCGCTCTGGCCGATCGCTACCACACCCACTGCGACCCGCGCCTCAACGGTGCGCAGTCGATCGAGCTGGCTTTCGAGATGGCGAACCTGCTCAATCTCGAAGCGACCGAACGGCAGAAGCAGGCCGCGTAACAGCGGTTTCGCCGGAACGAAAAAGGGCGCGGGAGGCAATGCTTCCCGCGCCCTTCTTGTTTCTGCATCCTCCCTGACGGGGAGGGCCATCGCCCTCAGTCGGTCGGCGGTGTTTCCACGAATTCCGCTTTCGCCTCCTCGCCCATGCCGTGCTTGAGCACCATGGGCAGCTGCGAGAAGGTGAAGAGGAATGACAGCACCGTGAAGCCCCAGAGCTTGGCCTGCATCCAGGTGTCGAAGCTGACGGTATAGACCAGCGCCGTGTTCAGCACCGCGAGCACCAGGAAGAACCACGCCCAGTTGCGCGACAGCTTCATCCAGCCTTCGTCGTTCAGCCCCTCGAACGCGGACTGGAGGAGGTATTTCAGCATCGGCTTGCCCTTGAACAGGCCGATGAACAGCACCACCGAGAACAGCAGGTAGACGGCCGTGGGCTTGATCTGGACGTAGAACGGATTGCGGAAGATCACGGTCAGCGCGCCGAAGCCGAGGATCAGCACCGTCGTCAGCCACAGCATGGGCGAGATATGGCCAAGCCGCCATTTCGATACCGCAAGCGCCACCACGGTCGCGACCATGAACGCCACGGTGCCCTTGATGACGGCGCCGACGGTGCCGACCATGTTGTTGTCATCGGTCGGCGCGAAGTGGCGGTAGGCGAGGAAGAAGACGAGCAGCGGCCCGAAATCGACGACGAGGTTGACCCAGGAACTCTTAGGTTTGGGCTTGCCGGGAACTTCGGTGGTTTCAGTCATCAGGCAATTCCCGCGATCACCCGCGCAAGCAGGTCCGGGTTGAAGGGGCGCAGGTCGTCGATCTTCTCGCCCACGCCGATGGCATGGATGGGAAGGCCGTACTGCTCGGCGGCCGCGACGAGGACGCCGCCGCGCGCGGTGCCGTCCAGCTTGGTCATGATGAGGCCCGAGACGCCCGCCACTTCCTTGAACGTCTCGATCTGCGAGAGCGCGTTCTGGCCGTTGGTGGCATCCAGTACCAGCACCACGTCATGCGGGGCGGCGGGGTTCAGGCGGCCCAGGACGCGGCGGATCTTGGCCAGCTCGTCCATCAGCTCGCGCTTGTTCTGGAGGCGTCCGGCGGTGTCGACGATCAGAGCGTCGATGCCCTGTTCGGTCGCCGCCTTCAGACCGTCGAAGACGATGGAGGCGGGGTCGCCGCCCTCGGGGCCGGTGATGATGGGGATGGAAAGGCGGTCCGCCCATACGCGCAGCTGGCCGATGGCGGCGGCGCGGAAGGTGTCTCCGGCGGCCAGCATCACCGAATAGTCCTGTTCCTGGAACAGGTGCGCCAGCTTGGCGATGGTGGTGGTCTTGCCCGATCCGTTGACGCCGATCACTAGGATCACCTGCGGGCGCGGGAAGGCGATGATGTCGAGCGGCTTGGCGACGGGGCGCAGGATCTCGGCGATCTCGCGGGCGACCACTTCCATGATCGCGCGTTCGTCTGCGGCGCGCTCGAAACGTTCCTCGGCCAGGCGGCCGCGGATGCGGGCCGCGGCGCGCGGGCCGAGGTCCGACATGATCAGCGCATCTTCGAGATCGTCGAGCTGCGCCTCGGTCAGGCGCCCGCCGCCGACGATGCCGGAGAGGTTGCCGGTCAGGCGCTCCGAGGTCTTGCGAAAACCTCCGAAGAGGCGCTCGGACCAGTCGCCGCCGGTTTCAGGAGTCCCCGTATCGTTCTGGGGGCCGTCGATACTCATGCTTCCAGTATTCCTTCGACTACCCTTGCGGGTACAACGCTCACCAGGGTTCCGGGCTGCGTGTCTGCGGGGACGCGGACGGGGGCGAAATCCGGCGCATGGCCGGTTCCGCCCTTTTCGGCGAGCACCCTTAGCGGTTTGCCCAGATGGGCGGCAAGCCACGTGGCCCGTTCGCGCGCGAGTGCTTCACGAAGCTGCGCGGCGCGGGCGCGGATCACGGCGTGCTCCACTTGCGGCATCCGCGCGGCAGGGGTGCCGGGACGCTGCGAGTAAGGGAAAACGTGGCCGTGGGCGATGCCAAGCTCGGCGATGATGGAGAGGTTCGCTGCATGCGCGGCCTCGTCCTCGGTCGGGAAACCGGCGATGAGGTCGGCGCCGATCGCCAAGTCGGGGCGGCGCGCGCGCAGGCGTTCCACAAGGCCGACCGCATCGGCGCGGCTGTGGCGGCGCTTCATGCGCTTGAGGATAAGGTCGTGGCCGTGCTGGAGCGAGAGATGGACGTGCGGCATCACCCGCGCCTCTCCGGCCAGCAGCTCGAACAGGGCCTCGTCCACTTCCGCCCCGTCGATCGAGGAGAGGCGCAGGCGCGGCAGCTCTCCGAACCGGGTGAGGATCGCCTCGCACAGGGCGCCAAGGCGCGGCTCGCCGGGAAGGTCGCTGCCCCAGGATGTGAGGTCGACGCCGGTCAGCACGATCTCCTGGACCCCGGCGGCGAGGTGCACGGCGATGTCCTCCAGCACTTCGGCGACGGAGCGCGAGCGGCTGGGGCCGCGTCCCTGCGGGATGACGCAGAAGGTGCAGGCGTGGTCGCAGCCGTTCTGCACCTGCACGAAGCCGCGCGTGTAGCCGCGCTTTACGGCCGGGCGGGGGGCAGGCGGCACGTTCCAGGCGCGCGGATCGAGCTTGGCGGCGTTGGCGATGAGGCCATCCACTTCGGGCATGGCGCTCAGCATTTCGCGCTCGACTTCGGCGGCGCAGCCGGTGACCAGCAGGCGCGCGTCAGGCCGGGCGCGCCGGGCTCGGCGGATCGCCTGGCGGGTCTGGCGCACGGCTTCGGCGGTGACCGCGCAGGAATTGATGACGACGAGGTTTTCATCGCCGTCCAGCAGGCCGCGCAGGGTTTCGCTCTCGGCGATGTTGAGCCGGCAGCCCAGCGTGTGGACCTCCACGCTCAAGCGATGATCCCGAAGTCCGCCGGATCGAAGCTGCCGCGGAACGCCTCGGTGGCAGGGCCGGTCATGACGATCACGTCATCTTCGCGCCACTCGATCACCAGCGGGCCGCCGGGCAGGGTGACGGTGACGCGGCGATCGACCAGACCGCGCTTCATCGCGCCGATGGCGCTGGCGCAGGCACCCGTACCGCAGGCGCGGGTGAGGCCGGCGCCCCGCTCCCACACGCGCAGGATCATCGCATCGCGTGCGGTAATGGCAGCGACGTTGACGTTGATGCGCTCGGGGAAGATCTGGTCGTTCTCGATCATGGGGCCAAGGCGGGCCATGTCGATGGCGTAGGGATCGGGCACGAAGAAGATGACGTGCGGATTGCCGACGTTGACGGCGATGGGATTGACCAGTTCCTCCAACGCCACCGGCATCGCATGGGTATCCATCGCATAGCCCAGCGGGATCGCGTTCCAGTCGAAGCGGGGCTTGCCCATTTCCACGCTGATGCCGGTTTCGACCGGGCTGGAGGCGATCATGCCGCCCAGCGTCTCGATCCGCGCGGCGCGCCCGTGTAGCAGGCCGACCGCGCGCGTGGCATTGCCGCAGGCTTCCACCTCGCTGCCGTCGCCGTTGAAGATGCGCATGCGGAAGTCCGCCAGGTCGGAAGGTTCGAGCAGGATGAGCTGATCGCAGCCGATCCCGGTGTGCCGGTCTGCCAGAGCGGCGGCAAAAGCCGCGTTCATCGTGGGCAGGGGGCGAAGGCGCGCATCGAGCACGACGAAATCGTTGCCGAGTCCATGCATCTTGGTGAATTCGATCCGCATGGCGCGCGATCTAGGAGCCTCGGGGGCCAAGGTCCAGTGTTGTCATCATCGCGGGCCTGCGCGTGCCGGCGAATGCCCCGATGCCGGACGGGTCAGCCGAGCCGGGTCTTGGGCAGTAACGGATTCTGCGGCTCCACCGGCGCTTCGGTTTCGGGGTGGTGCCCGGCGTCCAGCCATTCGCCCAGCTCGCCGGCCGGGCGGGGGCGGCCGTAGAGGTAGCCCTGGCCGGTGATTTCGCCGTATTGGCGCAGGTGGTCGAGGACGTCCTGTGTCTCGATACCCTCGGCAGTGATAGGCAGGTGCAGCCCCTGACCCAGCGTGGTGACGGCGCGCACGATGGCGGCGCTGTCCTCGTCGTCGACGAGGCTGGAGACGAAGCTGCGGTCGATCTTGATGCGGTCGAACGGCAGTTCGCGCAGCTGGCCGATCGAGCTGTAGCCGGTGCCGAAATCGTCGAGGCTGACGCGAATGCCCTGGTTTTTCAGGCTGGTTATCAGCGAACGCACCTGGGCCAGGTTCTGGTGCAGGCAGCTTTCGGTGATTTCCACCTCAAGTCGCTGGGGCGGGAAGTTCGCTTCCACCAGCATCCGCAGCAGCTTCTGCGCGAACCACGGATCGCGCAACTGGATCGGCGAGATGTTGACTGCCAGCGTCAGGCGCGGGTCCCACGCCCGGGCATCTTCGAGGGCCTGCGCGATCACGCTTTGCGAAAGTTCGGCGATGGCGCCGATATCCTCGGCGACGGGGATGAAGATGTCGGGCGCGACGATGCCGAACTGCGGCGAATCCCAGCGCGCCAGCATTTCGAAACCGATCAGCTCGCCGGTTTGCAGGTCGACCTGCTGTTCGTAAAAGGGCACGAATTCACCGCGCGGGATGCCTTGGCGGATGCCGCTTTCCAGCTCGGAGCGAAAGCGCATTTCGTCGGCCATGTGGGGTTCGAACCACGAGAAGCCGTTCCGGCCCTGCCGTTTGGAGTGGTACATGGCGATATCGGCCATCTCGAACAGCGAACTGACCCGTCCGCCGGGCGAATCGCCGCCGAGGTCGGAGCGTGACAGGCCGATCGAGGCGCTGACGGTGATGTTGACGGCGTTGATCTGCACGCTTTCGCCGATCGCGGCGACCAGCACCTTGGCGATATGAGTGACGAATTCGGGGTGCTGCCGGTCGAAGGGCAGGGCGACAGCGAATTCGTCGCCGCCGATGCGGCCCACGATGGCGCCGCGGGGCAGCGCCGTGCTGATGCGGCGGGCGCATTCGCACAGCAGCAGGTCACCGACGGAGTGGCCGTTGTGGTCGTTGACCTGTTTGAAGTTGTCGAGGTCGATCATCATCAGCGCTGCGACCCGGTTCCGGTCCGCGCCATGGTTCGGGCGTTGGTCGGTGCATCGGGCGATCAGCGCATCGATGCCGGTATTGAAGCTGCGGCGGTTGAGGAAGCCGGTCAGCGGATCGGTTTCGGCCAGGCGGCGCGCGGCGTTTTCGGCCGCCTTGCGCAGCACGATTTCCTCGCACAACTGGCGATAACGGCTCCAGCCGAAAATGATGATGGCGATGTTGAGGAGGAAGGCGTCGAGCATGAAGCTGTCCGGCCCCGGACCTTGCCCCCTGAGCGAGCGCACGACAGCCGGGCCGATTTCGCTGCCCGTCGCCACGAAGAGGATGATCGCGGCCGTAACGATGCCCAGCGCGACGATATCCACCTGCTGTCCCGCAGTGTCGTCCTCGCTGTCATAGCCGGCAATCTTGAATTTCACTGCGCGCACCGACGTGGCCCCCTAGGGTGTCGCCCCTATTTCCCACGCCCTAAGTAAACGCTCTGAAATATTTATTAAGAAGGCCGCCGCCGTCTCGGATCAGGTCCGGGACGGCGGCATTTTGGTTACATCTTCAGGCCGATTTCGCGCAGGCGCTCCTGCAGGTAATCATCGGCGGTGATCGTTTCCGGGTAGCGGTCCGGGTTCGATTCGCTGACGCACTCGGGCAAGGTGACGAAGGGAAAGTCGCTGCGCAAGTGCAGGAAGAACGGCATCGAGTACCGGCTGTGGCCAGCCCGGCTGCCTTCGGGGTTGCGCACGCGGTGCGTGGTGGAAGGCAGGACGTGGTTGGTCAGGCGCTGCAGCATGTCGCCGATATTGACCACGATCGCGCCTTCGGGCGGGGCGACGGAAAGCCAGCGACCATCCTTGCCGAGCAGTTCAAGGCCCGCTTCCTGCGCGCCGAGCAGCAGGGTGATGAGGTTGATATCCTCATGCGCGCCGGCACGGATGGCGCCGCCGGAACCCTCGCTCACGGGGGGGTAGTGGAGCAGGCGCATGACCGAGTTGCCGTCGTCGATCGCGGGATCGAACCAGCGTGGATCGAGACCGAGGTCGATGGCAATGGCCGAGAGCACCTTGGCGCCGGCCTCGTCGAACTGGGCGTAAAGCTCAGTGAAAGTCTCGCGGAATCCGGCGATCTCTGTGGGCCAGACGTTCGGCGGCATCGAGGCGGCGAGGGGCGAGGAGGCAGGCACGTCGCGGCCGACATGCCAGAATTCCTTGAGGTCCTTCTCGCTGGCGCCCTTGGCCACTTCGGTGCGGAACGGGGTGTAGCCACGGGCGCCGCCCTGACCGGGATTGAAATACTTCTGCTTCGTTTCCACCGGCAGGGCAAAGAATTCGCCGGTCAGCTGCCAAGCGCGCTCGATCAGGGCCGGGTCGATGCCGTGGTCGCGGATCATCGCGAAACCGAAGGTGCGGAAGCTCTCACCGATGCGGGCGGGCAGGTCGGCCCGATCTGCGTCGAGGCTGAGAACGGGAATTTCGGCTAGGTCCATGGTAGTGCAATCCGTATGAGTCGATATGTCGCCCGCCTTAGAGGCATGTGGGCTGGAGATGAAATGGAAAGGCGAGCGATGGGCAAGAGTTACTGGCTGATGAAGTCTGAACCGGACGCGTACAGCTGGAACGACCTCGTCGCCGAGGGCGAAGGAACCTGGGACGGAGTGCGCAACCACCGCGCCGCCAACAACCTGCGCGCCATGCAGGTCGGGGACGAGGTGTTCTTCTATCACTCGAACATCGGCAAGGAAATCGTCGGGATCGCGCAGGTCAGCAAGTCCGGGATCGCCGACCCGAGCGACCCGGAAGGCAAGTGGGCGGCGGTGAAGGTGAAGCCTGTGCGCAAGCTGAAGCGCACCGTCACCCTGAAGCAGGTCAAGGCCGACCCGAAATTGACGGAAATGGAACTGGTGAAGTTCTCGCGCCTGTCGGTGGCGCCAGTTACGCCTGAAGAGTGGGAATATGTCCTGTCGCTGGCAGGGGGCTGAGACGAAGCGGGCCGCCTGTGCGGTGAATCTCTTTCGTTCGCGACGAACCGATAGCACCCCTCGCAACCTTTCGGCGGCTGCCCGCGTTTATTCCTTGTAAGACGGCGAATTGTTTTCACCGAAAAATCAAGGAGATAACAGCATGGGTAAGCTCAAAGACACCGTGAAGGGTCTCGCCAACGAAGTTGCCGGCAACACCAAGCAGGCTCTCGGAGACGCGCGCAACGATCCGGCCCAGAAGGCCGAAGGCGTCGCGCAGGAAAAAAAGGGTGAACTGCAGCAGGCGGCTGGCAAGGTGAAGGGCGCCCTCGGCGACCGCATCTGACCCGACGCACTATCATCGAATCGGATAAGGGCTGCCTTCGGGCGGCCCTTTTTCGTTGATTTTCCTGCGGTTGATTAAAGAGATTTAACGGGCGCGTCCCGTTTCGGGAAGCGGCATTTGGCCCGCTTTACGAAATAGTAAATAAATCGTTAAGACGTGCTCATGCGGAGCATCTCACGTCGCGCACTCGTCCTCACGCAGGAGTCGGCCGGACACTGGTTCCGTCGCTCGCTGCCGCCTCACGTCTTCAGCGATCCGCTTCCGGCGGACGTGGAGGCAGGGGAGAATCTGGAAGCCGCCCGCCGCTGGCGGTTGAACGGTGGCGACTGGAAGGGCTTTATGGCCGCCTATTGCGCCAGCTTCGTCGCGATCACCCTGTTCATTGCCTGAACCTTCGGGGTTCCGGCACATACTCTCGGTATTACGAGCGTAGCGAAGCAGCACAGGGCGGTTTAAGCGGTTCCGGGCGATGCAACGGCGGTGTGGTGGGGCCTTGCGAACTCCGCCGAGCCTCAGGCGGCGCAGGCGGCCTTTTCGGCGCGGAACAGCAGATGGCCCAGCCAGGCCGACGCGCCGCAACCCAAAGCTACGATAAGCAATTGCTGCGCCACTGCGACACCCATCAGCGTCATCACGCCGGTCGCCAGCGAGCCGACTACCATGGCGCCCGAGTTGACGATGTTGTTCGCCGCGATCGTCCGGGCCGTCTGCGACTTTTCGACAAACGTGGTGAGGAAGGCGTAGAGCGGCACGACGAACATGCCGCCGCAAATCGCGATACCCAGCAGCGTGAGCATCAGTGGCGCGGCCAGCGGCTGGATCACGAAAGTGGAGACGTCCATCATCACGTCCGGCCCGGTGTGGGGCGGCCAGATGCGGCAGACCTGCTGGAAGGCGACCAGGAACACGCCCATGCCGATCACCGAAATCGGCGACCAGCGGGCCGAAACGGTGCCTTTGAGCAGCGCGTTGATGGCGACCGAACCGATAGCCACGCCGACCGAGAAGATCACCAGGAACAGGCTCGCAACTTCCTTGCTGGCGCGCAGCATGTTCTTGGCGAGTGGCGGGAACTGGATGAACAGCACGGTGCCGATCGCCCAGAAAAAGCTGATCGCACAGATCGCCAGGAACACTCGGCGGTCCTTCATCGTCGTGCGCACCAGATTGATGGAGGCGCGCACGAAGTGATAGTCGAGGGGCTCGGGCTCGCATAGCGGGGG